>NZ_PNLB01000046.1 GCF_013822795.1 Phenylobacterium sp. | reverse complement strand
ACAGGGTGCGCTGTCATGGCGGCTGCGAACGGAAACGTCGCTGGCGCGCCTTCGGCGCAGGCAACGCAAGGTGAAGCCGCTGGACGGACTGGCCGAGACCTACGCCCGCTTCACGGAAGGCTTCGAGACGGCCGACCTGGAGGCTGCCCGCGAAGTGCTGGACAACGCTGCAAAGTAGCCGCTGCCTCAGCCGAACCGGAAGTCGGAAAGGTCGATCGACACCATCAGCGTATCGAGCATCGGCTTCAATTCGTCGCCGCGGAGATAGGCCCTGCGCCGCGTCGGGATCCAGATGCCGTCCACGTTCACGGGGTCGGAGACATACTGCGCCGCCGGAAAACTGCCGGCGATATCGACGTGGTAGTCGTGCCGGCGGATCAGCATGTCCTCGCCGAAATAGAAATCCTGCTCAGAACTGTGGCTGGCGACTTCCGCGGGAAAGGTCGCCCTCAAGCCGCGCCAGGTTTCCGCCCCTTCGCGCCAAGGCTCGATTTCCTCGACCTCGAAACCGTCCATGGAAAGCAGGAACGGTGTGGTGAGGTAGGTCCAGAGCGCATATCCGTTGAAATAAGCGCGATGCAGCGGGTCCCAACTCGTCCGCTGGTCGTGCCGCGCAAATGAAGCGCGGGGATTGGATCGCTCGGCGACCACGCTGCCGTCGGCCGCCAGAATGGCGATGCGATCGGATGTGAAGTCGGTATGCCGGCCAGTTCCGAACGGCGCCACCGAGGCCCATTGCCGATGCAGTTCGACCCGCATTGTTCGCGCAACGGGGTCCT
The DNA here is from genome assembly GCF_013822795.1 of Phenylobacterium sp. Classification (GTDB taxonomy): domain Bacteria; phylum Pseudomonadota; class Alphaproteobacteria; order Caulobacterales; family Caulobacteraceae; genus Phenylobacterium. The sequence goes on along the minus strand of NZ_PNLB01000046.1, from coordinate 374 downwards.
GCGGGACGCCCTTCAGTGCCCACAGGTCGCCGCCGCTGACGATGGTCGCGGTGAGCGCGTGGTGAGATTTCCAGCGGTTCAGGCCTCCATGCGCCTCGATTGCATCGGTGAGCAGCGGAATCATTTCGGGTCCTTTCGGCGTTCGTCCTTGCTGGCACAGACAATCGGGCAAAAGCCTCTAATTGGCCCGTTAGGTGTTGTTAATCGCTGTTGGCGGGCACAGAGGTAACAAAAGCCTTTTGTCTCAAGGCCTTGGCCGACCACCGATGCTCGCGCTTTCGGGCCGACCGATCGGAACCATCGGGTCGCATTGCCGGCGAGCAGTTTCCGCGGCGGCGACGTCGCGTGACAACGTCTAACAACGCTTAACGAGC
>NZ_PNLB01000045.1 GCF_013822795.1 Phenylobacterium sp. | reverse complement strand
TCTGCCGTTGGGCGAGGGCACGTTCCTGCGCCGTGCGATCGGCCTTGTTGCTCTCGTAGGTGGCGACGGCGGCGGCCAGGTCTGCGATCTTTTGTTCGGTATCGGACGGAATGATCTGCTGGCGATAGGCGTCGAGCACGCTGCTAGATGTCGCCTTGCTCTTGCTGGTGGCCACTGCTGCCCCTTCCGGTTTTTTGGTGAAAAGTTGCCGAACCTCCCGGCGATGTATCTAATGTATCTAATGTTTCTAATTGCGCAAGGGAGGCCGACATGGGCGTGGCGACCGAAGGCATGACCCTGGTCCTGAGCTTCGGTAGACCGAGCCAGATACGTCCGCAGTACGACTGCGAAAATGGCAGTGCGCGTGCGTTTTTTTGGTCTGAGCCACTGAGAGTGGCGGCGGGACAAGAAAAGTGCCAGAAGCGGGAGCAAGATATTCCAAAACCCAATGGTTTTGGCTTGCGCCTGCTGCGAGCACCCGGAAGAATTCGAGGTACAAGGTCGGCCGGTGACGGTGGACCGGTCGACTGGTTACAGGGTCGCGGGCGGGGACGCGACCCACGAGATGACGGGGGCAGCAGGTGCCGACAGTGAGCAAGGGCGGGTACCGCGCCCACACCTCGGGGCAGCCGCGTAAGCCGCGCCAGGTGTGGTTGTCGGACGAGGAGCGGGCCGTGATCGAGCGGGCCGCAGCCCAGATGGAGTTAACGCCGATGGCGTTCGTCGCTGCTGCCGGCGTGCGGGCCGCGAAGGCCACCACCGGTAGCGATGCGAGGGACACCGACAGCGATGCGGGCGCGGTTCCGCTTGATGTGGCCCAAGCCCGGGAGTTGCTGGACGAGGTCCGGCGGCTACGCCGGTTGATGGGCAACGTGGCCGGCAACCTCAACGATGTGGCCCGGCACGCGAACTCCACCGGGCAGCTGGCTCCCGAAACTGCTGCGGTCCTCGACTTCGTGCGCCGGACCAACGAGCGCACCGACGCCGAACTCATGGGTTTGCTGCGGAGGTTGCGGTGATCGACAAGATTGGGCGCGGCTGGGACGCACCCGGTCTGGTGTCCTACCTAATGGGGCCGGGCCGGACCAACGAGCACACCCGCCCCACGGTGATCGCGTCCTGGCAATCCGATCCGGGCGCGCTGCAACCGGCACAGATCGGCCCCGACGACTTCGACTTCGACCCGGCGGGCATGGCAGCGTTGCGCGCACATGTGCAGGCCCCGGCCGACGCTGCGGGTCTGCCCCGTCGTCAGCCCGCCGAGGGCGAGCCGGGATTCACCAAGCACGGCTATGTCTGGCACTGCTCGATCGCACTGCCCGCCGC
>NZ_PNLB01000044.1 GCF_013822795.1 Phenylobacterium sp. | reverse complement strand
CCCAGAATGCCCAACAAGATGTTAATCGACGCCACCCACCCGGAAGAGACCCGGGTCGTCGTGGTCCGCGGCAATCGTGTCGAAGAATTTGATTTCGAGACTGCCCAGCGCAAGCAACTGCGCGGCAATATCTATCTCGCCAAGGTGACGCGGGTGGAGCCGTCGCTGCAGGCGGCGTTCATCGAATATGGCGGCAACCGCCACGGCTTCCTCGCCTTCAGCGAAATCCACCCTGATTATTACCAGATCCCGGTCGCCGACCGTCAGGCGCTGATCGAGGCGGACGAACGCGCACATCGCGAGGCCGAGGAAGAGAGCGAGAACCGCTCCAACAATCGCCACCGCGGCCGCTCGCGTCACCGCAACGCCCGCCGGCGCGGCCATGGCGACCGCGTCCAGAGCGACGTCATCGACAACGCCGTCGATCCTTCGCAGGCGACCCAGCCCTTGTATGAGGGAGAGGACCATCCGCACGAGCACGACGGCGCGCAGGCGGGTGAGGCTCCGGCGCACGACATCGAACATCACGAAGATGCCGCCCATCACGACCACGAGGCGCACGACCGTCCCGTGCAGGCTCGCGAAGAGGGCCCGTCGCATGATCATGAAGGCGATCGCGATGCGTCCGGTCATGAAGACCACGCAGCTGTGGCCAGCGATGCACCGGCTGCAGAAGCGCAAGCCGATGCTGCCGCTGCCGTGGCGGAACCGGTCAGCGTAGCCGCGCTCGTCGAGGCCGAGCATCACGCTGAACCGCGGGATGAACACCACGACGATCGCCATGACGCCGAGCAGGCGCAGGAAAATGTCGCCCATGCCGACGACGTGCCGCATGTCGAGCACACCAGTGACGAATACCCCGCCGTCCAGCAGGAAGAGCATGCCGCCGAAGGCGAGGACGACCACGACGATGAGGACGATGGCGAAGACGCCGAAGAGGAAGAAGTCGTCGAATCCGTCGGCGGCGACGACGTACTCGAGGAAGTGCCGGAGCGCGCCTTCCGCCCGCGCCGCCAGTACAAGATCCAGGAGGTCATCAAGCGCCGCCAGGTGATGCTGGTTCAGGTCGTCAAGGAAGAGCGCGGCAACAAGGGCGCTGCACTGACGACTTACCTGTCGCTGGCCGGCCGCTATGCCGTGCTGATGCCCAACACCGCCCGCGGCGGCGGCATCAGCCGCAAGATCACCTCGGCCCAGGACCGCTCCCGGCTGAAGGAAGTGGTGCAGGACCTCGACGTGCCGGAAGGCATGGGGATCATCCTGCGCACCGCCGGCGCCTCGCGGACCAAGCCCGAGATCAAGCGCGACTTCGAATATCTGATCCGGATGTGGGAAACCGTGCGCGACATGACGCTGAAGTCGCAGGCCCCCACCCTCGTCTACGAGGAAGGCT
>NZ_PNLB01000043.1 GCF_013822795.1 Phenylobacterium sp. | reverse complement strand
CGTTCCAGGGTTCGGCTGATGCGGCCGGGATGGGTTTGTTTCGCCTCATCGTGGGGTCCTTTGCGTCGTGGGATCGCGGTCAGGGGTGGCGGCGGCTTTGGTGGACATCGCGGTCGATATCCAGTCCGAGAGGTGGACGATGCTGTCGCGTTCGGTCCACCAGGCGTTGCGGGTGTCAGCCCAGATGTGCGGTTGGCAGGTGAAAGCCCGGCGGGTGCGCGAGGGTGCATCGGCAGGGGCACTCTCGCGGCGGCCCGGCGGTATGCGGGCCGGGGCGGTCGCTAGTTCCCCGTACTGCTTTCGTGTCGCGGCGATGGCTTCGGCGAGAGCAGCTTCGAGCCATTCGGTCCAGGCGGGGTAGGTGTTGAGGTCGCTCATCCAGGCCTTTTTGGCGGCGTCCCAGGTCTCTTGTGTGCACGAAAAGCTGTGCCGTTCTCGGGTCCAGGGCGTGTTCTGATCGTCGGTCATGGGGTGCTCTCCTCAGTACGGGCGCGGTGCGCGGGTAGCTGTGAGTCTTCCGGTTGTGGCGATCAGAGCGACTGCTGCCCAACCAAGGACGAGACGGATGGCCAGTGGGCCCAGCGTTGATTGCCAGGGGCGGGCGGCGCTGAGGACGTCGAGCAGACCCGACGCCAGAAGTACGGCAACGACGGCCAGTGCGCCGAGGGTGAGGAAGAAAATGTGCGGAGCTGGCGTGGTTTTGATGAGGACGACCAGCAGCACCGCTGCGGCGAGAACAGCGGCAACGCTGCCTGCGACGGTGGCCGCGGTCTGGGTCGTCGGTACTGGCGCGATCGAGTTCTGGGCCCAATAGGTCGGCGAGATGTTGTTGTAGATGCTGGCCAGTGCCACCGCGCACAGCAGGTACGCCAGCAGACCGATGACGGCCGCGCTCGCGACTACTCCCCCGGCGAACATCGACAGATGCACACCGAGATCCACTGGGCGCCGACGCGTGTCTTTCGAGTCGTCTGCGTCGATGAAGGAGCGCTCCGGCTCGGGCGGTTGCGGCGCGACCTCATAGGCCCGGGTGGAGTCACCGGCGCTGTCGCGCTGGTATCCGGTGTACGGGTCGAGATGCGGATTGCGGGTGTAGGGATCCTGGTTGTAGCCGTAGAACCGGTCGTCGCGCTCGTGAGGGCTGCTCATTGGAGGTGCCTGTGGGTTTTGCTGCTGTTTTGTGCGGCGCGGTCTTGGCGCGTCAGATGGGCCGGCCGCTGCGCTGAGACGGCTGTCTGGGTGGGGCTGCTTGCCTGATCTTCCTTCGGGCCGGGCGCCAAGGGACCGGCCGCGCGATGCGCTGCATCTAGTCCCTTGAGTTGGCGGTTCTCTTGCCGTGCGGCTGCGACATTCGCGGAGACTGTGGACTCGACGTGTCCGTTGAACTCGTGCTGAAAA
>NZ_PNLB01000042.1 GCF_013822795.1 Phenylobacterium sp. | reverse complement strand
ATCGAAGCGCATGGGATCATGCGGGCGCTCGACGCGCTCTTTGCGTCATTGACGTGTCGAGCGCGGAGACGCGCCGAGACGGCGATCGAGAAGGACTGCGCCTCATGACGACTCTCGCGGCGCTTGATCTTTCGATTCTGATGGAAGGCTTGCAGCGTCGTCTTGCGGCGAAGAATCGGGCGGCGCTGAACGATCTTGCGGCTGCGGTGCAATCGGCTGAGCGTTACCGCGCGCAAACAGCCAACAGCTCGCGCGCGGCGCCCCGGCCCCGACACGACGAGCGGCCGGACACAGGGCCGCGCGCGCAGGCTCCAGGCGAGAAGTCCCGGGCCGACGATGAATTGCGCGTGAAGCGCGCGGTCGCAGCGAAGGGCAGCGTTTCGCAGACCGACGTCTCGGCGCGTGCGCCCGCCGCGGTTGCGCAAACGGCGCGACCCTCATCGCCGGCACTGGGCGGCCGCGCGCCGGCGACGGGCGCAGCGATCGCATCCGTGCGGTCCGCCTTGATCGCGAAGGCTAATCTTGCGGCCGGCTCGCAGGCGGCGGTCGTCAAGATCGCGAGTTTCGGTTCTGGCGCGGCACGGGCGAAATCGCTTCTGAACTATCAGAGCGACAAGGGCGAACTGACGCTGGAGCGCCATGATGGGTTGATGATCACCGGGCAGCGCTCCGTCGCCGACTTCGCCGCCACGTGGCGCGCCGAAGATGGCCGCGCGCCGTCCAACGACGTGCTGCAGTTCGCAATGCGGTTCGACCGCAGGCTGGAGGCAACGCAGGCGCAAGACGCGCTTACGGAGGCTCTTCGCGGCCATCACTATGCATGGCGGCTTTCGCAGCATGGCGCGCATAGCCGCGTCGACATCGTCATGACGGCCGCGAGTCGCGAGCGCAATGCGGGCGGCCGGCTTCACCGGATCTACGACAATCAGCGGTCGATTGACGGTTTGCGCGATCGGTTGGAGGGCGCATTCGGCCGGGACGCCGAATTTACCGACCCGAAATGGGCGCATGGGGTCGAGGGCGCCACGACGGCGCTGGCCCGACTTACCCGCGGCGGTGAGATCGAGGTATTTGGGCCGGACGGCCGTGTGCTCAAAGATGAAGCCGAGCGCCTCGCGCGCGAGCTGCCGAACCGCCCACCGCGCGCCGCGTCGCGTGAGGCCAATGTCAGCCTGGAAATCGCCAAATCCTGGCGGCCGCATATGCGATCGAGCGCGCCGCGCGACTTTGCGCATGTCATTTTGAGCGCCAAGCCCGGCACGGACAAAGCGGCGTTTATGGACGCCGCGCGGGCGACCCTGGCGCGCGCGTTTGCCGGACATGAGTATGTTTTCGTGATGCATACGAACCGAGAGCATATTCATGTGCATGCGGCGGTTCGACTTGTCCGGGACGACGGCAAGCGGCTCGACCCAAAAATTCAGGA
>NZ_PNLB01000041.1 GCF_013822795.1 Phenylobacterium sp. | reverse complement strand
GCACGAGAACTCGTGGCCCCGCTCGGCAAACCCAACCGGGCCGACCAGATGCAGGCCTTCATCGACCGACTCGACCCCGACACCCTGCACTGCGTGAAGATCACTGACCGTGGCAACGGCCTCTGGGCAGTCGAACTCACCGAGCTACTCCCACGAGGAGGTGAGCCCATCACCTACCACCAACTCATTCAAACCATCGACGCAAACGGTCGCACCTTCATCAATTCCATCGTCAAAGACCCCGACGCCACCTCCTAAACCGCCCGACACCCACCGAAAAGGAAGCACACAATGTCACTGCACACCCCACCAAACCGCCGCACGACCGATCGACATACACGCGGAAAAGTCATGGCGGCCAGCATCATCGCCGTCATGGCGATGAGCCCAGCATTCGCCGGCCCAGCATTCGCCGACGAACCCGAACAAGGAGGAGTCACCACCGAAGAACCCACCCCCGACCCCGGACAGGGCGGCGTGACCGACGTACCCGAAACCCCGGCTCCCGCTCCCGAATCGGCCCCAGCCCCAGCCCCAGCCCCGGAGTATCCACAAGGCGCCCTCCCATCACCGCCCAGCACGGGCGCGGACCCGGTGATCTGGACCGAACCCTCCGGCCCTTCGGCGGAGACCCCGTACACCCCGCTACCTCAAGGTCCACTCCACGAGCCACGACCCACACCACCGGTGGCACCGAAATACGTGCCCGTCGAACAAATCCGCCTAGGAAACCAGGTGTGGGACCGCGGTGTCGTGCCCGAACCATGGGCTGTCACGATCAACGAATACACAGGGTGGACCGAAGCCGAGATCGCCCGCCATTTCGAATCGATCGGCTTCACCAAAGACGAGGCGGCCCGCCGCGCCGCTGCAGCAGTATTCGCCGGAGTCACCGGCGGCGCGATCGTCGCTGTCGCCGTCGGCGGCACCGTCTTTCTGACCACCGCACTGCTCGCAGTGCCAGCGGGGGCACTCATCGGCGGCCTCATCGGGACCACTGTTCCCATCCCACCGCCGCCGCTCAACACTCTCGCCGGCGTCGGACTCGGCGCCGCCGCAGGACTCGGCGCCGCCGCTGCGGCAGGCGTCGCCAGCGGAACAGCTGCATTCACCGTCGCCGCCCTCGGATTCGGAATAGCTGGTTGGCTCCTAGGCGCAGGCGACGCCAACACCAACCCCACAGCGCCGTGGGACAAGCCATCCGCGCCCGACCCGGCCCCTGCACCACTGCCGAACCCGGAAGCCAACCAGTACGACCTGGTCCTTGACGCACCCACAGCATCGGGTGCCGGGCTTCCGGCGGTGGACTACACCGTTAACACCGATGGCGATGTGAACTTCTCGACGAACATCGCCGGTATCCCGCCGATCTCGGGTGGCTGGACCGCCGAGCAGGCCGCAGCACCGTATGAGGTCCTGGGCCAGTGGGCCCAGCCCGCGAAGGACGCCGTGGCTTCGGTGACCAAGCAGGCCAGCGACGGACTCACCGCCGTGGTCGACGGCCTGCACATCGCCTATCCGCAGACCCAACCAGCGCCAG
>NZ_PNLB01000040.1 GCF_013822795.1 Phenylobacterium sp. | reverse complement strand
GGTCGGCCTGCTGCCCGGCTACGACCAGATCGGCGTCGCCGCGCCCGCGCTGCTGATCGTCATGCGGCTGATCCAGGGCCTGGCGCTGGGGGGCGAGTACGGCGGGGCGGCCACCTACGTCGCCGAACATGCTCCGCCCGGCAAGCGCGGGCTCTACACCAGCTGGATCCAGACCACCGCGACGCTCGGCCTGTTCCTCAGCCTGATCGTCATCCTGGCGGTCCGCTCGCTGACCGGCGAGGAGGTGTTCAAGGCCTGGGCCTGGCGCATCCCGTTCCTGGTCTCGGCGCTCCTGCTGGCGGTCTCGCTGTGGATCCGCCTGAAGCTCAACGAGAGCCCGGTGTTCCAGAAGATGGTCGACGAGGGCAAGACCTCGAAGAAGCCGCTGGCCGAGTCGTTCGGCCAGTGGTCGAACCTGAAGATCGTGCTGCTGGCCCTGGTCGGGCTCACCGCCGGCCAGGCGGTGGTCTGGTACACCGGCCAGTTCTACGCCCTGTTCTTCCTGGAGAAGACGCTGAAGGTCGACGGGCCGCTGACCAACACCCTGGTCGCCTGCGCCCTGATCCTCGGCACCCCGTTCTTCGTGGTGTTCGGCTGGCTGTCCGACAAGATCGGCCGCAAGCCGATCATCCTGCTCGGCTGCCTGCTGGCGGCGCTGACCTACTTCCCGATCTTCAAGGCCCTGACCGAGGCCGCCAATCCGGCCCTGGCCCACGCGACCGCCCGCGCGCCGGTGGTGGTGATCGCCAATCCGGCCACCTGCAACGTGCAGTTCGATCCCGTCGGCAAGCAGGTGTTCACCAGCGGCTGCGACGTCGCCCGCGCCGCGCTGGCCAACGCCGGGGTGTCCTATGAGAGCGTCAAGGCCACCGCCGAGTCCGAATCCGCCTTCGTCATGATCGGCGATCGCGGGTTCGCCGGCGTCGACGCCACGGGCATGGACATGGCGCAGTTCAAGGTCGCCCGCGACGCCTGGGTCAAGGAGCTCAACGCCGGCCTGCACGAGGCCGGATATCCGGCCAAGGCCGACCCCGACCAGGTCAACCGGCCGATGGTCGTGGCCCTGCTGTTCCTGCTGATGCTGTACGTGACCATGGTCTACGGCCCGATCGCCGCGGCCCTGGTCGAGATGTTCCCGGCCCGCATCCGCTACACCTCGATGAGCCTGCCCTACCACATCGGCAACGGCTGGTTCGGCGGCTTCCTGCCGACCACCGCCTTCGCCATGGTGGCGGCGACGGGCAACATCTACTTCGGGCTCTGGTATCCGATCGTCATCGCCGCGGTGACGGCGGTCATCGGCTTCTTCTTCGTGCGCGAGATGCGCGGGGCGAACGTCGACGACTAGGGCCGGGACTAGCGCCTGCGCCCGCCGCCCGGCTTGTTGATGTCGTAGGGCTCGTCATAGCCGTGGCGGGCCGAATAGAAGGCCAGCCACATCAGTCCGCCGGTCAGGCCGCCGACGGCGATCAGGCCGGCGACGACGAAGATCAGCACTTGGCCCAGGCCCTCCCAGCCGTAGCCCAGGCGCGAACTCGCATAGAGCATCCAGCCGCCGAGGCCGGCGATCGCGGCCAGGGCGGCCATCAGGACGATCAGGGTCCAGGTCCGGCGCATGCCTTTGCAATCGCCGTCGGCGGCGCAAGGTTCCCGGACATGCAAAAGCCGCCGCCTCGGGCGAGGCGGCGGCTCTGCGGGTCGTCTATGCCGATGGGCCTATTCGGCCGCTTGGCGGCTGACGCCGATCTTCGGGGCCAGTTCGCCCGAGGCGTAGCGCTTGGCCATGTCCGACAGTGGGATGGCCTTGATCGAGCTGGCGTGTCCTGCGGTGCCGAACTCCTCGAAGCGCTGGACGCAGACCTTGCGCATGGCTTCCTTGGCGGGCTTCAGGTAGCTGCGCGGGTCGAACTCGCCCGGCTTCTCGGCGAACAGTTTGCGGATCGCGCCGGTCATCGCCATGCGGTTGTCGGTGTCGATGTTGATCTTGCGCACGCCGTGCTTGATGCCGCGCTGGATCTCTTCGACCGGCACGCCCCAGGTCTGGGGCATCTCGCCGCC
>NZ_PNLB01000039.1 GCF_013822795.1 Phenylobacterium sp. | reverse complement strand
CTGCGGCCTGGAACACCAGCTCCATGAACGGCAGCTCGAACAGGCCTTCGACCTCGGCCAGCGTCCAGTCGTGACGCGGCTCTGCGGGATCGAGCATCATGCGCGCAGCTCCAGCACCGAGAGCGCCGGCCAGGGCGCGGTCTGGCGATGGACGAGCAGGGCGCTGAGCGCGGCCTCTGCCTCGCGGCGTTCCTGCTCCAGCACCTTCAGGCGCTCGGAGAGGCGCGAGACCGCATAGTCGATGTGCGCGCTGTGGTCGCCGCCGGCGTCCTGGCGGCTGAGAATGCTGGCGATGTCGTCGAGCGACAGGCCGGCGCGCCGGAACTCGGCGATGGCGCCCAGGCGAGCCAGGGCGTCCTGGTCGTAGCGGCGGCGGTTGAGATGGTCGCGCCGGGCGCGGACCAAGCCCAGCTCCTCATAGTAGCGGATCGCCCGGGCCGTCAGGTCGAGACGGCGCATCACCTCGCCGAGCGGGATGCTCTCGGCGTCGCTGGGGGATTTCATCTGCATCACGCGAACTCCACGAGGACTTCGTCGGCGGCCACAGAGTCGCCGGCCTTGGGACCGACCGTCTTGACCACGCCCTCGCGCTCGGCCCGGATGATGTTCTGCATCTTCATGGCTTCGACGACGGCGACGGCCTGTCCGGCCTGGACAGTCTGGCCCGGTTCGACGTCGAGGCTGACGACGAGCCCGGGCATGGGCGAGAGGATCATCTTCGAGGTGTCGGCCGCCTTCTTGGGCGGCAGCTTCTGGTGCAGCTCGGCCGAGCGCGGCGTCAGCACCAGCACGTGGGCGAGGGCGGCGCGGTGGCGGATCTGGAAGCCTTCCGCCGCCGGCCTGACGCTGGCGGTGAATGGGCGGCCGTCCAGCTTGGCCTTGAACAGCGGCAAACCCGGACGCCAGTTGATCTCGGTGAGCTGGACGGTACGGCCGTCCTCGAAGGTGAGGGAGACATGGTCGCCGCCGTTGGCGACCCGGACCTTGCGATGGTCCTCGCCGGCGACCACCACCCATTCGTCCCGCACCAGTTGCGGGGCCGAGCGGGCGGTCAGGCGGCGATGCATGGCGCAGGCCGTGGCGGCCATCAGGTCGCGCTGCGCGGCGGTCGGCTCGACGCCGCGGAAGCCGTCAGGGAACTCGTCCTTGATGTAGTTGGTCGAGAGCTTGCCGGAGACGAAGCGCTCCTGGTCCATGACCGCGGCCAGGAACGGGATGTTCTGACCCAGGCCTTCGATGTGGAAGTCCTCGAGCGCGCGGCCCATCGCGGCGATGGCGCCCTTGCGGTCTGGGCCCCAGGTCGAGAGCTTGGAGATCATCGGGTCGTAGAACATCGAGATCTCGTCGCCTTCGCGTACGCCCGCATCGTTGCGGACCTTGGCGGCGCCGGCGTCGCCTTCGTGCGGCGGCGAATAGCGGACCAGGCGGCCGATCGACGGCAGGAAGCCGCGATAGGGGTCCTCGGCGTAGATCCGGCTCTCGATGGCCCAGCCGTTGATGGCGAGGTCCGACTGCTGGAAGGCCAGCTTCTCGCCGTAGGCGACGCGGATCATCTGCTCGACCAGATCGACGCCGGTGATCAGTTCGGTGACCGGGTGCTCGACCTGCAGGCGGGTGTTCATCTCCAGGAAGAAGAAGCTCTTGTCCTGGCCGGCGACGAACTCGACGGTGCCGGCGCTGTCGTAGTTCACGGCCTGGGCCAGGGCGACAGCCTGCGCGCCCATGGCCGCGCGGGTGGCTTCGTCCAGCAGCGGGGAGGGAGCCTCCTCGATGACCTTCTGATTGCGGCGCTGGATCGAGCATTCGCGCTCGAACAGGTGGACCACATTGCCGTGCTTGTCGCCCAGCACCTGGATCTCGATGTGGCGCGGGCTTTCGATGAACTTCTCGATGAAGATCCGGTCGTCGCCGAAGCTGGCCTTGGCCTCGGCGCGGACGGCCGGGAAGCCTTCTTCGACGTCCTTCTCGTTCCAGGCGACGCGGATGCCCTTGCCACCGCCGCCGGCGCTGGCCTTGATCATCACCGGATAGCCGATCTCGCCGGCGATCTTCAGGGCGTGGGCGACGTCGTCGATCTCGCCGACGTGGCCCGGTACGGTGGAGACGCCGGCCTTGGCGGCGAACTTCTTGCTCTCGATCTTGTCGCCCATGGCCTCGATGGCCTTGGGGTTGGGACCGATGAAGACGAGGCCCTCGTCGGCCAGCCGCTTGGCGAAGCCGGCGTTCTCAGAGAGGAAGCCGAAGCCGGGGTGAACGGCCTGGGCGCCGGTGGCGCGGCAGGCGGCGACGATCTTGTCGGCGACCAGATAGCTCTCGGCGGCGGGCGAGCCGCCGATGAAGACGCTCTCGTCGGCCATCTCGACGGCCATCGAGTCGGCGTCGGCCTCGGAGTAGACGACCACCGTGGCGATGCCCATCCGGCGGCAGGTCTTGATGATGCGAACCGCGATCTCGCCGCGGTTGGCGATCAGGATTTTCGTGAACATTAAGCG
>NZ_PNLB01000038.1 GCF_013822795.1 Phenylobacterium sp. | reverse complement strand
ATGCGGGCCAAGAAAAAGGGCCGCCGGGATGTCTCCCGGCGGCCCTGATCGTTCCTATCCCAGATGGCGTCAGTAGGGGCGGCCGCTGACCGGGCGCATCGAGGTGACGGCTTCACCGAGGCCGTATTGGCGCAGGTCGCTGACATTGCGGTCGAAGATCTGGCAGCGTCCGCGGAAGTCGCTGTCGCTGCAGATCTGCCAGGAGCCGCGGCCCTCGATGCGCAGGCTCATGGCCTTGTCGTTGAACTGGCGGGGCAGGTTGGTGACCTCGCGATTGGCCTGGTAGGCCTGGCCGCCGAAGTCCGGGGCGGAGTAGAGCATCAGGGTGCTGTTGTTGGCCCCCCCGCCCCAGGGCGGATTGGGACCGCCGCCACCGCCGCCGTTCGAGCCGCACACCAGCCGGCCGTTGACGTTGCTGATGTCGCTGCGGCAGTTGCGGAAGTTCAGCGCGCTGTAGTTCCAGCGGCCGCGGTCGTCCCGGCAGTTGGCGGTCAGGGTGCTGCCGCTGACCCGCGCATCCCGGCAGGTCTGCTGGTAGCTGCCGGACGGCAATTGGCCCCAGCCGCCGCCGCCGCCGCCGTTGCCGCCGCCCCACGAGCACATCAGGCGGCCGTTGCTGTTGCCGATGTCGCCACGGCATTCGCGGAAGTTCACCGTGCTGTAGTTCCAGCGACCGCGGCTGTCTTCGCAACTGGCGGTCAGGGTGTCGCCATTGACCCGGATGTCGCGGCAGGTCTGCTGGTAGCTGCCCGAAGGCGCCTGGCTCCATCCGCCGCCCCACCGCTGGTCTTGCGGTTGGGCGTGCGCTGGCGCGCTGCAGAGCAAGGCGAGCGCCGCAGCTGCGATCCATGACTTCATAAAAGGTAACCCCAAGCTCTCAAGTTCGACCACGAAAGGCTGTTGTGGACATTAGACATCACCGTAAAGCGCCAGCATAGAACGCGTTGCCTGCCGTTCCCGGTTTAGCGAATCCAACCGGAAGGGGCGCCGTGGGAGGTGCTTGGAACGGCGACATGAGCGTGCGATCTGTCGATACTCTGAAGTCGTCGGAGCTGGCCGCGTCCCGTGGAGCCAGTTCTGCGCCTGGCGCCGAGATCGCGATGATTTCGCGTGAAGGGAGCGTGGAGGGCTGGCAGCCAGTTCAGTGGCGGCCCCACGGCAAGGTCTTGAGCGCGCCTTTGAATCAAAGAGTTAGCTGCTGATTCCGGAATTGACGCACGCGTCAAATTCTTGAATTGCCGGGTGAATGTCCCAGGCGCACAGTCAAGTTTGTCCGGAGAGGACGTGTCGTGTGCGGGAGGGACGGAAACAGCATGCGCGTAACCTTTGCGAGTGTTTCGGCGATTGGTCTGGCGCTGGTCCTTTGCGGGGCCTGCAGCGGACAGGGGAGCGGTGAGGCCCAGGCCTCGGCGGCGCCCCAGGGAGAACCTGTGACAGCCGTGGGCTGTCCGGTGGCGGGGCCAACGCCCGGCTGCGTGACCGTCAAGTCGGGCGGCAAGGCCTATGACCTAGCGGCCGCCAACCCGGCGGTCGACCTGTCGAAAAAGGTCGGCATCTCGGTGACCGGCCGCGCCGCCGGCGAGGTCACCGCCTGCGGATTGAAGATGACCGACGTCAAGGTCGAGTACCTCGGGCTGGAGTGCGCCGGGGCGCCGAGTTCCTAACTGGGCTTCGGCGCGCTGGGCCGGGGCTCGCCGGTCGCAGGATCGGTCAGGGTCTTGGAACTGCGCGTCGAGCCTTCGGCGCCCTTGGGTTCGGTCGCCGGGCGGGGCGGGCGGCCGGGCTTCATATCTGCGTCGCGGTTTCGCGCGGCGTCATCGTGATTTTGGCCTCGTGGGGACATGGGCGCTCCTTCGTGCTCTGGAGAACGCGAGGGAAGGACGGACGATCCACCGCCCAGAGCCGCCTCGCGGGCGGCGTAGGCGTCCTCCACGCAGCGACGCTGGTCGCTGCGGAAGGCGCAGCGGTTGCGCTCGGCGGTCCAGGCGCGCTGGTCAGCCTCCAGCGTCATTCGGCCGGTCGCCGTTCGGGCTGCGGCTTCGTAGTAGAGCGCACGCAGCGCTGTATCGCGCGCGACCAGGGCCGGGTCCTGGCAGATGAAGCTCTCGGTCGCGAACACCTGGCGGGCGCAGACGAGGAATAGTTCCTGCGGCGGCGGCGGCGGGATCGCCGTGGCCGGTCCGCCCCAGCCCAACGCGAAGATCGCTGTCGCCACGGCCAAGCGTCGAAGAGGCTTGAAATGGGAACCGGTTTGCGTCATACGCCTCCGTCCTACCCGACATCGTTGGAGTTTGTCATTTTACACCGCCAGGGGCGGCACGAACGGTGCTCAGACCACGGTTCGCCAACCCATCGCTCGGAACGGTTTCCGGTTCGAGAAAAGCGGAGTAAGGGCAGGCTGCGACGGTCTGGTCAGGCCGTGTAGGAGTGTAGCTCAGCTGGTAGAGCGTCGGTCTCCAAAACCGAAAGTCGTGGGTTCGAGTCCCTCCACTCCTGCCATTCACTATATGAGTATGCCGGGCGCGGAACGTCCGCCGCCCAACTGAAGAGAGTCGTAAGAGCCTGATGGCCAGGAAACCGGGTTCGTCCCCGCAAGCGATGAAGAACCGCGCCAGCAAGACGGCAGCGGCGATCGCCCCTGCCTCGGCCCTGGCGAAGGACGCCCCGGCCAAGAAGAAACGCACCACTCCGGCGCAGTTCGCCCGGGAAGTGCGCGCCGAGGCCCGCAAGATCACCTGGACCACCCGCAAGGAGACCTGGATCACCTCGGTGATGGTCGGGATTATGGTGGTGCTGGCCTGCGCGTTCCTGGCGGTGGTCGACCTTGGACTGGGGGCGAGCATGAACCTCGTGCTCAAACTCGCGAACGGGGCTTGAAGACAGATATGAACGCCGAAGCTCCGATCGCCCCGAACCCGCGCCACAAGTGGTACATCGTCCACGCCTACTCGAACTTCGAGAAGAAGGTGGCCGAGTCGATCCGCGAACAGGCCAAGAGCCAGGGCCTTGAGGAGAACTTCTCCGACATCCTGGTGCCGACCGAGGACGTCGTCGAGATCCGCCGCGGCCGCAAGGTCAACGCCGAGCGCAAGTTTTTCCCCGGCTACGTGCTGGTGAAGATGGAGCTCACCGACGAGGCCTACCACCTCATCAAGAACACCCCGAAGGTGACCGGTTTCCTCGGCTCGGGCTCCAAGCCCATGCCGGTGTCGGAAAAGGAAGTCGCGCGCATCATCGGCGCTATCGAAGAGGGCGTGGAGCGGCCGAAGCCGACCATCTCCTTCGAGATCGGCGAGCAAGTCCGCGTCACCGACGGTCCGTTCGCGAGCTTCAACGGCTCGGTCGAACACGTCGACGAGGAGCGCGCCCGCCTGCGCGTCACCGTGTCGATCTTCGGTCGCGCCACGCCGGTCGAGCTCGAGTACGGCCAGGTCGAAAAGATCGGCTGATCACGGCCGACCGATCACGGTCCGAGAAATTAAGGGGCGGCGCTTGCGAGCGCCGCCCTTTTTCGTTCCGCCGCGGCCGTTGCGGCGGACGTCCCGTCCTGCTATGAGCGCGCCCTTCTGGTCGGTGACTCATCGGCCAGATTGCGCGGATGCGCGTCAAATCCGTGGGAGGGGAGGGCCACCTAACCCCGCACCACGGCTCAACCGACCGGTTTGCGGTCACGAGGAGAAACAATGGCCAAGAAGATTCTGGGCTATATCAAGCTGCAGGTGCCCGCGGGCTCCGCCACCCCGTCGCCGCCGATCGGCCCGGCGCTGGGTCAGCGCGGCGTCAACATCATGGGCTTCTGCAAAGAGTTCAACGCCCGCACCGAGAAGGAACAGAAGGGCACGCCCCTTCCGACCGTCATCACGGTGTACCAGGACAAGTCCTTCACCTTCATCACGAAGACCCCGCCGGCGACCCACTACATCAAGCAGGCCCTGGGTCTGAAGTCGGGCTCGAAGGCTCCGGGCCGTGAGAACGCCGGCAAGATTTCGCGCAGCCAACTGATCGAAATCGCCGAAAAGAAGATGAAGGACCTCAACGCGAACGACGTTGAAGCCGCCGCCAAGATCATCGAGGGCTCCGCGCGCTCGATGGGCCTCGAAATCGTGGAGGCCTAAGCACATGGCTAAGCAACCCAAGCGCATTCAGGCCTGGACCGGCGACCGTAACGCCGCCCACACCGTCGAAGCCGCCGTCGCCCTGGTCAAGGCCAACGCCAAGGCCAAGTTCGACGAGTCGATCGAAATCGCCGTCAACCTGGGCGTCGACCCGCGTCACGCCGACCAACAGGTCCGCGGCGTGGTTTCGCTGCCGTCGGGCACCGGCCGCGACGTCCGCGTCGCCGTCATCGCCAAGGACGCCAAGGCTGCCGAAGCCACCGCCGCCGGGGCCGACATCGTCGGCGCCGAAGAGCTGGTGGAACGCATCCAAGGCGGCTTCATGGAGTTCGACCGCGTCATCGCGACGCCGGACATGATGGCCCTCGTCGGCCGTCTGGGTAAGGTGCTCGGCCCGCGCGGCCTGATGCCGAACCCGCGCGTCGGCACCGTGACCCCGAACGTCGGCCAAGCCGTGAAGGACGCCAAGGGCGGCGCCATCGAGTTCCGCACCGAAAAGACCGGCATCATCCACGCCGGCATCGGTAAGGCCTCGTTCTCGGAAGAAGCCCTGCTCATCAACGTCCGCGCTCTCGTGGACGCGCTGAACAAGGCCAAGCCGTCGGGCGCCAAGGGCACCTACATCAAGAAGATCAGCCTGTCGTCGACGATGGGCCCGGGCTTCAAGGTGGATACCGGTTCGGTCGGCGCCTAAGCGCCAGCCATATCGGTAGAACTTCGAAGGGGAGCGGTCGCAAGGCCGCTCCCCTTTTCGTTGCCCGGTCGCGCTTGACCGAAGGGGCGTGCCTCGCCACTGACGATGCATACGTCGTTCGAGGAAACGCCCATGAAACGCGCCGCCATCGTCTCCCCCGTCCGCACGCCGGTCGGCAAGTTCCTGGGCAGCCTGTCCAGCGTCACCGCCGGAGACCTCGGCGCAGTCATTCTCAAGGCGCTGGTCGAGCGCAGCGGGATCAATCCCGAAAAGATCGACGACGTGATCTTCGCCCAGGGCTACGCCAACGGCGAGGCGCCCTGCATCGCCCGCTGGTCGGCGCTGGCCGCCGGCCTGCCGATCACGGTCCCAGGCTATCAGCTCGATCGCCGCTGCGGCTCGGGCCTGCAGGCCGTCGTCGACGCGGCGATGATGGTCCAGACCGGGGCGGCCGACGTGGTCGTGGCCGGCGGCGTCGAGAGCATGAGCAATGTCGAGTACTACAGCACCGACATGCGGGGCGGGGCGCGGGCCGGCTCGGTGACCATGCACGACCGCCTGGCTCGCGGCCGGGTGATGAGCCAGCCCATCGAGCGGTTCGGCGTGATCAGCGGCATGATCGAGACCGCCGAGAACCTGGCCCGCGACTACCAGATCAGCCGCGAGGAGTGCGACGAGTACGCGGCGATGAGCCACCAGCGCGCGGCCGCGGCCTGGGCCGCCGGCAAGTTCGATGACGAACTCGTGCCTGTGCCGGTCAAGCAGAAGAAGGGCGACCCGGTCCTGTTCGCCAAGGACGAGGGCGTGCGCGGAGATGCGACGGCCGAGAGTCTGGCCGCCCTCAAGCCGCTCGAGAAGGGCGGGGTGGTGACCGCCGGCAACGCCAGCCAGCAGAATGACGCCGCCGCCGCCTGCCTGGTGGTCGCCGAGGACAAGCTGGCCGAGCTTGGCCTGGAGCCGATGGGTTGGTTCGTGGGCTGGGCGGCCGCCGGCTGCGAACCTTCGCGCATGGGCATCGGTCCGGTGCCGGCGGTCGAGCGGCTGTTCGCCCGCACCGGCATGGGCTGGGACGACATCGACCTGGTGGAACTGAACGAGGCGTTCGCACCGCAGGTGCTGGCGGTGCTGAAGGGCTGGGGCTGGGACGACCGCGACCGGCTGAACGTCAACGGCTCAGGCATCTCGCTGGGGCACCCGATCGGCGCCACGGGCGGGCGGATCCTCGCCAACCTGCTGCACGAGCTCAAGCGCCGCGGCGGCCGCTATGGTCTGGAGACCATGTGCATCGGCGGCGGGCAGGGGATCGCGGCGGTGTTCGAGGCGGCTTAGCGGCGACGACTGCGGCCGGGACGAGGTTTGGGAGGACCTCCATGGAACTGAAGACGACACGCTACGAGATCGTCGAGGGCGGCGTGGCCGTCATCACTCTTAGCCGGCCCAAGCGGCGCAACGCCTGGACCGGGCGGATGCACACCGAGTACCGCTGGCTGCTGAGCGAGGCCGACGCCGACAAGGCGGTCCGCGTGATCGTGGTCACCGGCGATCCGGAAGGGCAGGCGTTCTGCGCCGGGGCCGACCTCGGGGCGCTGGAGGGCCATTCCGAGAAGGGCCGATACGATCCCGGCACCAGCGACGACATCGCCCGGCCGGGCTTCGGGGTCGATCCCAACTTCGACGCTGCGTTCGCCTATCACTTCGGAGTGGGCAAGCCGATCATCGCGGCGATCAACGGCGCGGCGGCCGGCGTCGGGCTGGTTCTGGCGGCCTTTGCGGATCTGCGCTTCGCCGTGACGGGCGCGAAGTTCACCGCCGCGCACGGCCGCTTCAACTTCCCGGCCGAGTTCGGCCTGTCCTGGGTGCTGCCGCGGATCGTCGGCCTGACCCACGCCAACGACATCCTGCTGTCGAGCCGGACGTTCACGTCGGACGAGGCCGCGGCCATGGGCTTCTTGAATCGCCTGGTCGAGCCCGCGGCCCTGATGCCGACGGTGATGGAATACGCGCAGGCCCTCGCAGCCAATGTCGCGCCCGGCTCGGCGCGGGAGACCAAGCGCCAGATCTACCGTGACCTGCACCGTGACGCGGCCGGCGCCGTCACCGAGGCCGAGCGCTTGCTGGAGGCGATGATCAAGGACCCCGATTACAAGGAAGGGGTGAAGGCCTGGATGGAGAAGCGCCGGGCGACCTGGACCGGCTGAGGCCTTCCCTTCGCTCGCGGCCGGGATAAGCTCGACCCAAGCGCGAAGGGGCGGCCGCGATGGAGAAGGTCGAGTTGGCGGGACTTGCGACCGAAGACGCGGCGGAGGCCCAGACCAAGGGCGCACTGCATCTCTATCTCTGGTTCGCGGCGCGCGGCACGTTCGTCTGGGCGGTGTCGACGCTGATCCTGCGCTTGCTGCCCAGCGCGTGGGTCGACCGGCCGGCCTGGACGCTGCTGATCACCGGAGCAATATCCGGCTCGGGCTTAGTGATCGCGACCCTGCTGTTCCTGCGCAAGATCGAGCAGCGTCATCGGATGTCGGCGCTCGTTTCGTTCGTGGCGCCGCAAATGGTGCTCGATGCCGGGGTGACGGTGTTCTTCGTCCACGTGCTGCCGAACTTTCCGCCCGACCATGCGCCGTTGTTCGGCGCCTTCGTGCTGTGGGCCTATGCGGTGATGTTGACGACCGCGGTGATCGCCACGCGACCGCGCTAGGCCCGCGTGGTTGTCAACCGGTCACGATCGGTGTAAGAGCCGCGCCTTCAAGAGTTTCGTCGTCTCGTAAGGGGCGGCGTGGACGGAAGGGTTCGCCCTTCCATCCTGTCCAAGAACTGTGGGGAACCAGGGGCCGCCTGGGACCGTAACGTGTGGAAGAGCCCTTCCACGGCCATGGGGAGACGGGAAGATGAGGTTTCGCCGGCCATCGGCTTCGATGGGCGCGTGACCTGCGACTTCTCCGGAAAAGGACAGGCCTAAACGATCCGCGCGCGGGTTCGCCTTCGCATGGGTCGTCTGCTGCGATCGTCGGAATCGTCCGGCGATCTATCTGAGTATGGAGACCGCAATGGACCGCGCTCAAAAGCAGGAGTCGATCGAGACGCTTAAGGGCGTCTTCGCCGACGCCGGCGCCGTGGTCGTGACCCACAATCTGGGTCTGACCGTTGCGGAAATGACTGATCTTCGCCTGCGTCTCCGCAAGGAAGGCGCCGCGCTGAAGGTGGTGAAGAACACCCTGGCTCAAAAGGCTCTGGACGGCTCGATCGGTGAAGCGGGCGACGCCCTGTTCACCGGCCCGGTCGCCATCGCCTACGCGTCGGACCCCGTCACCGCCGCCAAGGTCACTGCTGAATTCGCCAAGGGGAACGACAAGTTCGCCATCGTCGGCGGTTTCATGGGGACCGAGGTCCTGGACCAAAAGGCTGTCGCCGCCCTGGCGACCCTGCCTTCGCTGGACCAGCTCCGCGGCAAGCTCATCGGCCTTCTGCAAGCCCCGGCCACCAAGGTCGCCGGCGTCCTGCAGGCTCCGGCTGGTCAGCTGGCTCGCGTCATAGGCGCTTATGCCGCCAAAGACGCCGCCTGATCGTCATTCCCGAACACAACCTCTATTTCCGTAAGGACCTAAACTATGTCGAAGCTTGAAAAGATCGTTGAAGAACTGTCGGCCCTGACCGTTCTGGAAGCCGCTGAACTCTCGAAGCTGCTGGAAGACAAGTGGGGCGTCTCGGCCGCCGCGCCGGTCGCCGTGGCCGCCGTCGGTGGCGCTGCCGCCCCGGCCGAAGCTGCTGAAGAGCAAACCGAGTTCACCGTTGTTCTGACCGCCGGT
>NZ_PNLB01000037.1 GCF_013822795.1 Phenylobacterium sp. | reverse complement strand
AAATGGCGCCGTTGTCCTTGGCCGACGAAATCTTCAGACCGGTGTTGATGCGGTTCTGAACGACGCCGAGGTCTTTGTTGGTGGTGTTGAGGTTCTGCAGGGCGATCATCGCGCCCTGGTTGGTATTAACCGAATTCATGGCCATACGCGTGGTTCCTTTTCTCGGAGACCGGCGTCGTTTTGACTGCCGGAGGCATTTTGCCCGGCCGATACGAAGCAAGTGCGGGGCCACGGCAACCCGCAGGCAAGATATTGATTAAATTGCCATTTTGGCATTTACCCAGGATAAACCACGCCCCGAGAGCCCGCAAAGGGCCACGCCCGGCACTTTTTGCCCAGTATGCTCGGCATATTTTGCCGAGCGGCAGAAACGCCCCACCAGATCTCATGACCCCAAACGCAAAGCGCCGGCCACAAGGGCCGGCGCCGAAATCGAGAGCGTTGTTAACGAGTTCGGGATCAGGCCGCGGCGGAAGCGTCAGCGCGCTGAGACAGGGCCTGCATCATCATCTTGTTGATCTCGATGAGCGTGTCGAAGTTGTCCTCGCCGCGCATCACCTCGCTGGAATGACGCCCGACGAACAGGCTGAGCGAAATGATGCCCGCGCGAATCTGCGCCGGCAGCTTGTTGTCCGGCTCGGAGCAGTCCCGGGCCAGGGTCGACCACAGACGTCGATTCCAATCGATCGCGTCGATCCGAACCGCAAAATCGGTCACCGGCGCCTCGGACGCCACAATCAGCGCTCGCGTCACCTGGCCGAACAGCCGGTACTCGGCGTCCTTAGGGGCCTCAGCCCGGCTCGCCGCCTGCTGGTAAGCTCGAAGCGACATTCCCCAACCTCTCGTCTTCGTACTCGATCAACTTACGGCACAGCATGAGCGCCTTGTAGTACTCGCGCGCCATGGCGTGTTTTGAGATGGCGACGCAGTCCGTCAGCACTTCCGGATTCCGGATGACGCTCATGAACTCGGTCAGGCGTTCGGCGAATTCGTCGTAGTAACGCCCCGCCCCCCCATCATCGAGATACATCATCATCATCGGAAAATAGATGCGGCGGGCCGGCGTCGCGGCGTCCTCGGGTTGCATGATGTCCTTCTCACGAAGAACCGACGCCTTGTTCTGAAGAACCAGGGTCGTACGGCGATCGCCGTTCTGCACCACCGCGCCGTTGAGAACGAACTTCTCTCCGGGCTTCAGGGACAGCTTAAGCGGCATTCCTCGATCTCCAATAGAGGCGTGTCGCCCAACTCGCCTGCGATCAGCAGTCCGATTGGGCAAGGCTAGATGCGAGGGGTTAACCGGACCTTGCGACGCTCCTCTCGCCCCCAGGGCATTAGCAGACCGTTAAGCATGATTTTTCAAGATCGCCGCATGCGGGATCCGGGGACGGCGTAATGAGTGTGACTTCGGATCCAAAGGCCGCCGCGCGCCGCATTTCCAAGCCCTATGGCGGATTAGCCGGCGACTCGGCGTCAAGCGAGGCGGTCGGACGCCTTCAGAACGAAGTCGGCGCGCTCAAGACCGCCCACGCCGCGCTGAAGCATCTGAAGCAGGCCTTGGAGCACGTCGCCGCAAGGGATTATGCGCGTGCCCGCCTTGCCGCGCAGAAGGCCCTCGATCGCAATCCGACGCTCGTTCACGCCTGGCACCTGCTAGCGATCGCCCACGAACACCTGGGAGACTGGCCCGCGGCCCTCGAGGCCTACGAACGCGGCCTGGCGCTGGACCCCACCAATCCGCCGATCACCAACGACCTGGGCCGGCTCGCTTCCAAAATGGAGATGTACCCGCAGGCCGAGGCGCTTTTCCGCCACTACCTGGCGTTCCGGCCCTTCTCGGCGGAGAGCAGCAACAACCTCGCCAACATCCTGCGCGAACAGCTGCGCTACGACGAAGCCATCGAGGTCCTGAAGCCCGCAATCCAGGCCCATCCCGACCGCGTCATGCTCTGGAACGCCCTCGGGGTCGTCCTTGAGGAGCGAGGCGAGATGGAGCAGGCCAGCGTGTTCTACGCCGAAGCGGTGCGCCTCAATCCCGACGACAGCCGGACCCGTTACAATCACTCCAACACGCTTTTCGCCCTGGGACGGCGAGATGAAGCGATCGCCGAGTGCCGCCGGGCGATCGCCGATTCGCAGTCGCCAGAAGACCTCACCGGCATGCGCGTCGCCCTAGGGACCATGCTCCTGGCGATGGGCGAACTGGCCGAGGGCTGGGACACCTACACCGCCCGGCTCGATCCGACCTATCGCGACCCGATCCACTTCCTGACGACCCGGCCGCGCTGGGAGCCGGGCGTCGACATCGCCGGACGCCATCTCCTGCTCTTCGGCGAACAGGGTCTCGGCGACGAGATACTGTTCGCCAACCCCCTCGACGACGTCCTGGCGGCGCTCGGACCGGGCGGGCGGCTGACCCTGGCCATCACCGACCGCCTCGCGCCACTGTTCGAGCGGTCCTATCCGCGCGCCAGAATCGGTCCGCACGTCACCCACAGGCGCCTTGGAAGCCATGTCCGCAGCGCGCCGTTCGTCGAGGACTGGGCAGACGTCGATCTCTGGGCGCCGTTGGGCGAAGCCACCCGGCAGCTCCGCCGCAACGTCGACGCCTTTCCCGATCGTCCCGCCGGCTTCATGACCGCCGACCCAGAACGCGTGCGCCATTGGCGCGGGGTGCTGGCCGAACGGCCTGGGCGCCGCGTCGGCCTGCTCTGGACCAGCATGCTGGTCGACACGGCGCGCTATCGCTACTTCGCGCCATTCGAGGCTTGGGAGCCGGTGCTCAGGACCCCGGGCGTCAGCTTCGTGAACCTGCAGTATGGCGACCAGAGCGAGAGCATCGCCCGCGCCCAGCGCGACTTCGGCGTCGAGATCATCCAACCTCAAGGCATCGACCTGAAGAACGATCTGGACGACGTCGCGGCCCTGGCCTGTGCGCTGGATCTGACGGTCGGCTTCTCCAACGCCAGCTTCAATCTGGCGGCGGCGTGCGGCGCCCCGGCCTGGTTGCTGACCTCGAGCGACGCCTGGTCGCGCCTCGGAACCGATAACTATCCTTGGTACAGTCAGGTGCGGACTTTCTGGCCCGAGGCCACCTGCGACTGGACCTCGCTGATGGAGGATCTCGCCGGGGCGCTGGCCGATCATGTCGCCGCTTCGGGCGCCGCCGCCGTCGCACGCGCGGGAGCCTAGCCATGGCGATGTTCGACGAAGGTCCCGTCGGCGACGCCGCCGCCCCCGAGAAACTCGCTCGCCTGAGCGCGGAGATCGCATCAGCGACAGCCACCCGCGAAGCCCTGAAGTCCCTTCGCACCGCGCTTGAGCACGCTAACGCCGACAGGTTCGCCGAGGCGTGCACAGCCGCCGAAGAAGCCCTGATCCATGACCCAAGCTTGGTGCTGGGCTGGCACTTGCTGGGCATCGGCCGCGACAAGCTGAACCAGCGCGGTCCGGCGCTGGACGCCTATGAACGGGCTTTGTCGCTGTCGCCGGCGGACCCCGACATCGCTCACGACCTGGGCCGGCTCGCATTCAAGATGGATATGCTGCCTCAGGCCGAGGTGCTGTTCCGCCACTGCCTGAGCTTCAAGCACGGCGCGGCTGATCCGTCGAACAATCTGGGCGCCCTGCTTCGACGCCAGATGCGCTTCGACGAGGCCATCGAGGTCTTGCGCGTGGCGCTGACCGCCGAGCCGGAGTCGGCCATGCTGTGGCTGACGCTGGGCACCATCGTCGGCGACAAGGGCGACATCGACCAGGCTGAGATCTTCTACAGCGAAGCGCTGCGCCTTGAGCCCGACTACGCCAAGGCGCACTACAATCTCGCCAACATCCTCTTCACCAAGCGCCGCCACGAAGACGCCCTCAGCCACTGCCGACGGGCGATCGAACTGTCCGATGTACCTCAGGACAGCTCGATGATGCGGTTCGCGCTCTCGACGATGCTGCTCGCCCGCAGCGAACTGACCGAGGGCTGGGCCTATTATGACGCGCGGCTCGAGCCGACCTATGCCGAGCCGATCCACTTCGTCGCCAGCCGACCGCACTGGACGCCGGGCGCCGACATCGCCGGGCGCCACCTGATGCTGTTTGGCGAGCAGGGCCTGGGCGACGAGATTCTCTTCGCCAATCTCCTCGTCGACGTCCTCGCCGAGCTGGGGCCCGAGGGCCGCCTGACGGTGGCCGTCACCGACCGGCTGCTGCCGTTCTTCCAGCGCAGCTATCCGAACGTCACGTTCGGACCGCACGCCACCTTGAAGGGCGACGGCCGCGCATTCCGCGGCGCCCAATTCATCAAGGACTGGGACGACATCGACTTCTGGGCGCCGCTCGGGGCGATGTTGAAGACACATCGCGCCGCGCTCTCTCAGTTCCCGAACCGACCCGCCGGCTACATGAAGCCCGACCCGACCCGCGTGCAGTATTGGCGCGAGGCGCTTAGCGCCCTGCCCGGCGTCAAGGTCGGCGTCCTCTGGACCAGCCTGGTCATCGACTCCAGCCGTCACCTGTATTTCGCACCGTTCGACGACTGGCGCGCCGTCCTTCAGACGCCGGGGGTGACCTTCGTCAACCTGCAATACGGCGACCAGTCGCAGGCCATCGCGCACGCTCGCGAGGCGTTCGGCGTCGAAATCCACCAACCTGCTGGGATCGACCTGCGCAACGACCTGGACGACGTCGCCGCGCTGTCGGCAGCGCTGGATTTGGTCGTCGGCTTCTCCAACGCCAGCTTCAATATCGCGGCCGCCGTCGGGACCCCGGCTTGGTTGATTGCGGTTGAGACCGCCTGGACCCGGCTCGGGACTGACCACTACCCCTGGTACAGTCAGGTGCGCACCTATTCGCCTGAGCATCCCGGCGATTGGGCGCCGGTCATGGCGGCGATCTCGGCCGATCTGTCTCGGATCGCCGAGGGTGGAACGCGAGCCGCCGCGGCGGGTTGATCCGGCGACGGGCGTCCGCTGCGGACGCTCGAAGCCAGGAGGCGATCATGCCGGGCCTGCGGGAAGACGACGGCTACGACGACCAGGACAACGCCGAAACGTTCGACGAGGCCAATCTCGACGACCGCGAACAGATCGGCGAAATGCGCACCTTCGAAGAGATGCCCGACCTGTTCGACGCGACCCGCGCCTATGGCGACCGCGACGACGACGAAGGTCGCTCGCTGGATGCAGCCGACTTCGATGAGAACGAGTTCGACGACGACAGCCTGGAAGAAGACGACGAGCTCGACTATCGCGCCTCCGCCGACGACTTCGACGAGGACGACGATGAGTTCGATGACGACGAGGTCGAACCTGATTCGATCGAGGGCCTCGACGAAGTCGCGGACGCTGACCTCGTCGCCGGCGGCGAAGACGACTTCACCAACTTTCAGTCCAAGGCGCTGAGCGACGAGGATTTGCGCCGCATGGGCTATGTGGCCGGACCCGATCCGCGCGCCGAAAGGGCGCTGGAGATTGGCCTTGAAGACACCTTTCCGGCCTCTGACCCGGTTTCTGTCACTCGCCCCCGACGCTAGGGAAGGTCCGCGACCTTTTGCGACAAAGGCCGTGGGACAACGCTCAATCAGCTTGAATGTCCCGCTTGTGTCTTTAGTTTGGACCCAGGTTGAAACATTTGTTCGAAAGCGGGCGCCATACTCGCCCGTCCCAGGGAGCGCGAATGAGCCAGCGTTTTGAAGGCACCGACAATTACGTCGCCACCGAGGACCTGAAGGTCGCCGTCAACGCCGCTGTTGCGCTGGAACGGCCCCTGCTGATCAAGGGCGAACCGGGCACCGGTAAGACCGTGCTGGCCTATGAGATCGCCAAGGCGCTCGACGCCGAGCTGATCACTTGGCACATCAAGTCGACCACCAAGGCTCAGCAGGGCCTTTACGAGTACGACGCCGTGAGCCGCCTGCGCGACAGCCAGCTCGGCGACGAGCGCGTGAAGGACGTCCGCAACTACATCAAGAAGGGCAAGCTCTGGGAGGCCTTCACCTCCGATAAGCGGCCGATCCTGCTGATCGACGAGATCGACAAGGCCGACATCGAATTCCCGAACGACCTCCTTCAGGAGCTCGATCGAATGGAATTCTACGTCTACGAGACCAATGAGACGATCAAGGCGGTGGTCCGTCCGATCGTGATCATCACCTCGAACAACGAAAAGGAACTGCCGGACGCCTTCCTGCGCCGCTGCTTCTTCCACTACATCCGCTTCCCCGACGCCGACACGATGAACGAGATCGTCGAGGTCCACTATCCGGGCATCAAGCAGAAGCTCGTCGCCGAGGCGCTGCGCATCTTCTACGACATGCGCAAGGTTCCGGGCCTGAAGAAGAAGCCGTCGACCTCGGAGCTGCTCGACTGGCTGAAGCTGCTGATGGTCGAGGACATCGACGAGAACGCGCTGAAGGAAAAGGATCCGACCAAGCTGATCCCGCCCCTGCACGGCGCGCTGTTGAAGAACGAACAGGACGTCCATCTGTTCGAGCGCCTGGCCTTCCTCGCCCGCCGCGAGGGCGCCGGGAGCCGCCCGGGCCAGCAATAGGCTTACGGCGAATTCACTCGACGTTTCAAAGCGCTCCGGTCACCGTCGCCACGACATGACCGGAGCGTTTTTCGTATGAAGGCTGGATTTCTGCTCGTCGCATCGGCGCTGACGCTGACGGCCTGCAACCGCGAGGCGCCCCGCGCGCTGACCAAGCTCGACTGCCCCAGCACCGAGGGCGAACTGACGCGGATCAGTATCGCGGCGGACGGCAAGTCCTGCGTCTACCGCTCGTCCGACGGCACCGAGGTCAACCTCGAGCTGACGCCGCTGGTCGGCACGCCGCAGCAGACCCTGGCCAAGATTGAGGCTGATCTGCGCAGCACGCCCGGCCCGATGACGCCCGAAGCCGAGGCCGCCCAGGCCGAAACCGGCGCCAAGATCGCCGAAGCCGCCGCGGTCAAGGCCAACGTCGGGGCCATGGCCGCGGAGGTTGCTCGCGTCCACGCCGAAGCCGCCGCCGACGCCGGGGTCTCGACATCGGTATCGGCCAAACTCGACGACGCCGGCAGCAATCGCATCGATCTCCCCGGCATCCACGTGTCGGAAGAAGGCGACAGCGCCAACGTCCGCATCGGGCCGCTGCATGTCGACGCCGACGGCGATGACACCACGGTCAACATCTATCGTGACGTCAGGATGCGGGGCGAAGCCCTCTCGCGCGAGAAGCGCGGCCTGCGGGCCACCTTCATCTACACGGGGAAGGACCTACCCGCCGGCTACCGCTATGTCGGCTTCGAAGCCGGCGGACCGAAGAGCGGCCCCCTGACCGTGGCCAAGGTCCGCTCCAAGCTCGATACGGAATCGGGCGACAAAATCTATCACGACGTCCAGGAGCTGGTGCGCCGCAACGGCGGGGTCTGAGGCCTAGCCCGCGGCCTGTACCTCGACGACTTTGTAGGTCAGCGGCCGGCCATCCTCGTCGGTCACGGTGACATACTCGCCGACCGCGAAACGGTGCTCGCCCAGGCGATGCACCGGCTCGTCGTCCGAGGCGTCCTCGTCGTCATAATCGAAGAACCAGCGCGAGCCGCGACGCGCCAAACGGCCGTCGGCGGCGTCTTCATCCGGCGCGAAGCGACGCACCACACATTCGGAACGCGCCTTGGCGTAGGCGTCGGCGTCGAGCATGCCGTCGGGCGTGAGCGGCGCGGTCAGGGCGTAGCCTCGATGATCGTCGCCGCCGGAGAATTCGGTGCCGGGATTGCGGGCGAGCCGCATCACGATGCGCGACAGGGTCATGTCCTGAACCTCTAGCTCTAGTGGGAAAGGAAGAGCGACGGCTGGTCAGCCGACAGCAGGGTGCGAGTGGTGCCGCCGAAGATGAACTCCTGCAGCCGGGGGTGGCCGAAGGCGCCGGCGACCAGAATTCCCGCCCCAGCCTTGCTGGCCGCATAGAGCAGCAGGGGCGCTGCGTCGCCGCTGTCGGGCAGGATGTCGACGTCCGCCTTCACGCCGCGCGCGGCGTAGTAGGCCTGCAGCCGCGCCGGATCAAAGCTGCGCGAGGTCGCTTTCGGCGCCGCCAGGATGACGACGTGCTTCGACTTTTCCAGCAGCGGCAGAGCCAGCCGCGCGGCGCGCGAGGCCTCCTTGCCGCCGTCCCAGGCCACCGCGATCGGGCCGCCGACCGCGAAGCCGTCGCGCGCGACCAGCACCGGGCGCTGCTCGTCGGCGACCATCTGCTGGAACGCCTCGGCCAGGGGCCCGCGCCCGCGAGCGGAATCATTGTTGAACACGACCACGTCAGACAGCCGGCTCTCAGCCGAAAGGCCGGCCCAAACCGGGGTCTGCAGGGCGATGAACCGCCCCTTGGCGTATGAGGTCGCAGCCATCGCGGCGCGAGCGTTCTTCTCGCCGGCGACGGCGGCCTCCTTCAGCGATTCCAGCGCCGTGGTCTGCACGCCGCCCAGGAACCCCTCGCCCATCCAGGGCATCACGTCGGCGACGTCCGCGGGCGTGTAGACGCCCGCCAGCTCGGCGCCGAACGGCTCGGCGAGTTTGGCCGCGGCGGCTATCACGGCTTTGTCGCCTTCTCCACCTGACAAGGGCGCCATGATCCTAGCCCAGCTCATCGCAGTTCCTTTCTCGACCCGGCCCTGCCCGCCATCTGGAGCCTCAATCGCACGCCGCGCATTGATCTTTGGCAAGTCCTGGGTCAGTTCACGACCTTGACCATGGAAGGAACGCATCGGTGACGAAAGGGCTGCGTACATCGCGCAAGGAACCGCGCGCCTGGCAGCGGATGCTTTCAGGGCGCAGGCTGGACCTGCTGGACCCCTCGCCGATGGACATCGAGATCGAGGACATCGCCCACGGCCTGGCTCGCGTCGCCCGCTGGAACGGCCAGACCACCGGCGAGCATGCGTTCTCGGTCGCCCAGCACTCGGTGGTGGTCGAGGAGATCTGCGCGCACATCCAGCCGGACCTCGATCCACGCTGGCGGCTGGCGGCTTTGCTGCACGATGCGTCGGAGTACGTGATCGGGGACATGATCAGTCCGTTCAAGGCGGCCCTGGGCGTGGATTATAAGAAATTCGAGGAGCGGCTGGAGACGGCGATCCACGTCCGCTTCGGCATCCCGGCCAAGGCCCCGGTCCCGATCAAGAAGCTGATCAAGCAGGCCGACCGCGCCTGCGCGTTCTTCGAGGCCACCCAGCTGGCCGGCTTCACCCACGCCGAGGCGCTGGAGTTCTTCGGCGCCCCGCCCCTCGGCTACGAACTCACGATCGACCCGTTGCCGCCGGCGCAGGCGCAAAGCCGTTACATTCAGCGTTACAATGTGCTGTCCGAGGCGGCGGGATTCGCGTCCGCCTCGGCCGACGCCGCCTTCGACACCGAGTAGCGCAATGACCCTGATTGTCTGCGGACTGGCCGAGGTGCCCGCGATCATCGCGGCCCGCGCCCCGTCGCACATGATCACCCTGCTGGACTCCGCCAGCATGATCGACACCCCGGCCGGCCTGCCGGCCGACCGCCACCTGCGCCTGTCGGTCAACGACATCGCCGAGCCGATGGAAGGCCTGATCCTGCCCAGCGCCGACCTCGTCCACCGACTGCTGGCCTTCGGCCGCGCCTGGGACGCCCGCGCCCCGATGATCGTCCACTGCTGGGCCGGGATCAGCCGCTCCAGCGCCAGCGCCTTCATCCTGGCCTGCGACCGTAGCCCCGACACCGCCGAGCACCTGATCGCCATGCGGATGCGACGGGCGGCCAAGCACGCCTATCCCAACCGCAAGATCATCGCCCTGGCCGACGACATCCTTGGCCGCCGCGGCCGCATGGTCGACGCGGTCGAGGCGATGGGCGACTACGAGTACAGCGGCTACGGCGTGCCCTTCGACTTCGCGGCCGCCCACTGATGGAGCCAGCCGCCGTCGTCATCGGACTGTCGGCCGTGGTCGTGGCCGTGCGCGACGGCGACGCCGTGGTGCTGACCGTGCGCCGCGAAGGCCAGCTGGCCAGCCTGCCCTTCGGCCCGTTCGATCCCGACGCCCACCGCACCTTCGAGCTGGCCCTCCGCGCCTTCGTGACCGCCCAGACCCGGTTCGACCTCGGCTATGTCGAGCAGCTCTACACCTTCGGCGACCGCGGCCGCGACGCGCCGCTGGCCGACATGGGGCAAGGCTCGAGCGCCGCCCGCGTGCTGTCGGTCGGCTACCTGGCCCTGACCCCGACCCCGGTCGACACCACGGGCCCCGACACCGCCTGGGCCGACTGGACGCGGTTCTTCCCTTACGAGGACTGGCGCGAGGGCCGGCCCGAAGCCCTCGACGTCCTCGAGCCGGCGCTGCGCCGCTGGGCCGGCGGGCGCATCGAGAAGCTGGCCCGCGCGCGGCTGGCCTTCGCCCTGGACGGGGCCCCCTGGAACGAGGAGCGGGTGCTGGAGCGCTACGAGTTGCTCTACGAGGCGGGCCTGGCCCCCGAGGCCGCCCGTGACCGCGCCGAGGCGCCGGGCGCCCGTTCCGAGGCCCTGGCCGCGGCGGTCGGCGAGCCGATGGCCTCCGACCACCGGCGGATCCTGGCCACCGCCCTCTCCCGCCTGCGCGGCAAGCTCAAGTACCGCCCGGTGGTCTTCGAGCTGATGCCCGACGCCTTCACGCTCTCGGCCCTGCAGCGGGCGGTGGAGGCGATCGCCGGGGTGCCGCTGCACAAGCAGAACTTCCGCCGCGCCCTGGAGCGGGCCGAACTGGTCGAAGGCCTGGGCCGGGTCGACTCCGAGACCGGCGGCCGCCCGGCCGAGCTGTTCCGCTTCCGCCGCGAGGCGCTCAGCGCCCGCCCCGTCTCGGGCCTGGCGCTGCCGCTGCTGCGGGACTGACGGCGCGCCTCACCAGTTGCGCTTGAACGTCACCGTCAGCGTCGCCCCATTGCCGGGCACCCGGCTAGTGTTGCTGCTGCTGCGGAGCAGCTGGCTGTAGACCGGCAGGTACTGGGTGTTGAGCAGGTTCTCGACGCCGACTGTGACAGTGTCCTGGTCGGTCAGGCGATACTTCGCGATGAGGTCCAGCAGCGTATAGCTCTTCACCTCGCGACGACCGAAGCTCGCGACCCCGTTCAGGCGATAGTCGCGGTTGTCCGAATAGAGCCCCTGCAGACGCACGTCCCAGCGGTCGGACGGCGCATAGACGACATAGCCGGTGAGCTTCAGCGGCGGGATCCGATAACCGGTCTGGTTCTGCCAGGCGCTGGCCGTCGCCGCCTTTTCCCGGCCGCGCAGATAGGTGGCGCTGCCGCCGAACCGCACCGCATCGCCCAGTTCCCCGACGTCGAACGAGGCTTCGAGCCCGTTGATGCGTTCGGCCGTGCGCAGGAGGATCAGGCCGTTGTTGAAGCTCTGGACGTCGCCGAGGTCGGAGGTGGTGCGGAACACCGCGAGCGCGCCGTCGACCACGCCGAACCGCCCGCGCCAGCCGGCTTCGTAGCTGTCGATGGTCACCGGCTGCAGGTCGGAGTTGTCGATGTTGAAGCCGGCGCCGGCGTTGCGCAGCTGCAGCCCGATGTCGGGCAGCTGGAAGCCCTGCGAGAACGAGGCGTAGAGCTCGTGGCCTTCGACCGGGGCCAGCACCGCCCCGACATTGTAGGTCCAGGCGTCGTAGCTGATCGTGCCGCCCTGCACCGCCACCGGCGCCGGCGCGCGCGACTGCGAGAGCGGCGTGAAGGTGTCGAACGTAGCCTCGGCGCGGTCGTACCGGACGCCGCCCTCCAGCGAGAGCCGATCGTTGAAGCGGTGCTGCACCTGAACGAAGGCGCCCGCGGTGTCAGTGGTCAGCTCGGGCATGTAGATCAGCCCGCCGATCCGCCGGAAGACCAAGCCGCCGCTGGCGTCGTAGGCGGCCGGGTCGAACACGTCGAGCGGCATGTCGCTGATTTCGCGGGCCAGGTCGCCGCCCCACGACACCGAGGTGTTGGGGCCGAGGGGCGTCTCGACCGTCAGGCGCGCGCCGAAGGTCTCGCTGTTCTGGTAGACCTGATCGACGTTGCGGCCACGGGTGGCGACGCCACGCGCGTCGAACGGCGTGAAGCGGACGAAGAGTTCGCGGTAGTAGGCCAGAGCGTCGACGCGGCTGCCCATGACGTCGGTGTTGGTGTAGCCGGCCGTCGCCACCGTGTTGCGAACCTGGTTCTGGTCGGCCAGCACCAGCCCCTTCAGCGGCCGGGCGATGGCCGTGCCCGGCGGCAGGCGGCCGATCGCCGGATCGGCGGCGTAGTCGGTGTCCTGGTCGGCGCGGTAGTAGCTGAGCGAGCCGCGTAGGTAGCCGGTCTCGCCGATCTGGCGGCCAAGCTTGCCGCCGATGCTCCAGACGTCGCTGTCGATCAAGTCGCCCTGGCTGGGCTCCGGCGCGCGGCGGTCTCCGTGAGCATCAAAGCCCGCCCCGATGCGCTGGTAGCCGCCGTTGAGCGCGAAATCGATCCCGCCGGCGGAGCCGGAGACGAACTGCTGGATCCGCCCGCCGAGGCTGTCGCTGGTCAGGTTGGAAAGCGAGGCTGTGCCGGCGACCGTGGTTTCGATCCGCGTCGGCCCGCCAGCCGGACGGGTGTTGATCGAGATGATGCCGCCGGTCGCGCCGCTGCCGTAGATCGCGCTGCCGCCGCGCAGGACCTCGACGCGCTCGATGTCGCTCGGATCGACGCTGATCAGATTCCGCGAGCTGTCGCGGTTGGTGTTGTAGGGCACGCCGTCGACCAGCACGAGCGCGCCGCGCCCGCGGAGCGTCTGGCCATAGTCGGTCATGGTCCGGCTGGAATCGGCCAGGCCCGGGACGGCCTTGGCCAGGATGGTCGAGAGCGTGTCCGACGCGGCCCGGCCATCCTCGATCTCCTCGCGATCCAGGCGGGTGATCTGGTGGGTCGGCGGTGTGAGCTGGACGGTCGTGCGCTGGGCGGTGACGACGATCTCGCTGACGTTCACGGCCGCCTCCTCCGCCACGGCCGGCGACGCGAGGATGGCGGCGAAGGTCGCCAGACTGGCCGGAGCGGCCAGCAGATTGAGCTTGAAGGTCACGAACGCCCCACGGAACTAGAACTGGGGCGGTGCATAGTCGCAAACGCGAGCCAATTGCAAGACGACGCCAAACCAGCAGGCCACCCTGGGGTTTTGTGCGGGCCAATCCTAGGTTGGGCATGACCCGGCGGGCTCGACCGCGCCCTCTCCCGCCGGCGCCCATCTAATCAATGTTCAGTTTCCCCTTGAAGCCCGCGCCGATCTGCTCACTATGCTTCGAAACAAAGGTATGGGGAGTAACGCCGATGACCGATCAACATGGCGACCAGCGTGTCTGGAGCATCGTTGAAACCTCCGCCTTCGACCCCGTCGCGCGGGTCAGCCCGCACGAGCGGCTGAAGGATCTGCGCGAGCAGTGCCCGGTGCACCGCGACGAGCCGGTGAAGACCTGGTTTCTGACCCGCTACGACGACGTGCGCGAGACCGTCAACGACCGCAGCCTGTGGCGCCACTGGAGCCGCTCGGAGGAAGGCGCGCTGCTGCGCCGGATGGACCGCGATCCTGACGCCCCGCGGCTGGACAGCATCCTGTCGCTGGACGAGCCCGACCACAGCCGCGTGCGGCTGCCGGTGGCCAAGGCCTTCTACGCGCGGATCAACGCCATGAAGCCGCAGATCGAGGCGATCATCGACGAGGTGATCGACGCGGCGCCGCACGGGCAGCCCTTCGACCTGATCGGCGACGTCGCCATCCCGATCCCGATCCTGGTCATCGCCACCATCCTCGGCGTCGAGCGCGAGCGGTTCCGCGAGTTCCGCGAGTGGTCGGAGGCCTCGATCCTCGGCCTCAACCCGCTGCGCACGCCCGAAGAAACCGAGAAGATGGAGTGGGGTTCGGGCAAGCTGACCGAGTACTTCTCGCACCTGATGGAGCAGCGGCGGGCAGCGCCCCAGGACGACCTGATCAGCGACATGGTCAAGCTCCAGGCCGAGGGCGCGCCGCTGTCGGACGACGAGATCCGGGTCAATCTCTCGGCCCTGCTGATCGGCGGCAACCTGACCACCACCGACCTGATCGGCAACGGCGTCTGGCTGCTGCTGAACCACCCGGCCGAACTGGCCAAGCTGAAGGCCGACCCGAGCCTGGCGGCCGCCACGGTCGAGGAGATCCTGCGCTATGAATCGCCGGTCGGGATCACCAACCGCGTCATGTCCGAGGAGCGCGAGGTCGGCGGCTGTCCGATGCACGTCCACCAGTCGGTGATCACCTCGCTGCACGCCGCCAACCGCGACCCGGACGTGTTCGAGGACCCCGACCGCTTCGACATCACCCGCAAGCACGTGCCGCA
>NZ_PNLB01000036.1 GCF_013822795.1 Phenylobacterium sp. | reverse complement strand
CTTCTTGCCGGGCTGGACGCCGAGCGCCAGCAGCAGGTCGGACAGTTCCTTGTTAGCCACGAGCTTGTCGACCGAGGCCGAGGCGACGTTGAGGATCTTGCCGCGTAGCGGCAGGATCGCCTGGGTCTTGCGGTTGCGCGCCTGCTTGGCCGAGCCGCCGGCGGAGTCGCCTTCGACCAGGAAGATTTCGGTGCCGTCCGTGGCTTGGCCCGAGCAGTCGGCCAGCTTGCCTGGCAGACGCAGCTTGCGGGTCGCCGAAGCGCGCTGGACGTCGCGGTCGCGGCGGCGCTTCAGCCGCTCCTCGGCCCGGTCGATGACAAACTGCAGCAGCAGGCTGGCGGACTTCGGCTGGGCGGTCAGCCAGTGGTCAAACGGGTCGCGCAGGGCGTTCTCGACCAGGCGCTGGGCGTCGGACGAGGAGAGCTTTTCCTTGGTCTGACCCTGGAACTCCGGATTGGAGATGAACACGCTGACCAGGGCGCCGGCCTGGGCCACGACGTCCTCGGCGGTGATCAGGCCGCCGCGCTTTTCGCCGGTCAGTTCGGCGTACTGCTTGAGGCCGCGGGTCAGGGCGGCGCGGAAACCCGCCTCGTGCGTGCCGCCTTCAGGGGTCGGCACGGTGTTGCAGTAGGACTGCATGAAGCTGTCGGCCTCGCCGAAGCCGGCGGGGGTCCAGGTGACCGCCCATTCGACCTTGCCGGTCTCGCCGGGACGCGCGTAGCGGCCGGCGAAGGGCTCGGGGGTGACGGTCTCGATGTCCTTGACCCGCTCGGCCAGGAAGTCGGCCAGGCCGTTGGGGAAGCGGAAAACCGCCTCGGCCGGGGTCTGGTCGTGGATGCGCGAGGGATCGCAGCTCCAACGGATCTCAACGCCGCCGAACAGGTAGGCCTTGGAGCGGGCCATGCGGTAGAGGCGCGCGGGCTTGAAGGCGCAGCCCTCGCCGAAAATCTGCTCGTCCGGCAGGAAGGCGATCGCGGTGCCCTTCTTGCGGGTCGCGCCGAGCTTTTCGATCGAGCCTAGCGGCTTGCCGCGGCTGAAGGACTGGCGCCACTCGAAGCCGTCTTTCCAGGCGGTGACGTCGACGCGCTCGGACAGAGCGTTGACGACCGAGACACCGACGCCGTGCAGACCGCCGGAGGTCTCGTAGGCCTTGCCGGAGAATTTACCGCCCGAGTGCAGCACCGTCATGATGACTTCCAGGGCCGACTTGCCCGGGTGTTTTGGGTGCGGATCGACAGGGATGCCGCGGCCGTCGTCCTTGACGCTGAGCACGCCGTCGGCGTCGAGCTTGACTTCGATGACCTTGGCGTGGCCGGCGACGGCCTCGTCCATGGCGTTGTCGAGCACTTCGGCGAACAGGTGGTGCAGCGCGCGTTCGTCGGTGCCGCCGATGTACATGCCGGGCCGCTTGCGCACCGGCTCCAGGCCTTCGAGGACCTCGATATCCTTGGCGGAGTAGCCGCTGGCGGGCTTGTCGGTCAGCACCGCCGGATCGGGACGCGGCTCATGGCTCTCGGCCAGCGGCGCAGCCGGCGCGGGGTTGAGGGCGTCGTCGAAGAGGGAAGCTTGGGGGGGAGCGGCCTGGGACATGCGACCTGAAAATGGAACGATTCGAGACCGCCCCATATGAATCGCGCAGGCCGCTAAATCAATGCGACCCCGAAGCCGGCCGTTCCCGCGGCCCGGCGACGACGGCGAACATACGCCCCCGCGAGGCCGAAACCGGTGATCAGCATCGCCCAGGTCGAAGGTTCAGGCACCGCCGTTGTGACGCGTGGCAGCCGCGGAATTCCTGTGGTGACCGGACCATCGGGTGCGATCAGCCAGTCCCACGGCGTCGGCAGTCGTGGCTGGATGTCGTAGAGCGCCGTCAGCTTGAGGTCTTCCGGCGGCGAAGGCGGCTCGCCGATGTTCTCGAACAGCGCCTGGCGCGGTTCGGCCAGCCGCGCCAACTCGCTCTCGGGCGTCAGGTGCTTGGCTGGACGGTGGCGGGCGGGCTTGAAGTAGACCGGAACCATCGGCGTCAGCTCCGGCGCAGCCGAGGGAGCGGCGACCAGCGCCATGGCTCCGATCGCACTCGACAGCAGCGCCGGGGTCATCGCCGGCAGCGGCACGGCGATCGTTGCGACCAGCAGCGCGAACAGCGCTCTCTTGGTAGCTCTCGACGATTTGCGCATACGGCCCCGTCCCAATGCGCCGTCGCATGGCGCAGCTGTCTCCTGGGGCGAAGGCAGCAAAGCGCGGGCCAGTTCAGTTGGTTGATAAGCGCCTAGATTTTTTGGGTTTTCGGTGGGCTCGGCGCGATGTCAGGGCCGGGGCGCTTGCCCCCTGACGGCGCGGATGTGCCGAAACGGGCCAGGCGCAGCGGCCTGGCCCGTGGCGCAGATCAGTTCCCCTTCAGCACCAGCGGCGCACTGGGCTCGTCGGCGGCGATGTCGGCCGGGTGGAAGGGCAGACGGTGCCAGCCCTTTTTCGAATAGAGCCAGGTCTGGTCGGCGAAATGCGGCGAGGCCGGGTCGGTCGATTGCGAGTAGGAGAGCACCGCGTCGGCCACGGGGCCCTTGTCGTCGAAGGTCACGACCTGGATGTAGCTGGAACCGTGATAGGGCACGTAGCCGCCGGCCTTGGCGTTGAAGTGGGCCTGCTGGGCGTTGAGCACGCCGTCGCTGCCTTCGCCGCCGTGGACCGGGATCTTGTGCTCACCGCGGATCGCGAAGTGATGGGCGCCGTAGGGGGCGTCGAGCGCGATGTTCTGCTTGGCCATCAGTTGCACCGCGCCGGCCAGCGCCTGGCGCAGCTTGCCGACGGTGTCCGCATCGGTCTTCAGGCCGCGCGGCGTGTGCACCGGATCGGCCGCATCGAAGGGCGTGACGTAGAGGTCGGCGATCTTCTGGGCCTGGCGCCAGTATTCCATCCACAGCAAGGCTCCGACGCTGTCGTTGTCCATCCGGCGGTCCCACTTGGCGAGGATCGCGCAGGCTTGGGTCAGGTCGATGCTCTTGCCGTCGGCCAGGGCGACCGCGCCGCCGGTCCCGCAGGCCTTGAGCGTGTCGTCGAGGAAGAGCTCGGCGGCGTGGTTCTTGTTCCAGAACAGCATGGTCTTCACCGCCGCCTGGTCGAAGGTCTTACCGGGCAGTCCGTCGGTTCCGGCCAGGCGAGCATCGATCTCGACGATGCCTGAGCGAGTGCGCAGGTTCTGCGGAATGTCGGTAAGGCCGACGATCGGGGAGACCGCCGGCATCGGGGCCTTGGCGTTGGTCAGCCAGTAGCTGTCGTTGCTGTTGGCGACATAGTCCTGGCGGATCATCGAGGGCATGGTCGCGCCGGCCATCAGCCCGGGGACGCCCCAGTCGCAGGCGGCCCGCGAGCCGTCGAGCACGTAGACCCGCGAGGCGGCGGCCAGCTTGGCGGCGGCGGGGCTGGGGGCGCAGGTCTTCACTTTGTCGGCCGAGACGTCGGGCGTGGCGGTGATGTCGGCGTAGAGCGCATCGCCGTTGCGGTCGGCGGCGATGGTGTTGACCCAGGGAATGCCCAGCGACTTGGTGATGGTGTCACGGATCTCGCCCACCGACTTGGCGCGGGCGATGTCGAGCCAGGCGCCCGCCGCGGCGCTATTGCCCTTGTTGGCGTCGCGCAGGGCGTAGGCGGTCTTGTCGGTCCAGGCCAGGCCCGCCTGCGGCATGACCACCACCGGCCCGTAGAGCGTGGTGTAGTAGGTGCGTGTCTGCGGCCCGGCGGCCGTGTCGACGCTGACCGACTTGCGCTCCATGACGTGGCGCTTGCCATCGACGAGATAGGCCGTCGGATCGGCCGGATCGAGCGCCAGTTCGAACAGGGTGAAGTGGCGGTCGGTGGAGACCGTGTGCGTCCAGGCGACGTCCTTGTTGAAGCCGATCGACAGGCCCGGCGCGCCGGCGATGGTCACGCCCATGGCGTCGAACTTGCCGGGGATCGTCAGGTGCGCTTCGTAGAACCGGTTGGTCGTCTCCCACGGGAAGTGCGGGTTGCCGAGCAGCAGGCCGGACTTGTTGGAGGTCGCGTCGCGGCCGAAGGCCCAGCCGTTGGAGCCGAGGCCGATCTGCTCGGCCATGTTCGGCAGGCCGATATTGGCGGCGGCCTTGGCGGGGGCCGAAGCGACGGGCGGGGCAGCGGCGTTGGTCTGGCGCAGCCACGCCCCGCCGCTGGCCTGGATCATGCGCTCCTCGTTCAGGCGCACGATATCGTCGACCGTGATCGGCCGCACCCAGGCGCCGTCCCGGCAGTCAGCGGGGCGTTTGTCCTTCGGGGTGTCGGCCAGGTAGCGGTTGAAGCCGGCGACGTAGCCCTGGACCAGGGCGCGATAGTCGGCCGGGCCCTTGTCGAGCTTGGCGCGCAGAGCCGGGACATCGATGTTGGAGCGGAAGAAGAAGTCGCTCTCGAGATTCTTGATGTCGCTGAAGGCGACGACGTTCGTCGCGTCGGCGCCGAAGTGCTTCGTCCGCTCGCCGTTCACCGTGACGATCTTGTCGGCCAGCAGGCAGAGATTGTCCTGGGCGAAGGCGTAGGCCTGGCCATAGCCGAGCCCGCCGAAGTCCTTCGCGGTCACGTGGGGGATGCCGTACTTGGTGCGAACGATCTGCGCCTCGTAGGCGGCGGCGCTCGAGGCGATTCCCGCGGCCAGCGCGCAGGCGGCCGTGCTCAGAAGCAGCTTTTTCATGGCGTTTCCCCGACTGGTCCCCTGCTGAACGCAAGGTTGTGGGCGGGATGACGCGCTGACTGAACCGCTTTCGTCAACGTCAAGCTTGCCGGGGATGCGAAAAGGGCCGCGGATCTCTCCGCGGCCCTTCCGAAGTTCGCTTCAGGCGGCTTCGACTAGCAGGAGTAGTACATGTCGAATTCGACAGGGTGCGGGTGCAACTGGAGACGCATCACTTCCTGCATCTTCAGTTCGATGTAGGAGTCGATGAAGTCGTCGTCCATGACGCCGCCGGCCTTCAGGAAGGCGCGGTCCTTGTCGAGGTTTTCCAGGGCTTCACGCAGCGAGCCGCAGACTTCCGGAACCTTCTTCTGCTCGCGCGGCGGCAGGTCGTAGAGGTTCTTGTCTTGGGCCGCGCCCGGGTCGATCTGGTTGATGATGCCGTCCAGGCCGGCCATCAGCAGGGCGACGAAGGTCAGGTACGGGTTGCCCATCGGGTCCGGGAAGCGGGCTTCGATGCGCTTGGCCTTCGGCGAGTCGACGTGCGGGATGCGGATCGAGGCCGAGCGGTTGCGAGCCGAGTAGGCCAGCTTCACCGGGGCTTCGTAGCCAGGCACCAGACGCTTGTAGGAGTTGGTGGTCGAGTTCGAGAAGGCGTTGATCGCCTTGGCGTGCTTGATGATGCCACCGATGTACCACAGGCACATCTGCGACAGGCCGGCGTACTTGTCGCCCGCGAACAGCGGCTTGCCGTCGGCCCAGATCGACTGGTGGACGTGCATGCCCGAGCCGTTGTCGGCGAACATCGGCTTGGCCATGAAGGTGGCCGACTTGCCGTAGGCCGCGGCCACGTTGTGGATGACGTACTTATAGAGCTGCATCCGGTCGGCCATGGTGATCATGGTGTCGAACTTCAGGCCGAGCTCGTGCTGGGCGGGCGCCACTTCGTGGTGGTGCTTTTCCGGCTTCATGCCCAGCTCGCCCATGACGGCCAGCATTTCGCCGCGCAGGTCCTGGCAGCTGTCGACCGGGTTCACCGGGAAGTAGCCGCCCTTCGGGCCGGGCCGGTGGCCCATGTTGCCTTCCGGATATTCCTTGCCGGTGTTCGACGGCAGCTCGCTCGAGTCGTACGAGTAGCCGGTGTTGTGCGGGGCGGTGGACCAGCGCACGTCGTCGAAGATGAAGAACTCGGCTTCCGGACCGAAGAACACGGTGTCGCCGATGCCCGAGGCCTTCACGTAGTTGAGGGCGGCCTTGGCGATCGAACGCGGGTCACGGTTGTACGGGGTGCCGGTGTCCGGGTTCACGATGTCGCAGAACAGGCACAGCGTCGTCTGCTGGTAGAAGGGGTCGATATAGGCGGTTTCCAGATCCGGACGCAGCTTCATGTCCGACTCGTTGATGGCCTTCCAACCGGCGATCGACGAACCGTCGAACATGGTGCCGTCGGTCAGGAACTCATCGTCGACGAGGTCGATGTCGAAGGTGACATGCTGCATCTTGCCGCGAATGTCGGTGAAGCGGACGTCGACGTATTTGACGTCCTTTTCCTTGATCTGATCCAGAATATCCTTGGCGGTCGTGGCCATGGTCTAATCCCCTTGAAGAAGTCCGATAGCTGTAAAGTCGTTAGACGGCTGCGGCGCCGGTCTCGCCGGTGCGGATGCGCAGCACGTCGGTGATTTCCGAGACGAAGATCTTGCCGTCACCGATGCGGCCGGTGCGGGCGGCGCTCACGATGGCTTCGAGCGCGGCTTCGAGCTGGTCGTCGGCGACGACGACTTCGATTTTGATCTTCGGCAGGAAGTCCACGACGTACTCGGCGCCGCGGTAGAGCTCGGTGTGACCCTTCTGGCGACCGTAGCCTTTGGCTTCGATCACGGTCATGCCCTGGACGCCCAGCTCCTGCAGGGCCTCCTTCACCTCGTCCAGCTTGAACGGTTTGATGATGGCTTCGATCTTTTTCATTCCAAGCTCACTGGCCTCACTGATGCGCGGCGCCGCCGAAGCGGTTGGCGGCTACGAGCACGCTCCGTGGCGGAGTCACAAGAGGGATGGGCTTGCGGTTCCGTCGCGGGAGCGTGCGATGATGTGAATGATGCCTTTTTAGGCGCCCGGCGCCCAAATCACGATCATTGCCGGAAACATACTGTTCGCGTCTGTTCGGCCGCCCCTCGGCGGCCGATCGATCGCCGAGGGGAGGGAAATGATGGACGAGCGCACCCCAGTGCTCATCGGAGCGGGCCAATTCACCTATCGGGGCGATCCGGCGTCATCGCCTTCCCCGACGGCATTGCTGAAGATTGCGGCGGAACGCGCCGCGCAGGACGCCGGCATCGCACCGGAAACGCTGGCGAAGATCGATACCTTGGCCGTCGTCGGCTTCACGATCGACGCCCCCGGGGGCGGTCGGCTGGTGCCGCACTCGACCAATCCGCCGGCGACCTTGGCCAAGCGCCTCGGCGCCCAGCCGCGCCACGCGGTCTACTCCCACATGGGCGGCAACAGCCCCCAGCAGCTGATCAACATCGTCAGCGAGCGTATCGCCAAGGGCGAGACTGACCTGGCTCTGGTGGTCGGTTGCGAGTTCCTTGGCTCGGCCACCAAGCGGCTCACCAAGGGCCTGGGCTTTGCTGACTGGGACGACGCCGAGGAACTGCCGGAGCCCGATCGGATCGGCGATCCGCGGCCCGGTGTGACGCCGTACGAGGCCAAGCACGGCCTGGGCCGGCCCATCAATTGCTACCCGCTGTTCGAGAACGCCCTGCGGGCGCGGGACGGCCGCTCGATCCCTGATCACCAGGCGCGGCTTGGCGAGTTGTTCGCCCCCTTCACCAAGGTCGCCGCCAACAATCCGGAGGCCTGGTTCCCGATCGAGCGCTCGGCGCAGGAGCTGGTCGAGGTCACCGACCGCAACCGGATGGTGGGCTTTCCCTATCCCAAGTACCTGAACGCCATCATGGACGTGGACCAGTCCGCCGGGGTGCTGGTCGCCAGCTTGAAGACCGCGCGCGAGCTGGGCGTGCCGGAGGACAAGCTCGTCTACCTGCACGGCTGCGCCGACGCCTCGGACCTCTGGTATCCGCTCGACCGCCAGAACTTCCATTCGAGCCCGGCCATGCGCCTGACCGGCAAGCGAGCGCTGGAGATGGCGGGCGTGGGCCTGGACGACATCGGCCACATCGACCTCTATTCCTGCTTCCCGGTGGCGGTGGAGGTGGGCGCAGAGGAACTCGGCCTAGCGCTGGACGATCCTCGCGGCCTGACGGTCACCGGCGGGCTGCCCTACATGGGCGGGCCGGGCAACAACTACGCCATGCACTCCATCGCCGTGATGATGCAGCGGCTGCGCGACGACCCCGGCTCCTATGGCCTGGTCACGGCCAACGGCTGGTTCCTGACCAAGCAGTCGACGGGCGTCTATTCGACCACGCCGCCCAAGCAGCCGTTCGATCGGCAGGATCCGAAGATCATCCAGGCGCAGATCGACGCCCTGCCGCACCCCTCTGTCATCGAACAGCCAAAGGGCGCGGCCACTATCGAGACCTATACGGTGGTGCACGGGCGTGAGGGCTACATGATGGGCATCGTCGTCGGACGCGACAGCGAAGGGCGCCGGTTTGTCGCCAACACCCCCACGGACGAGGCGACGTTGGCCGGACTTGAGGCTAAGGAAGCGGTGGGCCGTACCGGAACCGTGAGCCGTTCCGAGGACGGAAGCCGCAACATCTTCGTACCGGATTGATCTGATGTCCCGACTGTACCTGATCCGCCACGGCAAGCCGGCCGCCGTCTGGGGCGAGGCCGACGAGGATCCCGGTCTGGATGCGGCGGGTCAGGCGCAGGCGGAGGCGGCGCGTGACTATCTGATGAGCTTGCCAGAGGCTGATCGTCCCCGGCGAGTGTTCAGCTCGCCGCTGCGGCGCTGCCGCGAGACGGCGGCGCCGACCGCGGCGGCGCTGGGC
Organism: Phenylobacterium sp.; assembly: GCF_013822795.1. Lineage (GTDB taxonomy): Bacteria > Pseudomonadota > Alphaproteobacteria > Caulobacterales > Caulobacteraceae > Phenylobacterium. Next base: position 7,167 of record NZ_PNLB01000036.1, on the reverse strand, counting down.
GTGGAGGTCGAGATTGATCCGTTCGTCGGCGAGATTCCGACCCCAAAGGCGCTGAGCGCCGAGGAGCGGCCGGCCTGGCTGCGCGGCGTATTTCAGGGCCGCTGGAAGGACGTCGAGGGCGACCTCGACTACGACGCCTGGCGCGGCGACGTCGTGAAGGCGCTGCAAGCTAAGGGCGGGGCGGCGGTGTTCTCGCACTATGTGGCGATCAACGCGGTGATCTCGCATCTCGATGGCGACGAGCGCGTTCTCGTCTTCCGCCCGGATCACGCCTCGATCTCGACCCTCGAAACCGATGGCGAGCGCTTGACCTTGGTGGAGCGGGGGCGCGAAGCCTCTACGCAGGTCCTGTAGGGGCAGACGAGGAGCGGCCGTGGCTGCGCGCAAAATTCTCACGGTCGCGGAAATCGCCGCGGCCGATCGGTCGGCCATCGCGGCGGGCACGCCCGGCGTCGAGCTGATGGAGCGGGCCGGAGCCGCCGTCGCGGACGCCATTGCCGAGCGCTTCTCACCGCGGGCCGTCTGCGTCCTGTGCGGGCCCGGCAACAATGGCGGCGACGGCTATGTCGTGGCCAGGCTGCTCAAGGCTCGCGGCTGGCCGGTCGAGGTGAGGGCGCTGGCCGAACCGCAGAGCGCCGACGCCAAGGCCGCGGCGGCCTTGTGGGACGGCGGTCTGAACGCCTGGGACGCACCGCTGGAGGCCCGCCTCTATGTCGACGCCATGTTCGGGGCCGGCTTGGCGCGACCTCTCAACGGCGAAGCGGCGACAATGGTCGCGCGCCTGGCGGCGCATCCCGAAAGCGTCGTGGCGGTGGACGTGCCGTCCGGTCTGCCGGGCGACACAGGCCATCCCCGCGGCCCGGTGGTGGTCGCCGGCCTGACCGTGACGTTCCACGCTAAGAAGCCCGCTCATGTGCTGCAGCCGGGGCACGAGCTCTGCGGCGAGGTCGTGGTGGCCGACATCGGCCTGGCCGAATCCGACAGTGACTTGACCGAGAACGGGCCGGAGGCGTGGCTGGCCCATTTCCCCTGGCCCAAGGCCAATTCTCACAAGCACGCGCGCGGCCGGCTGGTGGTGGTGTCCGGTGAGGCCTGGAGCACCGGCGCCGCGCGGCTGTCGGCGCGGGCGGGCCTGCGGATGGGGGCGGGGCTCGTCACCTTGCTGTCGCCCAGCGAGGCGCTGTCGGTGAACGCCGCCCATCTGGAGGCGGTCATGCTCAAGGGCTTCGACACTGAGGCCGAGCTCGAGCAAGCCGCCGCCGACGTCGACGCCGCGATCATCGGCCCGGCGGCGGGCGTGACCGAAAACACTCTGGTCAACGTTCTGGCCCTGGCGCGGACCGGCGCGGCCCTGGTGATCGACGCCGACGCCATCACCGTTTTCCGCGACGATCCCGAGGAGTTGTTCTCGGTGCTCGACGTCGACGACGTGCTCACCCCGCATCCAGGCGAGTTCGAACGGTTGTTCCCGGGGCTGCTGAAGGAGGCGCCGGACCGCATCGCCGCGGCGAGGCGCGCGGCCCAGCAGGCTGACGCGATCGTGCTGCTGAAGGGCGCCGACACCGTCATCGCCGCTCCCGATGGTCGGGCCTGCGTCAACGCCAACGGCTCGCCCTGGCTGGCGACCGCTGGGTCCGGCGACGTGCTTGCGGGCTTCATCGGTTCGCTCATCGCCCAGGGCATGGAGAGCTTCGAGGCGGCCTGCGCGGCGGCTTGGATCCACGCCGAGGCCGCCGAGCTGCATGGACCGGGGTTGATCGCTGAAGACCTGCCGGGCTTGGCGCCGACCGTCCTGCGCCGGCTTTACGAAGGGCGCCTCGGCTAGGCGGTGGTCAGGCCACGTTCGCCATGCTAACGCCCATCGTGATGACCTCGAACTTCCAACACGCAGCCGCCATCGTGGCTATCGGCCGTCCGGTAATCGCCGGGCGGGTGATCATGCGCGTTTGGGAGGGCAGGGGCGTCTAGGGTTCGAAACCGGACCTGACGCACAGCAGAAAACCCCTCCCGGCGACGGGAGGGGTTTTGCTTTTGGGGCCCATGTCCGCCGCCGGATCGCCATCCGATGGAGCCTTCCATGTCCTCGCTTACCCCCGAACTGCTGGCGGCGCTGGCGCTGTTCGCCTTCGTCTCGTCGATCACGCCGGGACCGAACAACACGATGCTGATGGCGTCGGGCGCCAACTTCGGTTTCCGCGCTTCGATTCCGCACATGATCGGGGTGTCGGGAGGCTTCCTGCTGCTCGTGGTGGCTGTCGGTCTGGGATTGGGCGGGCTGTTCGCGGCCTATCCGGAGCTGCACGACGTGCTGGCCGTCGCCGGCGGCCTCTATCTGCTCTGGCTCGCCTGGAAGATCGCGACCTCGTCAGGCCTGGGGATGGGAGAGGCCGGCGCCCGGCCGCAGACCTTCCTGCAGGCGGCCGCCTTCCAGTGGGTGAACCCCAAGGCCTGGGCGATGGCGCTCGGCGCGGTGACCGCCTATGCGCCGCGCGACGGCTACGTGACGAACATCCTGGTGGTGTCGGTCATCTTCACGGCGATCAACCTGCCGTGCGTCGCGAGCTGGACCGGGTTCGGGGTCGGCCTGCGGCGCTTCCTGGATCGTCCGGCGGTGCTGCGCGCCTTCAATCTCGGCATGGCCGTGCTGCTGGTGCTGTCGCTCGTGCCGGTGGCGTTGGAGCTGTTGGCTGCGCGCTAGAGGCCGCCCGGTGGCGGGGAGGGCCTTGCGGCTCGATGAGCGCCCTCAGCCCGCGCCCGACAACACGTCGATGAACATGGCGACGGAAAAACCTGTGAACAGGCCAGAGACGGCCAGGAGCAGCACCAGGAGCACAGCGTGCTCGATGCTGCGGCCGGTCGTCTCGTAAGCTCTGCGGTGCTCTTTGACTGTTTCCATGGCCCGGCTCCGGTTCACGGTGTGAACGCGATCGCCAGGGCCGGTGTTCCGGCCTATCGCGCGGCGCTGGGCTGGGGCTGGCCGTCGATCGCGGGGTGTTGGCCGTCACCGGTCAGCTCAAGGGCCGCGCTCAGTGCGAGGAAGGCGACCAGCGCCAGGATCACCAGCGCGCTGGACGCAGTTCGGACCGGACGCGCCTTGGCGCGCGCCTGAAGACGCTCGATCCCGGACATGGAAAACTCCGTCAGAAAGCGCGCCGACATTCACCGGCAGGCCTGACTGGCCCGCGCGCAACGAGCCCCCAGAACGTCGATAGCCCGATCGCGGCGGCCTCGCCACCCGCTGCCCCTGCGCCCAATGCGCGCGGGTCGCTGCTTCAGCGGCGGCGTTGCGAGCAGGGCTTGCCTTCTCATGGCGCTACGCCCTATGCAGCGGGCGTTGCGGGTGTGGCGGAACTGGTAGACGCACTGGATTTAGGTTCCAGCGCCGCAAGGCGTGGAGGTTCGAGTCCTCTCGCCCGCACCATTCGCTCCTGTTCCGGGGGCGGCCGTTGAGCGTGCCGGACGAACGGCCAGTTCTTCCGGATATCCTGACATTGAGACGCCGGCCGCCGCCGCCTACCTCGGTGCGCCAACCCGGAGTCGTACATGCTTGAAGTCACATCCGCCGACCGTTCCGCCGAAGATGTCGCCGAACCGGCGCGGCCGGCCTGGAGCGGCGTCGCAGCCTTGTCGCTGAGCGTCTTCGGGCTCGTCACCGCCGAGTTTCTGCCCCCCAGCGTGCTCACTCCGCTGGCAAGCGGCCTGGACGTCAGTCTGGGCGCGGCTGGGCAGGCGGTCACCGCAACCGCCGTGGTCGGAGCGTTCGCCGCGTTGCTGGTCCCGGTGGTGACCAGCCGATGGGACCGGCGGCTGGTGATGCTCGGCCTTTTGATGTTGCTCAGCGTGTCCAACCTGATGACGGCGGCGGCGGTGAATTTGCCGATGCTGCTGGCCGCTCGCGTCGTGCTGGGCGTCAGCCTCGGCGGCTTCTGGTCGATGGCGGCGGCCACGACCATGCGACTGGTCCCGATGCCGGTGATGCCGCGCGCCATGTCGATCGTCTTCACCGGCGTGACGGTCGCCACCGTCTCGGCCGCGCCGCTCGGCGCCTATGTCGGCGACCTCTGGGGGTGGCGTACGGCTTTCCTGATCGCCGGATTGGTCGGCGTCCTGGCGCTGGCGGGGCTCTGGGCCACGCTGCCGAAGTTGAAGCCGACGGCCGCCGCGGGGCTCAAAGACCTGCTGGAAGTCGCGATCCGCCCGCGTGCAATGGTGGTGCTGGCCTCGGTACTGGTGGTGATCTCAGGCCACTTCGCCGGGTTCACGTACATCCGCCCGGTGCTGGAGCAGGTGGTGCGCCTGGACGTCGCGGCGATCTCGCTGGTGCTGCTGGCCTTCGGGTGCGCCGGCTTCATCGGCAATTTCGTCGGCGCCTTCCTGGCCGAGCGGGATCCGAAGCTCGCGATCATCACCGGATCGGGGCTGATGACCGTGGCGATGGCCGGGCTGGTGCTGCTGGGCGCCGCCCCGTGGCTGGCCGCCATGGCGCTGACTTTGTGGGGCATGGCGTTCGCCATGCTGCCGGTCGGGTTCCAGGCCTGGATGGTGACGGACGTGCCGGACCGGCCGGAACTGGCCGGGGGGCTGCTGACCGCGGCCTTTCAGGTGGCGATCGCCACGGGAGCGGTGGCTGGCGGCTTGCTGGTCGATCGGTTCGGGGTGCTCAGCGCCTCGACCTACTGCGGAGCGGCGGCGGCGGCCGGGATGTGCCTGGTGCTGGCGCTGCGCCGGCGGCGGGTCGCGCAAGCAGCCGCCTGCGCCGCCTAGTTCGGCGATCCCGGACGAACGGCACAGAAATCTGGAAGACTGGGCATGGTTCTTCCGGCCAGGCGATCACATCTGTGGTCGCCTGAACCACGGGAGTAGGACGCGTGCGCGCCGCCAGTTTGCAGGCTCAGCTCAGCCCGCCGGTCTCTGACCTGCATCGGGCGATGGACGAAGATCCCCTCAGCCGCATCCTGCGTGATCTGAGGATCGTCGGGGTTTCCTACGGCTGCTGCCGCCTGGCCGCGCCCTGGGGAGTCAACTTCCCGAAGGACGGCGCCGCGCGGCTGCACTTCGTGGTGGAGGGCAGCTGCTGGCTGCGGGTCGAGGGGCAGGAGCCGATGCAGTTGTCAGCGGGCGACGCGGTGCTGCTGCCCAAGGGCACGACGCATTGCCTGAGCGACACCGAGGAAGGGCGAGCGACCTGCATCTCGCAGATGCCGGTCCGCGCCATCGGCGACCGGGTCTATCAGCTCGATGGACCCGGGGAGGGCGATGTCGTTCTGGCGTGCTGCAGCGTCCGATTCCGCGAGCCGTGCCTCAATCCCCTCCTGGATCTGATGCCGGTGGTGGTCTCAGTAGCTGGGGCCAGGAGCGATCCGACCCTGGGGGCGCTGTTGGGAGCGATGGCCGACGAGGTGCTCGACCAGAACATCGGCGCGGCGACGGTGCTGTCGCGGCTGGCCGACGTGGTGATCACCCGTCTGATCCGGGCCTGGGTGCGCGACGGCGGACGAGAGGCCGAGGGCTGGATGGCGGCGATCCGTGATCCAAAGATCGGCAGGGCGCTGGCGGCCATTCATCAGGACCCCTCGCACAACTGGTCGATCGAAACCTTGGCGCGGACGGCCGGCTTGTCGCGCTCGATCTTCGCCGAACGGTTCACCCGTGTGCTCGGCGTCTCGCCGGCGCGCTACGTCGCCCGCTGGCGCATGTACCTGGCGAGCGGACTGCTGACCGAGCAGGGGCTGAGCATCGCAGAGGTCGGCGGGCGGCTGGGCTATGAGTCGGGACCAGCGTTCAGCCGGGCGTTCAAACGACACCTGGGCGTGTCCCCGGGGGTGTTGCGGCTGCGCGGCGGCGAGGGCGCCGCGCAGATCGCCCAGGCCGGCTAGCCCTTGACGCGGCAGGCGCCGCCGTCTTTGGGCTTGGACTAGGGGCTGCGAAATGACATAAGAGCGCCCGCTCGCCGCCGCTTGTTCGGCGGCGACCACCTTTTCACCCTAGGGCGGAACTGCCGGCGCGAGCCCGCGCCGCACTCCGGAATTCGAGAATGTCGATGCAGATCGTTGAAAAGTCGGGCGAAGGCCTGAGCCGCGTCTATGGCGTGACCATCCCGGTCGCGGACCTGAACGAGCGGCTCGAGGCGCGGATCGTCGAGATCACGCCCCAGCTCAACATCAAGGGCTTCCGTCCCGGCAAGGTGCCTGCCGCCCACGTGCGTCGCGTGCACGGCAAGGCTCTGATGGCTGAAGTCGTCGAACAGACCATCTCGGAAACCACCCAAAAGGTGCTGGAAGACAACAAGCTGCGTCCGGCCAGCGAGCCCGACCTGAAGCCGGAAGGCGACATCGCCCAGGTGATCGACGGCAAGGCCGACCTCTCATACGAGATCGCTGTCGAGATCATGCCGGACTTTGAGCCGACCGACCTGACCAAGATCGCCCTGACCCGTCCGGTCTACGAGCCCACCGAGACTGAAGTCGACGAGGCGCTGGACGAACTGGCCAAGCAGAGCCGCACCTACGAGCCGCGCACCGGCAAGTCGCTGAAGGCCAAGGACGGCGACCAGCTGCTGATCGATTTCGTCGGCCGCATTGACGGTGAAGCTTTCCAAGGCGGCACTGCCGAGGATTCGGAACTGGTGCTGGGTTCGGGCCAATTCATCCCGGGCTTCGAAGAGCAGCTGGTCGGCGCCAAGCCGGGCGACGAAGTGATCGTCAAGGTGGCGTTCCCGGCCGACTATCAAGCCGCCAACCTGGCCGGCAAGGACGCTGAGTTCACCACCACGGTGAAGGAAGTCCGCGCCCCGGTGGACGGCAAGGCCGACGACGCTCTGGCCGAGCGTCTGGGCGTCGAGAGCCTGGAGAAGCTCAAGGAGCTGCTGAAGCAGAACCTGGAGTCGCAGTACGCCGGCGCCTCCCGCTTCAAGCTGAAGCGCGCCCTGCTGGACGTGCTGGACGAAAAGCACGACTTCCCGCTGCCGCCGAAGATGGTGGAAGCCGAGTTCAATGCGATCTGGCAGCAAGTCCAGGCCGACAAGGAACGCGGCGGCCTGCCCCCGGAAGACGCCGAGAAGTCGGACGACCAGCTGCAGACCGAGTATCGCAAGATCGCCGAGCGCCGCGTGCGCCTGGGTCTGGTGCTGGCCGAGATCGGCCGCATCAACAACGTCCAGGTCACCGA
>NZ_PNLB01000035.1 GCF_013822795.1 Phenylobacterium sp. | reverse complement strand
TGGCGATCACCGGCTTTGGTCTGCCGAACCTGCACCTGGGCTTCGCGGGCTTCTACTCGAAGGACACCATCATCGAGAGCGCCTTCGCGGCCGGACAGCTGTACGGCGGCGCGGCCTACTTCGCCTTCGTGGTCAGCATCTTCGCCGCCGGCCTGACGGCCTTCTACTCCTGGCGTCTGGCGTTCATGACCTTCCACGGCACCGCCAAGTGGGGCCATCATGACGACCACGCGCACGACCATGCGCATGGTCATGGTCACGACGATCACGCCTCCGCGGCGCAGATCGAGACCCACGATGAGCCGCTGGCCGACCACGACCATGGTCACGGCCACGACCACAAGCCGCATGAGAGCCCTGTCATCATGCTCGTGCCGCTGCTGCTGCTGGCGTTCGGCGCCGTCGCGGCCGGCTACGTGTTCGTCGACCACTTCGTGGGCGAAGGTTGGACCGAGTTCTGGCGCGGCGCGATCTTCAACGGTGCGGACAACCATGTTCTGGAGCACGCGCATCACGTGCCGACGTGGGTGAAGTGGGCGCCGCTGGCGGTCTCGGCCGTCGGCTTCGCGAGCGCCTACTACGTCTACATCATGCGTGAAGGGCTGGGCGCGGCGATCGCGGCGCGGAAGGGTCCGATGTGGACCTTCCTCTACAACAAGTGGTTCTTCGACGAGATCTATGAGGCGACCTTCGTGCGGGCCACCAAGTTCCTGGGCGACGTGTTCTGGAAGGTCGGCGACCAGAAAATCATCGACGGCCTAGGGCCGAACGGGATTTCGGCGCTGTCCTACGCCCTCGGCCGTCGGGCCGGGCGGCTGCAGACCGGCTATGTCTATCACTATGCGTTCGTAATGCTGCTCGGCGTGGCGGGACTTCTGTCCTACGCGCTGTGGGCTTGGCAGGCTTAAGGGGGAGGGCGATCCCATGACCGGTATTCTCTCCCTGACGACCTTCACGCCGCTGGTCGGCGTGGCGGCGATCATCCTGCTCCGCCTGTTCCGTTCGCATGAGGACGAGCAGACCGTCCGCGCGGTGAAGTGGATCACCCTGGTGACCACGTTGGCGACCTTCGCGCTCTCGGTGCTGCTGGTGATGCAGTACGACCCGGCCAATCCGGGCTTCCAGTTCGTGGAAGACCACGCCTGGTTCGCGGGCCTCCACTACCGCATGGGCGTGGACGGCATCTCGATCCTGTTCGTGCTGCTGACCGCGTTCCTGATGCCGATCTGTATCGCGGCGTCGTGGTTCTCGATCGACAAGCGGGTGCCGGCCTACATGGTCGCGTTCCTGGTCCTCGAGACCCTGGTCATCGGCGTGTTCTGTGCGCTGGACCTGGTGCTGTTCTACCTGTTCTTCGAGTTCGGCCTGGTGCCGATGTTCCTGATCATCGGCATCTGGGGCGGCAAGAACCGGGTCTACGCGGCCTACAAGTTCTTCCTCTACACCCTGCTGGGCTCGGTGCTGATGCTGGCGGCCATCCTGGTCATGATCAGCGTCGCGGGCACCGCCTCGATCCCCGAGCTCATGAACTACAAGTTCGACGAGCACCTGCAGACCTGGCTGTGGCTGGCCTTCTTCGCGTCCTTCGCAGTGAAGATGCCGATGTGGCCGGTGCACACCTGGCTGCCCGACGCCCACGTCGAGGCGCCGACCGCCGGTTCGGTCATCCTGGCGGGCATCCTCTTGAAGATGGGCGGCTACGGCTTCCTGCGCTTCTCGCTGCCGATGTTCCCGCAGGCCTCGGACCTGTTTACGCCGCTGGTCTTCGCCCTCAGCGTGATCGCCGTGGTCTACACCTCGCTGGTCGCCTTCCGTCAGACCGACATCAAGAAGCTGATCGCCTATTCGTCGGTCGCCCACATGGGCTTCGTGACCATGGGGATCTTCGCGGGCAACGCCATCGGCGTGCAGGGCGCGATCTTCCAGATGCTGAGCCACGGGGTGATCTCCGGCGCGCTCTTCCTCTGCGTTGGCGTCGTCTACGACCGCATGCACACCCGCGAGATCGCCTTCTACGGCGGTCTTGTGAACCGCATGCCCTGGTACGCGGCGACCTTCCTGCTGTTCACCATGGGCAATGTCGGCCTGCCGGGCACCTCGGGCTTCATCGGCGAGATCACCACCATGGTCGGGGTCTACGAGATCTCCACCTGGACCGCGGTCGTCGCCGCCACCGGCGTGATCTTCTCGGCCGTCTACGCGCTGACCCTCTACAAGCGCGTGGTGTTCGGCGAGATCACCAACCCGGCCCTGGCCGACATCACCGACCTCGACTGGCGCGAGGTGGCGATCTTCGCGCCGCTGATCGCCATGACCCTGTACCTCGGCGTCTATCCGGCCGCCGTCTTCGATCTGACCCAAGCCTCGGTCGACAATCTCGCCGCGGTGTACCGCGCGGCCATCGGCGGGTGAGGACCTAAAGTCACATGACCTTTTCCCAAGACCTCGCTCTCGCCGCGCCGGAACTGATCCTGGCCATCGGCGCCCTCGGCCTGCTGGTGATCGGCGCTTTCGCGCCGCGCGCCGCCACGGCTTTGATGCTCGCCTCGATCGGCGCGCTGATCCTGGCGGCCTGGGCCGCAGCGGTCGGCCCGATCGGTCGCGGCTTCTCCGGCGGCTTGATCGCCGACAACGCCTCGGCCTTCGCCAAGGTGGCGATCTACCTGGCCAGCGCGGTGGCTATCGTGCTTGGCCAGAAGTGGTTCGAGCGCAAGGCGATCCGCAACTTCGAGTTCCCGATCCTGATCCTCCTCGCCGCGCTCGGCATGGGGATGATGGCTTCGGCGGGCGACCTGATCTCGCTCTATATGGGCGTCGAGCTGCACTCGCTGGCGCTCTATGTGCTGGCCGCCATGCACCGCGAAGACGCCAAGGCGTCGGAAGCGGGGCTGAAGTACTTCGTGCTCGGCGCGCTGTCCTCGGGCCTGCTGCTCTATGGCGCCTCGCTGATCTACGGCTTCGCCGGTTCGACCCGGTTCGACGAGATCGCCGCGGTCGTGCAGAGCGGCGCCGGCACCGGCGTGCTGTTCGGCCTGGTGTTCCTGATCTGCGGTCTGGCGTTCAAAGTTTCGGCCGCGCCGTTCCACATGTGGACCCCGGACGTCTACGAAGGCGCCCCGACCCCGGTCGTGGCCTTCTTCGCCGGCGCCCCGAAGCTGGCGGCCATGGTGCTGTTCGCCCGGGTACTGACCGAGGCGTTCCCCGGCGCCGTCGAGCAATGGCGCCAAGTGCTGGTGGTCATCGCGCTGCTGTCGATCTTCGTCGGCGCGCTGGCGGGCCTGGCGCAGCAGAACCTGAAGCGCCTGTGGGCCTACTCGTCGATCGCCAACGTCGGCTACGCCGTCCTTGGCCTGGCCTCGGGCAGCCCCGAGGGCGTGCAGGCGATGCTGGTGTTCATGGTTCTCTACATGGTCGACGTGACCGGGTTCTTCGCCTGCCTGACCGCGCTGTCGCGCGACGGGCGGCCAATGGAGACGATCTCGGACATGGCGGGCCTGTACAAGGAACGTCCCGGCATGGCGCTGGCGATGACGGCGTTCTCGCTGTCGGCGCTCGGCCTGCCGCCGTTCTCGGGCTTCTGGGCCAAGTTCTACGTCTTCAAGGCGGCGCTGAGCGTGGGCGAACCGATGATCGTCATCGCTGCGGTGCTCGGCCTGGTCGGCAGCGTGATCGCGGCCTTCTACTACCTGCGTCTGATCAAGGTGATGTGGTTCGACACCGCCCCGAGCGGCACCGACCCGTTGCCGCGCGAAGCTCAGGTGGTCGCCATCAGCGCCGCGCTGTTCACCTTCCCTGTGGTCATGGGCGCGCTGATCTTCCTCGACCCGCTCGCCAAGGCCGCGGCGGCTGCGTTCGGGCTCGCCTCCTAGGTGGGCGCCCACCCCCCGATCGAAGCCTACGAAGAACTGGACTCCACGAACGCCGAGGCGCGCAGGCGCGCCGAGGCGGGGGAGGGCGGTCCGGTTTGGATCACCGCCCTGCGGCAGACCGCCGGCCACGGCCGGCGGGGGCGGCCGTGGACGACCTCCACCGGCAATCTCGCCGCGACGCTGCTGCTGACGACCGACAAGTCGGCGGCCGAGGCGGCGCAACTGTCGTTCGTCGCCGCGCTTGCCGCCGCCGACCTGGCCCAGACCTGCCTGGGGCCGAGCGCGGCGCGGCTGAAATGGCCCAACGACGTGATGATCCATGGCCGCAAGGCGGTCGGGATCTTGATCGAGTCCGGCAGCCGGCCTGACGGCTCGCTGTGGCTTGCGGTCGGCATCGGCATCAATTTGGCCCACGCGCCGACCGACGTGGAGCGACCGGCGACGGCCTTCGCTGATCACATGGCCGGATCGCCGCCGTCGCCAGCCGATGCGCTGGAGGTTCTGGCGACCCGGTTCGAGCATTGGCTGGCGCTCTGGCAAGCCGAGGGCTTCGCGCCGATCGCGCGAGGCTGGACTGAGGTCGCCCAGGGGCTGGGCGAGCCATGCGTGGCGCGCCTGCCCAACCAGACACACAACGGCATCGCCGAAGGTCTCGACCTGGACGGGGCGCTGCGGCTGCGATTGGACGACGGGGCGGTGCTTCGCATCACCGCCGGGGACGTTTTCTTCGGGGAGTCGTAAGAGCGATGCTTCTGGCGATCGAACAAGGCAACACCAACACGCTGTTCGCGGTTCACGACGGCGAGGCCTGGATAGCCCAGTGGCGCGCGGCCACCGACTCCAGCCGTACCGCCGACGAGTACGCGGTCTGGCTGTCGCAACTGCTGCATATGGCCGGCCTGCAGTTCGGCGTGCTGGACTCCTGCATCATCTCCAGCGTCGTGCCGCAGTCGATCTTCAACCTGCGCAACCTCGCCCGCCGTTATCTGCACGTCGAACCGCTGGTGATCGGCGAGAACGCCAACCTCGGAATCGAGGTGCGGATCGACAAGCCTTCCGAGGCGGGGGCCGACCGCTTGGTCAACGCGCTGGGCGCGCACATTGTCTATCCGGGCGACCTGATCGTCATCGACTCTGGAACCGCGACGACGTTCGACGTGATCGCCGCTGACGGCGGATTCGAGGGGGGTGTTATCGCCCCCGGCATCAACCTATCTATGGAAGCGTTGCACTCGGCGGCGGCGAAACTGCCGCGGGTGGCGATCCAGAAGCCGCAGCGCGTGGTCGGGACCGATACGGTCGGCGCCATGCAGTCGGGCGTTTTCTGGGGCTATGTGGCCCTGATCGAGGGGCTGATCGCCCGTATCAAGGCTGAACGCGACACCCCGATGACCGTTATCGCCACGGGCGGCGTCGCGTCGCTGTTCCACGGCGCAACCACGGCCATCGACCATTTTGACCCGGACCTGACGATCCGGGGCCTACTTGAAATTCACCGCCGGAACACGGCGGCCAGGACCTAAATGAACGCAAAAGACCAAGACGAACTCGTCTTCCTGCCGCTCGGCGGCTCGAACGAGATCGGCATGAACTTCAATCTGTACGGCTACGGGCCTGCGCATGCGCGCAAGTGGATCGTGGTCGATCTGGGCGTCACTTTCGGCGACCAGACCACGCCGGGCGTGGAGATCATCCTGCCCGACCCGGAATTTATCCGGGAGTACGCCAAGAACATCGTCGGCATCGTGCTGACCCACGCGCACGAGGACCACATCGGCGCCGTGGCGTGGCTGTGGCCGCAGCTGCGGGCGCCGCTGTATGCGACGCCGTTCACGGCCTTCCTCCTGCGCGAGAAGCTGCGCGAAAACGAGGAGTGCGCGGACGCCGAGATCACCGAGGTCCCGCTGAGCGGCAAGATCCAGCTCGGGCCGTTCGAGGTCGAGCTCATCACCCTGACGCACTCGATCCCCGAGCCGAACGGCCTGGCGATCCGCACGCCCCTGGGGACGGTCTTGCACACCGGCGACTGGAAGATCGATCCGGACCCGGTGCTCGGCTCGGTCACCGACGACGCAGCGATCCAGAAGCTGGGCGACGAGGGTGTCCTGGCGATGGTCTGCGACTCCACCAACGTCTTCGTGGATGGCGAGTCCGGCTCGGAAGCCGACGTCAAGGAGGCCCTGGCCGGCCTCATCGGCGGCCTGTCCGGCAAGGTGGCGGTGGCGTGCTTCGCCTCCAATGTCGCCCGTATGGACAGCGTGATCCGCGCCGCCGAAGCGGCGGGCCGCAGCGTTTGTCTCGTCGGGCGTTCGATGCATCGGATGGCGGCGGCGGCGAAGTCCGTCGGCCTGCTGGAGGGCGTCGGCGAGTTCCTGTCCGAGCAGCAGGCCGCCTCGACGCCCGAGAACGAGGTGCTGTTCCTCTGCACCGGCAGTCAGGGGGAGCCGCGAGCGGCGCTGTCGCGTATCGCTGACGGCTCGCACCCCCACGTGAAGCTGGGAGCCGGGGACGCCTGCGTGTTCTCCTCGCGCGTCATTCCCGGCAACGAGATCCCGATCCGCAACCTGCAGAACCGGCTCGCCGACCGCGGGGTGCGGCTTTACACCGAGCGTGATCATCCGGGCATCCACGTCTCGGGCCACCCGTGCCGGGATGAACTGGCGCAGATGTACAGCTGGGCCCGGCCGCAGATCGCGGTGCCGACCCATGGCGAGCGTCGCCATCTGCTCGAGCACGCCGCCTTTGCGAAGGACCTGCAGGTCCCGCAGTCGGTCGCGCCGCGCAACGGCGACATGGTGCGCCTGGCGCCCGGCCGCGCCGAGATCATCGACGAAGTGCCGGCGGGCCGCATCTATGTCGACGCCGGCGTGCTGACGCCCGAGAACGGCGATGCGCTGCGCGAGCGCCGTCACGCGGCCTATAACGGCGTGCTGGCGGTCAGCGTGGTCCTCGACGGGCGCGGCAAAATCGCCGCCGGACCGCAGGTGCGAGCGCTAGGTCTGCCGGCGGATGACGACTATCCGATGGACGAGGTGCTTGACGATCTGGCCAAGGAAGCCAGCCAGGCGCTGGGCCGCCTGCAGGGCGAGCAACGCGAGTTCGACGAAGAGGTCGAGACCGTGATGTCGCGCGCCGTGAAGAAGGCCAGCCAGCGGATCTGGGGCAAACGGCCGGTCGTGGAGACGACGGTCCTGCGGATCTAGGTGGGGGCGCCGTAGCGTGATCTCGCGCGGCGCTCCGGAGAGGTCTATACGGCTGTCATGATCGGAAGACTGAACCACGTCGGGGTTGCGACCCCCTCCATCGCCGAGTCCGTGAAGCTCTATCGCGACGTGCTTGGCGCGACCAATATCACCGAGACCAAGGCGATGCCGGAGCAGGGCGTCTATGTCTGCTTCGTCGACCTGCCCAACAGCCAGATCGAGCTGATCGAGCCGCTCGGTGACGATTCGCCGCTCATCGGGTTCCTTGCGAAGAACCCGGCCGGCGGGCAACACCATGTCTGCTTCGAGGTGGCTGACATCATCGCCGCGCGCGACGACATGCGGGCCAAGGGGGCGACCGTGCTGGGGACCGGCGAGCCGCGGATCGGCGCGCATGGGACGCCGGTCATCTTCGTCCACCCGAAGAACATGGGCGGAGTGCTGGTCGAGCTGATGGAATCTCCTAAGGACGCGCACTGATGACTGTCTTCACCGGCATCGCGATCTATTTCACCATCTGGTGGACCGTGCTGTTTTCGGTCCTGCCGATCGGCGTGACCAGCCATGCCGAGGCGGGGATCGACAAGGGTGACGGTGGGGACCCCGGCGCGCCGGTCGATCCCAAGCTCAAGAAGAAGTTCATCACCACGACGATCGTTTCGACTGTCCTGTGGGTGATCCTGTTCCTGGTTATCCACTTCAACCTGATCAGCCTGCCGCCAGTGCCGGAGAGCTGGCGCTGACGGGCGAGCGCGGATTGGGCGGCAAGGCCGCGCTTCCGCTCAAGTTTTAGGCGATCGCGCGATTGCCCGCCGCTGGCGCGGTTCGGCTCACGGTCGCGAATGTAACTTCGGTTACCGCTGGATGCAGACACAGGCAGCCGTCTGGCAGCCCGTGGCGTTTTCCCCGATAACTTGAAGGCCGTCCGGCTACCGGACGGCCTTCTTTTCGCTCCGCTTACATGGCAAAGCTGGCGAACGGGCCGTGACGGCCGCAGAGGATCGGGACATCTTCCCAGGCATGCATCTTTCGAGTCCTTCGTCCGCCGGAGCCGTCGCCGCGTGACCTCGTCGTCGACCAACGGGACGCTGAGCGGCCGCGCGCCGCCGTTCGGCCAATGGGAACGCTCCGTGGCGGCCCGCTACCTGCGCGCCAAGCGCAGCCAGGGCGGGGTGGCGCTGATCTCGATCATCTCGTTCATCGGCATCATGCTGGCGGTGGCGGTGCTGATCATCGTGATGAGCGTCATGAACGGCTTTCGGGCCGAGCTGCTGTCGCGGATGCTGGGGTTCAGCGGGCACCTCTACGTCACTGGCGGAGTGCTGACCGACCCCGATCGTGATGCGGTGATCAAGCGGATCTCCGATCTGCCGGGCGTCGTGCAGGTCACGCCGGTCATCGAGGCCCAGGCTATGGCGCTGGGCGCCGGCCAGATCAGCGGCGCCATCGTGCGCGGGATCACGGCCAAGGACCTGAAGGCCACCAAAATCGTCTCCGACAACATCACCCGCGGCTCCATGGCCGGCTTCGACGAGGGCGAGTACGGCGGCGACATGATCATGGTCGGGGACAGGCTCGCACAGGCGCTGGGCGTGGGCCCGGGCGACGAGCTCAGCCTGATCTCGCCGACCGGCGGAGCGACGGCGTTCGGCGCCACGCCGCTGCGCAAGACCTATACGGTGGCCGGCACCTTCACGGTCGGCATGAGCGAGTACGACCAGGCTTTCATCTACATGCCGCTGGAGCAGTCGCAGCTGTTCTTCGGCCGCGACAACGGCATCGACTATCTCGAGATCAAGTTGAACGACCCGGACATGGCGATCGCCATGAAGGGCGCGGTTGCGCGCGCCGCCGGCGGCGCGGCGCTGGTCACCGACTGGACCGAGAAGAACTCGGCCTACTGGGGCGCGCTGAAGGTCGAGCGCAACGTCATGCGCCTGATCCTGATGATGCTGGTGGCCATCGCAGCCATGAACATCATCTCGGGCCTGGTGATGCTGGTGAAGAACAAGGGGCGCGACATCGCGATCCTGCGGACCATGGGGGCGGGGCAGGGCTCGATCCTGCGCATCTTCTTCATGTCCGGCGCCGCGGTCGGGGTGCTCGGCACCATCGCCGGCCTGCTGATCGGCTCGCTGTTCTGCATCTTCATCGGCGAGATTCAGCAGTTCGTGGAGTTTGTGACCGGCGCCGAGGTGTTCAATTCGGACATCTACTTCCTGACCCGCATCCCGGCGAAGATCGACTGGCAGGAAGTGTCGGTGATCACGTTCTGGGCGCTGGCGATGTCGTTCCTGGCGACGCTGCCGCCGGCCTGGCGGGCCTCGCGTCTCGATCCAGTGGAAGCGCTTCGCTATGAGTGACCCCGTGCTGTCCATCCGGGGCCTGCGCCGGACCTACAAGAGCGGCGACAAGACCCTGAGCGTGCTGAACGGGGCCGACCTCGACGTGCGGCCGGGCGAGATCGTCGGGCTGATCGGTCCGTCGGGGTCGGGCAAGTCCTCGCTGCTGCACGCCGCCGGGCTGCTGGAACATCCCGACGCGGGGCGCATCGTCATCGAAGGGCGCGACTGCTCGGACCTCAGCGATCGCCAGCGCACCCGCGTTCGGCTGGCGACCATCGGCTTTGTGTACCAGGCGCACCATTTGCTCGCCGAGTTCACCGCGCTCGACAACGTGGCTCTGCCGCAAATGATCGCCGGCCGCTCACGCAAGGCCGCGCGTGATCGCGCCCGCGAGCTGCTGGCCAATCTCGGCCTGGCCGAACGCGTGGAACATCAGCCGGCCCAGATGTCCGGCGGGGAGCAGCAGCGCGTGGCGATCGCCCGGGCGCTGGCCAACTCGCCTAAGCTGCTGCTGGCCGACGAGCCGACCGGCAACCTGGATCCGCAGACCTCAACGGCGGTGTTCGACAGTCTCTATGCGCTGGCCCGGCAGGAAGGCGTCGCCGCGCTTGTGGCCACCCACAACCTTGAACTGGCCAAGCACATGGACCGGGTGCTGGCGTTGAAGGACGGCCATCTGGAAGAGCACAAGCTCTAGCCGGGCGCGAAGGTCGTGCCACCGTCTTCGCCGATCGTGCAGCCGGGATTGTGCGCGACCTCCCAGGTGTGGCCGTCCGGATCGGCGAAGTAGCCGGAGTAGCCGCCCCAGAACACTTCCTCCGGGGGCTTGAGCGGCGCCGCGCCGGCGGCGAGCGCCTGGGCGAAGGTCGCGTCGACCGCCTGGCGCGAGCGCTCGTTGATCGCCAGCGTGATCCCGGAAAAGCGGCCGTCGACCGGCCGGCGCGCATCCTCGGCGAGGTCGGCGCGGCCAAACAGCGCCAAGCCGATGCCCGGCAATTGATAGAAACACACCCCCTCGGCGAGCGAGCTCGGGCTCCATCCCAATCCCTGTTCGAAGAAGGCGCGCGAGCGGGCGAGGTCGTCCACGCCGAGGGTGATGAGTGAGAGTCGCTGGTCCATCCGGGCCTCCTGCGAGCGTTAAGACTAATGCGCTTGACGGTGAGAACAAAACGGGAAATAAGAACAACTATAGAACATCCACAGTGAGGACGTCGCAGATGGTTCGCTTGGCTCGGGAATCGCTGGCCTTTGTATCGGTTGCAGGCTTTGTCTGGATGATGTGCGCGGTGGCCCAGTACGCGGCCTGACTTCGGAGGTGCGAGAGTGAGCGACGCGGGGAACGAGGGCTTCGTCCACCTGCGGGTTCGCTCCGCCTATTCGCTGCTCGAGGGCGCGATCAAGGCCGACAAGGTCAGCAGTCTGGCCAAGGCGGCGGAAATGCCGGCGGTGGCCCTGACCGATCGGGCCAACCTCTACGGCGCCCTCGAATTCTCGGTCACCAGCAAGGATGCGGGCGTCCAGCCGATTATCGGCTGCGCGCTGCCGGTGACGGGGATCGGCGGGGCTCAATCCGAGCGCTGGGCCAAGATCCCGACCATCGTGCTGCTTGCGCAAAGCGAGCAGGGCTACCTTAACCTCAGTGAACTCTCGTCGCTCTGCTACCTGGAGGCGGATGGCAGCGAGGACGTGTCCGCGCCTTGGTCGAAGGTGGTGGAGCATTCCGAAGGGTTGATCCTGCTGTCTGGCGGGGTCGACGGCCCGGTCGATCCGCTGTTCGCCGCAGGCAAGATCGCCGAGGGCAAGGCAGCCCTGGCCGAGATGGCGCGGGTGTTCGGCGACCGCTTCTATATCGAGTTGCAGCGGCACGGCCTGCCGGCGCAGGCGGCGGCCGAGGGCGAGCTGGTCGCGTTCGCCTACGATAACGACATTCCGCTGGTCGCGACCAACGACATCTATTTCCCCAAGCCGTCCATGTACGAGGCGCACGAGGCGCTGCTCTGCATCGCCGACGGCGCGTTCATCATGCAGGACGAACGCCGGCGGGTGACGGCCGAACACTGGTTCAAGCCAGCCGCTGACATGCGGGCGCTGTTCGCCGATCTGCCGGAAGCTTGCGACAACACGCTCGATATCGCTCGGCGATGCGCCTTCATGGTCAAGAAGCGCGATCCGATCCTGCCGCGCTTCGACACCGGGGCTGGTCGCTCTGAGGCTGACGAACTGGCGCACCAGGCGCGCGAGGGGCTTAAGGCGCGTATCGCCGGCGGCCAGGCTTCGGCCTTCCCGCCGGAGGACTACGAGGCGCGTCTGGAACGTGAGATCGGGGTCATCACCAAGATGGGCTTCCCCGGCTACTTCCTGATCGTGTCGGACTTCATCAAGTGGGCCAAGGACCACGACATTCCGGTCGGTCCTGGGCGGGGGTCGGGCGCCGGCTCGCTGGTCGCCTATGCGCTGACCATCACCGATCTTGATCCGCTGCGTTACGGCCTGCTGTTCGAGCGCTTCCTGAATCCGGAGCGGGTGTCGATGCCCGACTTCGATATCGACTTCTGCCAGGAGCGTCGGGAAGAGGTCATCAGCTACGTCCAGAAGCACTACGGACGTGACCGGGTGGCCCAGATCATCACCTTCGGCACCCTGCAGGCGCGCGCCGTGCTGCGCGACGTCGGCCGGGTTCTGCAGTTGCCGCTGGGCCTGGTCGATCGCCTCGCCAAGATGGTCCCGGCCAACCCCGCCAATCCGGTGACCCTGGCCAAGGCGATCGAGATCGAGCCGCGTCTGCGTCAGGCCAAGGACGACGACGAGGCGGTCAAGCAGCTGCTGGAGACGGCGCTGCAGCTGGAAGGCCTCTACCGCAACGCCTCGACCCACGCCGCGGGCGTCGTGATCAGCGATCGGCCGCTGACCCAGCTGACCCCGCTCTATCGCGATCCGCGCTCCGAGCTGCCGGCGACGCAGTTCAACATGAAGTGGGTCGAGAGCGCCGGCCTGGTGAAGTTCGACTTCCTGGGCCTGAAGACGCTCACCGTCATCGACCGGGCGCTGAAGTTCCTGCGCAAGCGGGGCGAGAATGTCGACTTCGCGACGCTCGGCGTCGATGACGCGCCGGCCTACGAGGTCATGTCCAACGGCGGGACCGTCGGCGTGTTCCAGCTCGAAGGGCAGGGGATGCGCGACACCCTGCGCCAGCTGCGTCCCGGGTCGCTCGAGGACGTCACCGCGGTCGTGTCGCTGTACCGCCCCGGCCCGATGGACAACATCCCGGCCTTCATCGACTGCAAGTTCGGCCGCAAGCCCATCGACTACATGCACCCGAGCCTGGAGCCGGTGCTGAAAGAGACCTACGGGATCATCGTCTACCAGGAACAGGTGATGCAGATCGCCCAGATCCTGGCGGGCTACTCGCTCGGCGAAGCGGACCTTCTGCGCCGGGCGATGGGCAAGAAGAAGAAAGAGGAGATGGACCTGCAGCGCGCCAGGTTCGTCTCCGGCGCCGAGGCCAAGGGCGTGCCTGCCGAGCAGGCCGGGTCGATCTTCGATCTGGTGGACAAGTTCGCAGGCTACGGCTTCAACAAGAGCCACGCGGCGGCCTACGCCTATGTTTCGTACCAGACGGCCTGGCTGAAGGCGAACACGCCGGTCGAGTTCTTCGCAGCGTCGATGAGCCTCGATATCTCGAACACCGACAAGCTGGCGGTCTTCTATCAGGACGCCAAGCGGTTCGGGGTGAAGGTGCGCAGCCCGGACGTGAATCTTTCCGCCGCCGACTTCGAGGTCGAAAACGGCGAGGTGCTCTACGCCCTGGGCGGAATCCGCAACGTCGGCCTGCAGGCGATGGAACACGTGGTGGAGGTGCGCAAGGAAGGCGGGCCCTTCCGTGACATCTTCGATTTCGTCGAGCGCATCGATCCCAAACAGGTCAACAAGCGGGCCTTCGAGACCCTGGCCCGGGCGGGGGCGTTCGACTCCATCCATCCCGACCGCGCCCAACTGGTGGCGGCCGCCGACGTGCTGGTCGGGCATGGCCAGAGCATGGCCGCTGATCGCGCCTCGTCGCAGGGCTCGTTGTTCGGCGGCGACCAAGCCGAAGCGCAGCGGCCGCGCGTCCCCAAAGCCGAGCCGTGGACGCCGGTCCAGCGGCTGGACGAAGAACTGGCGGCGGTTGGCTTCTATCTGTCCGGCCACCCGCTCGACGACATGGTCATCGCCCTGCGCCGGCGGCGGACGGACCTGCTGGCCGACGTGATCCCCAAGGCCGAGGCCGGCGCCGAGGCGTTCCGGATGGCGGGCGTGGTTCGCCGCAAGCAGGAACGCGCCTCGCAGTCGAGCGGCGAGAAGTTCGCCTTCGTGACCCTGTCGGATCCGACCGGGGAGTACGAGGTGCTGTTCCCGCCGGAGTCGCTGCGCAAGTGCCGCGACCTGCTGGAGCCGGGCAAGGCCGTGGCGCTGAAGGTCCGGGCCAAGGCGCGGGACGGCGAGGTGCGGTTCTTCGGCGATGACGCCGAGCCCATCGACAAGGCGGTGGAGAATGCGGTGGCGGGCCTGCGCGTGCACGTCGCCCCGCGCAGCGCCGAGATCGACGCACTGAAGAAGCGGCTCGAGAACGTCGCTAATCCTCGGGGCGGCGAGATCATCCTGGTGGCCAATATCGAGCGCGGCCGGGAGGTCGAACTCAAATTGCCTGGGCGCTTCAGCCTGGATGTCTCGGTGCGAGGCGCCCTGAAGACCGCGCCGGGCGTGGTCTTCGTCGAGGATATCTAAGGAAGCTCGATGTAGCCCGGCGGCTTGGCCGGCTTGGGGTGGGCGTTCATGCCGCCGCGCTCGGAGTAGGGCGAGACGCCCGGCTTGTAGGGCTTGAAGTTCGGCGGCTGGTACATCTCTGGGGCCTTGGGCGCGGCTGGAAATGCCGGCGGCGCGAGGCTGGGCGTGGCGCGGCGTTGCGCCGGCGCCGGCGCAACGTAGGTCGGCGGCATGGAGGGGCGGGCGGCGGCGGGCGCAGGGCCCCACGGCCCGGGCTGCGGCTTCAGCGTGCCGCCTGAGCCGCCGAACGTGCCCTGAGCCAGCAGTCCGAGTCCGACGCTGAGCGCTATGATAGGTGTCATGGGCCCCTCCCGCCACTCCAGGATGCGGCGGGGCGGCGGCGCAGGCAAGCGGCGGATGGGCCGGGCGCTGCAAAGGCTTGCATTTTCCGCGTTCAGCCCCTATCTGGCGCGTCATTCCACACGCAGGTGTTTGGCGATGTGCGGGGAGACATCCCGCCATACCCATTCCGGTCCTCCATCTGGAGGGTTTGCCTGCGGCGGTTAACCGGAAAAAGGACGAAAAGCCGATGGCGCTTCCTGAATTCTCCATGCGTCAGCTCCTGGAAGCTGGCGCCCACTTCGGTCACCAGACCCACCGCTGGAACCCGAAGATGGACCGCTACATCTTCGGTTCGCGGTCGAACATTCACATCATCGACCTCTCGCAGTCGATCCCGCTGCTGCACCAGGCTCTGGTGAAGGTGCGCGAAGTGGCCGCCAGCGGCGGCCGCGTCCTGTTCGTCGGCACCAAGCGTCAGGCCTCTGAGCCGCTCGCCGCCGCCGCCAAGCGCAGCGCCCAGTATTACGTGAACCACCGTTGGCTGGGCGGCACGCTCACCAACTGGCGCACCGTTTCGGGTTCGATCCAGCGCCTGCGCGAGCTGGAAGGCATGCTCGACGGCGAAGGTCACGGCCGCGGCAAGAAAGAACTGCTGCAGATGACCCGTGAGCGCGACAAGCTCGAGCTCAGCCTGGGCGGCATCAAGGACATGGGCGGCATTCCCGACCTGATGTTCGTGATCGACACCAACAAGGAGTCGATCGCCATCCAGGAAGCCCGCAAGCTGAACATCCCGGTCATCGCGATCCTGGACACCAACTGCGATCCGGACGGCATCACCTATCCGATCCCGGGCAACGACGACGCCGCCCGCGCGATCCAGCTGTATTGCGACCTGATGGCCGACGCCGTCCTCGACGGTCTGGCCGCCGGCCAATCGGCCGCGGGCGTGGACCTGGGCGCCTCGGTGGCGCCGGTTGAGCCGACCCTGGCCCGAGAGCTTACGCCGGAGCCGGAAGCGGCCCCGGCCGCCGAGGCTCCGGCCGCGGACCAGGAACAAGCGGGCTAAAGCGCTTTCGGGCGTTTTACTCAGCTTGACGAAAAACGATCATGGCCGGGCCCTATCAGGGTCCGGTCAAACCCATTCTGACTGATAAGGAGCTGACCATGGCGGAGATCACCGCTGCGCTGGTCAAGGACCTGCGCGAAAAGTCCGGCGCTGGCATGATGGACTGCAAGAAGGCCTTGCAGGAAAACAACGGCGACATGGAAGCGGCCGTCGATTGGCTGCGCACCAAGGGCCTCTCGAAGGCCGCCAAGAAGTCGGACCGCGCCGCCGCTGAAGGCCTGGTGGCCGGTAAGCTGAGCGCCGACGGCAAGACCGGCGTGCTGGTCGAGCTGAACGCCGAAACCGACTTCGTGTCGAAGAACGAGCTGTTCCAGAACGCCGCCCGCGATTTCGCGGATGTCGGCCTGGAGATCGAAGGCGTGGACGCCATCACCGCGGCCAAGACGGCCAAGGGCGAAGTCGTCAGCGACGTGATCACCAACCTGATCGCGACGATCGGCGAGAACATGCGTCTGCGTCGTTCGGCCCGTCTGTCGGTCAGCGAAGGCGCCGTGGCCCTTTACCTGCACAATGCGCAGGGTGAAGGCGTCGGCCGTCTGGGCGTGCTTGTGGCTCTGGAAGGCGCTGGCGATCAGGCCGTGCTGAAGGAAGTCGGCCGCAAGATCGCTCTGCACGTGGCCGGCACCCCGACCCCGCCGCTGGCCCTCAACGAGGGCGACCTCGATCCGGCCGCCGTCGAGAAGGAAAAGAAGTTCCTGACCGACCAGGCTCTGGAATCGGGCAAGCCG
>NZ_PNLB01000034.1 GCF_013822795.1 Phenylobacterium sp. | reverse complement strand
CCGCTCCCTGGCGCAGCTGCGCCCGGCGCCTAGATAGGCGGCATGACCAAGCCTTCCTTCCAGCCCTGGCTCGACCTTTGGGGCCTAACGCCAGACGGCGATGCGTTCACCACCGAGTACACAGGCAGCTGGCTGCTGCCTGTGCGCCAGGCCGATCGTCCGGCCATCCTCAAGCTCGCGGCCGTGCCGGAGGAAATCGCCGGGGCCGCGTTGATGGAGTGGTGGAACGGGCAGGGCGCGGCCCAGGTCCTGGGCCGTCAGGACGAAGCGCTGTTGCTGGAGCGGGCCGTTGGGCCAAGGTCGCTGGTCGAAATGTCACGGGGCGACCAGGACGACGACGCCACCCGCATCATCTGCGATGCGGTCGCCGTGCTGCATGCGCCGCGGGGCGCGCCGCCGCCCGCCGGCCTCGTCCCCTTGGACGTCTGGTTCGCCGCTCTGGGGCCCGGCGCGGCCAACCACGGGGGCGTCCTGGTCAAGGCGTACGAGACTGCACAGGCGCTGCTGGCGCAGCCGCGCGACGTCGTCCCGCTGCACGGCGACGTGCACCACGCCAACATCCTCGACTTTGGCCCGCGCGGCTGGCTGGCGATCGATCCGAAGGGCGTGCTGGGCGAGCGCGGCTACGACTACGCCAACCCGTTCTGCAATCCCGACACCGCGACCGCGCTTATTCCGGGCCGTCTCGACCGCTATCTCGGCCTGGTGTCCGAACGAGCGGGCATGGATCCGCGCCGCCTGCTGATGTGGATCCTGGCCTACAGCGGCCTGTCGGCCGCCTGGATCCTCGATGACGGCGATCCGGCGCAGTTCGACAGCTCGATCGCCGAACTGGCGGCCGCGCGGCTTTACGCCTAACCGCCGATCCGCCAGCCGACCTCGCGGGCGAAGTCGGTGAAGAACTCCGGTTCGTAGGCGCGTTCGGGATCCTTGCGCACCCACTGGTCCAGGGCGTGGGCGTCGTCGCCGACGAGGATGCGCCAGCGCTCGTCGCGCACGCCGTCGAGGATCACCTTGGCGGCGGCCGCCGCGGTGGTCGGTGCGTCTTCGAGGAAGCTGCGCGCCATCTCGGCCGCCATGGTCCTGATTGCATCGTCGGGGACATTGCTGGCGTCGATGCCCGAGGCGGCCATCCGCGCCCGCGCCAGCGTCAGGTCTTCGGCGGTCAGCTCGTCGGTATCGACGCCGGCCTGGACCTTTCGCGAGTTGGCGATGATCGAGGTGCCGATATGCCCGGGCATCACCACCGAACACTTGATGTGCGGGGCGTTGATCCGCAGGTCGGTGACCAGGGCCTCGGTGAAGCCCTTCACCGCGAACTTCGCGGCCGCATAGGCGGTGTGCGAGGTGTTCGGCCCGATCGTCGCCCAGAAGCCGTTGACGCTGGAGGTGTTGACGATGTGGCCCTCGTCGGCGGCCATCAGCATCGGCAGGAAGGTGCGAACCCCCAGATAGACCCCGCCCCAGCAGACGTTGAAGGTCTTCTCCCAGGCCGCACGGCTGTCGGCGATCATGCTGCCGCCGCCGCCGATGCCGGCGTTGTTGAACAGCAGGTGGATCTTGTCGGTCTGCTGCTGCTCGGCCAGCTCCTCGCGGAACTCGATCAGCGCCGCCTCCAGCGAGACGTCGGCGATGTGGGTGGTGACCTTGGTGCCCTGCGGCTTGCCGTCGGCCTCGATGAGCCGGACGGTTTCGGCCATGGCCTTGGCCGACACGTCGCACATGGCGACATTGCAGCCTTCAGCGGCGAGCTGGCGGGCGAGTTCACGGCCCATGCCGGTTCCGCCGCCGGTGATCACGGCGGTCTTACCTGCGAAATCTTTCACGGCGTCGCCTCCCTGGCGTTGTTTTGGGAGAGCCTAGCGCGCTTTCCGCCCGGTCCGCCAAGCGTTGTCGCTTCAGGCCTTGGCGCCCGCCAGAGCGGTGTTGTCGCCGCGGTGCAGGGGATCTCGCAGCGGCTCGCCGTTGGCGACGAACTCGAGCGAGACCGAATTGATGCAGTAGCGCAGCCGGGTCGGCGGCGGCCCGTCCGGGAACACGTGGCCCTGGTGGCTGTCGCAGCGGGCGCAGCGGGTTTCGATGCGGACCATGCCGTAGCTGACGTCACGTACGCCGACCACGTGGGCCTCGTCGTAGGGGGCGAAGAAGCTGGGCCAGCCGGTGCCGCTTTCGAACTTGGTCTTGGCCTGGAACAGCGGCAGCCCGCAGAGCCGGCAGCAGTAGGCGCCGTCCTCCTTGTTATCGAGCAGGCCGCCGCAGAACGGGGCCTCGGTGCCGTGGTGCAGCAGGACGTCGGCTTCTTCGCGCGAGAGCCCGGCCTCGAGCGCGGCGCGTTCGTCGGCGGTGGGCGGGGACAGGTCGAAACCGGAAGGGGAGGCGGCTGGCGTGCTCATGGAGGTCAATCTAAGGTCGCCAAGCCATCAGCGAAAGTGCGTCGCCAGGAGCCGCCATGATCACCAGCACCACGCCTTATGTGGCCGAACGCGAAATCGCCCGCACGGTGGGAGTCGTCAGCGGCGAGGCGATCATCGGCGCGCACATCTTCCGCGACCTGTTCGCCGGCATCACCAACATCATCGGCGGCCGGGCCGGAGGCTATGAGAAGGCCCTGCGCGAGGCGCGCGACATCGCCCTTCGCGAGATGTGCGACGAGGCTGCCAAGCTGGGGGCCGATGCGGTGGTCGGGGTCGACCTGGACTATGAGGCGCTGGGCGCCGACAACGGCATGCTGATGGTCACCGCCGCCGGCACCGCCGTCAAACTGCGCTAGAGCGGCCTGGAGGGGGCATGAACGGGCAGACTGACTGGGGCGCGCTGCTGCTCTCGGCGGACGGTCGAATCGCGCGTGCGCCGTTCCTGATCGCGGCGGCGACGCTGCTGGGTCTGGCTGCGGTCTACGAGGCCGTGGTGGGCGTCACCCTGCACTGGCTGACGGGGTGGTTCGTCTATCCCGCCTTGATCTATGCGGGGGCCTGCGTGCTCTCCAAGCGGCTGCACGATCGCGGCAAGTCCGGATGGTGGGCGGCGTTGATTCTGTTCGCGCTGGTCGCGGTGTGGCCCCAGCCAGTCGGCTTCTTCGACTTCCTGTTCGGCGTGGCCCTGGTCTGGGCGACGGTCGAGCTGGGCGTCATGGGCAGCGAGATGGGCGCCAACCGCTTCGGGCCCAATCCGCTGCGGCCGGTGAGCGCCTAGAGCGGAGCTGGAACTTCCTCCACTTCGCCGAACACCAGACGGAAACTGGCGCGGAGGGCTTCGTCGGCCTCGTCCATGGTCACCGGCAAGCCCAGATCGACCAGGCTAGTGACTCCGTGCTCGGTCTGGCCGCAGGGAACGATGCCCGAGAAGTGGCCAAGGTCGGGCTCGACGTTCAGCGAAATGCCGTGGAACGACACCCAACGGCGCAGCTTCACTCCGATGGCGGCGATCTTGTCCTCGCGCGTCGGCGCGCCGGGGACTTTGCGTTCCACCCAGACCCCGACCCGGCCGTCGCGAATTTCGCCCTCGACGTTGAAGCGGGCCAGGGCGCCGATCACCCAGGCCTCGAGGCTGGCCACGAAGGCGCGCACGTCACGCCGACGCTTGGTCAGGTCGAGCATCACGTAGGCCACCCGCTGGCCGGGGCCGTGATAGGTGAACTGCCCGCCGCGGCCGCTGGCGAAGACCGGGAATCGATTCGGGTCGAGCAGGTCGCCTTCCTTGGCCGAAACGCCGGCGGTGTAGAGCGGCGGGTGCTCCAACAGCCAGACCAGCTCACCCGCCGTTCCGTCAGCGATGGCCGCCGCGCGCGCTTCCATGGCCGCGACGGCTTCGGGATAGGGAACCGGCGAGCGCGACACCGCCCACTGGGCGGGCAGACCATCGTCGCGACCGAAGATCGGCGCGTCGGGCGAGAGGTTTAACGAGCGGTCAAGCATGTTGGACCCAATGTGGTGAGCAGGCTGGGCGCGTCAAAGCCCCGCCGCGATGTCTCTAGTGTTTCAAAGGCTTTGCGTCTTGGGTCAGGTCAACGAGGTCAACGTCGAAATATCGGTCCTGCTGGGCCGATCGACCCTGCCGATGCAGCAGCTTCTGCGCATGGGCCGCGGCGCCGTGATTCCGCTGGACGCCGGCGTGAACGAGGAAGTCTGGATCCTGGCGAACAACCATCCGGTCGCTCGCGGGGAGATTCAGATCAACGAAGACCGTATCTCGATCGCCGTCACACGTGCGGCAGATGTGTATGACTTCATGGCAGGCGGTCAGTAGGGCTTCACAAAGCTGCGGGGGTTTGCTACCTGCCGCGCCTCACCACGAGCGGTCGTGGCGGAATTGGTAGACGCGCAGCGTTGAGGTCGCTGTGGGGCAACCCGTGGAAGTTCGAGTCTTCTCGACCGCACCAGTGAATCAGGGTCTTCAACAGCGACTGAGCATATCTTCGTCCGACGCCTAGGGAGGTCAGCATGAGCCGCGAAACGGCCGACCTGTCCGAAGCTGGCGACAAGATTGCTCCCGAGCTGGAAGAAGACCTTGAAGACCTCGCCCTAGGCGAGGACTACGCGCTAAATCCCGAATTCGTGGCCATGGTGGTGGACGCCGCCGATCGCGGCGACGCCGAGCGTCTGCGCGAGCTGCTGGGCGCGCTGCACCCGGCCGATGTCGCCGACCTGATGGGATTCCTGTCGGCCGAGTACCGCGACGAGGTGCTGGCTCATCTGGCGCCCGAGGCGCTGGCCGAGATTCTCTCCGAACTCGACACCGAGATTCGCGAAGAGGTGCTGGAGACGGTGTCGCCCGCCACCCTCGCCAAGGTACTGGAGGAGCTCGATTCCGACGACGCGGCCGACGTTGTCGACGACCTGGAGGACGACAAGCGGGTCCAGGTGCTCGCGGCGATGCCCGAGACCGAGCGGACCGCCATCGAGACCTCGCTGTCGTACGAGGACGAGACTGCCGGCCGCATCATGCAGCGCGAGGTCGTCGCCGCCCCGCAGTTCTGGACCGTCGGCCAGACCATCGACCACTTCCGCAAGGAAGCCGACGACCTGCCCGAGCTGTTCTTCGACGTCTATGTCGTGGACCCGAGCTACAAGCCGGTCGGGGCTGCGCCGGTCAGCCACCTGCTGCGCGCGCCGCGCAGCACGCCGCTGGCCCAGCTGATGGAGCCGGTGACGGAAATCCCGGTCGGGATGGACCAGGAAGAGGTCGCCTACATCTTCGACAAGTACCACCTGATTTCGGCCCCGGTGGTGGAGCCGGGCGGGCGGCTGGTCGGCCAGATCACCGTCGACGACATCGTCGGCGTCATCCAGGAAGAGAGCGAGGAGGACATCCTCGCCCTGGCCGGGGTGTCCGACGCCGGCCGGAACGCCGACGTCCTGGACATCATTCGTGCGCGCCTGCCGTGGCTGGCGCTCAACACCGTGACCGCCGCCTTAGCCGCCAGCGTGATCCGCGCCTTCGAGGGCGAGATCGCCAAGCTGGTCACCTTGGCGGTGCTGATGCCGATCGTGGCGTCGCTCGGCGGCAACGCCGGGACCCAGGCTCTCGCCGTCGCCGTGCGCGCGCTGGCCAGCAAGGAGCTGTCCTCGGTCAACGCCTATCGGACGGTTTTCCGCGAGATGGCCGTGGGCCTGGCCAACGGGGCTGCCCTGGCGGCGGTTACCGGTGGGGTGATCTACTTCCTGTTCCGTGACGTGATGCTGAGCGTCACGTTTGGGCTCGCGCTTATCATAAACCTGTTCGTCGCCTCGCTGGCCGGGGTGCTGGCGCCGCTGGTGCTTGAGCGGATGGGCCGCGACCCGGCGGTCTCATCCTCGGTTTTCGTCACTTTCGCGACGGATTTCACAGGCTTCTTCGCGTTCCTGGGCCTTGCTGCGCTGATCCTGCTGTAAAGCGGCCCCTTTCTTGCCCGTTGAGCCCTGGGTGCGTGCGCCCATGTGTCAGGATGGGTCAATCAGGCCATGAAACCGCGTAATCAAGTGTCGAGATCGGCCGTCGAGCTGATCAAGCGCTTCGAAGGCTACCGCCGGAAATCCGCCCAGTTGCCTGATGGCCGCTGGACCATCGGCTATGGCCACACGCTCACCGCCCGCGAAGGGGCGGAAGTCTCGGAACAGGACGCTGAGGCGCTGCTGCTCTACGACCTGATCGCCATTTCCCATTCGATCAACGAGTGGGTCTTCACTCCGCTCAGCCAGAACCAGTTCGACGCCCTCGCGGCGTTCGCCTTCAACATCGGTCTGGAGAACTTCCGCCGTTCCTCGGTGCTGCGGCGGCTCAACGAGGGCGGCCTGATCCAGGCCGCCTGCGCGATGGAGCTGTGGCGCAAGGCCGAGTTCGAGGGCGAGACCATCGTCGTCGATGCTCTGGTCCGTCGGCGCTCGGCGGAAAAGACGCTGTTTCTGACCCCGGTGGACGGCTGGGTTCCCGCGCCGTCGCCGGTGGTTCGACCGAATATCGACCTCGACGCCTCGGGCGTAGTGCCGCGTCAGACGCCGACTGCGCTGAGTGCGCCGATGGTCGGCGCCAAGGCCATCGTCGAACGCGACGAGGCGCACCAGGAGCAGCCGGTCGGCGTGGTGCTGGAGGATGATCAGCAGAGCCCTGCGGCGGCGGCGGCCGCGGCGGTCTCATCGCGCCTGTCCGGCATCTTCAGCGAACCGCTTCACAAGGGTCCGGTCGTCGACCTGCCGCCGCGACTGGTTCTCGAAGAGCCGGAGCCGGCGACCATCGGGGGGTTCCCGCAGCCCCCCGAGCCGGCCTTCGTGCTGACGTCGCCGGGCGAGGAGGAGTTCGCCGCGTCGGAGCCTTACGAGACGCCGAAACTCGAACTGGTGGCGGCCAATGAGTCCGAGCCTGAACCGAACCTGTTCGAGGCGGCGTCCGCCGCGCCGGAGGTCGAGGCTGTGCTGGAGCCTGCGCCGCCAGAGTTTGAGCTGCCGCCGTCGGCCGCGCCTGCGCCGGTCAAGCGGCCGAGCCTCGTCTCCGCCGTCGGTCTGGCGGGGGCGGGCGTGACGCTATTCGGCGGTTGCCTGTTCTGGGCGCTGAACATGCCCCAACCGCAGACGGTCGGGGGGCTGAATCCGGGAACGGTGGTCTGGTTGGCGGGCATCGCCGGCGTCGGCCTGATCGGTGTGGCGGTCTACATGATCCTCGACCGCCTGGGCCGTCCCGATGTCGAACATGTGGACGCGGTTCTCGAGCGCGACGAATAGCCACGGGGCCGTTCCGCCTTAGCCACAACGCGTGCTAACCATGTCACATGAAGCGCGTCGTGACTCTTACGGCAGCCGTGAGCGTCCTGGCGCTCGGCGGCTGCGCCAGCCTGATCGGGCCGAGCTGCCCTGCTGGGCAGGAGCCGATGCGTACGGCGCAGCTCTTCTTCGGACAGAACATCGGCGGCAAACCCGGCGTTTCCGAGGCCGATTTTCGGAAGTTCGTGGACGAGGAGCTGACGCCGCGCTTCCCGAGCGGCCTGACCGTTCTCGAAGGCGGCGGTCAGTGGAAGGGCGATGAGAACAAGCTCATCCGCGAGGCGTCCAAGGTCGTCGTCCTGGTCCTGCCCAACGCCATCGAGGCTAACCTGAAGGTCAATGCCGCGCGCAAGGCCTACAAGGCGCGGTTCAATCAGGAATCCGTGCTGTTGGTGACGCAGCCGGCCTGCGTGGATTTCTAGCTCGGCAGGTTGTCAGCCAGGGCGCGCAGCGCCTGTCCGGTCTCGGCGTCGGCCGGAAAGAAAGTCTCCAGCGTCAATTCAGACAGCGTGACGTCAACCGGCGTGCCAAAGACGGTGGTGGTGCTGAAGAATGACAGCAACCCTGCGGGCGTCTGCAGCCGGAACGGGATGGCGACTCCGCCGAACTCGTCCGACGGCTTGCGCGGCGGCTGGCCGCCCGGGATCGGATAGGCCTTCAACTCGGTCAGCAGCTCGGCGAGTTTCGCATCGGCGGTCAGCTCGACCTCGCGGCGGAGGCGGTCGAGCAAGTGGGCCCGCCATTCGTGCAGGTTGGCGATCCGCGGGGCCAGGCCTTCGGGATGCAGGGTCAGCCGCAGCACGTTCAGTGGCGCGGTCAACAGGTGCGGGGCCGCGCCCGCCATCATCGGCGCGATCATTCGGTTGGCGCTGACCAGATTCCAACCGCGGTCGACGACGAGAGCGGGGTGGGGCTCGTGCCCGGCGAGGATGACGTCAACCGCTCTGCGCGCGGCCGCCAGGGCCGGATCGTCCAGCGACCGCTGCGGGAAGACCGGCGCGAAGCCGGCCGCGACGAGGATCGTGTTCCGCTCCCGCAACGGAATCTCCAGGTGTTCCGCCAGACGCAGCACCATGTCCCGGCTGGGCTGGGCGCGGCCGGTCTCGAGGAAACTGAGGTGGCGAGTAGAGATCTCGGCGTCGAGCGCCAGATCGAGCTGGCTGAGCCGGCGGCGCTGACGCCATTGACGGAGGTGGTCGCCCACCGCGGTTGCTGTCGCGATCATGGGCGCGAGACTAGCTGGACCGCGGCGCGCCCTCCATGACCTTGCAGGTAATGGGCGCGACTTCGGACGCCCAGAAAGACAAAGGGCCGGCTCTCTTGCGAGAACCGGCCCTTCCATTGTCGGACCGCAGTGCGGCCCGCAACTCGGCGCTTACTTGGAGACCTCGTAAGCGGCGACCCGGGTCGCGGCTTCCACACTCGGATGAGGACAATGAGACACTGGGTCACCTCCTTTCAGCTGTTGAACAGGACCTTCAATATGGGACGGATTTTGCGGATCGCAAACCCCTTCGTCGCCGATCAAGCGAGCGTGACGCCGGGCGTGACCAGATCATCGTCGCGGCCGGACCTACGGCGCAGGTCAGTCACCGGCCGTGACAGCTTGTCGAGGGCCTCGATCGTGGCGCGATAGCCCGCCTCGACCGCGGGTTCGAAGGCGGACCAGTCGCGGATCTCCACGCCGGTCAGGTCGGGTGTGATCAGCACGTCGGTGGCTTCGCGCGCCGCGGCCAGATCGCGACCCGACGACACCGTGGCCGCCCGCATGAGCAGCGAGACGATCGGCGGGCCCTTGCGCCACTGACCCGAGCGGATCCACCGCCAGACCGATTCCGGCCGCGCCACGTCGTCGGCGGTGATCGAGCGGCCGCGGCTGACGTCGACGCCGACGATGGGCCCAAGCTGGGTCAGTCGCATGATGTCCGCCGGGAAGTTTTTCATCACCGCTCCGTCCACCAGCACATTGTTGTCGACGGTGGTGGCGGGCGGCAGCACGCCGGGCAGGGAAATGGTCGCGCGCAAAGCCTGGCGCAGCAGTCCGCTCTTGTGAAGCTGATAGGCGCCGGTGGTGAGGTTCGACGATACGCAAAAGAACGGCAGCCAAAGGTCGGCGATCTGGAGGTCGTCGAAGTGCTTGGCCAGGCGCTCGCGCACCTTCTCGCCGCGGGTCATCGCCAGCAGCGGCAGGGCGATGTCGTCCAGCGGGCTGGTGGTGACGAAGGCGTCGCGGATCCGGCGCTCCATCTCCTCGCCGTCCCAGCCGACGGCTAAGCCTGCCCCGACGATCGCCCCCATCGAGACGCCGCCGATGAAGTCTATCGGCACGCCGCGCTCGCGCAGGGCTTTGATCGCGCCGACGTGCGCATAAGCGCGCGCGCCGCCCCCGGAGAGCACCAGTCCGACCGACTGCCCGGTCAGCAGGCGGGCGATCCGCTGCGCGTCATCGCCATTGTCGCGGCGCACATGGAACAGGCGGGCAGGGTGGAGCGCGTCGACCCAGGCCTGCGACCCCTTCGGCGCCTTGCAGGTCTTGGGGTGGACAAGGATCAGGTCGACGAGGCCTTGGCCCTGCAGCGGCTCTCCATGAGCCAGACCCTCGGGCGGCGGCGCGGCGTCCCCGCGAGCGACGCGGAACAGGCGATCGACCTGGCGGCCCACGACCTGGCGCCAGCCGATATCCTCGGCCTCGGCCGCGTAGAGCACGAAGTCGTAGTCGCGCTCGACCTCGGAGAACCACTCGGTCGGGGCGTGCTGGGCTTCGCTGCCGACCACGGTCACCGAGTAGCCGAGACGGCCGACCTCGTGGGCGACCTTGTCGAGCAGCGGGCGGACTGCGACCGGCCCGCCGGTGGCCACGAACCCATAGACAGAGGGCTCTCCGATCGATGTCTTGCTGACGGCTTGCCGGCTGCGCAGGATCATCAGCCGCGCCAGTTCGGTCATCACCGAGGCGTCGGTCTCGGCGGCCGCGAAGAAGGCGTCGCGCGGCAGGGCGAAGATCTCGGAATCGCGAAGCGCGACGACCGTGCCGCTGTGCGGAGCGCCGGTGATCAGCGACATCTCGCCGGCCGGCTCGCCTGGCCGGATCACGCCCAGGAACTGCGGTTCACCGTTCTCTTCCCTGCGAAAGGCGCCCAGGCGCCCGGCGCGCAAGAAATAGAGATGGTCGGCCGGTTCGCCGGCTTGAAACAGAGTCGCCCCGCCGGGGAGCGAGAACCACGTCGCCTCGCCGTGGCCGCGCTCCTCGTAGAAGAGACGGGCCAACGCCGATTCGCTGGGAATATCAGGCAAGCTGACCACGGCGGCAGCCTAGCTTGCGTCGCCCCGGGGGGCTATGGCTTGGCCTGATCCAAAGTTCCGGTCCAGCGTTGTTGAAGGATCCAGGAGACCGCAGCCATGACCAATCCGATCGCCGACCCGCTGGTTGAAATCACCGACACCGACGCCGACTCCCGTCTCGTCGACATCGACGCGACCCTTGAGGGAGTCGCGACGGTCACGCTCAATCGGGCGATCCGCCGCAACGCCTTCAACGCCGAGCTGATCGCCGCTTTGCACGAGGCGTTTGAGACCCTCCAGGGCGCCGAAGGCGTGCGGGTGGTGTTCGTGCGCGGCGCAGGCTCGATGTTCAGCGCCGGGGCGGACCTGGACTGGATGCGCGCGGCCGTCGACCGCACCGAGGCGGATAATCGCGATGACGCGATGCTGCTGGCCCGGATGCTCAAGAGCCTGTGGGACATTCCGGCGCTGACGGTCGCCCTGGTCGAGGGCGGGGCCTATGGCGGCGGCGCCGGCCTGGCGGCGGCCTGCGACATGGCGATCGCCACCGCCGATGCGAAATTCAGCTTCTCGGAGGTGCGGCTCGGGCTGATCGCCGGGACCATCAGCCCCTACGTCGTCAACGCGGTCGGGCCGCGTGCGGCGCGGGCGCTATTCGCCACCGGCAAGGTGTTCGACGCGGCTTACGCCGAGAAGGTCGGCCTGGTGAGCGAAGTTGTCGCCGATGGCGCCCAGTTGACCGAGGCGCGGGACCGGATCGCCCAGGAAATGATGGCTTGCGGTCCGGAAGCGGTCGCGCAGTCCAAGAAGCTGGTCGAGGATGTCGCCTATCGCCCGGTTGAAGACGTGATGGAGGAGACCGCACGGCGCATCGCCCGCGTGCGGGTCAGCCCCGAGGGGCAAGAGGGCGTGCGGGCCTTCCTTGAGAAGCGCAAGCCTAACTGGCTGGTCTAAGGGCCATGGCGCTGAACATGATCAAGCTGGTGGTGGGGTGCGACACCATCGAGGACCTGCTTGCCTGGCACGAGGCGGGCCGGCCCTGGATCATGCACACCCGCCAGACGCCCAAGCGCGCCGCCGAGCTTTTGGACGGCGGATCGCTCTATCGGGTGTTCAAGGGCGTGATCATGTGCCGCCAGACCATCCTGGCGGTCGAGACGGTGGGCGAGGGCGCTGTCGCGCGCTGTCAGGTGACGGTCGATCCTGAGATCGTCAGGGTGGCGCCGACCCCGCGGCGCGCCTTCCAGGGGTGGCGTTATCTCGACGCCAAGGATGCGCCGCCGGATCTGTCCGGCGGCGTCGACGGCGATATTCCGCCCGAGCTGGCGCGTCAGCTGCGCGAAGCCGGAGCTTGGTGAAGCGGCGGTCTCAGACCGCCATGTTGTCGATCAGACGCGTCTTGCCGATCATCGCCGCGGCGAGGACGCGGCCCGGAACCGTCAGCGGACCCGGGCCCGGATGGCTGAGGTCGTCGGCGTTGCGGACCTCGAAGTAGTCGATGCGTTGGAAGCCGGCGCGTTCGAGCGCCGCGACGCCGGTCGCCTCCACCCGCTCGACGCTCTCTCCGGCCTGCAGGCGGCGAACGGCGTCGGCGAGGGCGACGTTCATACGTCCGGCCACCTCGCGTTCGGCCTCGCTGAGATAGGCGTTGCGCGAGGACCGGGCGAGGCCGTCCTCCAGTCGAGAGGTGGGGGCACCGACGATCTCGACCGGGATGTCCAGGTCGCGGACCACGCGCTTGATGACCTGCAGCTGCTGGAAATCCTTTTCGCCGAACACCGCGACGTCCGGCCCACATTGCAGCAGCAGCTTGGAGACCACGGTGGCGACGCCGGCGAAGTGGCCGGGGCGGGCCGCGCCGTCCAGCGGTTCGGTCACGCCGGTGACGTTGACGGTGGTGGAAAAGCCCTGGGGGTACATCTCGCTGACCGTCGGGGCGAACAGCAGGTCGCAGCCGGCGCTGGCCAGCAGTTCGGCGTCTCGCGCCTCGCTGCGCGGATAGGCGTCGAAGTCCTCGTTGGGACCGAACTGGGTCGGGTTGACGAACACGCTGGCGACGACCCGGTCGGCCTTGGTCTTGGCCAGGGCGATCAGCGACAGATGACCTTCATGCAGGGCCCCCATGGTCGGCACGAGAGCGACCCGCTCGCCTGCGCGGCGCCAGGCCGCCACCTGGGCGCGGAGGTCGGCGACGGTGCGGGCGATGGCGATTTGGGGCATGATGTACTCGCAAGTCAGGGTGTGGGGCTTATGGCGCGGTCGGCTGGCGGCGTCCATTCCATCCACAGCCGTAGCTGCGCCTTACGTTGACGCCGCGTCGTGGTGAAGGTTCCTGTTAATCAATGGAATCGGCGCGATGTCGCCGAATCGATTTTGGAGTTGAGAATCGATGTCACAAGCCAAGGTGATCGTCGTCGGGAACGAGAAGGGCGGGGCGGGCAAATCCACCATCGCCATCCACGTGGCGACCGCCCTGCTGCACGGTGGAGCCAAGGTCGCGACCCTGGATCTCGACGTGCGCCAACAGTCTATGGGACATTTCTTCGCCCACCGCCGGGCCTGGCTGGACGCCAACGGCGCGGTGGCCCCGACGCCGCTTGAGTTCCCACTGCCGCCAGAACTCGCCAAGGCGCCGGACGCCGACGCCCTGGCCCAGTTCGAGGAGGCGTTTGGCCGGGCGGCCGAGCAGGCCGACTTCGTGCTGATCGACACCCCCGGCAGCGACACGGCCATCGGGCGTGCGGCGCATGGGCTGGCCGACCTGATCGTCACGCCCATGAACGACAGCTTCGTCGACTTCGACATGCTGGGCGTGGTCGATCCGGTGAGCCTGGAGCTGAAGCGTCCCAGCCTCTATTCGGAGACGGTCTGGAACAGCCGCAAGACGCGGGCGGTGGCGACCGGCAAGTCGATCGACTGGGTGGTGCTGCG
Source organism: Phenylobacterium sp. (assembly GCF_013822795.1). Lineage (GTDB taxonomy): Bacteria > Pseudomonadota > Alphaproteobacteria > Caulobacterales > Caulobacteraceae > Phenylobacterium. Next base: position 8,252 of record NZ_PNLB01000034.1, on the reverse strand, counting down.
CAATCGCCTGGCCCCCACCGAGGCGCGCAACCGCAAACGCCTGGACGAACGCGTTCAGGCGCTGTCGCGCCGGGTCGGTTTCCGCGTCGGACCGGGTCTGCGCGACCGGGTGATCTATCGCGAGCTGTTCCCGTTCGGCCTGACGATCGCCGATCTGTCGCCGACGATCCGTCCGGTGGCGATGTCGCTGCAGCACGTCGCAGCCCGCCAGGAACTGCGGGCGCTGATGGGGGCGCTGGGGCTTTCGGGTCTGGCTGGCGACGAGCTGCTGGCGGCGCAGTAGCCGAGATCAGATGCTCTATCTCGCTCTTGGCTGCGCGGCGCTGTTCCTGATGGTCTGGATCACCCGCGGCAAGCCCATACTGAAGCGACGGGAGTGGCGGTTCCTGGCCGGCGCCCTGGCGATCGCCTGCTTTGCGGCGGCCGCCTATGTCGGCGTGCGCGGCGGGTGGGGCAAGTCCATCGTCCTGGTCGTCATGGGGCTGTGGCTGGCGGTGTCGACGCGGCGGACGGGCATGGCCGTTCCGCCGACCGCAGGGCGCATCAGCGACAGCGAGGCGCGCTCCATCCTGGGCGTGGGCCCCGACGCCACCGAGGCTGAGATCAGGGAAGCCTATGGCCGCCTGATGCGCATGGCCCACCCCGACAAGGGTGGGACCAGCGGCCTGGCCGCGCAGTTGAACGCGGCCAGGGATCGTCTGTTGAAGAAGTAGTCCGTCAGGCCGGCTTGACGACCATGCAGGCCAGGCGCTTGGCCTTCAGGGCCTGGCACGCGTCCTTGGCCGAGGCTTCGGTGTAGCCCGAGAACCGCGCGCGGTAAGAGCCGCCGACCTTGCCGCCGACCTCGCCGTTGGCCGCGCTGAAGTGCTTGCCGAAGCGCTTGGTGACGAGGGCGATCTGTTCCTTGGCGTCGGCCTTGGACTTGAACGCGCCGACCTGGACCGACCACTTGCCGGCGGCCTTCTTGTCGCGCAGGGCGCTCTTCGAGGGTTCGACGATCTTGGTGCGGGCGGCGGCCGATGTCGGGCTGGCTGAGGCCAGAACGATCTTCAGGCCGTCCTGCTCGTTGTCGCCCTGCTCGATGGAGGGGCGCACGATCGGACCCGTGGGCTCCGGCTCGAACAGGTTCTGGGCGACGGTGATCTTCTCGCCGCGATCGCGGCGGGCCATGACGTCGAAGCCGGTCAGGATCAGGTCTTCGGCGTTGTTGTTACGCACGGCGGTGGACGGCGCGCCGAGGACGACAGTGATCAGGCGGCGATTGTCACGCACGGCCGAGACCGCGATGTTGAAGCCCGAGGCGTTGGTGAAGCCGGTCTTGAGGCCATCGACGCCCGGCATGCGGCCCAGCAGGCCGTTGTGGTTGCGCATCGTCACGCCGCGGAACGTGAAGCTCTGCTGGCTGAACAGCTTGTAGTACTGCGGGTAGTCGCGCATCACCGCGCGCGACAGGATCGCGATGTCGCGCGCCGTGGAGACTTGGCGGCTGTCGGGCAGGCCCGAGGCGTTGACGAAGCGGGTGTTCTGCATGCCGAGCTCTTCGGCGCGCAGGGTCATCATCGCGGCGAAGCGAGCTTCCGAACCGCCCAGCTTTTCAGCGAGGGCCACGGCGATGTCGTTGGCCGACTTGATCGCCAGCGCTTGCATCGCCTGTTCGACGGTCAGGGTCTCGCCGGGGCGCAGGCCGAGCTTGGTCGGCGCCTGGGCGGCGGCGCGGGGCGAGATCACCACCGGGTCGTCGAGATGAATGCGTCCGGCGGCCAGCGCCTCGAACGCCAGGTACAGCGTCATCACTTTCGTGATCGAGGCGGGATACCGAGGGCTGTCCGCGCGTTTGGCGTACATGACCTCGCCGGTCTTCGCATCGACCACGATGGCCGCGTACTTGGGTTGGCTGGCGGGCAACTGAAGGTAGGGAACCTGGGCCTGTGCGGTCGAGGCCACCGGCGCGACCGCGGTCGCGGCGGCGAGGGCAAGAGACGCAATCAGGCGGCGGGCACGCTCGAACATGCGGTTCGTCCGTCGATACAAAGGGTTAAGCGGCCCCCAGGCCACTCCGGATGAGTCCTAGCATGCCAGCCGTAGCCTTGCGCGATGGTAAACAGGACTTGAACGGGCCCATTTGTCGCGCCTGACGCGATCAACACTTGCGTGAACGTCCGGCGCCTAGCGATCGGGCAGGCGATTGTGCACTGCACAAAAATCGCTTGACTGCTGCACTGCAACATGGGAAACGACGGGCAAGTTCAAGGCAAGTCCCCCGTCCACGTTTGCGTCGCGGTATCACCGCCCCATCCCGACCCCAGGAGCCCGCCCCATGGCCGCCGCTGAGACCGTCAAGAACACCGTCGAACAGTTCACCACCGCCGGCAACGTCGCCTTCAAGGACGCTGTCGAGAAGTCGCTCGCTCAACTGAACGAGATGAACACCCACTCGAAGAAGAACCTGGAAGCCGTCATCGCCTCGGTGACCGCCTCGACCAAGGGCGCCGAAGCCCTGGGCGCCCAGGCCATGTCCTATTCCAAGAAGGCCGTGGAAAATCACGTCGCCGCCGCCAAGTCGCTCTCGGGCGCCAAGTCGGTGCAGGAAGTGATCGAACTTCAGACCACCTACGCCAAGTCGGCCCTCGACGCCTACATCGCCGAAGTTTCGAAGATGTCGGACATCGTGTCGTCGTCGGTGAAGGATGCGGTCAAGCCGCTCAACGAGCGCGTCACCGCCGCCGTCGAGCGCCTGCAGGCCGCTCGCTAAGAGCTCCCAGTCGCCCCGTTTCCGCGGGGTGTCCGAACGAAAAGGCCCGCGCCAGCCCAGGCGCGGGCCTTTTCTCTTTTCGGCTCCAGAACGCAGCGCTAGACCTTCGGCATGTCGAAGGTCGAAGAACGCCTGTCTGCGCTCGGGCTCAGCCTGCCGCAGCCCAATCCGCCGGTCGCCAACTATGTGCCCTTCGTCAGGGCGGGCGATCTCGTCCATATCTCGGGTCAGGTCTCGCTCGACGCTGGCGGCGGGATTCGCGGCACGGTCGGCGAGGAGATCGACTTGGAGACCGCCAAGGCGGCGGCCCGCCTGTGCGGAATCAATCTGATCGCTCAGATGAAGGCGGCCTGCGAGGGCGACCTCGACCGCGTGGTCCGGGTGATCAAGCTGGGCGGCTTCGTTCAAGCCGGTGCGAGCTTCCTGGAGATCCCGCAAGTCGTGAACGGCGCCTCGGACCTGATGGTCGAGGCCTTCGGCGAGGCCGGCAAGCACGCGCGCTCGGCGGTGGGCGTCTATCGCCTGCCGCTCGGCTTCTCGGTCGAGGTCGACGCCGTGGTGCAGGTTCGGTGAGCCACCCGTTCGGCGAGGCCTGGGATCTACTGTTCCACCCGCCGGTGGCGCATCGGGGCCTGTGGACCCGCGGCGGGGCGCCGGAGAACTCGCTGGCCGCGTTCCAGGCGGCTTGCGAGGCCGGCTATGGCGTCGAGCTCGACGTCCACCTGTCGTCGGACGGGGAGGCGATGGTCTTCCACGACGATGACCTGAAGCGGATGACCGGGGTCGAGGGCAAGCTGCGAGACCGAACGGCCGCCGACCTGGCCGAGCTGCGGCTGGCGGGCACCGACGAAGCGATCCCGACGCTGCGCGAGACCCTGGCCCTGATCGGCCGCCGGGCCATGGTGCACATCGAGCTGAAGACGGCCTATGGCGAGGTCGGCCCGCTGGAGCAGCGCGTCCACGAGTTGCTGATTGACCATGCCGGACCGACCTGCGTCATCGGCTTCAATCCGTACTCGCACGCCTGGTTCGCCGATCGTTTTCCGGGGGTTCTGCGCGGCCTGGACAGTTACGACTACAAGCAGGCGCCGAGCATGAACGAGGCGCAGCGCGAATCTTTCGGCCGGCTCGAGCACGTTGCCATCGCTCGTCCGCACTTCCTGGCGCTGCACATCGGCATGCTGCCGGACGAGCGGGCCGCGAAGTTCCGCGACGAGGGGATGCCGGTGGTGGCCTGGACGGTGCGCGAGCCGGGTCAGTGGGACGCGGTGAAGGACTACTGCGACAACCTGATCTTCGAGGGTTTCGAGGCGTGAAGCTCAAGCCGGCGGTGCAGATCAGCCGCCGAATCGCCGAGATCGGGCGCGAGGCGTGGGACGCCTGTGCGGGTCACCCCGATCATCGCGGCAATCCGTTCGTGGCCTATGACTTTCTGGATATCGCCGAGGCGGCCGGTTGCGCCGTCGAGCGCACCGGCTGGGGGCCGCAGCACTTGGCGGTCGAGGACGAGGCCGGCCAGGTGGCCGCGGTCATGCCGCTCTACCTGAAATCCCACAGTCAGGGCGAATACGTCTTCGACCACGCCTGGGCCGACGCCTATGAGCGGGCAGGCGGGCAGTACTATCCCAAGCTGATCTCCGCCTCGCCGTTCAGTCCGGTGACTGGGCCGCGCCTGCTGGTGCGGCCGGACGTCGACCTGGAGGAGGCGCGCCGCATCTTGCTGGGCGGCGCCCTAGCTGTGTGCGAGCAGTACGAGGTCTCGTCCCTGCACGTGAACTTCCCGACGCAGGCCGAGTGGGACTGGCTGGGCGAGCGCGGGCTGCTGCAGCGGCAGGGCCAGCAGTATCACTGGCTGAACCAGGGCTACGCCAGCTTCGAAGGGTTCCTTGAGGCGCTGTCGTCAGGGCGGCGCAAGACCATCCGCCGCGAGCGCCGTGACGCCCAGGCCGAAGTCGAGATCGTGGCGCTGACCGGCGCGGAGATCACCGAGGATCACTGGGACGCGTTCTTTGGCTTCTACATGGACACCGGCTCGCGCAAGTGGGGCCGGCCCTACCTCAACCGACTGTTCTTTTCGCTGCTGGGCGAGCGGATGGCGGACAGGGTGTTGCTGGTCATGGCGAGCCGAGGCGGGCGTTGGATCGCCGGGGCGCTGAATTTGATCGGCGACGATTGCCTCTATGGCCGCAACTGGGGCTGCGTCGAGGACGTGCCGTTCCTGCACTTCGAGCTCTGCTACTATCAGGCGATCGAGTGGGCGATCGACAAGGGCCTGGCGCGCGTCGAGGCCGGGGCGCAGGGGCAGCACAAGATCGCCCGCGGTTATCTGCCGGCGCCGGTGTTCTCGGCCCACCACATCGCCGACCCGCGGCTGCGTGCGCCGGTCGACGACTTCCTGCGCCGCGAGCGCGAGGCGGTGAACGGCGAGATGGAATGGCTGGCGGAAGAGTACTCGCCCTTCCGTCAGGACTGATCGGGGTCAGATCTTCCGATCCTGCCAATAGGCGTCGCGCAGCAGCCGCTTGTACAGCTTGCCGGTCGGCAGGCGTGGCATCTCCTCGATGAAGTCGATGGAGCGCGGGGCCATGTAGTGCGCCAGGCGTTCGCGGGCATAGGTCATCAGCTCCGCGGCCAGTTCGTCGCTGGGCGTCTGGCCTGGAGCAGGTTCGATCACGGCCTTCACCGCTTCGCCCATCTCGGTGTCCGGCACGCCGAACACGGCCACGTCGGCGACCTTGGGATGGGTGACCAGGGCGTCCTCGATCGCCTGCGGATAGATGTTCACCCCGCCCGAGATGATCATGAAGGCCTTGCGGTCGGTCAGGTAGAGATAGCCGTCCTGATCGAGGTGGCCGACGTCGCCGAGGGCGTTCCAGTTGGGGTGGTCGGGATGGCGGGCCGAGGCCGTCTTGGCCGGGTCGTTGTGGTATTCAAAGGTCGGCGCCTCGCGCTCGAAGTAGACGAGGCCGGTTTCGCCGATCGGCAGTTCGTTGCCGTCTTCGTCGCAGATGTGCAGCACGCCCAGCGCCGCGCGGCCGACCGACCCGGGATGCTCCAGCCAGTCTTCGCTGGTGATGAAGGTCGAGCCCGAGGCTTCGGTGCCAGCGTAGTACTCATAGAGGATCGGCCCCCACCACTCGATCATCTGGCGCTTGACCTCAATCGGGCAGGGCGCAGCGGCGTGGACGGCCACCTGGTGGCTGGAGAGGTCGTGACGGGTCCGAATTTCCGGCGGCAGCTTCAGCATGCGCACGAACATGGTGGGCACCCACTGGCTGTGGGTGACGCGGTGCTTCTCGATCAGTTGCAGCGCTTGCTCGGGATCGAAGCGCTCCATCATCACGACCGTGCCGCCGAAGGACTGCACCGTCAGCACATAGGCCAGCGGCGCCGCGTGATAGAGCGGGGCCGGCGACAGGTAGACGCTGTCCGCCGTCAGTCCATATCGGTTGGATGCCTGGCGGGTGTCGAACCCTTCGGCCGGCGTGATCTCGGGCAGGGGCCGCAGGATGCCCTTCGGGCGTCCGGTGGTGCCCGAGGAGTAGAGCATGGAGTCGCCCATCCACTCGTGCGCCAGCGGCTCGGGCGAGCCCGACGCCACGGCTTCCTCATAGGAGGCCCAGCCCGGAATGACGCCTCCCACCATGAGCCGGATCGGGCAATTCGGGATCAGCTCGGCGAGCTCAACCGCGGTCTCGCGCTTGGCGTAGGAGGTGACCAGGGCCTTGGCCCCGCAGTCGTTGGCGATGTAGGCCGCCTCGTCCGGCGGCAGGTAGCGGTTGATCGTCGTGACATAGAGCCCCGATCGGAACGCCGCCCAGACTGGCTCCATGAACGCGAGGTTGTTCTCCATCAGCACCGCGATGTGGTCCCCGCGGCGCAGTCCCTGTGCGTGGAGGAACTGGGCGAAACGGTTCGAGCGCTCATTCAGTTCGGCGAAGGTCATCGCCTGGCCGGTGTCGGCGGAAATCATGGCTGGCTTGTCGGGCGTCAGCCGCGCGTGATCGGCGAGATACATCGCTTCCCTCCCTCCGCGGCCTTTGCTGGCCGTCTGTGGGAGCACGTTATCGCAAGGCGAGGGGGCGTAAACCCGTTGAGGGCATGTTCCGTCCTCCAGGGCAATGCGCTACCACCGTGCGACGAGTTTGGAGGAGCGCCCCATGAGCCTGGACGGGACCTACGAGGACGGCAACATCTTCGCCAAGATTTTGCGCGGCGAGGCGCCGGCGGCAAAGGTCTTTGAGGACGGCGAAATCCTTGCCTTCATGGACGTGTTTCCGCAGTCCCGGGGCCACACCCTGGTGATCCCCAAGCACTCCCAGGCGCGCAACCTCCTGGAGGTGGAGGCCGATGTGCTGGGGCCGTTGATGCTCGGCGTGCAGCGCATCACCCGGGCGGTGCGCTCGGCGCTGAATCCGGACGGCATCATGGTCGCCCAGTACAACGGCGCGCCTGCGGGCCAGACCATCTACCACCTGCATTTCCACATCATCCCGCGCTGGGCGGGCGTCGAGCTCGGACGTCACGGCGCGGGCGGAATGGCCGATCCTGCCGAACTGAAAGCGCTGGCCGAGCAGATCGCGGCGAAGATCGCCTAGGCCTCGAAGGCGAACTGGACGCAAAGAAAAACCCCGGAGCCGAAGCTCCGGGGTTTCGCATTTCAGGATTTGGAGCGGGCCTAGTCGGCCAGTTCCGTCGCGGCGTCCTCGGCGGGATCCTCGATGATCGGGGCGCCCGGTTCGCGGTCGTCGCCTTCGATCTCGAAGCCCAGCTTGCTGTCCTTGAGCACCACCTTGACGTGGCCGCCCTTGACCAGCTTGCCGAACAGGATCTCGTCGGCCAGCGGCTTCTTGATGTGCTCCTGGATGACCCGGGCCAGCGGCCGGGCGCCGTAGAGCTCGTCGAAGCCGTTCTTGGCCAGCCAGTCGGCAGCTTCCTCGGTCGTCTCGATGGTGACGTGACGATCGGCGAGCTGAGCTTCCAGCTGCATGACGAACTTCTGCACGACCTGGCGGATGATCTCCTGGGTCAGCGCCTTGAACTGGACCACCGCATCCAGACGGTTGCGGAACTCCGGCGTGAACAGCCGCTTCAGGGCCTCATCGACCTCGTCGTCCTGCTTGCCGCGGCCAAAGCCGATAGCGTTGCGCTGGGCGTCCGAGGCGCCGGCGTTGGTGGTCATGATCAGGACCACGTTCCGGAAGTCGACCTTCTTGCCGTTGGCGTCGGTCAGGACGCCATGGTCCATGACCTGCAGCAGGATGTTGAAGACGTCCGGGTGAGCCTTCTCGATTTCGTCCAGCAGCACGACCGCGTGCGGATGCTGATCGACGGCGTCGGTCAGCAGGCCGCCCTGGTCGAAGCCGACATAGCCGGGAGGCGCGCCGATCAGTCGGCTGACCGTGTGGCGCTCCATGTACTCCGACATGTCGAAGCGCAGGAGCTCGATGCCCATGGTCGAGGCCAGCTGGCGGGCGGTCTCGGTCTTGCCGGTGCCGGT
>NZ_PNLB01000033.1 GCF_013822795.1 Phenylobacterium sp. | reverse complement strand
GCAGGAGCTGCTGGACGCGATGCGCCAGGAAGCCATGCGCTACGGCCCGCAAGCCCAACAGATCTTCGACATGTTCCGCCAGAACGCCAACATGCAGGCTCAGCTGCGCGCCCCGATCTTCGAGGACAAGGTCGTCGACCTGATCGTCGAGAAGGCCGCCGTCAAGGACGAGAAGGTCTCCAAGGACGACCTTCTGAAGGAAGACGATATGCCGGAAGGCTACAGCGCCTAAGCGCTGGTCGGACCCTAAGTCGGACGCACAAATCCCTCCCGGAAACGGGAGGGATTTTCTTTAGGACTATCGGTCACCTTGCGCTGGCCCCTCCGCCACGCGATATCGGAGGGGAACGCGGCTCTGCGCGCAGAGTCGACCCATTCAGAGAGGCTTCCTTTTATGCGTGACCCGCAGATCACCGCGCTGAACCTCGTTCCCATGGTTGTGGAGCAAACCAGCCGCGGCGAGCGCGCCTTTGACATCTTCTCGCGCCTGCTGAAGGAACGCGTGATCTTCCTGAACGGTCCGGTCGAGGACGGCATGTCGGCGCTGATCTGCGCCCAGCTGCTCTACCTCGAAGCCGAGAACCCGAAGAAAGAGATCCAGATGTACATCAACTCCCCCGGCGGGGTGGTGACGTCCGGTCTCGCGATCTACGACACCATGCAGTACATCCGCTCGCCGGTCGTGACCCTGTGCATGGGCATGGCCGCGTCGATGGGCTCGTTCCTGCTGATGGCCGGCGAGAAGGACCAGCGGATCGCGCTGCCCAACAGCCGCATCATGGTGCACCAACCGTCGGGTGGTTACTCGGGCAAGGCCTCGGACATCGAGCGCCACGCCGAGGACATCATCAAGACCAAGCGTCGCCTGAATGAGATCTACGCCAAGCACACCGGCCGCTCGTACGAAGAGGTCGAGGAAAAGCTCGACCGCGACACCTTCATGACCCCGGAAGAGGCCAAGGAGTGGGGCCTGGTCGACCACGTGATCGAACGTCGCGCCGAAGACTAGGGCCGACGCCGTGCCGGGCCATGTTCTCGTCGTGGGCGGGACCGGCATGCTGGCAGGACTTGTGGAGGCGCTCGCCGGTGACGGCGGGCGCCTTTCGCTTTTGTCGCGTCACGCTTCGCAGCATCCGGGCGGATTCGATTGCGACTATCACGACGCCGAGGGGTTTGGCCGCGCCCTGGCGGCGGCGAGCGCGCGCAACGGTCCGGTCGATCTGGCTGTTGCCTGGTTCCACACCCTGAAGATCGCCGCGCCGCGGATGCTGGCCGAGCAGGTGAGCGGACGGATGTTCCAGGTGCTGGGCAGTGGGACGGCAGATCCTGCGCATCCGCATCGGCTGGCGGCGGCCGCTGCGGTGGCCGACGGCCTGGCGGACTGTCAGCTCCGGCAGGTGGTGCTCGGCTTTCGGATCGTCAACGATCGTTCGCGTTGGCTGACAAACGACGAGATTTCCGCTGGCGTGCTGGACGCGATCCGCACTGATCGCCCGACGAGCATCATCGGCCAGGTGGAGCCTTGGTCGGCTAGGCCTTGAGGCGCGAGGCCGTTGCGGCCAGCAGGCGCTCGCGGCCGTCGGGGGCGGTGACGTCGAACCGCTCGAAGTCCGTCCCCTCTTGGGCCCGCAGGTCAGCGAACAGTCCCTTCGGATCCTCGTGGAAATGCAGGAACGCCTGACTTCGGCGATAGAACACGCCGCGCTTCTTCTCGACCATTCCGGTGAGGCAGCGCAGCTGCGCCAGCAGGGGCTCCAGGTCGTCAAGCGCGCTGGTCCCGGCGTGCTTCATCCGGCTAATCCTCGCGAGGGTACTGGAGCGGACGGGCCAGATAGTAGGCGGCCGCGGGCAGACCGTCCGTCGCCTCAACCGCAGCGTTGTAGACCCGCGCGTCGAAGCCGCCACGTTCGGCGCGTTTGGCCAGACGGGCGACCTCTACCTCCTGCAGGCTGAGGCCGTGGGCCGCGGCCAGGGCGTGGACCACCTCCAGGACGTCAGCCAGTTCGCCGGCGATCTCGTCCGGGTTCGCCAGCCGGGCTTCGTTGGCTTCCTCGACCAGCTTATCGCCAAGTGCGGAGACGAACTCGGCGTCGTCGAGCCGGCGGTCGAAAACCGCCAGCCCCTGACCGCGCATGATCTCGGGCAGCCGGTCGCGGATCAGCTTCTGAACTCGGAAGCGCATGATCAGGGGACGTCGTCGTCGCCGACGATCCCGCCTTCGTCTTCCCAGGCGCCGATGGCCTGGGCCTGCTTGCGGCCGAACTTGAGGCGGACACCCGATCCGAACCCGTCGCCGTCGTCGATCAGCAGCACACCGAACGAATCCAGGGCCGCCAGCAGCCGCTCCATCGAGGGCGTGAGATCCAGCGGCGCATGGCCGGCGCTCTCCAGGGCCTGTAACGCCTCGATCTCGAGGCCGGCGCGGAGCGCCAGCTTAGCCTGGCTGACCCCGGTCAGGGCGCGGGCGGCGGCGATCTGGGCGCCGGAGACGACAGACGTCATGGATCCTCCTGTGGTCGGGCGGTTCAGGGCTTCTCCTGGAAGACCCGGTAGCCGGGTTCGTCGGCGATCGCGAGCATCTCACGATCTCCGCTTGTGTCGCCATAGGCTGCGCGCAACCGCACGTCGGGGCCGAAGACCTCCTGCAGTCGCCGCACCTTTTCCGGACCGCGGCAGTTGGGGCCGTCGAAGCTACCGGTGACCCGGTCACGAGCATCGAATTTCAGTTCAGTGCCGATCAACAGGTCAGCGCCGAGGCCGCGGGCGAAGGGCGCGACGACGATCTCCGGCGAGGCGGTGACGATGACCAGCTTGGCGCGCCGCTGTCCCCAGCGCCGCCAGGTGCGCAGGGCGTCCGGGCGCAGCATCCGCGGGGCCATCAGCTCGGCGAAGGCGCGGGCGTCGGCCTCGAGCCGCTCACGCGAGACTCCGGCGAGGAATTCGCGGGTCGCAGCCGCCTTGATACGCCCGCGGTTGCGGTGAGCCAGGTATGAGACCGCCGCCGGTGCAAGCTTGGCCAGGCCAAGATTGTAGCGCGTCGGGCCGGCGCGCCACTTCAGGAAGGCGGTGTAGCTGTCGTGGGTGGTCAAGGTGCCGTCGAAGTCGAAGGCCACCACGCCCGCGTCTTCAATCTGCTCGTCCAAGGATTCCACCTGCGAGCCGCCGATGCGGCGCAGTTGTCGTTTGGTCATATATCCCCCAACACGCCGCGTACTGAGGCGTGTCAACTCAACTCATCGCGTCTGGCTTCGGCCCGACCAATATGAGAGGGGCGGTTTCCGCGCCAGGGCGTCTCACTTGCGCCGTTTGAACGCAATCCCATCTAGGGATTCGGACATGCCCGCCATCGGGCGCCCCGCCGCCAAATGTCACTGAGTTATGTCAGAGGCTTGTGATCGTGGCTCGGATCGGGGAATGTCAAGGATTAGACAACCCCGGGCACGTATCCTGCACTGATGGCGTCAGGGACGCCTCCGGGCCGAACGATGGCGAGGACCACGGTCTGCGTTGTCGAGAGAGTGAGAAAAGAGCATGACCAAGGCCGCGAGCGGAGACTCCAAGAGCACGCTGTATTGCTCTTTCTGCGGCAAGAGCCAGCACGAGGTCCGCAAGCTTATCGCGGGCCCGACCGTGTTCATCTGTGATGAATGCGTCGAGCTGTGCATGGACATCATCCGCGAAGAACACAAGATTTCCTTTGTGAAGTCGAAGGACGGCGTTCCGACTCCGAAGGAGATCCGCGAAGTCCTCGATGACTATGTGATCGGCCAGGACCACGCCAAGAAGGTGCTCTCGGTTGCGGTGCATAACCACTACAAGCGCCTGAACCACGCGACGAAGAACAACGACGTCGAGCTGGGCAAGGCCAACATCCTGCTCATCGGTCCGACCGGCACGGGTAAGACCCTGCTGGCCCAGACCCTGGCGCGAATCATCGACGTTCCGTTCACCGTGGCCGACGCCACGACCCTGACCGAAGCCGGCTATGTCGGCGAGGACGTCGAGAACATCATCCTGAAGCTGCTCCAGGCCGCCGACTACAATGTCGAGCGCGCTCAGCGCGGCATCGTCTACATCGACGAAGTCGACAAGATCAGCCGCAAGTCGGACAACCCCTCGATCACGCGCGACGTGTCGGGCGAGGGCGTTCAACAGGCGCTTCTGAAGATCATGGAAGGCACGGTCGCTTCGGTGCCGCCGCAAGGCGGCCGCAAGCATCCGCAGCAGGAGTTCCTGCAAGTCGACACGACGAACATCCTGTTCATCTGCGGCGGCGCGTTCGCCGGCCTGGAGAAGATCATCTCGGCCCGCGGTCAAGGCACCTCGATCGGCTTCGGCGCCAAGGTGTCGGACCCGGACGATCGCCGCACCGGCCAGATCTTCCGTCAGGTGGAGCCGGACGACCTGCTGCGCTTCGGCCTGATCCCGGAGTTCATCGGCCGTCTGCCGGTGATCGCGACCCTGGACGACCTCGACGAGGCCGCCCTGGTGAAGATCCTGACCGAGCCGAAGAACGCCTTCGTGAAGCAGTATCAGCGCCTGTTCGACATGGAGAACGTCGGCCTGACCTTCACCGACGACGCTCTGACGGCCGTGGCCCGCAAGGCCATCCAGCGCAAGACCGGCGCGCGCGGCCTGCGTTCGATCCTGGAAGGCATCCTGCTCGACACCATGTACGAGCTGCCGACCTATGACGGCGTCGAAGAAGTGGTGGTCAACGCCGAGGTGGTGGAAGGCCGCGCCCAGCCGCTGGTCATCTATGCCGAGCGTCGCGACAAGGGCGGCGCCGCCTGAGGCGGTTGAGCGACCAATGATCATGGGCCCCGCGGACATGCGCCGCGGGGCCCTTTTCGTTTAGGGCCGGCGGTGAGCCAGGTCGGAGCAACCCCTTGCGATCGCGGCGTGGTCGCAGCGACCGAGCCTGCCGAGCGGCCGCTGAACGCTCGCCTGGTGTTGGCCGGGACGGTGCTCGGCTCAAGCCTGGCCTTCATCGACGGGTCGGCGGTGAACCTGACCCTTCCGGTGATCCAGCGGCAGCTCGGCGGCGATGCGGCCGGCGCGCAGTGGATCATGAACGCCTATGCGTTGATGCTCGGCGCGCTGGTGCTGGCCGGCGGCGCTGCAGCCGATCGCTACGGCAGGCGCACGATCTTCATTGTCGGCGTGGTGCTGTTCTCGGCGGCTTCTGCGCTTTGCGGCGCGGCGCCCAACCTGACATTGCTGATTATGGCCCGTGCGCTGCAGGGCGTTGGCGCCGCGCTCTTGGTTCCGGCCAGTCTGGCCCTGCTAGGTGCGTCGTTCGACGAGGCGGGTAGGGGACGCGCTGTCGGCGTCTGGGCCGGCGCCAGCGGCTTGATGAGCGCGATCGGGCCGGTGTTGGGCGGCTGGCTGACCGATGCGGTCTCTTGGCGGGCCGTATTCCTGATCAATCTCCCGCTGGCCGCCCTGGCGGTGTGGTTCATCCTGGCCGGCGCCCGCGAGAGCCGCGAGCCGGCGACGGGGCCCGTGGACTGGAGCGGCGCGGCCTGCGCCACCTTGGGGCTCAGCGCCCTGACCTGGAGCCTGACCCAGGCCTCGACCGCCGGGCCGTCGATGGCGGTCTGGGGGCTCGGCGCCGCGGGCGCTGTATTGCTCGTGATCTTCCTGCAGATCGAGCGTCGGGCGGCCAGCCCAATGGTCCCGCTGGACCTCTTCAGGAGCGCGGCGTTCTCGGGGGCCAATCTGCTGACGCTGCTGCTATATGCGGCGTTCGGCGGCGCGCTGTTCCTGCTGCCGTTTCAACTGATCGGCGTCCACGGCTATCCGGCGACGGAGGCTGGAGCCGCCTTGCTGCCGCTGTCGATCGGATTGGCTGCGCTGTCGCCCCTGGCCGGGACCCTATCTGCGCGTATCGGGGTGCGGGCGATGCTGACCCTTGGGCCGCTGCTGGCGGCTGCAGGGTTCGCCGGGCTGGCTTGGAGCGCGCAGGACGGCGCCTACTGGACCGGCGTCTTTCCGGGCCTGACCTTGCTGGCCCTGGGCATGGGCGTGGCCGTGGCGCCGTTGACCGATGCTGTGCTGGGCGCAGTTCCCAGCGCCTATGAAGGCGCGGCGTCGGGGGTGAACAACGCCACCGCGCGGATCGGGGGGCTGCTGGCGGTCGCTCTGGCGGGGTTTGCGTTGGCGCCCGGCGCGGCCGGCGGTGAAGCGATGACCCAGGCCTACCAAATCGCCATGGCGGCGGCGGCGTGCGCCGCGGCGGCCGCCGGGCTGGTCGGGGCGATCACCATGCGCTCGGAGGGCGAGCTCTAGCCTACTTGCCGGCGGCCGAGCGCGGCTTCAGGCGCTCGGTCCAGTCGAGGGTCGAAAGCCAGTAGTTGTTGGTGCGATCGAGGAAGCCGTCGCGCTTGCGAGCCTCCACCCAGCCGTTCAGCGTGTTGAGGAGGTCGGCGTCGCCCTTACGCACGGCGAAAGCGTCGGCGGTGCGGGCCAGGGGCTCGCCTTCGACCACGGCATATTTGTCGGGCGCCTTCACCGCGAGCAGCCGGGGGATAGGGGCCTTGTGCGCCAGACCGACGATGGCGCCGCCCTCAAGCGCCCGTTCGGCCGCGAGCAGATCGGGGAAGACCTCAATGGTGGCGGCCGGCAGCGTCGACTTGGCCAGGAGGATCGCCGGAGCGCCGGCGACCGCGCCAATGACGACATCGGCCTTGTCGAGATCCGCAATGCGGACCGGGGCCTTGCGGGCGACGACGATCGAGACGTCGGTTTCGCTGTAGGGCGTCGTGAACCAAGCCTGGCGCAGGCGGTCCGGCTCGATGGCCAGCGAGGCGGCGATCAGATCGCACTCGCCCTTGTTGAGCCGGCCGATCACGTCGGCATACGAGCCGCTGACGAATTCTGGCGCGAGGCCGAAGTCCGTCGCCAGGCGCTGGCCGATGTCGATCTCATGACCGATCCAGCGGCCCGACGGCGTCTTGAGCGCATAGGGGGCGCCTTCGACAACACAGATCTTCAGCGCGCCGCGCTTGGCCGCATCGTCGAGCGTGTCGGCCATCGCCGGGGCGGCGATCGTAAAGAGGCTGAGGATCACGCCCGTCACCAAGCCGCGTCGCATCTCGATCACCCCTCCTGGCTACGATCTCGATGAGAATTCCATTGTGGGCCGATGACAAGCGCTATTCTCAACGGAGAGTTGTTGGCGTTAGGGTGACGCTGGAACGTCATCGGAGGTCGGGGGATGCGTGTCGGCTTGATGATCGCGGCGTCGGTGCTCGGTCTATGGACCGCGCCAGTCACGCCGGCCTATGCGGACTCGTACATCGACTGCTCGTCGTCCGGTTACGGGCGGAATTACTGCCCGGTGAACTCGCGTGGGCGCGTCTGGCTGGACTACCAGTACAGCAACAACAACGGCGCCTGCATCGAGAACCAGAGCTGGGGCTGGGACGGGCGCGGCGTCTGGGTCGACCGTGGCTGCCGCGGTCGTTTCCGCGTCGAGGACCGCTACGGCGGCGGCGACAGCGGCAAGAAGGACAAGGACAACACCGCCGCGGTCGTGGGCGGCCTGCTGCTCGGCGGGCTGCTGCTGGGGGCGCTGGCGGCGGGCTCGAAAGAAAACAACGGCGGCGATTCCTCGGCGGACTCGCGCCAGGCCGTCGACAGTTGTTCGAACGAGGCGATGAGCCAAGCGTCGCGCTACGGCAGTCGGGCTCGCATAGATCGGATCACCTACGCGCGGCCGCAGGGCAGGGGCTACTCGGTGCAGGGATACGTCGCCGCCGATGTCGGGCCGCGATCGGTGACCTACAGCTTCAACTGCGACTACGACGGCCGGTACGCCAATGTGGAGCTAAACTGATACGCACGGCGGCGCGGGATCGCCGGGCGCGACCCCGAGGCCGAGCTCTGCGGGACGTTCATGTGCGCTCTCAACGCGGGGTGACGCGCGACGATATGTCGGGGACGCGGGCGACCCGAGGCGCTACACGACGCCTTCAGTTTTCCGGAAGGTCTTCATGCGTAGCGTCACCTTTGCAGCCCCTCTCGCCATCGCCCTGCTCATGGGCGGCTCCGTCGCGGCCTACGGGGCTGAGAAGGTCGATCTGCTGATCGTCGATGCGACCATCATCGACGTGGCGAGCGGCAAGCTGGATAAGGGTGCGGCCGTAGCGGTCCGCGGCGACACCATCGTCGCCGTCGAGCCGACCGCTAAGGCCAAGGCGGTGTTCAGCGCCAGCCGGACCATCGACGCCAAGGGGCGCTTCGTGATGCCCGGCCTTTGGGACAACCACGTGCACTTCGGCGGCGGCACTGAACTCATCGACGAGAACAAGGCCCTGCTTCCGCTCTACGTCGCCCACGGGATCACGACGGTGCGCGACGCTTCAGGCGACCTGCCTGAGCAGGTCCTGGCCTGGCGCGGGCAGGTGGCGTCCGGCGCGTTGCTCGGTCCGACCATCTTCACTTCCGGCCCCAAGATCGAGGGCGTGAAGCCGATGTGGAAGGGGACGATCGAGGTCGGAACCGAAGCCGAGGCCGACGCCGCGCTCGACAAGCTCCAGGGGCTCAAGGTGGACTTCGTGAAGATCACCGAGAACACCCTGACGCCGCAGTTGTTCATCTACACGGTCAAGCAGGCCAAGGCGCGGGGCCTGATCACCTCGGCTCACATCCCGGCTGCGATCACCGTCGATACGGCCAGCGAGGCCGGGCTCAGCTCGATCGAGCACATGGGCTATGCGCTGCGGATGGGCTCGCCGCAGGAGGCGCAGATCGCAGCCGACGTCGCGAGCGGCAAGATTACCGGCGCAGAGGCCACAATCCGGACGCTGGCGAGCTTTGACGAGGCGACGGCGATGGCCGGATTCCGCCGGCTGGCGGCGCGCGGGACCTACGTGTCGCCGACGCTCAACGGCAGCAAGGCGACGGCCTATCTCGACCAGGATGACCACAAGAACGACCCCTACCTGGCCTACATCGGCAAGGGCCTGCAGGCGACCTATGCCTGGCGCGTGGAGCGTGCCGCCAAGGACGACGCGGCGGCGATCGCCCGGCGTCACGCCGTCTACGAGAAGAACGCCTCGCTCGTGCCGATGCTTCAGAACGCCGGGGTGTCGATCCTGGCGGGCACGGACGCCGGGTTCCTCAACTCGTTCAACTATCCGGGCATCGGCCTGCACGACGAGCTGAAGATCTATGTCGACGCCGGCCTATCGCCGCTGCACGCGCTGCAGGCCTCGGTGATCAACGGGCCGCGTTTCCTGGGCCACGCCGACCGTTATGGGGCGATCGCCGCGGGCAAGGCGGCCGACATCCTGATCCTCGATCGCAACCCGCTCGGCGACATCATGGCGACGCGCGCCATCGGCGGCGTCGTGCTCAAGGGGCAATACTTCGACCGAAAAGCTCTGGATGAAATGTTGAAAAGCGCGGCAGAGGCCGCCTCCGCGTCTGGTGGCGCTTGAGTATCGCGCGGCATCTTCCCTAGATGGATCGTGTGCATATTTGCGGCTGCGCTTGAATGGCGGTCGGAAGCGTCCACATAAATGAGCCGATAAGCCGCCTTCAAAGGCGGACGGGCCGTCCGACTCAGACGCATCGTCTGAAGTGACCGCGGTCCGGGGGCCGAGCCTGATCCCCCAACAGGCCGGCAGGAGTTAAGAACGCATCATGTCCGAGATTAAGACCCTTCCCATTCTACCGCTGCGGGACATCGTGGTGTTCCCGCATCAACCGGTGCCGCTCTTCGTGGGCCGGGAGAAATCCGTACGCGCGCTCGAAGAGGCGATGCGGGGTGAAGGCAAGCAGATCCTCCTCGCGACCCAGAAGGACAAGGACGACGACGATCCGTCGCCCGAGGCCATCTATGACGTCGGCGTCGTGGCGACGGTTCTGCAGCTGCTGAAGCTTCCCGACGGCACCGTGAAGGTGCTGGTCGAAGGCAAGGCGCGCGCCGGCATTTCCCGTTTCACCGCCCAAGAAGAGTTCTACGAAGCCGAGATCGCCTTCATTTCCGAAGACGGCGCGGCCTCGCCCGAGGCCGAGGCGCTGTCGCGCGCGGTCGTCGAGCAGTTCGAGAACTACGTCAAACTGAACAAGAAGGTGCCGCCGGAGGCCCTGGCCTCCATGCCGCAGGTCGACGCGCCCGGCGAACTGGCTGACCGCATCGCCTCGCATCTCTCGGTGAAGATCGCCGAGAAGCAGAGCCTGCTTGAGATCTTCAACGTCGTGAAGCGTCTGGAGAAGGTCTACGCCCTCATGGAGGGCGAGATCTCGGTCATGCAGACCGAGAAGAAGATCCGGAACCGCGTGAAGCGGCAGATGGAGAAGACCCAGCGCGAGTACTATCTCAACGAGCAGATGAAGGCGATCCAGCGCGAGCTGGGCGAGCAGGACGATCAGCGCGACGAACTGATCGAGCTTGAGAAGCGCATCAAAAAGACCAAGCTGTCCAAGGAGGCCCGCACCAAGGCCGAGGGCGAGCTGAAGAAGCTGCGCAACATGAGCCCGATGTCGGCGGAATCGACCGTCGTGCGGAACTACCTCGACTGGCTGCTCTCGATCCCGTGGGGCAAGACCAAGACCAAGGCCATCGACCTGGTGAAGGCCGAGGAGATCTTGAACCGCGACCACTTTGGCCTCGAGAAGGTCAAGGAGCGGATCCTGGAGTACCTCGCTGTGCAGGCGCGGGTCGGCTCACTGAAGGGCCCGATCCTCTGCCTCGTCGGTCCTCCGGGCGTCGGTAAGACCTCGCTGGGCAAGTCGATCGCCGAGGCGACCGGCCGCGAGTTTGTGCGCGTCTCCCTGGGCGGCGTGCGGGACGAAGCCGAGATCCGCGGTCACCGCCGGACCTATATCGGTTCGATGCCTGGCAAGATCATCCAGTCGATGAAGAAGGCCAAGTCCACCAACGCCTTCTTCCTGCTCGACGAGATCGACAAGATGGGCTCGGACTACCGGGGCGACCCGGCCTCGGCCCTGCTTGAAGTGCTGGATCCGGCGCAGAACTCGACGTTCGGCGACCACTACCTGGAGGTCGACTACGACCTGTCGCCGGTGATGTTCGTCACCACCGCCAACAGCCTGAACATGCCTCAGCCGCTGCTGGACCGGATGGAGATCATCCGCATCCCTGGCTACACCGAGGATGAGAAGGTCGAGATCGCCAAGCGCCACATCCTGCCCAAGCAGACCAAGGACCATGGCCTGACGGCTGAGGAGTTCGTGGTGCCGACCGAGACCATTCGCGACCTGATCCGCTACTACACGCGGGAAGCCGGTGTTCGCTCGCTGGAGCGGGAACTGGGCAACCTGGCGCGAAAGGTGGTCCGGGATCTGGGTCGTGAAAACGTCACCTCGATCACGGTCGACGACGAGCGGCTGGCCAAGTACGCGGGCGTGCAAAAATACCGCTACGGCGAGACGGACGAGGAGGATCAGGTCGGGATCATCACCGGTCTGGCCTACACCGAGTTCGGCGGCGACATCCTGACCATCGAAGCGGTCAAGATGCCGGGCAAGGGCCGGATGTCCATCACGGGCAACCTCAAGGACGTCATGAAGGAGTCGATCCAGGCGGCGGCCAGCTATGTCCGCAGCCGCGCGACGCACTTCGGCATCGAGCCGCCGATCTTCGAGAAGACCGACGTGCACATCCACGTGCCGGACGGCGCCACGCCCAAGGACGGCCCGTCCGCCGGCGCGGCCATGGCCACGGCCATCGTCTCGGTGCTGACCGGCATCCCGATCCGCAAGGACATCGCCATGACTGGCGAAGTCACGCTGCGGGGCAGGGTGACGGCCATCGGCGGCCTGAAGGAAAAGCTGCTCGCGGCTCTGCGCTCCGGCGTCAAGACCGTGCTGATCCCGCAGGAGAACGTGAAGGATCTGGCTGACATCCCGGACAACGTGAAGTCGGCGCTGGAGATCGTGCCGGTCTCCAATGTCGATGAAGTCCTTGCCCGGGCGCTGATTCAGCCCCTCACGCCGATCGAATGGAACCCGGCCGACCAACCGGCGGTATCGGTCGCGGCTGATGACGGCTCGGATGAGGCCATGATCACCCACTAAACGGTGGAAAACTGAGAAAAAATAAGGCGGCGCGGGGTCTCTCCGCGCCGCCTTTGTTTGACGAGCGAGAATCGGCCGCCATAATCGCGCAACGCGAAGCAGCCTCGCGCTTCCGCGAGAGGTTCGCGGTTTGAGATAACGGGCTGGGAGAGACAAGAAATGACCAAGGCCGAACTCGTCACGGCGATTGCCGACAAGGCGGGCCTGAACAAGGCGCAGGCGAAGGACGCTCTGGAAGCGTTCATCGAAAGCGTCACTGCGTCGCTGAAGGAGGGCCAAGAAGTCCGGCTCGTCGGTTTCGGCAGCTTCGTGCCGGTGACCCGCGCGGCGGGCACCGCGCGCAACCCGCGCACCGGCGAGACGGTGAGCCGTCCGGCTTCGAAGACGGCGCGTTTCCGCGTCGGCGAAGGCCTCAAGGGTTCGCTGAACTAAGGACCGCCCACGCGGTTTTCGTTCAAGGGCGGCCTCCCGGCGTGGAGGTCGCCCTTTTTCGCATTCTATGAGGGCGGCTAGCTCAGCTGGTCAGAGCACCTGGTTTACACCCAGGGGGTCGGGGGTTCGAACCCCTCGCCGCCCACCACCTTCCCTGACGAGGACCGCTCTCGTCTCACAAATCGGGTTCACGGCCATGTGATCCGAACTCTCCGGGCGCCCCGACGGTTCTGGCGGCCGGAGGACAAGGCGCCTCCAGAGACACTAACGACCCTGGGAGGGTGACCCTATGAGATCCAAGCTTCTCACATCGGCTGCCGCGCTGGTGATCGGCCTCGGCATGAGCACCATGGCTATCGCGCAGGTCGACAATACGACGGCCGATAACACGTCGACGGCGACGGTGAACCAAGCGACCACCGATAATTCGAATAGCTCCACGACGGACAATTCGAACAATTCGACGACGGACAACTCCAACAACTCGGATAATTCAGACAACTCAGACAACTCGAACAATTCAACGACTGACAACTCGAATAATTCCGACAACTCCAACAATTCGGATAACTCGAACAGCTCGGACAACTCGAACAGTTCGACGACCGACAACTCCGATAACTCGGACAACTCGGATAATTCGACGACTTCGACCTACTCCGCCGTGTCGACCCAGACACTCAGCGGTACGGTGACCGGCTCTCCGGTCTCCAACACGGGCGGCGACGGCGCGACGGGCTCCATCACCACCGGCAATGCGTCGTTCGACGGCGCGGCGTTTGGTGGGATCCAGACCGCGAACGCCAACTCCGGCATCAACTCGCAAGGCCAGGCTGCGACGTCGCTCTCGGCGAACGCCAACATCAGCTTCGGCGCTCCGTAAGCGTACCCGGGCCGGCGTCCGTCCCTGGGCGCCGGCCCGTACTCGCGTTCGAGGTTCTGGGGATTTGGAGGGAGCGATGTCGAACTGGAAGTTCGGAGGCCTCGTCGCCTTGGCCGCCTTTGGCGTTTCCAGCGCAGTCATGGCCGAAGACGCGCCACCTGCGAAAGCGCTGGCCGCGGCCGAGGAGCTGGATGTGGCCCCGATGGGCGATGCAGAACTCGGGGCCATCAGCGGCGGACAGTCCGTGGTCGTTGAGGCGCTCTCGAACCAGCAGCTTTCGGCTAGTAATTCGGGATCGGTCCAAGCCGATCAGGTCGCCACGGGCAACGTCGATTTCTCGACCGGCGACTACTCCGGCATCGGCAATTTCGTCGTCAACACCGGCAACAACAACAATCTGCAGGGCGTGATCAGCGTCAATATCGCCACCCTGGGCGGACCGTAGGCCAACGCCATGCCGGTTCGGAGTCGACAGGTCCTGTTTGCGGCGATCGCCGGCATCTGCGCATTCGCGGGTCCGGCCGCCGCCCAGATCGCCTTCACCGACGGTGGAGCGTTGTTCGCCCTGGATCGTGTGACGACCCTCCGGGACATGCCCTTCAGGACCGTCGTACGCCAGCAGTACGACTACAGCTGTGGGTCGGCGGCGCTGGCGACCCTGCTACGCTACCACTACGGCGTCGATGTCGCCGAGGCCGACATCTTCAAGGCGATGTACGCCGAGGGCGACCGGGCCCAGATCCAGAAAGTCGGCTTCTCGCTGCTAGATATGAAGCGCTACCTCGCGGCGCGCGGGTACAAGGCCGACGGCTATCGCATCGACGCCGACGCCCTGGTGCATGCAAAGTGGCCCTCGATCGCGGTGATTACAGTCGGAACCTACAAGCACTTCGTGGTGGTCAAAGGCGGCGGGGGCGGCCGGATCCTGGTCGGCGATCCGGCGCTGGGCCTGAAGTCCTATCGTCAGGCGGATTTCGAGAAGGTTTGGAACGGCATCGTGTTCGGAATTCACACCGGGCCGGCCCGCGGCATCTACAACGCCGATTACGAGTGGGCCGCGGCCACCACCTCGCTGTTCGGTCAGCCGTTGACGGACGACTCGCTGGCCGCCCTCACGCTGCACCTGCCGCCGCTCTATCAGGTGATCTGGGAGAACCGGCCGCCGGCCGGGTTCTGACGCCATGCGGTGTGTCTCGATCCTTGCAGCGCTTCTTCTGGGTCTTGTCGCGAGCGTCGACGCAGTTAGCGCCGAGCCTGCGCTTGGGGCGCCGTTGAGCGATGAGGAGCTGGCTCTCGAGCGCGGCGGGATCCAACTGCCGACCGGCATGGAGGTCGGCTTCGGCGCCTCGG
The DNA here is from genome assembly GCF_013822795.1 of Phenylobacterium sp. Classification (GTDB taxonomy): domain Bacteria; phylum Pseudomonadota; class Alphaproteobacteria; order Caulobacterales; family Caulobacteraceae; genus Phenylobacterium. Next base: position 9,900 of record NZ_PNLB01000033.1, on the reverse strand, counting down.
TGCGGACCTTCGTCGACGGCTCGCTGGTGTTGGAGACGAAGCTGGTCTGGACCGATCAGGGCGCCATGCAGACCGAGGCGGCTCCCTCGCTCGCAAGCCAGGGGCAAAGCGGCCAGATCACCCTGTCCGACAGCGCCACGAAGTTACCGGGCGTGGCCGTAAGCGGGGACGGCGGCTCGACCGTGGTGCTGCACGAGCTGAGCGCGGCAAGGATCGCCAATGTCGTCGTCAACACAGCCAGCAATCGCGACATTCGCCAGGAGGTCCAGATCGATCTGGCGATCCCCGAGCTCGCGCAGCTCCAGCAGTCGGCGATTCAGGAGCGCGCCAGCATGCGGATGATGGAGGCCGTCGGCGCGGCGCTGGGCGACGCCGCGCGCCCCTGACGTCAGAAGGCGTACGGCGCGCGTACGGTCAGGCGCATGTCCGGCGCATCGCTGGTCACCCCGAACTCAAAGCTGTTGATCAGGGTGATCCGCCGGTTCAGGCGGTAGGAGAGGCTCATCTGCAGGGCGCCGATCGAGAGGCTGTTCGAACTCTGCGTCGTGTTGTTGATCTCAGTGTCGGTCGGAAAGATGTAGTGGTGCGAGTAGCCGAATGAGACTGAGAACTTCGGATTGAGGGCCAGACCAAAGCCGATGCTGGCGTTGATCCCGTCGCCGGGATCGACCTCGCCGACGAAGATGTTGTTGCCGACGGCCTTGTCGACGTTGCCCGCGAAGTTGTGCAGGTAACTGACCCCGCCGTAAATCACCGCCGGATCGCTCGGATAGAGCATCGTCAGTCCAAGCTCGGTCGCCCAGAAGCCGGAGCCTGTCGCCAGGCCCCTGGCGACGGCGAAGCGGTCAAAATCGACATCATAGGGGCCGACGCCGGTGTCGGACTTGACCCGCAGGCCGGTGACGAAGATCGGCCAGCCGTTGTCGCCGCTGTTGAGCTGGTAGCGTCCGGACACCTCGATGTCCCCGATGTCGTTGGCGTCCAACTCCATGGTTCGGGTGACGGCCCGATCAGCCGCCGCGACCGTGGTGATGCGGTCGTGGCGATAGACGTAGGGCACGCGAGCTTCCACCTCCAGGCGGTTGGTCAGTCCGTAGCGCGCGGCCAGCGTGCCGACCACGGAGTCGCGGTCGGCGTCGCCGGCCTCGATCAGTCCAAGATTGATCCCCGGCACGATTTCGACGCCCCTGAAAGTCAGGCGGTTGGTCCCGGAGCGCACGTACTCCACCGTCGGGTCGAAGACGAAGCGTCCGGAGGGGGTCAGCACGCCCAGGCGCTCCGGAATGGCGGCGACCTCGCGGGCCTTCTGTTCGGTGGACGCTGGGGGAGGGGCCTCCCCGACGGGGCGCGGCGGCATCTGCGCGGACGCCGATGTGGTCGGCGCGGGGCCCAGGGGCGGATTGAGCGGCGCGGCCTGTTGTGGGGCGGCTGCGCGACCTGCTCGGATTTCCGCGAGGTCCTCGTCCCGCGTTGCGCGCAGCGCCCGCAGTTCCATGTCCTGTTGTTGGATCAGGGCGGCCTGCTCGGCCAGCTGGCGTTCTTGGGCGGTTAGTCGCGACGATTGGTCGACCAGCAACGCCTCGATGCGTTCCAGCTTTTTTGAGATGTCTTCCTGCGCGCGGGCGGGAGACGCGGCGACCAGCGTGACGATCGCAGCGCCGATGATCGCCAAGCGGTGGAGGGGGCGGGAAGGTGCTGTGGTCATCTGCTCGGATCCGAACTGTGGAGAGCCCCGTAGCCGCCGACTAAAACGCCAGGCTCGGCCGGGGAGTTCATTCAAGCGCCCGGGACCTGGGGCGGCGGGATGGGGCGGCGCGCAAGGTGGCGGCGCGCGGGCAGATCGTAGTCGAGCAACTCGGCCAGCCGAGCGCGAGCCCTGCTGACGCGGCTCTTCAGCGTGCCGGTGGCGCAGCCGCAGACCTCAGCGGCTTCCTCGTAGCTGAGGCCGGCGACGACGATCAGCAGCAAGGCGTCGCGGGTGTCGGGGGTCAGGCGGTCGAGGGAGCGCAACAGGTCGCCGAACTCGACCTGCCATTCCTGGTCGGGGGTGCAGGCCAGCTGGGCTGTCAGTTTGCCGTCGACGTCCTGAACGATGAGCCGCCGCCGCGCGTGGTTCGAGTAGAAGATGTTGCGCAGTATCTTGTAGAGCCAGGCCTTGAGGTTGGTCCCGGGTTCGTATGCGGCGCGAAAGCGCCAAGCCCGCACGAGAGTGTCCTGAACGAGGTCGTCGGCCTCTGGTCTGGATCGCGTCAGGCTCATGGCATAGGCGCGCATCATCGGAATAAGTGCGATGACGGCGTCCGGGAACACGTCGCGCATCGGCGGTAGCCCTCCTGGCCGCGAGAGCTCGTCAGGCTCTCGTCCTTCACGTTTCCCCCGCACCGACCTACGGCATGGCTGGCCGCACCGCCCACATCGGATAACGCTGTTACTATTACCGGTCGTTTGCGTATTCAAGGCATACGATGGTGTTGTGGGGTTTCGACCTGAGGTAAGCGTCGCCAGCGTGCCAGATTCGAATGAATTAGAGGCGCGATATAGTTTGGCTTGTTAAAACATATTAATGCAAAATATTGGATTTGGTATTGTCAGGTCGACCGCATTGGTCACGCTCTAATTCTAGTATAACTTTATTCGGCGAAATTTATCCTATCTTTGAGTGACGGTGTCGACGGGTCGGAAGCCGTTGCGTGCAGCCAGTTTCGGGCGAGCGCTGCGGGCGGGGCGGGCTTGCGCCACGGCCGTTGGAGAGGCTACCCACGCGGTGACTACCGCAGGCGTTGCGCGCGCCAATGCGACTTCTAGGCGCCGTCCCGGACGAGAACTTGCACAGCATCGCGAGCCCCATGCGTTACCGCGCCCTAGGTCGGACCGGCCTCCGTGTCTCCGAGATCGGCTTTGGCTGCGCCAGTTGGTGGGGCCAGAAGTCGTTCGACGAGCGGCAGGCGGTGGGTCTGGTTCACGCCGCGCTCGATCATGGGGTCACCTTCCTCGACACCGGGGCCGCCTATTCGGGAGGCGAGGCTGAGCCGCGGCTGGGCCGCGCGCTGAGGGGCAGGGATCTCGACAAGTTAGTTGTCGCCACCAAGGCCGGCACCTTCCACAACGGCCGCCGGGTGGCGCGAGACTTCCGGCCGCAGGCGATCGTCGCCAGCGCCGAGCGCAGCCTGCGCAACCTCGGCCTCCAGCGCTTACCGTTGCTGCAACTGCACGGCCCTTCAATCGCTGAGCTTGACGATGAGATGCTCATCGCCCTCGGGTCGCTGAAGCAGCGAGGCCTGGTCGGCGCGATCGGCGCCAACAGCTTTGATCCAGCGGTGATCGACCACATTATCGGACTGTCGGCGTTCGACGTCGTGATGGTCGATTACAACGTCCTGCGGCCCGAGCGCGCAGGGCTGATCGCCAGGGCGGCCCAGCAGGGCAAGGGCGTGCTGGCGGGCATGGCGCTGGCCATGGGGCACGCCAACAGACAGGTCCTGCGTCTGCGCGCGCCGCGAGACATCTGGTATGCGCTGCGGGCGCTCAAGAACCACCGCACCGACATCGCCAAGGGCGCGCGCTTCAGCTTCCTTGGTCAACTTGAAGGTCTGACGGCGCCGCAGGCGGCGCTGGCCTACGTGCTGGCCGATCCCAATGTTTCCTGCGCAGTGGTGGGCACGACGCGAATGGCGCATCTGATCGAAAACCTCGCCGCCTCCGGAGCGACCCTGCCGCCCGAGGTCTTGGCCCGGATCCGGCAGGCGCAGGGTCTGGAGTAGAAGCGATGGCGAGCGACGCGGACTTTCTGGCTCAGGCCGTGGATCTGGCGATGGCCAATGTCCTTAGCGGCGGGCGGCCGTTTGGCGCGGTGGTGGTCAAGGATGGAGTGGTGATCGCCACAGGCGTCAACGAAATCGGCGTCACCGGCGATCCGACCGCGCATGCGGAACTGACCGCCATGCGCCGGGCCGCGCAGGCGCTAGGCGCACCACGTCTGGACGGCTGCGTCGTCTACGCCAGCGGTCAGCCGTGTCCGATGTGTCTTGCAGCCATGCACATGACCGGCGTGCGCACGGTGCGCTTCTGCTACTCCAACGACGATGGCGAGGCCTTCGGCCTGTCCACCGCGGCGGTGTATGCCCAGATGGCCAAGCCGCTCGAGGGGCAGGCGATCGACATTCGCCACCAGTCGATAGCCCGTGACGGCCCCTCGCTCTATGCGGCCTGGAAGGCCCGACAGGATGGCTGAGAACCGAACTTAGTTTGGATTCAATGGGTTGTTGTCGTGGGGTGCGGATTGGGCTTTCATCGGCCCAACGGCGCTGGCGGCAGCTGCGACCAGGCGTCGATCGCATAGGGAGATCGCGCGATGGCTGACGGCGCCATGAAGCTGGCCGACGAGGCCAAGGCCAGGGCCTATTCCTTGCCGCTGGAAGAGTTTCACCCCGGCGATCCCGACCTGTTCCGCACCGATACGCACTGGCCGTACTTCGAGCGGCTGCGCCGGGAGGACCCGGTTCACTGGTGCCGCGACAGCGAGTTTGGGCCGTACTGGTCGATCACCAAGTTCAACGACATCATGGCCGTGGACACCAACCACGGGATCTTTTCGTCGGAAGCGGCGCTGGGCGGGATCACGATCCGCGATGCGCGGCCCGATCTGCGGCGGCCCAGCTTCATCGCGATGGATCCGCCCAAGCACGACGTGCAGCGCAAGACCGTCAGCCCGGTGGTGTCGCCCGCCAACCTGCAGGTGCTGGAGCCGATCATCCGCGAGCGGGCGGGGCGCATTCTTGACGAACTGCCGATCGGCGAGACCTTCGATTGGGTCGACCGGGTGTCGATCGAACTGACAACCCAGATGCTGGCGACGCTGTTCGACTATCCGTTCGAGCACCGGCGGCGGCTGACGCGCTGGTCTGACGTGGCGACCACCATCCCGATGCCCGGGGCGCTCTGCGAAACCGAGGAGGCGCGGCAGGCCGAGTTGATGGAGTGCCTGGCCAGCTTCACCGAGCTCTGGAACCAACGAGTCAATGCGCCGCCGTCCGGCGATCTGATTTCGATGCTGGCGCACGGCGAGGCCACGCGGAATATGAGCCCGGACGAGTATCTCGGGAACATCATCCTGCTGATCGTCGGTGGCAACGACACCACGCGCAATTCGATCAGCGGCGGGCTGCTGGCGCTGAACCAGAACCCGGAGCAGTACGAAAAGCTCAAGGCCAACCCGGCGCTGATCCCCTCGATGGTCTCGGAGATCATCCGCTGGCAGACGCCGCTCGCCCATATGCGTCGCACGGCGCTGGAGGACATCGAGCTGAGCGGCAAGCAGATCCGCAAGGGGGACAAGGTGGTGATGTGGTACGTCTCGGGCAACCGCGACGACGAGGTCATCGCAAACCCCGATGCGTTCGTCATCGATCGCGAGCGCTCGCGCCAGCACCTGTCCTTCGGGTTCGGCATCCACCGCTGCGTCGGCAATCGGCTGGCTGAGATGCAGCTGCGCATCGTCTGGGAGGAAATCCTCAAGCGCTTCAAGCACGTGGAGGTGGTCGGCGAGCCGCGGCGGGTCCGCTCCAGCTTCGTGAAAGGCTATGAAACGCTGCCGGTGCGCATTCACGCCTAGCTGACGCGACGGCGCCCTTTCCCTGGGCGGCGAGAGGCGTAGTCTTCTCGCATAACAACGATAACCAGGGCGGAGACGTGTCATGGCGGTGGACCTCGGGCCTCTCGACCAGGCGTTGGAAACGGCGCACTTGCCGGCGCTTTCGGCCGCGCTCGTTCACCTTACCGGCGATCCCAGTTGGCTGCGGCCGGAGTGGCGACCGGCCTACACGCCGCTGTCGCGCGGCGAGACCGGCGTTCCCGAAGCCGAGCAGGCCAAGATGCGCAAGCTCGCCAAGGCGGCGATCACCGACTACCTGACCGGCAAGGTCCCGATGGCGCCGACGCCTTCGGCCGAGATGGTTCGGCAGATGATGAGCTTCGTCGCCGGCGCCGACATTCCCGACGGCTATGGCGAGTTCCTGACTGACGAACTGGCGCTGGACGGACATTCGTCAAAGGACCCGAGCTGGTCTCCCGAACTGAAGACCGTCGCGCGCAGGCTGCACGTGCTGGTGATCGGGGCGGGGATGTCGGGACTGCTGACGGCCCTTCGTCTCGAGCAGGCGGGCTTGCCGTTTCAGGTGGTCGACAAGAACGCCGACGTCGGCGGCACCTGGCTGGAAAACACCTATCCTGGCTGCCGGGTCGATTCCTCCAATCACATGTACTCGTACAGCTTCGAGCCGAACCACTTCTGGCCGCAGCATTTCTCCACCCAGCCGGTGCTGCTGGACTATTTCCGGGGCGTGGCCGCCAAGCACGACCTGAAGAAGCACATCCGCTTTTCGACCACGGTCGAGGAGATGGTCTGGGACGATCATCGCGGTGTCTGGAAAGTCCGGCTGCAGACGCCCGAAGGCGTCGAGCATGTCGAGGCCAACGCCGTCGTCACGGCGGTCGGCCAGCTGAACCGGCCGCGTTTCCCGGACATCAAGGGCCGGGACCGCTTCGCCGGCCCGGCGTTCCATTCGGCCGAGTGGCGACACGACGTCGATCTGACCGGCAAGCGCGTGGCTGTGATCGGCACCGGCGCCAGCGCCTATCAGTTCGTGCCTGAGATCGCCGGCAAGGTCGCCAGCCTGACGGTCTTCCAGCGTACGCCGCCCTGGGGCTTCCCGGTCGCGCACTATCACGAGGACGTCCCCGAGGGGATGAACTGGCTGATGGAGCACGTGCCGTTCTATGACAAATGGTACCGCTTCTGGATGTTCTGGATGGTGACCGACGGGCTGTTGCCCATGGTCACCGCCGATCCCGGCTGGAACGGCCCGTCGACCGCGGTCAGCGAGCTGAACCAGGGCTTCCGCGACATGATCGCGATGGCCATCGCCGAGCAGGCGCCTGATCGCCCGGACCTGGTGGAGAAGGTGATCCCGACCTATCCGGTCGGTGGCAAGCGCTCGCTGCTCGACAATGGCGTCTGGATGGCCGCCCTGCAGCGGCCGAACGTCGAGCTCGTCACCGAGGGCATCGCCGAGATCACTGAGACTGGCGTCGTCACGGCCGACGGCAAGGCCCGCGACTTCGACGTGATCATCTACGGCACCGGATTCTACGCTTCGAAGTTTCTGTGGCCGATGCAGATCAAGGGCCGCGGCGGCGCCGATCTGCACGAAACCTGGGGCGGCGACGCCCGCGCCTATCTGGGCATGACCACGCCGGGCTTCCCGAACCTGTTCATGATCTATGGTCCGAACACCAACATCGTGGTCAACGGCTCGATCATCTTCTTCTCGGAGTGCAGCGTCCGCTACATCGTCGGTTGCCTGAAGCTGCTGGCCCAGACCGGCGCGATGGCGATGGAGCCTCGCCGCGACGTCCACGACGCCTTCAACGAGCGGGTGGATGCGGGCAACAGCCTGATGGCCTGGGGCGCTCCTCAGGTGACCAGCTGGTACAAGAGCGAGAGCGGCCGGGTCAGCCAGAATTGGCCGTTTGCACTGGTCGACTACTGGCGCGCGACGCTGGCGCCGGACCCCAACGATTTCGTGCTGACCAAGAGCGCCGAGCTGGTGAGCTAGGGGAGGGGATGATGAGCGAACTTCTGGGCGGCTGCGCCTGTGGCAAGGTCCGCTACAAGGTCAGTCAGGCACCGATGGGCGTCGGGGTCTGCCATTGCCGGCAATGTCAGTACAGCTCGGGCGGTGGTCCCAACTATGTCGCGTTGGTGATGCGCGACGCTTTCGAGGTCACGAGTGGGGCTCCCAAGGCCTTCGCCAGTCCAGGCGGCAGCGGCCAGGACGTGCAGCGAGCCTTTTGTCCCGACTGCGGGACGCCGCTTTATTCCGATCCGGTGGTGCTGCCGTTCCTGGCGGTGAAGCTCGGTGGACTGGATGACCCGTCGGCTCTGTCGCCGGGCATGCACATCTGGACGGTCGAGGCGCCGTCCTGGCATCAGATGACGCCCGGCTTGCCCGTGTTCGAGCGCGGTCCGCCGGGATAGGCCGAAGCGGAAAGCTGCCGCGGGACTTCGGCGCTGGCGCGGCTATGGTGGCGGCGCATCTGTTGCTCGGAGAATCCCATGGCCCTGAAGCTTAACGTCATCGTCTGCTCCACCCGTCCCGGCCGCGTGGGCCTCTCGATCGGGCGCTGGTTCGAGGAGTACGCCAAGGCGCACGGCGGTTTCGAGGTCAGCCTCGAAGACCTGGCCGATTACGCGCTGCCGGTGTTCGACGAGCCTCACCATCCGCGGCTGCGCAAGTACGAGCACGAGCACACCAAGGCTTGGAGCAAGAGCGTCGAAAGCGCCGACGCCTTCGTGTTCGTGACCCCGGAGTACAATTTCGGGCCGCCGCCCTCGCTGGTGAACGCGATGAACTATCTGGTGCTCGAGTGGCACAACAAGGTCGCCGGCTTCGTGAGCTATGGCGGCGTCTCGGGCGGCATTCGCGCCACCCAGGCCGAGAAGCTGATGATGACCAGCTTCAAGATCATGCCGCTGCCCGAGCAGGTGATGATCCCGATGTTCAGCCAGCACTTGGACGAGGAGAAGCGCTTCACCCCCAACGACATTCACCTGGCGTCGGCCAAATCGATGCTGGACGAGCTGGCCCGCTGGGGCGCGGCGCTGAAGGGGATGCGCGAGGCCTAGGCGTGGCGGCGGGGGGGCGGCGGGGCGGCCGCCCCCCGCGGCCGATATTATGCTTTGGCGATTGCGCGCCGGCGGCGCGTGTCGCGGATCGCTGCGCCAGTCATGCCGAAGCCGATGATCATGATCGCCCAGGTCGCGGGCTCCGGCACGCCGGAGATGACCGCCGAGGAACTGGCGTAGTCCCAGGTCCCCTTGAAGCCCTGGGTCCCGTAGGTGTTGCCGTACAGGCCCTCGCCCGGCTCGATGCGGAAGTCGGACAGGCGGAAGACCGGGACGGTGTCGGTCCAGGTCGGCACCATCTCGCCTGAGACGCCGGTCACCTTCCCGCCGGAGAAGCGGATCGACGGGTCGGCGTAGTAATTTTCGTCGTCCACGTAGATCGGAAAGCCGTCATACATCTCGTGGATCGAATTCCAGGTCAGTCCCGCGACCTCGATGCGCCAGAACTCCTCGCCATCGGTCGGCAAGCCATAGAGGCCGGCGACAAGACCGCTGCCGCCTTGGTCGAACACCCGATCAGCGCTGAAGCGCGCGGTAAGCGTGACGATATCCCCCAGGGCGAGTTTCTGATCGACCCCGGTGTTTAGCTCCCATGGGCTGTAGCCCAGTTCGTTGACCAGCTCGCCTTTGAGCGTGACCTCATAGTAGCGGGCCGCCTGGGCGGACCCGGACCAGAGACAGGCTGCCGCCGCGAAGGCGAGAACCGGCGCGTGTACCTTTGGCATAGCTTCGCTCCCTCATTGGAGGAAAGCGGACGCCCGCCACTACCCCAAGTCAAGCTGAGCTATTTTTGGTTTTTTCCGGGGGCGTGCGGAGGACCGGGCGGCGTTGCACGTGGGGTACACCACACAATCGCGGGCGAGGGCCGCTTTGCGCTATCTTTCTGAGATTTCAGGAAGAAGTGGCGCGAATGACGGGGCTCGAACCCGCGACCTCCGGCGTGACAGGCCGGCGCTCTAACCAACTGAGCTACATCCGCGTGACGGCGACGTCGCCGCGAGGGGCGTCTGATATGACCCCACCTGAATCGTGTCAACGGCCAATCTCGCGCAGCTGTGGATAAACCGCCTCGACCTGCATTTTTCCTCAGAAAGGGCGGGAGGGGCTCTCAAGTGTTGCGAGTGATTATCAATCGTAATTTCTACGCGGCGGAAGAACTGTGAGCCTGGATCACAGGCGCGAGGCGCGGAATTAACAGACGATGCAGGTTGCGCGCA
>NZ_PNLB01000032.1 GCF_013822795.1 Phenylobacterium sp. | reverse complement strand
CTGGCGGCCCGGGAGGGACTCGAACCCCCGACCTTCGCTTTAGGAAAGCGCTGCTCTATCCTGCTGAGCTACCGGGCCGACCGGTGGGGGTGATAGCGCAAGGCTGTTCCGGTGGGAATGGCTGCGATAGAGGGGCGTATGGGGTTCTTGAAGGTGTTTCGCCTGCTGTACGTGCAGGTTCTCGTGGCGATCGCGCTGGGAATCGCCGTCGGCGCGATCTGGCCTGACGTCGGCATTGCGCTCAAACCCCTCGGCGATGGCTTCATCAAGTTGATCAAGATGGCCGTCGCGCCGGTGATCTTCTGCACCATCGTCTCAGGTATCGCCCGGATGAGCGACATCAAGGCCTTCGGGCGCCTGGGCGCCAAGACGCTGATCTATTTCGAGGTCGTCTCGACCTTGGCCCTGGCGATCGGCCTGATCGTCGGCAACCTGGTCAAACCGGGCCAGGGCTTCAACATCGACCCGGCCACCCTCGATCCCAGCATCGCCGCCGGCTATGTCGAAAAGGCCGAGCACGGCGACAGCCTGCCCGACTACATCCTCAGCCTGATCCCCGACGCCTTCTTCGGCGCTTTCGCCGAGGGCGCGCTGCTGCAGGTGCTGGTCATCGCGATCATCACCGGCTTCGCCTGCTCGCGGTTGGGGGCGTTCGGCGACAAGGTCGCCGGGGTGCTGGAAGACATCTCGAAGGTGTTCTTCTCGATCATCCAGGTGATCGTGAAGCTGGCCCCGGTTGGCGCCTTCGGGGCGATGGGCTTCACGATCGGCAAGTACGGGCTGGCCGCGTTGCTCAAGCTTGGCGCGCTGGTGGCGACCTTCTACACGACCTCGCTGCTGTTCGTACTGGTGGTGCTGGGCCTGATCGCGATGCTGGCCGGCTTCTCGATCTTCAAGTTCCTCCGCTACATCCGCGAGGAGCTGCTGATCGTGCTGGGCACCTCGTCGTCGGAATCAGTGCTGCCGCAGATGATGGACAAGATGCAGCGCCTGGGCGCGGGCAAGACCACCACGGGCCTCGTCATCCCTACTGGCTACTCGTTCAATCTCGACGGCACCAACATCTACATGACCCTGGCCACGCTGTTCCTGGCCCAGGCGACCAACATCGACCTGACCCTGACCCAGGAGCTGACCTTGCTGGGGGTGGCGATGCTGACCTCAAAGGGCGCCAGCGGCGTCACCGGCGCCGGCTTCATCACCTTGGCCGCGACCCTGGCCGTGGCCCCGCAGATTCCGATCGCCTCGCTGGCCATCCTGGTCGGCGTCGACCGCTTCATGAGCGAGTGCCGGGCCCTGACCAACCTGGTCGGAAACGGCGTGGCCACCATCGTCATCGCCCGTTGGGAGGGGGATCTCGACCGCGAGACCTTGGCGCGAGAACTGGATCGCGGACCCAATCATGCGGCGGCGGCAGCCGTTCCCGCCCACGCCGACGCCGACTGACCTGGCGAATTTCGCCTGGCATCAACCCGGGATTGACTTGCGCGGGGTGGCGCCGTTGAGGCAGGATTCAACCTAGGGCTAGTGGTTGAGGTGTCAGGGGAGCACGCCATGTTGGAGGCGGATGCTCAGATGGGGATGTCGGGCGGCGACCCGAAGAACCCGGTCTTCGCCCTCGTCGAGGTGATCGAGGCGCTGTCCGGCGCGCGCTCGATCGAGCAGATCGCCGAGATCGTCCGCGTCCGCGCGCGGGTCCTGACGGGCGCCGACGGCGTGACCTTCGTGCTGCGTGAGCGCGACGAGTGCGTCTATCTGGACGAGGATGCGATCGCCCCGCTCTGGAAAGGGCTGCGCTTCCCGATGAGCGCCTGCATCTCCGGCTGGGCGATGCTCCACGGCCAGACCGCGGTGATCCCGGACATCTACGCCGACGCGCGGATCCCGCACGACGCCTATCGCCCGACCTTCGTGCGCAGCCTGGTGATGACGCCGGTGCGCCCCAGCGACGCCATCGCCGCCATCGGCGCCTACTGGGGCCAGCCGCGCGAACCGACGGCCGAGGAAGTGATGCTGTTGCAGGTCATCGCCCGCGCCACAGCCACGGCGCTGGCCAATGTCCAGGCCTATGCCGCGCTGCACGAGACGCTTGAGCGCCGCAAGCTGCTGGTGAGCGAGCTGGATCACCGCTGCAAGAACACGCTGGCGGCCGTGCAGTCGATCGCCGACCAGACCCTGCGGCGCGCGGCCTCGCCGGCGCACTTCGTCGAGGCGTTCAACGGCCGGATCGGGGCGCTGTCGCGGGCGCACGAACTGTTGACCCAGGGCGACTGGGGGTGGGCGGGCCTCGCCGACGTGGTGGGCCAGGCGCTGACCCCGTTCTGCGGGGTCGGCGGGCTGCGCCTGGCGGTGTCGGGGCCACAGGTTGGTTTGGCTCCGGAAACCGCCGTGGCGATGCACATGACCGTGCACGAGCTGGCGGTGAACGCCACCAAGTACGGGGCGCTCAGCGTCGAGGGCGGCCGGTTGGACGTCAGTTGGGAGGTCGACCGCCGCGAGGCGCCCGGAGCGCTCGAGTTCCGCTGGGTCGAGCGGGGCGGGCCGCAGGTCGATGCGCCGGCCTCGCGCGGGTTCGGCTCGCGGCTGATCGAGCAGGGCATGGCCCAGGAGCTGGGCGGCGAGGCGCAGATCCTGTTCGATCCGGAGGGCGTGCAGTTTCGCCTGCGCGCACCGCTCTCGTCGCGGATGGCGCTCGCATGACGCCGCGCGTGGTGCTGGTCGAGGACGAACCGCTGGTCTCCATGATGATGGAGGACCTGCTGACCGACCTGGGTTGCGAGGTCGCCGCCAGCTTCGGGGCGCTGGCTCCGGCCCTGGCCTGGCTGTCGAGCCAGGAGCGGCTGCCCGACGGCGCGGTGCTGGACGTCAATCTCGGGGGCGGCGAGACGGTGTTTCCGTTGGCTGAGGCGCTGCGCGCGCGCGGGGTGCCGTTCGTGTTCGCGACGGGGTATGGAGTGCTGCCGAGCGACGGCTATCCGGACACCCCGCTGATCCGTAAGCCGGTCAACCAGGACCAACTCCTGCCGGTGGTGCGGGCCTTCGCGGCCCTCGCCTGATCGATTGGTAGCGTAAGCGGGCCCGCTGTGGGGCCCGACGGGAACCCGGATGCTGCACCGCGCCCCATCCCGTGTCGATTTCGCCGCGCCGTCGCGGCGCATGCTGCTCGCCGGCCTGGGCGGCCTCATGGCGACGCCGGCCGTCGCCCGCGTGATCCCCGGCGCCACCGAGGAGGTCTGGCTCGCCTATGAGGCGCGGCTGCGCGCCTGCGTCGCCGACGCCGGCGGCGGCGCATTCCAGGGGGCGAGCGAGCGCGAGCTCCTGTCGCTCACCAACAAGGCGCGCCTCGCGGATGGCGCGCCCGCCCTGACCTGGAACGCCGAACTCGCTCGCGTGGCGCGCGCCCACGCCGCCGATCTCGCCGCGCGAGGCTATGTCGAGCATCTCTCGCCCGAGGGGTTCGACCCGAGCCACCGCGTCGGGCTGCTGGCGCGGCGGATGATCGGTTCGGCCAGCGAGAACATCGCCTATCGCCGGGCGGCGCAGACCGCCGATGCGGACGATCTGATGGGCATCTGGCGGCGCAGTCCCTCGCACTGGTCGAACCTGCTGCGGCCCCGCTATGCGCAGGCCGGATTCGGCGTCGTCGCCCGCGGCCAGCGCACCTATGCGGTGGGCCTCTATGCGCGGCCGGACGGAAGGCTGGGCGCGCCGCTGCCCTTCAAGCTGTCACAAGAGGCTGAGTTGGCCAGCGCCCTGCGTGAGGCCCGGCCGGTGTTTGACAGCTTCGCCCTCGCCGATCCGCTGGACGAGGACGCGGCCTGGGCGCGGATCGAGGGCGAGCCGCTGCCGCGCGGGATCTACCAGCTGCGTCCGCGGCGGCGGGTGGACCGGTCGCAGTATCAGATCCTCTGGGGGCCGATCTTCGCCCGCATCTAGCCGAGCAGCGCGACCAGTTCGGCTCGGATCCGCGGCCAGGCCTGCGAGGAGGGGTCGATCAGCTCGAAGTGGCCGGCGTCTGCGAAGTCGATGACCTGCACTGCGTCGCCGGCGTCGGCGGCGGCGCGGCCATAGGCGGCGCCGAAGGCGCTGGGCACGATGTGGTCGAGCGCGCCGGAAATCACCGTCTGCGGCGCGCCCAGGGGCAGCAGGCGGGGCGGGGATGTGTCGGCATAGGCGTCGGCGGTCTCCCGCGCGCCGGCGCCGACCAGGGCGTCGATGACGCCCGGGCCGCCGCACTCGTCGGGGCCGTGCTCGTGATAGGCGGCCAGGTCGATGATCCCGGCCAGCGGCGCGGCGCCGAGCGCGGGCAGGGGATCGGCGACGTGGAGCGGACTGCTCGGGTCCAGGCGGGCGCGGCCCAGCGCCCAGACGGCCAGGTGCCCGCCGGCTGAGTGGCCGCTGAAGACCGTGCGCGGCAGGTCCAGCCCGTGCGGCCCGGCCAGCTGGCGCAGGTGGTCGATGGCCGCGCCGACGTCGAGGAAGGTGCCTGGAAAGCCGCCGCCGTCATGGCCGATGCGGCGGTACTCGATGTTCCACACCGCCACGCCGTGCTCGCGCAGATCCGCACAGGCGTAGTCCATCAGCTCCAGCCCGGGCAGGTCGGCGCGCCAGCAGCCGCCGTGGATCATCGCCACCACCGGGCGGGGCCCAGCGTCCTTCGGCAGCCACAGCTCGCCGAACTGCAGCGGATGTTGGCCATAGGCGATGCGCAGGTCGGCGGCGGCGCGGGGGCGGGACAGCAGGTCGCTGAAGGTGATCGGCGCGGGCATGCGGGGCTCTGAATGCGAAAACGCCCGACCTTGCGGCCGGGCGTTCCGAACTTGCAATCGGTTGGGGCGGCGTTAGGCCGCCACCGCCTTCACCAGGCTCTTGTTGAGAATGGTGATGGCCTCTTCGCGGTCGATGCGCTCGATCGCGGCGACTTCGCGGGCCATGCGGTCCAGCGCCGATTCATAGAGCTGGCGTTCCGAGTACGACTGCTCCGGCTGGTTCTCGGCGCGGTGCAGGTCGCGGACCACTTCGGCGATCGAGATCAGATCGCCCGAGTTGATCTTGGCTTCGTATTCTTGGGCGCGGCGCGACCACATGGTGCGCTTCACGCGGGCGCGGCCCTTCAGGGTGGTGAGCGCCTGGCTGACGACGTTGCCTTCAGCCAGCGAACGCAGGCCGGCGGTGCGGGCTTTCGCGGTCGGAACGCGAAGGGTCATCTTCTCATGGTCGAAGGTGATGACGTAAACTTCGAGAGAATAGCCGGCGACTTCCTGGGTTTCGATCCCCTGTACCTGGCCCACGCCATGGGCCGGATAGACGACGTGATCGCCGACGGAGAATTCCAGACCGCTCTTGCTCATTCGCTCAAGTCCTTTCGACTCGTCCGAACCCGTTAAGAGGCGTTAATCTGTACCGACAAGGCCAAAGGACACCCGCCGCAAAAACTGCGCGGTGTCTTACCCCTGTAGGAACGGAAATAGACCTCTAGGACACCCTTCGCCATTTAGCGGCGTACACTGGCCGGGGACGGCTCTTCTGCAGAAATTGATGCGGCGCGCGTGATCGCCACCGTCACATCAGCGCGGAAGGTATCATAAAAATCAGCCGAAAGAAAGGCTTGCCCCTTTGGGAGGCGCCTAGGAACCGCGGCCGGGCTTTTCGCTGAAGTACTTTTCGAACTTGCCGGTCTCGCGTTCGAACTCCTCGCGGTCGGCGGGTGGTTCGCCCTTTACGGTGATGTTCGGCCAGACTTTGGCGTAGTCCGTGTTGATCTTCAACCACTTGGAATCCGAGTCATCCTCGGTGTCCGGCTTGATGGCGTCGACCGGGCATTCCGGCTCGCAGACGCCGCAGTCGATGCATTCGTCCGGATTGATGACCAGGAAGTTCTCGCCCTCATAGAAGCAGTCGACGGGGCACACCTCGACGCAGTCCATGAACTTACATTTGATGCAAGGATCCATGACGATGTAGGTCATCGCGAGGTACAACTCCGGCCGGTCTAATCGGGCGGCGGTTTTTCCGGCTCCGGGCGCCCAAAGTCAATGGCCGTGGCCCGCAACTTATCTGGAAGGGGTATTAGTCCCCCCAGACGGCTGCAGACTTATCACTGTTTCGGTCGCCGCCTCGACCGCCTGGCGCGAGTAGCTCAGCGGCACGTACTCTCCCTTGGCCCACAACGGAAACAGGTCGCGGAAGTGCGGGCTGGCCGGGTCGCCCGACTGGCCGGGCGTGTTGATCGCCATGCTGTTGTCCCAGGCGCCGACGTCCAGCACCATTCGGAACGAGGCCCCGGCGACGACACGATAGTCGTTCGGCCGCCAGGTCGCGGCCAGCGGTGAGAGCGCGGTCCCGGCCATCGGCGCGGTTCCGCTGGACCAGGCGTCGCGCTCGGCGGCGGGAACCTTCGGCGTCAGCGCATGATCGAACCGCGCCTGATGCAGCTTGCCCCAGGCCCAGGCCTTCGGATCGGGACCGAGCTGGCCGGCCACCTCGTCATAGGCGGCCAGCAGGCTCTGCGAGAGGATGGCGTCGCGGGCGGCGGCCGGATCCGCGCCGAGGCTGGCGTCCGGCGCTTCCAGCAGCGCCATGACCGCGGCGATGTCGCCATTGCCCATGGCCGCGCGGGCCGCCAGCGGCACGGCGCGGGCGACGGTCGCCTTGCCCAGGTGCTTGGTGATCCAGACCTCATAGAGCGCCGCGCCGGCGCTGTCGGCCGCAGTGCGCTGGTCCCAGCCGGCCAGCAGGGCGATGGCGGCGGCGAGCTTGGGGTCGCCCGTCTTCACGCTCGCCAGCAGGGCGTTCATCCGACGCGCTGTGACGTCGGTCGGATCGGTTTGCAGGGCCATGGCGTCGACCAGGGTCAGCTTGTCCTTGGCGGCGAGGACCTCTTCGATCCGCTGCATGCGCGCGGCGTTCGACCACTCAAAGCCGACCTTGCGCTCAGCGTAGGGGTAGTCGGCGGGCAGGTTCAGCTGGTTGGCCGAGGCGAACCAGCCCGAGGCCGGGTTGTGGGTGCTTGGCAGCTCATCCAGCTTCAGGAAGCCGGTCCATTCGTAGCGCCCGTCGCCCGGGATCGGCATCAGGCCGTCCCAGTTGGCGCGCCGAGGAACCTTGCCGGCCGCGACCCAGCCGATGTCGCCCTTGGTGTCGGCGAAGACTTGGTTCTCGGACGGGGCGCCCCAGTCGGAAAGCGCATTGCGGAAGCTCGGCCAGTCCTTGGCGGTCATGTAGCCCATGGAGCCGAAATAGGCCGAGGTGCCGGGCTCGGCCCAGACGCTGCGCACGGCGAAGGCGCGCGACCTGGCGGCGTCGGCGTAGACCACCGGGCCGTGGCGGGTGAAGTGCAGCTCGACCTTGCGCGGGGCCTCGCCCTTGACCGCGATGGTCTCGGTGACGGTGGACATGTCCGCCCACCCGTCGCCGTAGCGGTACTTCAGCGGCGCGCCGACCTTCGTCTCGTAGACGTAGAGGTCCTCCTGGTCGGCCGGGAAGATGGTCAGGCCGAAGGCGACCGTGCCGTTGTGGCCGATCGAGACGCCGGGCAGGGCCGGTTCGCCGGCGCCGATCACCGAAAAGCCGGGCGCCTCCATGTGCACGATGTAGCGCAGCGACGGGGTCGAGTGCTCGCGGTGCGGGTCGTTGGCCAGGATCGGGCGGCCGGTGGCGGTGCGGCTGCCGGCCACGGTCCAGTTGTTCGAACCGATCGCCTCGGGCGGGATCTCCAGCATGGCGAGCTTGGCCTGCGAGCCGGTGAAGCGGACGCCGCGGGTGGCCAGCTCGTAGTCGCCCAGCACCGCCTCGGTGATGTCGCAGGGATCGAGGCCCGCCGGGACCTTGGTCTCCCATTTCGGCTCGATGTGCTTGTAGAGGCGGGCGGCCGCGATGCCGCCTGCGCAGGCGATGCGGGCGCGGCCGACTTCGTTGGGGACGTTGCGGGTCAGGCCGTGACTGCGGATGCGGACCACGTCGTCGGCGCTCCAGCGGTCGGGCCTGGTCCCGGCGATCTGGAACTCCTGCGGCAGCGGCCGCTTGCCGGCGGCGATCTCGTCGACAAATGCGTTCAGGCCGGCGACGAAGGCTTCCGTGTTGTCCTTGGCCCCGGCCCCATAGGCGTTCCACTCGCGGGCCATGTCGCCGCGATAGAGGAAGAGCCGCGCGGCCCGGTCTTGGGCGACGTAGTCCGGGCCAAAGTCCTTGGCCAGTAGGCCAAGGCCGCGCTTGCGCCACAGATCGACCTGCCAGAGCCGGTCGCGGGCGACGTTGTAGCCCTGCAGAAAGAAGGCGTCGCGGGTGTCGGCCGCATAGATATGGGCGATGCCCCAGCGGTCGATGCGGATCTCGGCCGGCTGGGCCAGCCCGGCGACGCTCAGCGTCTCCTGCTTGGGCGCGGCGTGGGCGGCGGTGGCGAGCAGAAGGGCGGCGGGGATGGCGGCGGACACGAGACGTTGCATACGGCCACGCTAGGCTGCGCAGCCGCCATGGGCAATTGCGCGCTAGCGGCCGAGGAAGATGCCTCTCGAGGCGGGGGGCGGACCGAAGCGGTTGTCTCCGGCGTCGCCCTTACGAACCCCCATCCAGATGTAGGCCGCAAGGTACAGCGCCAGAGTCACCAGAAGCGTGTCCCCCAGCAGGCCCAGTTGCAATGCGACCAATGGCAGGCATACGGGCATCAAAAGTACGGGGAGCAGCCACCAGCCGCTACGGCCGAAGTCGTGTAGCCGGCGAATCTGAACGATCGCGAAGGCGATGGAGATGCTGGATCCGATATCCCCGATGATCAGGCTCAAGAGGAAGCCGACAATGCAAAGCATGCCGAAGTAGAACCAGTACTCCTTGCGACCTGCGCGTCCCTTCAGAAAGCCAAACAACGGCCTCTCGCTACGCTCTACGTCAAGTGGCTTGTCGCTCATGATCGCCCCAACAGGTCCCGCGCGCATCGTGGCGCAAGCTTAACCTTGGGTCGAGTGCCCTCCGTCGAAGTTACTTCGGCGCGGCTAGCCCTTTGAAGCCGTGATCAGCGCCGCGCGTTCCTCGGCGCTCAGCGGCCGCCACTTGCCCTCCGGCAGGTCGCCGATCTTCAGGGGGCCGACGCGCACGCGCATCAGGTCGACGACGCGCAGTTCGACCAGCTCGGCCATGCGGCGGATCTGGCGGTTGCGGCCTTCCTTCAGGACGATGTTGAGCTTCTGCTCGGTCACCTGGGTGACCTTGGCCGGGCGCAGCTTGCGGCCGTCCAGCTCCAGGCCGTGGCGCAGCAGCGCGATCTTCTGGGGCGTGATCACCCCTGTCAGGAGCACGTTGTACTCCTTGTCCATCTCGGACTCCGGCCCGATCAGGGCCTTGGCCAGCACGCCGTCCTCGGACAACACCAGCAGGCCGCGCGACTCGCGGTCCAGCCGGCCGAGCGGGGCCAGGTTGTTGGCGGCGGTCGGAATGGTCGCCTCGCCCTCGCCCCACAGCGCCTGGCGGGTCAGCAGGGTGACGGCCTCGACCTGGTCGTCTTGCGGCAGCGACGAGACGATGCCGATCGGCTTGTGCAGCACGATCGACAGGCTGGAGCTCAGCTTTTCCTGGGCGCTGTTGTTCAGCACCAGGGTCTGGCCCTGCAGGATCTTGCGGCCGGCGTCGTCCACCCGTTCGCCGTCGATGAACACCAGCCCCTGGGCGATCAGGCCCTCGGCCTCGCGGCGCGAGCAGACGCCGCTTTGCGCCAGCCACTTGTTGACGCGTTGGGGTTCGGGGTCGTCGTAACGTCGGGTCCAGGCCATGCGTCCATGTAGGGCGCGGGCTAGCCGGCGTCCATCGGGGCGTAGAGCGTGCGGGCTTCCTCGGCCGGGCCGCGGCGCTCGCCGAGGGCGGCGACCTCGACCGCGATCAGCCGCCCGCCGAGCGCGAAGACGAGCTTGTCGCCGATCTTCAGCGGCCGCGCGCACTTGTCGATGCGGGTCTCGGCGCTGCCGCGTGTCAGCCGCACCTTGCCGTCGTCCAGGAACTTGGCGGCCAGCGAGCGGGTCTTGAAGAACCGCGCGCGCCACAGCCACACGTCGGCCCTGCAGGCGTCCTCGCTCATGACGCCTGGCTCCGCGCCGCCTTGGGCTTGCGCCGCCGTCGCGGACGTCTTGCCGGCGGCGGCTGGTCCTTGAGGGCGGCCAGCGCGGCGAACGGTGAGTTTACAGGCGGCGGCGCCTGAGCTTCGGGGCGGGGCCTCTCGCCGCGACGGCGCCAGACCAGGGGTTCGCCGTCCTTGGGCTTGGTGGTGGGGGCGAAGGCGAGGGCGCGCATGATCTCGCGGGCGTCGGCCTCGCTCCAGCCGAGCTCCTCGCGGGCCTGGTCGGAGAGCAGGCCGGCCTTCGGCGCAGCGCGCAGTAGGGCGTCGAGCCGCTCCAGCGTCTCGACCGGCACGGCGTGGCGGCCGACGGCTCGCAGGCCAAAGGCGGCGAGGTTCTGCGCCGGCGGGGTCGGACCGTTCAGGCGGCCGGCGCTGACCCGGCCCTCGCGGGGGATGAAGCCCTGGGCGAAGGCAAGCGAGGCGGGCTTGAGCAGCGCCGGTAGATAGAGGCTGAAGGCGCCCAGCCGCACGCCCAGGGACTTCAATGTACGACGCTCGACTTGGCTCAACGCCTTGGCCTCGGCGCGGACCAGGTCGCGATCCAGGATGCCGCCGGCCTCGATCAGGCGGTAGGCGACGCCGCGGGCCAGGCCCCTGATCTTGCCGGTCGCGACCGCGGTCTCGAGTTTGCGCAGGGGCGCCAGCCGGCGGCCGGCCTCGGCGGCCAGGAAGGCCTCCAGCCGTCGCGCCGCCCGCTCGCGGGCCTGGGCGGGGCCAAGCTCGCCATAGAGGCGGACGCGGGGGGTGAACGGCGTGCCGCCTGCAAAGGCGGCCGTCGCCTCGCCGCGCCAGAGCACGACGCCGTCCGGGGTGAAGGCGAAGGCCTCGTCGGGCTCGGCGGACAGTTGTCCCAGCCGCTTGGCGATCTCGGGCGCGACGGCGGTGACCGCGGCCGCGCGCAGGGCCTTTTCCTCGATCACCGAGGAGCCGTGGGCCGGCTCGAAGGCCACGCCGCTCAGCTTGCCGACATACTGTCCCTCGATCGTCACCGCGCCGTCGGCGGCGACCCCGGCCAGCACCTCGCCGCGCACGTGCAGCGCGCGCATCAGCACGCTGGTGCGGCGGTCGACGAACCGCGCCATCAGCTTCTCATGCAGAGTGTCGGACAGCCGGTCCTCGAGCAGCCGGGTCTTGCCCTGCCAGCCGCCGGGATCGGCCAGCCAATCGGGGCGATTGGCGACATAGGCCAGGGTGCGCACGCTGGCGAGCCGGGCGGCCAGGGTGTCGATCTCGCCGTCCGTGCGGTCCAGGTGCTTGTACTGGCCGGCGATCCAGTCCTCGGGAACCTTGCGGTTGCGGCTGGTCAGCCAGCCGAAGAACTCCCGGACCAGGCGGATATGCTCCTCGCCCGAGGTCTTGCGGAAGTCCGGCGTCTGGCAGACGTCCCAGAGCTTGGTCAGGGCCGAGCGGTCGCGCAGGGTGCGGTCGATGACCTCCGGCTCGTCGGCCAGGGCCCGCAGGGTCTTCTCGTCCAGGGCCTCGGCCGACAGCTTCAGGCCCGGCTGGGCCGGCGGCGCCGACAGCGAGCGCTGCAGGGTCGCGAGCGAGGAGAAGTCGAGGGCGGCGTTGCGCCACTCCGCCGCTGCGACCGCTTCGAAGTGATGCTGCTCGACGGCCTCGATCAGGTCGGCGTCCATGTCCTCGCACTCGCCGGTGACGCCGAACGTGCCGTCGCGGGTGAAGCGGCCCGCGCGGCCGGCGATCTGGCCGACCTCCGGCGGGTGCAGGAAGCGGGTGCGCTTGCCGTCGAACTTGCGCAGGCCGGCGAAGGCCACGTGATCGACGTCCATGTTCAGGCCCATGCCGATGGCGTCGGTGGCGACCAGGAAGTCGACCTCGCCGGACTGGTAGAGCGCGACCTGGGCGTTGCGGGTGCGGGGGCTCAAGGAGCCCATGACAACCGCCGCTCCGCCGCGCTGGCGGCGGATCAGCTCGGCGATGGCGTAGACCTGGTCGGCCGAGAACGCGACGACGGCCGAGCGGCGGGGCAGGCGGGTGAGCTTCTTGGGGCCGGAATAGGTGAGCCGCGAGAACCGCTCGCGGGTGACGATCTCGGCGTCGGGCAGCAGCCGGCGTATCAGCGGGGCCATGGTGCCGGCGCCCATGAACATGGTCTCGAACCGGCCGCGGGCGTGCAGCAGGCGGTGGGTGAAGATGTGGCCGCGCTCCGGGTCGGCGCAGAGCTGGATCTCGTCGACGGCCAGGAACTCAACCTGGCGGCTCAGCGGCATCGCCTCGACCGTGCAGACGAAATACTGCGCGCGGGCCGGGACGATCTTCTCCTCGCCGGTGATCAGGGCGACGCAGGAGGGGCCGCGCAGTTTGACGATGCGATCGTAAATCTCGCGGGCCAGCAGCCGCAGGGGCAGGCCGATCATGCCGCTGGCATGGCCGAGCATCCGCTCGACGGCCAGGTGGGTCTTGCCGGTATTGGTCGGTCCGAGCACCGCCACCAACTTGGGCGGGCCGAAGTCCGACAGACGCGCGCTCATGCCTTCAAGGTGGGGCGGGAATCATCGCGCGGCAAGCGGGGCCTAGGAAGCTTCGGGGCTTGCCCGTCGGGCTGCGATGAAGGCGTTGAAGTCGAACGACGATGACGGCCCGCTGATTTCACCCTCAATGAGGGCGTCGCGGAGAGCATCAACGGCCGCTTCGTTGCGATCGTCCTGAAGCGAGGCCTTGGGGCTCTTCATCCATCATCTCCAGCTCGTCATGGCAGGCCAACGTGCCGGCCACCCATAAACGCGAGATCCCGTGTTTGACCTACGAGGCTGCCGTCTATGGGTCGCCGGGACAAGCCCGGCGATGACGATCATTGAGAGGATTTCGGCGGCAACGTGAGCCGCCGCCGGAGCTAGGCCTTACTTCGCCGCGGCGATGTAGTTATCGATGACCTGGTCGAGGACCGTCAGCGGGGTGCCGCCCGAGAGCAGGCCCGCGTCGTGGAACTTGCGGATATCGAACTTGCGGCCCAGGGCCTTCTTGGCCCGAGCACGCGCGTCCATCCAGGTGATCTTGCCGACCATGTAGCTGCAGGCCTGGCCTGGCCAGACGCAGTAGCGCTCGACCTCGGTGATGGCGCTGGCCTCGGCGTCGCCGATGTTGTCGACGAAGTACTTCACCGCCTGTTCGCGGCTCCAGCGCTTGTGGTGCATGCCCGAGTCGACCACCAGGCGCACGGCGCGGAACATGGCGTCGTGGAGCATGCCGATGTGGCCGAGCACGTCGTTGTCGTACATGCCCATCTCGACCGCCAACTGCTCGGCGTAGAGCGCCCAGCCTTCGCTATAGCCCGAGAAGCCGATGACCTTGCGGATCAGCGGCAGATCGCTGGCCTCGTTGTTGAGCGCCAGCTGCAGGTGGTGGCCCGGAAGACCCTCGTGATAGGTCAGGGTCGGCAGGGTCCAGGCGGGCACCTCGGCGGTGTCGCGCAGATTGATCCAGTAGATGCCCGGGCGGGCGCCATCGAGGCTGGGCGAGAAGTAGTAGCCGCCCGGAGCGCCGGCCTCGGTGGCCGGGGGCACGCGGCGGATTTCCAGCGGGGCCTTGGGCAGCTGGCCGAACCACTGCGGCAGCTTGCCCTCGATGATCTTCACTTGCTCGTTGAGCTTGGCCAGCAGCTCTTCCTTGCCGGCGTCGGTGTTCGGGTAGACCTGCTTGGGATCTTCGGCCATCGCGCGATAGCGCTCGCCGACGGTTCCCTTGGTGTAGCCGGCCTTCTTCATCAGCGCGTCGGCTTCGGCGCCCAGGCTACGGACCAGGTCGAGGCCGGTCTGGTGGACCTCGTCCGGGGTGATGTTCGAGGTCGTGTAGTTGCGCAGGCCCAGGCGGTAGTAGGCTTCGCCGTCGGGTAGGCGCCAGCAGCCGGCGTCATGCACGGCTTTCGGGCGCAGCTCTTCCAGCAGGGCCAGCTGGCGGGCGAGGGCGGGGCGGACCTTCTCGGCGTAAAGGCCCTGCGCCTGGCCGGCCCAGTCGCCCTCGATGTTCTTCTCTTTGGTCCGGCGCACTAGGCTGGCGACCAGCGGAGCCTTCTCCGGCTCGTAGGCCAAAAACGCCTTGAGCTGGGTGATCGCCTTGTCGAGCACGAAGTCGGGCGGGGTGACGCCCAACGCGACGTCATGGCGAACCACGTCGGCTTCCTGGTCGAGCAGGCGGCCGAAAGCTTCCATCCGCGCGACATAGGCGTCGGCGTCGTCCTTGGCCTCGATCCGGTGCTGGGTGTCGAGGAAGTCCGGCATCTGCTGGTAGGCGCCGGTCAGCTGCGAGATGACATAGGGCGAGTTCACGCCCTGGCCGCCGTACTGGAAGCGGCGGTTGGCTTCGTCCTGCACCGCCAGCACGAATTCGACGGTGTCGTAATTGACCGCGTCCATGCCCTTGAGCTGCTTGCGGTCGAGGCTGCGCAGGTCCTTCAGGTCGCGGGTGGTGTTGGCCTTGTTCTCGGCCAGCGCGGTCAGCGAATAGTCGGACAGTTCGGACTTGGTCCAGGCTAGGTCGCCCTTGTCGATGCCGAGCATGGTCGGCAGTTCTGGCGAGCGGCGGAAGGTCTGAGCCATCGCCTTGTCGAAGAAGGCGTACATCTTGGCCGCTTCGCCGGTCGGCGCGGCGGCGAAGGCGAGCTTCGGCGCAGCGGCGGCGGCGCCGAACGCGGCGGCGCTCGCCAGAAGCTGGCGACGGTTATGCATGGGATCCCCCGTAACTGTAACTTTGCAAAAACAGTTACACCGCCGGAGGCGGGGGCTCCCATTAATTCGCGCTAATCTGGCGCCCGTTCAATCCAGGGTGCGGCGGTAGCGGGCCATGGCCAGGGCCGTGACCACGCAGACGAAGGCGGTCAGGGCCAGCAGTTCGCGCCACATGTCCTCAATGCCCTGACCCTTCAGCAGCGCGCCGCGCACCACCCGCAGAAAGTGGGTGACCGGCACCACCTCGCCGATCGCCTGGGCCCAGGCGGGCATGCCGCGGAACGGGAACATGAAGCCCGAGAGCAGGATCGAGGGCAGGATGTAGAACATGCTCATCTGCATGGCCTGCAATTGGGTGCGGGCGACGGTGGACATCAGGAAGCCGAGCGCCAGCGAGCCGACGATGAACAGCGCCACGCCCAGCGATAGGCCCAGCCAGCCGCCCATCATCGGCACGTCGAACAGGAACCGCGCCAAGAGCAGGATGATCGCGGTCTGGATCAGGCCGACGAAGACATAGGGCGCGAGCTTGCCGGCCATCACCTCGATCGGCTCGACCGGCGTGGCCAGCAGGCTCTCCATCGTGCCGCGCTCGGCCTCGCGGGTCACCGACAGGGCGGTCATCATCACCAGGGTCATCGAGAGGATGATGCCCAGCAGGCCAGGCACGATGTTGTAGGCGGTGATCGCCTCGGGATTGTAGCGGCGGTGGACGATCACCTCGAACGGCGGGGCGGCCTGGCCGCGCGCGGCGAGCGCGCCTTTCAGGTCGTTGGCCAGCGCCTGTTGGGGCAGGGCGGCCAAGGCGGCGACCGCCGCGCCGGTCGCCGACGGATCGGTGGCGTCGACGTCGACGAGGATCTGGGCCTGGTCGCCGCGGGCGACGCGGCGGGTGAAGTCGCCGGGAATGGTGATCGCGAACTGGACCTCGCCGCGCCGGACCATCTCGTCCAGCTCGGCCGGGGTCCGGGCCTGGGCGACGAGATCGAAATACGCGCTGTTCTTCAGCGCGGCGGTGATCGAGCGGGCGAAGACGCTGTCTTCCTGGACCAGCAGCGCGGTTGGCAGGTGGCGCGGCTCCGAATTGATCGCGTAGCCGAACAGCAGCAGCTGGACGACCGGAATGGCCAGCATCATCGCGTAGGTCAGGCGGTCGCGGGTGAGCTGCTTGAACTCCTTGATCATCACCGCCAGCACGCGGGTCGCCGAGAAGCCGTTCATTTGAAGTTGTCCTCGGACGTCTCCATCAGGCGGATGAAGACGTCTTCGAGGCTGGGTTCGACCTCCGTCCACTTGAAAGGCGCGCGGCGGTAGGGCGCGAGCGCGGCCTCCAGGGCGGGGCGGTCGACGCCCGAGACGTGCAGCGATTGGCCGAACGGCGCGGCCATGTCGACGCCGGGCAGCTTGCCGATCTCCACCGACAGCCGGTCGATGCCGGGGCCCTCGCCGTTGAAGGTGATCAGGTGGGTGCTCTCGATCACCTGCTGCGCCGTGCCCCGGGCGATCAGCCGGCCGTAGCTGATGTAGGCGATCTCATGACAGCGCTCGGCCTCGTCCATGTAGTGGGTGGAGACCAGCACGGTCAGCCCCTCGGCCGAGAGGGCGTGGATCTCGTCCCAGAAGGTGCGCCGCGCTTTTGGGTCGACGCCGGCGGTGGGCTCGTCGAGCAGCAGCAGCTTGGGCTCGTGCAGGGTGGCGGTGGCCAGCGCCAGGCGCTGCTTCCAGCCGCCTGACAGCGAGCCGGCCAGCTGGCCGCGGCGCTCGATCAAGCCCAGCCGCTCCAGCGCCTGATCGACCCGCTCCTTGCGGCGGTCGAGGCTGTGGATGCGGGCGGAGAACTGCAGGTTCTCCTCGATGGTCAGGTCCTCGTAGAGCGAGAACTTCTGGGTCATGTAGCCGGCGCGGCGCTTGATGAGGTTGGCCTGGGTGATGATGTCGAGGCCGAGCGCCGTGCCCGCGCCGCTGTCGGGGGTCAGCAGGCCGCAGAGCATCCGCAGGGTGGTGGTCTTGCCCGAGCCGTTGGGGCCAAGGAAGCCGCAGATCTTGCCTTCTTCCACCTGCAGCGAGACGTCCTGGACGACGTGCTTGTCGCCGAAGCTCTTGTTCAGCCCGCGGACGTTGATCGCCAGCGTCACTTCGCGCGCTCCAGCGGCTGGACATCGACCGGCTGGCCCGGGTTGAGCCGGGCAGAGGGAACCGCCTCGACCAGGAAAACCATGCGGTCGCGGGCCTCGCGGCTGTAGATCACCGGCGGGGTGAATTCGGGGCGCGGGCTGATGAAGCTGACCTTGGCGGTCAGGCCGGACGGGCAACCGTCGCAGGCGAACTTCACCTGCGAGCCGACCTTGTAGGTCGAGATGTCGGCCTGGGGCACGAAGAAGCGGACCTTGATGCGTTCGTCCGGCAGCAGGGCCAGGATCGGCTGGTTGGCCGCAGCCCACTCGCCGGTCTGGAAGAAGACGTCTTCGACCCGCGCTGCGCCCGGCGCGAGGGGGGCGACGTCGGAGAGCCGGGCGTCGGCGGCGGTCAGCGCGGCGCCGGCCTGCGAGACTCGGCTGTCGGCGGCGCGGATCTGGTCTTCGCGCGCGCCGAGCGCGGCGGCCTGGCGCTGCTTGCGCGTGGCGGTGACCTGGGCGGCGGCGGCGTCGCGGGCGGCCTGGGCGTCGTCGAGCTGGGCCTTGGCGTAGTAGCCTTTCTCGGCGAGCGGCCGGACCCGTCGCAGGGTGGCTTCGGCGTCGCGCAGGGTCGCCTCGGCGGCGGCGACATTGGCGTCGAAGACGGCCAGCTCCACCGGGCGCTGGCCCTTGCGGGCGTCTGCGGCCTGGGCCTGGGCGGCGGAGACTTCGGCGCTGGCCTGGTCGCGGGCGCCTTGCAGCTGCGAAGGATCGACCACGAACAGCTTCTGGCCGGCGGCGACTTGGTCGCCGCGCTGGACCAGCATCTGGTCGACGCGGCCCGCGACCGGCGAAGCCATGTACAAGGCCTCGCCCTCGACATAGCCCGACAGCACCGGCGAGCGGTGCAGGCGTGGATAGGCCCAGAGCACCGCGATCAGGACGGCGGCCACGAGCAACAGGGCGATGACCAGTACGCGTTGCCTCATGCGGCGGCTCCTGCGTCGGGGCGCATGCCGCGGAGCCACAGCTCCACGTGCTGCTGCGCCAGGGTCGGGATGTCGAGCGGCTCGGCGCCGACGGGAACGAAGGTCTCGCGCCAGATCACCCCGAGCAGCATCGGCGAGACCAGGGAGATCGCGCAGTGGCGAGGATCGCCGGCGCGCAGTTCGCCGCGGGCCTGGGCGGCGGCGATGGCGCCGCTCATCACGCCGAGGGCCGGTTCGACCAGCCGCTCGCGCCAGGTGCGGGCGAGTTCGGGAAAGTTCCGCGACTCGCCGATGACCATCTTGATGATCCCGCCGACCGGGGAGTCGGTCGCGATGCTCGAGACGATCGTCGCGAAGGCGCGCAGCAGGTCGGGGAACGCGGCGTCGTGTTCGGCCAGCGCTGTCTGGAGGCGGCCGAGGTTGGGTGCCACGCCTTGCTCGATGACCGCGCGGAAGATGTCTTCCTTGGTCGCGAAGTAGAGATAGAGCGCGCCCTTGGAGACTCCGGCGCGGGCGGCGATGTCGTCCAGGCGGGCGGCTGCAAAGCCCTTCTCGGCAAAGACATCCATTGCCGCGGCGACGATCTCGTCCGGACGATCGGCTTTGCGGCGCTTGAACTTCGGCTGTCCGGCGGGGAGCATCGGTCTCGCCATAAATAACTGACTGGTCAGTTATTAAACCTGCGTGCGACGCTCCGCAAGCCGCCCGCCTCCTGGACTGTCGCCATGGACTTAAGGCGCGGCTTGGGGCCGCGGTTCCCGCGCCGCCGCGTAGCTCAGGGAAGACCCTGACGGGGAGCGCCCCTGGCCATTTGGCCAGGGTGCGACGGAACGTCGCCGCAACCGTTCGGCAACCATGCGCGATGACGGCCGTTACGGACGCCGAAGTCTGCCCGTTCCATGCGGGGAAACCCTTGGCTCATCAGGGGTGTTCGAAGGCATCCAGACTTAGGAAGAGACGACGGGAGAGGTCGTAAGAAGATGATCGGTACAAAAACTCGCGCCGTGGTGTTGAGCGCGCTCGCTATCGGGACGCTCGGCCTCGGCGGCTGCGCCACCAAGAAGTTCGTCAACGAGCAGGTCGCCGTGGTCGACGGCAAGGTCGCCAACCACGAAACCCGCCTGGGCGAACTGGACCGCACCTCGCGCGACGCCCTGGACCGCGCCACCGCGGCCGGCAAGCTCGCCGAGGGGAAGTTCATGTACTCGGTGGTGATGTCGGACGACGCGCTGAAGTTCCCGCTCGGCAAGTCGACCCTGTCGCCGGAAGCCGAGTCGCGGCTGTCGGCCTTCGCCGAGCGCCTGAAGGGTGAGAACAAGAACGTCTACGTCGAGGTGCAAGGTCACACCGACGCGACCGGCTCGCCCGAGGGCAACATGCGCCTGGCCCAGGATCGCGCCGAGACCGTTCGCCGCTACCTGAACAAGCAGGGCGTGGCCCTGAACCGGATCGCCACCATCGCCTATGGCGAGGACGAGCCGGTCGCCCCGAACGACACGCGCGAAGGCCGCATGGCCAACCGCCGCGTCGTGCTGGTCGTGCTGTCCTAGTCAGCCGGCTGCGCAGAATCGAAAGCCCCGTGCGTCCGCGCACGGGGCTTTTGTCTTGTTCAGCGAACGGTGTTTTGAGGTTAACGCCCGGTCAAGCGCAGCTGGAACGCGCGCGAAACGAAGGGTGACCGAATCAGCGACTCCGCCCGATTCAGTCTTTGTTCCCTACAAGCTATTGTATCCCAAGGGCATTGGACCACAACGCCGCCCGGCCGCCGCCGGGGCCCAGAGTCACTTTTCTGCCGATCTGAAGCGGTCAAATGCCAGCCCCGCCTTGACGTCGCCGGGCCCCTTCGACTATATCGCCCGCTCCTTGGCGCGGGTCCGCCCGCCGTCCATCCCTTTTCTCGCGTAGGTCATAAAGCCATGTCGCGTCGTTGCGAACTCACCGGTGTCGGTCCCATGGTCGGCCACAACGTCAGCCACTCGAACATCAAGACGAAGCGCCGCTTCCTGCCGGCCCTCTCGCCCGCCACGCTCCAGTCGGACGCGCTGGGCCAGTCGTTCCGTCTGCGCGTGACCAACGCCGCGCTGCGCACGCTGGATTTCAAGGGCGGCCTGGACGTGTTCCTCACGGGCGCCCGTGACGAGCAGCTGTCGCCGCGCGCTCTGAAGATCAAGCGTCAGGTCAAGGCCAAGCTGGCCAGCCAAGCCGCCGCCTAAGATTACGAACTCTCTCCAGGGTTCTAAGGGCCGCCCTCCGGGGCGGCCTTTTTCGTTTCGACGGCTGCGCGATGGGATCATAGTCCGCCAGGTTCGACCTTGGAGCCCTGGCCATGACCCTTCGCAAGGCCGCCCTGGCCCTGACCGCGCTCACCGCGCTCGCCGCCTGTTCGCCGAAGACCGAGCCCGCCGCGCCGCCGGAACCCGCCGCCGTCGCGCAGGCCCCCTACAGCTTCAAGATTGGCGCGCTGCAGGCCAACGCCCTGCTCGACGGGGCGATCAAGGTCGCCAACGACGGCAAGACCTTCGGGGTCGGCCGCCCGCCCGCCGAGGTGGCCGCGGTGCTCAAGGGGGCGGGCCACGATTCGCTCGATCTCAGCATCCAGCCCCTGCTGGTCCGTGGCGAAGGCCGGGTGATGCTGTTCGACACCGGGGCGGCGCGGGTCGGTTTCGCCCAGGGCGGCAAGCTGCTCGCCTCGATGCGGGCGGCCGGCGTGGACCCGGCGCAGGTCACCGACATCTTCATTTCGCACAGCCATGCCGACCATGTCGGCGGTCTGGTCGGGGTCGATGGCGGCCTGACCTTCCCCAACGCCGCGATCCATGTCTCCGCGCCGGAGTGGGCGGCCATGCAGGCCGATCCGGGCCAGGCGGCGCTGGTGAAGGCGATCGCGCCCAAGGTCGCGGCCTTCGCGCCGGGGGCGGAAATTCTGCCGGGCCTGGTGACCGCGGTGGAGGTCCGGGGGCATACGCCGGGACACAGCGCCTTCGAGATCGCCTCGAACGACCAGCGGCTGCTCTACGTCGGCGACACCGTGCATCACTTCGTGATCTCGGTCGCCAAGCCCGAGTGGGACATCGAGTACGACGGCGGCTCGACGACGGCGCCGGCCAGTCGCCGGGCGCTGCTGAAGCTGGCGGCGGACCAGGACCTACGGCTTTACGCCGTGCACTTTCCCTACCCAGGCCTGGGCCGCGTGAAGGCCCACGGCGAGGGGTTCGCCTGGGTTCCGGAAGCCGGCTAGGCGATCGGCGCGACGATCGGCAATCCTGCCGATAGGGGCCGATTTCCGCCCAGCAACCTGCCCATAGGCCGCTTTGGCCTGCCGATAGGCGCTCTACCGGCAGGTATCGGCCGCGAGCCTCCAGAAATCTGCCGGTCAGCGCCGCGCCGGCTTCCAGTCGAAAGCCAGCAGCAGGGTGCGCTGGCTGCTTTGGAAGTTGTCGTCCGACAGCAGATAGAATCGCACCGAGCCGTCCTTGGCCGGGACCGCGGCGATAGCCTCGAAATTGTCGATGGTCAGGGGGCGCGCCATCTCCATGCGGGCGATCTCGCCGCCAGCGTCGTGGATGGTCAGGGCGATGCGGTTGCCGCGCACCGGATCCCAGGCGCGCAGCAGCCAGGCGGTGCGACCCTGTGGCAGACGGGTGACCGCGACCAGGCCGAACTCGGCCGGCTTGGCGATGACCTCTCCCGGCGCGCAGCCGGCCGAGAGGCGGCAGGTCCAGGTCTGGCCGCTCTCCTCGCCGCCGGCGACATAGGCGTCGGGGCCAAGCTCGGGGGCCGGGCCGAGCGCCTCCATCCCGCCGTTGGCCGGGAAGCTCGCGTCGGGGGCGGGCGCCTGCCGCGGCGCAGAGCCGTCGGCGGGGTAAAGCCAGATGCGGTGGCGCTGCTCGAAGCTGATCAGCATGTCGCCGTTGGCCAGGAGCGCCATGCCCTCGGAATCGGATTCCAGCTTGCCCTGCAGCGGCTTGCCGTCGAGGCCGGTCAGGGCGCTGACCTTGCCGCCGGTGAGGCCGACCAGGCGGCCGGCCTTGTCGAGCACGAGCCGCGCCTTGATCAGGTCGCCTTCGTCGCTGACCGCGGTGAGGTCGACGCCATTGCGGACAGCCATGTCGGAGAGGCCGTGGAAGCGGGCGGTGTCGGCCGAGGACAGCACCAGGCCGCCGGCGTAGCGGAAGTCGCCGATGCGGTCCTGGGTCGGGTCGGCCGGGTTCAGCGGGACGGGCGTGGCGGCGATGGCGATGGCCGGCCCGGCCGGCAGCGGCGCCGTCGGCAGGGCCGGGGCCTGCTGGGCGCAGGACGCGAGGGCCAGCGCGGCGAGCGCGGTCAGCGTGAAACGTCGCATGGTCACTATCCCCCTCGGTCGCGGCGTGGGCGCAGTGAGGGGGGAAGTCCGCCGCGGGTCAAGCCGGGCGGCGTCCTTTTGCGGCGGAGGCCGAAGTCCCCCTCACCCCGACCCTCTCCCCCAAGGGGGCGAGGGAGTGTGCGGCGGGAGCGGCCGTGCTCATTTCCTCTCCCCCAAAGGGGGCGAGGGAGCGAGTGGGGCCTAAGCCACCGCCCGGCGGACTTCCTTGAAGGTCGAGCGGCGGGCGGGGCCGCCTTGCGGGCCTTGGGTGCTCGGCGGCGGGGCCAGCAGGCCGGCGGTCTTGCGGGTGACCTTGCGGATCTCCTCGTCGAACAGCTCGGCCAGCTGGTCGACGATGACCCCGGCCAGTTGCTCGACGTCGACGATGGTCACGGCGCGGCGATAGTAGCGGGTCACGTCATGGCCGATGCCGATGGCGATCAGCTGCACCGGGCTCTTGGTCTCGATCTCGGTGATCACGTCGCGCAGGTGACGCTCGAGGTAGTGGCCAGAGTTCACCGACAGGGTCGAGTCGTCGACCGGGGCGCCGTCGGAAATCACCATCAGGATGCGGCGCGCCTCGGGGCGGCCGATCAGCCGCTGGTGCGCCCACATCAGCGCCTCGCCGTCGATGTTCTCTTTGAGCAGCCCCTCGCGCATCATCAGGCCGAGGTTGCGGCGGGCGCGCCGCCACGGGGCGTCGGCGGCCTTGTAGATGATGTGACGCAGGTCGTTCAGGCGGCCCGGCTGGGCGGGCTTGCCGGCCTTCAGCCAGTCCTCGCGCGAGGAGCCGCCTTTCCAGGCCCGGGTCGTGAAGCCGAGGATCTCGGTCTTGACGCCGCAGCGCTCCAGCGTGCGGGCCAGGATGTCGGCGCAGACCGCGGCGACCATGATCGGGCGCCCGCGCATCGAGCCGGAATTGTCGATCAGGATGGTCACGACCGTGTCGCGGAACTCGGTGTCTTCCTCTTCCTTGAAGGCGAGGGAAGCGGTCGGGTCGGTGATCACCCGCGTCAGCCGCGCGGTGTCGAGGATGCCTTCCTCGAGGTCGAAGCTCCACGAGCGGTTCTGCTGGGCCATCAGCTTGCGCTGCAGCTTGTTGGCCAGGCGCGAAACGACGCTGGAGAGGCTGGCCAGCTGCTGGTCGAGATAGGCGCGCAGGCGGGTCAGCTCTTCGGCGTCGCAGAGCTCCTCGGCGGCGACGATCTCGTCGTGGGCGGTGGTGAACACCTTGTAGGTGGCGACCTTGGCGTCGCCCTTGAGGTCGGGGCGGGCCGGCTGCTCGCCTTCGCCCATCTCCGGCGGCTCGTCGGTGTCCTCGGCGTTGGGATCATCCTCCGCCTGCATCATCTGGCTGTCGGCGTCCTCGCTCTCGCGATGGGTCGCCTCGTTCTCGTCCATCGCGGTCTGCTGCGGGGACTGGCCTTCGCCTTCGCCTTCGTCGCCGTCGTCCTGCGATTCAGCCTCGCCGTCCTCGCTGTCGCCTTCCTCGTCGTCGGCCTGATCGGGCGCGTCGGTGAGATCATCGCCCATCGAGAGGTCGCGCAGGATGGTCCGGGCGATCTTGGCGAAGGCCTTCTGGTCGCCGGCCGCGTCGATCAGACGGTCGAGATCGGCGCCGGCCTTGGATTCCACCTCGGCGCGGAAGAGGTCGACCAAGGGCTTGGCCATCGAGGGCGGCGGCTCGCCGGTCATCCGCTCGCGCGCCAGCAGGGCGACGACGTCGGCCATCGGCGGGTTGGCCAGCGCTTCGAGCTGGTTGAGCGGCTTCTTGGCCCAGGCGTGCTCGTGGACCGCGCGCAGGTTCGCCTTCACCCCGCCCAGCGCATTGGCGCCGACCGCCTCGATGCGGGCCTGTTCGAGCGCGTCGTAGATCGGCGCGCCAAGCGCCGAGGCCGGACGGCCCTTGGCGTGGGCGGCGACGTCGTGGTGGGCCAGGCGCAGCGCCATCTGGTCGGCCAGCCCGCGGATGCGGGCGGCGTCGGCCGGGGTCAGGTCGCGGGGCGGATGCGGCAGCACGGCGCGGTTGCCCGACAGCTGCGGACCCTCGCCCGAATAGACGATTTCCAGGTCCGGCTTCTCAGCCAGGGAGCGCGCGGCATGGGCCAGGGCGCGCTTGAAGGGCTCGACAGGGCTTTCCGGGTTCTTGGCCATGCCAGTCATTTAGAACGACGGTTCGCGTCGCCCAAGGGGGAATGCGCCCTGACGTAGGGACAAGATGCGGTCGCAAGAAATTCGACGAGGTTGTCGGATCGCGGTTGCGACGTACGTCCTTGGCGCAATGGGCCGATGGGGCCGACGGAGGAATGACGATGCGCGTGATGGTTCTGGTGAAGGCGACCGTCGACAGCGAAGCCGGCGCGATGCCGTCGAGCGAGCTGCTGGAGGCGATGGGCCGCTACAACGAACTGCTGGTCGAGGCTGGGATCATGAAGGGCGGCGACGGGCTGCAGCCGTCGTCCAAAGGCAAGCGGGTGGCGTTCGACGGCGACAAGCGGGCGGTGATCGACGGGCCGTTCACCGAGACTAAGGAGATCGTCGCCGGCTATTGGCTGTGGGAGGTCAAGGACATGGACGAGGCGGTGGCCTGGGTGAAGCGCTGCCCCAACCCGATGCCGGG
>NZ_PNLB01000031.1 GCF_013822795.1 Phenylobacterium sp. | reverse complement strand
CAGTTCCACGTAGGTGGCCGGGCCGGTGCCGCCGAAGAAGTCGTCCGAATAGTAGACGCCGGCGCCGACGGTGGCCGGGCCGACCGGAACCGAACCGGCGGCCTTGAACTCAATGAAGTCCTGGTCCGAACCGGTCGGGGCGTTGATGTAGCCATAGTACAGGATGCCGAAGTCCAGGCTGACCGGGCCCAGTTGCGGGCGGACGCCGGCGTACAGGTCCAGTTCGAAATCGGTGTCGTTGCCGCTGCCGAAATCGACGTTCGACAGCCAGCCGCCGGCATAGACCAGGCCGCCGAGGGTGGCGTCGACGCCGCCCGAAATCTGCGGGCTCTCGTCGGTTTGGCTGACGCCGCGCCAGACGTAGTCGGTGGCTGCGCCGACGTTGAACGACAGGTCGAGCGCGCTTTCGTCCTGGGCGAGGGCGCCGCCGCTCATGGCGACGGTGGCCGCAGCGGCCAGAAGCGCGGTGGTGAGAGTCTTCATTAGCGTTGTATCCCCATTATTCGATCAGGCTCCAGCTGACCGTCGACCCGAGATCGCCATGCGGCTGACCGGCAGATCAACGTGAGCGGAGCTGATCACCTGTGCTGGGTATTCGCTGTTTGATTTTTGAGCGTTAACAAACCCTGGCGCCGCGCTTTTGGGCGAATGACTGTGCCTTTGGCGCCACGGGGCTCTTGCGAGTCAGGGTTTCACCCGAGTTTGCGTCGCGCCGAATGCTCAGCGCATCGCCATCGGCGCATAACCGAGGTGAGTGCCCGCATCGACCAGCAACGTCTCGCCCGTGACGTGCCGCGAACCTGGCGAGGCCAGGAACACTGCGGCGGCGGCGACGTCCTCGGCGGACGAGGCCGCCTTGAGCGGCGTATTGGCCGCCGCGCTTTCTCGCATCTTTTGGGCGCGCTCGGCGCCGACGCCCTTGTCGAACCAGGGCGTGTCGATAAAGCCGGGGCAGATCGCGTTGACGCGGATTTTCGGCGCCAGGGCGCGCGCCAGCGACAGCGTCATGGTGTTCATCGCCCCCTTGGAGGCGGCGTAGGGCACTGAGGAGCCAATGCCCGCGACGCCGGCGATGGACGATGTATTGACCACCGCGCCCGGACGCTCGCCGGCCTCGAGCAGGGCGCGGGCGGCGCGGGTCATCTGGAAGGCGCCTACGACGTTGACGCCGTAGAGGTTCAGGAAGTCCTCGGCGGAGACCGCTTCGAGATCGGCGTGGTTCGGCGCGAACTTGGTGACGCCGGCATTGTTGAACAGCGCGTCGATGCGCCCGAACGGTTCAGCCGCCGCGGCGATCTTGCGGCAGTCGGCGTCGCTGGCGACGTCGCCCTGCACCAGCACGGCCTGAGCGCCGTGCGCCTCGACCTGGCGAGCGGTTTCCTGGGCTTCGTCGGCGCTGCGCGCGTAGTTGATGACTACCGCCCGAGCGCCGCGGCTGGCCGTCTCAACCGCGATGGCGCGACCAAGCCCGGTTGACGCGCCGGTGACCACGACCACGAAGCCTTCGAAATCCGCGCCGGACATGCCGTTCTCCCCATTTGTCTGCTTACCTGCTTGCATAGCGGCTCGTTCGGTTGCCGCAAACCGTGCGGCGGGATAAATCCCGGCGATGGAAGAACTGCATCTGACCCAACTGGGCCGGGACGTTCGGGGCTTCGACAGTCCCGAGACCGCGGTCCTCGAGCGCGTCCCCAATCCGCAGAGCGACACGCTCTATCTGGCGAGGTTCACGGCGCCGGAGTTCACGTCGCTTTGTCCGGTGACCGGTCAGCCGGATTTCGCGCATCTGGTCATCGACTATGCGCCCGGCGACTGGCTGATCGAATCCAAGTCTCTGAAGCTGTATCTCGGCTCGTTTCGCAACCATGGGGCGTTCCATGAGGACTGCACCGTCGCCATCGGGCGCAAGATCGTCGAGATCGCCGCGCCGCGTTGGTTGCGCATCGGCGGCTATTGGTTTCCGCGTGGAGGCATCCCGATCGACGTCTTTTGGCAAAGCGGCCCGGCGCCGGAAGGGCTCTGGGTCCCAGATCAGGGCGTCGCCACCTACCGCGGCCGTGGTTGATTGAAGTTCTCGATCGATCCGGCGTTAACGATCCTGGTCCGGACGGTTGAAGGCCGTGATACGATCCGCGCTCGGAGAGTATTCACGCAGTCGAATACATCGTCATGGTTGTAGTTCGCGGAGGTCCTGAGCCTGCGGCCGGCTCAGGGCGGGCGGGCGAGAGCCGCGATTGACTAGCGGGCTGGTCGCCGGCGTGCTATGAGGACCGTGCCCATCTCTCCTCGGGCGTGTCACATCAGGCCGGGCAGCGGGCCATCGCTGTCCGGCCTTCGTGACTCTTCAGCTCAGGTATCCTGGGTCAGGGCTTCCAGACCGTGGTCAGCGCGACGCTATCGGGCCGCTCGCGTTCCATCGGCGGCTCCTTCGCCGTGCCGATGAAGATGAAGCCCGCGACGTTCTCTCCTGCACTGAGCCCCAGGATGGCTTTGGCCTGGTCGTCATAGGCGTACCAGTCGGTGATCCAGTTGGCGCCGTAGCCGAGCGCCTGGGCGCCATAGAGCAGACCCGTGCAAACCGCCCCGGCCGACAGAACCTGTTCCCATTCCGGAACCTCATGGGCCCGCGGGGCGGAAACCACCGCGATCCCCATCGGCGGAAGCTTCAACTTGGCGAGCTTGGCCGCGGCGCGCGCGTCGCCGCGCGACTGCGCCAGAGCTTCGAGGCGCGCGGCGTAGGCGGCCTTGTCCTCTCCGCGCAGCACGATGAAGCGCCAGGGCGCCAGCTTGCCATGGTCAGGCGCGCGGGCGGCCAGCCGGATCAAGGCGGCGACGTCGTCGTCGCCCGGGGCCGGCTCGGCCAGGGTGACCGCCGAGGCCGAACGGCGCGTCGCCAAAAAGCTCAGCAGTTCGGGGCAGGGGTGCTGGTTGACCGGGGCGCCGAACGACGGGGCTTCGGGAAGGGCAATGGACAAGACGGGCTTCTCGCTGGGATGAATGTTCGTCGGGGCCTTTATTGGGGGCCGCGGGCGCGATCTGCAAGGTTAGTTGAGAATATGTCGCAAAAACCGGCGTGGCTGACCGAGCATGGAAGGCCCTGGCTTCGTGGCGAATCCAAGGTCGCCTACGAGAACCCATGGATCCGGATCACTGAGCACGACGCCGTCGCGCCGACGGGAGCGGCCGCGTTCTACGGCGTGGTCGGGTTCCAGAACTACGCCCTGGCGGTGCTGCCGATCTATGCGGACGGCTCGGTGGTGCTGGTCGGGCAGCATCGGTTCCCATTTGCTGACTATAGCTGGGAAATTCCGGAGGGTGGCGGCCCCAAGGACGAGGATCCGCTGGCGGGCGCGCAACGCGAACTGGCCGAGGAGGCCGGGCTGGCGGCGGGCGAATGGCGCGAGATCCTGCGCGTGCAGTTGTCGAATTCGGTCACCGACGAGCTGGCGATCGGCTATCTGGCGACCGACCTGCGCCCGGCCTCGGAAACGGCTCACGCCGACGACACCGAGGACCTCGCCATGGTGCGAGTTCCGTTCCGCGAGGCGCTGGAGGCGGCGAGCGCCGGACATCTGCGTGACGCCTTAACGGTTGCCATGTTGCTTCGGGCGTACCACATGGCCCGAGAAGGGCTTTTGTCGGCGTCGCTCGCGCGCGCCATGCTAGGATAGGGGACCGCCTTTGGGACGGGAGGAGCCTTTGAGCCAGCGTCTGGAAGTGATCGACCCCTCGGCCGCGCCGCCGGTATGGGCCGCGCTGCGCATGGAATCTGAACGAGCCGCCAAGGCCGAGCCGGCGCTCGCCTCGCTGCTGAACGCCGTCGTGCTCAGTCACGACGACCTCGGCGGGGCGTTGTCGTATCAGTTGGCGCGCAAGCTGGGCGACCAGGAGCTGCGGGCGATGAGCCTGCGCGAACTGGCGGACGCCGCCTATCGCGCTGACCCGCGATTGGTCGATATCGCCGAAGCGGACCTCAAGGCCGTGTTCGAGCGCGACCCGGCCTGCAAGGGCTATGTCCAGCCGTTCCTGTTCTTCAAGGGCTTCCAGGCGCTGCAGACGCAGCGCGTGGCCCATTGGCTGTGGCATCAGGGCCGCGAGACGATCGCGCTCTATCTGCAGAGCCGCATGTCCGAAATTTTCCAGGTCGATATCCATCCGGCCACCAAGATCGGCTCAGGCGTGTTCATTGACCACGGCACCGGCATCGTCATCGGCGAGACCGCGGTGATCGGCAACGACGTCTCGCTGCTGCAGGGCGTGACCCTGGGCGGCACCGGCGCTGAGCGTGGCGACCGTCACCCGAAGATCGGCAACGGCGTGCTGCTGGGCGCGGGCGCCAAGGTGCTCGGCAACATCACCATCGGCGACTACGCCAAGGTGGCCTCGGGTTCGGTGGTGCTCAAGCCGGTTCCGCCGCACTGCACGGCCGCCGGCGTGCCCGCGCGGCTGGTCAACTGCCCGACCTGCGAGGAGCCGGCGCGCAGCATGGACCACACCCTGGCCGAGGCGGTCTACGACTACGTCATCTGAGGCGCGGGCGCCGGCGCGGCGTAGTAGTAGCGCCGCAGCAGGATGAATGCCGCGATGGTGCCGACCAGGCCCATCAGGATCGCCGCCCAGAACGGCGCGCCCGCCCAGAGCAGGGCGGCCGCCGTCAGCGCGCCCCCAGCTCCGCCCGCGTCCCAGCCGCCTTCGGTGGCGATGTGGAAGCGGAGCGGGCAGGGCGAGGCTTGCGAGAGATTGTAGACGGCGGTCATCATGGTCGGGGTGTAGAGCGCCACGACCAGCGCGCCCGCTGCGTTGGCAGCGATCGCGATCGCGGGATGGCCATATCCGGCTGCACGGGCGGCGATTACCGCCGCGGCCGTTCCGGCGGCCAGCCACACGGCGCGACGCCCATGCCCGGCATCGATGAAGCGGCCCAGCAATAGACCGCAGATCGCCCCGGCGACCGCGGCGACCGCCATCGCTCCGCCAAAGACGGCGAAGTTCTCGCCAAGCGATTTGAAGAGCGCGATCTGCCAGACGAATACATAGCCGGAGGCCATCCAGCCGTCGGCGACGAATAGCGCCACGCCAGGACGCGCTGACCAAAAGGCGTTCGGGGCCTCCAGCGCGATTGGAACCGCTGGCGTGAAGAACAGCGGTAGGGCCGATAGCACCAGTACGACGGCGGTGACGCCGAATGCGATCTCCGGTCCCACCGTGACCAGCGCCCACCCGGTCAGCAGCGGCGCGGCGATCCCGACCAAGGCCGCGATGGCTTCGCGCGCGCCGATCTGGTGACCGCGATGCTCGGCGTCGCCGAGCGAGGCGAAGTAGGCGTGATAGGTCGTCCAGTAGAACGTGTCGCCGATCGAAGAGACGGCGCAGAGCGTGAAGAGCGGCCAGCCGATCCCGTCCACCCGGGCCAGCAGCAGGTACTGGCCGGCGGTGAGGATCGTGCCGGCGATGACCATCGGCTTGAGGCCGAAGCGCTTGCAGAGCGGCAGCACCGCCGGCCGGATGAAGAAGCGGCCGATGAGGATCGCAGCCAGCGAGGCCAGGACCCCATGGGCCGGAACGCCGGCCCGCAGCAGGTAGACGGCGAAGAACGCGCCGCCGCCGCTCAGGGCGAGGGCGTGAATCCCATAGTGCAGATTGAGCAGATTGACGGTGGAGTTGCGGAAGAACGCCATGGCGGCTGTCTCGGAAGCAGTCGTGCGACAGGGCGACCCGGACGCTTGCAGCGCCGGTCGGCGAAGGTCAGTCGTCTAGGACGAGATCAGCCGGCCACTGGGGAGGTCTTTCGCGTTTTCCGCCAACGCGGTGCGGTCACTCTAGGCGCCGCCGAGCGCCGGGTTCAAGTCGCTTCGATCTCTGCCAGGGTGATGCGGTAGGCGCCGTCCAGCCAGGCGACGATCTCGCGCGCGGCGGGATGATCGAAGCCGGCGTAGCGCGGCCGCATCCGGCTCATGTTCTCATCGGTCAGGCGGTCGAGGCCGAAGCCCTGGAACTGGGTGAGGTTGCGCTCCACCGCCGCGGCGAGATCGTCTCCGAGCACCTGGCGCGCGGCGGCCTGGAAGGCGCGGACGTACTCGTAGGCCTCGCCCTGGGCATAGCTCTGCGCCAGCGTGATCGCCGGGATCAGCGACAATGTCGGCTGCAGGGCCGGATTGACCGCATGGCCGGCGATTTGCGGCCCGATGCTGGCGGGGCGGCCGGTGAACGCGCGCAGGTGCAGGAACGGCGACATCAACGGCCCGTCGTTGACCGGGTAGTTGTCCCACAGCAGCGGCTTGCGGCGCAGCTGGCGGCCGACCCGCTCCAAGTGGCCGGGGCTGAACTCGCGCGAGCAGACCTCTTCGCCGGTCCAGAACACCTCGATCGACGAATCCAGGCCCGCGCCGAGTTCTTCCAGATAGTTCGCAGGCCGCTGGCCGAACACGCGGTCGAGGATCGAATCGTCGGTGTAGTAGGAAGGACAGACGATCACCCGTTTCGCCGTGGTCCGCGCGGCGATCCAGTGGACGATCTCGACCTGGTTGGCGGCGAGGCCCGGCAGGTCGCCGCGCATGTCGTCGAACAGGATGGCCAGCTCGTCGAGCCCCAGGGCGTCCAGGTGCGCCAGCTTGGCGGCCAGCGCCTCTTGGGCGGCCGGCCCGAAGTCGCGATAGATCTCGTAAGGGCTGAGGCCCACTCCGAACCGCACCCCGGCCGCGCGGCAGAAGGCCGAGAAGGCCCGCAGTTCGTCGGCGGTCTCCTGTGGATGCGGCTCCTGCCAGCGGCGGCGCAGGAACGCGTCGGCCTTCGGCGCATAGAGGAAAAAGCGGTAGCCGTGCGGGACCAGCGCCTCGACCACGGCGCGGCGCTCCGCCCACGACCACGGCTTGCCGTAGTAGCCCTCAACCAGTCCCAGCTCGACGCCCGCCACGCGGTCCTCCCCCTCGTTTGACGGGCAGACTAGCGGGCGCGGCGGCCGCGTCCCCAGCTTTTTCAGGCGCAGGCGCTTTGCGGTGCGGCGCAAAACCCGTAGGTTCCCGCCGAAATCTACGAAGGAGCCCAGCGTGCTGGACGAAAAAGCTATCCGCCGTCTTGAAGGCCACCTGCGCGGCACCTTCGCCAACGCGCGGATCACGTTGGTCCCCCGTCCGAAGCAAAAGGACTCGGCCGAGGTCTATATCGGCGAAGAGTTCATCGGCGTCGTCTTCGAGGACGAGGACGGCGACGGCTCTTACATGTTTGAAATGGCGATCCTCGCCGAAGACCTGCCCTAAGCGCAGGTCGAGCGCCGGCCCCGGCATCCGGGGCCGGCCTCCACTACGGCGTCAGAGCACGCCCAGCATCTCGGCCACCAGCGGGTGGCGCACGATGTCGACGTCCTTCAGCCGCACGACCGCGATGTTCGAGATCTCCTCGAAGCGGTCGGCGACGGGACCCAGGCCCGAGAGCTCCGGCAGCAGGTCCGACTGGGCCGGATCGCCGGTCACCACCATGGTCGAGTGCCAGCCCAGCCGGGTCAGCAGCATCTTGAGCTGCCCGTAGGTGCAGTTCTGCGCCTCGTCGATGACCACGAAGGCGTTGTTCAGCGTTCGCCCGCGCATGAAACCGACCGGCGCGATTTCGATGGCGCCCTCGGCCATCAGCGCCCGCACCCGCTTCATCGACAGCCGGTCCGACAGCGCGTCGTAGAGCGGCCGCAGGTAGGGGGCGAGCTTGTCCTCGGCGTCGCCGGGCAGGAAGCCGATCGACTCGCCGGCCTCGACCGCCGGCCGCGAGAGCACGATGCGGCCGACCCGTCCGGCCTCCAGGGCCTCCACCGCCTTGGCGATCGCCAGATAGGTCTTGCCGGTCCCGGCCGGGCCCAGGGCCATGACCAGGTTCTTGGCGTCGATGGCGTCCATCAACGCCTGCTGGCCCGGCGATTTGGCTTTTATTGTCTTTAGATACCCCTGGTCGCGATCGTCATTGTGATGAGCCAAGGGGGACCACGCACGGTCCACCGGCAGACGGCGGACTTTCGCGTCATCCTCGAACTGGGCGGCGTCGAACGCGCCTTCGCGCAGTTGTCGCTTCAGAGCTCGCTTGGTCATCTAGGCCTCCATAGGGGCAAGAAAAAAGGGCGACGCCGCAATGGCTCGCCCTCCAGGATGGTTCGATTTTGCAGTGAGGCGGCGGCGTCGTGCGCTGCGGCCGGCGGGCCCGTCTTCGGCTCGTGATCCAGGCGGGCTGACCCGCCGAAGCAAACGCGACACCTTGCACCCCGCCCCAAACGCAGGCCACGAACCGGACGCCGACTCGCGGCGTGATGCGAAAGGGCTCTCGCCCCTCTCGAATCGCATCACTAGACTGATGCTAACGTGGTTTCTGAATCCTTAAATGGCTCATTTGATTAAATAAACGGGGTGTACGGATGAGTGTCTACAACTTGGGCGAAGTCGCCCCCGAACTGCCTAAAGAAGATGAATACTGGATCGCGCCGAACGCTGCCGTGATCGGCCGGGTGATTCTCAAGAAGAACGCGTCGGTCTGGTTCGGCGCGACGATTCGCGGGGACAACGATCCGATCACGATCGGCGAGAATTCCAACGTCCAGGACGGCAGCGTCCTGCACACCGACACCGGCTATCCGCTGACCATCGGCGCCAACGTCACCGTCGGCCACAAGGTCATGCTGCATGGCTGCACCATCGGCGACGGCTCGCTGATCGGCATCGGCTCGATCGTGCTGAACGGGGCCAAGATCGGGAAGAACTGCCTGATCGGCGCCAACTGCCTGATCACCGAGGGCAAGGAGATCCCGGACAATTCGCTGGTCATGGGCGCGCCGGGCAAGGTCGTGCGCGAGATTTCGCCGGAGCAGGGCAGGGCGCTGGCCGGCGGAGCCCTGCACTATGTCGAGAACTGGAAGCGCTACCGCGCCGGGCTGCGGCCCGTCTGAAGCGCTTGACCGACGTAGCGGCGCCCCGGCGAGCCTAGGCGCTGCATGACAAAGGGAGGATCCTCGATGGCCTATGAGTTCATCCGCGTGGACCGCGAGGGTCCGATCACCATCTTCACGCTCAACCGGCCGGAGGTGATGAACGCCCTGCATTCGCCGGCCCACTTCGAGCTCGACGACGCGTTCAACGCCTTCGCCGCCGATCCGGACCAGTGGGTCGGCATCGTCACCGGCGCCGGCGATCGCGCCTTCTCGGCCGGCAACGATCTCAAGCATCAGGCGACTGGCGGCGAGATGAAGTCGCCGCCGTCCGGCTTCGCTGGCCTGACCTCGCGTTTCGACCTGACCAAGCCGCTGATCGCGGCCGTCAACGGCGTGGCCATGGGCGGCGGCTTCGAGATCGCGCTGGCCTGCGACCTGATCGTGGCGGCCGACACCGCGACTTTCGCCCTGCCGGAGCCGCGGGTCGGCCTAGCCGCCCTGGCCGGCGGTCTGCACCGCCTGCCGCGGATGATCGGCCAGAAGCAGGCCCTGGGCATGATTCTCACCGGCCGCCGCGTCAGCGCGGCCGAGGGCCAGGCGCTGGGCTTCGTCAACGAGGTGGTTCCGCAAGCCGAGCTGCTGGCCGCCGCCCGCCGCTGGGCCGGCCAGATCTGCGAGCTGTCGCCGATGTCGATCCGCGCCTCGAAGGAGGCGGTCTACAAGGGGCTGGACGAACCCACCCTGGAGGCGGCGATCAAGGGCCAGAACCGCTATCCGGCGGTGAGCGCGCTCTTCAAGTCCGAGGACTTCGTCGAAGGACCGATGGCCTTCGCCCAGAAGCGCGCCCCGGCCTGGAAGGGGCGCTAAAGCGCAGCTAATCACGTTCACTGAACTAGTTCAGTGAAGCTTGACTCCCTCTGGCGCGGGGCGAATGGTTAACGCGCCTAGAGGGAGCCTGCCGTGATGAAGTCATTGTCGTGGTGCGGTCCGGTCGCCGCAGCGTTGGCGTTGCTTGCGACCCCGGCCCTGTCCGCCCAGGTGGTGGACCTTTCGCTCACCGATCCGGATGTCGACGGCTTCATCTACGCTTCCGGCGCCTTCGACTGGCCGCCGGAAGGCCACAGCGCCACCGCCACCCTGACATTCAGCGGCCTGGCGCTGATCGATGCGGTCTTCACCGGCAACGTCGAAGAGCGGAAGACTTGGTGGGAC
Source organism: Phenylobacterium sp. (assembly GCF_013822795.1). Classification (GTDB taxonomy): domain Bacteria; phylum Pseudomonadota; class Alphaproteobacteria; order Caulobacterales; family Caulobacteraceae; genus Phenylobacterium. The sequence continues at coordinate 16,560 of NZ_PNLB01000031.1, read as the reverse complement.
GAGGCGATCGGCGGGGTCTGGGGCAACGAGTACTCGCTGGCCTATGACTGCTCGCTGACCGGCGGCTGCGTCGTCGTCACCAGTCCCGGGACGGCGAGCGGCGTCCTGAGCACGCCGCTCGGCTTCGATCGCCCCTGCACGCCGACCACGCTCGGCGACTGCAGCTCGCACTTCTTCCCGCAGTTCGCGACCTTCGACGGCGTATTCCGCGTCTCCCCAGCAGCGCGCGCGCCGTATTCGGTAAGCCTGACCATCAGCGACTTCACCGCGGTGCCCGAACCGGCCGGCTGGGCGATGATGATCGTGGGCTTTGGCCTGGTCGGGAGCATGCTGCGGCGCTCGCGGCGCGGATTCGCCGCCGTCTAGCTGGCCGACCGCCGGTTTTCATGCATGTCGCATGGGAACGGAGCGCCACCCCGGTTATTGCTTGCGCCAGACCTGTCAGTGGAGGCGCGTATGGCGGACAAATCCCGGATCGGCTGCGAGAGACTGCGCGCCAAGGTGACGGACGCGCAGACGGCGGCCGGCCTGATCGCGTCGGGCTCGACCGTCGCGATGAGCGGCTTCACCGGCTCGGGCTATCCGAAGGCCGTCCCGCTCGCCCTGGCCAGCCGCATCGAGGCTGAGCACGCCGCGGGGAACAAGTTTCAGGTCCGCGTTTGGACCGGCGCCTCTACCGGCCCAGAACTGGACGGCGCGCTGGCCAAGGCCGACGGCATCGAGTTCCGGCTGCCCTACAATTCCGACCCCATCGCCCGCGAGAAGATCAATCGCGGCGAGATGGAGTATTTCGACATGCATCTCAGCCAGGTCGCCCCGATGGCCTGGCAGGGGTTCCTCGGTCCGCTCGACACGGCGGTGATCGAGGTGTCGGGCATCCGCCCGGACGGCTCGCTGATCCCGTCGTCGTCGGTCGGCAACAACAAGACCTGGCTGGACCGCGCCAAGCAGGTGATCCTTGAGGTCAACAGCTGGCAGAACCCGGCGCTGGAGGGGATGCACGACATCTACTACGGCACGGCCCTGCCGCCGAACCGCGTGCCGATCCCGCTGGTGAAACCTGACGACCGCATCGGCGAGGCCTACTTCCGCTGCGATCCCGACAAGATCGTCGCCATCGTCGAGACGCAGGCCCCTGACCGCAACCTGCCGTTCTCGCCGCCCGACAACGTCGCCGCGGCCATCGCCGGCCACCTGCTGGAGTTCCTTGAGCAAGAGGTCGCCAAGGGGCGCCTGCCAGAGAACCTGCTGCCGCTGCAGTCGGGCGTCGGCAACATCGCCAATGCGGTGCTCGCCGGGCTGCTGAACAGCCGTTTCGAGAACATGACCGCCTATACCGAGGTCCTGCAGGACGGGATGCTGGACCTGATAACCGCCGGCAAGCTGCGCATGGCCTCGGCTACCGCCTTCTCGCTGAGCCCGGAGGCCGCGGCCGGCCTCAACGACAACATGGCCTTCTATCGGGACAAGCTGATCCTGCGTCCGCAGGAGATCAGCAACCACCCCGAACTGATCCGCCGCCTGGGCTGCGTGGCCATGAACGGCATGATCGAGGCCGACATCTACGGCAACGTGAACTCGACTCACGTCATGGGCTCGCGAATTCAGAACGGCATCGGGGGCTCGGGCGATTTCGCGCGCAACGCCTACCTTTCAATCTTCGTGACGCCCTCCACGGCCAAGGGCGGCAAGATCTCGGCGATCGTGCCCCAGGCCAGCCATGTCGATCACATCAACCAGGACGTCCAGGTGATCGTCACCGAGCAGGGCCTGGCCGACCTGCGCGGCCTCTCGCCCAAGCAGAAGGCCGAAGTGATCATCGCCAACTGCGCCCACCCGGACTATCGGCCGGCGCTCGCCGACTACTACGCCCGCGCCCGCCTGCACGCCTACGGACAGCAGTCGCCCTCGCTGCTGAACGAGGCGCTCTCCTGGCACCAGCGGTTTATCGAGACCGGCTCGATGCGACCCTGACAGGCTGCTGACACTCTGCTGGCAGCAGCGGTCGGCTAATCCCGGCGCGGCTTAAGCAGGAGGATCGGCCAATGAGCTCGGCGCACGACTTCGACTTCAATCACGGCGACTGGGATGTGACGAACCGGCGGCTGAAGGTCCGCGGTATCGGCTCCGACGACTGGGACGTCTTCCCGTCCTACGAAAAGGCCCAGGTGCTGATGGGCGGCATGGTCTCGATCGACGAGAGCGATTTCCCGACCAAGGGCTTCAAGGGGATGACCCTGCGCCTCTACGATCCAGCCCAGAACCAGTGGGCGATCTATTGGATCAACTCCAAGGACGGCCAGCTGCAGCCGCCGGTTTACGGACGCTTCGAGAACGGCAAGGGCGTTTTCGCAGGCGACGACATGGACGATGGCCGGCCGGTAAAGGTGCTCTTCGACTGGAGCGGTACGGACACCGACACGCCGCGCTGGAGCCAAGCCTTCTCGTATGACGACGGGGCGACCTGGGAGACCAACTGGATCATGGAGTTTCGCCGCCCGGTCCGTTGAAGCTTGACCGCATGGCGCCGAAACTGCGGCGGGATCAGGCCGCAAGAAAGCCCCACGAATCTAGAACTTACGACGCGAGGGAGCGCCCGGAGGGGGACCCCTGTCCCCCAATCCGGACGGAGGCGTCATGGCTGCGCAAATCGACAATTCGCCCAGTTCTGCAGGGCATGCGACGTGAGCACCGAGACGTTCGATCTGCCCAAAATCCGGGTGCGTGGGCGCAGCATCATGGCGTTGATCCTGGCGCCCGAAGCGCCCTTCGCGCAGTGGTTCGCGGCCCTCGATGAGCAGATGCACGCCTCGGCCGCGCTGTTCGACAACCGACCCATCGTGGTCGACCTGGGGGCGGCGCTGGAGAGCGTCGGGCCCGAAGCTGTGCTGGTGGCGCTCGACGGGCTGAGCGCGCGCGGCCTCAAGCTGATCGGCGTCGAGGGGCTGCGCCCGGCGGCGCTGGGCGGTACGCCGTGGTCGCATCTGCCGACCAACCTGCATGGCAATGTCGCGCGCAAGGCCCGCAGCGATGTCGCGGCCGCGGTCGCGCCGGAAGCGTCTGATGCGCCTGCGCCCGTTTCCCCCTCCTTGCTGATCGATCGGCCGGTGCGATCCGGCCAGTCGGTGATCTTCGAGGAGGGCGACGTGACCATCGTCGGCCCTGTCGCCTCGGGGGCTGAGGTCATCGCCGGGGGCTCGATCCATGTTTATGGCGCGCTGCGCGGCCGGGCTATCGCCGGCCTGCGGACCGGCGCCGAGGCCCGCATCTTCTGCCGCCGGCTCGAGGCCGAGCTGGTGGGCGTCGATCACTTGTATCGGACGGCCGAGCACTGGGGGCCTGACCTCCACGGCCAGGCCGTCCAGGTCCGCTGCGACCGTGGGGCGCTGCGCCTCTCGGCGCTCGGCTAGTTGAGTTGCTCGTCGTGGGGCGAGGGGAAGGAACGGTGAGTCATGTCCAAGGTTGTCGTCGTCACGTCGGGCAAGGGGGGCGTGGGCAAGACCACGTCCTCGGCGTCGCTGGGGGCAGCGCTGGCCCAGGCGGGCCAGAAGGTGGTGGTGGTCGATTTCGATGTCGGCCTGCGTAACCTCGACCTGGTCATGGGCGCAGAACGGCGGGTGGTGTTCGATCTCGTCAACGTCGTCCAGGGCGACGCCAAGCTGGCCCAGGCCCTGATCCGCGACAAGCGTGTCGAGACGCTCAGCCTGCTGCCGGCCTCGCAGACCCGCGACAAGGACGCCCTCACTGAGGAAGGCGTCGGGCGAGTTATCGACGATCTGCGCGAGCAGTTCGACTGGGTGATCTGCGACAGCCCCGCCGGCATCGAGAAGGGTGCGACCCTGGCCATGCGCTTCGCCGACCTGGCGGTGGTGGTGACCAATCCCGAGGTCTCCTCGGTGCGTGACTCCGACCGCATCATCGGCCTGCTCGACTCCAAGACCCAGCGCGCCGAAAGCGGCGATCGGATGGAAAAGCAGCTGCTGCTGACGCGGTACGATCCGGCCCGCGCGGCCAGAGGCGAGATGATGAGCGTCGAGGACGTGTTGGAGATCCTGGCGATCCCGCTGCTGGGCATCGTCTCGGAAAGTCCGGACGTCCTCAGCGCCTCCAACGTCGGCTGCCCGGTGACTCTGCACAATCCCGGTTCGCCGGCCGCTCAGGCCTATAGCGAGGCCGCGCGCCGGTTGATGGGCGACAATGTCGCCGTCAGCGTCCCCAAGGAACGTCAGAGCTTCATGAGCCGGCTGTTCGGCCGCAAGGCGGTCGCATGAGCCTCCTGAATTTCTTCGGCAAGGGGCGCCGCTCGGCCCCGGTGGCGCGCGATCGGCTGCAGCTACTGCTTGCTCATGAGCGCGGGCTCGGCGGCGGCGAAGACCTCGCCGCCATCCTGCAGCAGGAGATCCTGGCGGTGATCGCCAAGCACATCGCGATCGATCGCGACCGGGTGGTGGTCAAGCTTGACCGGGGCGATCAGGTCTCGACCCTGGAGATCGACATCGAGATGCCCGAGACGGCGCTGCCGAAGAGCTAGCGGCCCGCGCCCGCGGCCAAGGCTTTCGGCTCGGCCTCGGCCAGCGCGACGTCGAAGCGGGCGCTGGTGCCGGCGCCCAGCTTGCTTTCCAGCTCCAGGCTGCCGCCGTGCCGCTCGATGAGGTCATGCGACAGCGCCAGGCCCAGGCCCCAGCCTTCGGCCCGGGTCACGCGATCGCCCATCTGCACGTACGGGCGGCCGAGGATCGCCAGGTCTTCCTCGCGGATGCCCTGGCCGAAGTCGCGGACGCAGATCACCAGCCGTCCGTCCTTCACCTTCGAGGACACCTCGACGAGGCTGGAGGGCGGCGAGAACTTCACCGCATTGGCCAGCAGGTTGATCAGGATCTGCTTCACCGCCCGCTGGTCGACGTGGACCGGCGGCCAGTCGCCGGGCTCCATCACCACCGTCACGCCGGCGTCGATCGACAGGCCGCGGACCAGCCGCAGCGCCTGTTCGACGATTTCGCGGCTGGATGCAGACGCCGGCGAGAGCTCGATCTGTCCGGCCTCGATCTTGGCGGTGTCGAGCAGGTCCGTGACCAGGTCGCTCAGGTGCGAGCCGGCGATCTCGATGGACTGGGCGTAGTCGAGATACTTCGGATGCCCCACCGGCCCGAAGGCCTGGCGCGCCATCATCCCTGAGAAACCGACCACGGCCGTCAGCGGCGAGCGCAATTCGTGGGTCATGGTCGCCAGCAGCAGGGTGCGGGCGGACATCGCCTCTTCGGCCGCCCGGCGGGCGAGCTCGGCTTCGCGCAGCAGCGCGTTGCGGCTGGCCATCACGCCGGCGACGATGATCGGGGCCAGGGCCACCAGCATCACGCCCAGGCGCAGCGACATCAGGTCAAAGCCCATCACCGACGCAAAGCCCAGCGAGGCTGAAGCGGTCGACAGGAACAGCAGGCTCCAGACGGCGAAAGACAGCGTCAGCAGGGTCGTGGCCGCCAGGCTGTAGGTGAGCGCGCACCAGAGCAGGGTGGGAACCGGGAAGGCGAGGGCGCCCGGCCCACCGACCGACGGCACCATCGCCAGGCTGACCAGGTAGAGCGCCAGCGGTGCGATGACCCGCAGCTGCGGCCGGGTCGTGAAGGTCCGCACGAACCAGCACTTCAGCTCCGACGGGCGTGGGAAGGTCAGCGCCACCGGCAGCACGACGATGTAGTTGGCCAGTTCCGTCGCCAGCCAGATGAAGAAGCCGCTGATCGGATCGCGATGGAAGATCAGGGCGTTGACCGCCGCTCCCAGCACGCTGGTCGCGGCCGAGGCGGCCAACGCAATCAGCATGACCGAGAGCAGCGAGCCAGGGCGCTGCAATTTCCGGTCTTCAGGCGGCAGCCGTTTGAACAGCAGGTAGCCGGTCAGGACGCCGGCAAGGTTGCCGGCGGTGAGCAGCAGCGTGCGCGTCCAGCCGCTGCCGGTGATGGCGTCGGCCGCGATCAGGCTGGCCGCCGCCGCCAGCCAGCCGGCCGGAGTCGCCAAGTCCGGGCGCCGCACCAGCAGGCCGAGCAGCACGGCGTTCGCTGCCCAAAATGTGCTGAGATGCCCGCTGGGCCGCAGCAGGATTCCCACTATCGCCGCGATAAAGACGATCGCGCCGACAGTCAGGCCGGCGGTCACCTGATGGTGCAGGCCTCGGACGAAGCGATGTTCGCCTCCAGCCGAGGCCGTCTGCTGGGCGCTCATAGGACTGTCGTTAGGACCAGATTGCCGCCGAAGTCCATTGGCGCATGAAACTCAATTGCACTCAAGGCGTCATCCCGTCCGGCAGATTCCTGAAGGGAAGGCGTCTGAAACCTGCCGTTGGGGCGCCCAAAAACAAGGTTCTGCGGCTCTTGTCTCGGGCCCGGCCTTCGGCCAGTGTGCGGCTAACTTAACAGTGTTTAGGGACGGAACACATGGATCGCTTCGACTACGTCATCATTGGCGCGGGGTCCGCCGGATGCGTGCTCGCCAACCGGTTGACGGAGGATCCTCAGGTCAAGGTGCTGCTGCTCGAAGCGGGCGGCAAAGACAGCTCGATTCTGGTCAAGATGCCGGCCGGCGTCGGCGCACTGATCGGCAAGCCTGGGACCTACAACTGGGGCTTCTGGACCGAGGCCGAGCCGAACCTGGAAGACCGCAAGCTGTGGTGGCCGCGCGGCAAGGGCTGGGGCGGGTCGTCGTCGATCAACGGCATGATCTACATCCGCGGCCACGCCCGCGACTACGACCAGTGGCGCCAGATGGGCCTGCAGGGCTGGTCGTACCGGGACGTGTTGCCCTACTTCAAGCGCTCGGAAAGCCTCGAGGGCGGCGGCGACGACTGGCACGGCGGCGCAGGCCCGTTGAAGGTCTCCAAAGCCTCGACGCCCAACCCGATCTACTCGGCCACGGTCGAGGCGGGACGCCAGGCCGGCTTCAAGGTCACCAGCGATTTCAACGGCTTCCAGCAGGAAGGCTGGGGGGCCTACCAACTGACCATCCATGACGGCCAGCGCTGGAGCGCCGCCCGCGGCTATCTGCATCCGGCCCTGTCGCGCTCGAACCTGACCTGCATCACCGGTGCGCGGACCAGCAAGATCGTCATCGAGAACGGCCGCGCCACCGGGGTCGAGTACATCGACGCCAAGTCGGGCCAGAAGCACGTCGTGCATGCCGACAAGGAAGTGCTGCTGTCGGCCGGCGCGGTGCAGTCGCCGCAGATCCTGCAGCTGTCGGGCATCGGCGACCCCGAGGAACTCGGCAAGTTCGGCATCCCGGTGGTCAAGGCGCTGAAGGGCGTCGGCGCCAACCTGCAGGACCACCTTGACGTGACCATGTCCTGGGAATGCCCGCAGCCGATCACCGCCCACTCGCTGCGCAAGGGCCTGATCAAGACCCTGGCCATCGGCATGAACTACGCCTTCTTCGGCAAGGGGCTGGGCCGACAGCAGTTTCTGGAATCGGGCGCCTTCCTGAAGTCGCGGCCTGATCTCGACCGCCCCGACCTGCAGATCCACACCGTCGCCGCGATCATGCAGAACCACGGCAACACCGCCGTGCCCAAGGACGGGTTCACCTTCCACGTCTGCCAGCTGCGCCCGGAAAGCCGCGGCCGGGTCGGCCTGCGCTCAGCCAATCCGACCGACGATCCGGCGATCTTCGCGAACTACCTCGCCACCGAGGAGGACCGTCGCGCCCTGCGCGAGGGCGTGCGGATGATGCGCAAGGTCGCCGCCCAGTCGGCGCTCGACCCCTACCGCACCGAGGAGCTGTTCCCGGGCAAGGACGTCGAGACCGACGAGCAGATCGACGCCTGGATCCGCAAGCACGCCGAGACGATCTATCACCCGGTCGGCACCTGCAAGATGGGGGCGGACGGCGATGAGATGGCGGTGGTCGACGGCGAGCTGAAGGTGCGCGGCATCGAAGGTCTGCGCGTGGTCGACGCCTCGGTCATGCCGACACTGGTCGGCGGCAACACCAACGCGCCTACGATCATGATCGCCGAGAAGATCTCGGACGTGATCCGCGGCCGCGCCGCGCTGCCGGCGGAGGACGCGCCGGTCTACGAGGACGACCAGAAGGCCGCTTAGCGCTATCATTTGGCCCTCCCCGACCGGGGAGGGCCTTTTTCTTTATTTTTTCAATAATTTCATGGGAGGCGACGATGGAACTGCGCAAGCTGGGCAAGTCCGATTTGAAAGTCGCGCCGCTGGTGCTCGGCGGCAATGTGTTCGGGTGGACGGCCGACGAGGCCACCTCGTTCAAGCTGCTCGACGCCTTCGTGGCCGGCGGTTTCAACATGGTCGACACCGCCGACGTCTATTCGCGCTGGGCCCCGGCCGGCGGCGGCGCGTCCGAGACGGTCATCGGCAAGTGGCTGGCGCAGGGCGGCAAGCGCGACAAGATCGTGCTGGCCACCAAGCTCGGCTCGGAAATGGGCGAGGGCATGAAGGGGCTGTCGGCCAAGTACATGGTCGAGGCGGTCGAAGCCTCGCTCAAGCGTCTGCAGACCGACTACATCGATCTCTACCAGTCGCACCGCGACGATCCCGACACTCCGCAGGAAGAGACCGCCGAGGCGTTCGATCGCCTGGTGAAGGCCGGCAAGGTGCGCGCCATCGGCTCGTCGAACTTCACGCCCGAACGCCTGAAGTCGGCGCTGGAGATCAGCGAAGCCAAGGGCCTGCCGCGCTACAACAGCGAGCAGCCGCTCTACAATCTCTACTCGCGCGACGGTTTCGAGAACGGTCTGCAGCAGGTCTGCATCGACAACGAGGTCGGGGTCATTCCGTACTACGGCCTGGCCTCCGGCTTTCTGACCGGCAAGTACCGGACCGACGCCGACCTCTCCAAGAGCCCGCGCGGCCAAGGCGTGAAGCGGATGATGGACGCGCGCGGCATGCGCATCCTGGCCGCGCTGGACGAAGTCTCGGCCGCACGGACCGCCTCGCAGGCGCAGGTCGCCCTGGCCTGGGTCATGGCCCAGCCTGGTCTGACCGGCCCGATCGCCTCGGCCACCAGCCTCGAACAGCTCGACGAGCTGATGGGGTCGGCCCGGCTGACGCTGACGGCCGAGGACCTGGCGACCCTCAACAAGGCGTCCGCCGTCGATTCTTGAGAAAACGACCGATCGTGCTAAACTGCGGCGCATGAAAAAAGGCGCCGCGACACGAGATGCCATTGTCGGGCGGGCCCTCCAGCAGGCCGTTGCGGTCGGACTGGAGGGGCTGTCGCTCGGCCCGCTGGCCGACAGTCTGGAACTATCCAAGAGCGGCCTGTTCGCTCACTTCCGCTCCAAGGAAGCGCTGCAGCTGGCGGTGCTGGAGGAAGCGATCGCGCGGTTCAGCAGCCGGGTGGTCGAGCCCAGCCTGGCCATGCCGCGCGGCCGGGCGCGCATGGACGCGCTGCTCAGCCGTTGGTTCGACTGGCTGGAGGGCGAACCGGACATGCGCGGCTGCATTTTCGCGGTCTCGGCCCAGGAGTACGATGACCGACCCGGCGCCATCCGCGACCGGCTGGTTGAGTCACAGCGCGAGTGGCACGAGACCTTGGTTCGCGTGGCCGCGGACCTGCCGAAGGCCGGCAAGGCGCCGCCTGACTACTGCCGGCAGATCGTCTTCGAACTGGTGGGCGTCAGCTTGGCGTTCCAGCAGCAGGCCAAGCTGTTCCGTGCCCCCAACGCCCGCGCGCGGGCCGAAGAGGCCGTCTCCCGGATACTCGACGACGCCGGCGAAGCAATCTGAACCTCAGGCGACCCAGCGGCCGTCGAGGGTCGCTAGGCGCAGGCGGTGAGTTTCCTCGTTGGCGGGGCCCACGCCTTGGACCTCGCGGACGAACAGCTGGCGGATCGGCTCGTCGCGCAGGGCGGCGACCAGCGAGATCGGCTGATAGAGGCCCAGGAAGCGCTCGGGCGAGCGCGGCCCGCCTGCAATCGGGGCGAACAACAGTTCCAGCTCGAGCGTTGCGGTGTCGCTCAGGGCGTCAATGCGCGCGACCACCGGCTCGGGGCGGCGGCGGCCGGTCTCGAGAGCGGTCTGCACCTCGTGGCGGCCAAGTGGATCGAGCAGGGTCAGGAAATTGCGCCCACGCAGATCGCGCTGGTGCAGTTCGGAAACCAGCCCGCCTGACAGCCGCACGGGGTACATCCCTGAGGCCTCACGGCCCAGCATGAAGGCCTGCGGCGCCAGCTTGGCGAATTCCGTAGGATCGAGGTCGGCGCGCACGGGCAGGCCCGAAACGCCGCTCTTGCTGCGCCAGTAGTCGATCATCTGCTGCGTGTTCGAATGGAACATCTCGACGCCTCCGATGCGGCCGTCGGCGACCGCATGGGGCTTGCAAGCAAAATCGGGCCAACTCGTTTACGTGCCAGAACGGGACGCGTCGGCGGCTACATCGACTAGGCCTCGAAGAACTGAAAGCCGCAGTTGAGGGGCGAGGGCGCCGCCACGTGCAGCCGCCCACTTGATTGCACCGCCGCCAGATCGGCGGCCAGCGCCGAACGTGTGGCTTCCAGCGACCGAACGCGAACCCGGACGGCGCAGTCGACGCCTTCGCCAAAGGCGTGGCGGAACGCAGCTGGCTCCCAGTACTCAAAGCCGCCCAGGTCAAGAACGCGGCCCGCGGCCGGCGCGAACGGGCTCGGCTGCGCGCCCGCGAAGATCAGGCCTGCCGCCTCGATCGCGGCGTTCGGGTGGGCGAACCAGTCGGGCAGGGCGTCGACACAGGGATCGGCGTGCTCGATGAGCGCCAGTCCCAGCGGGCTGATCCGCTCGCGGATCGAGATCAGCCTGAACGGCTGGTGGGCGGGCCTATCCTCCCAGCGGCGGACGAGCCGGTAGGCCGGCAGTTGGCGCAAGTCGCCCAACTCCGCGGCGGTCGCGTCGAGGTCGGCGGTCAGGAAGAGGACACTGGCCGGGCCGACCGCGGGCGGCGCGCCAGGCGCCTGCAACAGGTCGAACCAGCCGCGCTGCAGGAAGACGCAGCGGTTGTTCCAGCGGGCCGTGGGATCGTCGGGAGAGGTGTAGAAACTCGGCGGCGAGACGGTGAATCCCAGCGCGGCGAAAGCCGCAGCCAGCGCGGGCAGGTCCGGAGCCTGAAATGGGATGTGGTCCAGCGCCAGCATGCTCGCCCCCTTGCGGGCGCGATCTTGGCGCCTCGCGGTCGAGGCGCAAGTCGTGACGACGGGGTCGCTGATACGGGCGAGACCCCCCGACTGCCGTTCCAGTCCCGCGACAGCGCCGCGGATTCGCCGGCAGATAGAGCCAGCCCGCTGACAGCTTGACCATATGACGCTATGCCGCGCTCGGCGCGACGATCGGCGCCGTTCCCCTATTTGCGGCCCGGCACGACTTCCAGCATCCACATGCTCTCGTCCTTCAGCACCGCTTCGGCGGCGCGCTGCACGTCGGCAGCGGTAACCCTTTCGGTGCCAGGGATCAGCCCGCGCGTGGCGTCCAGGCGGCGCGGGTCGCTCTGCGCGCCGGACAGTTCGGAAAGCCAGTAGCCGTTGGTCTCGCGGGCCTTTTCGATCTGATCGATCCGCGGCTTCTTGGCGCGGGACAGCTCGTCGGCGCTGATTGGCTTGTCACGCAGGTCGGCGGCGATCTTCTTCACGTCGGCGAAGAAGTTCGGCAGCTTGGCCGGCGGGATCTCGACGCTGGCCGAGACATAGCCCCAGCGCGGCCAGACCATGCTGTGGCTGTAGGCCACGCTGGGCGAGTAGGTCGCGCCCTGCGCCTCGCGCAGTTCCTCGACCAGCCGCAGCTCCAGAACCTCGCCCAGCACCGCGGTGTCGCGAGCCCGCTGCGGGTCTGCAAAGAAGTCATTGGTGCGCCAGGCGATGTAGCCGATCGACTGGTCGGCGCGACCTTTGTGGGTCAGCACCACCGGTTTCTGCACGCCGTCAGGGAAGCCGACCTCGCGTTGCGTCGCCGGGATCTGGGTTCCTGGGCGGGGCGGCAGCGCCCCCAGCGTGCGTGCGACCGTCTCGGTGGCCTTCTCGACGGTGGTGTCGCCAACGATCACCACCTCGATCGGCCCGTCGGCCAGGGCGGGGGCGACCATTTTCTTGAAGTCGTCCAGCTTGGCGTCGGTGATCTGCTCGCGCGTCGGGAACGCCCACCGCTTATCGCCGTCGCGCAGCAACAGCGCCAGATCGCGGTTGAGCACGCCGGAATCGGTGGACTCGTACTGGTCGTTGGCGGTCTGGAACGCGCTCTGCAGGCGCTTGAACGCCTCGGCGCGCCAGCCGGGCTCGGCGACATAGGCGGTCAGCACCTGAAGCTGGACGTCCAGGTCCTCAGGGCGCGTGGTGCCGCTCAGGACGAAGGCGTCGTCGGTCACGCCGAACTGCGCGCCGTAGACGCGGCTGGCGAGCACGCGCTCCATGTCTTCGGCGTTGATCTGCTTGAGGCCGCCTTCGATGTACGCTCCCGCGGCCCATCCCAGGCTCTGCGCATCCTTTGGCAGGTCGAGCCGGCCGTCGCCGACGTTCACCCGCACCAGCACTTCGTCGTCCTTGAAGCGGGTCGGCTTGATGGTCAGGCGCACCCCGTTCTCGAAGCGGACGAAGGTGGTGTCGAAATCCGGCGCATCCTTGGTTTCGACGACCTTCCCGGCGCCGCCGAACGAGGTGTAGGGCCAGGCGACTTCGGCGGCGGCGGAAGGCTCGGCGACCGCCACCTTGCGAGAAGCTTCCAGCTCGGCCAGCACGCTTGCCTCACCGCCCTCGATGGGGCGGGGCGAGGCCATGAACAGCAACGGCCCTTCGCCGCCGAAGCTCGCTTTCAGCGCGGCGGACACCTGTTCGGCCTTCAGATCCTTCACGGTCTGCTCGAACAGAGCCAGGTCTTGGCTCGGATCGGTGACCACTTCGCGGTCGCTCAGCGAGGCGACGATCTCACCCGCCAACTGGCCCGGCGTGCGGGTAGCCGCGCCCGCGGCGTCCGCTTTCAGGTTGGCGCGATATTCGGCGATCTCGCGGTCCAGTTCGTCCTGGCGCACGCCGTACTGCACGGCGCGCCGCTGCTCCTGCTCGGCGGCGGCGAGGGCCTCGCGCCAGCGGCCGGGTTCGGCGTTGACGATCAGCAGCGTGGATTCGGCCGCGTCATACTCGTTGTTCTTGAAGACGCCGGCCGCCAGGAACGGCGGCTGGCCGTCGCGGGCCAGGCGCTGCAGGCGCCGGTTGACCACAGAAAAGCCGAGCTGCTCGACGAGGTCGGATTTGCGCTTGGCGAGCGTGTCCGCGGCGAGGTCCGGCTTACGCATCCAGGCGATCTGCATCGACAGCGGCGCGCCGGCCTCGATGACCAGCTTCGCCTCAGTCTTGCGTGGTTGGACGGGACCCAGGTTCGGGGCCTCGCCGGCTGGGCCGCTCGGCGTCCAGTCGCCGAACTTGGCCTTGATCTTGGCTTCCATGGCGTCGACGTCAAAGTCGCCGACGACCACCAGCGCGGCGCGCTCGGGGCGATAGTATCGGTTGTAGAAGTCGGTGAACTCGGAGGCCGGCGCAGTCTCCAGAACTTGAACCTGACCGATCGGGTAGCGCGTCGGCGGACGTTGGCCCTTCAGGAAGAAGCCCAGTCTCTCCTGATAGATGCGGTAGGGCGGGGTGTCGCGCGCGCGCTCCTCGGACAGCACGACGCCGCGCTCGCGGTCGATGGCGCCCTGGTCGAGGGTCAGGTTGCCGGCCGCCTCGCGCATCAGCATCAGCGCCGTATCGACGGTCTCGTCGTTCGTGCGCGGCAGGTCGAGCTTGTAGATCGTCTCGTCGAAATTTGTGGAGGCGTTGGTGTCGGCGCCGAAGGCGAGACCCAGTCGCTCGAGGATCTTGATCATCTCGCCTTCCGGGACCGCCTTGGATCCGTTGAAGGCCATGTGCTCGAGGAAGTGAGCCAGCCCTTGCTGGGCGTCGGTCTCCATCAGCGATCCGGCGCCGATGCGCAGCCGGATCGCCGCCTGGCCCGGGGGGATCGTCTGCTTGCGGATCGCATAGCGCATACCGTTGGGCAGCGCGCCGAAGCGAATAGTGGGGTCAGGGGCGACGTCGGACCGGGCCTGCGCCCATTCACCCGGCTTCAGCGCCGCCGGCGCCGCTTCCGCCGCCGCCTTGTCGCGGCCCAGCTTCGGGAAGGGGAAACTGGAGGCGTCCGCGGGCAGGGACAGGGCGATAGCAAGCACGGAGGCCGCGCCGAAGAGACGTCGCATCAGGTGTTACGGATCCGAGACCAGTTGAGCTGGCACCATGCACAGGCGAGCGTGGCCTTCGCAAGGCGGGGTTGCGGCGCAGAACGGCGGCTATTGGCCGGAAGAGCGGCTGACGTGGCGGGCGAAGGCGTCGCCGACGGCGTTGGTCCGAACCAGTCGAGCCAGGGCAGAGCTGCAAAGGCTGCTGCGGCCCTTGCCCTTGGGGGGTCGCGTGCCGAAAAAGACGACGGTCCCTCGCACATTGCGCTCAGACTGAGTGAACTTGAGTGTATCTAGGGCGCTGACCCTCGCGATTGGATACGGCGAGCGCAGCAAGGTGAACGCTGGCCTCCATCTTGGCCGGGTGCGGAGTGCGGATTTTGAGCGACGACGAGCGGCAGCCGATCTTCAACGCCCCTTGGCCGGCGGTCGTGGCCACGCTGGTCATCGTGCTCGGATATCTGGTGCAGACGTTTCTGCCGCAGAACTGGCTGCTGGCGAACTTTGCGTTCTCCTCGGCCGCCTTCGAGCAAGGGCGTTGGCCGCTGCTGTTCACCGCCATCTTCTTGCATGGCAGCTGGGCCCACGCGCTGATGAACGGGGGGGCGGCGCTGGCCTTCGGCACGCCGGTCGCGCGCTACTTCGGCGCCACCACGCGCGGGGCGCTGATCTTCCTGGTCTTCTACCTGCTGTGCGGCGGGCTCGCGAGCTTAGGCTACGGCCTGGTCAATCCCGGCAGCACGACGCTGATGATCGGGGCCTCGGGCGCGGTGGCCGGACTGGTCGGCGCCGCCGCGCGCCTCATCGGGCGTCCGACCCCTGGCCCGTTCCTCAGCTCTCCGGTGATCAGCATGACGCTTGGCTGGATCGCGGTGAACCTGATGCTGGCCCTTGTCGGCTTCGCGCCGGGCCTGGGCGGCGCTGGGGTGGCTTGGGAGGCGCACATCTTCGGCTACATCGCCGGCCTGCTGCTGATCGGCGCGTTCGGCCGGGTGGCGGGCGCTCAGCAAGCTTGACGTTTTCGCGAGAACGTTGATTTCGCTGGCGTCCTGCGCGACGCTTACCTGACGGTATCAGGGAGAACGTGCAGATGCTTGTGTCTCAGATCCTCAAGGCCAAGGGCGACCTCGTATTTACGGTCGGCCCGGCGGAGACCGTCGGTGCGATCTGCGCCCTGCTTCATTCCCGCAGGGTGGGCGCAATGGTGGTGCTGGACGGAGACCGCGTGGTCGGGATCGTGTCGGAGCGCGATCTGGTGAGCGCGGTGGCCCGCGAAGGCGCCGGGGCGCTCGATCGGCCGGTCAGCAGCGTCATGACCCATGACGTGATCTTCGCCGAGCCGAGCGAAACGGTGAATTCCCTGCTCGGACGCATGACCGATCGTCGGATCCGCCACCTGCCGGTCTGCGTGTCCGACCGCCTGGTCGGCATCGTCTCGATCGGCGATCTCGTGAAGTGGAAGATCTCCGAGGTCGAGGCCGAGGCCGACGGATTGAAGGCCTACATCGCGACGGGCTGACGGCGTCGCCGCTGGGGATCTATATGTGCGCGAACACTTCCGCGCCGGCTGAGGCTGCGGCGTCGGCCAGGCTGTAGCCTTCCAGAACCTCCGAGGTTGCGTCTCGCGCCTTGAGTAGAGCCTCGCGCAGAGCGCAGGTCGCCAGATCCGGACAATCCTCGCACTTGCGGAAGGAGAGGCGGCTGACGCAGGGCGCCAGGGCCAGCGGCCCGTCGATGACCCGGATCACCTCGGCGAAGCTGACCTCGGCGGGGCCGCGCGCGAGGGTGTAGCCGCCGAACTTGCCGCGGCGGCTGACCACGATCCGGTTGCGCGCGAGCTCCAGCAGAATCGCCTCGAGGAACTTGCGCGGGGCGTCGGCGCGGACCGCCAACTCCCCGGAAGTCACCTGGGCGCCTTCCGCGCGCGCCAGTTCGACGAGTGCGCGCAGCGCGTAGCGGGCCTTTTGCGAGAGCATTGGTTCTATATGTCTCCTGGTCTCGTCCCTTAAATGACGCCGCGAGGCTTTCTACAAGGTGTGCGAGGCCTGTTCAGCGACGCGTCGGCGTCGAGATTGCGTGGTCCGCACCGGGTTCTCACCATCAAGTTCATTGAAGCGTCATGAGCGCTGTTGACTCCCTCAAGGCAGGGGCCTAGACAGCCGCCTCCTCGGACGGGTCGCCGCCGGGGCGGACTGAAGAGATCCCTTGGATCACTTGGGTTTGCCTAGGGCGAAACGGTTGAGGGGCGATCCGTTTTCGGATGTTTTCCGGTTCTTCCGGAGCCTTCGAAAAGAAGCTGAAAAAGCCGGGTTGACGAGGACGGGGCGGCCCTTTAGACAGCCGCCTCCCTGGACGGGGACGCCGCCGAGACGAACTGGA
>NZ_PNLB01000030.1 GCF_013822795.1 Phenylobacterium sp. | reverse complement strand
TCTTCAAGGATGTGCTTCACGCAACGGCCTCCCACGCCAAGCTTCAAGGCGTAGTCGGACGATCCGGCGCTGGCAACCGCGCAGGCCGCCTTATGCCAGAGCCTTGAACCAGCTCTCGAGCATGCGCGCTTCCTCCAACAGACGCGCCGTGCGCTCGGCGGCCTCCTCGTCCACGCCCCACTTTTCTTCCTGGTAGGCCTCGTCGATCCGCGAGAGCGTCCAGGACTCCTCGCCCGTCAGCCAGCCGCGCTGCAGCGACAGGGCCAGCACCGCCGAGCCGAACAGCGGCGTGCCGAACGCCACCCCGGTTAGGGCGAAGTCGTCGAGCTCCAGCGCCAGCGCCTTGACCTTCTCCAGGGTCTCCTCCGGCTGCTCGGCGTGGACGATCCCGGTGGCGCGGCGGAACACCAGGGCCAACTCGTGCTCGGCCCGGCGCAGCACCGGCTCCCAACCGGCGACCTGGCGGTCATAGAGGCTGTTGCCGCTTTCCGAGAAATAGCAGAGCAGGTCCGAGGCCGCGTACTGGGCGATCTGGCTGGCGGTCGCATCGCGAGCCTGGGGAATCGCCTCGGTGGCGGTGAAGGCCAGACGCGTGATGTGCATGGCCGCGATCTCGATGTGCTTGCCCTGCGCGTCCCATTCGGCGGCGACCATTTCGGCCAAGGCCATGGTCGGGACCGACAGCTTGCCGCCCTTGGGCGAGCGGACGTTGCGGCCGTCGAGCTTGACCGAGAAGGCGCCGTCCTCGGCGACCACCGAGACGTCCTTGTAGAACCGCTTGGGCTTCTCGCCCGGCTCGATGAAGCCCTTCTGCACGCTTATCTCCTTAGCTCCCGGGTGCAATGACGCCCCCGACGCGATTGCGCAAGCTGGGGCGGGGCGGCGATCCTTGGCGCATGAACGACACCGTCCTTACCCCGCGCGACCTCAATCGCATCCTGCTGGACCGGCAGATGCTGCTGGAGCGGCAGACGCTCGATCCGGTCGCGGCGCTGGAGCGGCTGTTCGCGATGCAGGCGCAGCTGCCGCGGGCGCCGTTCCTGGGCCTGTGGGCGCGGCTGCAGAACTTCCGGCGGCAGGATCTTCTGGACGCTATCCAGGCCCGTCGGGTCGTCCGCTCGACCCTGATGCGCGGCACGCTGCACCTGGCGAGCGCCGAGGACGTGCTGGCCTTCCGCACCACGATTATGCCTGCGCGCGACGTCACCCTGCCGTGGGGCCTGAAGCCCACTCCGGAGTTGCTGGACGCCGTCCTGGCGATCGGCCGGGAACACTTCGCGCCGGAGCCGAAGGACTTCGAGAGCGTGCGGCAGGTGCTGGAAGCGCATGGATTCGAACCGGTGCGTCCCCTCGCCTACGCCACGCGGATGTTCCTGCCGCTGGTCCAGGCGTCCTCCGACGCCCAGTTCGGCCACGAGCCCGGCGGCGACTTTACCCTGGCCAGCACCTGGCTCGGACGCGACGAGCATGAAGGGCCCCAGCCCCAGGCTCTGGCGCGGCGGTATCTCGCCTCGCACGGCCCTTCGCTTCCGGCCGACTTCTCGGCTTGGTCGGGGCTGAAGGCGGCCGCCGCCACCTTCGAGTCGCTGAGCGACGAACTCGTGACCTTCAAGGACGAGCGCGGCCGCAAGCTCTACGATCTGAGGGACGCCGCGCGCCCAGTAGGCGACACCCCTGCGCCGGTCCGGCTGTTGGCCGATTTCGACGGGGCAGTGCTCTGCCGCGCCGACCGAACCGGGATCATCCGCCCCGAGCATGCGCCGCTGGTGGCCAGCAAGAACGGGCTGATCCCGGCCACGGTGCTGATCAACGGGGTCGTCGCCGGAACCTGGCGGATCGAGGCCAAGAAAAAGTCTGTCGCTGTCAGCGTACGCCTGTTCGGCAAAGTCGCCGCCAAGGACCGCAAGGCGATCGAAGCCGAGGCCTTGTCGGCCGCCGCTTTCCTCTCGCCCGACGCCAAGCCGAACGTGGCCTTTGAGGCCTAGTATCGCCGCTTGCGGCTCTTGAACGGCTCGGGATCGGCCTCGTGTTCGTCGAAGCCGAAGCGGTTGAAGCCTTCCTTCAGCTCCTTGCTGATCGGCGCCTCCAGGATCAGCGTGCCGCGCGACGGATGCGGCAGGGTCAGCCGGCGTGCATGCAACTGCAGCTTCAGGCTCCCGGAGAGCTCGGCCGAGGCGTCGGTCTTGTACTTGGGATCGCCCAGGATCGGATGGCCCATGGCCAGCATGTGCGCCCGCAGTTGGTGGGTGCGGCCGGTATGCGGGCGCAGGGCCATCCAGGCCACGCGGTGCGCCGCGCGGCTGACGGTCACGAACTCGGTCTCGGCCGGGTCGGCGTTGGGATCCTTCGGATCGGCCGGAACGACCATCTCGCGGTCGCCGACGCCCTTCTTGACCAGGTGCAGCTCCATCACCCCTTCCGAGGGCTTGGGGTTACCGATGACCAGCGCCCAGTAGGTCTTTTCGGCACGGCGGCGCGCAAAGGCGCCAGATAGCTTGGCCGCAGCCCCGGGTGTCTTTCCCAGCACCAGAACACCGGAGGTGTCGCGGTCCAGCCGATGGACCAGGCGCGGGCGCTCCAGCCCCTCGCCCCATGCGCTGAGCAGGCGATCGACGTGCTTGGTGGTCTTGGTGCCGCCCTGCACCGCCAGGCCCGAGGGCTTGTTGATCACCAGGACTTCCTCGTCCTCGTAGATCACCAGCGACTTGGCGTAGGCGATGTCTCGCGGATCCAGGCCGGGCTTGTCGCCAGCCTTGGGCGCGTCGGGCAGCGGCGGCACACGGATCATCTCGCCAGCGGCCAGGCGCTGGTCGGGCTTGGCGCGGGCGCCGTCGACACGAATCTGCCCCGAACGAGCGAGCTTCTGGATCTGGATCTGCGAGACATGCGGCCAGCGGCGGCGGAACCACCGGTCGAGGCGCACGCCGTCTTCGCCGGGATCGACGGCGATGTTACGAACTTCTCTCACGCGAACGCCCTCCGGGCCAAAATCAGACCGACGAACAGCGCGCTCATCGAAAGTAGAACCGAGGCCGTCGCATAGGTGAACGCTTGGCCGTAGGTACGGCGCTCGACCATCAGAGCGACCTCCAGCGAGAACGCCGAAAAGGTCGTGAAGCCGCCCAGGACGCCAACGCCCAGCAGGACACGCAGCTTCTCCTGGTCGGCGCCTCCGCGGTGGGCGAGATAGCCCGCCAGCACGCCCATCAGCAAGCCGCCTGAGACGTTGGCGATAAAGGTCCCGAACGGCCAGTTCGGCCCCCAAAGCCTGAAGGCCTGGACCCCAAGGGCGTAGCGCGCCACGGCGCCCACAGCGCCTCCAGCGGCCACGAGTAGAACCTTTTCCATGCGCCCTTATGCGACGCACCGCCCCTCTGGCGCAAACGGTCGGTTAATCGAGCCTCGTCACGACCGGTTAAGTCAGCCCCGGCATGGTCCGAGCCCAATTGGCTTTCTGGATGACGGACGTGGCGGGCGAGAGCGGAGTTGAGGCGCAGGTGGGACCTTCCGAAGGTCTGCCGCCCTGGACCTTCGCCACCAGCGAGCGCCGGATCCTCGCGCTCGACTATTCAATCGAAGAGCTCGTCAGCCTGCGCCACGAGGCGACCGCAGCGCTGCGGATCCGTCCGGTTGTGCGCCACGTGAAGACCGGCGTCATCATCCCCACCTGGGCCTATGGCCGCCTCACCGACAGCGATGTCGAAGCCATCGACCGCGCGACCCTCGACTTCGCCAGCCGCCTGCGGCCGTCGGACGCCGAAGCCAAACTGCCGCTGATCATCCCGCAATCGTTCCGCACGCTGGCCGGCCGTCGCGGTCGCGCCGGCCTGGCCCACGCCACCCATGGATCGACCGAGATGCTCAAGGCGCGCATCATCATCGAGATCACCGAGATCGGCCGCGGCACGCCGCCGGGACGCCTGAACGAGGTCGCCAGCCTGCTCGGCGCAACGTGCAAGGGGGTGTTCGGCCGTCTGCAGCCCGGCCGTGACGCCGCCGCCGCGTTCAAGGACGTGCGGCTGCAAGCCCTGGCGCTCGACGCCGGCGACATCGTGGGGACCGACGGCGACGTGGCGGCCGCCCTGCTGGAGGTCGGCGAACAGGCCCAAGGCCTGGCGCCGCTGCTGATCGCCCAGGGCCTGCCCTCGGAAGGATTCGCCGACGTCGCCGAAGTCGCGGGATTCACCCACGTCGCGAACCGCGTCCAGGACGCGCCGGCCGTCCGAGCCTAGAGCCGCCCGCCGATCGTGCTCCGGACGTTCGCCGCGTCGTAAACTTGGCCGGTCGCCGAAGGCGGTTGGGTTCCACGTCCCATGATGATCTCTATGGTCTGGGTCAGGGCCGGGCCGCCGCCGAGGTTGAAGCTGGTGCCCACGCCGACGCCGACACCGCTGCTGTAGCCGCCGCTGCCGCCGCCCGCCCCCACCGAAACGCGCGGACTGCTGTCATAGCCGCTCTGCGCCACGTAGCGATCCACGACCCGGAACCATTCGTAGCCATCGGCCAATGTCAGGTCGGCGGCGCGCAGCAACGCATAGTCGGAAACCTGGGTGATCGGCGCGCCCGCGCCGCCGCGGAACGTCACCCGGTATCTTCCCGGCTCGATCCGCATCTCAGAAAAGCCGACGCCGTCGGCGCGGGTGGCAGGCCCGTAGACGGTCGGGGCGGTGGCGCAGGCGCCGAGCGCGGCGCAGAGCACGATGATCGTTGTCAGGCGTCGCATGCGGTGACCTCACCAACGCCGCGGTTCGCACGGCTTCCTGGCTAACGGTCAAGCCTCGGCGGCGTTCCCGGCCAAGCCCAGGGTCTCAATCAGCGACTGCATGTCGGCGGGCGTCTCGGCGGTGATGGTCTTCGTACCCCCGGCCGGGTGCGGAAAGGTCAGCGCCGCGGCGTGCAGCATCAGCCGAGGAACCGGGCGACCGCCAGCCACCAGGGCCCCGCCATAGCGAGCGTCGCCGGCGATCGGCCGCCCGATCGAGGCCAGATGGACACGGATCTGGTGCATTCGGCCGGTCTGCGGGTTCGCCTCGACGAGCGCCGCCCCCGTCGCCTTGGCCAACGTCCGATAGCGCGTCAGCGCCGTCTCGGCATCCGGGTGGTCGGGCGGGCAAACGCGCATGTAGGCTTCGCGCCCGGCCTCCTCGCGGCGCAGGGCGGCCTCAATCACCCCGCCAGCCGGCTCCGGCGCGCCCGGCGTGACGATGGCCCGATAGGTCTTGGCGAAGCGCCGGCCCATCATGTGCTTGCCCAGGAAACTCGCCGCCGGCTTGGTCTTGGCGGTGAGGATCACCCCGGAGGTGTCACGGTCGAGCCGGTGGATCAGCCGCGGACGCGCCTTACCCGGCTTGGCGAAGGCCCAAAGCAGTTCGTCCAGCGTGTTGACCTGCCCGCGCCCGCCCTGGCTGGACAGGCCCGACGGCTTGTTCAGCGCCATGATGTCGGCGTCCTCGTAGATCACCAGGCTGCGGACCAGCGCGATCTCGTCGGCGGTCAGGACGACAGGCTTGGGCTGGGCCTTCACCTTCGGCGGCGTGCGCGGCTTCACGAGCGGCGGTTCCGCTGCTCGGCCCAACGCTCCAGACGCTCCTTGATCCGCGCCTCCACGCCGACTTCCTTCGGCTCATAGAAGCGCTGTCGCTCCATGCCGTCCGGGAAGTAGTTCTGGCCCGAGAAGCCGCCCTCGACGTCGTGGTCGTAGGCGTAGCCCTTGCCGTAGCCGAGGTCCTTCATCAGCTTGGTCGGGGCGTTGCGGATGTGGGCCGGCGGCATCAGCGAGCCGGTCTCGCGCGCCGCCCGCTGGGCGGCCTTGAAGGCCACATAGACGGCGTTGGACTTGGGCGCCGCCGCCAGGTGCACCACGACCTGGGCCAGGGCCAGTTCGCCCTCCGGACTGCCAAGGAAGTCGTAGGTGTCCTTGGCGGCGTTGGCCAACACCAGGGCCATCGGATCGGCCTCGCCGATGTCCTCGACGGCCATGCGGATCAGCCGCCGGGCGATGAACAGCGGGTCCTCGCCGCCGCCCAGCATCCGCGCCAGCCAGTAAAGCGCCGCGTCGGGGTCGGAGCCGCGCACCGACTTATGCAGGGCCGAGATCAGGTTGTAGTGCTCTTCCCTATCCTTGTCGTAGGCCGGGCTGCGCTTCTGAAGGATCTGGCCCAGGTCCTTGATCGACAAGGGTTTCGCCGAGCCGATGTTGAACAGCGTCTCGGCCAGGGTCAGGAGGTAGCGGCCGTCGCCGTCGGCCATGGCGACCAGGGCCTGGCGCGCCTCGGGTTCCAGCGACAGGGCCCTTTGCTCGTGGGCTTCGGCCTTGGTCAGCAGCGACTCCAGCGCCTCGTCGTCGAGCCGTTTGAGGACGTAGACCTGAGAGCGCGAGAGGAGCGCTCCATTGAGCTCGAACGACGGGTTTTCGGTGGTGGCTCCCACCAAGGTGACGATGCCCTCCTCCACGAAGGGCAGGAAGCCGTCCTGCTGGGCCCGGTTGAAGCGGTGGATTTCGTCGACGAACAGCAGGGTCGACTGGCCGGCGGCGCGCCGCATCCGCGCCTGCTCGAACGCCTTCTTCAGATCGGCGACGCCGGAGAACACCGCCGAGATCTGCTGGAACTCGTAGCCGGCCTCCTTGGCCAGCAGGCGGGCGATGGTGGTCTTGCCAGTGCCGGGCGGCCCCCAGAGGATCATCGAAGACAGCCGTTTGGCCTCGGCCATCCGGCCGATCGGACCTTCTGCGCCCAGCAGGTGATCCTGCCCCACGACCTCGCCCAGTCGCTGCGGGCGCAGGCGGTCGGCGAGCGGCGACGGCGCGTGCGGCGTCAGCCCGGCTGCTTCGAAGAGATCGGCCATAGGCGCCTTCTACCGCCCTTCACGGACTGGGGCGAGCGTCAGGTCCGGAAGTTGGCGGTGATCTCCTGGCCATTGCGCTCGATGGTCACCTGCCACTGACCGCCGCCGGAGCCGAGTACGCCCGTCAGTTCCCGCACGCTGCCGATCTCGCGGCCGTTGACCTTGCGGACCAGGTCGCCCGGGCGCAGGCCGGCGTTCATCGCAAAGCCGCGACTGATGTTGGTCACCAGCACGCCGCGGCCGGCGAACGGATCGATGCCCAGTTCCTCGGCCACCGCCGGGGACAGGTTCATGACCGTCGCCCCGTCGAACGGATTGCGCCCCGAGATCACCTGCTCGTCCTTGGCCGGGGTCGCCGGCGGCGCCTCGGCGCGGAGGGTCAGGGTCTGCTCGCCACTACCGCGGCGCACGCCCAGCTTGATGCTGTCCCCCGGCCGCCGCGAGGAGACGGCATAGGCCACCGCCGCCGCGTCGACCGCGGGACGGCCATCGACCGAGACGATGACGTCGCCCTGGCGCAGGCCTGCGCGCGCGGCCGGACCGTTCGGCCAGATGTCGGCCACCAGCGCGCCCTGCGGCACGCTCATGCCCATGCTGCGAGCCAGCTCTGCGGTGACCGTCTGGGTGCGCGCGCCCAGCCAGGGCCGCACGACCGCCTGCCCCCCGCCGGCGGCGGTTTCCACCACGCGCCTGACGATCGCCGCCGGCACAGCGAACCCGACGCCCGACGAAGTGCCCGAGCGCGAGAGAATGAAGCTGTTCACCCCGATCAAGTCGCCGTCCATGTCCACCAGTGCGCCGCCGGAGTTGCCCGGATTGATCGCCGCGTCGGTCTGGATGTAGGCGTTAGAGGCGTCACCGTTCGGGTCGGCCGTGCGGTTCAGGGCCGAGATGATCCCATTGGTGACCGTCTGGCCGACGCCGAAGGGGTCGCCGATGGCCAGCACCAGATCGCCGACCTGGGCCTCGCCGGAATCGTCGATCGCCAGGATCGGCAGGCGCTCATTGCCAACGTCGATTTTCAGCACGGCAAGATCCGTACGCGGGTCGGCCAGCAGAACACGGGCGGTGTACTCGCGGCGGTCGGCCAGGGCGACGGTGATCTCCTGCCCTCCTTCCACGACGTGGTTGTTCGTCACCACGATGCCGTCGGCGCGGACGATGACGCCAGAGCCCAGCGAGCCCTGGATCCGCTCGCGCGGGGCGCCCATGCCGAACATCTCCCAGAACGGATCGGCCCGCTGTCGCACCAGGCGCTTGGACGAGATGTTGACCACGGCCGGCGCCGCCCGCTTCACGACCGGCGCAAACGAGGACTTCATGGTCAGCGCGTCGCCTGGCGCGGCCCGGGACGGCTGGGCCAGCGGCGGGATCTGGGCGTTGGATTTGGCTGCAGGGTCAGAGCAGGCGGCCAGCAGGGCCAGGGCGGGAATCAGGACGCGAAAGGCGCGCATAGAGTCTCCAAGCATCGTCGTGCACCGGCACTCTCAGGAGTTTTCAGGCGCAATGATGGCGAAGGTCTAATCCTCATCGCGAGGTTGCGGAACACCTCGTTCCTCTTCCCCTTGCCTTTTGGTCGGCCGTCCAACTCTCAGGGACAAAAGGAAAGCGCAGACCAACAATCCCGCCGCCAGGTAAATGGCCAGGCCAGGCTGGTGCATCACACCATCGTGCCTGATCGACCAGGCGAAGGTCATGCCGAACACGATCGGCCCGATCACCGAGGCGATGCCCTGTAGCGCCTGGTTGGCGCCCTGCAGCTGTCCCTGCGCCGAGGGCTCGACGCGACGGGTCATCAGTCCTTGCAGGCCCGGCATCAGGAAGTTCATGAGCGCGAAAACCGGCACGCCGATCATGTAACTCCAGCCCGTGTTCGCCAGACCATAGATGGTGAAGCCAGCGGCCCCCGCCGCGGCCCCCAGCAACAGAGCGCCTCGCTCCCCGATGCGCGCGACGACCGGCCCGACGAGCAGGGTCTGCACCAGCACGCCGGCCAGGCCGGTGGCCATCATGGTCAGCCCCATGAAGCCCGGCGTCCAACCATAGCGATAGCCGGTGTAGAGCACGAAAATCGCCGGCAGCACGGTATGGGCCAGCTGGAACAGGAACCCGATGCTCGCCAAGCCTAGCAGCTCGTTGTGCGAGCGCAGGAAGCTGAGCGATCCCACCGGATTGGCGCGCTTCCAGTCGAACTTGGCGACGCGTTTCTCAGGCGGCAGCGACTCCGGGAGAATGAAGAAGCCGTAGAGCCAGTTGATGGTCGTCAGCCCCGCGGCCACGAAGAACGGCAGACGCAGGTCGATATCGCCGAGGAACCCGCCCAGCGCCGGCCCGACCAGGAAGCCGAAGGAGAACGCCGAGCCCATCCACCCGTACGCCTTGGCGCGTTTGCCCGGCGGCGTGACGTCGGCGACATAAGCGTTGGCGGTGGAGAAGCTGGCGGCCGTGAGGCCGTTGATGATGCGGCCGACAAACAGCCACATCAGACTGGGCGCTAGGGCCATGAACAGGAAGTCGATCGCCAGACCGCCCAGCGACACCAGCAGGATCGGCCGGCGGCCGTAGCGGTCCGACAGCATGCCCAGGATCGGCCCGCAGAACAGCTGCATGACGCCCCAGACCGCGCCGAACACCACGTTCCACTCGGAGGCCGCGGCGGTGTCGCCGCCAGTGAACTCTTTGATCAGGTTGGGCAGCACCGGGATCATGATCCCGAACGAGACGGCGTTGATCACCGCCGCAGCGAAGATGAACCGGAACGCACCTGCCCAGCGCCTGTCGTCGGCCACGCCGCCGGCGCTCTCTGCTCGGTCGGTCATGACATCCTCCGTTCGGCCGCTCCGGGCCGTTTCGATCTATGAACTATCATGTTCAGGCCCTTAGGCCGACGTATCGCGATAGGATGTCAGCAGCCTTTGCCACCACTCGGCCAGGCGCATCAGCAGCGCCTGATCGGGGAAGCCATGGCGGGCTGCGCCCTCCGGAACCTGATCGAAGCCGCGATGCTCGACGCTGACACGCGTCTCTTCGCCAACCGCCTCGAACCGCACCTCAACCTCAGTATGAAGTTCAGGCGGGAAGTTCGCCTGGCGCCACGAGAAGACCAGCCGCGACGGGGGCTCCCAGGCGCGTATCCGCCCGATCTCGAACACCTTGCCGTTCGCCAGGGTCTCGGTCAGACGACCGCCCGCCCTCGGTTCGAAGGCCAGCACGCCTGGCGCGCGTGGCGTCGTCTGGAACAGCCCGTTGGGTCGCCACCAGGCGCCGATCTCGCCGACGAAGGCCGCGAACGCCCGCTCCGGCGGCGCCTTCACCCGCAGCGCGACGAAGACCTTCGAGGTCACGGCGTCTTCTCGACATGCGCCTTGAACGCGACGAGCTGTTCGCTCCAAAGCCGCTCGCTCTCTTCCAGCCAGCGCAACAGATGCACCATGGGTTCGGGCCTCAAGGCGTAGATGCGGACGCGTGCGTCGAACTGGGGGTGGCTCTCCTCCACCAGCCCGCTTTCCCGCAGCGTCCGCAGGTGACGGCTCATGGTTGGCGGCGAGAGGCCGAGCTCGCGAGCCAGTTCCCCCGCCGGGCGCGGCCCCCGGGCCAGCAGATCAACGACCTGCCGGCGGTAGGGATCAGCCAGCGCGGCAAGGGTCGAGTCGACCTGTCGCGCCGCGTTCATCGCCAGCCGGTGATCTTCAGGCCGCTGGCGGCCTCGGCGTCTTCGCGGCTCACAGCCTGAACGGTCTGCGACACGGTCCAGATGTGTCCTTCAGGATCGCGGCAGCGATAGGTTTTGTCCCCGTAGAACTGCATCTGCGGCTCGGCGTCGATGATCGCGCCGGCCGCCTTGGCGCGGGCGAAGTGCTCGTCGAGATCTGTGTCGATCTGGATGTGGACGGTCTGGGTGTTCTTGCCGCCGACGGACTTCGGGCTCTTGTGGTCAGCGCTCCATTCCTGGCCGACCATCACGTAGCTGTCGCCGAATTCCATTTGCGAGTGGGCGACATTGCCCTCGGCGTCTTCCAGCAGCATCGCCAACTCGAACCCGAAGGCTTTCTCCAGCCACGCCAAGGCGGCCTTGGGATCCTGATAGAACACGGCGGAGCGCAAACCGGACATGACGTTCTCCCTTCAGTTTCAAGCTTTGATGGTGTGGCCGGTGGCCCGTTCCATCTCTTCGACGGACAGCGCCTGGACGGTCTGGCCGAACGACCAGGGATGATCTTCAAGGTCGCGGCAGGTGAAGACACGGTCGCCGTAGGGCTGATCCGCGGGCTCGCGCTCTATGACCGCGCCGGCGGCGCGAGCGCGCTCGCAGACCGCATCGACGCCCTCCGCCAGTTGCACGTGCACCGACTGAGTAGCCCGGCCGCCGAAGGCCGCGGGACTGACCGCGCGTCCGCTGGGCGGCCCGACGACCATGATGTAGCCGTCATGAAGGACGAGTTCGGAGTGGATCACCCCACCCTGGCCGTCCTCGACCACCATGCGGGTCTCGAAACCGAAGGCGTTCTCGAGCCAGGCGATCGCGGCCATCGGGTCACGATACCAGAGCAATGGACCGATTGTCGGCAGCTTCGCGCGATCACTCATGTCAGGCCTCCCGGCCAATGGCGCCGCCGGCGGCCGCGTCAGGCTGCTCGTCGGCGCCGATCAATCGATTTCAAAATCATACAATATTTTCCGTTTATAGCAATTACTTTTCGGACGGGCGACGCGGGCGCTGCCTCGCCGAGATCGACTTGACGACCGTTCGGAACGGTTGGGCGGGATCCAGCTGCGGGCGGGCCCGGCGTAGCGCCTGATCCAGCAGCGCGGCCACCCCGGCGGACTGCAGGCGGTCCGCGGTCTCGAGGACCACGTGTCGGATCCGGCTCCCCTCGCCCTTCAACAGACCGTCGGGATCATCGAGCGTCGCGCCGTGAGCCAGGAACAGGCTGATCCAGCGGGGATAGGCGGCGATCGAACAGATGACGTCGGCGAGCCGCTCAGTCGGGCCATAAGCGATCGCGAGGGCGTTGTAGTTGTCGTAGACCAGCTCGAGCGCGCCTGGCAGCCGCGCGCGCATGATCGCGCGGGCCGCCCGGATCTGCGCTGCGATCGCCTGATCGTACTTGTCGATGAAGCCCTCGACCTGGGCTTGGGTCTGCGGCGCATTCATCCGGCCAGCATGCGCCCAGGACTATCCGCGCGCCAGGAGACGACCTCCCGGCAACGCAAAAGCCCCGGATGTTTCCATCCGGGGCTCTGAAAGTCTGCAGACTGCAGGCTGGCCTTATTCGTCGGCGAAGCCGACGTCCTGGACCGGGCCCGAATCCTTGCCCTTTTCGGCCGGGTCGCGATCGACGAACTCGATCACGGCCAGCGGGGCGTTGTCGCCGTAGCGGTAGCCGGCCTTCAGGACGCGGATGTAGCCGCCCTGACGTTCCTTGTAGCGCGGGCCGAGGACGGCGAAGAGCTTGCCGACCTGCTCGACGTCGCGAACCTTGCTGATCGCCTGACGGCGAGCATGCAGGTCGCCGCGCTTGGCCAGGGTGACCAGCTTTTCGACGACCGGGCGCAGTTCCTTGGCCTTCGGCAGAGTCGTGACGATCTGCTCGTGCTTGATCAGGCTCGCCGCCATGTTGGCGAACATCGCGGTGCGGTGGGCGGTCGTACGACCGAGTTTGCGGTGGGCTTTGCCGTGACGCATTTCATTTCTCCAGGGTCGCTCGACCCGCTGGACGCCCCCCGACCTGCGGGATCACATCCTTGCCTAACCAAGTCCCAGCCCGCTCCCGCCTGGGTCAAAACGAAGCGCCGGAGCCCTCACCCGCAATTGCGGCTTCATCGGGCCCTTGCCGCCAAAGCGGCTTGGAGTCAGCGCAGAGTCCATAAGAACCGAGGCCCGCCAGGCGGGCCTCGGAGGGTCTTACATCTGATCGTCGAACTTCTTGGCGAGTTCTTCGATGTTTTCCGGCGGCCAGTTCGGCACGTCCATGCCGAGATGCAGGTTCATGCCCGCGAGCACTTCCTTGATCTCGTTCAGCGACTTGCGGCCGAAGTTCGGAGTGCGGAGCATTTCCGCCTCGGTCTTCTGGATCAGGTCGCCGATGTAGACGATGTTGTCGTTCTTCAGGCAGTTCGCCGAGCGGACCGAGAGCTCGAGCTCGTCGACCTTCTTCAGCAGCGCCGGGTTGAACGGCAGTTCCGGCTTGCTCTCGCCTTCGACCTTCTTCTTCGGCTCTTCGAAGGTGATGAAGATCTGCAGCTGGTCCTGGAGGATGCGGGCGGCGAAGGCCACCGCGTCCACCGGCGAAATCGCGCCGTTGGTTTCCACTTCCATGATCAGCTTATCGTAGTCGAGGCTCTGGCCCTGGCGGGTGGGCTCGACGCGATAGGCGACGCGCTTGACCGGCGAATAGAGGCTGTCGACGGCGATGAGGCCGATCGGAGCATCTTCCGGACGGTTACGCTCGGCCGGGACATAGCCCTTGCCGTTGTTGACCGTGAACTCCATGCGCACGGTGGCGCCGTCGTCCAGCGTGCAGAGCACGTGGTCAGGATTCAGGATCTCGATGTCCGACGGGACTTCGATTTGGCCGGCGGTCACAGCGCCCGGGCCGGTGGCCTTCAGCGTCATGCGCTTGGGGCCCTCGGCGTGCATGCGCAGCGCCAGTTGCTTGATGTTGAGGACGATGTCGACAACGTCCTCGCGAACGCCTTCCAGCGACGAGAACTCATGCACCACGCCGTCGATCTGGACGGCGGTGACGGCCGCGCCCTGCAGCGACGACAGCAGCACCCGGCGGAGGCTGTTGCCGAGCGTCACCCCGAAACCGCGCTCGAGCGGCTCGGCCACCAGACGCGCCTTGCGGTTCGCGTCGGTTCCGGCCTCGATCAGCGGCTTCTCGGGACGGATGAGCTCGTTCCAGTTTCTTTCGATCACGTAGAGATGTCCCTCGAAACGCAGGATCGCCGGACACGAAGAGCTCGGTCCGGCGCGTGGGGAGTGCGGTACTGCGGTACTTAGACCCGCCGGCGCTTGGGCGGCCGGCAGCCGTTGTGCGGAATGGGGGTCACGTCGCGAATGGTGGTGATCGTCATACCGACGGCCTGCAGCGCGCGGAGCGCCGACTCACGGCCCGAACCCGGACCCGAGACGTTCACTTCCAGCGTCTTCACGCCGTGCTCGGCGGCCTTACGGCCAGCGTCCTCGGCCGCCATCTGCGCGGCGTACGGGGTCGACTTCCGAGAACCCTTGAAGCCCATCATACCGGCCGACGACCAGGAGATGGTGTTCCCCTGCGCGTCCGTGATGGTGATCATGGTGTTGTTGAACGAGGCGTTCACGTGCGCCACGCCCGAGGTGATGTTCTTGCGTTCGCGACGTTTGACGCGCGCCGGTTCCTTGGCCATCGCTAAGCTCTCTTACTTCTTCTTGCCGGCGATCGGCTTGGCCGGACCCTTGCGGGTACGGGCGTTCGTGTGGGTGCGCTGACCGCGGACCGGGAGGCCCTTACGGTGACGCAGGCCGCGGTAGCAGGCCAGGTCCATCAGACGCTTGATGTTGACCGCCGTCTCGCGACGCAGATCGCCCTCAACGAGGTAGTCGCGGTCGATCGCTTCGCGGATCTGCAGCACCTCAGCGTCGGACAATTGATTGACGCGGCGAGCGTCCTCAATGCCAACCTTCTGGACGATCTCCTTGGCTTTCGCCTGGCCGATCCCATGGATGTACTGCAGCGCAATAACGACGCGCTTGTTAGTCGGAATGTTGACGCCAGCGATACGGGCCACGCGTTGAATCTCCTAGTCACGCAGAGAAGCGCGAACGGCGCCCCGGCCCAGAATCCCGTATGGGAAGGCCGGCACGTCCTTCGCGCCCTTTCGCGGAAGCGCACCGTTATAGGGAACGTTGCGTTTCCGTCAATGGAGCAATCGCAGGAATCTGAAGCTTTTCAGAATTCCGCAATCGCTGGGCGGGTTTGTCGCCGGTCGTCAGGCCTTGAGGGCCTGGTCGATTCCGGCGGCGACGTCCTCGATCGACCCCATGCCGTCCAGCTCGACCAGTTTTTTCTGGTCCTGATAGTACGGCAGCAAGGGTGCGGTCTGGTCGTTGTAGGCCGAGAGCCGCACCTTGAAGCTCTCGGGGTTGTCGTCGGGGCGACCCGATTCGGCGAAGCGACCGGCGACCCGCTGCAGCAGCTGTTCGTCGTCCACTTTCAGGCGCAGCACTAGATCGATTCGCGATCCGCGCTTGGCCAGCATCTCATCCAGCGCCCTGGCTTGGGCCAAGGTCCGCGGAAAGCCGTCGAAGATCGCCCCGCCGGCCGCCTCGGCCTCCGGCAGACGCTCCTCGATCAGCGCGATGACGATCTCGTCGGTGACCAGTTCGCCACGCTGCATCACGCCCTCGACCCGCTTGCCAAGCTCGGAGCCCGAAGCGATCGCGGCCCGCAGCATGTCTCCGGTGGAGAGCTGGACCATCTTGCGGGAGTCCACCAGCCGTTTGGCCTGGGTTCCCTTGCCCGCCGCAGGCGGGCCGAACAGGATCAAATTCATCGTCAAAACATCCCCCTCCCCGGCCGCCCCTTTCGGCCGGTCCGATCCCTAGCGCCCGCGTCCGCCGCGGAGCTTGGATTTCTTGATCAGGCCTTCGTACTGGTGGGCCAGCAGGTGCGACTGGATCTGCGTCACCGTATCCATGGTCACGCTGACCACGATCAGGATCGAGGTCCCGCCCAGATAGAACGGCGCCTTGAAGTAGCCGATCAGCGCTTCCGGCATCAGACAGACCAGCGTGATGTACGCCGCGCCGATCACCGTCAGGCGCGTCAGCACATAGTCGAGATACTCGGCCGTCCGCTTGCCCGGGCGAATCCCCGGCAGGAAGCCGCCGTACTTGCGCAGGTTCTCGGCGGTGTCGTCCGGATTGAACACGACCGAGGTGTAGAAGAAGCAGAAGAAGATGATCAGCAGCGCATAGAGCACCATGAACGCCGGGCGTCCGTGCTGCAGCTGGCCCACCATCCCGGGCAGCCATTGCGCCCAGGCCGGCAGGTCGGCGGTCGCCAGGAAGCCCATCGCGGTCGTCGGCAGCAACAGCAGCGACGAGGCGAAGATCGGCGGGATGACGCCGGCGGTGTTGATCTTCAGCGGCAGGAACGAGGTGTCGCCGCCGAACATGCGGTTGCCTTGCTGGCGCTTGGGATACTGCACCAGCAGCCGGCGCTGCGAGCGCTCCATGAAGACGATGGCGAACACGACGGCGATGGCCAAGGCGATGATCGCGAACATCGCGAACGGCGACAGCGAACCGGTCCGCGTCATCGTGAACATCTGCCAGACGCCCTGCGGCAGCACCGCGACGATGCCGGCGAAGATGATCAGCGACACGCCGTTGCCGACGCCGCGGCTGGTGATCTGCTCGCCCAGCCACATCAGGAACAGGGTCCCGCCGGTCAGGGTCACGACCGTCGAAGCCAGGAAGAACAGGCCGGGGTTCAACACCAGGCCAGGGCTGTTCTGCAGCCCGGTGGCGATGGCGAAGGATTGGAACAGCGCCAGGATCACCGTCAGATAACGGGTGTACTGGTTGAGCGTCTTGCGCCCCGCCTCCCCGCCTTCCTTACGCAGCTTCTCCCACGGCGGATAAACCGTGCCGAGCAGCTGAACGATGATGGAGGCCGAGATGTACGGCATCACGTTCAGCGAGAAGATCGCCATCCGCTGGACGGCGCCCCCCGAGAACATGTTGAACATCCCCAGGATGCCCTGCGCCTGGCCTTGGAAGGCCTGGGCGAACGCCGCCGGGTCGATGCCCGGGATCGGGATGTAGGTCCCGAGGCGATAGACGATCAGCGCACCCAGGGTGAAGAGGATGCGCTTGTGCAGCTCCGTCGCCTTTTGGAAGGCGCCGAAGTTCATATTCGCTGCGAGCTGTTCGGCGGCCGAAGCCATTTAGAACCCCAGACTAAAGGACCGGACGTACATAGGGCGTCCGTCCTGCGCTGTCATCCGGCCGCCTTGCCTCACCCTCCCCCAAAGATGTGGAAGCGGGCTAGGCCGGCGCCGGACGATCAGCGTGGGTCCCCGCGCTGAAAGCGCGGAGAGCGGCTTACTCGGCGGCTTCGACGACCGGAGCGGTCGTGGTGACCTTGCCGCCAGCCTTTTCGACAGCGGCTTTGGCCGAGGCCGAGGCCGAGTAGACGGTGATTTCGATCTTCGACTTCAGCTCGCCCTTGCCGAGCAGCTTCACGCCGTCCTTTTCACGACGCAGCACGCCGGCGGCGACCAGCGCCGCACCGTCGATGGCCTTCTTGGCGTCGAGCTTGCCGGCGGCGATCGCCTGCTCCAGACGCCACAGGTTCACTTCCGCGAACTCCTTGGCGAAGGGGTTGTTGAAGCCGCGCTTCGGCATCCGCATGTGCAGCGGCATCTGGCCGCCTTCGAAGCCGTTGATCGACACGCCGGTGCGGGACTTCTGGCCCTTCACACCGCGACCGCCGGTCTTGCCCTTGCCCGAACCCGGGCCGCGGCCGACGCGCATGCGATTCTTGGTGGAGCCTTCGCGCGGCGAAAGTTCGTTGAGCTTAGTCATGTGACGCCTCTCCTTGGAGATCTGTCGCCCAGGGCGCCGCCCCGGACTCGGCTGAAAAGAAAACTCTGGCCGCCGAAACGGCCGAAGAGGCGACGCTTTTGGCGCCGCCTCTCCTAAACGTCCAGTCGAAAGGCGCTTAGCCTTCGATCACTTCCACCATGTGATGGACCTTGGCGATCATCCCGCGAACCGACGGGGTGTCTTCCAGGACCGACACGCGGCCGATGCGGTTCAGGCCGAGACCGATGAGGGTCGCGCGCTGATCGCTCTTGCGGCGGATGGGGCTCGCCGTCTGACGAACGGTCACCTTAGCCATGGATTACTCTCCGTCAGCGGCGGCGACCGCAGCGCTGTCAGCCTTGCGGCCCAGCACGTCGGCGACCTTCTTGCCGCGCTTGGCGGCGACCTGGCGGGGCGAAGACTGAGCCTTCAGCGCCTCGAAGGTCGCGCGCACCATGTTGTAGGGGTTCGACGAGCCGACCGACTTGCCGACGACGTCCTGGACGCCGAGGGTTTCGAGCACCGCACGCATCGGACCGCCGGCGATGACGCCGGTGCCCGGAGGCGCCGAGCGGACCATGACCTTGCCAGCGCCCCAACGGCCAGCGCCGTCGTGGTGCAGGGTGCGGCTCTCGCGAAGCGGCACGCGGATCATCGACTTCTTGGCTTCCTCGGTCGCCTTGCGGATGGCTTCCGGCACTTCACGCGCCTTGCCATGACCGTAGCCGACGCGGCCCTTCTGATCACCGACCACCATCAGGGCGGCGAACGAGAAGCGACGGCCGCCCTTCACAGTGGCGGCGACGCGGTTGATGTGCACCAGCTTCTCGACGATGTCGGATTCGGCGCGCTCTTCCGCTTGATTGCCGCGGTTGCGGTCACGACGGCCTTGGCCGTCACCACCACGTTGTTCGTTTCCACGAGCCATCAGCGTACCCCTAGAAGTTCAGGCCGGCTTCGCGCGCGGCGTCGGCCAGGGCTTTCACCCGGCCGTGGTAGATGTAACCGCCACGATCGAAGACGACGTCCTTGACGCCCTTTTCGATGGCGCGTTGCGCCACGAGCGCGCCCACACGGGCGGCAGCGTCCTTGTCAGAACCCTTTTGCTTGTCGCCCTCGAGGGTCGAGGCGGCAGCCAGGGTCACGCCGCGTTCATCATCGATGACCTGGGCGTAGATGTTCTTGGACGAGCGGAAGACCGACAGACGCGGCCGACCATTCGCCACCGACCGCAGACGGATGCGGTTGCGCTCGGCACGCCGCTTGGCGGTATCACGGGGTTTAAGAGCCATGACCTACTTCTTCTTGCCTTCCTTGCGGCGAACCTTCTCGCCGGCATAACGGACGCCCTTGCCCTTATAGGGCTCCGGCGGACGCAGGCGGCGGATCTTCGAGGCGATCTCGCCGACGGCTTGCTTATCGATGCCCGAGATCTTGATCTCGGTCTGCTTCGGCGTGGCGAACGTGATCCCGGCGGGCGGGGGCACGTCGACGTCGTGGCTGAAGCCGAGCTGCATGGAGAGCGCCTGGCCCTTCATCGCAGCGCGGTAACCGACGCCGACCAGTTCGAGGGTCTGCTCGAAGCCCTGGGTCACGCCGGTCACCATGTTGCTCACCAGGGTGCGCGACAGGCCCCACATGGCTTGCGCCCGGGTCGAGTCGACGCGCTTGGAGAGCAGGAGCTCAGCGCCTTCCTGCTTCACTTCGATTTCTTCGGCCACGGTCCAGGCGAGTTGGCCCTTGGGCCCCTTCACCGTGACGGTCTGGCCGTCGATGGTCACCGTCACGCCCGCGGGGACGGCGACCGCCTTCTTTCCAATCCGCGACATCTTAGTAGACCCGCAACAGGACTTCGCCGCCCACGTTCGCGTCACGCGCGGCCGTGTCCGACATGACGCCCTTCGGCGTCGACAGGATCGAGATACCCAGGCCGTTCTTGATCGGCTTCAGGTCCTTGATCGACGAGTAGACGCGGCGGCCCGGCTTCGAGATCCGGCGGATCTCAGCGATCACCGGCTGGCCGTCGAAGTACTTCAGCTCGATCTCGAATTCCGGGAAAGCGCCCGGCTTCTGAACGAGTTGGTAGCCGCGGATGTAGCCTTCCTCGGCGAGCACGTCGAGGACGCGCGCGCGCATCTTCGAGGCCGGCGTGGAAACCTTCGAACGGCCGCGGGTGGCGGCGTTCTTGATGCGGGCGATCATATCGCCAACGGGGTCGTTCACCATGAGACCCTCCTCACCAGCTCGACTTGACGAGGCCAGGAATCTGGCCGTTAGAGCCCAGTTCGCGCAGCGCGATCCGGCTCATCTTAAGCTTGCGGTAGTAGGCGCGCGGACGGCCCGTGACTTCGCAACGATTACGGATGCGGGTCTTGGACGAGTTACGCGGCAGTTCGGCGAGCTTCAGGCGCGCTTCGAAGCGTTCTTCGAGCGGCAGGCTCTCGTCGTTGGCGATCGCCTTGAGTTCTTCGCGCTTGTTGGCGAATTGCTTCACCAGCTTGCGGACCATCTCGTTGCGATTGACGGCGCTTTTCTTGGCCATTTGTTCTTTCCTTCCCGCCGCTTACGCTTGAACGAACGGGAACTGGAATTCCTTGAGAAGCGCGCGCGCTTCGTCGTCGGTCTTCGCAGTCGTGGCGACGATGATGTCCATGCCCCACATTTGATCGATCTGGTCGTAGTTGATCTCCGGGAACACGATGTGCTCCTTCAGACCCATGGCGTAGTTGCCACGACCGTCGAACGAGGTGGGCTTCAGGCCCCGGAAGTCCTTCACGCGCGGCAGCGCGATCGTGATCAGGCGGTCCAGAAACTCGTACATGCGGTCCGAACGAAGGGTGACCTTCGCACCGATGACCATGCCTTCGCGCAGCTTGAAGCCGGCGATGGAGTTACGAGCCTTGGTCGGCTGCGGCTTCTGACCGGCGATCTTCGCCAGGTCGGCGATCGCCGAGTTGACCTTCTTGGAGTCCGAGACGGCTTCACCGATGCCCATGTTCAGGACGATCTTGTCCAGCTTGGGGATCTGCATCTCGTTCGTGTAGCCGAACTGCTCCTTCATCGCGGCGCGGATGCGCGCGCGATATTCGGACTTCAGCCGGGGTTCATAAGCTTGCTCAGCCATTGATCACCTCACCGGTCGTCTTGGCGACGCGGACCTTCTTGTCGCCTTCGACCCGGAAGCCGACGCGGGTCGGCTTGCCCTTGGAGTCGACGATCGCCACGTTCGAGATGTGGAGCGCCGCTTCCTTGTTCTTGATGCCGCCTTGCGGGTCGGTCTGCGTCGGACGGGTGTGGCGCTGAACCATGTTCAGGCCTTCGACCACGACGCGGTCTTCCTTCGGCAGCACGCGCAGGACGGCGCCTTGACGGCCCTTGTCCTTGCCCGTGAGGACAACAACGCGGTCGCCCTTCTTAATCTTCGCGGCCATTACAGCACCTCGGGAGCGAGCGAGATGATCTTCATGTGGTTCTTCGCGCGCAGTTCACGGGGAACCGGGCCAAAGATCCGCGTGCCGATCGGCTCGGATTGCTTGTTGACGATCACGGCGGCGTTCTTGTCGAAACGGATCACCGAACCGTCCTTGCGCTTGATCGCGGAGGACGTGCGCACGACGATCGCCTGCAGCACGTCACCCTTCTTCACGCGACCGCGCGGGATCGCTTCCTTCACGGAGACGACAATCTTGTCGCCAACGCCGGCGTAGCGGCGACCAGCGCCACCAAGCACCTTGATGCA
Source organism: Phenylobacterium sp. (assembly GCF_013822795.1). Lineage (GTDB taxonomy): Bacteria > Pseudomonadota > Alphaproteobacteria > Caulobacterales > Caulobacteraceae > Phenylobacterium. The sequence continues at coordinate 6,497 of NZ_PNLB01000030.1, read as the reverse complement.
CATCACACGACGGGCGCCGGAATTGTCGGCGACCTCGAGGTTAGTCTGCATCTGAATCATGGGATGAGACTTTCTTTAGGAGGCTTGCTGGTCAGCGCCCTTCGGCAGCGCTTCCCAGGTCTTGGTTTTCGACTTCGGAGCGCATTCGATGATGCGCGCGATGTCGCCGGCCTTGTAGACGTTCGCCTCGTCATGGGCGTGGTACTTCTTCGACCGACGAACGGTCTTCTTCAGCACCGGATGCAGGAAGGTACGCTCGACCTTCACCACGATCGTCTTGTCGCCCTTGTCCGAGACGACGACGCCTTCGAGAATTCGCTTCGGCATGTTCGTTGTCTCCTTACGCCGCGGTCTGCTTGGCGTGCAGGACGGTCTTGATCCGCGCGATGTCCTTACGGACTTCGTTCACGCGGTGGGTCTTCTCGACCTGGCCGGTCGCCGCCTGGAAGCGCAGGTTGAACTGCTCTTTCTTCAGGTTCAGCAGGGCCTCGCCGAGTTGGTCGGGCGTCATGCCCCGGATATCGTCGATCTTCATCACGCGTGCTCCACGGCGGCGTCGATGCGGGTGACGATACGGGTCTTCACCGGAAGCTTGGCGGCGCCGAGGCGCAGGGCTTCACGAGCGACATCGTCCGGCACGCCGTCGATTTCAAACATGATACGGCCAGGGTGAACGCGCGCGGCCCAGTACTCGACCGCGCCCTTGCCCTTACCCATCCGCACTTCAGCCGGCTTGTCGGTGACCGGAACGTCCGGGAAGATCCGGATCCACACGCGACCTTGGCGCTTCATCTGGCGAGTGATCGCCCGACGAGCCGCTTCGATTTGGCGCGCGGTGATGCGTTCCGGTTCGACGGACTTCAGACCATAGGAGCCGAAGTTCAGCGAGAAGCCGCCCTTCGCAACGCCATGGATCTTGCCCTTGAACTGCTTGCGGTACTTGGTCTTTTTCGGAGACAGCATGGCTCTACCTTAGGCTCCAGCTTGCTCACGACGGTCGCGACGCGGACCGCGATCGCCGCGGTCGCCACGTTCACGTCCGCCGCCCTCACCGGCCGGGCCGGATTCGGTGGCCAGGCGCTTGTCGAGAGCCATCGGGTCGTGGTCCAGGACCTCGCCCTTGAAGACCCACACCTTCACGCCAATGATGCCGTAGGTGGTCGAGGCTTCGGTCACGCCGTAGTCGATGTCGGCCCGGAGGGTGTGACGCGGAACGCGGCCCTCGTGATACGACTCGGTACGGGCGATTTCGGCGCCGCCCAGACGGCCGGCGACTTCGATGCGCATGCCCTTGGCGCCCAGACGCATCGCGCTTTGCAGCGAACGCTTCATGGCGCGGCGGAACGCGACGCGGCGCTCGAGCTGCTGGGCGATGTTCTCGGCCACCAGCTGGGCGTCGGTTTCCGGCTTACGGATTTCGACGATGTTCAGGTGAACTTCGCCTTCCGTGATCGCCGCAACGTCCTTGCGCAGCTTGTCGATGTCCGCACCCTTCTTGCCGATGATCACGCCAGGGCGCGCGGCATAGATGGTGATGCGGCACTTCTTGTGGGGACGCTCAATGATGATCCGCGAAACGCCCGCTTGATACAGGCGCTTCTTCAGCTGCTTACGGATCTTGATGTCCTCATGCAGGAGCTTGCCGTAATCCGCCTTCTTGGCGAACCAACGCGAGTCCCACGTGCGGTTGATGCCGAGGCGAAGCCCGACCGGATTGACTTTCTGACCCATCAGGCGGCCTCACCCAATTCGCGGACCACGATGGTGATCTCGCTGAACGGCTTTTCGATGCGCGAAGCACGACCGCGAGCGCGGGCGGCGAAGCGCTTCATCACCAGGTTCTTGCCCACGAAGGCCTCGGCGACGACCAGGTTGTCGATGTCGAGGTTGTGGTTGTTCTCGGCGTTCGAGATGGCCGAGTAGAGCGCCTTGCGCACATCGCGAGCGATGCGCTTGTGGCTGAACTCCAGCTCGTTGAGGGCGCGCTGCACCTTCAGACCGCGGATCGACTGAGCCACGAGGTTCAGCTTGCGCGGGCTGGTGCGCAGAGTCGTCACCTTGGCCATCGCCTCAACGCCGGTCAGCCGGCGCGCTTTAGCTTGCTTTGCCATGGTTACTTCCTCTTGGCCTTCTTGTCGGCCGCGTGGCCAGGGAAGTACCGGGTCGGAGCGAACTCGCCGAGCTTCATGCCGACCATGTCTTCGCTGATAAGCACGGGGACGTGCTTTTGGCCGTTGTGCACGCCGAACGTCAGGCCGACGAACTGCGGCATGATGGTCGAGCGGCGCGACCAGGTCTTGATGACGTCCTTGCGGCCCGACGACAGAGCGTTGTCGGCCTTCTTGAGGAGGTATCCGTCGACGAACGGACCTTTCCAGACGGAACGGGTCATGGCTTAGCGAGCCTTCCGAGCGTGGCGCGAACGGATGATGTACTTATCCGTCGCCTTGTTGGTGCGGGTCTTCGAGCCCTTGGTCGGCTTGCCCCACGGGGTGACCGGGTGGCGGCCGCCGGAGGTGCGGCCTTCGCCGCCGCCGTGCGGGTGATCGACCGGGTTCATGACGACGCCGCGGACGTGCGGGCGGAAGCCCATGTGACGCGTGCGGCCGGCCTTGCCCAGAACCTGGTTCATATGATCCTGGTTCGACACGGCGCCGACGGTGGCCATGCAGGTGTCCTGCACCATCCGCAGTTCGCCCGAGCCCAGACGGATCTGAGCGTAGCCGGCGTCACGGCCGACCAGCTGAGCGTAGGCGCCAGCCGAACGAGCCATCTGGCCGCCCTTGAGGGGCTTCAGTTCGATATTGTGGATGATCGTGCCGATCGGCATGCCACGGAGCGGCATGGCGTTGCCCGGCTTCACGTCAGCCTTTTCGGCGGCGATGACGACGTCACCGGCCTTCAGGCGTTGCGGAGCCAGGATGTAGGCCAGCTCGCCGTCCTCATACTTGATGAGGGCGATGAACGCCGTACGGTTCGGGTCATACTCGAGACGCTGAACGGTCGCCGGCACGTCGAACTTACGACGCTTGAAGTCGACCTTACGGTACAGGCGCTTGGCGCCGCCGCCGCGGAAGCGGACAGCGATGCGGCCGTTACCGCCGCGACCGCCCGACTTGGTCAGGCCTTCGACGAGCGACTTTTCCGGACGGCCCTTGTGGAGCTCGGACCGGTCGACCAGCACGAGGCCGCGACGGCCCGGCGAGGTCGGATTGAAATGCTTCAGAGCCATCGAACTAGAGCCCCGTGGTGATGTCGATCGACTGGCCTTCGGCCAGGGTCACGACAGCTTTCTTGACGTCCGAGCGACGGCCCGGACGGCCGCGGAAACGCTTGGTCTTGCCCTTCACCACCAAGGTGTTGACCTTGGTGACGTTGACCTTGAACAGCGCTTCAACAGCGGCGGCGATTTCATCCTTGGTCGCATCGTTGGCGACGCGGAAGACGACCTTGTTCTGCTCCGAGAGCAGCGTGGCCTTTTCCGTGATCACCGGCGACAGGATGGCGTCGTAGTGGCGGGCGACGGGGTCGGCCATTACGCAGCTTCCTTCTCAGCAAAGCGCGCGTTGATCGCTTCGACCGCGTCCTTGGTCAGGACCAGGGTCTTGCGACGCAGCACGTCGTAGACGTTCAGGCCGGCGTTCGGCAGCACATCCACGTTCGGGATGTTGCGAGCGGCCATCGCGAAGTTCGCGTCGACCTCAGCGCCGGCGATGACCAGCGCGTTCTTCAGGCCGATCTTGTCGAAGTTGGCGCGCAGGGCCGAGGTCTTCACCTCGGTCAGGGCCACGCTGTCGACGACCACCAGAGCGCCCGACTTGACCTTCGAGGACAGCGCATGACGCAGGGCCAGGGCGCGGAACTTCTTGGTCAGGTCGAAGGCGTGGCTGCGCACGACAGGCCCGTGGGCCTTGGCGCCGCCGACGAACTGAGCCGCACGGCGCGAACCGTGACGGGCGCCGCCGGTGCCCTTCTGCTTGTACATCTTCTTGCCCGTACGAGAGACCTCGTTGCGGACCTGGATCTTGTGGGTGCCGGCGCGGCGCTTGGCGAGCTGCCAAGTCACCATGCGCTGGAGGATGTCCCCGCGGATCTCGTCGATGCCGAAGACGGCGTCGGACAGTTCGATCGAACCGCCCTTCCCGCCGTCGAGTTTGATGACGTCGAGTTTCATTACTGTTCTTCGCCCCCAGCTTGCGGCGCGTCGGCCGGAGCCTCTTCCACCGCAGGAGCCTCAGCAACCGGAGCCGCAGCCGCTTGGCCAGCCTTACGGAAGCCGCCCGGGACCGGGGCTTCAGCCGGACGAGCCGACTTCACCGCGTCGCGGATCTTCACGAAGGTGCCCTCGGTGCCGGGCACGGAGCCCTTCACGAGGATCAGGCCACGCTCGGCGTCGACCTTCCAGACGGTGACGTTCAGGGTGGTGACGGTCTCTTGGCCGAGATGGCCAGCCATCTTCTTGTTCTTGAAGGTCTTGCCCGGATCCTGGCGGTTACCGGTCGAACCATGGGCCCGGTGCGAAACCGAGACGCCGTGGGTCGCGCGCATGCCGCCGAAGTTCCAGCGCTTCATGGCGCCGGCGAAACCCTTACCGACCGTGAGGGCGGTGACGTCGACCTTTTGGCCGGCGACGAAGTGGTCGGCGGTGAACTCCGCGCCAACTTCGATCAGGTTCTCTTCGGTGACGCGGAATTCCGCGACTTCGCGCTTCGGCTCGACTTGAGCCTTGGCGAAGTGGCCGCGCAGGGCCTTCGAAGTGTTCTTGGCCTTCTTGGCGCCAGCACCGAGCTGGAGAGCCACATAGCCGTCTTTGTCCTGGGTGCGCTGACCCGTGACCTGGCAGCCTTCGAGGCTGAGAACGGTCACAGGAACATGGACGCCGCCTTCATCGAAGAAGCGAGCCATACCCAGTTTCTTGGCGATCACGCCGGTACGCATCGACCGATCCCCTTCTTAAAGCTTGATCTCGACGTCCACGCCGGCGGACAGGTCGAGCTTCATGAGCGCGTCCACGGTCTGCGGGGTGGGGTCGACGATATCGAGCACGCGCTTGTGCGTGCGGATTTCGAACTGCTCGCGCGACTTCTTATCGACGTGCGGCGAACGGTTGACGGTGAATTTTTCGATTTGCGTCGGCAGGGGGATGGGCCCCCGGACGGTCGCGCCGGTGCGCTTAGCCGTATTGACGATCTCGCGTGTGGAATGGTCCAGCACGCGGTGATCGAAGGCTTTGAGCCGGATGCGGATGTTCTGACGATCCATATCGCTCTTTAGTTTCCCCTACAGACGGCGGTCCGTCCGCGTGACATTGACCATTTCAAAGACCAACCCGAACGCCTCATAGGAGACATTCGTACGCGTAAGTCCGCAAAAACGACGTGAGCTCGCGCGAACAACTCGCGTGAGCCAAACCCGAAAGTCCGATTTCCACCGATTTTCGGGCCGTTCTGCGAACCGCGTCTGTGCTTCAAATCACTTCGAAGCACACAGCCGGTCCAACAGGAGGCGCGTCTATACGTGGGTGACTCGCCGGCGTCAAGACTTGCCGGCGCGTGGCCTCGCCCGCCCTAACCGATCACGACGTCGCCCGAGCCGAGGACGGCTTTGGACACCGCGCCCTTCACGGCCTTCACCTTGACGTCGCCCGACCCGGCGATGCGGGCCTTGAGCGACTCCGCCGGGCCGTCGACGACCACGCCGCCGGATCCGGCCACCGAAACAGTCATCGCCCCGACCTGGCCGGCGGCGATCTTCACGTCCCCCGAGCCGGCGATCTTGACGTCCAGCGGGCCGTCGAGCGAGGCCGTCCAGACATCGCCCGATCCGGCCAGGTTGACGTCCAGGGGGCCTTTGACAGCTTGGGTTTTGATGTCGCCGGACCCGGCCACGCGCAGGCTGGCGCGCCCCACGCTGCCGACATAGGTGTCGCCCGAACCGGCCTGGTTGAGCTTGAGCTGGCCGCTCACATTGGCCACCGTCCAGTCGCCGCAGCCGGCGTTTGACAGTTGCAGGCTGTCGGACTTGCCGATCGTCCCGAACACCGCGCCGCCGCTGTCGAGGTTCACGTCGCGGGGGGTGCGGATCACCACCTGCGGCATATTCGCATAGGCGATCGAGCCGACGCCGGCGACGTTGACCGAGGCGCGGCCGCCCTCCCCTTCGCAGCTGCGGATCTTGCGGTTCAGGCCGCCGTCCACCACAACCCTGCCGCCCTCGGTGCGGACCTGGACCGGCAGCTTGGGATGGCTGGACAGGAACTCCACCTTGATGTTGCTGCGCGCCTCCGGGATCACCGTGACGCGGACGACGGCGTCCTTGATCTCGACGGACTGCGCGTGCGCCGCGCCTGCCGCCAACGCCGCCCCGAGCCCGAGAACGATCACCGAAAGACGCATGTCTTTCCTCCGTCTAGCTGAACAACCTGGTCGCGACGGTAGGCCCCGCGGCCGTGGGGGTCAGCTTAATTCCGGGTCATGACTTAAGCTTCATCCGCCCCG
>NZ_PNLB01000029.1 GCF_013822795.1 Phenylobacterium sp. | reverse complement strand
CCGGCGCGGTGGCCGGGGCGCCCGGCTGGCGCTCGGTCATCGAACGTTGCACCGGCGCGGTCTGGGTCGGCGAGGTTTTGGTGGGAGGCGGCGCCTGGTAGGTGCGCGCGCCGCGGCTGCCGAAGCTTCCTCCCCGGCGGGCGTCCGCCTCTGAGGCGAGCGAAAGCCCCATCACGACCGAAAGGCCCATGACGGCGAAAACCTTGGGAAGTCGGGAAGTCAAAGCAGCGTTTCCTTGTATTTGTCCGCGCGCATATCGTGCGCCGGCCTCTGGAATTCCAGGGGGGATACGCAACTGTGACCGCTATCCCCTCGGTTTTCGCTTCAACGCCACATAGAGCGCGCCTTCGCCGCCGTGCCGTCGGTGGGCTTCGGAAATGCCCGCCACCACCCCGCGCAGCGCCATGCCGCCCAGCCACTCGGGCGCGCGCCGCCGCAGGACGCCGTCGCCCAGCGTGCCCTTGCCGGTGATCACCAGCACCGCCCGATAGCCCTCATCCCAGGCCCGCAGCACGAACGCCTCCAGCGCCGCCTTGGCGCGCTGCTGGTCCATGCCGTGCAGGTCGATGCGCGCCCCGATCGGGTCGCGCTCCTTGGCGATGCGGTGTTTACGGCGCGGCTCGATGCCCTCCGGCTCGCCGCGCAACGGCGAGCGCAGAGGCGGCATGACTTCGGAGAGCGGCAGGCGCGCGGCCGGATCGACCACCCGGCCCTTGGCCTTCAGCGCCGGAATCGCAGGCTCGGCCGGCGGCTTGACCGGCGGCGCGGGGCGGCCGGCATGCGGGTGGACGGTGGCGGCCACCATCGCCCAGAGCTTCTGCTCATCAGGGCGGATGGGCCGCTTCATCGATAGGGGCCGACCTTCGGGACCAGCCGGTGCATGCGCAGGGTGTGGCGCACGCGGCCCGCCTCAGCCCCGGCCTGATCGCCCAGGCCCAGATAGAGGTCGGCGCGCACCGGCCCCTTGATCGCCCCGCCGGTGTCCAGCGCCATCACCGTGCGGCGATAGGCCGGGAAGGCGCCCGACAGGGTCGGCGCGACCCCCTCGATGAAGAACAGGTCGCCCAGCGAATTGCGGCTGCTGTCGATGGCGATGGCCCGGCCGGCCGGCAGCGGGATGCCCGCCGCGCCCACCGGCTGGCGACCGTCGTCCGGAGCCAGGGTGAAGAACACATAGCGCGGGTTCAGCCGCATGACCTCGTCGGCGCGCGGGCCGCGGTTGTCGGCCAGCCAGCTGCGGATCGCCTCGCCCGAAGTGTTGTTGGCCGCCAACAGCCCGCGGTCGCGCATCGGATTGGCGATGCCCATGAACGGCTTGCCGTTGGTGGCGGCGAACACCGCCTTGGCGCGGCGGCCGTCGGCGAAGGTCAGCACCCCCGAGCCCTGGATCTGCAGGAAGAACAGGTCTTCCGGCCGCATCCAGGCCAGGGCCGGGCCCGAGGAGGCTTTTTCGATGTCGGCGCGGTCGGGATAAGGACCGAGCTGACCGCCGGCGCCGCGCTTCTGGGCCTCGTTGCCGGCCACGCCCTTGCCGACCAGATCGCTCGGTTTCGGCCGCACCGGGGCCGAGAACTCGACGCTCTGGCGATCACGCGCCTCGTACTCGGGCGAGAAATACGCGGTCAGGATCCCGTCTCCGACCAGCCGTTCAGGCCGGAAGTTCTCTTCGAAGAAGGCGCGGGCCCGGCCGGCGTCCAGCGGGCCGATGGCCCGGGCCCGACGGCAGACCTCGCCCAGCGCCGGATCGCGCGCCACGCCGCAGGTGGTGCGGAACGCCTCGTAGCCGGCGCCATGGTCGTCCTGCGCCCAGCCGGGCACGTCGGCGAAGCTTTCGGGCTGGGCCGGCGGCGGGGCCGGTTGCGGCGGCTGGGTCGGGGTCGGCCGCGGCGGCTGCGGGCCGGGGCCCGGCGCCGGCGGCTTGGGCGTGGCGCAAGCGGCGACCAGCAAGGTCAGCAGCAGGGCCGGAACAAGTCGGCTCGCAGGTCGGATGTTCAAGGTCGCCCCCAATCGCAGCGCTGTCGTCGAAGTCGCGGCGATCGGCGCGCCGCCCCGCTCGAACTTGAAGTCACGAACGCCCGGCGCACACCGCGCGCCGGCTCTCCTTCATAGTCCTGCGTTGAGGGCGGGAAAACGGCGTAAGGGTTAACAAACCCTTGCCGCCGTTCGGTTTTCGCCGCGCTTAAGCTTCGGCGGCGGCGACGTTGACCAGCAGCCAATTGGGGTCGCGGCTCTTCAGGCTACGCTCGAAGGTCCACAGTTCGGCGGTGCGCTTGTCGTCCACCGCTTCACCTTCCGGGCCCTTGGTGCGGCTGCGGAACTCGGCCAGGAAGCGGACGGTGATCCGCGCCACGTCGCCATGCAGGTCGGCACGCTCCATGTCGGCGCGCGGCGGATGCAGGAACTCGACGGACTCGGTCCGGCCCTCAGCCTCTCGCTGGTCGATCGCGCCTTCGAAGCTGGTCAGCACGTTCGGCGCCAGCAGGTTGCGCAGCGTTTCTCGGTCGCCGGCGGCGAAGGCGCGCACCACCATCTCGTAGGCGCCCTTGGCCCCGCCAAGGAAGCGCGAGAGATCGAACGCCGGATCACGATGCTTGATCGCGGGCAGACCGGTCAGGTCGACGCCGTCGTCGATCTGGTCCGCCGCCGGCGTCTGCCGCGCGCTCGCCGCGACCGCGTCCTGCGCAGGGCTGTCTTCAGGCTGACGGCCCACACGCCGGCCCAGCACCGCGTACAGCTGGTACAGAACGACACCGGCCAAACCGGCGAATATGATCAGTTCGAGGACTTGCAATTCTTCAGGCTCACGGGACGATCGTAATCTTCAATATAGGACAGCGTAACGCCCGCGTCAGGGGCGACGTTGCCATGGCATAGGGCGCATGATAGCAGCCCAGGCCACAACAGGGCGTGAATGCGCGTCCACTAACCGGATTTTCCCGAATATGACCGATACCGACGCCGCCGGCCCCGAGACCAACGGTGCGGGCGCCCCCGAGCCCGGCATCCGCATCCTCGCCCAGTTCATCCGCGACCTGTCGTTCGAAAATCCGCGCGCGCCCGAGACGCTGCGCGCGCAGAACGCCACCCAGCCGCAGATCGAGATGGGCGTCGAAATGAACGCCCGCGGCCGCGAGGACGGTCTGTTCGAAGTCGACCTGAAGCTGTCGGCCCGCGCTGAGCGCGAAGACGGCCCGGTGTTCCACGTCGAGCTGCTCTATGGCGGCGTGTTCCAGATCTCCGGCGTGTCGCAGGAAGACCTCGAGCCGGTGCTGCTGGTCGAGTGCCCGCGCTTCATGTTCCCGTTCGCCCGCCAGATCATCGCCTCGGTGACCTCGGACGGCGGCTTCCCGCCCTTCATGCTCGACCCGATCGACTTCGCCGGCGTCTACGCCGCGCGGAAGGCCCAGGGCCTGGGCGGCGAAACCATCGGCAACGCCTAAGGACTTGGAGGGGGACGGCCCAAGCCTTCCCCCTCGCAGCCCGATCTACGCCGAGCGCTGCGGCCGCTTGGCCGCCAGCATTCCGAGCACCAGCAGCGCCATGCCGGCGGCGTAGGCCGCGAGCGGCCAGGCGCTGTCGCCGCCCAGCCAGGCCACGGCCGCCGTGCCCAGCACGCCGACGATCACGCTTTCGACACTGAAATAGAGCGCCACCGCGGTCCCGGCCGCGCCGCCGAACGCCGCCAGCGCGCCGTTGGCGCAGACCGCGACCGCCAGCACCATACCCACGGCCATCACCCACATTGGCGCCAGCAGCGTCCAGAACGACGGCTCGGCCCAGAGCTGACCGATCGCCAGCAGCACGGCGCCGACGATCAGCAGGCCCATGCCGCGGGCCAGGCTTCCGGCCGTCCCCCAGCGCCCGACCGCCCGCCCGACGAACCGCGAGGCCAGGATCATCACCCCCGCCGCCGTCGCGAAGGCCAGGCTGAAGACCAGCTGCGACAGCCCGGCCTGGCCGATCAGGATCCGCGGCGCGGTGGAAAAGAACACGAAGAACGTGCCCATCGCCGCGCTGAACCCCAGCGTATAGGTCCAGAAATCATAGCTGCGCAGGATCGTGGCGAGCGACGGGCCGTCACCGCGCTCGAGCTCCGGACGTGTTTCGGGCCAGCGGCGGGCGGCGTGAAGACCGGCGGCGAGCATCAGCGCCGCCAGGCCCGCGAAGATCGCCCGCCAACCCAGGCCCTGGGCGATCAGAGCGCCGGCGATCGGCCCCAGGGCCGGCACGAACGACAGGATCGCGCCAAGCAGGCCATAGATGCTCGCGCCCTCCAGCCGCTGGGCATAGACGTCGCGCACTGTGGCGAAGGTGGCGACCAGGGCGGCCGAGGCTCCGGCCGCCTGCAGCACGCGCCAGGCCACGAACGCCGCTCCGCCATCGGCGAACGCCAGGGCCAGGCTCGCGCCGGCGAACATCGCCGCCCCGCCCAGCAGCACCGGCCGGCGACCGACGCGATCGGACAGCGGCCCGAACGCCAGTTGGCCGAGGCCGAGCACCGCCATGTAGAGGCTGAGGGTCAGCTGGACGACGGCCGGCGTCGTCGAGAGCTCGCCGGGCATCTCGGGAACGACCGGCAGATAGATGTCCATGGCCAGCGAGGCCAGGATGTCGAAGGGCGCCAGCAGCATCAGCGCGGCGGGCAGGGAATAGTCCCAGGGTCTGGCTTTGGAACCAGGCATGACTTTGCATCCACTCAAATCAGGAGATCTGACGGCGGTCAGCCGTGGCTCTGGAGCTGGGGTGTCGACCGCCGCAACAACGAAGGGGTGTTGTTGCGGCCTACCTGCTTGCGGACTCGGTCATGGGTCCCGTCCCGGTTCGAGGAAGCGCCCTAGCTAGGCGGGGGCCGGCGCTGGCGCAAGCGTGGGCGGGCCAGGGTTTCCCCGAATGTTCAGCCCCCGGCTTCTGGGCCTTGATCGAGGCTTCTCGACGCGGGAGCGCAAGATGGCCTCGAATCCTTCCCTCGCCACGATCCAGGACTGGCTCGCCTCCGGCGCCTGGCTGCACTTCGCCGGCCGCGTGCTGGTCGCCATCCTGATCGTCGCCGTCGCCTACGGGCTGGTGCGGCTGATGCGCGCCGGGCTCGACCGCGTGCGCAAACGCGCCAAGCTGGGCTCGCCGTTGATCTACATTTTCGAACAGGTCGCCGGTTACGCCCTGCTGACCGTCGGGCTGCTCGCCGGCCTCGCCACCTTGGGGCTCAATCTCAGTTCCTTGACGATTTTCGCCGGCGCCGCTGGCGTCGGGGTCGGGCTTGGCCTGCAAGGCGTGGTCAAGGAGTTCGTCGCCGGCCTGGTGCTGATCTTCGATCCGACGATCCAGGTCGGCGACTTCGTCGAGCTCGAAAGCGGCCTGCGCGGCGAGGTCGTCGAAATCGGCGCCCGCGCCACCCGGTTGCGCACCAACGACGCGGTCAACGTGGTGATCCCCAACTCCAAGCTGATGCAGAGCGAGGTGGTGAACTGGACCTACAACGAGGAATCCCGACGCATCCACGTCGCCTTCTCGGTCGCCGAACAGGCCGACAAGGCCCTGGTCCGCGACGTCGTGCTGCGCGCGGCGCGGGCCCTGCCGTTCACCCTGCCGGACCAGGACCATCGCAAGACCCAGGTGTGGCTGACCGGTTTCGCCGGTGACGGCCTCGACTTCGAGTTGATCGTCTGGCCGACGCTGGAATCCTCGCGCCACCCGTCCTCGATGCACGCCGCCTACACCTGGGCGATCCACGAGGCGCTGCTGGCGGCCGGGATCGACAACGCCTCGCCGCAGATGGACGTGCGGCTGCGCAAGATTTTCGGCCGCGAGGGCGATCATGCGCTGGCGGCCCTCAACCTGAACCCTGCGCCGCCGCCGATCGAGGGCCGGCGCGAGCACGCGCCGAACGACGCGGCTGTGGCGGTGTTCGACGACGCCGTTCGCGACAGCCGCGCCCGCGCCGCCGAACCTCGCAAGCGCGAGGTCCAGGCCTGAGATCGGGCCGGCCGCTCCGTGACCTGGATGCCCCCTCTGCGGGAGCTGACAGCGCAGCTGACTGAGGGAGACTTTGACCCTCTGAAGTGAGAGCAGTCCCCCTCCGTCGCGCTTCGCGCGCCACCTTCCCCAAGAGAGGAGGATCTGATGTCCCGTCGGCTGCACGACCAGTTCCTCTCCCCGCTTGAGGGGAGAGGTTAGGTGAGGGGTTAGCGGCGCGGAGCGGCGCCCTCCTGAGTCAGCAGTCCCCCTCACCCCAACCCTCCCCCCCAAGGGGGCGAGGGAGCTGTGCCGCCCGTTCCAGAGGCTCCCCCCTCAGCCGCGGGAGCTGCTCTAGCTGGCCGGCCGCTCGGCGACGAAGGTGCCGTAGACGCCGTCCTGCACGTGCTCGACGATGCGGTAGCCGGTGTCAGTGAGCATTCGCTCGATCGCCCAGGCGAAGGTCGAATACTCCTCACGGACGTGACAGGCGCCCTCGGCCCGCGAATAGCCGGTGTTCTCGCTCAGCCAGACGATCCAGCCTTCGGCGGCCTCCGCCAACTCGCCCGGCGGCACGGCGAACATCACGTCGCGCAGATAGAGCCGGCCGCCCGGCTTCAGCGCCGCGAAAATCCGCGCCAGGGCCATGGCCTTCCAAAAGTCGGGCAGGTGGTGGAGCGCGTTCTTGGCGGTGATCAGGTCGAGGCTCTGCGCCTTCGCCTCGAACGACAGGAAGCCGGCGCGCTGAAAGCTGAGATTGGCCAGGCCGCCGGCCCGGGCCTGCGCCGCCGCCAGCATCGCCGCCGAAACGTCGATCGCCGTCACCGAGCGGCACATGCCCGCCGCCTCGCGGGCCAGGATGCCGGTGCCGCAACCGATGTCGGCCATGGCCATGTGCGGCTGCAGGCCCAGCTGCGTCAGCAGCGCCCGGTCGCGCTCGGCGGAGCCGCCCTGGCGGGCGTCATAGGTGGCGACTTCGTGCTCGTCCTCGAAATCGAGGCCGACCTGGCGGGCGTCGTCGTACCACCAGTCATAGGTTTGCGGTGTCGGCATATCGGGTCTCCATCGGTGTGCGGATGGAGAGCGCGCCGATCCATCCGCAAGATTGCGGGGATCGGTGGCGCGAAAGGTCTAGCCGCGCGTCCTCGTCCCCGGATCGGGGGCGGTTACGGACAGGGTCTGGCCGTGCGAGGCGGTCATGCGGCCAGGCTAGGCGTAACGGCGGTCTTCGACAAGCGGACCCTCTCGACGGCGACGCGCCGATAGGCTCTCCTGGCCTGGATTGAGCCATCAGGTGCGCCTGCCGCATGACGCCGCCCACACCACACCCTTCGGGCCCCCATCCGTCGGCCAAGGAGGAGCGGCTGCTCGCGACCTCGATGGCGACCACCATCGTCTTCGCCGTGGCCAGCATAGGGTTCGGACTCTGGCTCGGCTCGAAGTCGGTGACCTTCGACGGGTTCTACGATCTGATCGACGCAGCCATGACCGCCATCGCCTTGCTGACCGTGCGGCTGATCGCGCGCGGCGACGACCGTCGGTTCCAGTACGGCTACTGGCATTTGGAGCCGATGCTGGCCCTGCTCAACGGCCTGGTGCTCAGCTTCGCCTGCGTCTACGCCTTCCTCGACGGACTCAACGGCCTGCTGGCCGGCGGCCGCTATGTCCAGTTCGGGCTGGGCGCGGTCTATGCCGGTCTCAGCAGCGTGCTGAGCTTCGGCATGTTCGCCTATGTGCGCAGCTCGGCCCGCCACCTGCACTCCCAGATGCTCGATGTGGATTCCCGCTCTTGGCTGATGGGCGGGGTGCTCAGCGCCGGCCTCTGCCTGAGCTTCCTGATCGGCAAGGCGCTGACCGGCAGCGGCGCGGAGTGGATGACGCCCTATGTCGACCCGATGATCCTGGTCATCGTCGCCGTCTGCCTGGTTCCGTTCCCGGCCCTGACCCTCTGGCGGGCCAGCCAGGACATCCTGATGATCGCGCCGAGCGCGCTCGACCAGCAGATTCAGGAGCTCGCCGGCGAGGTCGCCGCCCGCTACGGCTTCTCCAGCTTCAGCTCGCATGTGGTCCGTTCGGGCCGCCAGCAGTTCATCGAGATCGGCTTCGTCGCGCCGTCCGGCCAGACGACGATGAGCTTCGAGCAGCTCGACACCATCCGCCGCGAGATCGCGCTGGCGATGGGCGGGCTCAATCCCGGCTACTGGCTGACGGTCGACTTCACGGCCGACGAGCGGTGGATCTGACGTCTGGGCCTTACAGCCCGAACTTGCTCCAGAGCTCTTCGCTCTTCACCACCTCGCGCACGAACTTGGCGTGCAGCTCGCGCTCGGCGTCGGTCGAGCGGAAGGGCAGGGGACGCGGGCGAGCGCCATAGGCGGCGGCCTTGGCCACCGCAACGGCGTGGGCAGCCATCTCGCGGGTGGTCAGCTCCAAGGTCAGGGCGCGGCCGCCCTTCAGCTCCAGATAGACCGAGGCCAGCAGCCGGGCGTCGATGAGCGCCCCGTGCTTGTCGCGTTCGGAGAGCGAGATCTTGAAGCGCTTGCAGAGCGCGTCGAGCGAGTTGTGCATGCCCGGAAAGCGCTTGCGCGCCAGGGCCAGGGTGTCGATCCACTGGGTTTCGGGCAGCGGGGCCAGGCCCAGCCCTTCCAGTTCGTAGTTCACGAACGTCCGGTCGAAGGTGGCGTTGTGGGCGATGATCGGCGCGTCGCCGACGAAATCCAGGAAGTCCTGGTGGATTTCCTTGTCGCGGAACTTCGGCTTGCCGCGCAGGAACGCCGCCGACAGCCCATGGACCTTCTCGGCCTCCGGCGGCATGTCGCGCTCGGGGTCGATAT
Organism: Phenylobacterium sp.; assembly: GCF_013822795.1. Lineage (GTDB taxonomy): Bacteria > Pseudomonadota > Alphaproteobacteria > Caulobacterales > Caulobacteraceae > Phenylobacterium. The sequence goes on along the minus strand of NZ_PNLB01000029.1, from coordinate 22,875 downwards.
AGACGTGGAAGCTGCGCCCGGTCGGCAGGTAGTCCTCGATCTCCAGGCAGGCCAGTTCGACCAGCTTGTGGCCGAGGTGCGGCTCGAAGCCTGTGGTTTCGGTATCGAGAACGATCTCACGCGCCATGGAAACTACTTCGGCTGCTTCGAGCTGGGCTTCAACCCGGCGCCTTGTCGCGAGCTGGACGTCGCTGTGGATCACGCATCACCGAGATGATTTCGGCGACCTGCTCCCGGGCCGGCTCAAGGCCGCGGCCGGTGTCGACGACAAAGTGGGCGCGGGCCCGCTTCTCGGCGTCGTGCATCTGGCGCGACAGGATCGCGTCCAGCCGTTCGGCGGTCATGCCTGGCCGGGCCAGCACCCGTTCGCGCTGCTGGCTTTCGGGGGCCGAGACCACCACCACCGCATCCATGTTGGCGTGGCCGCCGGTCTCGTAGAGCAGTGGGATGTCCAGCACGACCATGTCGGCCTGGGCGTCTTCGGCGGCCTTGAAGAAGTGCACCCGGTCTGCGCCGACCAGCGGATGGACGATGGAGTTGAGCTTAGCCATCGCCTCGTCGTTCCCCAGCACCCGCTGGCGCAGAGCCTCGCGATCGACGGCGCCGTCCTTGGTCACGCCGGGAAAAGCGGCCTCGAGCGGCGCGACCGCCGCGCCGCCGGTCTCATAGAGATCGGCCACCGCCGCGTCAGCGTCGTAGACCGGGATGCCCGCTTCGCGGAACATCTTGGCGGTCGTGGACTTGCCCATGCCGATGGAGCCGGTCAGGCCGATGATGAGCATGCGTTAGAGCCCCAATGCCTTGATCGCCAGGCTGCGCACGTCGACGTCGCGCGGCGGCGGCTGGCCGTAGAAGTACTCGAAACTCGGAACCGCCTGGCCGATCAACATGGCCAGGCCGTCGACCGTCCGGCGTCCGATGGTTTCGGCCTGCGCCAAGAACGGGGTCTTCAGCGGCTTGTAGACCATGTCCATGACCACCGCGCTCGCCGGTGTCGCGTCCAGCGGAACCTCAAGCCCCGCGCTTCCCGATAGCCCGGCCGAGGTGGCGTTGACCAAGGCGATAACACCGTCGAACGCCGCGGCCGCCTCGCTCAGCGGTAAGGCCGTCGCCCCCAAAGGTTCGGCGATCTCCTGCGCCTTCAGCAGCGTGCGGTTGACGATGCGCACGTCCGGGCAGCCGGCCTCGACGAACGCCGCGGCCGCTCCGCGCGCCGCGCCGCCCGCGCCGAGGATTGCCACCGGCCCGGCCTTGGGATCAAAGCCCGGCGCCTGCTCGCCGAACGCGCCCAACATGCCGAGCCCATCGGTGTTGTCGGCGTAGATCGTCCCGTCCTCGCGGAACACAAGAACGTTGGCGGCGTCGGCGCTCCTAGCCCGGAAGCTCGCCTCGTCGGCCAGGGCCAGCGCCTCGCCCTTGAACGGCAGGGTCACGTTCAGGCCCGCCACCGTGCCGCCGCGCAGCGCCTGCGCGAACGCGGTGAACCGCCCCGGCTGCGTCGAGAACGGGACATAAACCCCGTCGATCCCCGCCGCCGCCAGCCAGGCGTTGTGCAGGATCGGGCTCATCGAGTGGGTGATCGGCCGCCCGACCACCCCGGCGACCCGCGTCGCGCCGGACAGGCTCATGCCGTCAGCACCCCATGCCGCCGGAAAAGGTCCAGCAACCCCATCAGCGGCAGGCCGAGGATGGCGAAATAGTCGCCCTCGATCTTCGAGAACAGCTGCGCGCCGGGACCTTCCAGCCGATAGCAGCCGACCGAGCCCAGCATCTCCTCGCCCTCGAGCGCCAGGTAGTCGTCGAGGAAGTCGTCGGAGAAGTCGCGCATGGTCAGGGTCGCCGAGACGATCTCACGCCAGATCGGCGCCCCGTCCTTGGCCACCACCACCGCCGAATGCAGCTTGTGCGGCTTGCCGCGCATAGTCTTCAGCCGCTCGGCCGCGGCCTCCAGGCTCTCGGCCTTGTCGTAGAGCTTGCCTTCGAACTCCAGCGTCTGGTCCGAGCCGATCACGAAGCCGGCCCGGCCGGCGGAGATCTTCACCGCCTTGATCTCGGCCAGGGCGTCGGCGACGTCGCGGGGCGTAGCCCCCTGCGCCAACATCGAGGTCTTGACCGCGTCCTCATCGACGCCGGCGACCGCCACTTCGAACGGAACGCCCGCGCCGGTCAGCACCGCGCGACGGGCCGCGCTCTTCGAGGCCAGGATAATCTGCTCGCTCATCAGCCCAGCACCTCGACCTGGCCATGGCCGCCGTGCAGCAGGTTCAGCACCGCCGCGGCCGTTTCCTCGACGCTGCGCCGGGTGACGTCGATCACCGGCCAGCCCTGGCGTTCATAAAGCCTGCGCGCCTTCACCGTCTCCTCGCGCACCGCCTCGATGTCGATGTAGCTGCTCTCGCGGTCTTCCTTGAGGCTCAGCAGCCGGTTGCGGCGGATCTGGATCAGCCGGTCGGGCGAGATGGTCAGCCCCACCACCAGGGTGTTCTTCAGGTCGAACAGCTTTTCCGGCGGCGGCCGGGTCGGCACCAGCGGCACGTTCGCCGCCCGCACCCCGCGATGCGCCAGATAGATGCAGGTCGGGGTCTTGGATGTCCGCGAAACGCCGACCAGCACCACGTCGGCCTGCTCCAGGTCCTGGCCGCCCTGACCGTCGTCATGGCCGATCGCGTAGTTCAGCGCGTCCATGCGGTTGAAATAGTCATTGTCCAGCGCGTGCTGCACGCCCACCCGCCGGCTGATCGAGGCGCCAAGATAGCGCTGCAGCGAGGAGACCAGCGGATCCAGCGCGGCGATGCACGGCATGTCCAGCCGCCGCACGCCTTCTTCCAGCGCCGTGCGCAGCTGGTCGTCGACGATGGTGTGGATCACCACGCCCGGGGCTTCCTCGATGTCGGTCAGCGCCCGCTCCAGCTGCCGGGGCGAACGCACCAGCGCATAGATGTGCTCGATCGGCAGGACGTTCTCGAACCGCGCACATACCGCCCGCGCCATCGCGTTCAGCGTCTCGCCGGTGGAGTCCGAGACCAGGTGTACGTGAAAGTAGGTCGCAAAACGGGTCATGGAGCCTTTGCCGGCGCGTAAAGAGGAATCTGCAGGGCGGGGATCGCAAAGCTGGGGACGAAAGAGTCGAAACCTTCTTAACGAAGCCGGACCGTTTTGGGGAAGAGTCGCCGCGCCGCCGCTCGGCTTGTGCACGGGCGGGAAAACCCCCGGGGTTTGCGCCCGTCTCGTCCACGGCTCAGTTGGTTAAAAAAGCATGAACAGGGCCGGTTGGCGGAACCGTTTTAATGACTCCCGTTCGTCATCGTTAACTCCCTGTTAACCCTTTAACGAAAGGTAAACGCCAGTTGGGGTTTGGCGGTTTTCCCCGTAACTCACAGGTATGGCTTAACCATGTTGGAAAACCCGCTACAGCCATGTTGAAAAGGGGTTGGCGCGGTATGGCCGGGCGAAGTTGTCCCCACTTCTCCAAGGCCCAACCTCTAACTCCACTTCCAATTTAAGAATCTTAGATAAGAAGAAGAGGGCAGGCGGGCTTGAGCCTTTCGTCCGAAGCCGGTTTAACGACGGCCATGTCGGAAAGTTCAAAACCGCGCCTCCTTCGGGCGCTTTCGGGTGAAACCCTCGATCGGCCGTCGGTCTGGTTCATGCGCCAGGCTGGGCGATCGCTGCCGGAGTACCGCGAGCTGCGCGCTCGGGCCGGGGACTTCATCGCCTTCTGCCACAATCCGGAAATGGCCGCCGAGGCCACCCTGCAGCCGATGCGCCGCTTCCCGCTGGATGCGGCGATCGTGTTCGCCGACATCCTGCTGATCCCGCGGGCGCTGGGCCAGGACGTCTGGTTCGAGGCCGGCGAGGGGCCCAGGCTCGGCGAGCTGCCGCCAATCGAGGCGCTGGCCGACCAGATCGAGGCTTCCACCGGCCGGCTATCGGAAATCGGCGAGACCCTGCAGCGCGTTCGCGCCGAGCTCGAACCCGAGCGCGCCCTGATCGGCTTCGCCGGCGCGCCGTGGACCGTCGCCACCTACATGATCGAAGGCCGCGGCTCGCAGCGCGAGGCGGCCCGCGCCTTCGCCTACCAGAACCCTGAGAAACTGGACGCCCTGCTGGACGTGCTGGTGGAGTCCACCGCCCGCTACCTCGTCATGCAGGCCAAGTCCGGCGCCCAGGTGCTCAAGCTGTTCGAGAGCTGGGCGGAAAGCCTTTCCGAGGACATGTTCGAGCGCATCGTCATCCGGCCGCACACGGCGATCATCGAGAAGGTCCGCGCCGCCGGGATCGACACGCCGTTCATCGGCTTCCCGCGCGGAGCCGGCGCCCAGGTCGCGACCTACGCCGCGAAGGTCCCGGTCCAGGCCGTCGCCCTCGACACCCAGGCGACCGCCGCGCTCGGCCAGCAGATCCAGGCCGGCGGCAAGACCATCCAGGGCGCGCTCGACAACCTGCTGCTGCGCGCTGGCGGCCCGGCGCTCGACGCCCGGGTCGATGCGCTGATCGAGCAGTGGAACGGCGGCCCCTACATCTTCAACCTCGGCCACGGGGTGATGCCCGACACGCCGATCGAGCACATCGAGCGCACGATCTGCAGGGTGACCGGCCGCAGGATGACCAGCAAGTGACCAAGCTGGCCGTCGTCCTCTTCAACCTCGGAGGACCTGACGGCCCCGAGGCGGTGAAGCCGTTCCTGACTAACCTGTTCAGCGACCCGGCGATCATCACCTTGCCGGCGATCGTCCGCCTGCCGCTGGCCCGGATCATCGCCTCCGGGCGCGAAGAGACGGCCAAGGCCAACTACGCGATCATGGGCGGGGCCTCGCCGCTGCTGCCCGAGACCCAGCGCCAGGCCGACGCTCTGCTGGCGGCGCTGAGCGCCGCGCGGCCGGATCTGGAGACCCGCGTCTTCATCTCGATGCGCTATTGGAAGCCGTTCGCTGACCAGACGGCGCGCGAGGTGGCCGAGTTCGCGCCGGACGAACTGGTGCTGCTGCCGCTCTATCCGCAGTTTTCGACCACGACCACAGCTTCGTCGTTGAAGGATTGGGCCCGCGCCTATCGTGGCCCCGGCGCCAGCCATGCGGTCTGCTGCTATCCGACCGCCCCGGGGCTGATCGAGGCCCACGCCCGGTCGATTAGCCAGACCTGGCTGAAGGCCGGCCGTCCCGACAACGTGCGGCTGTTGTTCTCGGCCCACGGCCTGCCGGAAAAGGTCATCGCCGGCGGCGATCCCTACCAGGCCCAGGTCGAGGCCACCGCCCAGGCGGTTGCCGCCCTGCTGCCGGAACTGCCCGACTGGAGCGTCTGCTACCAGAGCCGGGTCGGCCGCTTGAAATGGATCGGCCCGTCTACCGACGACGCTGTCCGCCAGGCCGCCGCCGACGGCAAAGGCGTGCTGATCAGCCCGATCGCCTTCGTCTCCGAGCATGTCGAGACCCTGGTCGAGCTCGATCACGAGTATGCCGAGCTGGCCAAGTCGCTGAACTGCGCGCCTTATCTGCGGGCCCCGACTCCGACGGTGGACGGCGCATTGATCGATGCCTTGGCGGCCGCGACGCTGGAGGCGCTAGATCGCGGCGCCGCGCCAGCGCCGTTCGGGACGTGGCGCTGCCCGTCCGCCTATGGCAAATGCGCCTGCAAACAGGGCTAGGGGGAGCCTTTGATGAACCATTTCGACCTGCTGCGCGGCCTGCACATCATCGCTGTGATCGCCTGGATGGCCGGCATGATGTATCTGCCGCGGCTCTACGCCTACCACACCGAGACCGCGCCCCCCGGCAGCGAGTTCGACAAGCACTTCCTGGTATGGGAGCGCAAGCTCCTGAAAATCATCATCAATCCGTCGATGATCATCGTCTGGGCGCTGGGCGTCGGGCTGATCCTCTACCATGTGTACGCGGTCGGCGAGGGCTGGTCCTTCCTGCTGCAGCCCTGGATGATCGTGAAGCTGGCGGCGGTGCTGTTCATCTCCGGCTGGCACGGCTTCCTGGCCGGCTCCTACAAGAAGTTCCTGGCCGGCCAGCGCCCGAAGTCGGCGAAGTTCTGGCGCGCCACCAACGAACTGCCGTTCCTGGCCGCGGTGATCGCGGTCCTGGCCGTGACCCTTCAATTCGGCCAACGCTGATCTTACATGACAGTTGCTCCCCCGGTGGGGGAGCTCCCGGCCGCATGGCCGGGTGAGGGGGGCTACAGAGTCACCAGGCCCGCCTTGCGGCGATCCACCTCCCCCAACGGGGAGGAACGAGCAGCAGCGACGCTTGACCCGCCGCCCCGCATGTGGTTCCGCTGATCACACGTGGAGTCGCGCCGCGAAGCCACGCCCCGCCTTTTCCCGTGCGCCGCGCGCTGAACGTCAGCCGCCGCGGCCCGGTCCTTGAAAAATTCATCGGCGCGCCTCCCGCGCCATTGTCGATTCCCTCGACGCCCGAAGTCCGTTCGGGCCGCTCGGGACTATCAGAGTAAGATCATGAGCGAAGACACCGCCCCCCCGACCGAGGAAACCCCGGTCGAAACTCCCGAAACCCCCGTCCTTGAAACCCCGGCGGTCGAAGAAGCGCAGGCCGAAGCCAGCGCTGAGGCCGAGGAAGAGGATGACGAGCCCTCGGAGGTCGCCGCGGCGATCGCCGCCATGGGCCTCACCCGCATGTCGCTCCAGGAGCTGAAGGACAAGTCGCCGGCCGACCTGCTCTCCTTCGCCGAGACGCTGGAGATCGAGAACGCCAACTCCATGCGCAAGCAGGACATGATGTTCGCGATCCTCAAGGCGCTGGCCGAGGAAGGCGTGCAGATCTCCGGCTCGGGCACCCTCGAGGTCATGCAGGACGGCTTCGGCTACCTGCGCTCGCCGGAAGCCAACTACCTGTCCGGCCCCGACGACATCTATGTCAGTCCCTCGCAGATCCGGAAGTTCGGCCTGCGCACCGGCGACACGGTCGACGGCGGCATCCGCGCGCCGCGTGAAGGCGAGCGCTATTTCGCCCTGGTCAGCGTCGACCAGATCAATTTCGAGCCGCCGGAAAACGTCCGGCACAAGGTCCTGTTCGACAACCTGACGCCGCTCTATCCCGACCAGCGGCTGAAGATGGAGATCGAAGACCCGACCCTGAAGGACCGCACCGGCCGGGTCATCGACATCGTCGCGCCGCTCGGCAAGGGCCAGCGCTGCCTGATCACCGCCCCGCCGCGGGTCGGTAAGACGGTGATGCTGCAGAACATCGCCAAGTCGATCGAGACCAACCACCCCGAGTGCTACCTGATCGTCCTGCTGATCGACGAGCGCCCGGAAGAAGTCACCGACATGCGCCGCACCGTCCGCGGCGAAGTCGTCTCCTCGACCTTCGACGAGCCGGCCACCCGCCACGTGCAGGTCGCCGAGATGGTCATCGAAAAGGCCAAGCGCCTGGTCGAGCACAAGCGCGACGTGGTCATCCTGCTGGACTCGGTCACCCGCCTCGGCCGCGCCTACAACACCGTGGTGCCGTCGTCCGGCAAGGTGCTGACCGGGGGCGTCGACGCCAACGCCCTGCAGCGCCCGAAGCGCTTCTTCGGCGCCGCGCGGAACATCGAGGAAGGCGGCTCGCTGACCATCATCGCCACCGCCCTGATCGACACCGGCAGCCGGATGGACGAAGTCATCTTCGAAGAGTTCAAGGGCACCGGTAACTCGGAAATCATTCTGGACCGCAAGGTCGCCGACAAGCGGATCTACCCCGCCGTCGACGTCATCAAGTCGGGCACCCGGAAAGAAGACCTCATCACCCCGAAGGAACACCTGCAGAAGTCGTTCATCCTGCGCCGCATCATCACCCCGATGGGCGCCCAGGACGCGATCGAGTTCCTGCTCGACAAGCTCCGGCAGTCGAAGAACAACGAAGACTTCTTCCAGTCGATGAACACCTAAGGCGCTCAGCCTTAGCTGGCACGAAAAAGGGGCTCGCGGCGACGCGGGCCCCTTTGTTTTTGACTAAGGCACTGATTCTGAACGTGTTTCACGTGAAACGAGCCGTCGTTTCCTCCTCCCATTTGGGGAGAGGGAACACCGCTCCAGACGCCCCCCTTGGGGGAGTTGTCAGCAAAGCTGACTGAGGGGGACTTTGAAGCTTCGGCCTGAGGGCAATCCCCCTCCGTCGCGCTCCGCGCGCCACCTCCCCCAAGAGGGGAGAATCTGGCCCTCGCCGGCTGCAATACCTGTTCCTCTCCCCGCTTGAGGGGAGAGGCTAGGTGAGGGGTGTCGCGTCGCGCAGCGGCGCTCTGCGGAGTCAGCAGTCCCCCTCACCCCAACCCTCTCCCCCAAGGTGGCGAGGGAGTCTCTTTGGGTGTTCCCATTTATGGGAAGATCTTCGTCCTACGGGATCAGCAGGCTCGCCCCGACCGTCTCGCGGCCCTCCAGCGCCTCGTGCGCCTTACGGGCGTCGCCCAGCGCGAAGGTCTGGCCGATGTCGATCTTCACCGCGCCCGAGGCGATGACCGCGAACAGGGCCGCGGCGCTCTCGTCCAGCTCCTCGGTCGTGGCCGTGTAGTCGAACATCGTCGGCCGGGTGAAGAACAGCGACCCGGCCTGCGACAGCCGCAGCGGCGCGAACGGCGGCACGGGACCGGACGCGTTGCCGAACGACACGAACATGCCCCGTCGCGCCAGGCTGCCCATCGTGCCTTCGAAGGTCGCCGCGCCGACCGAGTCATAGGCGACCGGCACGCCCTTGCCGTCGGTCAGCCGCCGGACCTCCGCGGCCACGTCCTGATCGCGGTAGGGGATGACATGGTCGGCGCCGTGGCTGCGGGCCAGCTCAGCCTTCGCCTCCGAGCCGGCAGTGCCGATCACCCGCGCGCCCAGGTGCTTGGCCCATTGGACCAGGATCGAGCCGACCCCGCCGGCGGCCGCATGCACCAGGATGGTGTCGCCGGCCTTCACCGGGAAGGTTCGCCGGATCAGGAACTCGGCGGTCATGCCTTTCAGCAGAGCCGCCGCCGCCACCTTGGTGTCGACGCCGACGGTCAGCTTGACCGCCCGGGCCGCCGTGGTGACGTGCAGTTCGGAATAGGCGCCGATCGGACCCGAAGCGTAGGCCACGCGATCGCCGGCCTTGAAGCGCTCGACGCCGTCGCCGACCGCTTCGACCACGCCGGCGGCTTCCAGCCCCAGGCCGGACGGCAGCTTCACTGGATAGAGGCCGCTGCGGTGATAGGTGTCGATGAAGTTCACCCCCACCGCCTCATGCCGCACCAGGATCTCGCCGGCCTTGGGGGAGGGGACCTCCACCTCGGCGGTTTCCAGCACTTCGGGACCGCCGGTACGGTCGAAACGGATCGCCTTCATCGTGGCTCCTTAGCTCAGGTGTTGGTTGAAGAACGCTAGGGTCCGGCCGCCGGCCAGCTTGGCGTCGGTCGCGTCATAGTGCTCTCCGCCTTGGCGGGCGAAGGCGTGGTCGCGACCGGGATAGGTATGGATCTCGACCTGCGGATGGTTTTTCAGCTGGGCGATGATCAGCGCCTGGGCTTCCTTCGGCACGAACTGATCTTCCTCGGCGATGTGCATCAGCAGGGGATGGGCCTGCTTCTCGCTCTCGACCAGGTGCTTCTCGATGCCGACGCCGTAGTAGGCGACCGAGGCGTCCGCGTCGGTGCGGGTCGCGGTCAGGTAGGCGAGCAGCCCGCCGAGGCAGAAGCCGACCGCGCCAACCTTGCCGTTGACCTCGGGCAGGGCCCGCACATGGTCGATGGTCGCGGCGATGTCCTTGACGCCGGCCTCGACGTCGAAGGCGTTGTAGAGCTCGAAGGCCTTCTTCCACTCGGCCTCGGATTGGTCGGTGATGTCGATCCCCGGTTCGATCCGCCAGAACAGGTCGGGGCACACCGCCAGGAAGCCGGCCGCGGCCAGCTCGTCGCAGACGCCGCGCATGACTGCGTTCACGCCAAAGATCTCCTGGATGACCACTATGGCCGGCGCCTTCGGATTGCTCGGTCGCGCCACGTAAGCGGCGAACTGGCCGTCGTCGGTCTTGATGGTGGTGGTCTCACCCATCGGTAACTCCCGTCTAAAAGCTTAAGGCCCTGTCGCCGCTACTAGCGCGGGCGCCTCGGCTGCGCTCATAACAATGTGGTCAAGCATCACGACGGCTGTAGGGTTATCCGGATGAAGATGACGATTGAAATAGATTGCTCCCCGCAGGAGGCGCGCGCCTTCCTCGGTCTGCCGGACGTCACCGGTCTCAACGACAAACTCGTCGAAGAGATGCAGAAACGCATGTCCTCCAACATGGCCATGCTGTCGCCGGACGAGCTGATCAAGAACTGGACGGCCTTCGGGGTCGGGGCTCAGGAGCAGTTCCGCAGCCTGATGAGCGCCGCCGTCGACGCCAGCATGGGCGCCACGCGGCCCAAATGACCGACACCATTTTCGCGCCCGCCACCGCCGCCGGGCGATCGGCGGTCGCGGTCGTACGCCTGTCCGGCCCCCAGACGGGTCGGGCGCTGAAAGCGCTGGTCGGCAAGATGCCGAAGCCGCGCGAGGCGGCGCTGCGGATTCTCAAGGACGCTCAGGGCGACGCCATCGACCAGGCCTTGGTGCTGTGGTTCGAGGGGCCGGCCAGCTACACCGGCGAGGACGCCGCCGAGTTTCACGTGCACGGCGGCCCGGCCGTGGTCGCCGGGCTGCTGGAGGCGCTGGCCGCGCAAGGGTTGCGTCTGGCCGAGCCGGGCGAGTTCACCCGCCGCGCGTTCGAGAACGGCAAGCTCGACCTGGCCCAGGCTGAGGGCGTCGCCGACCTCATCGAGGCCGAGACCGAGGCTCAGCGTCGCCAGGCCCTGGACCAGCTCGGCGGGGCGCTCGGCCAGGCCCAGACTCGCTGGCGCGACGGGCTGATCGAGGCGCTGGCCATGTTCGAGGCGGCGGTGGATTTCCCTGACGAGGAGGTTCCGGCCGACGTTGCGGCGCGCGCCCGACCGGTGCTGACCGCGCTGATCGGCGAGCTCGAGCACGCCGTGATCGACGTGAAACGCGGGGAACGGGTGCGGGAGGGCTTCCGGATCGCCCTGGTCGGCGCGCCCAACGCCGGCAAGAGCACCATCCTCAACGCTCTCGCCGGACGCGAGGCGGCGATCGTCACCGCGACGCCGGGCACCACCCGCGACGTCATCGAGGTGCCGATGCGGCTGGCGGGCTACAAGGCGCTGCTCGCCGACACCGCAGGCCTGCGCGACACCCACGACGAAATCGAGGCCGAGGGCGTGCGCCGGGCGCGGGCCTGGGCTGACGACGCCGACCTGCGGATCTGGGTGGTGGACGGCGCCAGCGACGCGGCCGCGACGGTCCCGGTCCTGCACCCGCACGATCTCTGTCTGATCAACAAGGCCGACCTCGGGCAGGGGGCTGAGACGGGCCATGCGCTCGTCGAGGCCCGCGCGCTGAATGTAGAGGTTGTTAGACTGAGCGCCTGGAAACCTGACGACATATCTGCGCTCGAGGCGGCCCTGGAGCGGCGGGTGATCGACGCCTTGGCCGGGGCCGAGTTGCCGACCGCCACCCGGCTGCGCCACCGCGAGCTGCTGTCGGAGGCGCTCGAACGGCTCAGCCGCGCCCTGATCCTGGAAGACGATCTGGAGCTCGCCGCCGAGGATGTCCGCCTGGCCGGCCGGGCGCTGGACCGGATCACCGGCCGGATTGATCCCGAAGACGTGCTCGACCGGGTGTTCTCCAGCTTCTGCATCGGCAAGTAGCTCTGCTGTTTCACGTGAAACAGCGCCGGGGCCCCGCGTCGTGTTTCACGTGAAACACCCGCCGCTGATGGAATCCCGGGTGAAAAACGGGCCCTTGTTCGCTATATAGCTGCCGATAGCGCCCCCGGCCTTCCGGGGGCGTCTTCCGTGGAGATCCGCTTGAGCGCCTGGGACGTCATCATCATCGGGGGAGGGCACGCCGGCTGCGAAGCCGCCGCGGCCTCCGCGCGCGTCGGCGCCAAGACCCTGCTGCTGACCCACAAGCTCGAAACCATCGGCGAGATGAGCTGCAACCCGGCCATCGGCGGGCTCGGCAAGGGCCATCTGGTCCGCGAGATCGACGCCCTCGACGGCTTGATGGGCCGCCTCGCTGACCAAGCCGGCATCCAGTTCCGGATGCTGAACCGCTCCAAGGGCGCGGCCGTTCGCGGCCCGCGCAGCCAGATCGACCGCAAGCTCTATCGCCAGGCCATGCAGGCCGAGCTTGCCGCCACGCCCAACCTCACCGTGATGGCTGAGGCGGTGGAGGACCTGATGGTCGTGGACGGCGTCGTCCAGGGCGTGGTCGGCGCGACCGGGACGGAGTACCGCGCTGGCCGCGTGGTGCTGACCACGGGGACCTTCCTCAAGGGACTGATCCACCAGGGCGAGACCCGCATTCCCGCCGGCCGGGTCGGCGACGCCCCGGCCATCGGTCTGTCGGACCGTCTCTATGCTTCGGGCCTGACCATGGGCCGGCTGAAGACCGGCACGCCGGCGCGGCTCGATGGTTCGACCATCGCCTGGGACAGCCTGGAAATGCAGGCCGCCGACGACGAACCCGTCCCGTTCTCGTTCCTGACCGACAAGATCACCGTGCCGCAGATCTCCTGCGGCGTGACCTACACCAACGCTGCGACCCATCAGATCATCGCCGACCGGCTGACGGAATCGGCGGTCTATGGCGGCCGGATCAACGGCCGCGGGCCGCGCTACTGCCCGTCGATCGAGGACAAGGTCGTCCGCTTCGGCGACAAGGACAGCCACCAGATCTTCCTGGAGCCTGAGGGCCTGGACGACGACACCGTCTATCCGAACGGCATCTCGACCTCGGTGTCGACGGAGACCCAGGACCTGTTCCTGCGCACGATCGCAGGGCTCGAGAACGTCAAGGTCAAGCGTTACGGCTACGCGATCGAGTACGACTATGTTGATCCGCGCGAGCTCTATCCGACCTTGGAGGTGAAGAAGCTGCCCGGCCTCTATCTGGCCGGCCAGATCAACGGCACCACGGGTTACGAGGAGGCCGGCGCCCAGGGCTTGGTCGCTGGGCTCAACGCAGCGCGCGCCGCCTCCGGGCAGGACGCCGCCGGTTTTGGTCGCGACGAGGCCTATATCGGCGTGCTGATCGACGACCTGACCACCCGCGGCGTCACCGAACCCTATCGGATGTTCACCAGCCGCGCGGAATTCCGCCTGACCCTGCGCGCCGACAACGCCGACCAGCGCTTGACCGAACGCGGTATTGCCTTGGGCGTGGTCGGTGTTTCACGTGAAACGTCATACCGGGCCAAGGCCGCGGACCTCGCCCACGCCCGCAAGCGGGCAGGGGAATTGATCCTGTCTCCGAACATGGCCCAAAAGGCCGGCCTGCCAGTGAAATCCGACGGCCAGGTCCGCGATTTCGTTCAGCTGCTGGCCTATCCGACCATCAGCTTCGATGACCTGGCGCGCGTGTTCCCTGAGGCCGCCGAGTGGTCGCCCGTCTGCCGCGAGCAGCTGGAGATCGACGCCGCCTATGCCGGCTACCTCGACCGCCAGGCCGCGGACGCCGCCGCCTTCCGCCGCGACGAGAACCTGCGCCTGCCGGCCGATCTCGACTATGCCGGCGTCGGCGGGCTCTCGAACGAAGTGCGCGAGAAACTCTCGACCGTGCGTCCGCTGACGCTCGGCCAGGCCGCGCGCATCGAGGGGGTGACGCCCGGGGCGCTCACCGCTTTGCTGGCCCACGTCCGCCGCCGCGCCGCCTGACCAGATGACAGTTGAAGTGAACGACGCCGCCGCTTTCGCGGCCGCCGCCAACGCCGGCCCGCAGGCGATCGCCGATCTCGAGCGCTACCGGTCATACCTGGTCGAGTGGAACGAGAAGATGAACCTCGTCGGCCCGGCCACGCTCGACATTTTCTGGTCGCGCCACGCCTGGGACTCGGCCCAGATCCTGCCCCTGGCGCCCGACGCCCTGACCTGGGCCGATCTCGGCACCGGCGCAGGACTTCCCGGCATCGTGTTGGCGATCATGGGAAAAGACCGCCCGGGCTTTCACGTGCACCTCGTCGACAGCCTCACCAAACGCTGCCGATTTCTGAACGAGGTGGTGACCGGATTGCAGCTGCCGGCGACCGTTCACAATTCACGTGCGGAAGACTTGTCGCTGACTGTGGATATCGTCACAGCGCGGGCTTGCGCGCCCTTGTCGCGGCTGATGGGGTACGCCCAGCCCTACTTCAAGCGAGGCGCGCAGGCGCTGTTCCTGAAGGGGCAGGATGTCGCGTCCGAACTCGAAGACGCGGCGAAGACCTGGAATTTCGAGGCGGACGTGTCGCCCAGCTTGAGCGACTCCAGAGGGCAGATCGTGCGTGTAAGGAGGCTCGGCCGTGGTCGTAAAAGCTAAACGGGGACTGCGCGTCCTCGTGGTCGCCAACCAGAAGGGCGGGGTCGGCAAGACCACGACGGCCATCAACCTCGGCACCGCACTGGCGGCGGTCGGCGAGAAGGTCCTGCTGATCGACTCCGACCCCCAGGGCAACGCCTCCACCGGCCTCGGCGTCGGCCGGGCCCAGCGCAAGGTCACGCTCTACGACGTGCTGATGGGCGAGCAGCCGATCTCCTCGGCGGTGGTCAACACCGCGCTGCCGGGCCTCGACCTGGTGGCCGCCGATCCGGACCTGTCCGGCGTCGAGCTGGAGCTGGGCCAGCAGGCGCGCCGCTCCTTCAAGCTGCGGGACGCTCTGGAGCCGATCCGCGTCGAAGGCGAGTACACCTACGTCCTGATCGACTGCCCGCCGTCGCTGAACCTGCTGACGGTCAACGCGATGGCGGCGTCCGACGCGGTCCTGGTCCCGCTGCAATGCGAGTTCTTCGCCCTCGAAGGGCTGACGCAGCTGATGCGCACGGTCGACCTCGTGCGGGGCAGCCTGAACCCGAACCTGGAGATCCAGGGCGTGGTGCTGACCATGTACGACCGCCGCAACAGCCTGTCAGAGCAGGTCGCCCGCGACGTCCGCGGTCACTTCGGCGACACCGTCTACAACACGGTGATCCCCCGCAATGTGAGGGTCTCCGAGGCGCCCAGCTACGGCAAGCCGGTGCTGGTCTACGATCTGAAGTGCTCGGGCTCGCAGGCCTATCTGAAGCTGGCGCGGGAGGTCGTTCTGCGCGAGCGCGATCGCCGCAAGAAGGCCGCGTAAGGAACGATGATGGTCGAGAAGCGTGGACTGGGCCGCGGCCTGTCGGCCCTGTTGGGCGATGTCGATGAAGCCAAGGTGGTGGCTGGCGCGCCGCTCGAGGAGATCTCGGGCGTCCGCGAGATCCCGATCGAGCTGATCCATCGCAACCACCACCAGCCGCGTTGGGTGTTCACCGAGGCCGAGGTCGAGGAACTGGCCGGCTCCATCCGCGACAAGGGCGTGCTGCAGCCGATCCTGGTGCGACCGGCGCCGGGCCGGCCGGGCGAGTGGGAGATCGTCGCCGGTGAACGTCGATGGCGCGCCAGCCAGAAGGCGGGCCTGCGGGTCATGCCGGTGCTGGTCCGCGAGCTGGACGATGTCCAGGTGCTTGAGATCGGCGTCATCGAGAACGTCCAGCGCTCGAACCTGAACCCGATCGAAGAGGGCGCGGCCTATCAGACGCTGATCGAGAAGTTCGGCCGCACCCAGGAAGAGGTGGCCGAGAGCATCGGCAAGAGCCGAAGCCACGTGGCCAATACCCTGCGGCTGATGAACCTGCCTGAGGTCGTCCGCAACTATGTGCTTGAGGGCAAGCTGTCGGCCGGCCATGCGCGGGCGATCCTGACGGCCGACGACCCGGTCGCGCTGGCCGAGAAGATCATCGCCGGAGGTCTGTCGGTCCGCGAGGCCGAGGCGCTGGCCCGGGGCGGCGCTCCGGCGGCCAGCCGGCCGAAGGCCGCCTCGCGCAAGCACGTGAAGGACACCGACACCCAAGCGCTGGAGGCCGATCTGTCCGACGCGCTCGGTCTCGACGTCGAGGTGCTCGACAAGGGCGGCCTCGGCGAGTTGCGGATCAAGTATGCGACGCTCGAACAGCTCGACGAGCTCTGCCGCAAGCTGACCGCTCGGGCCTAATTCCTAAGTCATTGATTTCAAAGGGCGCGATTTCGGAATTCGCATTCTCGCGAACCGGGCGGCCCGGAGTGCGGCGCGGTCGCGTTCTGCGCGCCACAGCGGCGATTTCAAATTTGGACGTTTAGAGCCCCAGCCGTCTCGCGCGGCCGGCGATGGTCAAGGCCAGCCGCTCGGCGATCAAACTGTCGGGCGAGCCGGCGGTCTTGCAGGCCTTGTCGGCGGCGAGCACGTCGGGCTGCAGCTTGTCGAGTTCGGCCAGCGACCAGCTGCGCGCCTGGCGTAGAAACTCGCGCTCTTGTTTCCAGAACACGCCTGAGGCCTTGGCGGCCTCCTGCAGGCCAGCGCCGTTCTTGGCCAGCGTCAGGGTGCGGCGCATCCGGCCAAGGTACATGCTGATGGCGCGGATCCCCGCGGCCCCGGGTTCGCCCTCGGCTGCGGCGCGGCGCAGGCCGGCCTGTGCTTCGGCCAGCTTGCCGCCGAACGCGTCGGCCGCGGCGTCGGAGAGGGAGGCCTCCGGCTCGACGCCCAGGAAGTCCTCCAGATCGCGCGGAGCGGCCGTGCGGCCGCTTCCGGGCTCCAGGTACAGGGCCAGGCGCTCGATCTCCTGACGGGCCACGCCACGCTCCTTAGGCAGGCGCCCGACGAACAGTTGCAGGGCCTGGGGGTCGAGGCCGACGCCGTCCTGGGCCAGCAACTCGCGCACCAACCGCGCGACATCGCCGGGCTCGTCTTCGTAGCAAGGGATGGCGACTGCGTCGGAAGCCTTCTCGGCGGCCTTGCGCAGGGCGGAGTCGCGTCCGAGGTTGCCGGCTTCGACGATAAAGAAGGCGTCGGGATTCAGCTTGCCCTCGGCATGGGCGACGAGCGTCTCGGCTACCTGCTTGTCGAGTGCGGCCTTCTCGGTGGCGAACCGCAGTCGCACCAGCCGTCGGCCGCCCATCAGCGACTGGGCGGCCAGTTCGCCCTCCAGGCGGGCGCCGTCGGAATCCAAGTCGCCGTCCGTCAGCAAGGCGACGTCGAACGGATCGTCGAGATTGGGAACGATCTTGCGGGCCAGTTGCAGACCGCGGTCGCGGACCACCCCGGTGTCGCGGCCATAGATCACGGCCGCCCGGATCGGCGGTTCCGGCCGGGCCAGGAACCGCTCGATGTCAGGCCGCTTGGAAAGGATCACGGCCTTGAAATCCCTACGATTTTCCCTGCGTCGCCAGCCAGGCGGCAAGCTCCAGCTGGATCAGGCGCGCGCACTCTGCGGCGGCGCGGTCCTGGGCGTCCTGCTGGGCGGTGATCGAGGCGTAGGGCTGGTCGGCGCTGTCATAAGTGACCTGGGCGCGGGTCGTGCCCTTCTTCACCGAGGCCCCGGAGCTGATCGAAACTACGGTGTAGTTGGCGGTCAGTACGTACTCGTAGCGGGTGGCGACGTTGTCGACCCGCAGGCCGCGCGGATAGCGGGTCTCAGCCAGCGCCAGGTCCATACGATACTTCGGCGCCTGGCCCTTGGCGTTGGCCAGGGCGTCGTCGAGGTGCTCACGGATCAGTTGGCCGGTGCGGCCGGGCGGCGTCGTCACCTGCACCGAGTGCAACTGCGCCGTCACCGCCGGGTCGCCGTACAGCGGCGTGAACCCGCAACCGGCCAGGCCCAGGGCTCCGGCGGCGATGAGGGCGGAAGCAACGACGCGGTTCATGCAGGTCACCCGGCCACGATGTTGACGATGCGGTCTTTCACGACGATCACCTTCTTGATCGCCAAGCCTTCAAGGCGCCGCGCGATCTCGGGATCGTCAAGCACGATCTTCTCTACATCGGCCGGTTCGAGCCCGGCGGCGACCGAAATCTCGCCGCGCCGCTTGCCGTTCACCTGCACGGGCAGGACCTTGACCGCGTCTTGGGTCAGGGTCGCGTCGTACGCCGGCCACGGGGCGGAGACGACCATGCCGTCGCCGCCGATCCGCGCCCAGGCCTCTTCGGCCAGGTGCGGCGTGAAGGGCGAGATCAGCCGGGCGAACGCCGACAGCGCTTCCTGGCGCGCGGCCAGCACCGGCGCCGTCGCCTTGTCGGCTGGGAATTCCTTGAGTTTATTCAGGAATTCGTACATCCGCGCGATGCCCGAGTTAAACCGGAAGGTCTCTACCGCCTCGGTCACCGCCTTGATGGTGCGGTGGGTGAAGGCGCGCAGCTCGTCGGCCTTCGGGTCCGGGGAGGGGGCGGGCGCTGCGCCGGCAGGCTGGCTGTCGAACTCGTTCCAGACGCGGTTGACGAAGCGCCAGGCGCCGTCGACGCCGGCGGCCGACCACTGGGTGTCGCGTTCGGGCGGACTGTCGGACAACACGAACAGGCGCGCCGCGTCGACGCCGTAGACCTCGAAGATCTCTTCCGGCGCGACGGTGTTGCGCTTGGACTTCGACATCTTCTCGATGTCGCCGATCACCAGGGCCTCGCCGGTTTCGAGGCTGCGCGCCTGGCGCTTGCCGTCCTCGGCGAGGATTTCGACTTCCTTGGGCTCGACCCATTCACCGCTCTGCGCGCGGCGATAGGTCTCGTGCGTGACCATGCCTTGGGTGAACAGGCCCGCGAACGGCTCGCGCACCGACAGCATGCCCTCGTCGCCCAGGGCGCGGGTCACGAAGCGGGCGTACAGCAGGTGCAGCACCGCATGCTCGATGCCGCCGACATACTGGTCGACCGGCAACCAATAGTCGGCCGCGGCCTTGTTGATCGGCTCGGCCGCCTCGGTGTCGGTGAACCGGGCGAAGTACCAGGAGCTGTCGACGAAGGTGTCCAGCGTGTCGGTCTCGCGCGTCGCCTCGGCGCCGCATTGCGGGCAGCTGGCGTTCTTCCAGGTCGGGTGCCGGGCGAGGGCGTTGCCCGGCTTGGAGAAGTCCATGTCGTCGGGCAGCACGACCGGCAGCTGGTCTTTCGGCAGCGGGACGACGCCGCACTTGGCGCAATGGACCACAGGGATCGGACAGCCCCAGCCGCGCTGGCGCGCCACGCCCCAGTCGCGCAGGCGGAACACCGTCGCGCCCTTGCCCTGGTTCTGGGCTTCGATCCTGGCGATCGCCGCGGCCTTGGCCGGCTCGATCTCCAGGCCGTCCAGGAAGTCGGAGTGGAAGATGGTTCCGGGGCCGGTATAGGCCTCGTCGCCGACCGTGAAGGTCGCGGCGTCCTCGCCCGGCGGCAACACGACCGCCTTGACCGGCAGGTCGTACTTGCGGGCGAAGTCCAGGTCGCGCTGGTCGTGGGCCGGGCAGGCGAAGATCGCGCCGGTGCCGTAGTCCATCAGGATGAAGTTCGCGATCCAGACCGGCAGGCGCCAGTTGGGATCGAACGGGTGGGCGACGGTCAGGCCGGTGTCGAAGCCGATCTTCTCGGCGGTCTCGATTTCGGCCTCAGAGGCCCCGCCCTTGCGGCATTCGGCGATGAAGGCGGCGACCTTGGGGTCGGCGGCCAGCTGCTCGGCGAGCGGATGGTCGGGGGCGATGCCGACGAAGCTCGCGCCGTACAGGGTGTCGGGACGGGTGGTGTAGACCTCCAGCCCGGCTTCGAAGCCCTTGGGCGCCTCGCTGGCCCAGCCGAAGTTGAACTTCAGGCCCTTGGAGCGGCCGATCCAGTTCTCCTGCATCAGCCGGACCTTGTCGGGCCAGCGATCCAGCGTCTTCAGCCCCTCGATCAATTCCTCGGCGTAGTCGGTGATGCGCAGGAACCACTGGTTCAGCTTGCGCTTCTCCACCACCGCGCCCGAACGCCAGCCGCGGCCGTCGACCACCTGCTCGTTAGCCAGCACGGTCTGGTCGACCGGATCCCAGTTGACGATGCTTTCCTTGCGGTAGACCAGGCCGCGCTTCCACAGGTCCAGGAACCAGTCCTGCTGCTTGCCGTAATAGGCCGCGTCGCAAGTGGCGAACTCGCGTGACCAGTCGATCGACAGGCCCAGCTCCTTCAGCTCGGCGCGCATCTTGGCGATGTTGTCGTAGGTCCAGCCACGCGGATCGACGCCGCGCTCCATAGCTGCGTTTTCGGCCGGCAGGCCGAACGCGTCCCAGCCCATCGGGTGCAGCACATTGAAGCCGCGGGCGCGCTTGTAGCGGGCCACGACGTCGCCCAACGAGTAGTTGCGCACATGGCCCATGTGCAGACGCCCCGACGGATAGGGGAACATCTCAAGGGCGTAGTACTTCGGCACGCCCGGGGTCGGCGGGCCGGCCTTGAACACGTCGGCGTCAGCCCAGGCCTTACGCCACTTGGGCTCGGTCTCTTTCGGATTGTAGCGGGCCATTGGGGGCGCTCTTCAGACTTCGATAGGTGGCGGCCAGCGGCGGAAAGCGCTGACCCTTGGGAGGGAGCGCATCCGAACCGGTTTCCACCCTTGCTGAATGCGCCCCGATAAGGCCTTAGCCGATGTTCGACAGCCGAAGCTGCCGCGCCTTGGTAAGGATCGCGTTTTCCAGGTCGGTTTCGGTCTGACCAGCCGACGGTGCGTCGGTCCAGTTGCCGGTGGCGTCCCGAGTCTGCTTGAAGACGGCCACGTTCAGGCCGTCGGCGCGCAGGCGCGAGTCCAGAATGTAGACGGTGCACTTGAAGCGCTCGTCCGGCTTTTCCGGGTTCACGTACCAGTCGGTGATCACCACCCCGCCGTACGGGTCGGCCGAAGCCAGCGGCATGAAGGACAGGGTGTCCAGCGTCGCCCGCCACAGATAACCGTTGACCCCGATTGCGGGCTGGCTCGTGTTGGCCGGAGCGGACTTTTTGCCGCCGCCCATGCCAAACATGTTGAAGCCGCCCGGCTCCTGGGTCTGGAAGGTCCGGGGACCGCCGCTCGAGCACGCGGCCAACGCCGCGAGGCTCAGCACCAAGGCTCCGGTCGTCACGCCACGCATCAACTCACCGCGCACAAACGGCATATATCGGCTCCTAGTCGTTCTTCCGCGTCGGTTTGCGCCGCGGCGCCGCCCCCTCGCAGGCGCGCCCTCTATAACAACGCCCGTGGAACCGCCAAACAGGAATCGCGTGTCCCAGCCGCCACAGGCGCCGACGATCTGCCTGCGGAGTGTGCAACCGGCCCATGGACTCGGTTGACCTGACGTCGCCGCGGACTTTAATCGCAGTAACGGTCACGTCTCGAAATGGCGTGCTCGGGGCTAAGGGGCCATATAGGTGGTTATGTCCAAGCGGTTGGTCATTTCGTTGATCGGCGCGGCGCTCCTCGCGAGCGGCGCTACGGCGGCGCATGCCCAGTCGAGCGCGGCTCCGGCCGCGAAGGGCAAGGCCGCCGATTTCACCGTGCGCAGCGAAACTTCGACGACCCCGGCAGGGAACAAGTCGTTGAAGTGGGATACGCGCAAGGGGCGCTGGGGGGTCACGCTCAACCTCGAACAACGGGGCGAGCGCGACACGCAGTGGAACGACGTCGAGGCCGGGGCCTATTTCCGCGTCACGCCGAGCCTTCGGGTCGGGGGCGCCGTCGCTCTCGGCGAGAAAGAAGCGCCGGCCTACAAGAAGACCGAGCCGCAGGAATCCGCGCCGCGCGTCCGGCTGGAAACCGCCTTCAAGTTCTAAGGGCTTCTACAGCCGCTAGACCGACCAGGCCCGCAGGCAGCAGCCGGCGGGCTGTTTCGTCGTTGATCCCGCCCAGCGCGTAGACCGGGCCGCCGGCGACCCGCGCCAGCCGAGCCAGGCGCAATTGGCCAAGCGGCGCGCCGGCCGAGGGGCTGTTTGACGGAAAGACCGCGGAGACGACCACCGCATCGGCCCCCGCCGCCAGGCCTCGCCGCGCCGCCCAGGCGCTGTGCGCGGCCGCAGTCACGATCCAGCCGGGGCGCCTGAGGCGCCGGGCCCGCCCCGCAAGCCGTTCGGGAAGATGGACGCCGTCGGCCCCGACCCGCGCGGCCAGATCGGCATCGGCGCCGATCAGCAACAGCAGGCCGCGCGCGGCCGCGATTTGCGCGAGCCGTCTGGCGCGGGCCTCGGCGTCGGGGGCGCCGAACGTGCGGTAGACGATCGCTGAGCCCCGCGGCAGCCGCCGCGCAGCGGCCTCGATGTCGGGAGTGCGCGCCGGGTCGGTGAAGAACAGCAGCGGCGGCAGCGGGGGGTTTCGCCCGGCCGCGCGGCGACCTATGGCTTGGGCCGCCCTCGTCACTGTCCAGAAGTTCGCCGCGATGACCGTTCCTCCCGCCCTTACCGACGTCCTAGCCCGGATCGCGCGCGCGGCGAAGGCGTCCGGCCGGGCGGCTGGCGACGTGACCCTGGTGGCGGTCTCGAAGATGCAGCCCTGGGAGAACGTGACGCCGATCCTGGCGGCCGGCCAGTCGGTGTTCGGCGAGAACCGCGTCCAGGAGGCGATGGAGCGCTGGTCGGGCCGCCAGGAGGCGCTCGAGCTGCGGCTGATCGGGCCGCTGCAATCCAACAAGGCCAAGGAGGCGGTGGCGTTCTTCGAGGTGATCGAGAGCCTCGACCGCGAGAAGCTGGCCCGCGCCCTGGCCGAGGAGATCCAGAAGCAGGGCCGTACGCCGCGGCTCTACGTCCAGGTCAACACCGGCGAGGAGCCGCAGAAGGCCGGCGTCGCCCCGGGCGAGGCCGACGCCTTCATCGCCGCCTGCCGTGCGACCTACGGCCTGGCGATCGAGGGTCTGATGTGCATTCCGCCGGCCGCCGAGCCGCCTGGCCCGCACTTCGCGCTGCTGGCCAAGATCGCCGCCCGCAACGGCGTGCAGAAGCTCTCCATGGGCATGAGCGATGACTTCGAGACCGCGATTGGGTTCGGCGCCACCAGCGTGCGGGTCGGCTCGGCCCTGTTCGGCGCGCGCGGCTAGACCCTTTCCGGCTCAAG
>NZ_PNLB01000028.1 GCF_013822795.1 Phenylobacterium sp. | reverse complement strand
GGGCCTCGCCGGCCTGACCCTGGAAGACCAGGCGACCATCGCCAACATGGCTCCGGAATACGGCGCCACCTGCGGCTTCTTCCCGGTCACCAAGGCGACCATCGACTACCTGCGCGCCACCGGCCGTGATCCGGCCCGCGCCGACCTGGTCGAAGCCTACGCCAAGGAGCAGGGCATGTGGGTCGAGGCCGGCGACGCCGACCCCGTCTTCACCGACACGCTCGAGCTGGACCTGGGCGCGGTGCTGCCGTCGCTGGCCGGCCCGAAGCGCCCGCAAGACCGCGTGCTGCTGTCCGACGCCGCCTCGGAGTTCAAGTCCGCCCTGGCCAAGGACTTCGGCAAGACAGGCGAAGAGCCCCGCGTGGCGGTGGCCGGCGAAAAGTTCGACGTCGGCAACGGCGACGTCGTGATCGCCGCCATCACCTCCTGCACCAACACCTCGAACCCCTCGGTGCTGATCGCCGCCGGCCTGGTCGCCAAGAAGGCGGTCGAAAAGGGCCTGAAGGTGAAGCCGTGGGTGAAGACCTCGCTGGCCCCCGGTTCGCAGGTCGTCACCGACTACCTGAAGGCCGCCGGCCTGACGAAGTCGCTCGACGCGCTGGGCTTCAACCTGGTCGGCTACGGCTGCACCACCTGCATCGGCAACTCGGGCCCGCTGCCGGAAGCCATCGCCGAAGCGGTCAACGCCAACGACCTGGTCGCCTGCTCGGTGCTCTCGGGCAACCGTAACTTCGAAGGCCGCGTGAACCAGGACGTCCGCGCCAACTACCTGGCCTCGCCGCCGCTGGTGGTCGCCTACGCCCTGGCCGGCAACATGAACATCGACCTGGCCACCGAGTCGCTCGGCGAAGGCAAGGACGGCAATCCGGTGTTCCTGAAGGACATCTGGCCGACCTCGGAAGAGATCGCCACGCTGCAGCGCAAGCACGTCACGCAGAAGATGTTCGCGACCCGCTACGCCGACGTCTTCAAGGGCGACAAGAACTGGCAGGGCATCAAGGTGTCCGGCGGCCAGACCTACGCCTGGGACATGGGTTCGACCTACGTGCAGAACCCGCCGTACTTCCAGGACATGAAGATGGAGCCGGAGCCGGTCACCGACATCGTCGAGGCCCGCATCCTCGGCGTGTTCGGCGACTCGATCACCACCGACCACATCAGCCCGGCCGGTTCGATCAAGGCGACCTCGCCGGCCGGCGTCTATCTGCGTGAACGCCAAGTGCCCGCCACGGAGTTCAACTCCTACGGCGCGCGCCGCGGCAACCACGAGATCATGATGCGCGGCACCTTCGCCAACATCCGGATCCGCAACAAGATCACCCCGGAAATCGAAGGCGGCGTGACCAAGCACTTCCCGTCGGGCGACGTCATGTCGATCTACGACGCGGCCATGCGCTACCAGGCCGAGGGCCGTCCGGCGGTCGTCTTCGCCGGCAAGGAATACGGCACCGGTTCGTCGCGCGACTGGGCGGCCAAGGGCACCAAGCTGCTCGGCGTCCGTGCGGTCATCGCCGAAAGCTTCGAGCGCATCCACCGCTCGAACCTGGTCGGCATGGGCGTGCTGCCGCTGCAGTTCACCCAGGACGGCTGGCAGAAGCTGGGTCTGACCGGCGAGGAGATCGTGACCATCCGCGGCCTCACCGAGCTGGCCCCGCGCAAGCAACTGACCGTCGAGATGTACCGTCCGTCGGACGGCCGCATCGCCCGCTTCCCGGTCCGCTGCCGTATCGATACCCCGACCGAGCTTGAGTATTTCAAGAACGGCGGCGTGCTGAACTACGTGCTGCGCAATCTGGCCGGTGGTTCGGCGGCCTAAAGTCTTGGTTTGCCTCTCTCACGCTGAGGGGTAGATCATCACGTTCGAGGGGGTCTGCCGCCCGTGCAGGCCCCCTCTTTCGTTTCCGCGACGCTGCAAGCTGGTCACGCCTTGTTGAAATCCAAAGCTGAGGGAAGTCCGCTTAATTGCGCCACGATGCGTAAGGCCGCGCTTTTCAGCCTCTTGCTCTGTGTCACCCCTCTCGCCGCGGCCGCCAAGCCGCCGGTGGTGGTCGAGCTGTTCACCGCCCAGGGCTGCGCGTCCTGCGGCGAAGCGAACGCCAATCTGGCCAAGATGGCCCAGCGCGAGGGCGTGCTGGCCCTGACGTTTCCGGTCGACTACTGGGATTACCTCGGCTGGCCGGACACTTTCGCCAAGCCTGAGTTCACGGCCCGCCAGAAGGCCTATGTGACGCGGCTGGAGCTGCGCGAACCCTATACCCCCCAGGTGGTGGTCGACGGCCGCACCCAGGCCGGCGGGCTGCAGACCGAAAAGGTCGAACGCCTGGTCTCCCAGGCCGCCAAGGGCCCGCACGATCCGCCGGACATGGCCTTCATCGGTCCGCGCCGGGTCGACGTCGGCTCCGGCAAGGTCCCGCGCGGCGGGGCCGAGGTGTGGCTGGTGCGCTACGATCCGCGCGAGCAGGACGTGGTGGTCAAAAAGGGCGACAACCGCGGCCAGACCGTCGTCCACCGCAATGTGGTGCGCGAAATGAAGCGGCTGGGCGCCTGGCGCGGCCGGCCGACCGCCTATCGGCTGCCAGCAGCCGAGGACGGCCTGGCCTCGGCGGTGCTGGTCCAGGGCGTCGACGGCGGCCGGATCCTCGGCGTCGCCGTCCGAGACTGATCCAGGCGCTGATTTTCGGGGATCCAGACGCAAACAAGCCCGCGCGGAGGGGGGGGAGGATCCGCGCGGGCTCGCATTGGGTGGTGCTCAATGTAGTAGCGTCGGCTGACCGAAGCCCGCGATCCAGGGGGGCTGGGGGGGCTGTTCAGGATCCGGGACCAGCAGGTCTCCGATCAACCGACGATGTCACTATCGAAGGCGGATCAGGCGCGCGAACGACCGAAATAAGGTCTTTCCGTGGCGCAACATTACGGCTGATTTAGATTGGCTGGCCGCCGTGTCGGCTGCGCAACGGATCGCCGCTCACTGAGCATTTGTCGACGGCTGGAAATTGGGGCACGCTGACCGGCGATGGCGCTTGATCCGCAACAGCAGCCTCGGACCGTGCAGGTCTTTTTCGAGCGTCGCGAGCTCGACCGCCTTCTCGCCCTCTATGGCCGCATGGTCGCCGCCGGCGAATGGCGCGACTACGGCATCGGCGCTCTGGCCGACGCCTGCGTGTTCTCGGTGTTCCGCCGCGCCTCCGAAGCGCCGCTCTACCGCATCGAAAAGCGGCCGGCCCTGGCCCGCCGCCAGGGCGCCTGGGCGGTGATCGGCCAGGGCGGCATGATCCTGCGCCGCGGCCACGACCTCGAGCAGGTGCTGCGCTTCTTCGACAAGGGCCGCTTCAAGGTCGTCGACTAGCGGCGTCCGCCTGCAGCATCGCGCCCAAACAAAAACCCCGGCGGTGGCCCGCCGGGGTTCGAAGCTCTCGCTCCAGGTCAGGTCCTAGCGGCGGTCGCCGAAGATGCTGAGCAGGAATTGGAACAGGTTGATGAAGTTGAGGTAGAGGCTGAGCGCGCCGTAGTTGGTGGCCACGGCTTGAGCCGTCTGGTCGCCGCCCATCTCGTAGTAGCTCATCTTCAGGCGCTGGGTGTCGTAGGCGATCAGGCCCGCGAAGATCAGCACGCCGGCGATGCTGATGATGAAGCCCATCATGCTGCTGGCCAGGAAGATGTTGACGATGCTCGCCACGACCAGGCCGATCAGGCCGATGATCAGGAAGCTGCCGAAGCCCGTCAGATCCTTCTTCGTGGTGTACCCGAACAGCGACAGGCCGCCGAAGGCGGCCGCGGTGATCAGGAACGTCGAGAAGATCGAAGCGCCCGTGTAGACGAAGGTCAGCACGCCCAGACCCGCGCCGATCAGGCCGACGATGGTCCAGTAATAGATGCCCGACGAGCGCGGCGTGACGTTCTTCATGGCGAAGGCGCCGAAGAGGATCACGGCCAGCGGCGCGAACGCCACGATCATGCCGAGCAGGGTGTAGCCGACCTTGCCCGAGGGCGAGATGCTGAACATCAGGTCGCGAACGGGCGGGAACGAGCCGGTCACGTAAGCCAGAGCGGCGGAGAGCAGGAGACCCAGCGCTACCTTGTTGTAGACGCCGAGCATGAAGCTGCGCAGACCCGCGTCCACCGACATGTCGGCGCGATCTGCGGGGATCGAGCGCGCGTAGCCGCGGTTATAGTCGCTCATAGGGATGTTGGCCCTTCTAGGAAGCGCCCCTAGCGGACGCCGCTCAAATATCGTGGTCCAATGGCGTCCATGCAAGGCTGGGTCGATTACGATTGCGTCAGAACGTCAGCACCTTAGGTAGGTATCCATGATCCGCCTGTTCGCCGCGCTCGCCATTCCCGAGGACATCGCGCAGGACCTGGTCGCTCGCCAGGACCGCTTGCCGGGGGCCCGCTGGCGGCCGCCCGAGGCGTTCCACATCACCCTGCGCTTTGTCGGCGACGTCGCCGAGAACGTCGCCGCGGACCTCGATACGGAACTTACCACCGTGGGTGGCGGGCCGCTGGAGTTGTCCCTGCAGGGGGTCGGGGCGTTCGGCGAGGGGGCCGACATCCACGCGATTTGGGCCGGCGTCGAGGAGAACGAGGCCCTGCGCCATCTGGCCCGGTCCTGCGAAGTGGCGGCCCGCCGCGCCGGCCTGAAGCCGGACACCCGAGCCTACAAGCCGCACGTCACCTTGGCCTATCTGCGCCGGCCCAACCCGGCCGACGTCGCCCAGTGGATCCAGGAAAACAACTTGCTGCGCACCGAGCCCTTCCGGGTCACCAGCTTCGGCCTCTATTCCAGCTGGCAGTCGGACCAGGGCTCCTGGTACCGGGCCGAGCGCGAGTATCCGCTGTTCTGAGGCTCAGGCCTCGACCGCGTAGTCCTTGAGGACGCCCAGCGTCACGATCGCCAGTGTCTCCTCGTGGGTCGCCTCCAGCACCACCTGCGGCGCGGCGCCGGCGTCCAGCGCCTCCTTCCAGCGGGGCGCGCACAGGCACCAGCGGTCGCCGGGCTTCAGCCCCTCGAACCCGTACTCCGGCATCGGCGTCGACAGGTCGTTGCCGATCATCTTGGAGTAGGCGAGGAACTCGGCGGTCATCACCGCGCAGACGGTGTGGAGGCCAAGGTCGTGCGGCCCGGTCTCGCAGCAGCCATTGCGAAAGAAGCCGGTCACGGGGCTGAGCGAGCAGGCGAGCAGCTCGCCTCCCAACACGTTCTTGGCGCCGGCGTCGTAGCGGGTGGTCATGGCGCCATCCTAACCCTTATGACTGGGCCATAGCTATCCCGTCGGAGCCCGCAGGTCTTGATCGTCGCCCGTCCGCGCCGCAGCGCCCTCTACATGCCCGCCGCCAACGCCCGGGCGATCGAAAAGGCCCGTGAGCTGCCCTGCGACGTGGTCATCCTCGACCTCGAGGACGCGGTCGCGCCCGACGCCAAGGACCTGGCGCGCGACCAGGCGGTCGCGGCGGTGCGCGCCGGCGGGTTCGGCCAGCGCGAGGTGGTGATCCGGGTCAACGGCCTGGACACGCCCTGGGGGCTGGAGGATCTCGCCGCCGCCATCGACGCGCGGCCCGACGCGATCCTGGTCCCCAAGGTCTCGAGCGCCCACGACGTGCGGGCCTACGGCGCGGCCGAGGCCGGCGGGGTGCCGCTGTGGGCGATGGTCGAGACCTGCGCCTCGCTGTTCGCGCTTGGCGAGATCGCCGGGGCCGAGGGACTGGCGGCGCTGGTGGTCGGGACCAACGACCTGGCCAAGGAGATGCGCTGCCGCCTCACTGTCGAGCGCGCGGCCCTGACCGGGCCGCTGTCGCTGATCGTCGCGGCCGGCCGCGCCCATGGCCTGGCGGTGCTGGACGGGGTGTTCAACGAGATCGAGGACGACGCTGGCCTGGCGGCGCAATGCGCCCAGGGGCTGGAGTTCGGCTTCGACGGCAAGACCCTGATCCATCCGCGTCAGGTCGAGTCCGCCAACGCCGCCTTCAGCCCTTCGGCCGAGGAGGTCGCATGGTCGCGGGTGGTCGTCGCGGCCTTCGATTCGCCGGAAAACGCCGCTAAGGGTGTTCTTAAAGTCGAGGGGCGCATGGTTGAGCGGTTGCACCTGGCGCAGGCGCGGCGCGTGATCGCCGTGGCCGAGGCCATCGCCGCGGCGTGAGGCGTGATTTGAACCATCTTCTGAGCTCTGCGATCGGGCTTCTGGCCCTGGCCGCCGCGTCGTCGGCTCAGGCGCAGGACGTCGTCGATCCGATCGGCTCCATTCTCGACCAGGTCGACGAGGAGACCGCCGAGGCCGTCGGCGCGCCGCCGCCTGTTGCGACCCCGCCGGCGCCCGCGCCCGCCTTTCCCTACAGCCCGCCGTCCGCGCCGGCTCCGGCCGAGCGGCCGGCCGTCGTCAGCCTGCCGCCGGCCTATACGCCGCCGCCGGCTCCGCGCCGGCCGCGGCTGACCGCCCCGGTGACGATCGACGAATACGACAAGACCCCCGAGGCGCCGCTCAACGCCGCCGAACTCGGCTACGAAACCCGCCTGCGCTCGTCCTTCGCCTCGGCCCAGGGCATGCAGGGGCCGATGGACGGCGCCTGGGTGCTGCGTGGGCGCTCGGGCGAGACGCTCTATTCGTTCCTGTTGGTCGACAAGGGCGGCGGAACCCTGGAAGGCGCCTGGCGCGATCCGCGCCGGCGCGGAACCCCCGAGGGGTCGGGCTTCCTGGTCGACATCCAGCGCACCGGCTCGCAGGTGACCGCAAGCTTCTATCCGCGGCCGGGAGGCGGGGTGGCGACCCTGTTGCTCAATCCGGGACCTGGCGGCGAGTGGTCGGGCGATCTGCTGGAAGGCCGCGACCGCACCGCGGTCACCCTGCGCCGCAATTAGCCGAGGCCCAGCGCCGCTTTCGCCGCTGCTGTCGCACGCGCCAGCTTGTCCGCGCCGTAGGTCTCGGCTGGGCTGTGGCCCCAGACCGGGCCGGGCCAGGCCGGATCGCCGATCCGTCGGCCGATCACATGGACGTGCAGCTGCGGAGTGAGATTGCCGAGCGCGCCGACGTTCAGCTTGTCGACCTGGACGCCCAGCGCCCGCACGGCGTGACCGGCGGCCAGGATCTCGTCGGTCAGGATCGCCAGCTCCTCGCGCGCCAGGTCTTCCAGCTCGCGCAGGGCCGCCCGGCGCGGGATCAGCACGATCCAGGGATAGCGCGCGTCGTCCTGCAGCCGCGCATGGCTGAGGGCGAGGTCGCCGAGGGCGTGAGAGGTGGCGACGAAGGCCGGATCGATCTCGAACATGACCCCGGCTTGGTAGCCCCGCAGCTGCGCGGAGTCACTTGCGCTTGCCGCAAAGCCCTTGCGGGTCTAGAGCGCGTGCGAATTTCGCACTGCAAACACGGGACAGTTCCATGACCACGAAGAAGCCGATCCGCGTCGCTGTCACCGGCGCCGCCGGCAATATCGGTTACGCCCTTCTCTTCCGCATCGCCTCGGGCGAGATGCTGGGCAAGGACCAGCCGGTCATCCTGCAACTGCTCGAAATCCCGACCGAAGGCGCTCAGAAGGCCCTGAAGGGCGTGGCCATGGAGCTGGAAGACTGCGCTTTCCCGTTGCTGGCCGACATGGTTCTGACCGACGACGCCAACGTCGCCTTCAAGGACGCCAACTGGAACCTGCTGGTCGGCTCCAAGCCGCGCGGTCCGGGCATGGAGCGCGCCGACCTGCTGAAGGACAACGGCAAGATCTTCATCGCCCAGGGCAAGGCCATCGACGCCGTCGCCGCTGACGACGCCCGCGTCGCCGTGGTCGGCAACCCCTGCAACACCAACGTCATGATCGCCGCCAGCCAGGCTAAGCGCCTGACCGCCGACCGCTTCACCGCTATGGTGCGCCTGGATGAAAACCGCGGCCGCGCCCAGCTGGCCAAGAAGGCCGGCGTCTCGATCAACGACGTCAGCGAGCTGTTCATCTACGGCAACCACTCGCCGACCATGTTCGCCGACTTCACCCACGCCAAGATCGGCGGCAAGCCGGCCGCCGACGTCATCGGCGACGAAGCCTGGCTGAAGAACGACTACCTGCCGACCGTCGGCAAGCGCGGCGCGGCGATCATCGAAGCCCGCGGCCTGTCGTCGGCCGCCTCGGCCGCCAACGCCCTGATCGACCACGTGCGCGACCTGACCACCGTCGGCGCCGTCCACTCGGTCGCCATCGCCAGCGAAGGCCGCTACGGCTTCGCCGAAGGCGTCTGGGCCGGCATGCCGGTGAAGACCACCGCCACCGGCTACGACGTCATCACCTCGTACGAGATGGACGATTTCGCCAAGTCTAAGATCGCCATCACCAACGACGAGCTGGTCGGCGAGCGCGACACCGTGAAGGACATGCTGGGCTAAGCCCGACGCGTCTGAACGTTTCGAAGGGCCGGCCCGCGATCGCGGCGCCGGCCTTTTTCGTGCGCGCTATCTTCCGTTCAGGCGCGCGCGGCCGGCGGCTATGGCCTCGAGTTCGCCAATGCGGCGGTCATAGGCGGCGGCGACGGCGCGCGGCGAGCGCAGGGCCGCCTCCTCGCGGTAGGCCAGCCATTCGTCCTGGTCCTCGCGCAGCGCCTCGATCGGCGCACCCGAGCGCTCGGCCTGGCGATAAGCGCGGGCCAGGTGGCGGTCGGCGGCGGCGAGCACCGCATCGGTGCAGACCATCTCCTCGGCCAGCGATCCGGCGTTGCGGCAGTCGAAGCTCGGGCGGCCCGCGTCGCCCCAGGTCGGGTCCTGGGCCAACGGCGCTTGCGGGGCCCACGGGGCCGGCGGCGCGCGCGGCGGCGCCGGGGCAGGGCGTGGGATCGGCGCCGGCGGCGGTTCGGGCGGCAGGGGCGCTAGGCCGGGCGGCGGGCCGCCCATGTCTGGCGGCAGGGTCTCCAGCGGTGGCGCGGGCGGCGGCGGAGCCGCCGGCGGCAGCTCAGCCATGACGATGTCCATCTGGCGCTCGGACCCGGCCGCCGGCGTCGCCGCCGGCATCGGGGCGCGGGCCGCCAGATCACTGATCAGCTGCGGACGCGCCGCCAGGCCCAGGCCGACCCCCAGCACGCAGGCGATCGCCACGCCGCCCAGCATCGCCTTGCGGCCGATCCGTCGGCGCGGCGGCGAAGGATCGCGCGGCTCCAGGGTCAGGGGCGGTTCGCCGTCGAGGTTCATGGCGCCACCCTACCGCCAGGGGCTGAACGCCGGCTGAACCGCTGGCGCGGCGGTCCGAACCGGTGAAAAATCGCGTCATGAGCCTCGGACCCACTCTCGAAACCGCCCGCCTGATCCTGCGCCCGACCTCGGGCGAGGATTTCGAACCGTGGGCCGCCTTCGCCGCCGACGAGGAGGCCGCACGCTTCCTCGGCGGGCCTCAGCCGCGCGAAACGGCCTGGCGGATGATGTGCACCATGGCCGGCTCCTGGGTGGTGCGGGGGTTTGGCATGTTCTCGGTGATCGAGAAGGACAGTGGCCGCTGGGTCGGCCGCCTGGGCCCCTGGCAGCCCGAGGGCTGGCCGGGCACCGAGGTCGGCTGGGGCGTGGCGCGCGAGTTCTGGGGCAAGGGCTATGCGCCCGAGGGCGCGGCCGCGGCCATCGACTGGGCCTTCGATCATCTGGGCTGGACCGAGGTCATCCACTGCATCGACCCCGGCAACGTCAATTCGCAGGGCGTGGCGCGCAAGCTCGGCTCTTCGATCCTGCGCCATGCGCTGCTGCCGCCCCCGCTCAGCGAGAGCGTCGACGTGTGGGGTCAGAGCCGCGAACAGTGGCGCGCGCGCCTGTCCTAGTCCTTTGGTTCAGTCATCCATGCCCTAAGGTTATAGGCTGCGGGTCAGATCCAGCCGCGTTCGCGCAGTTGCCGGGCGTAGGTGCGGCTGACCGGAACCTCTGAGCCGTCCTTCAGGGTCAGGGTGGCGCGGCCGTCGCCGCGGCGCGCCTCGGTGATGGCGTCCCGCGCCACCCACCACGAGCGGTGCACCTGCGCCCCTACGATCCCCTCCAGCTCAGCCACCGCGTCCGCCAGCCGCAGCAGGATCAGGTCCTGGCCTTTGGAGGTGTGCAGCCGCAGATAATGGTCTTCGGCCTCCACCGCCCAGATCTCTGCGCCGCGCAGCTTGAGCGGAAGCCGTTCGAGGAAGCGGGGCGGAGCGGGGGCGGCGGCCACGGCGTCGCGGCGTCGCGCCGCCAGTACGTTGACCGCGGTGATCACCAGCGTAACCAAGGCGACGCTGACGAAAAGCGAGGCGAGCGCCCTCGTCGGGATCGGCGAGTGCAGCAGGCGCGCGTTGACCATCCAGACCAGGGCGGTCAGCGGCCCGGCGATCACCAGCGCATAGAGGCCGGTGCGCAGCCACAGGTTCGGCGTCCGGTTGCGGATCGGGAAGGCGAAGCGCGAGACGAGCCCGCCCCAGACCGTGCCGATGCTTAGCGTTCCGGCCCAGTAGGCCAGGCGGAGGCCGAGCGGCAGCTCCCCCATCCCGAAGGCGCCCGAGACGGCCAGGAACACGGCCGCGACCCCGGCGATGGCGAAGCCGCGGGCCCATCCGCCGACCCCGCCCATGGGGCCATATTCGAACCACTTCGCCTTCACTGAGCGCATGCGCAGGAGAAAACACGATTGGGTCCCATGAGGAAGCGCGGCGCTGGCGCGTCCTAATGGTCGAGCGATTGTTGTGATTGGTCTTTCTTCGATGACGTTGGCGTCAAGATTGTATACAGTAGGCGAAAATACGCGGTTTTGTTGGGGGCTCGCGGTTGCCACATTGAGCGGTGGCGCCTATAACCCCGGCCGTCCGCCGAGCCCGGCGGGTTTCCCGATCACGCGTTACGCGGCCTCATGAACATCCACGAGCATCAAGCCAAGTCCGTCCTCTCCGAGTTCGGCGTGGCGGTCCCGCGCGGCTATGCCGCCTTCTCCGTCGACGAAGCGGTCAAGGCCGCCCAGGACCTCGGTGGTCCGGTCTTCGTCGTGAAGTCCCAGATCCACGCCGGCGGACGCGGCAAGGGCCGCTTCGAAGGCCTCGGTCCCGACTCCAAGGGCGGCGTCCGCGTCGTCAAGTCGGTCGATGAGGTCAAGGCCAACGCCGAGGAGATGCTCGGCCGCGTGCTGGTGACCCACCAGACCGGTCCCAAGGGCAAGCAGGTGAACCGCCTCTACATCGAGGAAGGCGCCGCGATCGCCAAGGAATTCTACCTGTCGCTGCTGGTCGACCGCGAAACGAGCCGTGTCTCGGTCGTGGCCTCCACCGAAGGCGGCATGGACATCGAGGAGGTCGCGCACTCGACCCCCGAGAAGATCGTCACCTTCTCCATCGACCCGGCCACCGGCGTCTTCCCGCACCACGCTCGCGCGCTGTCCAAGGCGCTCGGCCTGACGGGTGGCCTGGCCAAGGAAGCGGCCACGCTTCTCTCGCAGCTCTACACGGCGTTCCTCGCCAAGGACATGAGCATGCTGGAGATCAATCCGCTGATCGTGACCGGCGATGATCACCTGCGCGTCCTGGACGCCAAGGTCAGCTTCGACTCCAACGCGCTGTTCCGTCACCCGGACATCGTCGCCCTGCGCGACGAGAGCGAAGAGGACCCGAAGGAAATCGAGGCCTCCAAGTTCGACCTCAGCTACATCGCCCTCGATGGCGAAATCGGCTGCATGGTCAACGGCGCGGGCCTGGCCATGGCCACCATGGACATCATCAAGCTCTACGGCGCCGAGCCGGCGAACTTCCTGGATGTCGGCGGCGGCGCCGATGAGCCGAAGGTCACTGCGGCCTTCAAGATCATCATGGCCGACCCGAACGTGAAGGGCATCCTGGTCAACATCTTCGGCGGCATCGCCCGTTGCGACATCCTCGCCAACGGCGTGGTCAACGCGGTGAAGCAGGTCGGCCTGTCGGTTCCGCTGGTGGTTCGCCTGGAAGGCACCAACGCCGAACTCGGCAAGAAGATCATCAACGAAAGCGGTCTGAACGTGATCGCGGCGAACGACCTTTCGGACGGCGCTGAGAAGATTGTCAAAGCCGTGCGGGAGGCGAACTGATGTCCATCCTCATCGGTAAAGAGACGCGAGTCATCTGCCAGGGCATCACCGGCGCCCAAGGCACCTTCCACTCCGAGCAGGCCATCGCCTACGGCACCAAGATGGTCGGCGGCGTGACCCCGGGCAAAGGCGGCCAGACGCACATCGGCCTGCCGGTGTTCGACACCGTGGCCGAGGCGGTCAAGCAGACCGGCGCCGACGCCAGCGCGATCTACGTCCCGCCGCCCTTCGCGGCCGACTCGATCCTGGAAGCCATCGACGCCGAAGTCCCGCTGATCATCTGCATCACCGAGGGCATCCCGGTGACCGACATGATCAAGGTCAAGAAGGCCCTGGCCGGCTCCAAGTCGCGCCTGATCGGCCCGAACTGCCCCGGCGTCCTGACGCCGGACCAGTGCAAGATCGGCATCATGCCGGGCAACATCTTCAAGAAGGGCTCGGTCGGCGTGGTTTCGCGCTCCGGCACCCTGACCTACGAAGCGGTGTTCCAGACCACCAACGTCGGCCTCGGCCAATCGACGGCGGTCGGCATCGGCGGCGACCCGGTCAAGGGCACCGAGTTCATCGACATGCTCGACCTGTTCCTCAAGGACCCGGAAACCGAGTCGATCATCATGATCGGCGAAATCGGCGGCTCGGCTGAAGAAGACGCGGCCGAGTTCATCAAAAATTCGCCCATCAAGAAGCCTATGGTCGGCTTCATCGCTGGTCGTACGGCGCCTCCGGGCCGCCGCATGGGCCACGCCGGCGCGATCATCTCCGGCGGCAAGGGCGGTGCGGAAGACAAGATCGCTGCGATGGAGGCCGCGGGCATCCGCGTCTCGCCGTCGCCGGCGGCTCTGGGCGAAACCCTTCTTCAGGTGCTGAAAGGCGCCTGACGGCGAGCCGGGCGCCTGGAAGGCGCCCGGCGACAACCTAAGTAGTATGGGCGGTCCGCGCTCGGCTCCTTCTTCCTGAAGTCCGCGCGACGGGCCCCGGGAAACGGACGAAATGGCGGACGACGGCAGTCTGATCAACGAGGTGCTCGCGGAGACCTCATTCCTCTACGGCGGCAACGCCGCATTCGTGGAGGACCTCTACGCGAAATGGGCGGCGAACCCCGCCTCGGTCGACGCCTCCTGGCAGGCCTTCTTCTCTTCGCTGAACGACCGCGCCGAAGAGGTGAAGGCCGCAGCCGGCAAGCGCTCCTGGACCAAGCCGGGCGCCCCGGCCGCCCGTCCTGACTGGCTCTCGGCCATCGACGGCCTCTGGCCGGCGGTCGAGGCCAAGGTCGGCGCCAAGGTCGCCGAGCGCGCCGCGCCCAGCGCCTCGCCGGAATCGGTCCGCGCCGCCACCCTCGACTCCCTGCGCGCGATCATGATGATCCGCGCCTATCGGATGCGCGGCCACCTGCGCGCCAACCTCGATCCGCTGGGCATCACGGTGCCGGACGGCGACGCCTCCGAGCTCGACCCGGCGACCTACGGCTTCACCGAGGCCGACTTCGACCGTCCGATCTTCCTCGACTACGTGCTGGGCCTGGAGACGGGCACGGTTCGCGAGATCCTGGCGATCCTCAAGCGCACCTACTGCGGCGACATCGGCGTGCAGTACATGCACATCTCCGACCCGGCCCAGAAGGCCTGGCTGCAGGAGCGCATCGAGGGCCGCGACAAGGAGATTCACTTCACCAAGGAGGGCAAGGTCGCCATCCTCAAGAAGCTGATCGAGGCCGAAGGCTTCGAGCGCTTCCTGCACAAGCGCTATCCGGGCACCAAGCGCTTCGGCCTGGACGGCGGCGAAGCCATGGTCCCGGCCATGGAGCAGATCATCAAGCGCGGCGGCGCGCTGGGTGTTCGCGACATCGTGCTCGGCATGCCGCACCGCGGCCGCCTCAACGTGCTGGCCGCCGTCATGGCCAAGCCGTACCACGTCATTTTCCACGAGTTCCAAGGCGGCTCGTCGGTCCCCTCGGACATCGAGGGCTCGGGCGACGTGAAGTACCACATGGGCGCCTCGTCGGACCGCGCGTTCGACGGCAACAACGTCCACCTGTCGCTGACCGCCAACCCCTCGCACCTGGAGATCGTCAACCCGGTCGTCCTGGGCAAGGCGCGCGCCAAGCAGGCCTTCACCCTTCGCGATGCGCCTGAGAGCGGCCGCGGCCATGTCCTGCCGCTGCTGCTGCACGGCGACGCGGCCTTCGCCGGCCAGGGCGTCGTGGCCGAGTGCTTCGCGATTTCGGGCACCAAGGGCTACCGCACCGGCGGCACCATCCACTTCATCGTCAACAACCAGATCGGGTTCACGACGGCGCCGCAGTACAGCCGCTCCTCGCCCTATCCGTCGGACGTGGCGCTGATGGTCGAGGCGCCGATCTTCCACGTGAACGGCGACGACCCCGAAGCCGTGACCTTCGTGGCCAAGGTGGCCACCGAGTTCCGCCAGCAGTTCGGCAAGGACGTCGTCATCGACATGTTCTGCTACCGGCGGTTCGGTCACAACGAGGGTGACGACCCGACGATGACCTCGCCCTTGATGTACGCCAAGATCAAGGACCATCCGCCGACCCGCGAGCTCTACGCGCGCAAGCTGGTCGCCGAGGGCGTGGCCACCGAGACCGAAGTCGCCGGCTGGGTGACCGAGTTCGAGGACTTCCTCGACAAGGAGTTCGAGGCCGGCAAGACCTACAAGCCCAACAAGGCCGACTGGCTGGACGGCAAGTGGGCGGGCCTGGCCCTGCCCGAGGGCGACGATCGCCGCGGCGACACCAGCGTGCCGATGCAGAAGCTGGTCGACCTGGGCCAAAAGATCACCGCCATCCCCGAGCGCCTGGACGTCCACAAGACCGTTCGCCGCGCGATCGAGAACCGCCGCTCGGCCATCGAGGCCGGTGAAGGCCTCGACTGGGCGACCGCCGAGCACCTGGCCTTCGCCAGCCTGCTCGACGAGGGCTTCCCGGTCCGTCTGGCCGGTCAGGACAGCGCCCGCGGTACCTTCGTGCAGCGCCACACCGACCTGATCGACCAGAAGACCGAGGAGCACTACACCCCGCTGTCGCACCTGCGTCCGGGCCAGGCTCACTTCGAGGTCATCGACTCGGCGCTGTCGGAAGAGGCGGTGCTGGGCTTCGAGTACGGCTTCTCGCTGGCCGACCCGAAGACCCTGACCCTGTGGGAAGCCCAGTTCGGCGACTTCGCCAACGGCGCCCAGGTGGTCATCGACCAGTTCATCTCGTCGGGCGAACGCAAGTGGCTGCGGATGAGCGGCTTGGTCATGCTGCTGCCGCACGGTTACGAAGGCCAGGGCCCCGAGCACTCCTCGGCCCGCCTCGAGCGCTTCTTGCAGCTGTGCGCGGAAGACAACCTGCAGGTCGTCAACTGCTCGACCCCGGCCAACTACTTCCACGCCCTGCGCCGTCAGCAGCGCCGCGAGTTCCGCAAGCCGCTGATCGTCATGACGCCGAAGTCGCTGCTGCGGCACAAGAAGGCGACCTCGACGATGGCCGACCTGGCCGAGGGCTCGTCCTTCCACCGCGTGCTGAACGACGACGCCGAACGCGGCGCCAACACTTCGGTCAAGCTGGTCGCGCCGGACAAGATCCGCCGCGTCGTGCTGTGCTCGGGCAAGGTCTATTACGACCTGCTGGACGCGCGCGAGGAGAAGGGCGTCGACGACGTCTACATCATGCGCCTCGAGCAGTTCTATCCGTGGCCGGTGAAGTCGCTGTCGGCGGAACTGTCGCGCTTCCCGAACGCTGAGCTGGTCTGGTGTCAGGAAGAGCCGAAGAACATGGGCGGCTGGACCTTCGTCGACCCGTGGCTGGAGCTCACCCTCGAGCGCCTCAAGGTCAAGGCCAAGCGCGCCCGCTACGTCGGTCGCCCGGCCTCGGCCTCGACCGCCGCCGGCCTGATGAGCCGCCACATGCGCGAACTGCAGAACTTCCTCGCGGACGCCTTCGCTTAAGGCGTCCCCGGGCTTCCAAGTAAAAGAATAGAGCGAAGAGAGAGACAGGTACTTCCAATGGCCGACATCATGACCCCCGCCCTGGGCGAGTCCGTCACCGAGGCGACGGTCGCGCGCTGGACGAAGAAGGCGGGCGACGCCGTTCGGAAGGACGAGATCCTGGTCGAACTGGAAACCGACAAGGTGAGCCTCGAGGTCGCCGCCCCCGCGGACGGCGTGCTCGAGTTCATCGCCGCCGAAGAAGGCGCGACCGTCGAGCCGGGCGCTGTGCTCGGTCGTCTGGCCGAAGGCGCCGTGGCTTCGGCCCCGGCCGCCGCGCCGGCCCCCAAGGCTGAAGCGCCGAAGCCGGCTCCGGCCCCCGCGCCGGCTCCGGCCGCGGCTCCCGCCGCCGCTGCGCCGCTGGCGCCGTCGGCCCAGCGCATCGTCGCCGAGAACAACCTCGACGCCGGCGCCATCGCCGGGTCGGGCAAGGCCGGCCGCGTGACCAAGGGCGACGCCCTGGCCGCCCTGGAAGCCCGCGCCAACGCTCCGGCCGCCCCAGCCTCTCCGGCCGCGCCGCGTGAGATCCACGCGCGCGAAGAGCGGGTCCGCATGACCCGCCTGCGCCAGACCATCGCGCGCCGCCTGAAGGAAGCCCAGAACGCCGCGGCCATGCTCACGACCTTCAACGAGGTCGACATGAGCGCGGTCATGGCCCTGCGCAACCAGTACAAGGACGGTTTCGAGAAGAGCCACGGCGTGAAGCTCGGCTTCATGAGCTTCTTCGTGAAGGCGGTGATCCACGGCCTGAAGCACGTGCCGGACGTCAACGCCGAGATCGACGGCACCGACGTCATCTACAAGAACCACTACGACATCGGCGTCGCCGTCGGCACCGAAAAGGGCCTGGTGGTTCCGGTGCTGCGCGACGCTGACGCGCTGTCGCTATCGGGCATCGAAAAGGGCATCGGCGCCCTGGGCAAGAAGGCCCGCGACGGCCAGCTCGCCCTGGAAGACCTGCAAGGCGGCACGTTCACGATCTCGAACGGCGGCGTTTACGGCTCGCTGATGTCGACCCCGATCCTCAACGCCCCGCAGTCGGGCATCCTGGGCATGCACAAGATCCAGGAACGCCCGATGGCCGTGAACGGCCAGGTGGTGATCCGCCCGATGATGTACCTGGCGCTCAGCTACGATCACCGCATCGTCGACGGCCAGGGCGCGGTGACCTTCCTGGTCAAGGTCAAGGAAGCCATCGAAGACCCGCAGCGTCTGCTGCTGGACGTCTAAATCACGCCGTCACCGGCGAACGCATCTCATGGCGGCGGGGCTTTCACGCCTCGCCGTTTTGCTAAGGACTTAGAGCAATGGCTCAATACGACGTCATCATCATCGGCGGCGGCCCCGGCGGCTACAACGCCGGCATCCGCGCGGGCCAGCTGGGCCTGAAGGCCGCTGTGGTGGAGAAGCGCACGACGCTGGGCGGCACCTGCCTTAACGTCGGCTGCATGCCCTCCAAGGCGCTGCTGCACGCCTCGGAACTGTACGAAGCCGCCGGCGGCGAGTTCGCCACCCTCGGCATCGAGGTGAAGCCCAAGCTGAACCTCGTGCAGATGATGAAGCAGAAGGCCGACTCGGTGACCGCCCTGACCAAGGGCATCGAGTTCCTGTTCAAGAAGAACAAGGTCGAGTGGATCAAGGGCGCCGGCAAGATCACCGGCCCGGGCAAGGTCGAGGTCACCGCCGAGGACGGCTCGGTCACCACCCTGGAAGCCAAGAACATCGTCATCGCCACCGGGTCGGAACCGACCCCGCTGCCGGGCGTGACCATCGACCAACAGCGCATCGTCGACTCCACCGGCGCCCTGTCGCTGCCGGAAGTGCCGGGAAGCCTGATCGTCATCGGCGCCGGCATCATCGGCCTCGAGCTCGGCTCGGTGTGGCGCCGCCTGGGCTCGAAGGTCACCGTCGTCGAGTTCCTCGACCGCATCACGCCCGGCATGGACGCCGAGACCGCCAAGACCTTCCAGCGCTCGCTGACCAAGCAGGGCGTGGAGTTC
Organism: Phenylobacterium sp.; assembly: GCF_013822795.1. GTDB lineage: Bacteria > Pseudomonadota > Alphaproteobacteria > Caulobacterales > Caulobacteraceae > Phenylobacterium. Next base: position 27,079 of record NZ_PNLB01000028.1, on the reverse strand, counting down.
AAGCTGGGCGCCAAGGTGACCGGGGCGACCGCTTCCAAGAAGGGCGTCTCGCTCACCGTCGAGCCGGTGGCCGGCGGCGCGGCCGAGACCCTGGAAGCCGAGTACGTGCTGGTCGCCATCGGCCGCCGTCCCTACACCGAGGGCCTCGGCCTGGAGAATGTCGGCATCACCCCCGACAAGCGCGGCTTCATCGAAACCGACCACTTCAAGACCTCGGCGCCGGGCGTCTGGGCGATCGGCGACGCCATCCACGGCCCGATGCTGGCCCACAAGGCCGAGGAAGACTCGGTCGCCTGCATCGAGATGATCGCCGGCAAGTACGGCCACGTGGACTACAATCTGGTCCCCAGCGTGGTCTACACCTACCCGGAAGTCGCCTGGGTCGGTCAGACCGAGGAGCAGCTGAAGGAGGCGGGCGTCGCCTACAAGGTCGGCAAGTTCCCGTTCAGCGCCAACAGCCGCGCCAAGATCAATCATGAGACCGAAGGCTTCGCCAAGGTCCTGGCCGACGCCAAGACCGACGAGATTCTCGGCGTCCACATCGTCGGTCCGCAAGCCGGCGAGATGATCGGCGAGTATTGCGTGGCCATGGCCTTCAAGGCCGCCAGCGAGGACATCGCCCGCGTCTGCCATCCGCACCCGACCCGCTCGGAAGCCGGCCGCCAGGCCGCCATGGGCGTCGAAGGCTGGACCATGCAGGCCTGATGATCGCCCAATGATCGAGATAAGGCGCGCGCAGGCTGACGAGATCGCGGCCTGCGCGGCGCTTTACGAGCGCGTTCTGCGCGAGACCTTCACCTGGGTCCCGCCGCAGCGGCATCAGGCCGCCGACTTCCTCCACGCCGCCGAGCAGGAGGAAGTCTACCTGGCCCGGGACGGCGATCGCCTGCTGGGGATCGCCGGCTTCCACCGGCCCGGAAATTTCCTGCATTCCCTCTATGTCGAGACCCGCGGCGCCGGCGTCGGCAAGGCGCTGCTTGACCACGTGGCCGCGGTCGCCGACGGGCCGCTGTCGCTCAAGTGCCAGTCCCCGAACCTGCGGGCCCAGGACTTCTACCTGCGCGAGGGCTTCCGCATCGTCGATGTCGGCCGCGACCCGGGCGCGGCGTTCACCTGGCTGCGGATGAGCCGCTGAATCCGCTTCAGGCTGTCACAGTCCGGGCGTAGATTCTCCCCAACAGGAGGATCGCCATGGCCGCTTCCCTGCTTCTGACCGCCCTGGCGGCGACCGCGCTGTCCGCGCCGCCCGCCCCATCCTGCCCCAAGGAGGCGACGCTGCAGGTCGCCGATCCGGCCCGCCCCGCGGCGCTGCTGCGGCCGCAGGACCGCCGCGGCCCGGCCGGCGCCCAGACCCTGGCCAGCCTGCCGCCGGCCGGAATGCACCTGACCGTCATGCGCTCGATAGACGGCTGCGCCGTCTCGACCCAGGTCCGCCAGAACGTCCAGGGCGACGGCCGCTTCGCCAAGCCGCGGTAGTTCTCGAGCTTTAGACGTCCCTCTCCCCCGTGGGGGAGAGGGTAGGGTGAGGGGGCCTCCGCGGCGCCGTCTCGCCACCGTCGGCCGAAGTGCGCCGCTGCGCGCCGCCGACCCCTCACCCGACCTCTCCCCTCAAGCGGGGAGAGGAGAATGGGGATCGGTTTCCCCATGCCGCGCTAGCCAACAATCCGCATTTGTCATCCCGGTTTGCGAAGCAAGACCGGGACCCATTCGCGGCTGGATCTGAGGAATAGGCGACGCCTCGCCACCGGGGGCCCGATCCGGTGTTCATGGGTCCCGGTCTTCGGCTGCGCCGAAACCGGGATGACAGCTGAGTGGCGGTTAGCCGATCGCCGCCGCCAAGGTCTCCTTGAACGGCGTCGTCGGCCGCCCGATCAGGCCGCTCAGCACACGACCATCGTCGAACAGCGCGCCCTGCGCGGCCGCGGCGTCGCTCTGCGCCAGCATCTCGGCGATCGGGGCCGGCAGGCCCGCGCCCTTCAGCGCCGCCGCATAGTCGGCCTCCGGCAGGTTCGAATAGACCACCGGCTTGCCGGCGACCTCCGACAGCGCCTGGGCGAACTGGGTCAGGGTGAAGGCCTCGTCTCCGGCCAGCTCATAGGTCCCGCTCACCGCCTCGCCGGTCAGCACCTTCACCGCGGCGGCAGCGTAGTCGGCGCGGCTGGCGGCGGAGATCTTGCCGTCGCCGGCGCTGCCCAGCAGGGCCCCGTGGGCCAGGGCGGCGGGCGCCGCCTGCACATAGTTCTCGGTGTACCAGCCGTTGCGGAGCAGGGCGTGCGCCAGGCCGCTGGCCTGCAGCGCCGCCTCGGTCGCCCGGTGCTCGACCGCCAGGCCCAGCGGGCTGACATCGGCGCGCAGGATGCTGGTGTAGGCGATGAAGCTCACCCCGGCGGTCTTGGCCGCATCGATCACCGCCTGATGTTGCGGCGTGCGCTTGCCGACCTCGCTCGACGAGATCAGCAGCAGCCGCTCGACCCCGGCCAGGGCGGGGGCCAGGGTCTGCGGGGCGTCATAGTCGAAGGCGCGGACCTGCACCCCGCGCGCGGCGACGTCGGCCAGCTTGGCCGGATCGCGGGCCAGGGCGACGATCTGGTCGGGGGCGACGGTGTTCAGCAGGGCGTCCAGGGCGAGCCGGCCGAGTTGGCCCGTGGCTCCGGTGATGGCGTACATGGCTGTCCCTCATTCTTGGGATTGAAGTTGCAGCCGGCCATCTAGGTTCCTAACTTCCTTTTCGTAAGTACGTACGCAGAGGTAAGTATGGACGCGCCCTCCCGCCTGGCCGACCGCATGCAGCGCGGCGACGTGTTCGCCCCGCGCTGTCCCTCGCGTGAGGTTCTCAAGCACGTCACCAGCACCTGGGGTGTGCTGGTGCTGATCGCCCTGCGCGGCGGCACGCTGCGGTTCAGCGAATTGCGCCGCAAGGCGGCTGGGGTCAGCGAGCGGATGTTGGCCCAGACCCTGCAACAGCTCGAGGGCGACGGCCTGCTGGTCCGGCGCAGCTATCCGGTCGTGCCGCCGCACGTCGAGTACAGCCTGACCGAGTTCGGCCAGGAGGCGGCCCAGCACGTCGAGGCGCTCGCCGACTGGATCGAGGAGCGCCTGCCGGAGCTGGCGAAGGCCGCGGAACCCTAGTCGGTGATCGTGCGGCGGCCGGGCCCGACCATCAGCCCTTCGACCCGCGAGCCTTCCAGCTTCAGCACCGGGCGCAGGCGATGGAACAGCCGCGCATAGTTGTAGAACGGCACGCTGGGCCACAGGTGATGCATCAGGTGCAGGTTCTGCTGCAGGGTCAGGAAGGTGCCGCCGGCCCACAGGCTGATGCGGGTGTTCAGATAGCGCTCGGTCTGGTCGAACGGGTGGTGCGGCAGCCACTGGAACAGGATGTTCAGCGCCAGGATGCCGATCCGGGTCGGCAGGAACCACAGCATCAGCCATTCGGCGACGTGGCCGGTGGCGATCGCCGCGATCAGCAGCGCCCAGGTGAACAGGGTGACGGCGGTGACCTGGGCGATTTCGCTGGGGCTCAGGATCGTGCCCAGCCGCTTGTAGCGCGCGGCGCTGATGAACCGCAGCGCCCCCATCGGGATCAGCGACATCGGAACCCCGATCAGCCACTTGCGCAGCAGCTGGACGAAGGTGCCCTTCACCGAGATGTCGGGGTCGCGCTCTGTGTTGGTGTGCGAGTGATGCAGCACGTGAGTGCGCTGCAGCGCCGGCCAGCCCGAACCCATGCCCAGCGACCCAATCCAGCCGACCACGGTGTTGATCCAGTGCAGGCTCTTGGGCGCGGCGACCACGTTGCCGTGGATCGACTCGTGAACAAGCGTGTAGTGCGCGTAGGAGATCACAGCCAGCACGGGCAGGCAGGCCCACAGCGGCCAGGCTCCGGTGAAGCCCAAGGCGATGACGCCGATCAGCGCCGCCGGCAGGGCGAGCGCCAGGAACAGGGTCGGCCAGGCCACCGCCGGCGACAGCTCCTGCGCGATCTTCCGCTCGTCGGCGTGTGAAATCCCGATCGCCGCGCGCAGCGCCTTCGGGTCGTGAGCGCCGTCAGCCATGACCTTCCTCCATTCCCACTGTCCCGGGGTTTGGCCGGACGATAGCAACTTTGAAACTCAAAGCGACTCAAAAATGACGCCGGTGTCATCTTTTGTCGCGCCGCCGCTTGGTGCTATGCAGGAGCGGGGCGGAGAAAGCGCATGAGCGGACCAGACGGCGACTACGGCGACGACACCCTGTGTCCGATCGCCCATTCCACCGGCCTGGTGGGCGACCGCTGGTCGATCCTCATCGTTCGCGAGCTGCTGCTCGGCCAGAGCCGTTTCCAGGATCTCCAGGCTCAGACCGGCGCCTCCAGCCAGGTGTTGGCCGCGCGGCTCAAGCGGCTGGAGGCCGACGGCCTGGTCGAGCGCCACGCCTATAGCGAACGCCCCCCGCGGCACGAGTACCGGCTGACCGACAAGGGCCGCGACCTGATGCCGGTGATCCTGGCGCTGCGGACCTGGGGCGAGCGCTGGTGCAAGCCGGCCGGCGGCCAACCGGCCACCCGGATGTTCCACCGGGCCTGCGACAGCGAGCTGGATCTCAGCGGACACTGCCCGAAATGCGACGTGCTGGTCGACTGGCACGACACGCGCGCCCAGCTCAGCGACGCCTGGGCCGACGAGCGCAGCCAGCGCGCCGCCGGTTTCGCCGAGCACCGCAAGGCGTAGGGAAGGGGCCCTACGGCCGGCGGATCTCGAAGTAGGTCTTGGCGTCCCGCGTGAACCCGACGCCTTCGTAGAACCGCAGGGTGGATTCCCGCCGCGACCCGGTCGCGAGCAGCACCTTGTAGCAGTCGGCAGCCCACGCCTTGTCGAGCGCCGCTTCCAGCGCCGCGCGGCCGAGGCCGGTGCGGCGATGGCCTTCGTCGGTCACCACGTTCTCGATCACCCCGTAAGGCCGCGCTCCGCGCGACAGGTTGGGGACGATGGCCAGCGTGCAGGACGCGACCAACCGTCCCTCGATCTCGACCACGAACGGTGTGGTCAGGCCCGAAACCAGCAGCGCCGCCCAGACCGGCGCGGCGGTCGCGGCGTCCAGCACCGGATCGCCAGGATTGAGCTGCCGATAGAGCGCCAGCACGCCGGCCAAGTCGTCGGGCCTCGCGGGGCGGATGACAGGCTTGAGCATGGGGGGACGCTAAAGCGTATCGCTACGCGAGTCCCTCTCCCCCGCGGGGGAGAGGGTAGGGTGAGGGGGCTTGGCCTCTCCGGACCACGACGGTTGGCGTGAATGCGCCGCTCCGCGCCGCGAACCCCTCACCGAACCTCTCCCCTCAAGCGGGGAGGGGAGAAAAAGGTGCGGTCCCGCTTCCAACTGGAGGAGAGGAGAATTGACTGGGGACCTCTCCCACGCTCACGCGTGCGGATGGGCCTTGGCGTAGGCGCTGAGCAGCGAGGCCGCGTCGACCTCGGTATAGCGCTGGGTGGTCGACAGCGAGGCGTGGCCCAGCAGTTCCTGGATCGAGCGCAGGTCGGCGCCGGCGCCCAGCAGGTGGGTGGCGAACGAGTGACGCAGGGCGTGCGGGGTGGCGCTGTCGGGCAGGCCGAGCCGCCCGCGCAGGCCCTGGACCGTCGCCTGCACGTGCCGCGGGCTCAAAGGGCCGCCGCGCTTGGCGCGGAACAGCGGTTCGTCGGGCTCCAGCACGAATGGCAGGTCGGCGACGTAGGCGGCGATCGCCGCCTGCACCGCCGGCAGCACCGGGACCATCCGGGTCTTGCCGCCCTTGCCGAGGATGCGCAGCGTCTCGGGAACCGGCGCGTCGCTGCGCTTCAGCGACAACGCCTCGGAGATCCGCAGTCCGCAGCCGTAGAGCAGGGTCAGCACCGCCTGGTCGCGGCTGACCTCCCAGTCGTCGCGATCGGGGTCGAAGGCCGGCTCGGCGATCAGCCCGGCGGCCTGATCCTCGCTGACCGGCCGCGGGGCGGACGGGACCACGCGCGGGCCGCGCACCAGGGCGATGGCGGCGTTCGGCGTGTCCAGCCGGCGGTCGAGGAAGCGGTGGAAGGTGCGGATCGCCGACAGCGACTGCGACAGCGAGCGTGCGGAGAGCGGATGGTCGCCCTGGCGCAGGTGCGCCAGCCAGGCGCGGATCTCGCTGGCGGCCAGCGTCCCCATGTCGGAGAGGCTCAAGGTCTCGCCGCGATGGCGTTCCAGGAAACTGATGTAGCGGCCGCCCGCGAAGGCGTAGGCCTCGACCGTGCGCGGCGAGGCGCGGCGCTCCTTGGCCAGGTGCTCTAGCCACTGGGCGAGAGCCTGGCGGGCGCTGGTCACAGGACCGGCCACCGCTCCGCGGTCCGCTCGACCACGCGGGCGAGGAAGGCGACCAGTTCGGCGCCCATGTCTTCGGTGAAGCCGTGTTCGTCGGCCGAGCCGAAAGCCAGCAGGCCCTCGCGGGAGGGCTCCCAGATCGCCATGCGGACCATGGCCATGGAGCGGACCTGCGGCGCGCGATCGCCGAACAGGCCCAGCGCCACCGGCTCGAAGCCCATCAGCGCCACGCGGTCGTGGCCGATGATCATGTCGATCTGGCCCTCGACCAGCATTCGCCAGCCAGCCGGGGTGCGTTCAGGTCCTTCCAAGGCGACCACGCCGCTGATCAGGCCAAAGCGCAACTGGGCCAGTTCGTCGACCCGGCGGGCCAGGTCGGCGTGGTTGCGCGATTCCAGCATGTCGACGACTGCGCCGTGGGTCTGGGCCTGGGCGGCGAAGTTGGCGCGGGCGGTGGCTTCCAGGTGCTTGCGCGCGCTGGACTCGCGCTTGTGCGCTTCGTGCACCCGGGCCAGGGCCGCGGGGCCGAAGTCGATCACGTTGGCCGCGTCTTCGCGCAGGCCAAGCTCGGCCAGCAGGGCGGTGTCGCCGCGCAGGAAGTCGGGATTGTCGGATAGGAAGCGGCGAACCTCGCGGGGCTCAAGACTGTGTTCCTTCGCCTTCGCCCCGCGTTCCATATGCCCGCCCCCAGCCTTCTACAGGATGGACTGGCCCGTCTTGGCCCAGTCGCTGAGGAATTGTTCAAGACCCTTTTCGGTTAACGGGTGCTTGAAGAGGTCGGCGAAGGTGGTGGGCGGAATGGTCGCGCAGTCGGCGCCGGCCAGGGCCGCGGCGGTCACGTGGGACGGGGTGCGGATCGACGCGGCGAGGATTTCGGTGTCGAAGCCGTAGTTGTCGTAGATCGCGCGGATTTCTTCGATCAGGCTCATGCCCTCGGCGCCGTAGTCGTCCAGGCGGCCGATGAACGGCGAGATGTAGCTGGCGCCGGCCTTGGCGGCGAGCAGCGCCTGGGCGGCGGTGAAGCACAAGGTGACGTTGGTCTGGATGCCCTGCACCGCGAACTCGGCGGTGGCGATCAGGCCGTTGCGGGTCAGCGGCAGCTTCACCACCACGTTGGGGGCGATGGCGGCCAGCTTGGCGCCTTCGGCCAGCATGCCCTCGACTTCGGTCGCGGCGACTTCGGCGCTCACCGGGCCCTCGACGAGCTCGCAAATCTCGGCGATCACCTCCAGCATGGGGCGGCCGGACTTGGCGATCAGGGTCGGGTTGGTGGTCACCCCGTCCACCAGGCCGGTGGCGGTGAGCTCCTTGAGCAGGCCGATGTCGGTGGTGTCGAGGAAGAGCTGCATGGGTGACCTTCTGGCGCGGGGTTGGGAGCGGGTTGAGGAAAAGTGCGCAGCGGTTTTCCGCCCGCAACCCGCTCAACGTTTTTGAAGATGATCCTCAACGAGACCATGCGGTTCCGCCTGATCTCGTTGAGGTCTTGGGGCTCTTTACCGTTTGCAGCCGCGTGCGGCCAGCCTATCTGGACGGGGCCATGAGCCGCATCGCCTCCGTCCTTCTGCCCATGCCCCTGCCCGAGGCGTTCGACTACGCCGAGCCGGAGGGGATGGAGCTCGTCGTCGGCGACCAGGTGGCTGCGCCGCTGGGCCCGCGGCTGCTGCGCGGCGTCGTCGTCGCCCTGCGCGAAGGCGCCGGCGGCAACCGGCCGCTGAAGGTTCTCGACAGCAAGCTCGACTCCCCGCCGCTGCCGCCGGGCGCGATCGAGTTCGTGCAGTGGGCGGCGCGCTACTCGGTCGACGCGCCCGGCCAGCCGCTGGCCATCGCCATCCGCGGCGCCCGCGCCCCCAAGGCCAAGCCCGAACGAGTGCTGGAGGCGACCGGCGTCCTGCCGGCCCGCTCGACCCCCGCGCGGCTCAAGGTGCTGGAGGCCGCCGCCAGCGGCCCGCAGGCGCCGGCTGATCTGGCCCGCGCCGCCGGGGTCTCGGCCGGGGTGGTCAAGGGCCTGGTCGACGAGGGCGCGTTGGCCCTGCGGCTGATCGAGGCCGACGGGGGGTTCCCCGAGCCCGACCTCGCCCGCGCCGGCCACGCGCTGAATCCCAGCCAGGCCGCCGCCGCCGGCGCTCTGGTCGACATGGTCGCCGAGGGCGGTTTCAACGTCGCCCTGCTCGACGGCGTCACCGGCTCGGGCAAGACCGAGGTCTATCTGGAGGCGGTCGCCGCCGCCCTGGCCCGCGACCCCGCCGCGCAGGTGCTGGTCATGCTGCCCGAGATCGCCCTGACCCAGGCGGTGATCGCCCGGTTCGTGGAACGCTTCGGGGTGCAACCGGCCGAATGGCACTCCGACGTCGCCCCGCCGATGCGCCGGCGGACCTGGGACGCCGTCGCCACCGGCCGGGCCCGGATCGTCATCGGCGCCCGCTCGGCCCTGTTCCTGCCGTTCACGCACCTGGCGCTGATCATCGTCGATGAGGAGCATGACGGCTCCTACAAGCAGGACGAGGGGTTCATCTACCAGGCCCGCGACCTCTCGGTGATGCGCGGCAAGATCGAGGGCGCGGGCGTGATCCTGGCCTCGGCCACGCCGTCGCTGGAGACCCTGCGCAACGCCGAGACCGGCCGCTATCGCTGGCTGAAGCTGACCAGCCGCCACGGGACCGCGCAGCTGCCCGACATCACCCTCATCGACCTGAAGGCGACGCCGCCGCCGCCCGGCCGCTGGCTCTCGCCGCCGCTGGTCGACGCAATGGGCCAGACGCTGGCCGCCGGCGAGCAGACCCTGCTGTTCCTCAACCGCCGCGGCTACGCCCCGTTGGTGCTCTGCAAGGCTTGCGGCGAGAAGCTGACCTCGCCCGACACCGACTCTTGGCTGGTCGAGCACCGCTATTCCGGCCGCCTGGTCTGCCATCTGACCGGCTTCTCCATGCCCAAGCCCGACAAGTGTCCGCACTGCGGGGCCAAGGACAGCCTGACCTCGATCGGCCCAGGCGTGGAGCGGGTGGAGGAGGAGGCCCGCCACCTGTTCCCCGACGCCCGCATCGCCGTCTTCTCGTCCGACACGGTCTGGGACGCCAAGGAGGCGCGCCGCCTGGTCGACTCCATGGCCGACGGCGAGATCGACATCCTGGTGGCGACCCAGGCGGCCGCCAAGGGCCACAACTTTCCGAAGCTGACCCTGGTGGGCGTGGTCGACGCCGACCTTGGCCTGCGCGGCGGCGACCTGCGCGCGGCCGAGCGCACCTATCAGCTGCTGGCCCAGGCCACCGGCCGGGCCGGACGCCGCGACCGCCCCGGCCGCGCGCTCTTGCAGACCTACGCCCCCGAGCACTCGGTGATGCAGGCGCTGAAGGCCCAGGACCGCGACGCCTTCGTCGAGGCCGAGATGGCCGAGCGCGAGATCATGAAGCTGCCGCCGTTCGGGCGGCTGGGGGCGATCGTGGTCTCCGGTCCCGACGCCGCGGCGCTGGAGGCCTTCGCCCGCGAGATGGCCAAGGTCGCGCCCAACGCCGAGGGGGTCGAGGTCTACGGCCCGGCCGATGCGCCGCTCAGCCTGGTGCGCGGCCGGCGGCGCAAGCGCTTCCTGGTCCGCGCCGACCGCAATGTCGACCTCTCGGCCTACCTCGCCACCTGGCGCGCGCGCGTGCGGCCGCCCGGCGCGATCCGGGTCGCCATCGACGTCGATCCGTACAGTTTTCTGTGAGCCGTCCTAATTCCTCCCCCGCTGGGGGAGGTGGGTCGCGGCGGAGCCGCGAGACGGAGGGGGGCTGCTGAGTCAGCAAGCCCCCTCAGTCCGCCATGCGGCGGACAGCTCCCCCAGGAGGGGGAGCAATCACGTCAGTGCTTGGTCGCGTCCTGGCCCAAGGCCTCGCGCTTCTTCGCCGCGTTGCGGCTCCACATGTTGAGCCCCTCGACTCCGGCCGAGAACGCCATCGCCGCGTAGATGTAGCCCTTCGGCACGTGCACGCCGAAACCGTCGGCGATCAGCACGGTGCCGATCATCAGCAGGAAGCCCAGGGCCAGCATCACCACGGTCGGGTTGTTGTTGATGAAGTTGGCCAGCGGGTCGGCGGCCACCAGCATCACCGTCACGGCGAAGATCACCGCGATGACCATGACCGGCAGGTGCTCGGTCATGCCGACGGCGGTCAGGATCGAGTCGATCGAGAACACCAGGTCCAGCATGATGATCTGGACGATCGCGGCGCCGAAGTTGGACGCGACCGCCTTCTTGGAGTCGAACACGTCGTCGTTCGGGGTCGGATCGACCGTGTGGTGGATTTCGGTGGTCGCCTTCCAGACCAGGAACAGGCCGCCGGCGATCAGGATCAGGTCGCGCCACGAGAACGCCAGCTCCCAGGCCGGCTTGCCGTGCTCGTCCAGCGCCCCGTGCCAGGGCAACTCGAACACCGGCGCGGTCAGGCCGACGATGAAGGCCAGGGTCGACAGCAGCGCCAGGCGCATGACCAGGGCCAGGCCGATGCCGATGCGGCGGGCCTTGGTGCGGTGCTCGGGGGGCAGCTTGTTCGAGAGGATGGAGATGAAGATGAGGTTGTCGATGCCAAGGACCACCTCCATGACGATGAGCGTGATCAGCGCCGCCCACACGGCCGGATCAGCAGCTAGGGTCATAAGGGTGTCCATCGAGGTCCTCTCGGTTGTATGGAAATTCTATCGAGCCAACCGCGTCAGATAAGGTGGAGTTTCACCGCCGCAAGCGGACCAGTGTCTCAACAAAGCTCGATTTCAGCCGCGCCAGCGCCTCAGGCCCCTCGGTGTGGCCGGCCCAGACCACCCCGTAGTTCAGCGCGCCGTTGATCATCACCGCCAGGGCTTCGGGGTCGCCCTCCAGGCTGCCCTCGACGACCGCGGCCCGCACCCCCTCGATCAGCAGGCCAAAGCCGTGCCGCCGGTCCATCTCGTTCCAGGCCTCCCAGCCCAGCACGCTGGGGGCGTCGAGGATCAGGATGCGGCGCACCTGCGGGTCGGCCATGAAATCGAGAAAGCCCAGGCAGCCGGCCACCAGCCCGTCGAAGGCGCTGGCCTGTGCGTCCGCGTCGGTCTCGATCACGCGCTCGGCTTCGCCGTGCAGGTCCTCGCAGACCGCCGCGAACAGCGCCTGCTTGTCGGCGAAGTGATGATAGAGCGCCCCGCGGGTCACGCCCGCCGCCGCCAGGATCGCCTCGGTGCTGGTCGCGCCATATCCTTCGGCGGCGAACAGCTCGCGCGCCGCGCTCACCAGCCCCGTTCGCGTCGCCGCCGCCCGCTGCGCCTTCACGCCCATCGCCGATTTCCCATTTGACATACAGACAGTCTGTATCTTAACTCGCGGCTCAGAGCGATCAAGGGACAGACGCCATGAAATTCGTCGACCGCTACCCGATCATCGTCACGCCCAGGCTCGCGGATTGCCGCGACTTCTGGACCGCCCACCTGGGGTTCGAGGTGGTCTTCGAGGCCGACTGGTTCGTCCTGCTGGCCGCCGACGGCGCCAGCCTGGCCTTCATGCATCCGAATCATCCGTCGAGCCCGCCGGGGCCGCAGGCGTTCTCCGGCCACGGCATGTGCTTTGAGCTGCAGGTCGAGGACGCCACCCTGGCCTATGAGGAGTTTCGCGACCGCGGCCTGCGGGTCGACTACGCCCTGGCCCATGAGCCGTTCGGCCAACTGCGCTTCGGCTTCTTCGATCCCTCCGGCCTCTGGGTCGACGTGGTCGAGCAGGTGGAGCCGGCTGAAGGCTTCTGGGACCGCTACATGACGACGGCGGCATAGCCGGCGCGGGGGCCCGTTTGCGCGGCCCGCGCAGAATCGAGGCGCGGCCGCTTGTCGGGATCGCCGTTTCGACCCTCGCGGCGCCTAATATGACGGCGATCGCCGCTCCCGATGCCGTAATCGTGACCGTAGTCGGGGCCGCGATCTTCTTCCCCGTGCGCATGCCGCAAACGGCCTTTGAAACATTTGGTAACGCACAGCTCGTTTATCCGCGGAAGATCGACTGCTCCGTCTACATGGTCTGTGTTCGACGGAAGATAGTATTCGCGAGTTCGGTCTCGAAAGTATTTGAGCTCAACGGCCAGCGCCGCCCGCAAGGGCTGTGGTTAGTTTTCCTGGGTCGAGTCGTTTCACTGGCCGCGATGCCGGATCAACTTGCTGAGAAGTCGGCCCGGGCTCGCATGAAGCTGTGGGCGGATGCGCGCGAGGCTCGGCGACCTTCTACCGCAGGCGCGTAAAGACTCTTTTCATCGGGGCGTGAGATGGTTACCCCTTACGCTGTTCGCGTGGGGGAGTACCCGTAGCATGCTTAAACGACCGAGGGCCGTGATCGGCTCCCTGGCCGCCGCGGCGGTTATGTTCTTTGCTCCGATTTCGGGTGCGATGGCCGATACCTATTGGCAGTGCGTCCCGTTCGCGCGTCTGATTTCCGGCGTCCAGATCTATGGCGACGCCTGGACCTGGTGGCGTCAGGCCGTCGGCAAGTACGAAACCGGCTTCAGCCCCAAGGCGGGCGCCGTGCTTTGCTTCAAGCCCACCGGCAAGATGCGTCTTGGCCATGTCGCGGTGGTCAGCCAGGTGCTCACCGACCGCGTCATCCAGATCACCCACGCCAACTGGTCGCGTATCGGCGGCACCCGCGGGCAGATCGAAAAGGACGTCACCGTCATCGACGTTTCGCCGGCCGGCGACTGGTCGCAGGTCAAGGTCTGGTACGACCCGGTGCGTGACCTCGGCTCGTCGACCTATCCGACCCACGGCTTCATCTATCAGGACGCCAACGCCCTTCGCATGGCGAGCAACAAGCTCAACGGCGCGCAGAACACCGCTCTCGCCGTGGCCCAGGGCGCGGCCAACCAGGTCGCCTCGGTGGTTCGTCCGGGCGCTGGTCCGCTGCAGATGCTGAGCCAGGCGGCCGACTCCACCGACCGGATCGCCGCCCTGATCCAGGCCGCGACCCAGATGACCCCGCCGGCCGAGTCCAACTGACCGGCCGGGCGTTGACGCCCATCCCCCGACGTTTCAGATGGGGCTCCTTCCCTTGCGGAGAGCTCCATGTTGAACCTGCTTCGCCGCGCCGGCCGGGGCCTTGCGCCTGAAACCATCGGCGAAGGCTGGCGGCCCGGCGAGGGCATCATCTGGATCGACCTGGTCTCGCCCACCCCCGAGGAGGAGCGCGCCGTCGAGCAGGCCTATGGCGTCGACCTGCCGACCCGCGCGGAGATCGCGCATGTCGAGCCGTCGTCGCGGCTCTATCAGGAAGACGGCGCGACCTTCCTGACCGCCACCCTGCTGGCCCGCGCCGACGAACCGCATCCTGTCGCCACGCCGGTGACCTTCGTGCTGCTGGCCGACGTGCTGATCACCATTCGCTACGAGCCGCTGAAGGCGTTCTCGATCTTCTCTCAGCGCTGCGCCAACGTCGCCATCGGCGATGGCGGCGAGGCGGCGCTGGAACTGCTCGACGCCATCGTCGAGCGTTGCGCCGAGGTGCTCGAGCAGCAGTCCGCCCTGGTTCACGAGACCTCGGTGGCGATCTTCAACCGCCCGCCCAGCACGGCCTTCGGGCCGCTGCTCACCGACCTCTCGCGCGCCCAGTCGATCACCTCGATGGCCCGCAAGAGCTTGGTGTCGCTCAGCCGCCTGGCCAGCTTCGCGGCCCTCGCGCCAGAGCTTCAGAAGGCGGAGAGCCGGCGCAGCCATCTGACGTCGATCCAGCACGACATTCAGGCCCTGACCGAACATTCCAGCTTCACCTCCGGTCACATCTCCTTCCTGCTCGATGCGGCGCTCGGCCTGATCAACATCGAGCAAAACAGCATCATCAAGTTCTTCTCCGTGGTGGCGGTGGTCTTTCTGCCGCCGACTCTGGTCGCCTCTATCTATGGGATGAACTTCGATGTGATGCCTGAATTGCACTGGATATTTGGGTATCCATTGGCTCTTCTTCTTATGGTTATCACGGGAGTTACCCCGTTTTGGTGGTTCAAGAAGAAGGGTTGGCTGTAGATCGCAGACCGGCGTTAGAAGTCGCCACGGTGAAGTCACAATTCTGCAACCGTTCCTTAAGTGCGATGTCTGATCCTGAGGGCCTCGTTCCTTGTTTCGGTCAGCATGTCCGCCGTCGCCAATCTTCATCGGCCGCTGGAGCCCCAGGCGCTTAAGCGCACCCTGGAAGCTCATCGCCGCTACCTCGCCCACCGCACCGGCGGGCGTCGGGCGAATCTGGCCTATGCCGACCTGTCGGGCCTGAAACTCGAGGGCCTCGACCTCAGCGACGCCGACCTGACCGGCGCGCGGCTGTCCGGCGCGATGCTGGCCGGGGTGAAGTTCGATCGGGCGATCCTGTTCGGCGCCGACCTGCGCGACACCGATCTGCGCAAGGCCAGCCTGTCCAAGGCCGACCTGCGCGGGGCCTCGCTGCGTGGGGCGAACCTGGCGGGGGCCAACCTCGCCGGCTGCGACCTGCGCGAGGGGCGCATCGCCCTGCAGGACCGCACCGAGGGCTTTCGCTATCTCGATCATGCCGGCGGCCCGGGCGAACTGAACTTCGCCGTCTTGACCGGCGCCGACCTCACCGGCGCCCAGATGACCGGGGCCTCGGCCCTGGCCACCGACTTCACCGACGCCAACCTGACGGACGCCCAACTGGGCGGGGCGCGCCTGATCAAGGCCAAGCTCGACGGAGCCAACTTGACCGGGGCCCAGGTGGCCGGCGCCGACCTCTCCGGCGCCTCGCTGCGGCGCGCCATTCTCATTCGTGTCGACTTCAGCTTTGCGACCGTCGAGGGCGCCGACCTTTCCAATGTGCTGCGCGCGCCGCCGGCCGTGGTCTATGTCGACGACCGCCCGCTCGGCGAGGTGCTGGCCGCACACGAGGCTTTCTGTGCGAGCGGCGGCCGGACCGGCCTGGCCGCCCGGTTGGCCGATATCGACTTCCGTCCGGTGGTGACGCTCAAGCGCCGCAAGCTCAGCGGCCTGATCGCGCCCGGCTCGGTGCTGTTCGGGATGAATCTCGAGGGCGTCGAGTTGCAGGGGGCGGACCTGTCGCGCTGCGACCTGCGCGGGGCCAACCTACGGATGGCCGACCTGCGCGGCGCGCGGCTCATCGACGCTCAGCTCACGCGCGCCGACCTGCGCGGGGCGATGCTGGGGCCGCTGGAGATCGGCCAGGGACGCTTCATCCGCGCTGACTTCTCGCGCGCCAACTTGCGTCAGGCCGATTTGCGGCGCGCCTTCGCGCTGCGGGCCCGCTTCCTGGAAGCCGACCTCTCCGACGCCAAGCTCGACGGCTGCGTGCTCACCGACGCCGAGCTGGACGGGTAAGCCCCATCAGTTCGTCATGGCCGGCCTCTGTGCCGGCCACCCATAGACTCCATCGTCGACGGGCTTGGCGCGAATATCCCGATGCCCCGTGTGTATGGGTCGCCGGGACAAGCCCGTCGATGACGATCGTGGGTCCTACATCCCGTGCTTCAGCGGCTGCAGACCCTGCCACACCGGCTCGCGCTTCTCGGACTTGGCGGCGAACGCCTCGCCCATGTGCGGGCCCGAGAACATTCCGGTCTGCCAGACGGCGATGTAGTCGAGCCCGTCCTTGATCGTGTGGTCGCGGGCGTAGTTGATCATCACCTTCGACCCGGTCACCGCCAGCGGCGCCTTGCTGGCGATTTCGTGGGCGGTGGCCAGGGCGTGGGCGACGCAATCCTCGTGGGTCGCCAGCACCTCGTTGACCCAGCCGATCTCCTTGGCCTTGGCGGCCGGCATGCGCCGGCCGGTGTAGGCCATCTCGCGCACCCAGCCCTCGGGGATCAGCTTGCACAGTCGCGGGAAGGTCCCGACGTCGGCGGTCATGCCGATGTTGATCTCCTGGATGCAGAAGAAGGCGTCAGCGCTGGCGTAGCGGATGTCGCAGGCGCTGGTCATGTCGACCGCTCCGCCGATGCAGCCGCCCTGGATGGCGGCGATCACCGGAATGCGCGCCGCGTCCAGGCAGCCGAAGCAGTCCTGCAGCCACAGGATATGGTGGCGCTGCTGCTCGGCGTTGAGGTGCCGGTCCTGGTTCTGGTTGGCCGAGGTCGAGCCGCCGCCGCCGAACACCGCCAGGTCCATGCCGGCGCTGAAGTGCTTGCCGGTCGAGGAGATCACGATCGCCCGGGCGCGGGCGTTGTGGTCGATGTCCTTCACGATGGCCGGCAGCTCGTTCCAGAACTCGCGGATCATCGAGTTCATCGCCTCGGGGCGCTTGAGCTGGATGTGGGCGACGTGGCCGTCGAGGCTGACGTCGAAACAGGTCCACTCGGTCGAAAAGGCGTCGGTCATCGGCTGCTCCCTGAATTGTCGCGCAGTCATATCGCGCGCGACGCCAGGGAATGGGAGCCTCTTTGTTCCCTCTCCCCGCTTGAGGGGAGAGGGTAGGGTGAGGGGTCAGCGACGCGCAGCGGCGCATTCGCGGCGAGCGGCGGCGCAGCCGAGAAGTTCTCGCCCCCTCACCTAACCTCTCCCCCGCGGGGAGAGGGATCATCTGGGTTCAGGCCTCACCCGTATCGCATCTTGCCGAGCGCGCCGGCCACGTCGGTCAGCAGCTGCGAGGGCTTCAGGCCGCCCTTCCACTTCTCGAAGGCCATAACGTTCTCGATGCGGGCGTCGACGAAGGCGGCCGCCGCGTCGCGGCCCGACGACAGCCGGATGGCCAGAGCGCTGGCGAGAATGCCCGAGAGGATCGCACGCTTGGAGTAGTGGTTCTCGTCGGTGGCCGTGTCGCCGGCCCAGCGCCACAGCTGGTCGGCGCTGTCCCACAACAGCCGCAGCGCCAGCGGCAGGTGTATCGGCAGCGCGAGGAAACCTGCCCAACGCCGGACGGCGGCCTCGTCCTGGGCCGCGATGTCGATCCGGGTCATCGCCGCGGTGCGGATGCGCTCGCGGATCTTCAGGGCGTCCGGGTCGGGCAGGGCGGCCAGGGTCAGGGCGTCGTGTCGCTTGGCCAGCAAGGCGGCGAGGTCGCGCGGGCCGTGCGGCAGCAGCAGCTCGACGTCCGCCGCCGACAGTCCGGCGACCGCGCCGGCGGCCTTCACCGTCGGCCAGGTCCAGCCGCGATCGGCGGCGATCTGCAAGGCGGCGTCGAGAACCTGCCGTTCGGCGTCCTGCGCCCAATCGTCTACATTGGCCATGCGCGGCATCTTAGCGACGGTTTTTCCGCCTGTCCGCCGTGGACATCGCCGCCGGGTTCTGATATCTCGCCGCGCTCAACCCGGAGGGCCTTCGCTCGACGGGTCGCAAGGCTTTTATCCGTTCGCCGCCGCCTGATGTCAGGAAGGCCGAGCGGGAACGGGTGATAGGAGAGAGACCTCTGGTTCAGATTTTCGTCCGCGACAACAACGTCGATCAGGCCCTCAAGGCGCTGAAGAAGAAGATGCAGCGCGAGGGCTCGTTCCGCGAAATGAAGCGGCACGTGCACTATGAAAAGCCGAGCGAAAAGCGCGCTCGTCAAAAGGCCGAAGCTGTGCGCCGCGCGCGCAAGCTGGCCCGCAAGCGCGCTCAACGCGAAGGCCTGATCGCCGCGCCGAAGAAGCCGAGCCGGTAAGAAATTAAGGCTTTAAGCCTAAGTGTGGGGGGCCGCGCGGGAGACTGCGCGGCCCTTTGCATGTCTGGATTTGGGCCTGGCCAAGCTCGTTCAACGAACCGCGATATTCGGTCGCGCGGCACGAGGCTTGCTAGTGCCCCTGGCCACTCCCACCTACAGTGGGCTTTGAGAGACACTTTTCACGAAGGCGCGTCATGAACCTGCGTAATCTCGCCATCTGGGGCGTCATCGTCGTCGTCCTGATCGGCCTCTACAGCATGATGACCGGTGGCAGTCAGGCGGCCGGCGCATCGGGCCAGATCTCCTACTCGCAGCTGCTGAGCAAGGTGAACGCTGGCGAGGTCAAGGCCGCGACGTTCCGCGGCACCGCGATCGAGATCAAGGACGCGGGCGGCAAGTCCTACACCGCGCTGACCCCGAACAATCAGGACGACCTGATCAAGCGGCTGGAATCCGGCGGCGCCGACATCAATGTGAAGTCGGCCGGCGGCGGTCTGCTGGGCCTGTTCCTGAACAGCCTGCCGATCCTGCTGCTGATCGGCGTCTGGATCTTCTTCATGCGTCAGATGCAGGGCGGCGCCCGTGGCGCCATGGGCTTTGGCAAGTCCAAGGCCAAGATGCTGACCGAGAATAAGAACCGCGTGACGTTTGATGACGTCGCCGGCGTCGACGAGGCCAAGGAAGAGCTGACGGAGATCGTCGACTTCCTGAAGGACCCACAGAAGTTCCAGCGCCTGGGCGGCAAGATCCCGAAGGGCGCCCTGATGGTCGGCCCTCCCGGCACCGGTAAAACCCTGCTTGGCCGCGCTGTGGCTGGTGAAGCTGGCGTGCCGTTCTTCTACATCTCCGGCTCGGACTTCGTTGAAATGTTCGTCGGCGTCGGCGCCAGCCGCGTGCGCGACATGTTCGAGCAGGCCAAGAAGAACAGCCCCTGCATCATCTTCATCGACGAAATCGACGCCGTCGGCCGTCACCGCGGCGCCGGCTTGGGCGGCGGCAACGACGAGCGCGAGCAGACCCTCAACCAACTGCTGGTCGAGATGGACGGCTTCGACCCGTCGGAAGCGATTATCGTCATCGCCTCGACCAACCGTCCCGACGTCCTGGACCCGGCCCTGTTGCGTCCCGGCCGCTTCGACCGCCAAGTCGTGGTGCCGAACCCGGACATCGGCGGTCGCGAACGCATCCTGCGCGTCCACATGAAGAACGTGCCCCTGGCGGCCGACGTCGAGGTCAAGACCATCGCTCGCGGCACCCCGGGCTTCTCCGGCGCCGACCTGGCCAACCTGGTCAACGAAGCCGCCCTGATGGCCGCGCGCAAGAACCGCCGCATGGTCACCCAGCGCGACTTCGAGGACGCCAAGGACAAGGTCATGATGGGCGCCGAGCGCAAGTCCATGGCCATGACCGAGGACGAAAAGCGCCTGACCGCGTACCACGAAGGCGGCCACGCCCTGATCGCCCTGAACGTCCCGGCCACCGATCCGGTGCACAAGGCCACGATCATTCCGCGCGGCCGCGCCCTGGGCATGGTCATGCAGCTGCCGGAACGTGACCAGCTGTCGATGTCCTACGAGCAGATGACCTCGCGCCTGGCCATCCTGATGGGCGGCCGGATGGCGGAGGAGATCATCTTCGGCAAGGACAAGATCACCTCGGGCGCCTCGTCCGATATCGATCAAGCGACCAAGCTGGCCCGCGCCATGGTCACCAAGTGGGGCTTCTCCGACAAGCTCGGCGTGGTCTCCTACGGCGAGAACCAGGACGAGGTGTTCCTCGGCCATTCGGTGTCGCGCACCCAGTCGGTCTCGGAAGAAACCGCCAACCTGATCGACGCCGAAGTGAAGCGTCTGGTCCAGGGCGGCTTCGACGAGGCCCGCCGGATCCTGACCGAGAAGCTCGACGACCTGCATACCCTGGCCAAGGCTCTGCTCGAGTACGAGACCCTGACCGGCGACGAGATCATCAATGCGCTGAAGGGCGTCCCGCCCGTCCGCGACGACGCCGACTCCAAGCGGCCCACGGGCCCGTCGGTGGCGGTGCCGATCTCGCCGCGGCCCGAACCGGCCTAAGGCTGGTCCAGACCTAACGACCTTGACGCCCTCCCGGCCCCGCGCCAGGAGGGCGTCTTGCTGTCTGCGCCACGAGGAAATCCGCCCATGCCCGGTTCGGTGAAGGTCATGGGGATCGTCAACGTCACCCCCGACAGCTTCTCGGACGGCGGGCGCTTTCTGGATCCGGACGCCGCCCTGACCCACGCGCGCCGGCTGATCGCCGAAGGCGCCGACATCCTCGACATCGGTGCGGAGTCGACGCGGCCGGGCTCGGAGCCGGTCTCGGCCGAGGATGAGATCGCCCGCGCCGTGCCGCTGATCGCGGCGATCCGCGCCGAGAGCTCGGTCGCCATCTCGATCGACACCATGAAGCCGCAGGTCGCCCGGGCCGCGGTCGCGGCCGGCGCTGATATCTGGAACGACGTCGCCGCCCTGCGCTACGCGCCCGACGCGCCGCAGGTCGCCGCCGAGCTCGGTTGCGACCTCGTACTGATGCACATGCGCGGCGAGCCGCGCACCATGCAGGCCGATCCGCAGTACGACGACGTCGTGGCCGAGGTCTGCGGCTTCCTGGCCGAGCGGGCGGAAGCGGCGATGGCGGCGGGGGTGGCGCGCGAGAAGATCTGGCTCGATCCCGGGGTCGGCTTCGGCAAGCGGCCCGAGCACAACCTGGCGCTCATCGCCCGCCTCGACGCGGTGGCGGCGCTAGGCTTCCCCGTGTTGCTGGGCGTCAGCCGCAAGCGCTTCATCGCCGCGCTGGACCCGGCCGGCGGCGCGGCGCTGGACGGGCGGCTGCCCGGATCGCTGGCCGCGGCCCTGGCCGGCGTCGAACGCGGCGCGGGCGTGCTGCGCGTCCACGACGTCGCCGAGACCGTGCAGGCTCTGAAGGTCTGGAGCGCCGTGGCTGCGGCGCGTTAGCCGCGGCCGACGAACGGCATCTTGGTCGCCATGACGGTCATGAACTGGACATTGGCGTCCAGCGGCAGGCCGGCCATGAACACCACCGCATCGGCCACGGCCTTCACGTCCATCAGCGGCTCGGGCGCGAACGAGCCGTCGGCCTGCGGCACGCCCTTGGCCATGGCCAGCGTCATTTCGGTGGCGGCGTTGCCGATGTCGATCTGGCCGCAGGCGATGTCGTAGGCGCGGCCCTCGAGCGAGGCCGAGCGGGTCAGGCCAGTGATCGCATGCTTGGTGGCGGTGTAGGCGACCGAATAGGGCCGCGGCGCGTGGGCCGAGATCGAGCCGTTGTTGATGATCCGCCCGCCGTGCGGCTCCTGCGCCTTCATCAGCCGGAACGCCGCTCGCGTGCAGAGGAAGGCGCCCGTCAGGTTGGCGTCGACCACCCGCTTCCAGGCGTCCAGCGACAGGTCTTCCAACCGCCCGCCGGCTGAGACGCCGGCGTTGTTGAACAGCACGTCCAGCCGCCCGAAGCGGGCGCGCGTCGCCTCGAACGCGGCGTCGACGGCGGCCTCGTCGGCGATGTCTGTCGCCTGGATCAGGGCCTCGCCCGGCAGGGCTGCGGCGGTTTCCTCCAGCTTGTCGGCGCGGCGGCCGACAAGGACGAGCGAATAGCCGGCTGCTCCGAGGGCGAGGGCGCTGGCGCGGCCGATCCCGGAGCCGGCCCCGGTGACGAGGGCGACTTTCATGGCGGCAAGTTAGCAGGCGGCTGAGCGAAAGCGCCACAGTGGACAGCCGCGCAAATCCCGATGCATTCGCCGCGCGCTCGCGCTACCTCCTGGCCATGAGCGAGACCTTGGGCCGAGTGCTGATCATCGCGGGTTCGGATTCGGGCGGCGGCGCCGGGATCCAGGCCGACATCAAGACCGTGACCATGCTGGGCGCCTATGCGGCGACGGCGATCACCGCGGTGACGGTGCAGAACACCCTGGGCGTCACCGGCGTCCACCCGATCCCGGTCCAGGTGGTCGAGGCCCAGGCCCGGGCGGTGCTGGACGACATCGGCGCCGACGCGATCAAGACCGGCATGCTGGGGGACGTGGCGATGGTCGAGACCGTGGCCCGGATTCTCGACAGCACGACAGCTCCGGCGGTCGTCGATCCGGTCATGGTCGCCAAGGGCGGCTCGAACCTGCTGGCGCCCGAGGCGGTGGACGCGGTGCGAAGCCTGATGATCCCGCGCGCGGCGCTGCTGACGCCCAACGCGCCTGAGGCTCAAACCCTGACCGGCCTCGCGGTCGAGAGCCTGGACGACCAGCGCCGGGTCGGCGAGGCGCTGCTGAAGCTCGGCGCCCGCGCGGTGCTGATGAAGGGCGGCCATGTGCCCGGTGAGATGGTCACCGACGTGCTGCTGACGCCGCAGGGCGAGACCACCTACGAGGGCGAACGCATCCACACCCGCCACACCCACGGCACGGGCTGCACTCTAGCCTCGGCCTGCGCCGCCGGCCTGTCGCAAGGCCTGCCGCTGAGCGAGGCGGTGGCGCGCGCCTGGGCCTATGTTCATGCGGCGATGCGCGCCGCGCCGGGTCTCGGCGGCGGTCATGGTCCCCTGGATCACGCCTGGATGTTGCGGGGGGACAAATGAGCGAGGATCTCGCCGGCCGGCTCGAGGCCATCGTCCGCGCCACCCCCAGCCTGATGCACGTGCTGACCACGGTGCGCGGCCTGAACTTGCCGGACTGGCTGGTGTTTTCAGGCGCGGTCTACCAGCCGGTGCTGAACCATCTGACCGGCCGCGACCCCGACTACGGGATCAAGGACTACGACCTCGGCTATTTCGATGCGTCCGACACCTCCTATGAGGCCGAGGACGTGGTGATCCGCCAGGTCGCCGCCGCCTTCGAGCCGCCGTTCCAGGAAATGGTCGAGGTTCGCAACCAGGCTCGCGTGCACCTGTGGTTCGAGCAGAAGTTCGGCGAGCCGTACGAGCCGCTGACCTCGAGCACTCAGGCCTTGTCGCGGTTCACGTCGACGGTGTTCGCGGTCGGTGTGCGGCTGGAGGAAGACGACCGGCTGAGCGTCCATGCCCCGTTCGGGCTCGAGGACCTGTTTTCGATGCGCCTGCGGCCCAATCCGAGCCGCGTGACCGGCGGCTTCCTGCGCACGGCGCAGGCGGCCCAGAAGCGCTGGCCGGAACTGTCGATCCTGGACGCCTAGAGGTAGCCGGGGCCGCGGATCTCCATCCAGCGGTCGGCGCCGGTCAGCGGGACGAAACCGAACTGGCCGTAGAGGCCGTGGGCGTCGCGGGTCGCCAGATGCAGGCGACGGAAGCCCTGCAGGTCGGGATGAGCCTTCAGGTAGGCCATCACCGCTTGCCGAGGCCCTGCCCGCGGGCGGCTTTGTCGACGAACACGTCGCAGATCCAGCCGAACGTCGCCCGGTCGGTTACGACGCGGGCCATCGCGGTCATCGCTCCACCGGCGTCGTAAGCGCCGACCGTCAGGCTGTTGGCGACGGCGGCGCGGAAGGTGGCTTCCGGGATGCCCTGGGCCCAATAGCTCTGACCACCGATCCAGCCGTGCGCCCGCTCGACGTCGAAGCGTTGCGGATCGTCGCTGATGCAGACGCCGTCCTCGTGACTGATCTCGTAGGCCATGCGGTTCTCCCCCGGGGCGGACAGTCTGGCGCGCCCCAGCGCATGCGAAAAGGGGCGGCCGTGCGGCCGCCCCTTCTGGTGTTTCAAGCACCAGCCTTAGCGGCGGTAGTCCGGGCCGTATCCGTAGCCATAGCGGCGGTCGTCGCGGTCGATGCGGCGCGCCAGCTGGTCATAGCGGCGGTCGATGTCCTGACGTTCCCATTGGCTGAAGCCGTCGCGGCTGTAGCGCCAGGCCAGACGTTCGGTGTTGCTCACCTCACGGCGCAGCCAGCCGGCGGCGCCGGAGTTCAGCGAGCCGATGCGCTCGGCGCGGTCGATACGCCACATCAGGCGGTCGGCGCGGTCATTGTCGTAGCGCTGGGGCCGGTCATGGCGGTCGTAACCGCCGTACGGCTGGGCTGCGGCGGGAACGGCGGCGGCGGCCAGGGCGGAGGCCGCGGTCAGGGCCAGAACGAGCTTTTTCATGACGGTCCTCCTGGGACATCCGCGTCGCGGGAAGCGACGTTGACGAGCAGAAGACCATCGGCGACCTGAAACGCGTCTGAGGCCGCCGTTGTCTGTCGTTCAGGAAGGGGGCGCGGTCAGGCCGCGGCGACGGCCCCGCCGGCGCTGCTGACGCCCGCCGCAGCGGCCTCGGTCAGGGCTCGGCTGATCGCCTCATAGAGCTTGGCGATCTCGATCGGCTTGGCGACGTGGCCGTCCATGCCGGCGGCCAGGTACTCTTCGACCTGGTGCGACAGGGCGTTGGCGGTCAGGGCGACGATCGGGGTGCGCGGGCGGCCGGCCTCGCGCTCGGCGGTGCGGATCGCACGGGCGGAATCGATGCCGTCCATGACCGGCATCTGGATGTCCATCAGGATCAGGTCGTAGGCGCCGTCGCGCCAGGCCTCGAACGCCAGGCGGCCGTTGGCGACGATGTCGATGTCGATGCCGAGCGAGCCCATGACCGCGGCCAGCACCTGCTGGTTGGTCGGGTTGTCCTCGGCGGCCAGCAGGCGCAGAGCGCCTTCGTCGGTCTCTTCCGCGGGCTGCGGCGCGATCGGGGTCTCGAAGGCCAACTCGCCGCGTTCCAGCGGCAGCTCGACCGTGAAGACCGAGCCCTGGCCCTCGCGGCTCTCGACGCTG
This sequence comes from Phenylobacterium sp., assembly GCF_013822795.1. Classification (GTDB taxonomy): domain Bacteria; phylum Pseudomonadota; class Alphaproteobacteria; order Caulobacterales; family Caulobacteraceae; genus Phenylobacterium. The sequence continues at coordinate 2,460 of NZ_PNLB01000028.1, read as the reverse complement.
ATCACGCCGCCCATCATCTGGGTCAACTCGCGGCAGATGGCCAGGCCCAGGCCCGTCCCGCCGAAGCGGCGGGTCGCGGAGTTGTCGGCCTGGGTGAACTTCTCGAACAGCCCGGCCTGCTTTTCGGTGGCGATGCCGACGCCGCTGTCGCGGACCACCAGGCGCAGAACGCCCGACGGGCCGACATCGAAGCTGGCGCTGACCTCGCCTTGCAGGGTGAACTTGACGGCGTTGGACAAGAGGTTGCCGACGATCTGCCGGATGCGGTCGGCGTCGCCGCGCCAGGCGCCGCGCGCCTCCTCAGCAACCTCGACCTTGAAGTCCAGCCCCTTGCCCTGGGCGATCACCGAGAAGGAGTCGCGGGTCGGGGCGACGGCGGCTTCGAGGTCGAAGTCGTCGACCAGCAGGGTCAGCTTACCAGCCTCGATCTTCGAGAGATCCAGCACGTCGTTGAGCACCGCCAGCAGCAGGCCGCCCGACTGGCGGATCACGTCCAGCCGTTCGCGCTGCACCTGGGTCAGGTCGCCCATCGACATGACTTCGGCCATGGCCAGCACGCCGTTCAGCGGGGTGCGGATCTCGTGGCTCATATTGGCCAGGAATTGCGACTTCAGCACGTTGGCGGCGTTGGCCGCATCACGCGCCTCGACCAGTTCGCGCAGCGTCCGCTGCAGCGCTTGTTCGCGCTCGTCGAGCTTCGCCAATAAGTGGTTGAAGCTGTCGGTGAGACTGCGGAAAAGAGCGTCGTCAGCCTCAACCTCGACGGGCGTGAAGCGGCCGCTGGCGGCGACGCCATGCATCGCTTCAGAAAGCTTGAGCACGGGCGCGATCACCCGAGAGGCGAGTCCGCGGGCCAGGAACAGCGCCACGCCGACGCCGCCGAACAGCAGCGCCAGGGTCAGCGCGACGAACTGCGGCAGCAGGGCGGTGAGGGCGGGGGTCTCGAAGGTCAGACTGAGTTCGCCGACCTTGCGGCCTTGGGCCATCACCGGGGTGGCGATCACCTCGAAGGACTCGGACGTCATCGGCTCGGGCCGTTCGAACCGCGCGATCGTCTCGCCCGATGCGTTCTTCAGCACCGCCAAGGTGACGCTGCCATCGCTGCCGAGCGTAGCAATGGAGCGCCTTGCGCTTTCACGGTCCTTGTCGGCCAGCGCCGGCGCCGCGGCGCGGGCCACGACCTCGGACAGCGCGCGGTGGGCCTGGTGGTTCTGCTCGCGGGCTACGGCCCACTGTTGCAGCATGAACGTCAGGCAAGCGGCCACCAGGACGACGACAGTCGTGATCAGGGCCACACCCGCCACGCGCGCGTGGAAGGTCATCTGGGGCCGAGAGACGGTGGTGCGAGGCTGGTCAGTCATGGAGCCCGGGCTTCATCCGAGCTCTCGATTTAGGCGAATTCTCCTAACGGTTCGCTTCCAGACGGCTCGCTCAAGGCGCGAACTGTGGCGCCAAAGACACGATCACAACCGTCGAGCGATAAAATCGTGGTTAACAGAACATGAATCTCCTAGGTGGAATTTAACCTCCGGTTTACCTTGACGGAGTTGGTTAATTTCCTCGGAGGGGTTCCCATGGAAAAGGCGTTTGTCGCGCAGCGTGTCGCGACCAAGTTGTTCTCGACGGAAGCGGCGGTTGACCAGGCCATGGTCGAAGCCACGGAACTGCTGGCGGATCTGCTGAAGGCCCGCTCGGAAGTTAACGCCTCGCTCGTCTTCGCTGACGACGTGCAGGTGAAGATGGTGGAAGCCATCAAGGCCCTGGGAGAAGCCCGGAGCGCCATGGTCGGAGCGCACAACGAGCTGGCGGAAGCCCAGCTGCGCCTCGGCATCCGCACCAAGCTCGGCTACATGGACAAGCCGGCGATGCGGAAGCGTGAGACCGTGACGGCGATGCGCGAAGTCGGCTGAGCCGATTTGGTTGCAATAGATTAACTGGTGCTGCGCCCCTAATGCGAGTTAGGGGCGCAGTGCTATGCCGACATCACCGATCGTTCTTGGCCTGATCGCCCTCACCTTGGGGATCTCGCTGCTGGCCCTCTGGAAGGGCACCTTCGCCGAGAGAGTCGGCGGCGCCGTCGTCGGCGCCAACGTTGTCTTGTCCATTATCAGCGGCCTGCTCCTGCCGGACTCGGCGCAGGCCTTGGCGCGCCTGACCCTGGACGGCCTGACCGCCATCAGCCTGCTGATCATCACCGTCAGCTTCGCCAGCTTCTGGCTCGGCGGGGTGATGCTGCTCTATGCCGTGCAGTTCAGCCTGCACGCGTTTTACATCGTCACGTCGCGCCCGGTCGACGTGCTCTATGCCTGGATCAACAACCTGAATTTCCTTGGGATCGTCATCTGCCTGCTGGTCGGGGCGATCGTCGGCTGGCGGCAACGGCTCAGGCGTCCCGCCTAAGCGATCGCGCGACGGCTCGCGCCGATTTCGAAAACTTTCGCTTGCGCCGCGCCGCGATCC
>NZ_PNLB01000027.1 GCF_013822795.1 Phenylobacterium sp. | reverse complement strand
AACTACGTGGCCATCGGCTTCGTCGTGCACCTGAACTACAAGAACCCGTGGGTCTCGCCCTTCGACGAGTTCCAGCGCTTCAAGACCCACCCGACGATCCGCGGCTACCTCGAAGGCGGCAAGCGCGTCGCCTACGGCGCCCGCGCCATCACCGAGGGCGGTTCGCAGTCGCTGCCGCAGCTCTACTTCCCGGGCGGCGTGCTGCTCGGCTGCTCGGCCGGCATGGTCAACGTCCCGCGCATCAAGGGCAGCCACAACGCGGTCAAGAGCGGCATGATGGCCGCCGAGGCCGCCTTCGAAGCCATCCAGGGCGGTCGCTCCAGCGACGAGCTCTCGGGCTACGAGGACGCCTACAAGAAGTCGTGGGTCCACAAGGAGCTGTGGGCGGTCCGTAACTTCAAGCCGCTGTGGTCGAAGTACGGCACCATCCTGGGGATCCCGCTCGGCGGTCTCGACGCCATGATGGGCAACCTCTTCGGCGGCTGGTCGCCGTGGGGCACGGTGAAGCACGGCAAGACCGACGCGGAATCGACCGGCCTAGCCAAGGACTACAAGCCGATCGTCTATCCGAAGCCGGACAACGTCTTCAGCTTCGACAAGCTGTCGTCGGTGTTCCTGTCCTCGACCAACCACGACGAGAACCAGCCCGCGCACCTGAAGCTCACCGATCCGAGCATCCCGGTGAACGTGAACCTGCCGCGGTTCGGCGAGCCGGCGCGCCTGTTCTGCCCGGCCGGCGTCTACGAGGTGCTGTACGACGAGGCGGGGAACAATCCGAAGTTCCAGATCAACTTCCAGAACTGCGTCCACTGTAAAACCTGCGACATCAAGGATCCGTCGCAGAACATCACCTGGACGACGCCGCAGGGCGGCGATGGGCCCAACTATCCGAACATGTAAGACCGAAGGGGGCCCTCGCGGCCCCCTTCTTTCTTTGGGCCCGCGAATTCACCCCAGTTCGTCGACCACGCCTTGAACTCGTCTGCGAAAGCGCCGAGGTTCGCAGGCATGCGCCGTCTGCTTGTCGCCCTCGCTCCGCTGCTCCTTGTCACCGCCTGCGCCACCGCGCCTGCGGAGGTCGCCTGGACGCCGCCGGCCAACGACGGCATGGGCGGTTCGGCCTATGGCGCGTTCCTGGCCGGGCAGGGGGCGCTCAACGACGGGGCCGGCGCCGAAGCGGCCGCCTATTTCGAGCGCGCTGAGCTTGAGGGCGGGACCAGCGATCTGCTGCGCGACCGCGCCTTCACCGCCGCGGTGCTGGCCGGCGACATCCCCAAGGCCGCAGTGCTCGCGCCCAACGGCGTCGACGCCTCCGAAGCGACCAAGCGGCTCGGCCAGCTGGTCGTCGCCGTCGAGTTGATGGCGCAAGGCAAAGGCAAGGAGGCGCAGGCCGCCCTGTCTGGCGACGCCATCGGCTTCCCGCACCGCGGCGCGGCCGCGCTGCTCGCCCCGTGGGCTGCGGCCATGGCCGGCGACACCGAAGGTTCGCTCGTGCGGCCGGAGATGCGCGGCGACCGCGTCGTCGACTATTTCGGCCAACTCGGCCAAGCCTGGCTCTACGAACGGGCCCGTCGCTACGACGAGGCCGAGACCGACTACAAGGCCCTGACCGGCGGCGACGCTCCGGGGGACATCGCGGTCCAGGCCTACGGCGCCTTCCTCGAGCGCCGCAATCGCCGACCCGACGCCGTCGCGCTCTATGACAGCTCGCTGGCCCTCCAACCCAACAACGAGAACCTGATCGCCGCCCGCGCTCGGGCGGCCGCCGGCAAGGCGGCTCCGGCTGCGCCGAACCTGCGCCAGGGCGCGGCCCAGGTGCTGGTCGCCCCGGCCGCGACCATGCTGGCCGCCAAGCAGGAACAGCTCGGCCTGGCCTATCTGCGCTTGGCGCTGCGGCTCGATCCGGGCCGCGACACCGCCTGGCTGATGGTTGGCGACATCATGGAGGCGGCCGGCGACGTCGACGGCGCCCGCGCGGCCTACGCCAGGCCCAAGCCCGGTTCGAGCGAGTACAGCGCCGCGCGCAGCAAGCTGGCCTGGAGCTACCAGAACGCCAAGCAGTCCGACGTCGCCCTGAAGATGGCCCAGGAGGCGGCCAACAGCGGCGACGCCGAGGCCAAGCTCACCTACGCCGACTTGCTGCGCGCCAATGAGCGTTATGACGACTCCGCCCAGGTGCTGAGCGGGCTGATTGATCGCAGCGCCACGCAGGACTGGCGCCTCCTCTACATGCGCGGCGTCGCCTACGAGCGGGCCGGCCACTGGCCCGAAGGCGAACGCGACCTCAAGGCGGCCCTCGAACTGCGGCCGGACGAGCCCGAACTGCTCAACTATCTCGGCTACACCTGGATCGACCGCGGCGAGCGCCTGGCCGAGGCGCTGGGCATGGTCGAGCGGGCGGTCGCCGCCAACCCGCAGTCGGGCGCGATGATCGATTCCCTCGGCTGGGCGCACTACCGGCTCGGCGACTACAAGAAGGCCGTCGACCTGCTGGAACAGGCGGTCGAGCTGGAAGCCGGCGATCCAGAGATCAACAATCACCTGGGCGACGCCTATTGGCGGGTCGGCCGCCGCATCGAGGCCGAGTACCAGTGGCGGCGGGTGCTGACCCTGGATCCCGACGCGAAGATCAAGGCGGACGTGGAGGCCAAGCTCGCATCCGGTCAGGGCCCGAGGGGCCCCGCCGCCGCGCCGCGCGTCGCCGGCAAATAGCGCCCATGAGCCCGATCGCCTTCGCCCCGGCGAAGATCAACCTGTTCCTGCACGTCGGCGCGCCGGGCGCCGACGGCTATCATCCGCTCTGCAGCCTGATGGCCTTCGCCGACGTCGGCGACCGGGTGGTGCTGCACGAAGCCGACGCCCTGTCGGTGCGCGTGCATGGTCCCTTCGCCGGCATGCTGGCGGGCGAGGGGGACAATCTGGTCCTGCGCGCCGCCCGCGCCTTGCTGGCCCGTGCCCGTGGGCCCCAGCCCTTGGTCGGGCTTTCGCTTGAAAAGCTCCTGCCGGTCGCCGCTGGGCTCGGCGGCGGATCCAGCGACGCGGGGGCGGCCCTGCGCCTGATGCGCTCCGCGCTCGGCGTGCAGGTCGACGACGTGGATCTGGAGGCGATCGCCGCCGCGTTGGGCGCCGACGGCGCGGCTTGCCTCTGGGGGCGGCCGGTGCTGGCGCAGGGACGCGGAGAGCTGCTCTCGCCGGCCCCGCAGTTGCCGACGCTTGAGGCGGTGCTGGTCAATCCGCGGGTCGAGGTCTCGACCCCGGCGGTCTATCGGGCGTTCGACGCCCTCGGCGATTTCGGGGATGTCGAGCCGCCGCCGCTGCCGGCGGCTTTCGAGAGCGTCGAGGAGCTGGCCGCCTGGCTCGGCATGATGCGCAACGATCTGCAGGCCCCGGCCGTCGGCCTGGCGCCGGAGGTGGGCGACGTCCTCGCCACGCTGGCCGACGAGCGCGAGACCCTGATCGCCCGCATGTCTGGATCGGGGGCGACCTGCTTCGCCATCTGCGCCAGCGACATCGAGGCCGACGCCCTGGCCGCGCGCGTGGCCGCCTTGCGCCCGGACTGGTGGACAGTCCGCTGCCGGCTCGGCGGGCCCTGGCCGGACGCCTGATCGGCAAAGAAAAACGGGGCCCCGAAGGGCCCCGTTTCCGGACGTTTCCAGAAGGATGCGGCGGAGGCCTCCCCAGACCTCCGCCAGCCCGACGCCTACGAGTGGTAGGCGCGCTCCCCGTGCTCGGTGATGTCCAGGCCTTCTTCTTCGGTTTCGACCGAGGGCCGCAGGCCGATGGTGTACTTGATCACGAAGAAGACGATGCTCGACATCACGCCCGACCAGCCGATGGCGACCAGGACCGCCTTCACTTGGGCCAGGACCTGCGTGCTCATCACATAGGCGGCCGTGTCGCAGGTCGAGATGTCGCCGTCGAGGGCGCAGGTGGTGTAGTCGACCACGCCGGCGCCGCCCCAGGCGGGGTTGACCAGCAGGCCGGTCGCGATGGCGCCGACGATGCCGCCCACCGCGTGGATGCCGAAGGCGTCCAGGCTGTCGTCGTACTTCAGCGCGTTCTTGATGGTGGAGCAGAAGAACACGCAGATCGGCGAGACGACCAGACCGAGGATCACCGCGCCCACCGGGCCGGAGAAGCCGGCGGCCGGCGTGACGGCGACCAGACCGGCGACCAGGCCGGAGGCCAGGCCCAGCATGCTGGCCTTGCCGCGCGTCAGCCACTCGACCGCGACCCAGGAGATGCCCGCCGCGGCGGTGGCGACCAGGGTGTTGATCATGGCCAGGGCGGCGTAGCCGTTGGCTTCCAGGTTCGAGCCGGCGTTGAAGCCGAACCAGCCCACCCACAGCAGGCCGGCGCCGACCAGGGTCAGGGTCAGCGAGTGCGGCGGCATCGCTTCAGAGCCGAAGCCCTTGCGCGGACCGACGATCAGCGCGCCGACCAGGGCCGCGATACCGGCGTTGATGTGCACCACGGTGCCGCCGGCGAAGTCCAGGGCGCCGAAGCCCCACAGCAGGCCGGACTGGATCGGAGCCGTCGGGTTTGCCGCGACCGCATCCGGGCCAGCCCACCACCACACCATGTGCGCCATCGGATAGTAGGAGAGCAGCGGCCACAGGATGGCGAACGCGACGACGGCGGCGAACTTCATCCGCTCGGCCACGCCGCCCAGGACCAGGGCGGCGGTGATGCAGGCGAAGGTCATCTGGAAGCAGATGAACACCAGCTCGGGGATCGCCACGCCGGTCGAGAAGGTCGCCGCGAGGCTGGAGGGCGTCACGTCTTTCAGGAACAGGCGGCCGGCGCCGCCGACGAAGCTGTCGAGCGAACCGCCGTCGGTGAAGGCCAGGCTGTAGCCGTAGAACAGCCAGGCGATCATGCCGATGACGGTCACGGTCGAGACCTGCATCAGCATCGACAGCATGTTCTTCTGACGGACCAGGCCGCCGTAGAACAGGGCCAGGCCCGGGATGATCATCAGCAGCACCAGGACGGTGGAGACCAGCATCCAGGTGGTGTCGCCCTTGTCGACCGTCGGCGCGGCCGCTTCAGGAGCCGGCGCGGCGGCGGCCTCGGCGACCGGGGCGGCGGCTTCAGCCGCCGGCGGAGCCGCGGCAGGGGTTGCAGGCGCGGCGGCCTCGGCCGCGGCGGGGGCCGGCGCGGCCTCCTGAGCGAACGCCGCCGGGGCGAGCGAGCCGCCCGCGATCACGGCGGCGAGCGCTAGGCCCGTCAGCTTGTTGAATCTCAGTGTCGTCATGGTCGTTATCCCCTTGTCCCGATGAGTTCGGCGCGCGTCACAGCGCCGCCGTGCCGGTCTCGCCGGTTCGAATGCGCACAGCGTCCTCGACGTCGAGGACGAAGATCTTGCCGTCGCCGATCTTGCCGGTGGCGGCGGCCCCCTTGATGGCCTCGACGGCCTTGCCCGCCGCAGCGTCGTCGACCACGGCCTCCAGCTTTACCTTGGGCACGAAATTCACCTGGTACTCGGCGCCCCGGTAGATTTCGGTCTGGCCCTTCTGCCGGCCGTATCCCTTCACTTCGGAGACCGTCAGCCCCTCGATGCCGGCGCCTACGAGCGCTTCGCGCACGTCGTCCAGCTTGAAGGGTTTGACGACCGCTATGATCAGTTTCATCGCCTGCTCCTGCGCGTCCCCAGCCGGGGGGCGCGCGTTCGATTTGACCCGCATCCGCCGGAAGATGCGGCTGGCATCCCCCCTCCGACGGCTAGGGCGACGCTATCGACGCCCGGCGCGCTGAACGGCGCCCGGTAACTTCTGATCAATGAAAAGGCGCGGGAGGCACGATTGCTGTGCAGAACGGGGGTGTGGCGCCCAAATGTTAGGCGAAATGGCGCTCCAGCGGGCGAACCCGCCCGGCGAACCTGAGGTTTGGAGCGGAACAAAAGCCGGGGCCCGAACGCTAGAACGGGGCGCTGACCGGTAGTGGGGGCTCGGCGGCGTCATTCGGAGGCGATGACGATGATGATGAAGACCCTACTGACTGCCGCGGCGGCCACCGCGCTGCTTGCGGGCGCGGCCCATGCGGGCGACGGCGCCAAGAAGACCAAGCCGGCCGACGCAGCCGCGACCCAGATGAAGGACGAGTCCGGCAAGGCGATGACTACGCCCGGGGCCGATGCGTCGACCATGGCGCCCGACACCAGCGTGAACCCGCCGTCCGATGCGGCGGCGATGCCGCCGCCGTCCAGCGACACCACCGCGATGCCGGCGGCCAGCCCCGACGCGTCCGCCGAGGGCGTCCCGGCCTCGGCGACCGTGGCCAGCAACGCCCGCACCAACGGGCCGGTGGCCGACACGCCCGAGAACAGGGCGAAGTTCAAGCCGCTGTCCCGCGCCGGCCGGGCGACCACGCCGCGCGGCAATTAGAACAAGGCTTTCCGCCTTGAAGCGAAGGTCGGCGGGCCCTATGGTCCGCCGACTTTTTTTGCGCCTGCGAAACCCAGCTCAATGCCAGCCGACAAGCCGCTTTCGTTTCAGGGCCTTATCCTGAAATTGCACGACTATTGGAGCCGTCAGGGCTGCGTGATTCTGCAGCCGCACGATGTGGAGGTGGGCGCCGGGACGCTTCATCCGGCCACGGTGCTTCGCGCCCTGGGTCCCAAGCCTTGGCGCGCCGCCTACGTGCAGCCCTCGCGCCGCCCGGCCGACGGCCGCTATGGCGAGAACCCCAACCGGCTGCAGCACTACTACCAATATCAGGTCATCCTGAAGCCGAACCCCGACAACCTGCAGGAGCTCTATCTGGGCAGCCTGGAGGCGATCGGCCTCGACACCCGTCTGCACGACATCCGCTTCGTCGAGGACGACTGGGAAAACCCGACCGTCGGCGCCTGGGGCCTGGGCTGGGAGGTCTGGTGCGACGGCATGGAAGTCACCCAGTTCACCTACTTCCAGCAGGTCGGCGGTCTGGACGTGTGGCCGGTGGCCGGCGAACTGACCTATGGCCTCGAACGCTTGGCTATGTACCTGCAGAACGTCGACCACTTCACGGACCTGGCCTTCAACGATCCCGACGGCCCGCTGCCGATGACCTACGGCGACGTGTTCCTCGAGAATGAGCGCCAGCAGTCGGAAGCCAACTTCCACCTCTATGACGTCGACACTTTGAAGCGCCAGTTCGAGGACATGGAGCGCCAGGTGCCGCGCATCCTGGAGGGCCGCGGTCCGCAGGGCCAGCGCACGGTGCTGCCGGCCTACGACCACGTGCTGAAGGCCAGCCACCTCTTCAACCTGATGGACGCCCGCGGCGCGATCGCCGTGGCCGAGCGTCAGAGCTACATCGGCCGCATCCGCGACCTGACCAAGATGTGCGCCGAAGCCTGGGTTGAAAACGAAGGCGGCAACGCCGTGAAGTCCGACGACGTGGCGAAGGCCTGACCATGCCGCAATTGCTGATCGAACTGTTCTCCGAAGAGATTCCCGCGCGCATGCAGGTGCAGGCCGCACGCGACCTCGACCGCATGTTCCGCGAGCGGCTGGCCGAACAGGGCCTGCTGCCTGAAGCTCTGAAGACCTTCTCCGGTCCGCGCCGCCTGACCCTGGTGGCCGAGGGCCTGCCGGAAGCCCAGGGTGACCGCCACGAGGAACGCAAGGGCCCGCGCGTCGGTTCGCCCGACGCCGCTATCGACGGCTTCCTGCGCTCGACCGGCCTGACCCGCGACCAACTCACGGAAAAGGATGGCGTCTGGTTCGCCCACATCCATCGCAAGGGCCGCCCGACCGCCGAGATCGCCGCCGAGATCCTTGATCACGTGATCCGCAACTTCCCGTGGCCCAAGTCGATGACCTGGGGCCGCGGCACGCTGCGCTGGGTGCGGCCGCTGAAGCGCATTGTCTTCCTGTTCGACGGCGCCGTGGTGCCGTTCAACATCGACGGCATCGAGGCCGGCGACGTCACCGAAGGGCATCGCTTCATGGGCTCGGGCAAGCCCTTCAAGGTGAAGGACTTCGACAGCTACCGCGACAAGCTGGCCGCCCACTTCGTGATCCTCGACCCCGAGGAGCGCAAGGACCGCATCATGGACGGCGCGCGCACCCTCTGCTTTGCGCGCAATCTGGAGCTGGTCGACGACGACGGCCTGCTGGACGAGGTCGCCGGCCTGGCCGAGTGGCCGACCCCGGTGCTGGGCGACATGGATCCGGCCTTCCTGGACCTGCCGCCGGAGGTGATCCGCACCTCGATGCGCACGCACCAGAAGTACTTCGCGGTCTCCGATCCCAGCCGCGGCAACGGCAATGGCGGCCGCAAGCTGGCTCCGAACTTCCTGACCGTCGCCAACATCGAAGCGGCCGACGGCGGCAAGGAAATCGCCCGCGGCAACGCCAAGGTGCTGTCGGCGCGCCTGAACGACGCCCGTTTCTTCTGGGACGAAGACCGCAAGGTCACTCTGGAAGAGCGCCTGACCAAGCTCTCCGGCGTCACCTTCCACGCCAAGCTCGGCACCCTGGCCGAGCGCGTCGAGCGCCTGGAGCTGCTGGCCAAGGCTATCGCCCCGCGCGTCGGCGCCGATGTGCCGAAGGCGGTCCTGGCCGCGCGGCTGTCAAAGGCCGACCTCGCCACCGGCATGGTCGGTGAGTTCCCCGAACTGCAGGGCCTGATGGGCGGTTACTACGCTCGTGAGGAAAAGATCAGCCCGGTCGTCGCTGACGCCATCCGCGACCACTACCGTCCGGTCGGCGCCAAGGACGAGGCGCCGGACACCCCGGTGACCATGGCCGTGGCCATCGCCGAAAAGCTCGACACCCTGGTCGCCTTCTTCGCCATCGACGAAAAGCCGACCGGCTCGCGGGACCCCTATGCTCTGCGCCGCGCTGCGCTGGGCATCATCCGCATCCTGCTGGGCTCCGAAGCCCGGGCCCCGGTGCGCGAGCTGGTCGCCGACTGGTACAAGTCGCTGCGGTGCTACGTCGATCCGGGCCGCGCGCTCTACGTCTCGACCCGCCGCACGACCGGCTATCTTGGCCCGGCCTACCGCTCGCCGTCGGAAGTCTTCGAGACCTATGTCGAAGAGTTCGAGAACGCGCTGCTGGAAGGCGTGCCCTATGTCGTCGCCACGACTGAGGACTTCGACATCCGCTTCGACCGCTCGGCCCCGGCCGGCGATCCGCCGGAAGGCGAAGTCCAGTACCAGTTCCGCCCCTACGGCGTGGTCGCCGACGAAGTCCTGGGCTTCCTGGCCGACCGCCTGAAGGTCGCTCTGCGCGACCAGGGCAAGCGCCATGACTTGGTGGACGCGGTCTTCGCGCTCGGCGACGACGACCTGGTGCGCATCGTCGCGCGGGTTGAGGCGCTGGACCACTTCCTGACCGGGACCGACGGCCAGAACCTGCTCGCCGGCTACAAGCGCGCCGGAAACATCCTCAAGGCCGAGGAGAAGAAGGGCGAGCTTCCGGTTGGCCCCGCGGTCGGCATGCCGGGCGCGCCGAAGGAGGAGGGGGCCCTGATCGCCGCCCTCCAGGCCGCCGAGCCGGCCGTGGCGCAGGCGTTGCAGCGGGAAGACTTCGCCGACGCGATGCGTGCCCTCTCGGGACTGCGCGCGCCGGTCGACGCCTTCTTCGAGGCGGTGCTAGTGAATTCTGAAAACGCAGCGGAACGCGAGAACCGCCTGCGTCTTCTCGTGCAGGTTCGCGACCTCATGGAGCGGGTCGCGGACTTCTCGCAAGTGACGGGCTAAGGAGGCCTTAGGAATGTCGACCGATACGCTGACCAAGTCGCGCTGGGTCTATTCCTTCGGGGGCGGCAGCGCCGATGGCGACGCCTCGATGAAGAACCTCCTGGGCGGCAAGGGGGCCAACCTGGCGGAGATGTCCTCCCTGGGCCTGCCGGTGCCCCCGGGCTTCACCATCACCACCGAGGCCTGCGTCCACTACTATTCGAACGAGAAGCAGTACCCGGCCGAGCTCAAGGACCAGGTCGCCGTCGGTCTGGCGACCGTTGAGAAGATCACCGGCAAGACATTCGGCGACACCGCCAACCCGCTGCTGGTCTCGGTCCGCTCGGGGGCGCGCGCCTCGATGCCGGGCATGATGGACACCGTCCTCAACCTCGGCCTCAACGACGAGACCGTCGAAGGCCTGGCCAAGCTTTCCGGCGACCGCCGCTTCGCCTTCGACAGCTATCGCCGCTTCATCCAGATGTACTCGAACGTGGTGCTGGATCTCGACCACCACATGTTCGAGGAGATCCTCGACGAGCATAAGGAACGCCTCGACGTCACCGTCGACACCGGCCTGACCGCCGAGGACTGGGAAAAGGTCGTCGCCGACTACAAGGCCGCGGTTCAGCAGGAACTCGGCCAGCCGTTCCCGCAGGATCCGCACGCCCAGCTATGGGGCGCCGTCAGCGCGGTGTTCGCCAGTTGGATGAACGATCGCGCCAAGTTCTACCGCCGCATGCACGACATCCCGGAAAGCTGGGGCACCGCCGTCAACGTGCAGTCGATGGTGTTCGGCAATATGGGCGACTCGTCGGCCACGGGCGTCGCCTTCACGCGCAACCCGTCGACCGGCGAAGCGCGCCTCTACGGCGAGTTCCTGATCAACGCCCAGGGCGAGGACGTCGTCGCCGGCATCCGCACGCCGCAGGCTCTGACCAAGATCGCCCGCGAGGAGATGGGCGAGAAGGCCCTCTCCATGGAAGAGGCGCTGCCCGAGGTCTTCCTGCAGTTCAAGGCCGTCGTCGAGAAGCTCGAGAAGCACTATCGCGACATGCAGGACATCGAGTTCACGGTCGAGCAGGGCCGGCTCTACATGCTGCAGACCCGCAACGGAAAGCGCACCGCCAAGGCGGCGCTGAAGATCGCGGTGGATCTGGCCAGCGAGGGCCTGATCACCCAGGAAGAGGCGATCATGCGGGTCGAGCCCGCCAGCCTCGACCAGCTGCTGCACCCGACCATCGACCCGGCCAGCCCGCGCGACGTGGTCACCACCGGCCTGCCGGCCTCGCCCGGTGCGGCCACCGGCAAGATCGTCTTCAACTCCGATGAGGCCGAGCGCCTCGGTTCGGCGGGCGAGGCGGTCATCCTGGTGCGTGACGAGACCAGCCCCGAAGACATCCACGGCATGCATGCCGCCCGCGGCATCGTCACCGCCCGCGGCGGCATGACCAGCCACGCCGCCGTCGTGGCGCGCGGCATGGGCCGTCCCTGCGTCTCCGGCGCCGGCGAACTGCAGATCGACGGCAAGGCCGGCGAACTGCGGGTCCGCAGCCGCGTGTTCAAGGCCGGCGACATCCTGACCATCGACGGTTCGCGCGGCGAGATCCTCGCCGGCGCCGTGCAGATGATCGAGCCTGAGCTGACCGGCGACTTCGCCGCTCTGATGGAGTGGGCCGACAAGGCTCGCCGCCTGAAGGTCCGCGCCAACGCCGAAACCCCGCTCGACGCGCGCACCGCCCGTCAGTTCGGCGCCGAGGGCATCGGTCTTTGCCGCACCGAGCACATGTTCTTCGACGAGGACCGCATCGCCGCCGTGCGCGAGATGATCCTGGCCGACGACGAGGCCGGTCGCCGCAACGCCCTGGCCAAGATCCTGCCGATGCAGCGCAACGACTTCGTCGAGCTGTTCAACATCATGGAAGGGCTGCCGGTCACCATCCGTCTGCTCGACCCGCCGCTGCACGAGTTCCTGCCGCACACCGAGGCCGATCTTCAGGCCGTCGCCGACGCTACCGGTATCGACGCGACCAAGCTGATGCGCCGCGCCAAGGAGCTGCACGAGACCAACCCCATGCTCGGTCACCGTGGCTGCCGTCTGGCGGTCTCGTACCCCGAGATCTACGAGATGCAGGTCCGCGCCATTTTCGAAGCGGCCTGCGAGATCGCCGAGAGCGGCAAGGCGGCCCCGATCCCTGAGATCATGCACCCGCTGGTCGCCAAGGGCGAAGAGATGCGCTACCTGCGCCAGCTGACCGACAAGACCGCCCAGGCGGTGCTCAAGGAACGCGGCCGCGAGATCGAGTATCAGGTCGGCACGATGATCGAGCTGCCGCGCGCCGCCATCCGCGCCGGCGACCTGGCTGAGAACGCCGAGTTCTTCTCGTTCGGCACCAACGACCTGACCCAGACCACCTTCGGCATCAGCCGCGACGACTCCGGCCGGTTCCTGGGCGCCTATCTGGAAAAGGGCATCTTCGAGCGCGACCCGTTCGTCAGCCTCGACCAGGAAGGCGTCGGCGACCTGATCCGCCTCGCCGCCGAGCGCGGCCGCGCGGCCCGTCCGAACGTCAAGCTCGGCATCTGCGGCGAGCATGGCGGCGACCCGGCCTCGATCGAGTTCTGCGAGAAGGTCGGCCTCGACTATGTCAGCTGCTCGCCGTTCCGGGTGCCGATCGCCCGTCTGGCCGCGGCCCAGGCCGCCGTCGGCGGCATGGAAAAGGACCGCTAGGCGACTGCGCGGGCGCGCGTCCATGCGACGCGCGCCTCAGTCCATGTTCAGCGACCAGGCGTGGCCGAACTGGATGTAGACCACCGCGCCCTCGGGCCCGTAGGCCAGGTCCAGGCCGGCGTCGAGCCCGAGCTTGCGCGCGATCCGATAGCGAAACCCGAGACCGCCGGCCCAGATCCCGCCTGAGTCCTGGAAGAAGCGGTGATCGCCGGCGTCGCTTGAGCCGACCCCGCCGAAGGCCAGAAGCGACCAGCGTTTGCCGGTCTGCCAGGTCAGTTCGACTTCGCTGCTGAGCACGTCCATGCCTTCGTAGCGTTGGGCCTCGACGCCGCGCAGGTTGATGGCGGGGGCGAAGTAGCCGGGAAAGTCGCCGCGGATCGCGTTGAACTCCAGCTTGTACCCGAGCCGCAGGTTCGGCGAGAGCGGCCTGAACGCGTAGAAGCGGGCGTCGTAGGTCTCGAAATCGCGGTCGCTGCCGAACATCTCCCGATCGAACTTGGCCTCGGCATAGGCGTTGGCGCCCCGGGTCGGGGTCAGCGGGTTGTCCCGGCTGTCGAACTGGAGGCCCAGCCCCACCGCGCCGGTCTGCAGCGAGCGATCGAAGTCGTGGGCGAAGCCCTCCGGCAGGCCGGGGATGTCCAGATGCGATTCCAGCTTACGGAAGTCGACCAGCGGCCCGGCCGAGAAGCGCTCGTCAGGCAAGCGCCAGAACGCCGAGGCCAGCACCCCGTACTCGTAGTTGTTGGTGTACTCGATGCCCCCCGGCGCAAAGGGTGGATAAGTGTTCAGGGTGATGTTGCCGTGCGCGACGGCGACCCGATAGTTCAGCCGCCCGTCGAAGGCGTATCCGGCGCGGACGAAGCCGATCCCGTCGGAGCCGTTGCCCGTCTTGAACGCGGCGAGGACGTTGCGGGTGATCTGGCGGGGCTTCTCCGCCGAGAGAAACACGGCCGCGACGCCCAACCCCTGTTCCACCGCGGGCTCGGTGATGACGATAGGGACGGGGATGAAGCCCCCGGACGCCAGGAAGTTCGAGAAGTCGAGCTGGCCGTCCTCGTTGTCGAAGAAATCCCATTTGGAGGGCGGCGCCTCGGCGGGAGGGCTCGCCGCCGGACTGACTGGCGGCTCGGCGGGCGGGGTCTGCGCACTGGCGAGCGCCGGCCATGTGATCAAGGCCGCGGCGAACGCGCAGGCCCGCCGCCATCGAGACAGGTATCTGGAAACGTGGGTCACTGGGCGCCCGCCGACTGGTGGAGCGCCAGAGGCTAGAAAGGCCGCGTCGTCGCATCTATCCGGCGAGTCCCTACGCCGAGGGCCAGGAACCCCGGGGCCCGGGCGGTGAACCTATGAAAAAGGCCGCGCAGATCGCGCGGCCTTTCGCATGTCTTGGCTCAACTCGGGGGGCTAGGCGGTCTCGGCGTTCGCCCGATCGGCGGCGCGCGAGCGGCGCACCATGCTGCCCAGTCCGAAGAAGCCGACGATCATCATCAGCCAAGTGCCGGGTTCCGGAACAGGGCTGGGGCCAGGGCCAGGACCGGGACCAGGACCGGGACCAGGACCGGGGCCAGGACCGGGGCCAGGACCGGGGCCCGGATCAGGGCCGGGACCGGGGCCAGGACCGGGGCCCGGATCAGGGCCGGGACCGGGACCGGGGCCCGGATCAGGACCAGGACCGGGGCCCGGATCAGGACCAGGACCGGGGCCCGGATCAGGGCCAGGGCCGGGACCAGGCGTGGTCGGTTCTTCGCCGCCGTCGCCAGGCGGAGTGATGTAGGTGCCGCCGCCGCCACCGCCGCCGCGCGGGCCGAACCGGGCCGGGAAGCCGCCGTCGCCGCCGACCGGCAGCGCCGCCAGGCTCATCGGCGGTGAGGACTCGGCCGATTCAGCCGGCGGACCGGCGACCTCGTCCAGCAGGCGCTGGGCCGGCGGACGCGCTTCAGGGGGCAGGGCCGCCATGATCGACGGCTTGGTGTCGCACTCGGTCGAAGGCGGGGCCGGCGCGAAGTCGGTACGCATCGCGTAGGACGACTCCGGCAGCTTCTTCATCGGCGCGGCCGGTTTGGCGGCGGCCACCGCGGTGCGCGGCTTGCTCGCCGGCTTGCGGGCCTGCGTGCTGCTGGCCGGCTTGGCCTTGGCGGGCTTCACGGCGCGGTGCGGCGCAGCGGCCTTCGGCGCCGCAGGCTTGGCGACGGCCGGTCGCGAGACCTTGATGAAGCAGTCTTCGGCGGCGGCCGGTGCGGCGGCCGCCGTACTCAGAATTGCACCCACAACGACATACTTGGCGATCGCCATGTCGTACCCCCCAGACCAACGAACGCCCGCCAGTTTACGACGACGCCCCCAAGACGCGCTCACGCGCCAGCTCACCACTATCTAGAGGCGAGCTAATCGAACTCCACCATATAGTACGACGGTGTTCGGGAAAACGTGCGTAATGAATTGTAAAGCACGCTAACCCTTTGGCGTTGCACGGTTGCTACGCTTGATGGTTAAGCTTCGCTCGTCAGGAGAGTTTCCGTGACACGACGCACGCTGATTCGCCTTTACGGCTACTCGTCGGCGGCGAGGATCTTGTCCAGCTGCGCCGTAATGATGCGCGGCGAGGGCGCGGCGCTGAAGTCCATCACGCACATGGTCTCGTAGTCGCGATGCGGCCCGCAGCTGACGCCGACGACCTTGAAGGCGGCGGTGAACATGTTGGTCCGGTGCCCGCGGTCCGGCACGCCGCTGTCGATGATCAGGGCGCGGACCACGTCCTCGGGCGAGGGCGGGCCATAGGCGATGTTCTCGGCGGCCATAGCCGAAGCCGCGCCGTGGCGGCGCACGCGGTCGTAGAAGCGCTCGCCGTCGGCGCTGGCGTGGCCGATGTCGCCGGCAGGCCCTTGCATGGAGACGTGCTCCAGCGCGGCCGAGGTCAGCATGTCGTCGGGGCGCAGCGGCGCCATCGGCCGCTGGCGCTTGAGATACTGCACGGCTTCGATATAGGCGGCGTGGTCGGCTGGCTCGCCGGCGTCGATCAGCGCCTGTTCCCAGGGGGTGACCGGTTCACGCTCGAGACGGCGGGCGTATTCCTGGGGGTAAGCGCGTGCGAAGTTGATCTCGGCGAGGATCGCGTCTTCCATCGGCCCGGCGATCGCCGTGGCCGGGGCGCACAGGGCGGCCCCCAGCGCGGCGAGACGGACGTGATGTAGGAAGTGCGGTTTCAACTGTATCGCCCATCAATTTCCTGGGCGAAGACTGCAGTATCGCGATGTATTTCAATTTAAGAGTAATGGTTACAATCCTGGTTACCTTAACGCGAAGTCAATATCTGTCGGCGACTGCGTTCGGCTTGACCGGCGGGTCTGGGCGGCAGGCCGAGGGGCAGGCGTGATGAGACTGAAGTCGCTGTTGATCGCCGTCGGCGCGCTGGCGCTGGCCGGCTGCGACGGCCTGCAGAAGCGTACGGTGCAGAACGATCCCGCATTCGAGGCCCGCCTGCGCGCCTACCTGCTGGAACATCCCGAGGTGATCCGCGACGCTGCCGCCAAGCTCCAAGCCAAGAAGGCGGCCCAGGCCCGCGCGGTGCTGGCCGAGGCCAAGCCGGCGCTCGAGCGCGATCCGCGCGACTTCGTGGCCAATCCGGGCGGCCGGGCGACGGTCGTCCAGTTCTTCGATTATCGCTGCCCCTACAGCCGCGCCATCGCGCCTGACGTCGACCGGCTGATCGCCGCCAATCCCGACGTCCGCTTCGTCTTCAAGCAGTACCCGGTGTTCGGCAGCGCCTCGGACTACGCCGCCCGCGCGGCCCTGACGCCGCAAGGCAAGGCCAAGGGGCTGGCGCTGCATCGCGCTCTGATGGCGCAAAAGGACCTCAACGTCGTGCGCACCGACCGCATCCTCGCCCAGCAGGGGTTGAACCCGCGCGAGGTCGACGCCGCCGCCCGCAACCCCGACTTGGCCGAACAGATCGCCGACACCCGCGAGCTGGCGCTGAAGCTCAATCTGAAGGGTACGCCGACCTTCGTCGTCGCCGGCGAGATCATTCCGGGCGCCGATGTCGAGCGGCTGGAGGCCGCCATCGCGCGGGCCCGCTCCTCGGCGCTGTCGAGCGTCGGCGAAGCTCTGACCCGCAATCCGTTCGGACACTGACCGGGCGCCAGCGCCCCTTGGCGGGGCGCTCGCCATGCCCCACCTTGAACCGGACACGCCGCAATCTGGCGGGCGCACGCTCGCCCGCACGCCTGGAGCCTGCTGATGACCGACTACATCCCGCCGAAGGTCTGGACCTGGAACAAGGAAAACGGCGGGCGCTTCGCCAACATCAACCGCCCGATCGCCGGCCCGACCCATGACAAGGAGCTGCCGGTCGGCCGCCATCCGCTGCAGCTCTACTCCCTGGCCACGCCCAATGGCGTCAAGGCCACGGTGATGCTCGAGGAGCTGCTGGCGCTGGGCCACGTGGGGGCCGAGTACGACGCTTGGCTGATCAACATCGGGACCGGCGACCAGTTCGGCAGCGGCTTCGTCGACATCAATCCGAATTCCAAGATCCCGGCGCTGCTCGACCGCAGCGGCCCGACCCCGATCCGGGTGTTCGAGTCGGGCGCGATCCTGGTTCACCTCGCCGAAAAGTTCGGGGCCCTGCTGCCGACTGATCCGGCCAAGCGTGCCGAGGCGATGTCCTGGCTGTTCTGGCAGATGGGCAGCGCGCCCTATCTCGGTGGAGGCTTCGGCCACTTCTACGCCTACGCCCCGACCAAGATCGAGTACGCCATCGACCGGTTCGCCATGGAGGCCAAGCGCCAGCTCGACGTGCTCGATCGGCGGCTGGCCGAGAGCCAGTATCTCGGCGGCGACGAATACACGATCGCCGACATCGCGGTCTGGCCCTGGTACGGCGGCCTGGCCAAGGGCGTGCTCTACGACTCCGGCGAGTTCCTGGCCGTGCACGAGTACAAGAACGTCCAGCGCTGGGCCGACCAGATCGCCGAGCGTCCGGCCGTCCAGCGCGGGCGCATGGTCAATCGCACCTGGGGCGAGCCCTCGACCCAACTCTGGGAACGTCACGACGCCAGCGACTTCGACACCAAGACCCAGGACAAGCTGCAAGCGGCGAAGTAGGGCAGGGCATGAGCTACCCGTTCACGCCCGCCTTCCGCGCCGAACTGGCCGCCCGTTGCCAGGCGTTCCCGCGCCTGGCTTACGACGGGCCTCAGCTCAAGCACGCGGCGGTGGCCATCACCCTGGTGGACGCCGGCGACGGCTCGGGCGAGACGGCGTTCCTGCTGACCCGTCGTGCGGCGACCCTGCGCGCCCACGCCGGCCAGTGGGCGCTGCCGGGCGGGCGCTGCGACGACGGCGAGACCCTGCAGCAGGCGGCCCTGCGCGAACTGCATGAGGAACTGGGCCTGCACCTGGCGCCGTCGAGCATTCTCGGCGTGCTCGACGACTACGCCAGCCGCTCGGGCTACGCGATCGCCCCGGTCGTCACCTGGCTCGAGGACGCCAGCGCCCTGGCGCCCAATCCGGACGAGGTGGCGTCCGTCCATCGCTTTCGGCTCGACCAGATCGCCGGCGACGACGCGGTGGCCTTCGAGACCATTCCGGAGAGCGAGCGGCCGCTGATCCGCCTGAGCCTCGGCGAGCACCACATCCACGCCCCGACCGCTGCGCTGATCTATCAGTTGCGGGAAATCGTCGCCGGCCGGGTCACCCGCGTCGCCGACCTCGACCAGCCGGTCTTCGCCTGGCGCTAGGGTCTAGGCCTCTGCGATCAGCGCGTTGAACACCGCCGTGACGCGCTCGACGAACACCTCGCGTTCGCGGCCCTCCAGCGCCTCGCCGCGGATCAGCCGCTCGACCAGGAAGCCGATATAGACCCCCGCCAGCACCCGGGCGCGGGCCTCGGCGTCCTCGCCGCCCAGCCAGTTGCGGATCGGGACCAGCAGGCGCTCCTGGACCAGGGCGTTCAGCATCGGGGCCGTCGCCGGCGAGGTGGCCGCCCGCAACAGGAACTGGAACCGCTGGGTTCTGGCCTCGTCGGCGTGCGGCGTGCCGGCCAGCATCTCCGCCATCTCCCCGGCGAAGCTCGCCGGGTCCCAGTCCAGCTGTTCGTTGGCCCGGAATGAATCCTTCAACGCCTCGACGAACAGCGCCTCCTTGCCGCCGAAGTAGCGCTTGACCAGCGCCACGTCCGCGCCCGCCTCGCCGGCGATGTCGCGTAGCGTGCAGTCGTAGCCGACCCGCGCGAACTGCTTCTTCGCCGCCTTCAGTATGGCCGCGCGGGTGGCCTCGGCGTCACGCCGACGGGGGCCTGGGCGAACAAGCGTCTCTGTCATCGCCCCCTGTGTACACGAGCCCGGCGGGACGGTCAGGCCTCTCGCGGCGTCAGCCGCGCCTGGCCGCGTCGATCGCCGCGACGTCGATCTTGCCCATGGTCATCATGGCGTCGAAGGCCCGTTTGGCCTCCGCCCCGCCGGCCGCCATCGCCTCGGTCAGGGTGCGCGGCGTAATCTGCCAGGAGACGCCCCAGCGGTCCTTGCACCAGCCGCAGGCGCTTTCCTGACCGCCATTGCCGACAATGGCGTTCCAGTAGCGGTCGGTCTCTTCCTGGTCGTCGGTGGCGATCTGGAACGAGAACGCCTCGTCCTGCTTGAAGGTCGGCCCGCCGTTCAGCCCCAGGCACGCGACGCCCGCCACCGTGAACTCGACGGTCAGCACGTCGCCCTCCTTGCCGGAGGGATAGTCGCCCGGCGCGCGGCGCACCGCGGTCACCACGCTGTCGGGAAAGGTTTGCGCATAGAAGCGCGCGGCGGCTTCGGCGTCGGTGTCGTACCAGATGCAGATCGTGTTCTTGGCCATGGCGTTCCCCTACGGCTGCGTCCCAGCGGGCGTCCGCAGATAACGTCGCTGCCGGCTCTACGTTCGGCAGGGCCGCTTGAAAGCTAAGTCAACCGCGGTTGACATAGCGTCGGAGTGCGCTCAACCTTCCCCTAAGTCCGCGCGTCCGGCGGCGATTTCTGCCGGGCGAAAACAAAGATGGCGGGCGCGACTTGGGAAGGAAGCCATGAATATCGCCGCCAAGATTCAAGCCGCCGACGCGGCCGCCGAAATCGCCGCCATGCCGCTGGACCAGCTCAACCCCGCCAAGGTGTCGCGGTTCTACGACGACACGATCTGGCCGGTGTTCGAGCGCCTGCGTCGCGAGGATCCGATCCACTTTACGCCTGACAGTGAGTACGGCCCCTATTGGTCGATCACCAAGTGGAACGACATCATGGCGGTCGACACCGACCATGAGAGCTTCTCGTCGGCCGAGGGCATCACCCTGATCAATCAGGTGGCCATGGCCGAGCAGGAAAAGGTCATGGGCGTCCGCCGCCGCGGCGGCGCCGGCTTCATCACCATGGACGAGCCTGAGCACAGCCGGGCGCGCAAGGCGGTCAGCCCGACGGTGGCCCCGTCCAACCTTCACAACATGGCCCCGCTGGTGCGCGAACGCGCCGGCCAGATCCTCGACTCGCTGCCGATCGGCAAGGAGTTCGACTGGGTCGACCTGGTGTCCAAGGAACTGACGGCCATGACCCTGGCCACGCTGTTCGACTTCCCGTTCGAGGACCGCCGCAAGCTGACCTACTGGTCCGACATGGTCACCAACCAGCCGGGCCACGGCCCGGTGAAGAGCTGGGAGCACAAGGGCCAGGCGATGATGGAGTGCTTCGGCGCATTCCAGGAGCTCTGGAACCAGCGCGTCAACGCCGAGCCTGCCGGCGACCTGATCTCCATGCTGGCCCACAACCCGGCCACCCGCGACATGGAGCTGGCCACCTACCAGGGCAACGTCATCCTGCTGATCGTCGGCGGCAACGACACCACCCGCAACACCATCTCCAGCAGCGTCTACTCGCTGAACAAGAACCCGGAACAGTACGCCAAGCTGCGCGCCAACCATGACTTGGTGCTGCCGATGGTCTCCGAGACCATTCGCTGGCAGACGCCGTTGGCCCACATGGCCCGCGTCGCCACCCGCGACGTCGAGATGGGCGGCAAGACCATCAAGAAGGGCGACCGCGTCGCCATGTGGTATATCTCCGGCAACCGCGACGAAGAGATCGTCGATCGTCCGAACGAGTTCATCATCGATCGCGAGCGGCCGCGTCAGCACATGTCGTTCGGCTTCGGCGTGCACCGCTGCGTCGGCAACCGCGTGGCCGAGATGCAGCTGACCATCATCTGGGAAGAGATCCTCAAGCGCTTCCCGGAGATCAAGGTGGTCGGCGAGCCGACCCTCAACTGGTCGGCCTTCGTGCACGGCTTCGAGACCCTGCCGGTGGTTATTCCGCACCGGAACTAATCCGCAGACGGGGAGGGGCGCGCCGCCTTCGCGGCGGCGCGGGGAGGCGGGAGCCGAGCGTCTGGAGCGCTCGGCCCCTTTTTTATGTGCTCGGTTCGACGCGCCTGAGGCATGTCCGTGCGCGGTGTCGCTGAAACTCGGCACGGTTGTTTCAATGGTTACATTTGAAACTGCCTGGTATCGGCCAAGATGAAGCTGCTCTTCAGGCAACAGTCGGCGGGTTCCGTCACCCCTGAGTCGACTACATCACTTGGCGAGTCGGAAACTTCTCTGTAGCTGCGCTGTCGCGGCCTTTGGCGCCGCCATCGCGAGCTTGCGGCTCGCGCAAGACAGTAAGACGAGCGCCGCTCACCGGGAGTAAACATGTCCGACCAGTATGATCGCCCTTCGACCGACCGTCGCAGCTTGATGGCCGGGGCCGCCGCCGCGGCGGCCGGCGCCTTCCTCACGCCCGGCCTCGCCAGCGCCGCGAGCGCCGACCTCGCGGTGATTCGCAAGGCCGCCGAGGCCGACAAGGCCGACGCCATCAAGCGCCTGCAAGAGTGGATCGCGCTGCCGACCGTCGCGGCCGAGGGCGTGAATGTCGTCGAAGGTCCGGCCTACATGGCCAAGATCGCCAAGGACGCTGGCTTCCAGACCGCCGAGATCATCCCGACCGACGGCGTCTCCGGCGTGTTCGCCACCCTCGACGTCGGCGCCCCGCGCTGGATCGGCGTCTACTTCATGTACGACGTGAAGCAGTACGACCCGAAGGAATGGTCGAGCCCGCCGCTCGAAGGCCGCCTGGTCGAAAAGGCGCCGTTTGGCACGGTCATGATGGGCCGCGGCGCCACCAACTCGAAGGGCGGCCAGATCGCGCTGCTCAACGCCCTGCGCGCCATGCGCGCCGCCGGCAAGAAGCCGCCGGTCAACATCGCCCTGATCTGCGAAGGCGAGGAGGAGATCGCCTCGCCGCACTTCCGCCAGATCGCCACCCACCCCAAGGTCCTGCCGGTCCTGCAGAAGTGCGAGGGCATCTACGTGCCTGGCCCATCGCAAGACCGCACCACCGGCGAGGTCTCCTTCACCCTCGGCGCCAAGGGCCCGGTCGAGCTGCAGCTGATCGTCGACGGCTCCAAGACCGGCATCGGCCCGAAGACCGACATCCACTCGTCCGAGAAGGCCCGCATCGACAGCCCGATCTGGCGCCTCGTCCAGGCCCTGGCCACCCTGACCAGCCCGGACGGCAACACCCCGACCCTCGACGGCTTCATGGACAAGGTCCGGCCGCTGTCGGCGCGGGAAAAGGAGCTGATCGCCCAGCTGGCCCAGAAGACCAACGAAGCGGCGCTCAAGCAGGCCTATGGCAACAAGGCCTGGATCGACAACCTCAGCTACGAGAAGTCGATCGAGCGCCTGCTCTCGCAGCCGACAATCAACCTGCAAGGGCTGGTCGGCGGCTACACCGGTCCGGGCGGCAAGAGCATCCTGCCGAGCCGCGCCGAGGCCAAGCTCGAGATCCGCATGGTCCCGAACCAGACCTACGACGACACCGTCCGCCAGCTGCGCGAGCACCTCGACAAGCGCGGCTTCCAGGACGTCCAGATCAACGTCTCGGGCGGCTATGATCCGACTGAGACCGCCGAGGACGCCCGCGTCGTCCAGGCGGCGCTGGGCGCCTACAAGAAGATGGGCATCCCGGTGACGCTGTCGCCGCGCAGCCCCGGCTCCTGGCCGGGCTCGCTGTTCACCCAGCCGCCGGTCGCCAAGCCGGCGATCCACTTCGGCGTCGGCTTCGGCTCGGGCGCGCACGCGCCGGACGAGTTCATCGTCATCGACTCCGCCAACCCGAAGGTGGCCGGCTACGTCGACGCCACGATGGCCCAGGCGCAGTTCCTGTACGCCCTGGCCGAAATGAAATAGCCGCGGCCGCCCTCTTGGCGAGGGCGGCAACCGTTTTGACGACCGCCGCCGTGCCCGCCGGGCCCGGCGGCACGATACTTGGGGGAAGTTCACACAGTCATGTCAGTTCAACGTACAGGCGGCCTCGGCCGCTCTTTCCGCGTCGCCCTGTTCGGCGCGTCTGCCAGCATCGCTTTCGCCGGGTCGGCCCTGGCGCAGTCCGCTCAGCCGCCCGCGGTCGAGGAAGTCGTCGTCACCGCGCTGAAGCGCGCCACCAACCTGCAGGACACGCCGATCTCGATCTCGGCGGTGACCTCGGAAACCATCGCCAATTCCGGCGTGCAGTCGATCGCCGACCTCGGCGCGACGGTCCCCGGCCTGACCTTCGTCAACAGCGGTCCGTCGTTCAGCCGCGTCGTGATCCGCGGCATCAACGCCGCCGGCGAGCCGACCGTCGGCGTCTACTATGATGAAACCCCGGTCACCGGTTCGATCGGCGCGGGCAACAACGCCGGCGGCTCGACCCCGGAACTGCGTCTGTTCGACGTCGAGCGCGTCGAAGTGCTGCGCGGCCCGCAAGGCACCCTCTACGGCTCCGGCTCGATGGGCGGCACGCTGCGCACCATCTACAAGAAGCCGACCTACACCTTCGAAACCGCCCTGGACGGCTCGGTGTCCAAGACCGAGGGCGCCGGCGACTGGAACTACGAGGCGCAGGGGATGCTCAACGTCCCGCTGGCGCAGGACAAGGCCGCGCTGCGTCTCGTCGGCTTCTATCGTGAGACCGCCGGCTACATCGACAACGTCTATCTCAACGACAGCGACATCAACGAGATGGAGACCTGGGGCGGCCGGGCGCTGCTGCGCCTGGAGCCGACCGAGAACCTGACCATCGACCTGGCCGCCTACATCAACCGCACCGAGGCCGAAGCCCCGAGCTGGTTCCCGGCCGTCGGCGAGTACAAGTCGGACGCCCGCACCCAGCTGCCGCAGACCGACGACCTGGATCTCTACAGCGTCACGGCCAATCTGGACCTGGGTCCGGTGACCGCCGTCGGTTCGGCCTCCTACATGCGCCGCGAGCTGATGAGCACCCAGGACGTGACCCAGTTCATGCAGGGCTTCCGCACGCCGGCCCGCTGCCAGGCGCTCTACAACCGCGGCGCGGCCTGCAGCACCGACCAGCTGTCGGCCTACTACGCCTATGTCGACACGCAGTATCCGTCGGTGCTGAAACCGCAGCAGGAGATGGACACCTACACCGCCGAGCTGCGCTTCACCTCGAACTACGAGAGCGCGCTGCAATGGACCGCGGGCGGCTTCTTCTCCGACCGCAAGACCGTCGTCTGGAACCCTCAGGTCGGCGTCGACCCGAGCTCCGGCGCGCTCTACGAGCCCGAGGTCGTCATGACCGGCCGGGTGATCGACGACACCCTGAAGCAGTACGCGGTGTTCGGCGAGCTGTCCTTCGACGTCAACGAGCAGCTCAACCTCACCGCCGGCGCCCGCTACTTCAAGTACACCAAGGACATCATCGGCAAGACGCTGGTGCCGTCGCTGCTGGTGGGCGCGGTCGTCACGCCGCCGACCCACGTCCAGTCCGAAGAAACCGGCTGGGTGTACCGGTTCAACGGCTCCTACAAGATCACCTCGGACATCATGGTCTACGCCGAGGCCTCGCAGGGCTACCGTCCGGGCGGCGCCAACCAGGTGCTCGGTCTGCCGGGCAACCTGACCCCCTACGCGTCGGACCAGCTGTGGAACTACGAAGTCGGCGTGAAGTCGGCGTTCTGGGATCGCCGCGCGACCCTCAACGCCGATATCTTCCAGATCGACTGGAGCGATATGCAGGTTCGGATCCTGACCCCGAACGGCGCCTTCAGCTACATCGGCAACGCCGGCAAGGCGCGCATCCGCGGTCTGGAAGTCGAAGGGGCGGTCAACCCGCTCTCGGGCCTGTCGATCACCGGCAACTTCTCGATCATGGAAGCCGAGCTGACCGAGGATCAGCCGGGCGGCGGGACCACCATCCCCAACGCCGGCCTGAAGGGCGACCGCATCCCCTACGTGCCGAAGTTCCAGGGCGCGATCTCGGCCCAGTACGTCTGGCCGCTGACCGAGGGCCTCAACGGCTTCGCGCGCGTCGACTTCAACCACATGGGCAGCTCCTACAACGAGCTGCGCACGAGCTACGTCTATGCCCGCAAGATCGACGCCTATGACCTGGTCAACACCCGGGTCGGCGTCGAATCCGACGGCGGCGGCTGGGGCGCGTACCTCTTCGTGACCAACCTGTTCGACGAGGCGGCCATCTTCTCGAAGTCCGTCGGCGCCACCTCGGCGGGCCGCACTTCGGTGTTCTCGGCGCCGCCGCGGACCATCGGCGTCAACCTGCGCAAGACGTTCCAGTAACGTCCCAACAGGCCTGGATCGGGAGGTCGAGCGGCAGCGCTCGGCCTCCTTTTCTTTTGCGCCGAGGGCGTGACGCCGCGCGTCGTACTGTTCACAATCACCCCGTCGGGGGAACCAAAACTGCGTGTCCGCAGTGGTTACATGCGGACGTGGCTCTACCGATCCGGTAGCTGGAGAAGCGACCGACGGCGAGGCAGCGCGTGAACGACGGCACAGCTAGTGGAGACGGCATCGAGGGTCGCTATCGCGCGGTCTTCAACAACATGTCTGAGGGCTTTGTCGTTTGCGAAGCCATCCTGGGTCCGGATGGTCGTTTGGCCGACTACGTGATCCGCGAGGCCAATCCTGTGTTCCTCAGCCGCGTGGCGGGGGCCGCGGAGGTCATTGGGCGACGCCAACTGGAGGTTCGGCCCGACACCAATCCCAACTGGCTGTCCGCCTGCGGGCGAGCGTTCGCAGGCAAGGCGGTCCGTTTCGAGTTTTGGGATCCCGAGGGCGCGCGCTGGTACGACGTCCAAATGATGCGGCTCTCGGACACCCAATTCGGGCAGTTGTTCATCGACGTCACCGCGCGGCGTCGCGCCGCCGAGCGGCAGTCGGAGCTGTTTCTCGACTTGAACCACCGGGTGAAGAACAACCTCACCATCGCCGCGTCCCTGCTGATGCTGCAGGCGAGGAGCGAGAGGCCCGAAGTCGCCCATCCCCTGCTCAAGGCTGCGGACCGGATCAGCTCGATCAGCGACCTGCACACGATGCTGTATCAGCAGGAGAAGCACGACGCCGTTCAGTTGCAGCCCTATCTCGGCAGCTTGGTGGAGCGCCTGTCGTCGAGCCTGCTCGAGGGCGATCGCGTGGCGATTGAGATCGCGTGCGATCCGGTCGAAGTCAGCGCCGAACAGGCGGTCAGCCTCGGCCTGATCGTCAACGAGCTTGTCACGAACGCCGTCAAGCACGCCTTCCAGGATGGCCGGCCCGGAAGGGTTCGGGTCACCGCGCGGGGCGGTGAATCCGGTGTTCTCCTTCAAGTCGAGGACAACGGAAGTGGAATGTCCGGCCCGGCGGACGAAGGCTTGGGCATGCGCCTGATCAATTCGTTGGCGGCTGACCTCGGGGTCGTCAATTGGAGGACGGGAAGCGGGGGCACGCTGGTCGAGCTGCACTGCGGGCGGCCGCCCGACCCAAAGGCCAGATAAGGGATTTGGCCTCAGGGGCTGGCGCTGAAACGCCCGCCCAGGGCCTGGTGAAGCGCCACGCGATTGGCCAGCCGCTCGGCCTTCAGATGCAGCAGCTCAGCTTGCGCCGCCGCCAGGCTGAGCTGCTGTGACACGACCCGACGCTGGTCGCCCTTGCCCACCGTCGCCTCGACCTGCGCATAGCCGACGGCCTGACCGAGCAGGTCGACCTGCTTGGCTGCGATGTCGGCCCGGTTGGCCAGCGCGCGTTCGCTGGCCAGCGCCTCTTCGACCTCGCCCAGGGCGGTGAGCGAAGCCTTGGCGTACTGGGCCATGGCCTCCTGCTGCGCGCCGGTCTTGGCTTCGATCTGCGCGTCGATCCGCCCACCGGTGAAGATCGGCGCCAGCAGCTTGCCGGATAGCGCCCAGACCGGATTCGCAATCGCCGATTCCAGCGTGACGACGGAGTCGGCGACATAGGCCACGCCGCCGATCAGCTGCAGGGACGGCAGGCGCGCGCGTTTGGCCGCCTCCACATCGGCGAAGGCCGCCTGGAAGCGTCGCTCGGCCGCCACGACGTCAGGCCGCCGGGTCAGCACTTCAGAGGGGATTCCCGCGGCCGGCAGCGCGGTCAGCTCAGGCAGCAGGCCGGGCGCCGCCTCGGGGGAGGGGTATCGGCCGAGCAGGATCGCCAAGGCTCTCTGTCTTTGGGCGAGCACCTGCTGGTCGACCTCGATTTGCTGACGGTAGGCCTGCGCCGCCGCCTCGCTGCGGGCGACGTCCTGGGCGGAGTCGCGGCCGACGGCGCGCCCTGTCTGGGTAAGCTGCAGCTGCCGCTCCGACAGGGCCAGCATGTCGCGGGCCAGGGCGAGCTGCTGGGCGGCCTCGGCCACGCCGAGCCACGCGCGCACAACGCCCGCGGCGAGCGCCTCCCTGGCGTAGCGGGCGTCGAGCTCGGCGGCGTAGAACCGCGCCTGGCTGGCGTCGCGCTCGGCGCGCAGCCGCCCCCAAAGGTCGATCTCCCAACTGGCCACCGCCGCCAGCCCGGTGGTGCTGAGGTTTGATCCCGGCAAGGTCGCGGCGCCGCTCTGACCGACCAGGCCGACCTGGGGCAGCAATGCTCCGCCGGCCGCCTTCATCGCCGCATGCGCCTGCTCCAGCCGCGCGCCGGCGATCTGCAGGTCGGCGTTGTGCGCCAGCGCCTCGGCGATCAAGGCCTGAAGCTCAGGATCGGAATGAAAGCCCAGGAGGTCGGCGTCGAGCTGACCGGCGCGCGCGCCGCTCTGCCAGGCCTCCGGCATCGTGAAGCTCATGGGCGGCGCAGGCGGCGGCTCGTGACCGGCGCTTGCGCACCCCGTCAGCGTCGCGGCTGCGGCCATCGCGGCCAGGCTTGAGCGGAGCTCGAACATATCCAGGCCCCTCAATGCAGCTTCAGGACGAGGTAGTTGAGCTTCGACTGGGCGCGGACCATGACCATGCGCAGCAGATGCATCGGTTTGGCCTTGTCGGTGTAGATCGCGCCGACCCCGCGCGCGCCCATCGGGACGGGCAGGGGCTGGCGCCCGTCATGGTCGACGGGGGTCAGCTTGACGGCGTACTTCTGCGGCGGCGGCGCCTGCAGCATCTCGGCGGGGGTGTTGGGCACCGCGCCGGACTGCATCATCTGCCCCTGCGCGTTGGCCCAGACGATGGAGTCGACCTTGGCGTAGACAAGCTTGCCGGGCGCCGTCTTGAGCGCGATCTCCGCCTTCTGGCCGGGCTTCACATAGCGCAGCTCGTTCTGGTCGTAGTAGGCCAGGATGCGCTGCTCACGCTCCACGAAGCTCATCGCCGGCCTGAAGGGCAGCGTCATCAGGTAGTTGCCGGGCCGCACCGCGACGTTGACGGCGTAGCCGTCCGCCGGGGCGCGGATCACGGTGGACGCCACGTCGTACTGCGCAGCTTCGAGCTGGGCCTTGATCTGGGCGACGCTGGCGATATCGGGCCCGACGACGCTCTCAAGCCGGATCTGGGCCTTGGCCTCGGCGCTCCGGGCCGCGGCTAGCGCGGCCTTGGCCTTCTTCACCTCGGCGTCGAAGTTCTCGACGTCGTAGTGGGCGCCGGCGCCGGCGCCGGCCAGGCGGCTGGCCTCGCTCAGGCGCTTGGTCATCAGGTCCAGATTGGCCTGCGCGGCGAGGACGTCGCTACGGGCGGCGTCGTGATCCTGCCACAGCGTCTTGGCCGAGCCGGTGGCGTCCGCCAGTTTCGCCTGCAGTTCCTTGACCTTCAGACGATACGGGGTGTCGTCGATCTGCAGCAGCACGTCGCCTTTCTTGACCATGGTGTTGCCCTCGACGACGACGCGGGTGACCGTCCCCTGGACCCGCGGAACGATCTCGCTCACCAAATTGACGGCCCGCACGTCGCTCGACGTCGGCGCGACCACGTTGATCGTCAGGACCAAGGACGCGGCCAGCACGACCGCGCCGGTCGCTGCGCCGACCTGGGATTTGATGTTCCAGGGCAGGAGCTTGAGCTTGATGAAAACAAGCCAGACCAGGAGGGCGTATCCGCCGAGGATCAACTCAAGCATTGGCGGTCACCAGGTCCGAGGTCACGCCGTCGCCGTCCTGCTGTCTCGATATCAGCGCGCGCTTGGCGGTCAGTCCGTCCAGCCGCTCGTTGAGCAGCAGGATCTCGTCGTCGACGATGGCCAGGTCCAGCGGCTTGCCGCCGTGCCGTCCGTCCGGGGCCAGGAAGAAGTCATCATGCTTGTCGGTGCCGTAGGCGGCCTTGTACCCGACCGGCTTGGTGAAGGCCCATAACCAGGCGAACGGCCACAGCAGACCGCCGAACGCGATCGACAGGACGCAGAGCACCTGGATCGCCTTCTTCTGCGGGTGCTGGTGGCGCTCTGCAAACACCTCCGGCAGGACGTGTATCGACCAGAACAGGTAGACCGCGGCCAGGGGTACGACCACGATCACCACCCAGACCATGACGTCGGCGATTTTCTCTTCCAATTCAGTTGCCTCATAGGCGGGCCGACGTCCGTGGCTTGGAAAAGCCTCGACCATCGCCGTGCGGGTGGAACGTGATGCGCGGCCACTCGGAGTAGAGGCGGGCCGGGGGCATCGACAGGTCGCATCCACTACCGGGCGCTGGGCTGGCGCTTTTTCATTTGACGACATCGGCTTTTCATTTCACGCCATGGCCATGAGGCAGCCCTCGGTGTTCGTGCGCAGCGCGGCGCTATCCAACTATGCGGAGGTCGCCGCGTGGGCCGGGCTGGATCCTGGAGCCATGCTTCGCAGGGTCGGCATCGATCTGCGCGCGCTCACCGACCCGGACGTCCGGATCCCCACCGAAAGCGTGGTCGACCTCCTGGAGATGTCGGCCGCCCAATCGGGCTGCGAGTCGTTCGGGCTGCGGATGGCCGAAACCCGGCGGCTATCCGACCTCGGGGCGTTGAGCCTGTTGATCACCCACCAGCCCACCATGCGCGAGGCGCTGATGTCCGTGGTCGAGCACCGCGGGCTCCTGAACCCGTCGCTGGTGATCGCGGTGGAGGAGGGCGCCGGCGTCGTCGTCGTCCGCGAGGAACTGCTGGTCACCGGCCGCGGCGCGATGCGGCAGTCCTATGAATTGGGCATCGGGGTGCTGTTCCGGATGTTCCGCGCCGTGCTCGGCGCGCGCTGGCGGCCTCACTCGGTCAACTTCGCGCATGGCCCGCCGACCGACCCGACCCACCATCGGCGCCTGTTCGGGGCCGCCTGCGAGTTCGACAGCGCGTTCTATGGTCTGACTTGCGCCAGCGCCGACCTTCAGGCGCCCAATCCGTCGGCTGACCCGGCTCTGGCGCGGTTCGCCGCCGACTATGTGCGGACGCTGCCCAACGCCGCGCCGGGATCGGTGGACGAGGACGTCAGGAAGGCCATCGTCCTGTTGTTGGCCGACGGGCAGGCTTCGATCGGTCAGGTCGCCGCCCGCCTGGGGCTCGCGGAACGGACGTTGCAGCGCCGGCTCCTGGCCGAAGGTGTGGACTTTAGTTGCCTGCTCAACGACATCCGACGCGAGCTGGCCGCCCGCTACGCCGCCAATGCGACCCTGCCGCTGTCCCATGTCGCCGGCATGGTCGGCTACTCGCGCCAGAGCTCGTTCAGCCGCTGGTTCGCAGGCGAGTTCGGCATGACTCCCACGGCTTGGCGACGGCGAGGCGGCGACTAGCTGGGCCGTACCCCCTAATCATTTGACGGCGGCGCCCATCAGCTCGCTGGCCTGCTTCAGGCAAAGGTTCGCCTGCGCGTTCTTCTCTTCCGTGCTCAGCTTGTTCAGCGCGGTGTCGACCTCTTGCTTGCTTGCCTTGGGTTGGAGCTGACTTGCGCGTCCCATGTAGAAGCCGAAGGCCATCGACAGGGCGGCGATCGCGCGGGGCTCGGCGGGCTGGGCGGCCGATGCTCCGGCGAGACCCGCGCCGATCAGTCCGACGCAGGTCAGTTCGCTTTCGCGGCTGCCGGCGACGGGCGCGGCCAGGGCGTGCGTCGAAACCAGCGACAACGCCGTGGCGGCCATCCAGGCTGCGAGTCTCATGGTGCGTCCTCCACGTGCGCCCCTAAAGCATGGGCGGGCTAGGTCGGGGCGGCCTCCACCGGAAACGCCACCGTCAGCCCGTAGGGTCGGCCCAGCTCGATCAGCTTGCCCAGGTCGGGCGCCGTCGGCGAGACCTCGCGGTCGAAGTCCTCGAACATATGCGAGGCGCCTTCGCGCGAAGTCAGCGAGACCATTTCGCCGCCGCCCTTGCCGAACCGGAACCAGTGCGTGGTCCCAGCCGGCAGGTGGACGAAGGTGCCCGCATGGGCGACCAGCTCCTGCTCGCCGATGCCGAAAGCGATTTCGCCGGCGACGACATAGAACGCCTCGTCCCAGGGATGGCTGTGCGGCGGCGGGCCGCTGCCTTCCGGCCCGATTTGGTGAAAGACTTCGTAGCTGCCCGTGCGTTCGCCCGGGGCGAGGACGGTGATCTGCTCGCCCACGACGTTTAGCGGGCGCACTCCGTCGGTCAGCTTGACGACGATTGGCTCGGCCATGTCGGCGCGCTCCTCTTGTGCGGATTAACGATAACATCGTTATGCAACGGTCGCCATGACGCTGCGTTCGGACGGCGCTATGCAGTCGTCCATGTCGCATCCGCTTGATCGCCCGGTTTGGTCGGCCCTGACCGGCCGCCAGTCCCACCTCGCGCACCAGCACGGCGCCGCGGTCCGCTTCGACCCCGAGTTCGGGCTGTTCGCCGCCTTGCCGGACGCCTCGCCGCAAAGCCTCGCCGACCTGGCGGCTCTGGTCGCAGCCCACGGCGACGTGGCGGTGGTGGAGGAGGGGCCCGCCCCGCTGGTTCCGGGGCTGGCGGTCCGCAGCCAGGCGCTCTGCTGGCAGATGGTCGCCGAGACCCCGAATCCGGTCGGCGAGCCGGCCTTTCCGATCGAGGTGCTGACTGCAGCCGACGCCCCGCAGATGCTGGCCCTGGCGACAGCGACCGCGCCCGGTCCATTCTTCGCCCGCACCCACGAGCTTGGCCGCTTTGTCGGGGTCAAGGTGGACGGCAAGCTGGTCGCCATGGCCGGCGAGCGGATGCAGCCGGCCGGCTATACCGAAGTCAGCGGCGTCTGCACCGACCCGGCCTATCGCGGGCGCGGCTTCGCCGCCGGCCTGATGTTGGAGGTCGCCGCCCGCATCCGCGCGCGGGGCGAGATTCCGTTCCTGCACTCCTACGCCCACAACACCGGCGCCATCGCTCTCTACGAGGCGCTGGGCTTCGATTTCCGCTGCGAACTGGTGATGACCACCCTGACGCGCGGCTAGCCTATCGGGCGGGCCCGGGGTTAGGCTCTTCCCAAGCCGAAGGGAGAGAGACATGGCCTTGGAACTGCGCGCACGCCGGACCCCCGTCGCCCTAGCCGAGGCCGCGCCGCGCCGGCTGCGGGCCGTCACTCCGGTCTATGTCGCCCCGCGCGCCACCCCCGCCGGGGCGGTCGGTTTCGGGGCCATGGGCAGCCTGGCGCTCGGCGCCATCGCCTTCGGGGCCGTCGCGGTCGGGGCGCTGGCGATCGGCAAGCTCGCCGTCGGCCGCATCTCGGTCGGTCAGGCTCGGATCAAGCGGCTGGAAATCGACGAACTGACCGTGCGGCGTCTCACCGTCCTCGACGACGGGGAGCCCCCTCGCTGAGCATTTTCCGCCGAAGTGGAGGCCGGTTCGGCGAAGAAAATGCTCAAAAATCAAAGCTAGAGGAGCAAATCCCGATCCAACCGGATCGGGATTTGCTCTAGGTTCCGGCAAACGCCGCCTTGGAGGCGGCTTCTCGGAGCTAAATCACTGACATGCGTAGGTTCGTTGCGCCGCTGATCGCGGCCCTTTGCCTGCCCGCGGCCGCCATGGCCGCCGCCCCCGTCGCCAACGAGGGCGTGGCCCGCATCGAGATGCAGGTCGAAACCGGCTTCCTCAGCGGCGAAGAGCGCCAGGTCGTCAACCTGCTGATCCAGGCCGCCGACGAGATGACCGCCATCTACAAGCGCCAGGCGGCGGGGCAGGGGCCGGGCCACGGCTTTTATCCCGACGGCCTGACCAAGGCCGAGCTGGACGCCTACATCGCTGCCAATCCGGCGCAGAAGGCCGCGCTGATGGATGGCTACACCGTCGTCAAGCGCCAAGGCGGCAAGCTGGTCACCGTGCCCTACAACGTCGAGTACAAGGCTGAACTCGATCGCGCCGCGGCGCTGCTGGACAAGGCGGCCGCGATCACCACCAACCCCAGCCTCAAGAAGTTCCTGACGCTGCGAGCCAAGGCCTTCCGGACCAACGACTACTTCGAATCCGAAATGGCTTGGATGGACCTGGCGGGCACGCCCATCGAGGTCGCGATCGGTCCCTACGAGACCTATACCGACGAGCTCTACGGTCAGAAGACCGCCTTCGAAGCCTTTGTAACCCTGAAAGATCCGGCCGAGAGCAGCGCGCTGGACAAGTACAAGGGCTACCTGCGGGCCATGGAGGAAAACCTCCCGGTCGACGCCAAGTACAAGAACTTCGCCCGCGGCGGGGAGTCGCCCATCGCGGTGGCCGAACAGGTGCGCGGCGGCGGCGACAACACCATCGGCCCGCAGACCATCGCCTTCAACCTGCCCAACGATGAGCGCGTGCGCGAAGCCAAGGGCGCTAAGAAGGTCGTGCTCTCCAACGTGCTGGGCGCGAAGTACGATCGGATCCTCAAGCCGATGGGCGAGCGCGTGCTGGTTGCTGACCAGGCCGCCCTGGTCAGCAAGAAGTACATGACCCTGGAGACCCTGTTCCACGAGCTGTCGCACAGCCTCGGCCCGGGCTCGATCGTCGTCGACGGCCGCCCGACCACCGTCTCGGCCGAGCTCAAGGAGATCGCTGGCACCGCCGAGGAGGCCAAGGCCGACGTCATGGGCGCCTACAACATCCTCTTCATGATGGAGAAGGGCGAACTGCCGAAAGCCGAGCGTTCCCAGTTGTTTGCGAGCTACACCGCAGGCGTCTTCCGCGCTGTCCGCTTCGGCGCCGGAGAGGCCCATGGCCGCGGCGCGGCGCTGCAGTACGGCTATCTGAAGTCCAAGGGCGCCCTGGTCTGGGATCCGGCCGCCAAGCGCTTCAAGGTCAACGAAGACGCCATGCAGGCGGGGCTCACCAGCCTGCTGGCCGAGCTGATCAAGCTGCAGGGCGACGGCGACTATGCGGGTATGAACGCCTTCTTCGACAAGTACGCCAAGCTCGACCCTGAGGCCGAGACGGTGATTGCGACCCTGAAGGACATCCCGGTGGACATCGCCCCGGTCTACCCGGACAAGATCTGAGCATGACCAGCGAGATCGCCGCCGACCTTCAGTCCCTGATGGCCTTCCAGCTTGTCCGCTTGGGCAAGACCGAGATCACCGTGGGCGGGCTGGTGGCGGCGATCCTCATCGTGGCGGTGTCATTGCTGGCCGCCCGATTGGCAGCCAGCGCCATCCGCCGCATTCGTGGCCGGGTCGACACTGACGCCGCCCCCTCGATCTACATTTTCGAGAAGCTCAGCACCTACGGCCTGGTGATCTGCGGGCTGTTCGCCGCCTTCTCGACCCTTGGCCTCGACCTTTCGTCGTTCACCCTGTTTGCCGGGGCGCTGGGCGTCGGCCTCGGCTTTGGCATGCAGGGTATCGTCAAGGAGTTCATCTCCGGCCTGGTGCTGCTGTTCGACAAGCTGATCCGCATCGGCGACTACATCGAGCTGCAGACCGGCGAGCGCGGCGTCGTCGCCGAGATCGGTCCGCGCGCCACCCGCATCCGCAACAACGACGACCTCGACGTCCTGATCCCCAATTCGCGGCTGATCGAGCAGCCGGTCACCAACTGGACCCACCAGAACGGCGCCCGGCGGATGCACATTCCGTTCCGCGTCGCCTATGGCGTCGACAAGGAAGCTGTGCGCGAGGCGGTGCTCCGCGCCGCCCACGCCGTGCCCTTCACGATGAAGGACACCTCGGTCCGCAAGACCCAGGTTTGGCTGATCGGCTTTGGCGAAAGCGGCCTGTCGTTCGAACTGGTGGTCTGGCCGGCGCTGGAGGCGGTCAAGCGGCCCAACGCCACCCATGCCGCCTACACCTGGGCGATCGAGGACGCCTTGCGCGGCGGCGGCTTCGAGATCCCGCTGGCCCAGCGCGAGCTGCGCGTCCGCTCGGTGTTCGGCGAGGAGGGCGAGGATGCGCTGCAAACCCTCGGCCTGGCCGGCCACGCAGGGGGAATGCGGCCCGATCTGGCGCGGGCCAGCACCAATGACGCGGCCGAGGACCTCGCGCGCGGCGCCCAGCAGGACGCCGCCGAGGCGGCCGTTCGCCCGCGCGGCCGGGGGCCATGAAGCCGCTGGCGACGATCGGCTATGAAGCCGCCACCCAGGCCGCGGTCATCGCACGCCTGCAGGCGGCCGGCGTCGAGCTGCTGGTCGACGTCCGCGCCATCGCCGCCTCGCGCCGGGCCGGGTTCTCCAAGACGCTGCTGGCCGCCAGCCTCGCCGAGGCCGGCATCGCCTATGTCCACCTGCGCCAACTCGGCACCCCCAAGCCGGGCCGCGAGGCCGCCCGCAAGGGCCGCATCGCCGAGATGACCGCCATCTTCGAGGATCACCTGGCCGAACCGGCCGCCCAGCTGGAACTGGCCGCCGCCAAGGAACTGGCGTCAGAGCGCAAGGTGGCGTTGCTTTGCTTCGAAGCCGACCACCGCGGCTGCCACCGCAAGATCCTCGCCGACCGCATCTGCGAGGATCTCGGCTGCGCGGTCGAGCATCTCTGAGCCGCGACATTCCCCCTGACAAGCTAGGCGATTTCTGGCCATCTGCTCGCGCAGATTGAGGAAACGTCCTTATGGCTAAGGGATTCGACCCCGCCGCTGCGACTGCGGCCTATCTCGCGCAGGTGCCGCCTGAGGTTCACGCCAAGGCGACCGCCTACACCCAGGGCGGCCATTGGCTGCTGCTCTGGGGGGCGATCGTCGCCGTGCTCGCCGCCTGGCTCGTGCTGCGATCCGGCGTGCTGGTCGGCGCGCGCCAGGCCGTCGAGAGCCGGAAGGCCCGGCCGTGGCTGGCGGCCGCCGCCGTGCTGGCGCTGGATGCAGTGATCGAAACCGTCCTGCATCTGCCATGGACCATCTACACCCAGTGGTGGCGGGAAAAGGCCTATGGGCTGACCAGCCGCGCGCTGCCGGGCTTCCTCGGTGAGTTCGCGCTGACCGCCGTGATCTCGCTTGTCGTCTCGGTCCTCCTGGCGTCGCTGCTCTACGGACTGATCCGGCGCGCGCCGCGAACCTGGTGGGCGTGGGGCGGTGGCCTGGTTTCGATCGCCTTCGTCGTCCTGCTGGTCCTCGGGCCGGTGGTCTTCGAGCCGCTGTTCAACACCTACCGCGAAGCGCCGCCCGGTCCCATCCGCGACGCGATCGTCGAAATGGCCAAGGCCAACGGCGTGCCGCACGACAAGATCTACGTCTATGACGGCTCCAAGCAGTCGAACCGCTACACGGCCAACGTCTCGGGCCTGTTCGGCACGGCCCGCATCGCCATGAGCGACGTCATGTTCGCCAAGGGCGCGGATCTGGCCGAGGTGAAGGCGGTCGTCGGCCACGAGATGGGCCATTACGTCCGCAAGGACATGTTCTGGCTGGCCGCCGCCTTGGGGCTGATGGGGATGGCGGCGTTCTTCCTGGTCGATCGGTTGTTCTCGCCGGTGCTCCGCTGGACCGGCGCCAAGGGCGTCCAGGGGCTGGCTGACCCGGCCGGGTTCCCGGTCATCGGCATCATCATGGCGGTTCTCGCCCTACCGGCGACGCCGATCTACGGGGCGCTCCGGTACTTCGAGGTCGCGGCCGATCACTATTCGCTCGAGCACGTCAACGAACCGGACGGTCTAGCCAGGGCCCTGGTGAAAACCATCGAGTACCGAGCGGCCACGCCGTCAAAGCTCGAGGAGGTTCTGTTCTACGATCATCCGGCCGTCGGCGCCCGTATCCGCATGGCCATGGATTGGAAGGCCGCGCATATGAAGGTCGACGACCTTCACTGACACGCAGCTCAGCCGCCGAAACCGCGCCGCAGCTTGTCCAGGGCAGGGGTGATGGTGTCCCAGTAGGGGCGGGCGCATTCGCCGTGCCAGGGGCCGCTCAGTCCGCGGCTGCCGTCCGGGTCTTCGTGGAAGTGCATGTTCGTGGTCGGTTCGCCGGGGCGGATCGGCCGCTGGCACTTCGGGCACCAGGGACCGCGCGGATCGCCGCCGGGGACGTCGTCGTAAGCCATGTGGGTAATCCCCGAGGAACTTGAGGCTTCAGCTTAGCCTTCGGCTCCCCGGGGAACGACGCGGCACGTGGCCGCGCTAGCGCTTGCGGACGAACACCGTGCCCGCCGAATAGCCGGCGCCGAACGAGCAGATCAGGCCCGTCTCACCGCTCGCGAAGTCGTCGCTGGCCTTGTGGAAGGCGATGATCGATCCAGCCGACGAGGTGTTGGCGTACTCGTCCAGGATAATCACGTTCTCGCCCGGGGCCGGCTCGCGGCCCAGGACGCGCTTTCCGATCAGCTCGTTCATGTTGATGTTGGCCTGGTGCAGCCACATGCGCTTCAGGCCGGTCGGATCGATGCCCAGGTCGCCGGCGTGCGCCACGATCATCTCCGAGACCATTGGCACCACCTCGCGGAACACCTTGCGGCCTTCCTGCACGAACAGCTTGTCGGCCTGGCCGGCGCCCTCGGGGGCGGCGCGGTTCAGGAAGCCGAAGTTGTTGCGGATGTTGTTCGAGAACTGGGTCTTCAGCCGCGTGCCCAGGATGTCCCAGCCGCCGGTCGCGTCCTCGGCGCGCTCGACGATCACCGCGGTGGCGACGTCGCCGAAAATGAAGTGGCTGTCGCGGTCGCGGAAGTTCAGGTGGCCAGAGCAGACCTCGGGATTGACCATCAGCACCGCACGGGCCGAACCCGAGCCGACGAAGTCCGCGGCGGTCTTGATCCCGAAGGTGGCCGACGAACAGGCCACGTTCATGTCGAAGGCGAAGCCCTCGATGCCCAGCGCCTGCTGCACCTCGATGGCCATGGCCGGATAGGCGCGCTGCATATTCGAGGCCGCGCAGATCACCGCGCCGATCTGGCTGACGTCCTTGCCCCAGCGCTCGATCGCCTGCTTGGCGGCCTCGACGGCGATCTCGGCCAGCACCGACAACTGCTCGTTCGGGCGCTCCGGGATGATCGGACGCATCAGGTCGGGGTCGACCAACCCGCTCTTGTCGACCACGAAGCGCGATTTAATGCCCGAGGCCTTCTCGATGAACTCGGCCGACGACGGGGTCAGGGCCGCGACTTCGCCGGCGGCGATCGCCTCGGCGTTGGCGGCGTTGAACCGCTCGACATAGGTGTTGAAAGTCTCAACCAGCTCGGCGTTCGAGAGGCTGTGCGGCGGGGTGTAAAGGCCCGTGGCCGCGATCACGGCTTGATGCAAAACGCTGTCTCCGACGACCGCTCCTCTCGTTGCACGGGGAGCTTCGGATCACAGTGATAGCACGTTCGCTTACGGCGTCAGCGGTCGATGTGGCCGCAAGGCAACAGACATAATTCGTCTTCTGATTGTCCCGGCAGGGGCCATTTCTCGCCCCGTTTGAGCGCGACCAAGGCCGTGCGGCTGGAGATCGCCGCAACCCAGTACGGAGTACAAAAACATGAACAAGAACATTTCTCTCATCGCCGCCGTCGCCGCTGTCGCCATGGTCCCGGTCGCCGCCAACGCCCAGGCCGTCACCGGCTACGGCTCGGTCGGCTACAGCCACCACGACCTGGAAGGCGCCGACGTCGGCGCGATCCAGGGTCGCCTCGGCGCCCGCTTCAATCCCTATCTCGGCGTCGAGGGCGAGCTCGGCTTCGGCGTGAAGAAGGACGACGTGTCGATCGGCGGCGTCAACGGCAAGGCGGAGCTGAAGAATTCGGCCGCCATCTACGGCGTCGGCTTCCTGCCGGTGGCCCCGAACGCCGACCTCTACGCCCGCGTCGGCTACGGCAAGAGCGAAGGCAAGGTCTCGGTCCCCGGCGCGATCGCCAAGGCTGACGGCAACAGCTGGAACTACGGCGTCGGCGGTCAGTACTTCGTCGACGACAAGAACGGCGTGCGCGCCGACTACACCCGTCACGACTTCGAGGACGACGCCGGTACGGCCGACGTCTGGTCGGTCGGCTACGTGCGCAAGTTCTAAGTCCAGCGCTTAGCTCAAATGGAAAGGGCCGCCTCCTTGCGGGGGCGGCCCTTTTTCATGGGTTGTGCGCGCCGCCGTCAGGCGGCAGCGCGATGTAGGAAACGGCCTGCCAGGTCGCCGTTGCGCAGGAAGATCTGCACCTCGGCCGCGCTTCCCGAACGCGCGTAACGGTCGGCCAGTGCGCGGGCGGCGGCTTCGGCGCGGCCCCCGGCTTCAAAGATGAGTTCGTTGTCGAAGGCTTCTGAACGGACAGCCCAGCCGTCGCCGGCGGGCCCAACCAAAATCTGAAGAGCCATGTGAGCTCCTTTTTACTCTACTTACTTTCGGGGTTCGCGAACGCCCCGTTCTGAGGCTTCACGATGGAGCATGCGGACGGCCATCGCATGGCGCCCGCTGGGCGAGGTCAGGCCGGCATTCGGCCCTGTTTAAGGTGACATCGACACATGTGCGTCGCTCGCTGGCTCACTTCCGATGCCAGCACAGATAGGTCTCCCGCGTCGTTTCGCCACCCCAGAAAGCGCGAAACTTGCGTGAAGTTTCCCTGACAGCTGAGCCGGGCAGGGCGTCAGGCGCCCGGTCCCGACCATATCGGCCCGGCCAGGATCGCCCCGCTGCTGAAGTCCTGCAGATAGACTTCGAAGCCGCCCTTGGCCCCATTCTCCTGCTCGCACTCCGCCTCGCGATAGGCCTTGGGCGCCAGCCGCGCCGCCCGCCAGCGCAGCACATCGAACTGCAGCCGCGCGACCTTGATGTCGCTCTCCTGCGCTTCCGAGGCGATCGCCCAGGCCAGGTCGGCCAGCATCTCCGCCTGCATCCGCCGGGCCTGCCGGTACATGGCGGCGAAGTCGTCGTGGGCGCGCAGCCACTCATAGACGGTGCCGGTGACCGGCATGTCGGCCTCGCCGCAGATCTCCAGCAGGCTGCGGCCGCTGGCCAGTCGCCGGCAGATCTCCTCGCCGACTTCGGCCCGATAGGCGTCGGGACGCGCCCAGGGACGGGCGCGCTTCCAGGCGCGGTCGGCGGCGCCGGCGCGATAGGCGTCGCGCCGCGCGGCCTGCGCGGCGGCCTGCGCCTGGCGCAGCGCGGCTCCGAACGCGGGGCGCACCGCGGCCCAGCGGTGAACGGTCGCCGCGCCCGGCATATGGCGCGGCTTGCAGATCGCCCGCAGGCTTTCGCCGGCGCTCACCCGCGCGCAGATCTGCGCGGCGGTCTCCTCGCAGAACGGCGTCG
The DNA here is from genome assembly GCF_013822795.1 of Phenylobacterium sp. Taxonomy (GTDB): domain Bacteria; phylum Pseudomonadota; class Alphaproteobacteria; order Caulobacterales; family Caulobacteraceae; genus Phenylobacterium. The sequence goes on along the minus strand of NZ_PNLB01000027.1, from coordinate 14,085 downwards.
CCGCGCGCTTGCGCGGGCCATCGGGCTCGGTGGTTTCATGCATCCGCCCAGCTTACCGCATGATCAGAACATAACAAGAACAAATGACGGTTCCAGGCGCCCTCTGAGACATATGCGCCACAAGCCGAAAAACTTGCCGGCCGCGGCCTTGCGCCCCCTCGCGCGGACGCAGGAGCAGGCCCATATCGGGCTCCTCCCATGGAAGCGTTCATTCAGAGTCTCGCGGATTTCATCGCCCGGCACGCCGCCTGGGCCGGCCTTGTGCTGGGCGTCGTCACGCTGCTGGAATCGCTGGTCCTGATCGGCGCGTTCATCCCGGCCACCGCCCTGATGGTGATGGCGGGCGGCCTGATCGCCGCGGGCGTTCTCGATCCGGTCGAGGTGGTGCTCTGGTGCGTCGCCGGCGCGATCATCGGCGACGCCGTCTCGTTCGAGCTCGGCCGTCGGCTGGGCCCGCGCGCCCTGCGCCACCCGATGTTCAAGGGGCACCGCCGCAAGGTCGCCCGCACCCGGCTGTTCAACCGCCGCTACGGCGCGGCCTCGATCTTCATCGGCCGGTTCTTCGGTCCGCTGCGCGCCTTCGTGCCGCTGGTCGCCGGCCTGCTGCAGATGCGCCGCCGCACCTTCCAGCTGGCCAACGCGCTGTCGGCCGCCGTCTGGGTGCTGGCCATCCTCGCGCCCGGCTACTTCGCCGCCAAGGGCCTGGCCGAACTCGAAGCCCTGGGTGAAGCGCACCTGACCACCATCGCCGCCATCACCCTCGGCGGTCTGGTGATCGTCGGCCTGGTCGCCCGCGAAGTTCTGCGCCGCCGCGTCGCGGCCGGGGCGCCGCCGCTGCTTGCGAAGCTGCGCCCCTAAGTAGCTGTCACTTGACGGTCATGTTCTGCGGGCGGACGCTGTCGGCGGGGAGGACCGTAAGTGTCGCAAGCATTCTTCGTGCAGTTCGCTGCATCGGCGGGAGCCATCGCTCTGCTGGTGAGTTTGGCCGCCTGGGCCAAGATCGCCAAGCCGATGACGCCGCTGACCGACGCTAAAGCTCTCAGCCTGCTGGCCGAGGAGTTCCCCGGTCGCCCTATCGAGCGCGTCTGGGTGGCGGTCGACGGTCGCGGCGCCCTGGCCAAGTCCGGCGCAGCGGCCCTGGTGCTCTGCGAGGTCGGCGACGGCTATGTCGCGCGCCACATTCCCTGGACCCAGGCCGTCGCCTCCTCGTTCCGTGACGGGGTGGTGCGGCTCGATCTCTCCGACGTCGCCGCGCCGTTGGCGCGACTGGCGCTGCAAAACTGGCCGCCGGCCCCGGGCCCGGGCGAGGACCGCCGCGCCGCATGACTTTCGACCCCGTTACGCTCGCGACGCCGTTCTTCATTCTGGCGATCATTCTGGAGGTGGCGCTGGCGCGGCTGGGCCGCACCCGCACCCACTACGAAACCAAGGACACCGCCGCCTCGCTCATCATGGGCCTGGGCAGCACCTTGGCCGGTCTACTGGTCGGCGGCGTCGTCGCCGTGGCCACGCTCTACGTCTACCAGCACCGGCTGTTCGACATCCCGATGACCGCGGTCTGGGCGTGGATCGGGCTCTTCCTGCTTGAGGACCTGACCTACTACTGGTTCCACCGGCTCAGCCATGAGCGCCGCTTCTGGTGGGCCGCGCACGTCAACCACCACTCCTCGCAACACTACAATCTCTCGACCGCGCTGCGGCAGACCTGGACCGGCGGCGTGGCCGGGACCTGGGCGCTGTGGCTGCCGCTGGCCTTCCTCGGCTTTCCGCCGGCGATGATCGCCATCCAGAAGGGGATCAGCCTCGTCTATCAGTTCTGGATTCACACCGAGGCGATCGGTCGAATGCCGCGCTGGTTCGAGGCGGTGTTCAACACCCCCTCGCATCACCGCGTCCACCATGCCCGCAACCCGCGCTACCTCGATCGCAACTACGCCGGGATCCTGATCGTCTGGGACAAGCTGTTCGGCACCTTCCAGCCCGAGCTGGACGAGGAGCCGTGTCGGTATGGCATCGTCAAGAACCTCGGCGACTTCAACATCCTGCGGGTGGCGTTCCATGAGTGGGCGGGGATGCTGGCGGACGTCGCGCGCCATCCGCGCCACGCGCTCGGCTACCTGTTCGGTCCTCCGGGCTGGAGCCACGACGCCAGCCGCGAGACCAGCCGCACCCTGCGCGCCCAGTGGCAGGCCGAGCAGGCCCAGCAGGCTGAGCCGGCGTCACGTTCCAAGGTCGCCTGAGCACCCTGGCAGAACCGTCAGGTTGTTCGCCCGTTTAGGTTCTCGCTAGGCTGCGGACGGGCAGACGCGAGGCGAGATGAGCTTGGAGACTTCGACACGGGCGGTGCTGGACGCCCCAGGCGCTGGCTTGGCCGGCGCGCTGGACCGGCGGATCTTTGGGCCCTCACGCATCGACTACACCCAACCGCAGGGCGATCCGGGCCTTTACGGTCCCGACTCCGTCGCCTGGCGGGTGCACGCCAACCCGATCGCCCTGGCGATCGGCGGGGTGGCGGCGGTGATCCTCGAATTGGCCGAGCCGCGGGTCCGCACCGGCGTCTGGGAGCACTCGATCTTCGCCAGCGATCCGCTGACCCGCATGCGCCGGACCGGCGAGGCGACGATGATCACCACCTACGCGCCTCGCGCCGCGGCCGACGCCCGTATCGCCATGGTCACGCGCATGCACGAGCGCGTTCGGGGCCAGACGCCCGAGGGGCAGGCCTATCACGCCCGCGATCCCGAGCTGGCCGACTGGGTCCACGTGACCGCCGCCTATGGCTTCCTCAACGCCTATCACCGCTATGTCGAACCCAGGCTCAGCCGGGCCGACCAGGACCGCTACTATCTGGAGGGCGGCGTGGTCGGGCGCGCGTTCGGCGCCGCCAATCCCTCGACCTCGGCCGCCATGACCGCCGAGCGGATGCAGGCCATGCGGCCGGGCCTCGTGCACCATCCGATCATCGACGAGTTCCTCGGCATCGTGCGGCGCACCTCGCCGATGGGGCTGGTCGGCCGCGCGCTGCAGCCGCTCGTGGTCGAGGCCAGCATCGACCTGCTGCCTCCCGGCGTGGGCGCTCAACTTGGTCTAGTCGCCAATCCCGCCCGCCTGGCTGCGGCCAAGGTCACGCTCTCGGCGCTCGGCCGCGCGGCGCGCTTGGCGCCGGGGCCGATCCCGCGGCAGGCCTACGCGCGGATGGGCCGGCGGCTCTAAGCGGCGGCGAGGACGACGCCCCGGGCCGCGAACGAGGCCATCGCCGCGGCCTCCGAGCTGTCCAGGTCGATGGCGCGGCTCGCCTGCGGCACGACCACCGCCTCGAAGCCCTCGGTCAAGGCGTCCTCGGCCGAGCAGCGGACGCAGAAATCCAGAGCCAGGCCGACGAACACGCAGCGCTTCAGGCCGCGCTGACGCAGGTAGCCGGAAAGGCCGGTGGCGGTGACCTTGTCGTTCTCGAAGAACGCCGAATAGCTGTCGACCTCGCGGTGGTAACCCTTGCGCAGCACCAGCTGGGCGTGGGTCACGTCCAGCGCCGGATGCAGCTGCGCGCCGCGCGTTCCCTGCACGCAGTGGTCGGGCCACAGGGTCTGGGGCCCGTAGGCGACCTCGACCACGCTGAACGGCTCGGCCCCGGGGTGATTGGAGGCGAACGAGATCTGCTCGCGCGGATGCCAGTCCTGGGTGATCACCACATGCTCGAACCGGCCCGCGATCTGGTTGATCAGCGGCATGATCTCATCGCCCCCCGCCACCGCCAGCGCCCCGCCGGGGCAGAAGTCGACCTGCGGATCGATGACGATCAGCACATCGTCAGGGCGGATGACGAGGGGGAGGGGGCTCATGGCGCGATCATAGCGGACGCTGGCCTAGGCGAAGACGAAATCGTCCGCCGTCAGGCTGCTCGCCGACACGCCCGCCAGCACGATGCTCTGGTTGGCCAGCGTGATGACCGCGTCGGCGCCGACCATGGTGATCTTCGCGGCCAGCGCCTGGAAGTTCTGGGCGTCGCTGGCCGACAGCCAGATCCGGTCGCCTTCGCCGAAGTCGGTGACGATGTCGCGGCCCTGGCCGCCGCGGAAGTTGAAGATGTCGGCCCCCGCGCCGCCGGTCAGCACGTCGTCGCCGAGGTCGCCGGAAAGGTAGTCCGCGCCGTCGCCGCCCTGGAGGGCGTCATGTCCTTGCCCACCGACCAGGGTGTCGTTGCCGAGGTCGCCCAACAGGACATCGTCCCCCTGGTTGCCGTGCACGAAGTCATCGCCTTGGCCGCCGGCGACGCTGTCGGCGCCCATGTCGCCATAGAGCACGTCGTCGCCCTGGTTGCCGTGCAGGAAGTCATTGCCCTGGCCGCCCAGCAGGGTGTCGCCGCCGCCGCCGCCCACCAGCCGGTCGTCGCCCTGGTTGCCGTGGATGTAGTCGTCGCCGCCCGCGCCGGTGACGCTGTCGTCGCCGCCGCCGGCCAGCACCCGTCCGCCTTCCGGCGGCAGGGTGATCGTGTCCGCGCCCTCGGTCGGCGTGTTGCTGGGGGTTTCCCCACCGCCGCCGCCCGGGCTGGGGGGCGCGGTATAGGTCAGGGTGACGTCGTTGCCGGTGCCGCCGATATAGCTGATCGTGAAGCTCGTCCCGCCCGCCGAGACCGTCGCGCCCTCCGCCAGCCCGCTGAAGGTTCCGACGACGGCATCGGACCCGTCGTTGTCGATGATGACGAAGGTCGTCGTGGCGCCGAGCGCAAAGCCGTTGGTGAGGCCGAGCGTCAGCGTCCCGGCCAAGGAGACGGAGCCGGTGACCTGAAGCTGGTCGAACTGCCCGGCGCCAGCGCCTTGCAGGCCGAGCGTCGAGCCCGACGCCAGCATCAGGTTGCCGGTGTGCAAGGCGCCCACGCCGTTTCCGGGGTCGAGCGTGCCGCCTGAGGCCACGGTCACCGCACCGACCGTCCCGCCGCCGCCCAGCGTGGCGCCGGTCAGGACCTGCGTCGCCGAGCTGATCGCGCCGGAGACCACCAGTGAGCCGCCGCTGACGGTTGTGGTCCCGGCATAGGTGTTCGTGCCGGACAGGGTCAGCGTTCCGGACCCGGCCTTGATCAGCGAGCCCGGCCCGCTGATGACGCCGGACAGGGTTTGGTTGCTCGCCGACGTAATGGTCCCGGTGCCCCCGAGGATGATGGCGTTGTCGATCGTGGTGGAGCCGGTCACCGCCAGCGTCGCGACCGTGCCGAGTGTAAGGGCGCCGGAGCCGAGATTGGCGTCCGAGGCGATGGACAGCGTGCCGCCCAGGACCGTCGTGGCGCCGTAGGAGTTCACGCCCGACAACGTCAGCGTTCCGCCGCCGCTCTTGGTGAGCATGGTGCCCGAACCGCTGATCGCGCCTGACAGCGTCTGGTCGGCCCAGCTTTCATAGATGCCGTTGCCGGTCAGCGAGATGGCGTTGTCGATGGTGGTCGCGCCGGTCACCAGCAGCTTGCCGTCCGTACCGAGTGACACGGTTCCGCCGCCGAGGTTGGCGTCGGAGGCGATCGAGAGCGTTCCCTCGTTCACCGTCGTCGCGCCGGCGTAACTGTTGGTCCCTGATAGCGTCAGCGTGCCCGCGCCGGTCTTGGTGAGCGAGCCCGCGCCGATGATGGCGCCCGACAGGGTCTGGGCGGCCGCCGAGGAATAGGTCGCCGCGCCGGTGAGGGTGATGGCGTTGTCGATGGTGGTCGCGCCGGTGACCGTCAGCGTCGAGCTGCCCCCGAGGATCAAGGTTCCCGCGCCGAGATTGGCGTCAGAGGCGATCGACAGCGTACCGCCGGAGACCGTCGTCGAGCCGAGGTAGTTGTTGGTTCCCGAGAGGGTCAGCGTATTCATGCCGACCTTGGTCAGCCCGCCTGCGCCGCTGATGGCCCCGGACATCGTCTGGTTGGTGGTTGCAGTGAGGGTCACGCCGCCAGCGAGGACGACGGCGTTGTCGATCGTGGTGGCGCTGTCCACCGCCAGGGTGGTCCCGGCCGACAGGGTGACGGTTCCCGAGCCGAGGCTGGCGTCCGACGCAATGATCAACGTGCCGCCGCTGACGGTGACCCCGCCGCTGAAGGTGTTCGTTCCGGTGAGCTGCAGCGACCCGGCGCCGGCCTTGGTGAGCGAGCCGGCGCCGCCGATGACACCCGACAAAGTGTGCGTGCCTACGCTGTAGTAGGTCGCCGCGCCGTTCAGGACGACGGTGTTGTCGATGGTCGTCGCGCCGCTGACCGACAGCGTCGCACCGCTGTTCAGGATCACGCTCTCGGAGCCGAGATTACCGTCGGACGTGATCGACAGCGTTCCTCCGCCGACCGTCGTCGCGCCGGCGTAGACGTTTGATCCGGAGAGCGTCAGAGTCCCCGTGCCGTTGTGCTCCAGTCCGCCGGATCCGCTGATCACGCCGCTGAAGGTCGTGGTGGTGTTGTCGCCCCCGGCGCGCAGGATCTCCCCGGCGGCGATGACTACCGAGCCGGCGCCCGCGATCGAACCGACGGCTTCGCTCGCGGCCACGGTCAGGGTCGCGCCCGCAGCGACCATCACGCCCGCGGCGTCGTTCACCGCCTCGCCGCCGGTGAGGGTCACGCCGCCGGCCAGTACGGAGAGCGGGCCCAGGAACGTGTTGGCGCCGGCAAGCGTGAGGGTCGAGGCGCCCAGCTTGGTCAGCCAGCCGGTCCCCGAGAGGATATTGCTCAGGGTCTGGTCGGCGACGCCGTTGATCGTCAGTCCTGCGCCGATGAGCACCGTGCCCGGGCCCGACAGGCCTTGGATCGTGGTGGCGGCGCCGAGCGAGATCCCGGCGCCCGCCGTGAGGACGCTGTTGATGCTGAGGGACTCGCCCGTGAAGTTCAGCGTCTCGAGGATCGCGGGCAGCAAGGTCGTCGGGGAAAAGACCAGGCCGGGCTGACCAATGAAGATGATGTCGTTCCCGCCAGCCGCGTTGGCGTCTTCGATCGCCTGCCGCAGCGAGCCGGCGCCCGAGTCGTTCGCGTTGGTGACCGTGAACGTCGCCATGTCTTGCCCCTCGAAATGCGCCGGCGGAATCCGGCATCAGGGGTCTATACGGCGATTGCTCTCCGACAGGTTACTAAACGCCAGGTAGCGACGTTCTCAGCGTCGTTCAGCCGCGCCCTTTCACCGCCGCGGCGACGATGGCCGCGTTCTGGGCGCGATAGGCCTGCTGCACCAGACCCTTCCAGGCGGCCAGATCGACGACCACGGCGTCGCCGCGGACGCGGTCCTTGATCTGGTAGTTTTGGTCGGTCATCGCGCCCATCGAGCCGACCCGCACCCCGGCGCCGCCTTCCTCGATGGTCGCGAATGAGCCGGCCATCGGATAGTCGGTCAAAAGGCTCCAGCCGCCGGCGAAGGCCGGCCCCCGGTCGTAGGCGCTGACCAGTTGTGCGCCCGATCCGGCCCGCAGGCCAAAGCGCAGGTTCGACGACACCCCGGCGCTCGAGCGGCCCAGGAAGTCGCCGCCGGTCTTGGCCTCCATGTCGGCGAAGTCGATCACCACCTGCGGGATCACCGCCACCGCGTCGGCGTTGCGCGCCGCCCCGCCGAGCTTGCCGGTTGCGTCCATGGCGGTCATCCGGCCCATCGGCGAGTTGGAGGGGTTGTGGAACGCGGTCAGCAGCGGCGCGGCCTGCGCGCCCATCGCCGTCCAGCCCATCTTCACCGACTTGCCGATGGTGATCGATGGTCCCACCGCCACCACGTCGCGGTTGTTCGGCGCGGCGGCCACGCCGGCGGCCAGGGCCGCGGCCTCGGAGTCGGAGAGCACGTCGAAGCCGGCGGCCTTGAACTGCGCCACTAGGTCGGCGTGCGCCTCGTCGGCCAGCGCCTGCATGGTCGCGTCATCGACGCCCTCCAGCACCAGGTTCAGCCGCGAGCGCGCGGCGATCGAGGCCACCGCCGTGCCCTGCTGCTGGGTGATGTAGGTGACGTGATAGGCGGGGATCGCCACCCGCTTGCGCTGCTTGAAGAACTTCTGGTCCGAGCCCGACAGCTTCGGCCCGGCGGCCTGCGCCCAGGCCGCCTGCGACGGCGCCAGCGTTCCGGCGACAAGCATGGCGGCCGCGGCCAGGCCAGCGGCGAGCTTGCGATGCATCTTTGATTTCCCCCTTGGTGACTCGCGCCAGTCTAGTCGTTGAACAATGTTCGCTGAAAGTGGTTCGCCGACGCAAATGCGCCGGCCCGCCGCACTTGTGCGACGCGGCGCCTGCTGCTAATGCGAATAACTCGCATTAGCGGGAGCAGCGAAGGTCGCAGGCTCCCCATGTCGGGGGACATCGAATGCAACGGAAACTGGGGCTGTTGACGGGCGTGGCGCTGGCGGCGATCGCCGGCGTGGCTCAAGCACAAGAGACCAACGTCGACGAGCTGGTGGTCACCGGCCGCTATACGGTCGACGAGCAGATCGACACCGCCACGGGCCTCGGCCTCACCGTGCGCGAGACCCCGCAGTCAGTGACCGTGATCACCCAGCAGCGCATGCGCGACCAGAACCTGACCACCATCGCCGACGTGGTGCGCAACACCGCCGGCGTCTCGATGGTCGAGGTCGACGACGTGCGCAACGTGTTCAACGCCCGCGGCTTCGAGATCAAGAACTACCAGATCGACGGCGTGCCGCTGTCGTGGAGCCTGGCCGGCGACTCCGGCGAGACGGTCGCCGACATGTCGATCTACGAGCGGGTCGAGATCGTTCGCGGCGCCACCGGCCTCCTGACCGGCGCCGGCGATCCGTCCGCCTCCATCAACCTGGTCCGCAAGCACGCCGACGCCCGCGAGTTCGGCGGCTCTGTGTCGGCGGCGGCCGGCAGTTGGAACAAGTTCCAGGTCGAGGCCGACGTCTCCGGCGCGACCAGCGACGGGCGGATCCGCGGCCGGGTGGTGGCCAAGTACGAGAACCGCGACACCTACTTCGACCGCCAGTCCACCGAGAAGTCAGTGTTCTACGGCGTGGTCGAGGCCGACCTCACCGACGCCACCCTGCTGCGGGCCGGGGCCAGCCGCCAGGACACCAATCCGAACGCCGCGTTTTGGGGCGCGCTGCCGACCTTCTACACCGACGGCGGTCTGACCAGCCTGCCGGTCTCGACCAACACCGCGGCGAACTGGTCCTACTGGGACACCACCAACACCAACTATTTCGCCAACCTGGCCCACACGTTCAGCAACGGCTGGAACGTCTCGCTCAACTACAACCGGCTGATCAACGACCAGGATTCCCAGCTGCTCTACCTCTACGGCGCAATCGACCGGACCACCGGCGTCGGCCTGGCCACCTGGCCCTACAAGAGCAAGGGCGAGACCACCCAGGACAGCTTCGACGTCCAGTTGCACGGCGACTACGCGCTGCTTGGCCGCCAGCACGACTTCACCCTGGGCGCCCTCTACAGCAAGCAGGACTCCGACGTCGTCTACCACGTCGCCGGCGGCCCCAACGCCTTCGCCCCGGCGACCAGCATCTACACCTGGGACGGCGACTTCCCGAAGCCGACCTTCGGCCCGGCCGCGACCCAGTACACCGACAACAAGACCGAGCAGACCGGCGTCTTCGCCGCCACCCGCCTCAACATCACCGACCAGCTGAAGGTGATCGGCGGCGCGCGGTTCTCCTCGTGGGAGCGCAGCGGGATCAACGGCGGGGCGGCTGACAACTACAAGGCCGATGACGTCGTCATCCCCTATATCGGCGCGCTCTACGACCTGACCGACCAGCACCGGCTCTACGCCAGCTACACCGAGATCTTCCAGCCGCAGAACGTCCGCGACATCAACGCCAAGACCCTCGAGCCGATCACCGGCAAGGCCTACGAACTTGGCCTGAAGAGCGCGTTCTTCGACAACGGCCTGCAGACCTCGGTGGCGGTCTTCAAGATCCAGCAGGACGGGCTGGGCCAGCCGACCGGCGTCATGGTGCCCGGCTCGAATCCGCCGGAGGAGGCCTACGCCCCGGCCGACGGCGCCGAGAGCACCGGTTTCGAGCTGGAAGCCACCGGCCGCATCAATCCCAACTGGAACGTCAGCGCCAGTTACGCCCAGTTCGAGGTCGAGGACGCGGCCGGCGCCAAGGTCAACACCGACCAGCCGCGCAAGAGCTTCTCGCTGTTCACCACCTATGGGTTCGAGGGGCAGTTCGGCGGCGCACTCGACGGCCTGACCGTCGGCGGCGGCGTCAGCTGGCGCGACACGATCTACTCGCTGGCGGTCAACCCGGTGACCACCGCCCCGACGCGGATCGAGCAGGAGGCCTTCGCCCTGGTCAACCTGATGGCCCGCTACGCGATCACCGACACCACGGTCGTTCAGGTCAACGTCGATAACCTGTTCGACGAGACCTACTACAGCCAGATCAGCTACTTCAGCCAGTACCGCTACGGCGCCCCGCGCAACTTCACGATCAGCCTGACCCAGAAGTTCTAGGGCGCGCGCCGGAAGGGGCGGGCGGGACGACCCGCCACGCCCCGACCAAGGTCGTCAGGCGCCGCCGGTGGCGCCGAACTGCAAGGTGTCCATCACCTTCTCGAGATTGAAGCTGCCGGCCCGTTGGGCGGGCGGGAACTCCTTCATTGTCTCGAGATAGTCGCCGATGATGTCCTGGCACGGCACCAGGATGAACGCCCGATCCAGGTACCAGTCCCAGTACGTGTTCGAGGTGATGTCGGCGAACTCGTAGGGGTCGGTGCGCAGGTTGTACAGCCTGGGGATGCGGCCGGTGACGAACGGCCGTTCCCAGATCTCCAGCGTTCCTCCGGCCTTCTGCTCCATGAACACCACCTTCCAGTTGTCCATGCGCAGTCCGGCCACTTCGCCTTCGTCGGTGAAGTAGATGAAGCCCTTGCGCGGGCTCTTCTCACCCTTGGTCAGGTGGCCGACCAGGCTGTCGCCGTCGAGGTGGGTCTTGTACTTCTTGCCGCCCAGCGTGGCGCCCTTCTTCAGGTCTTCCTTGATCGTCGCGGCCCCGGCCATCTCGGCGAAGGTCGGCAGCCAGTCGAGGTGCGAGACGATGTCGTTCGAGATCGAGCCCGCCTTGATCTTGCCCGGCCAGCGGACCATGGCCGGCACGCGGTAGGCGCCCTCCCAGCTGGTGTTCTTTTCCGAGCGGAACGGCGTGGTGCCGGCGTCCGGCCACGAGTTGCAGTGCGGGCCGTTGTCGGTCGAGTACATGACGAAGGTGTCGTCGGCGACGCCGAGTTCGTCGATGAGGTCGAGCAGCACGCCGATCGCCTTGTCATGGTCGATCATCACGTCGTGATACTCGCTCTGCCAGCGTCCCGCCTGGCCGCGGCTGGACGGCTTCACGTGGGTGCGGAAGTGCATGTGCGTGGTGTTGAACCAGACGAAGAACGGCACGCCGGCCTTCACCTGGGCGCGAATGAAGGCGACGGCCTTTTCCGTCACCTCGTCGTCGATGGTCTCCATGCGCTTCTTGGTCAGCGGACCGGTGTCCTCGATCGATTGCCCGCCCTTGCCGTCGGACTTGCAGTGCAGGACCCCGCGCGGACCGAAACGCTTGCGGAAGTTGGGGAACTCCTTCGGATCCGGATAGTCCGGGTTCTCCGGCTCTTCTTCGGCGTTGAGGTGGTAGAGGTTGCCGAAGAACTCGTCGAAGCCATGCATCGTCGGCAGTTGCTCGTCGCGGTCGCCCAGGTGGTTCTTGCCGAACTGGCCGGTGGCGTAGCCCTGCGCCTTGAGCACCGTGGCGATGGTCGGGATCGAGTCCTTCATGCCTTCCTTGGCGCCCGGCATGCCGACCTTGGTCAGGCCGGTGCGCAGCCCGCCCTGACCGGTGATGAAGCTGGCGCGGCCGGCGGTGCAGCTCTGTTCGGCGTAGTAGTCGGTGAACAGCATGCCTTCATTGGCGACGCGGTCGATGTTGGGCGTCCGATAGCCCATCATGCCCTTGGTGAAGCAGCTGAGGTTCGACTGACCGATGTCGTCGCCCCACATGATCAGGATGTTCGGTTTTTTCGCCATCGCCACGTTCCTCGCCAAAAATTTTGGGCCAACAATTTGGAGCGTGGAGTCTGGCGGGCGGTCTCAACCGCGATATCGGGGTTTACCCGCGCGCCTCGCCTTAAGATTGCCGGGGCGCGCCCTGAGGGGAACTAAGCGCCCTCGCGACACGGCCGCGGCCTTCGTCCTAGGATGCCTGGCCCGGTCGGCGGGCGAGGGCGGCGGAGGCGGCGATGTCACGGGTGCGGGTAGGGGCCTTTTCGATCTCGCTCGACGGCTTCGGCGCGGGCCCTGACCAGAGCCTTGAGCACCCGCTGGGCCGCGGCGGAGAGCAGCTGCACCAATGGGCCTTCGCCACCCGCTTCTTCCACGCCATGCACGGCCAGGACGGCGGCTCCGACGGCGTCGATCAGGCCTATGCGCAGCGCGCCATGAGCGGCTTCGGCGCCTTCATCCTCGGCCGCAACATGTTCGGCCCGGTCCGCGGCCCCTGGCGGCCGGACGAGGCCTGGCAGGGCTGGTGGGGCGATGATCCGCCCTACCACGCCCCGACCTTCGTGCTGACCAACCACCCGCGCGAGCCGATCCAGATGCAGGGCGGCACCACCTTTCACTTCGTCACCGACGGCATTGAGGCGGCGCTAGACCGGGCCAAGGCCGCCGCCGGCGACCTCGACGTCAAGATCGGCGGCGGCGTCGCCACCGTCCGCCAATACCTGCGCGCCGGCGCCATCGACGAGGTGCACCTGGCCCTGGCCCCGGTCCTGCTGGGCCAAGGCGAATCCCTGCTCACCGGCCTCGATCTGCCGGCCCTGGGCTTCCGGGTGACCGAGCACGTCGCCGGCGAGGGCGCGACGCATGTGGTGCTGGCGCGGTAGGGGGCTCATCGCGGACGTCGACTACGACTAAGTCAACAGTCCCGCAGCGTGATTGCCACGCTAGCCGTCATCGCCGCCGCGTCGCATACAGGCGCGTCCGTGTTCTTGGGGGTGACCGCTGCGAAACCTGATCATCCGTCCCGGTTCACCCTGGCAGGGCTTTCTCAAGGGCCTCGGCGCCACGTTCATTGCCGTGGGAATTCCGTTGGCGGGCATCCCGCCTGTCCGCGTCGGAAGCTGGCAGGCGCTCGCGCTCTCGCTCCCCGTCGCGCTGGGCGTCAGCTTCCTCGGCGGCCTAGGCCTGGCCCTGTGGCGCCTGATCCAGGCCTGGGCCTATCGCGAATTCACCGGCGACGATCGCTGAGCGCCGTGACGCCCATTCCGCGACCTACAGCGGCCACTATGCCGCCGGATACTCCGGGTCCGGCGGGCTCGCCAAGGTGATCAGGTTGCCGTCCGGATCACGGACTTGAGCCAGGACCGAATAGTCGCCCGGAATGTCGGCGCTCAGCTCGATCTCCAGCCCGGCCAGTCGCCGCCGCTCGGCCCCCACGTCTTGGACGATGAGGAACACCGCGCCGCTGTCAGCGATCTCGGTGCTGGTCGAGATGGCCAGTCCGACATGGTCGAACAGTTCCCATTGGACCAGCGTGTCCATCGGCCGGTTGTCTGGCCCGCGCGCCATCAGCCGCGCGTACCAGTCTTCTGACGCATCGAGATCCGCAACCAGCAATGCGGAATAGGCCTTTTGTAGGTTCATGCTGCGCTCCTCGCGCCCCCGCCCCGACAACAACGTCTTGGACGGGCCCTGGATCGGCGGCGACGATCAGTCGCTCGCCCGTCCGCGCTGGACGCTGGTCGCTGCGCCCCTACGAGTCCCCCGCCGCCCTCAGCGCCGCGCGAAGGCGGGCGACCTCGGCAAGCAGCGCCGGGACGTCCTGCCGCGCCGCGGCGATGAAGTCCTGGTCGGCCTGGCTGGCCCCCGACAGCTCGATGTCGCCCGCCGCGGTGGTGATGACGTCCGACCCGGACCGATGGTCTCGCCCCTCGATCCAGGTCGCCAAGGCCCAGCCGTCGCGCGCTCGCACCGCGCCGCCAACTGTTCCAACTCGTCGTCGGTCATGCCCATGCCTTTCGATCCCATGTCGGCGTCTGCCGACCGTGGGCGTTGGCCGAAGCTCACATTTATGGGCTCCCTTTGGCCGACGCCCAATGGCGACGCTTAGAATGAAGCGCCGCTCTGAAGGCGGGCGACC
>NZ_PNLB01000026.1 GCF_013822795.1 Phenylobacterium sp. | reverse complement strand
CCCAACTGAAGCACAAGCATACAATACGATGCTGTTCTTCAACGAACACGTTCATCGTTAAGTCTAGCTGCTGCGATGCACCAATCGGTTGTGCAATACCTACTATTGCGACGCGGCAATGCGTCGCAACCAGTAGTGATCAGCACCCAAAGTCCTTGGAGAACGCCAGCATGGCGGCCTTCTGCGGGCCTGAGTATTCGTCAAAGCCGTCTTCGTCGCCATCACGGATCGCCCGTAGCAGAGCTGGCGTGAGCGCCGAGGTCAGAGACCAGTTCCAATACCTGAGCACAGTCTGGGCGCGATCGACCGCGATCATGTCGTAGACCAGTATCGCGCGCTCCAGAGCGCTAGACGGCGCGCCGTCGGCCTCGATCTCGTCGCGCTTGAGCCCCCGCCACAGGGCGCGGATCGCCGACTTCGGCAATCCAGTGGCCTTGCAGAGGATCGCCAACGGCTCGCCGCCGGCGTCGGTGAAGATCTTCGCGCCGGTCATCGGCTTGAGGCCCGCCAGGTACGAGATCTCCTCGGCCACCTCGCGCGTAACACCGTCCGCCGCGGCGGCGGCGATCGCCGCCTCCAGATTGTCGTATGGACTGCGCTCGACGGCGGCGCGGTTGCGCTGGCGGCGCTCGATGAACTGCAGCGCCTTACGTGACAGGGCGTCCTGCCAATGCTCGGCCGCCGCCATCGCGAAGATGTCGCTCGTCGCATCCTGAAGCACCTCGCGGGACACCGCGAAGCGCTGGAGGATCACTCTGCGGGCCTCGGCGTCGGCCCACCAGAACAGCACATAGGCATGGGCCGGACGCAACTCGGGCCGGCGCAGCAGCATCGTGGTCAGCCGCGGGTCGCCACGGGTCAGGGCCACCACCGCCTCGACGCCCCCGGTCGAAAACTTGGCCTCGTCGTTCTTAAGAAGGCACTCGAGCACAAGCACTTCGCCGAACTCGATCAGCACGTCGCAGACGACTTCGCTGACGCCGCGGCGCAGCGCGATCAGTCGCCGGTGTTCAAGGTTCATCAGCCGCGCGCAATCGAGCAGATCGGCGTCGGACAGAGCGGCGGCGTTGAGCAGCAGCTCCTCGGCGATGTCGACCTCGTCGCGCAACAGCAGCCGCGCGAGGGTGGCGGGGATCTCGGTCAAGCCGGCGATCCGGCGCGCCACCTTCTTGCGCTCGGCGGGCTCGGCCTCGCGCAGCATGTCGGCGAGCAGGTCGGCGGTCATCGCCCGTTCGAAGGCGTTGATCCGCGAGATCGGCAGGCAGACGATGTCCGCCAGCCGTTTGAGCAAGGTCGCCCGCGCCCGCGAAGCGGGCGGGGCGTCGAGCTCGGTCATCGGCGACGGCATGTTCATGCGAGATCCAGGCGATTACCTGCCGCCATCGAATCACATCGCGCTTAACCGTGTGTTCACTTGAAGGTCGGCGCCGACCAGTGCTCCCAGATGTTCGGCAGGTCGCTGGAGACCTTGTTCGGGAACGACGGCGGCCGCTTTTCCAGGAACGACATCACCCCCTCGCGAGCGTCGGCCATCGCGCCGCGGGTCTGGATGCCGCGGCTGTCGGCGCGATGCGCCTCCATCGGATGCGCGGCTCCGGCCATCCGCCACAGCAGCTGGCGGGTCAGCGCGATCGAGACCGGCGCGGTGTTCTCGACGATCTCGCGAGCCAGCGCCTTGGCGGCGGGCAACAACTCCTCGGGGGCGTGCAGCGAACGCACAAGGCCGCGGTCGAAGGCTTCCTGCGCCGGAAACACCCGGCCGGTGTAGCACCACTCGAGCGCCGTCTGGACGCCGACCAGTCGCGGCAGGAACCAGGACGAGGCCGCCTCCGGGTTCAGGCCACGACGCGCGAACACCAGGCCGAACCGGGCGTCGGTCGAGGCCAGGCGGATGTCCATCGGCAATTGCATGGTGACGCCCACCCCGACCGCCGGGCCGTTGATCGCGCCGATCACCGGCTTGAGGCTGTCATAGATGCGCAGCGAGACCAGGCCGCCGCCGTCGCGCTGGACGCCCTCGCGCGTCCGAGCCGCCCGATCCTCGCCGCCGCGCTTGTCGTAGTCGAACGTCTCGCCCCCGGCCGACAGGTCGGCGCCGGCGCAGAAGGCGCGGCCCGCGCCGGTGACGATCACCGCCTTCACCGCGTCGTCCCCGTCGGTCACGTCGAACGCAGCGATCAGGTCCTTCATCATCTGGGTATTGAAGGCGTTGAGCTTCTC
This sequence comes from Phenylobacterium sp., assembly GCF_013822795.1. GTDB lineage: Bacteria > Pseudomonadota > Alphaproteobacteria > Caulobacterales > Caulobacteraceae > Phenylobacterium. The sequence goes on along the minus strand of NZ_PNLB01000026.1, from coordinate 59,801 downwards.
CGGGCGGTTCAGGGTGATCGTCGCCACCCCATCCTCGACGCCGTAGCCGAGGGTCTCGAAACTGTGCGTGGCCATCTGATCCTCCCTGAAATTTCGCCTACTCCGCCCCGCTTGACGGACGGTCCGTCAAGGCCCGCATACTCGCCTTAACAACGATAACTTTGGGAGGACGGTCGAGACGCCAAAGAGCGCCCGGCCGCCGCAAGGAAGAGTTCATGCATCCGGCCAGCCACGCCCAGACCCATCCCGACCGCGCCGCCTTTGTCATGGCCGGATCCGGCGAGACCGTGACCTACAAGCAGCTCGACGAACGCTCGAACCAGGGCGCTCAGCTCTTCCGCTCCCTTGGCCTCAAGACCGGCGACGTCATCGCCATCCTGATGGAGAACCATCCGCGGTTCTTCGAGATCGCCTGGGCCGCGCAGCGCGCCGGGCTCTACTTCGCCTGTATTTCCTCGAAGCTGACGGCCGGCGAGGTCGAGTACATCATGAAGGACTGCGAGGCGAAGGTGCTGATCACCTCGGCCGGCGTCGGTTCGGTCGTGGATGAACTGCCGCCGCTGCTGCCGGGCGTGAAGTTCTACATGGTCGGTCAGCCGCGCGCGCCCTACGAGAGCTTCGAGACCGCCCGCGACGTCCAGCCGACGACGCCGATCGCTGACGAGAGCGCCGGAACCGACATGCTCTATTCGTCGGGCACGACCGGCCGCCCGAAGGGCATCAAGCCGCCGCTGACCGGCGCGCCGATCGACGCCCCCAACCCGCTCGCCATGATGGCCCAGATGCTGTTCGGCTTTCAGAATGACAGCGTCTATCTCTCGCCCGCGCCGCTCTATCACGCTGCGCCATTGCGCTGGTGCATGAGCGTCCACCGCCTCGGCGGCACGGTCGTGGTGATGGAGAAATTCGATCCGGAAGACGCTCTGGGCCTGATCGAGAAGTACAAGGTCGACGTCGGCCAGTTCGTGCCCACTCACTTCGTGCGGATGCTGAAGCTCCCCCCCGAGGTGCGCGCCAAATACGACGTCTCCTCGATGCGCTCGGCCGTTCACGCCGCCGCCCCCTGCCCGATCCCGGTCAAGGAGCAGATGATGGCCTGGTGGGGGCCGGTCATCCACGAGTACTACGCGGGCAGCGAGGGCAACGGGTTCTGCTACATCGGTCCGCACGACTGGCTGACCCACAAGGGGTCGGTCGGCAAGGCCACGACCGCCGAGCTTCACATCGTCGGCGAGGACGGCGAGGAGGTCCCCGCGCGCACCGAAGGCACGGTCTACTTCGGCGGCGGCACGCCGCTGAGCTATCACAACGCGCCCGAGAAGATCGCCGAGAACACCAACAAGTACGGCTGGACCACGCTCGGCGACGTGGGCTGGGTCGACGAGGACGGCTTCCTGTACCTCACCGACCGCAAGAGCTTCATGATCATCTCCGGCGGCGTGAACATCTATCCGCAGGAACTTGAGAACCTGCTGATCACCCACCCCAAGGTCGCCGACGCCGCCGTGGTCGGCGGGCCGCACGAGGAGATGGGCGAACAGGTCATCGCCGTCATTCAACCGATGGACTGGAGCGCCGCGGGCGAAGACCTGAAGGCCGAACTCGCCGCCTTCTGCCGCGCCAACCTCAGCCACGTGAAGTCGCCGCGAGTCATCGACTTCATGCAGGAGCTGCCGCGCCACCCGACCGGCAAACTCTACAAGCGCCTGATCCGCGACGCCTATTGGGGCAAGGAAGGCTCGCGCATCGTCTGACCGCAAAACCATTTGTTCACTATTTGTTCTTGATGATTTCGCAATCTATGCGATAGTTTACTCTCGCATAGTGACTTCGGACGGCGCGGCCGCTGCCGCGCCGCCGAGGCTGAGATCGACAGGAATCCTGAATGGCGACAATGCCGAATGGGCAGCCGCGCTCCGTACCTGACCCGGAGGGCGAACTTTATGATGCAGAGATGGCCGCCCTCAGGAGGCGACGCGACGAAGCAGAGACCGGAACGACGAAGATCGCCAGGCCCAATCTGGCGCAATCGTTCATTCCCGTAGTCGGCCCCGCGTGGGAGGCCGTCGCCGACTATCAAGACGGGAATTATGCCGGCGCGGCCTTCAACGGCGCGATGGCGGTCGCGGACCTCCTGCCGATCGGGATCGCGGCGAAAGGCGCCCGCGCCGCGAGCAAGGGCATCAAGATTATGAAGGAAGGCTCGGTCTCGGCGAACGCCGCAGCTAAGCAGATTCGAGGGAAGGGCTTGGCCGGCAAAGGGCAGGAGATCCATCACACCATTCCCTTGAAGGGCCTGAGCCGCACCGCCCAGGATCCTCGCAATCACTACGCACTCCTCAAGGTCCTGCCGGTCGAGCAGCATCGGCGCCTGACGGGAAGCTGGAAGGGCCAGCCCCGATACGATCCCATTCGCCGCGCTTGGTATGGCACCACCGACTGGCAGAAAGCCCTGCCGACGGCGGCGGCGGCAAACCTGGCCGATAGCGTACAAAACCTCCTTCAACCGCGGGGGACATCGCGTAGATGAGTTCGTCCGCCGATAGCTCGGTCACGTCCGATCTTGTCGATTTCAACTTCCCGGTGATCGGCTTCACGCCCGACCGAGAGATTTGGGGCTTCCCCGATCGCAGGTCGCTGACGACCTGCGGAAAGCTGACGCGGCGCGAGGGCAAGTCGCTGGGGATGGAACTCATAGACGGCGACGGGCTTCGCTGCCGAGTCGTGGCTGTCCATGACAGAGGCCGGGCGCGCCCCTTCATTCCCTGGCTCATTGGGGCGATGCTGGCCGGCCCACAGTACCGGATCGAGTACAGCCTAGAGCGGCTGGGAAAGGCGTCTCTGGATGAGGTGAAGGCTCGCGCCTGCGAGACGCTGGAGGCCTTTCCAAGCGACTACTGCCTCTTCGATGAACACGAAACGGTCCTGCTTCCACTGATGGCGCAGGTGCGCGCCGCGAGCAGCGTTGAAGAGATCTTCAAGCTTCTAGGACCCGATACCTTCGAGGCCTACTGAGCGTCGAGATATCGGCGAGACGACGTCGCCTCGCCGATATTCCGCGCCTAGTACGAACGGCCGATCAGGATTTCCTCGACGCCCGGGTCGCCGGTGAAGACGCAGGGGCCGAAGCTGTCAGGCTGCTGGCTCGGCGCGTTGCGCAGGGTCAGCTTCAGCGCCTTGAGGCGCTCGACCACCTTGTCCAGCTCAGCGCCGGTCGGGCGGCTCCAGGGCGCGCGCACCCAGCCCTTGAAGGCCGAGGTTTCTTCGTCCTCGTCCGAGAGCTGGCCGAAGTACTCGGCGACCTGCTCGAAGCTGGTCAGGTCGCTGCGGATGTTGGCGTCGAGGCGGGCCTTGGCCTCGTCGAACAGCGACTGCTGGATCTCGGCCAGCAGCGCCGGGGCCTGGGCGACGAACTCGTCGCGGGCCAGGGCTTGGGACTTCACCTTGTCGCCGTCGCGCAGGCGATCGCGACGCATGAAGCTGACCTGGCCGCCAGCCGCATCGCGCGGACCAAGCTCGACGATCACCGGCGCGCCGCGGCGCACCCAGTTCCAGCGCTTGTCGCTCGACTTCTGGTCCTTGGTGTCCAAGAGGGCGCGGATCGGCTCGCCGAGCGCGACCTGCGCGTTCAGGTCCTTCACCAGCGCCTCGGCATAGGCCAGGACCTGGGCGTCCTCTTCCTTGCCGCGCAGCATCGGCACGATGACGATCTGGCGCGGCGCGATGGCCGGCGGCAGCCGCAGGCCATCGTCGTCGCCGTGGGTCATGATCACGCCGCCGATCATGCGGGTCGAGGTGCCCCAGCTGGAGGTGTGGCAGAACTCCATCTCGCCGCTGTCGCTCTGGTAGCGGATGTTTTGCGCGCGCGAGAAGCTGGTGCCCAGATAGTGCGAGGTGCCGGCCTGCAGGGCCTTACCGTCCTGCATCATGGCTTCGATCGAATAGGTGGCGTCGGCGCCGGGAAAGCGCTCGTTCTCCGGCTTCTCACCGGCGACGACCGGCATGGCCAGGACGTTCTCGGAGAACTCCCGGTACATCTCCAGCGCCAGCAGGGTCGACGCCAGCGCGTCCTCACGCGTGGCGTGGGCGGTATGGCCCTCCTGCCAGAGGAATTCCGACGTGCGCAGAAACAGGCGCGTGCGCATCTCCCAACGGACGACGTTGGCCCACTGGTTGATCTTCAGCGGCAGGTCCCGATAGCTCTTCACCCAACGCGAGAAGGCGTCGCCGATGATCGTTTCCGAGGTCGGACGGACGATCAGCGGCTCTTCCAGCTTGGCGTCGGGATCAGGCTGCAGCTTACCGTCGATGCTCTTCAGCCGATGGTGCGTGACCACCGCCATTTCCTTGGCGAAGCCGTCGACGTGCTCGGCTTCCTTGGCGAAGAAGCCAAGCGGGATGAACAGCGGGAAGTAGGCGTTGTCGACGCCCATCTCCTTGATCCGACGGTCCATGGTCTGCTGGATCCGTTCCCAGACGCCATAGCCCCACGGCTTGATGATCATGGAGCCGCGCACCGGGCTGGATTCAGCCATGTCCGCCTCGCGGACGATCGCCTGGTACCAGTCGGGGAAGGTCGACTTGTTGCCGGTCATCCGGCTGACGCTGAGAGCTCGTTGCATAAGGCGCTCTTTAATGTCCCTGGCGGCGGCGTAAAGGCGTTGCGAGCGCCCAGACAGGTGCTAGACCTCGAACATCTGTTTCAATTGATTTGGGAGCAAACGATGAACCCGGTGGAGTTCAAGGATCTGGCCGGCCTGGTCGGTCAGGAAGTCGGCGTTTCGGATTGGGTGGAAATCACCCAGGAACGAGTCAACCAATTCGCCGAAGCCACCGGCGACCATCAATGGATCCACGTCGACGTCGAGCGCGCGACCAAAGAAATCGGCGGCCCGATCGCCCACGGCTATCTGACCCTGTCGCTGATCCCGTTCCTGGGCGCCGGCATGCTGCCGATCAAGGGCGTGACCCGCGGCATCAACTACGGCTCGGATAAGGTCCGCTTCATCAACATGGTCCGCGTCGGCAAGCGCGTGCGCATGCGCCAAAAGCTGATCGGCGCCGAGCCGAAGGCCGGCGGCATGCAGCTGAAGAACGAGTGCACGATCGAGATCGAAGGCGAGACCAAGCCCGCCTGCATCGCCGAGACCATCTCGGTGGTCTACGGCGCCTAAGCGCTCCGACTAATCGTCAGAACGTGAGAACGCCGCCCGTCTCGATGACGGGCGGCGTTTTTCATTGCGGCGAGACCGCTTCTTCGGCCGAGGCCGCGCGCGCTCCGGTCATGGGTTCGGACCGCGCCATCGTGATCGGCGCATGCGGGTCGTCCATCAGCGCCATCGTCTCACGGATGAACTTGGCGTGGGTGACGATGCCGATCTCCAGCCGCTCGTTGTTCAGCTCGACCTGTTGGGTCAGCAGGCCGGCGATGAACTGGACATCCTGCCCCGCGTCGGCGCCGCCGACCCGGCGATGAGCCGCCTGCGACATGAAGACCGGGCCGCCCGAGTTGCCCGGGAACACCGTGAAGTCGAGCAGGAACGTCGGGAACACCTGGGCCGGCGCCACCGGGAACGAGGCGACGCGCCCCGATCGCAGGATCGGGAAGCCGGCCTGGTTCGCCGCCAACCCGCGCGGGAAGCCCAGGGCCATCATCTCGTCGCCAGCCCCGATGTGGTTCGACTGGAAGGTGTCGTCGCCAGCCAACCACTGCATCGGAATAGCGGACTTAGCGAAGGCTTCCGGCGCGGTGATCGAGATCGCCGCGACGTCGCGCGAAGGATGCTTGGTCCACAGCTGCGCGCCGTTGGCGTCCCTGATCTTCAGCGTCTGGGGCGAATAGCTCCAGCTGCCGTCGGGATTGGAGATGCGATAGCCGATCCGCGCCTCGGCGCCCGGCATTTTGGCCAGCACGTGATTGGCGGTCACCAGCACCGTGCGCGGGGCGCCGTCCGGCCCGGTCTCAGCGATGAGGAACCCGGTGCCCACCGTGCGCGTTCCATCGCCCAACGGCTGCTCCAACTGGACGGTCGCGTGTATCAGCTCAACTGCAAGATCCAAGGCATTCGCCCCTAGACTAAAGAACTCGTACGCTCCCCGACGATGAGCGTTACTTAGTTAAGAACGCCGTTAGCGGAAAGTCCGCTGGGCCGCGCCCGATTGCCGCGCGGCGTCTCTGTGCGCGCTATTAAGCGGCCAGTAGGGAGCCCGGCACAAGACTCGCACGGAGAGTTGAGCCGAGCATGTTGAAGCGTATCGCCGCCGGGGTGCGGATCCCCCCGGCCTCCCTTGCAGAACTTCAAAGCGGCGAGCTGACGGTCCTGTCGACCGAGCGGCTGTTCGAGGGTCGGCGCGCCATCGTCATGGGCATGCCCGGCGCCTTCAGCCCGACCTGCGCGCAAAAGCACCTCCCCGACTTCATCGCCAACGCTGAGCGGCTACGATCGGCGGGGTTCCAGCTGCTGGCCTGCGTCACCCCCAACGATCCCTGGGTCATGGACCGCTGGGCCCAGGAGCTCGATCCAGGCCGCAAGATCCGCTTCCTTTCCGACGGCAATCTCGAACTGACCCGCAAGCTCGGCCTCAGCGTGCGGGCCGACGGTTATCATCTGGGCGAACGCAGCGCCCGCTACACCATGATCCTCAAGAACGCGGTGATCGAGAAGCTGGCGGTCGAAAACACCATCGAGGAGTTCGCCTGCACGGCCGTGGACGCGGTTCTGCTCTAGGCCTTGAGGCGCGGCCCGCGGCGGCGCATGTAGCTTGCCATGAGCGCTCCCAAGCCCCCCGCCGCCGCCCGCGTCCCCAAGGTCATCGAACAGCTGGGCCGCACCCGCACCGACGACTACGCCTGGATGAAGGACGACAACTGGCGCGAGGTGCTGCGCGACCCCAAGGTCCTGCGGGCCGACATCCGAGAGCACCTGGAAACGGAAAACGCCTACACGAAGGCGCTGCTCGGAAAGACCGAGGCGCTGCAGGCCCAGCTGTTCGCCGAGATGAAGGGTCGCATTAAGGAGGACGATTCCAGCGTCCCTGCCCCCGACGGTCCCTGGGAGTACTACGCCCGCTACGAGATCGGTGCTGAGCACCCCGTCCACGGCCGCCGCGCGCGCGGCGGAGGCGAGGAACAGGTCCTGCTGGACGAGGACGCCCTGGCCAAGGGCAAGTCGTTCTTCCAGGTCGGCGCCGCCAGCCACAGTCCCGACCACAAGCTCTACGCCTGGGCGGCCGATGAGCAGGGCTCGGAGTACTACACGATCCGGGTCAAGGACCTGGAGAGCGGCCAGACGTTCGATCACGCGATCGACAGCGCCTACGGCTCGTTCGTGTTCTCGCCCGACAGCAAGTGGATCTTCTGGATCTGGCGCGACGAGAACGCCCGCCCCTCCAAGGTCTATCGTCGCCCGTCGCGCGGCGGCGACGACGTGCTGGTCTACGAGGAGACCGACGAGGGCATGTTCCTCGGCGTTGGCCTGGCGTCCGACCGCAGCCACATCCTCATCCATGTCGGCAACCAGGAGACCACTGAGCTCTGGCTGATTCCGGCCGCCGATCCGGCCGCCGCCCCGGTGGTGGCCGAGCCGCGCCAAGAGGGCGTGAAGTACGAACTCGACCACTGGTCGGACCGCTGGGTGATCCGCACCAACGCCGATGGCGCCGTGGACTTCAAGCTCGCCCAGTCTTCCGCGTCGGTCCCGGCCCGCGCGACCTGGACCGATTTCGTGGCCCATGAGCCCGGCCGTTTCATCACCGGCTTCGCCGCCTTCGCCGGCTTCCTGGCGCGCCTGGAGCGGGTGAACGCCAACGACCGCATCGTGATCATGGCTCGCGACGGCGCCAGCCACGAGATCGCCTTTGACGAGGAAGCCTACGCCCTCTCGTTGGAAGGCGGGCTGGAGTACGAGACGACGCTGACGCGCTTCGTCTACCAGTCGCCGACCACACCGAGGCAGTGGTTCGACTACGACATGGCCAGTCGCGAACGGACCCTGCGCAAGACGCAGGAGATCCCCTCGGGCCACGACCCGTCCCGTTACGTCGCGCGGAGGCTCTACGCGACGGCGCAGGACGGCGTCCAGGTGCCGGTCACCGTGCTGATGCTGAAGGACACGCCGCTCGACGGCTCCGCGCCGCTGCTGCTCTACGGCTACGGCTCCTACGGCCACGCCATGGAGCCGACCTTCTCGATCCGCAACCTCAGTCTCGTCGACCGAGGCTGGATCTGGGCGGTGGCGCACATCCGCGGCGGCTCCGACAAGGGCTGGGGCTGGTTCCTCGACGGCCGCAAGGAGAAGAAGACCAACACCTTCACCGACTTCATCGCCAGCGCCGAGCACCTGAGCGCCAACGGCTATGGCAAGGCTGGGCGGATGGTCGCCTATGGCGGCTCGGCCGGCGGCATGCTGATGGGGGCGGTCGTCAACATGCGCCCGGACCTCTGGAGCGGCATCATCGCCGCCGTACCGTTCGTCGACGTGCTCAACACCATGAGCGACACCACTCTGCCGCTGACGCCGCCCGAATGGCCCGAGTGGGGCAATCCGCTGGAGGACCCCGCCGCATATGACCGCATCGCGGGCTACAGCCCCTACGACCAAGTCACCGCCAAGCCCTATCCGCCGATCCTAGCGACTGGCGGGCTCAGCGACCCGCGGGTGACCTATTGGGAGCCGCAGAAGTGGGTCGCCAAGCTGCGCGACAACACGACGGGCGATGCCCCGATCCTGCTGAAGATCAACATGGAGGCCGGGCACGGCGGCGCGTCCGGCCGTTTCGACTTCCTCAAGGAAATCGCCCTCGACTACGCCTTCGCCATCTGGGCGCAGGAACGGGGTTGGGAACAGTGATCGTCAGGGCTTCGACGACGGAGGACGCCACGGCGCTGGCCGAGATCTACGGCCACCACGTGCTGAACGGTTTCGGCACCTTCGAGGAGGTGCCCCCGACGATCCAGGACATGGCCGCCCGCCGCCAGGCGATCGTCGAGCGCGGTCTGCCATACTTGGTCGCCGAGGACGCCGGCCGCGTTCTGGGCTTCGCCTATGCCGGACCGTTCCGGCCGCGCGCGGCCTATCGCTACACGGTCGAGGACAGCGTCTACATCGCGCCGGACGCGCTCGGCCGCGGTGTCGGCAAGGCGGTGCTGGGCGCCGTCATTGCAGCCTGCGAGGACTTCGGCATCCGCCAGGTGGTCGCGGTGATCGGCGACTCCGAAAACGCCGGCTCAATCGGCCTGCACCGCTCGCTCGGTTTCGAACACGCTGGGGTCGGCAAGGGCTTCGGCTGGAAGAAGGGGCGTTGGGTCGACATCGTCTGGATGCGCAAAAGCCTCAATGGCGGCGACTCCAGCGCCCCGGACGCCGCCGGCATGGTCCTGGGCGGCGCCTAACCCAGCCCCATCGGCGGCCCCACCAGGGCGATGCGATGGCCCGCAGCGGCCTCGCTCAGCACCGACTGCATCTGCGGGGTCGGTGCGACCGGCGCCGGCAGCCCCGGCGCGGCCGCCGGACGCCCCATCTCCCGCACGAACCCCTCGAAATCACCGCCGCGGGTCATGATCAGGCAGCGGGCGCCGGCCGCCGATCCGACGACGAAGCCGTGCGGCACGCCCTTGGGGCCGACCACCGTCTCGCCGGCCCGGACGATTCGTTCCTGCTCGCCGACGCGAAAGCGCACCACGCCTTCCACCAGATGGAAAATCTCGTCCTCGCGCTCGTGCACGTGCATCGGCGGGGAGTCCCCATAGGGCATCCAGTGCTCTTGAATGCAAAGACCATCAGCCGCCTCGCTCGAGGCGCGGCGGATGACGATGCGGGTGTTGAGGAACCAGAACGCTTGATCGTTGGTCATGGCCGGACCTCCTTCGGTTTGCAGAGGCTGATCGAGTAAGGGCAGGATCGCGCTCACGGAAATCGAACGATGTTATGGGCGCCATCACGCGCATGAATTTTCAGACCTTCGATCTCAATCTGCTGCGCGTCTTCGACGCCCTGATCCGTGAGCGCAGCGTCACACGCGCGGGCGAGCGCGTTGGCCTCAGCCAACCGGCGGTCAGCGCGGCCCTGGCTCGCCTGCGCGCGGCGCTGGACGACCAGCTGTTTATCCGACGCGGCCCTGAGATGACGCCGACGCCGCGCGCCGAGACCCTGGCCCCGTTTGTTCGCGACGCGTTGAACAACCTTGAGCGCGGCTTGTTCGGGGATCAGCGATTCGACCCGGCGACCGCCCAGGCCAGCTTCACCCTGCTGGGTGCAGACTTCTTCTCGACGCTGGTGCTGCCAGGCCTGGCCGCACGGCTGCGCGCCGAGGCGCCTGGGATACGGCTGCGTTTTCTCGACTCGGCCCATGGCGACGTCGACCGCCTGCTGCTGGACGACGCCATTGACCTGGCGCTGGAGCGGCCGCTGCAGGTTCCCGATTGGGTTTCGAGTCAGGTGCTGTTCGTCTCGCCCTTTGCAGTCGTCGCGGCCAAGGGGCACGACGCGCTGCGCGACCTGCCGCCGGGCTCGCCGATTCCGCTTGAGCAGTTCTGCGCCCTGCCCCAGGCGATCCGCACCATCTCCGGCGATATGTCCGGCGACGTCGACGAAGCGCTGGCCGCGATCGGCGCGCGTCGCGAGGTGGTGTTGGGACTGCCGCACTTCCAGAGCGTGGCGCTAGCCGTGGGACGCAGCGACCTGATCGCCGCCCTGCCCGTCCAGTACGCCCGCGCCGTGGCCGTCGAGGCAGGCCTGGACCTCTTCCAGTTGCCGATCCCTAGCCCCGCGCCCGAAGTGCGCATGTACTGGCACAGCCGCCACGACAAGCGACCCGCTCACGCCTGGATCCGGCGCGTGGTCGCGACGGCGGTCGCTGAACTCTAGGGGGAGATGGCTGGGGAACTAGGACTCGAACCTAGAATGACGGTACCAAAAACCGCAGTGTTACCATTACACCATTCCCCAGCAGGAACGGCTCGGGGGGATATGTCCCCCGCGGCGAGGGCGTGGAGATAGCTCAACACTTCGCCGGATGCAACGCCCCAAAAAAGGTCTTTCTGACCCGCTTGCGGTGCTGAACGATCGCCTCTATAAGGCGCCCTCCCAAGTCGGAGTGTGGCTCAGTCTGGTAGAGCACCGCGTTCGGGACGCGGGGGTCGCAGGTTCGAATCCTGCCACTCCGACCATTTTTTCCCGCCTTTCCCGAGGGCGGATTCAGCGCACGGCGGTGGGACGCCGCGCCCCAAGCGCTAGGCGCTTCCTCACCTCTCAGTGACTGTTGGCGGTCGAATAGGGAAAGACGTCCGTCGAACCCGTCGCGACGGTGTCGGCCGCATCAACGCCCGTAGCGCTGCTGGCGGCCAGTTCCGAGCGTGAGGCGTCCTGCGGGCGGAAAGCCGCGAAGACTTCCTCCAGCGGGCGGGTTTCCGGCAGCACGTAGGCCACGCCCTTAGTGCCGGCGAACGTGGGCTGCACGATCTTCTCGTAGAACTCCACCGGCACGTTGATGCATCCAAAGGTGATGCGATTGTCTTTTGGGGTGGGCGACTGCAAGCGCTGCAGACGGTGCTCTTTGGGATTGTTGAGCGGCACCTGGTGGATCGAGACAGCCGTATCGTAGTCGACCCAGAGGACGTCCTTGTCGCTCGGCGATTCGCCGAAGCCCATGACGAATCGGCCGGCAGGCGTCGTACGTTCCTCCGGCGTGATTTTCGACAGTTCCTTTTCACCGATACCCGGCGCTGAATCGTCCCCATGGGCTAGGCCCAATAGGGCCGGCGCCACGCCGCGCAGCCTGCCGTCGCCGCCGAACACGAAGACCTCGGCCGACACCTTGTCGATGATCAAGAACGGCATGCCGTCGTAGTCGTCCGACGCAATCACCCAGTCCGCCAGCCGCACGACCTCTTTCGAAGCCGGCGTCTGCGCCTGCTCGGCCGAACGTTCGGGCGTGGCGGCTGCGGCCGAGGCTGGAGGGACCCCGACCGACAACACACCAAGCGCCCAAGCCGCCAATATCGCTTTCAAAGGATCGCGCATAAAATTCGTCCCACCAACCCGACGCCAAACAACTGGCGTAGAGAGCGAACGTTTGACGGCGCAGATCGTCGAAATTGGGACGATCAGTTTCTCGGCATCTTCGCACTGCGGGTTTGAGCCGCCTGCATGGCCATCTGCTCATTTCGGTCGACACGGGCGGTCAACTGATCGAGCCGCTGGTTAGCGTTCCGAGCGTCATTCCCCGCCGCCTGGGCCGCGCTGTTGGCGGCGTCGGCGCGTTGAATTGCGTCTGTCGCCTTAGCGTCGACGGCGTCGATACGGCCGTTGACCGCAGCGATCTGCTCATTGACGTAGTCAGTTGTGGCGCAGCCGCTCAAAGCCAACCCGCCCACAGCCAGGATCGAGACGAAGCGTACGCTCGCCCAGGGATTCATCAGTCGGACCATTTCGCACGTCCTCTATGGTTGAAGACGAATGGTCGCCCAATCTGCTGAGCGCCTACACCCGGCGAATCCCTTAGTTCGTGTCCGCTTGTCTGCTGATGCTGGCCTGGGGCGTGGCCGCGCCTAATCGGCCTTGGCCAGGCCTTTCGCCCCGGCTTCGGCCGCCGCCAGGACACGCAGGAAGTTTCCGCCCCAGATCGCGTCGACCTGCTCCTCGCTGTAACCGCGCGCCAGCAGTTCGCCCGTCACGTTGGCGGCGTCAGCCTCGTCGCGGAAGCCCGGAACGCCCGAGCCGTGGTTGAAGTCGGTGCCGACGCCGACGTGGTCGGCCCCAATGCGCTTGGCGATGTAGTCGATGTGATCGACATAGTCCTTCAGCGTGGCCTGGGGCGACAGGGCTCGGTAGGCGACGAAGAAGGCGTCGCGGCGATCAGCCGGAAGGTCGTCTGCGCCCTGGTAGCCGGACTTGTCTAGCGCCAGGCCGTACTGCGCCCGCAGCGACTTCAACCGCTGCGCATAGTCGGTCGGCGCCGGCAGCAGATAGGCGTTGAACGGCACGACCTGCACCACCCCGCCGTTGGCTTTGATCGCGTCGAGCTCGGCGTCGGACAGGTTGCGGGTGTTGTCGACCAGGCCGCGCGCCGCCGAATGCGTCGCCACGACCGGCGTACGGGTCAGCTCCAGCGTCTGGAACACGCCCTTGGGCGTCAGCTGCGACACGTCGATCAGGACGCCCAGATCGTTGAGACGGCCGACCGCGGCCTTGCCCAGGGGCGAGAGGCCGCCGTGCTGCTCGCCGGCCCCTTGCTGGGGCCGCGACGAATCCGCAAAGGCGTTGTTGCCGGCGTGGTTCAGGGCCGCGACCCGAACGCCGTCGGCCTTTAGGCGATCGAACTCGGCGACGTCGGGCTTCAGCGAGTAGGCGTTCTGGAAGCCGATCAGCACCGCAATCTTGCCCTGCCCCACGATCTTGCGCACGTCTTCGGCCGAGTAGGCGATGGCGATGTCGCCAGGATGATCGACGGCCAGCTTACGGATCGCCGCCAACTTGGCGTCCGCCTCGGCGCGAGCGGCGGCGTGCCCTTCAGGAGTGTCGGGTCCGGTCGAAACCGCGACCGCGTAGACCAAGGCGTCGACGCCGCCGGCCTTGAGCTTGCCGAGTTCGGAGAAGGTCGTGCCGTCAGGCGCGTAGTAGCGGGCGTTGGTCCCCGGCAGCAGCACATCGACGTGGCCGTCAAGGACCAGGGCCCGGCCATGCACTGCCGCGGCATCCGCGGCGATGGCCGGCGCCGACATCAGTCCCAGCATCGCCCCCGCGGTCATCAGGGTTCGACGCGCCAGTCGTGCGCTCGAGATCATGATCGTCTCCAATGAAACGGGCGCCGCCCCAGCGCGATCGCCGCTACATTCCTACAATGTGAATAGGAATTATCGTCTCAATGGAGATTTTCTGCCGCAGCTAAGAGCCAAGCCGCAGCCTGCGACAGGGCGAGGGGATCCCCTCGCCCTGCGCGGGTCATTCGCCGGCGGCTTCCCAGCCGCCGCCCAGCGCCTTGAACAGGGCGATCTGGTTGGTGGTCACCTGGGCGTCGGACTGCGCGAGCTGGGCCTCAAGCGAGGCCAGCTGGCGCTCGGCCACTAACACGGCCAGCAGGCTGTCGACGCCGGCCTCGTTGCGCAGGCGGGCCAGCCGGGCCGCGGTCTCGCCTTCGTCGCGGGCGCGCTTGAGCGCGGCGCGGCGGTCGAGCTCGCGGGCGTACTGGGTCAGGGCCGTCTCAGTCTCCTGCAGCGCGGTCAGGTTGACCTTCTCGAAGGTGGCCAGCGCGGCTTCCGCCCCGGCCCCAGCCTGCTTCACACGGGCGCGAGCGGCCAGGATGTTCGGGAAGTTCCAATTGATCAGCGGCCCGACATTGAAGGTGTAGTCGTCCCCAAGGTCCCCGCTCCGCGCCCCGGTGGTGGCGATGCCGCCGCCGATGGTCACCGACGGATAGAGCGAGGCCGTAGCCACGCCGATGCGCGCGGTGGCCGCGGCCAGGTCCCGCTCGGCCTGACGCACGTCTGGACGCCGGGCGAGCATGCCCGCCCCATCGCCGACCGGGATAGCCTGAGCCACCTGCGGCGTCGCCTGGCAGCTCAACACCGCCTGCGGCGCTTCGGCCGGGGTCTTGCCGGTCAGCAGCGCCAGACGGAACAGCGCCGCCGAACGCTGGGCGTCGAGCGACGGCAGCACCGCCTTCGAGGTCTCGAGCTGAGTCGCCGCCGCCGAGGTATCGGCAGCAGTGCCGCGCCCGGCCTCAAGCTGACGGGCGGTCAGGTCGTAGGTATTCTGCTGCAGCTCGATGGTCCGCTTGGTCACCGCGATCTGGGCGTTGGCCGCACAGATGTCGGCATAGGCCCGGGCGGTCTCGGCGGCGACCGAGACGCGCACCACGTCCAGCGCCGCCTGCGCGGCGGCCACGTCGGCGCGGTTGGCCTCCAGGCTGCGGCGCACGCGGCCGAACAGGTCGACCTCGTACGACATGTCGAAGCCCGCGCGGTACTGGTCGCCCTCGGCGAACTGGCCCGTCACCACGTCCTGACCGCGGACGCGCTGTCCCGACGCCGAGATGGTGGTCGACGGCAACAGCCCCGAGCGGGTCTCGCTCAGCACCGCCCGCACCCGCGAGAGGTTCGCGGCCGCGACAGCGACATCCTTGTTGGCGACCAGGGCCTCCTGAACCAGACCATCGAGGGTCGGGTCCTGGAACAGCCGCCACCAGTCGCCGGGAGGGGCGTCGGCCGCGGCGATCGCCGGTTCGGCCGAGATGAACGCCCCCTGCCCCGAGGCCGCCGGCGCCGGGACCTGGTAGTTCGGTCCGACGGCGCAGGCGGTCAGCGCCGTAGCGCCCAGCAGCGCAGGGATCAGCTTAAGGCGGATCACTTCGCGCCTCCTTCATACTCGAGCGGGTGGTGCGGCGTGCCGCCCCCGGTGGTCGGATAGGTCTTCTCTTCCTTGCCCTTGGCCTTCGGTAGGCGAGCGGCCAGCCAGCGGCAGAGCACGTAGAAGACCGGCGTGAAGATCAGGCCGAAGACAGTCACGCCCAGCATCCCGAAGAACACCGCCGTGCCCAGCGCCTGACGCATCTCCGCCCCCGGCCCCGTGGCGATCGCCAGCGGCAGCACGCCCAAGATGAAGGCGAACGAAGTCATCAGGATCGGCCGCAGACGGGTCCGGGCCGCCTTGATGGCCGCTTCGAACCGGTCGGCCCCCTCGTCTTCCTCCGCCTGCTTGGCGAATTCGACGATGAGGATCGCGTTCTTGGCCGCCAGGGCGACAAGCACGATCAGACCGATCTGGGTCAGGATGTTGTTGTCCTGGCCCCGCAAGTTCACGCCGAGAATGGCCGCGAGGATGCACATCGGCACGATCAGGATGACCGCCAACGGCAGGGTGAAGGCCTCGTATTGCGCGGCCAGCACCAGGAACACGAACACCACTGCCAGGAGGAAGATCAGGGCGCCGGAGTTGCCGGCCGCCTTTTCCTGATAGGCGAGTTCGGTCCACTCGTAGCTGAAGCCGGCCGGCAGCACCTTGGCGGCGTGTTGCTCCATCGCCGTGAGCGCATCGCCCGACGCCACGCCCGGAGGCGCCCCGCCCTGCACTTCTGCGGCCGGGAAGAGATTGTAGCGCACCACGCGGACCGGACCGGTTTCGTCCTTCACCGTGGCCAGCGAGCCCAGGGGCACCATGCCGCCCGACGCCGAACGGACCTTGATGCCGGCGATGTCGGACGGGTCGTCCCGCGCGTCGGACTCGGCCTGCGCAGTCACCCGGAAGGTGCGACCCAGCAGGTTGAAGTCGTTGACGTAGGTCGAGCCGAGATAGGTGCTCATGGCGTCGTAGATCGCGCCAGGCTGCACGCCCATCAGCAGGGCCTTGTCGCGGTCGATCTCGGCGGTCACGCGCGGCGAGCCGGTGTTGAACTGCGAGAAGACGCCCACGGTGGACTGCGGCGTTCCAGCCGCGGCCCCAACCAGGCCGTTGGCCGCCTGCTCCAGCGCAGCATAGCCGGCGCCCGAGCGATCCTGGACCATCATCTTGAAGCCGCCGGCGTTGCCCATGCCTTCGACAGGCGGCGGCGCCAGGAAGAAGATGTTGGCTTCCTGGATGCCCGACAGACGTCCCATGACCATGCCGGCCATGTTGTCGGCGCTCAGTTCCTTGCCGCGCTCGGACCAGTCGTCGAGCTTCACGAAGAACACGCCGCCGTTGGACATGGCCGAGAAGCTGGCCCCGTCGAGACCGGCGAAGGCCGAGACGCCCTGAACGCCAGGGGTGTCCTGCACGATCGCCGCGGCTTGGCGGACGACTGCGTCGGTGCGCTCGAGCGAGGCGCCCGGCGGAAGCTGGACGACGCCGATCAGGAAGCCCTGGTCCTGCTGCGGGATGAAGCCGGTCGGGGTGGCGGTCAGACGCCAGCCGGTCAGCAGGATCAGGCCCGCATAGATCACCAGCACGATCATGCTGGCGCGCACCAGGCGGGCGGTCAGCGCGCCGTACTTGTCGCTCAGCCAGTCGAAGCCGCTGTTGAACTTGTGACCGGCCATCTTGATCGGACGCATCCAGCGCGGGCCGGTGTCGAGCGAGTGCTCGACATGCGGCTTGAGCAGCAGCGCGGCGAGGGCCGGCGACAAGGTCAGCGAAGTGATCAGCGAGATCACCGAGGCGGCCGAGATGGTGACCGCGAACTGGCGGAAGAACATGCCGGGGATGCCGGGCATAAAGGCGGTCGGCACGAACACGGCCAGCAGCACCAGACCGATGGCGATCAGGGCGCCGGACACTTCGTCCATGGTCCTGAACGCCGCCTCTCTTGGCGTCATGCCTCGGCGTATGTTTCGCTCCACCGCCTCGACCACGACGATGGCGTCGTCGACGACGATGCCGACCGCCAGCACGAGGGCGAACATCGACAGCGAGTTCAGCGAATAGCCGAGCGCGAGTTGCACCGCGAAGGTGCCGACCAGGGCGACCGGGATCGCCAGGATTGGGATGATCGCCGCGCGCCAGGTCTGCAGGAACACCATGATCACGACGACCACGAGGATCACCGCTTCGAACAAGGTGCTCTGCACCGAGGCGACGGACGCCTCGACGAATTCAGTCGGATTGTAGGGGATCGAGTAGCTCACGCCTTGCGGCATGGACGGCTTCAGTTCCTCAACCGCCTTCATGACTTCGGCGGCGGTCGACAGGGCGTTGGCGCCCGGTTGCTGAACGATCGCCAGGCCGATGCCGCGCTTGCCGTCGAAGTAGCCGCGCATCCCGTAGTCCTGGGCGCCCAGCTCGACGCGGCCGATGTCGCGCACGCGGGTCACGCGTCCGTCGGCGTCGGTGCGGATGACGATGTTGGCGAACTCTTCCGGATCGGCCAGTCGGCCCTGGACCTGCACCGGCAGCTGGAAGGCCGCGCCGGTGTCGTTCGGAGCCTGACCGAGGGCGCCGCCCGCAGCCTGGACATTCTGGGCTCGCAGCGCCGCCACGATCTCGTCGGAGGTCAGGTTGCGCGCCGAGGCCTTGCCCGGGTCGATCCAGACCCGCATCGAGTAGAAGCCGCCGCCGAACACCTGCACGCCGCCGACGCCCTTGATGCGCAGCATGCGGTCGCGAACCGTCGAGTTCGCGAAGTTGCCGATGTGGTCGAGGTCGGCGTTGGGATCATCAGAGGTCAGCGCGACGAGCAGCAAGAAGCCTGAAAGCTGCTTGTTTACGGTCACCCCGACCTGACGCACCTGCTCGGGCAGGCGCGGCGTGGCGAGCGCCACCCGGTTCTGGACGAGCACCTGCGCGGCGTCGAGGTCGGTGCCCGGCTCGAAGGTCACGGAGATCGTCGCCATGCCGTCGGCGGTCGACGACGAGGTCATGTAGAGCATGCCCTCGACGCCGTTGATTTCCTGCTCAATCGGCGCGGCGACGGTCTCGGCGAGGGTCTCGGCCGAGGCGCCGGGATAGGTGGCGGTGACCGCGATGGTCGGGGGCGCGATGTCCGGATACTGCGACAGCGGCAGCAGCGGCAAGGCGAAGGCCCCGATCAGGGCGATGAACACCGACAGCACGCCCGCGAAGATCGGGCGGTCGATGAAGAAGTGCGAGAAACGCATGGATTCCGTCCCTGGATCGGGCCCTTAGCGGGCGCCGACCGGCGTGGCGCTCGAGGCCACGGGAATGGTGACAGTGGACGCGGCCTGGGCAGCGGCCTTCTTGGGCTCGATGGTCACGACCTTGGCCTTGACCTTCATGTTCGGCCCCATCAGGCGCACGCCGCCGTTCACGATGACCTTGTCGTCCGGCTTGATGCCGCTGCGGATGACCCGCAGGCCCTGCGTGGTCGGGCCAAGCTCGACCGGCTTCAGGGTCACCGAGCCGTCGGCCGCCACGACGTTGACCGCCTTGCGGGCGCCGTCGGCGACGATGGCGGCTTCCGGCACCAGCAACGCGTCATAGGCCTGGCCGCCTTCGACCTTGGCCTTGGCGAACATGCCCGGCTTCAGGAAGCCGTTCGGGTTGGGGACCACGGCGCGCATCCGGATGGCGCCGGACGCGCCGTCGATGCTGTTGTCGGTGAAGTCGATCTGGCCGGTCCAGCGGTAGTCGGCCTCGTCCTGCAGGCGGATCTGCACCTTGCCGCCCTTGCCCGTCGCGCGCTGGTCCTTGAGCAGCTGGGCCTCGGAGGCGTCGAACAGGAAGTGGATCGGCGTGGTGGAGACGATGGTGGTCAGCACGTCCGCGCCGGCCCCGCCGCCCGAGATCACGTTGCCCGGATCGACGCGGCGATCCGAGACGACGCCCGAGGTCGGCGCAGTGACGCGGGTGAACTCGAGGTCCAATGCCCGCGCCTGGACCGTCGCCTGGGCGACTTCGCTGGCGGCGCGCTTGTTGTCGTACTCTTCGCGGCTGATGGCCTGGACCTTCAGCAGGGTCTCGGCGCGAGCAAGATCCGCTGCAGCCAGCTTGGCCTGGGCGCGCGCGGCGGCGAGCTGGGCTTCGGCCGGACGCGGGTCCAGCGTGAACAGCAGCTGGCCCTTGTTGACGAATTGGCCTTCGCGGAAATGGGCGGCTTGCAGGTAGCCGCTGGTGCGGGCGCGCACGTCGACGCGCTCGGGCGCTTCGAAGCGTCCGGTGAAATCGTCCCAATCAACGACCGATTGCCGCAGCGGCGTGGCGACGGAAACCTCCGGCGCCGGCATCTGCGGCGGACCTTCAGGCTTGCCGCATCCGGCCAGAACCAATGCAGCGGCGGCCGTTGCGACGAACGGCGCGAAAAACTTACGCATGATTTATCCCACGGGCGGGGGAGCGCCCAAGTCAACGGTTGATGACTTTTACATCGACAGGGCCTACATATGTCAACAGCCGATGACAACAAGGGAGCGAACGGCGAAAATGGCCGAAAATGTGGCGCCGGTGCGCGCGCGCAACGCGGCGGCGACAAGACAAGCGATCCTCGACGCGGCGAAAAGTCGTTTCGCCAAAGAGGGTTATGACGGCGCGAGCCTCCGCGAGATCGCCGCCGACGCCCGCGTCGACGCGGCGCTGGTTTCTCGCTATTTCGGCTCCAAGGAAGAGCTCTTCGTCGAGGTCCTGAACTGCGGACCTGACGCTACGGAACTCTTTCAGGGCGAACTGAGCCAGTTCGGCGAGCGCGTCGCCGACAAGCTCATGGACGATCCCGACCGCCAGGACGGTCTCGATCACCTCTTGATCATGCTGCGATCGGCGTCGTCGCCAGCCGCCGCCGAGCCGCTGCGACGCTCCATGCGGACCTGGTTCCACGATCCCTTCGCGGCCTATCTGGGCGGCCCCGAGGCCGATGTCCGAGCCCGCCTGGCCGGCGACCTGATCATGGGCGTGGCGATCTCCCGCGCCATCACCGACGACCACGACCTCGACGTGGAGGGACAGGCGGCTCTGCGCCGCCGACTGGCCAAAGTCATCCAGGCCGCGATCGAGCCCTAGGTCAGCGGTATGGCCGCGCCAAACTTCACGCGTCGGCGCACGAACACCGCCTCGAAGCGCCCCACCGACGGGTGATCGGCGATCTCGGCGTCCACGAACGCGTTGAATCCGTCCATGCTTTCAAAGACCGTGATGCACATCAGGTCGTAGGCGCCGGCCAGCTCCATGACCACCTGCACATGTGGCGAGCGGCTCAGCCGCGCCCGCACATCGGCGACCCGCGCGGGCCCCTGCTGCGCCAGCTGGATCATCACCATCACCGAGATGTGGTCCCCCGCCAGTCGCGGGTCCAGCACCGAGATGTCGGCGGCGATGACGCCGTTGCTCCGATAGCTGCGGATCCGCCGCTGGATCGCCGACGGCGACAGCGGCACCCTGTCGGCCAACTCATGGGCGCTAGTCTGGTTCGACACCTGCAGGGCCGACAGTATCCGCAGGTCCAACCGGTCGAGCTGCATCTCCATCGCCGTGTCCTCCAGCCGCGGGCGACCGTCGAATGGAGCACGCCGGCAGATGGGTCATGGAGTTCGCGACAAACGACGACGCCCACGCGTCGAAGGACGATTTCACTGATGAATGCAGACGCCGCAGGTCAGGCTGACCGTCCGACGATCGCATCCAGTCGATCGCGCACAGCGCGTCCGGCCGGTGTGAGATGCAGAACCCGACTGCGGCCGTCGTTCGGGTTCAAGAAGGCCTCGACCAGGCCGCATGCCGGCGCTCTGGCCCACTCGGATCCCGGCGGCCCGAACGAGCGGATGCTGCGCGAAGCCGTTGGTTCGGTCATGCACGCTTGTTCAGCCAACTCCTGAATGGTCAGGCCTTCACGATCGCAGGCGTGCAGGAACGCAGCGATCTCGTTGACGGTGATGGTTGGGTTGAAGCTCCGAAAAAGAGTCAGGGCCTCGACGAGCACGATCCGCGACCGCATCGGCTCAGCCGTCCACATGGGCGCCGGCTCGCGTCGCCAGATTAGCCGGCAGGGCCCGCACGGCCGGCGTCGGCCGCCGCTCACGCCGCTCGCGCATAGCTAGCGTCGCTTCCGGATAGACCGCCCTCGCCTGCTCCAAAATGGCTTCCAGTCGGCGTTGGTGCTCAGCCGCCTCGACATAGTCGCCGACATTGAGCTCGATCGAAATCTGGCCCCACAGCTTCATGGCGCGCCTCCAAAGCCAATTGTCTCGTTGTTCCTATCCCTAACCTCCGGCGCACGCGGTTTCGGCGCGTTATGACGCTCGCCTGCGCGGCGACGCGGCGATGATCGGCGGCAGGCGCCGCCATACCGCACCGGCCACAAAAGCAAACCGGCCGGTCCCTCGCGGAACCGGCCGGCGCTTGGTCTTTCGAGTTTCCGTTCGCCCTTAGAAGGACTTGCGGACGCTCACGTACCAGTAGCGGCTGTAGGGCTGGTAGAGCGCGCCCAGATAGCCGTCCGAGGCAAGCGGCGGCTTCTCGTCGGTCAGGTTGCGGACACCGACGCGCAGGCGGGTGTTCGACGCCAGGCCTTCAGTGAACTCGTACTGGCCGTAGAGGTTGGCCGTGAGCTGCGAGTCGACCACCCAGGCCGCGCCAGTGGAGTCCAGCAGCTGCGTGTCATCCACGTCGCTGATGTACTGGGTGAAGGCGCCGACGGTCCACTGGTCGTAGCTCCAGGTCGCCGAGGCCGACCACTTCCACTCCGGACGACCGTCCTGGCGGACCAGATCGCCGCCGCCGCCGATGAAGATCGTCGGGTCGATCTCGCCAGCCGCTTGGGCGGCGATGAGCTCGGCCACGCCCGGCGAGGGCGAGCGGTAGAACTTGATCAGATGGGCGGCGTTGAAGTTGACGCTGAAGTCGCCGTACTGGGTACCACGCAGGTTCCACATCACGCCGATGTCCAGGCCGCGCGCCTCTTGCGGCAGCAGGTTCTGGTACTGGTCGGTGATGTAAAGGATCTGGCCGACCGGAGCCAAGCCAGTGCCCGCGAAGGCGGCGATGTCGTCGGCGGTCGGCGCAGCGCGAACCACGTTGGCGAACGACGAACCGTTCAGGCGAGCGTAGTAGTCGGCGGTGATGGCGTTGCCGCCGCCGAACAGGCCGACGATACCGTCCTGCTTCACGCGCCAGTAGTCGACGGTGAAGGTGAAGCGGCCGAAGTCCTCCGGAATGAAGCGCGGCTCATAGACCACGCCGACGCCCCAGGTCTCCGACTCTTCCGGCTTCAGTTCCGGGTTGCCCGAACGCCGCTCGGCGGTGGCCGGCGCGGAGCAGGCCTGCAGGTTGCTGAGGCGGCCGGCGCGGACGTCGGCTTCGCAGCGATACCAGTCGCGACGGTTGTTCGAACGCGTCACCAGGGTGGCGTTGACCTGTTCGAGGTTCGGGGCCTTGAAGCCTTGAGCCCACGAACCGCGGAAGCGCAGGCCGTCGACGACGTCCCAGGCCATGGCGACCTTCGGCTTGGCCACATCGCCAGCGTCGCTGAAGCTCTCGTAGCGGCCGGCGACTTGGGCTTCCAGGTTATGGACGAACGGGATGTCCATTTCCGGCGAGACGAGCGGAATCGCGAACTCGAGATAGGCCGAGGTCACGTTGCGCGACCCCTTGGTGTCCGGCGACGGGCTCGACCCCACCAGGTCGTTGGCGTAGGTCACGCCGGTGTTGGCATTGGTGAAGGTGATCGTGCCGTCCAGTCGGGCGTCACGGTCGTCCTTCTGGGTTTCACGACGATACTCGACGCCGGCGGCGAAGCCGACGTCGCCGCCCGGAACCTGGAACAGGTCGACCTTCGAAACCTTGAAGTCAGCCATGGCCAGCGAGCTGGTGTTCTTGCGGACAGTCTTGACGCGGATGGCGTCGATCGCGGCCTGCGAGCTCGGACGGTTGTCACCGATGCTCGGGTTGTCGAGGCTGCCGCCGTTGAACGGGTTGTAGGCATCCGGCGTGGCCAGAGCCATCTGACGCTGCAGCGCCGTGGCGCTGATGCCGTCCGAGGTGTCCTCGACCGAGGCCTTCGAATAGAGCAGCGCGCCTTCCCAGTTGAAGCCGAACTTCTCGCCCTTCAGGCCGCCGAGGAAGCGCCATTGCTCGTTCTCGACGTCGACGCGGTTCGGGCCCACGTCCACGAAGTTGTAGGCGGCCATCGTCGCGGCGACGCCGGCCGGACCGACGCTCAGGCCCGGCAGACGGTTCGGGTTGGCCTGACCGTTCGGCAGGACCGCAGCGCCGAAGGGGTTGTAATAGTTCGACGCGGCGATCGCGATCGGCAGGGTGCTGAGGTTCGTCGTCGAGGTCTGCACCGCGTGGGTGGTGGCGGTGTAGTAGCCGAACTCACCGAACGCGCGCAGGTCGTCGCTGATGTCGTACTTGCCGGTCAGGAACAGGTTGACCCGCTCCAGCTCCGGCATGACCGAAGTGTTGAAGGTGCCGGTGTCAAAACGCAGGTTGCGGTCGGCGCCGGTCGCCGAGTTGGCCGCCGCGCCGGTGGCCAGGCAGATGCCGCCGCCCAGCTGGGCCGCGCAGGCCGAGTTGGTCGAGGGCTGGATGTGGAACGCGCCGGCCGTCGAGGTCAGCAGCGCGCCGTTCTGACGGACGGCCGTGAGGGCGGTCAGGCTGGCCCACGGCGAGGCCGTCAGGCGGTCGTCGAGGGTCACGTTGCCGGCGTACGAAGTGCCCGCGAACAGCGGCGTCTTGTCGGACGAGGAAGTGAAGTCCTGGTCCCAGGCGTTCAGCGACGTGCGGTTGGTATAGTTGGCGAACAGGCTGATGTTGCCGCGGCCTTCGTGGAAGTTGCGGCCAGCCTGGATGTTGAACTCACCCTCGCGCAGGTGCGTGCCTTCGGCCGCGCCGTACTGGGCTTCGACCGTCAGGCCGTCGAAGTCGTCCTGCAGCACGGTGTTGACGACGCCGGCCACAGCGTCCGAGCCGTACAGCGCAGCGGCGCCGTCACGCAGGACTTCCAGGCGCTTCAAGCCGTTCACCGGAATGGCGTTGGTGTTGTAGGTCAGCACCGGCACCAGGTTCTCGTCGGCGCGGCTGGTCGGGTGAGCCACCACGCGGCGGCCGTTCAGCAGGACTAGGGTGTTGCCGACGCCGAGGTTGCGCAGGTTCACCGAACCGACGTCGCCGCGGGCGCTATTGCTGGAGTTCGGCAGGTAGCTCGAGTTGAAGCTGACGTCACCCATCTGCGGAATGGAGCGGAACAGGTCGTCGCCCGAGGTCGCGGCCACGTTCGCGAGTTGAGCCTGATCGACCACGGTGACGGGGAGAGCCGCCGTGACCTTCGCGCCTTCGATCTGCGAACCGACGACGATGATTTCTTCAACCGTGTCGTCGGCGGTCTGAGCGTTGGCCGCACCCGCGATAGAGAGGGCGCAAAGCGCCGAGGTCGCGAGCATGGCGTCGCGCCAAGACATGCGAGAATTCATTGAGATTATCCCCTCAACCCATAAGTGTACTATGTCAATTTGCAGCTAAAACTGCAAAAGACGACGTCGGCGTGACAAACACATGATCGCTGCCGCTACGTCACCCTTCTCGTTTTGACCCGACGAGAAATAACGGTGTCTGTGGCATTGCAGCCACCGACCCAAGGCGAGACGCCCGACTGCTCACCTCAACTGAATGGAGACTTAAGGAAGTGGCGGCGCGACGCGCAGCAGAACCCGCGCGACGGCAAGACCGACGCGCGCGCTCGATGCCAAGACGCAGTGGAGACTCAGATCCTCAGTAGAAACTGACGTTGTCGATCTCGAGCCACATCTTCTCGCCACCCGGCCGGCCGCCGTCGATGGTGATCTCCAGAACGTCGTCGCCGGTCCAGGGGCCAGTCCCCGCGCCGCGGCCGCTCGTCCGCTTCAGGGCGCTGAACGGCACATCAACCGTCCGCCACTCCGAGCCGGAGGCGACTTCGGCGATCCAGCGGCCGTTCTGCGTATTGACGCCGAGATCATAGGCCTTGCCGTCGCCGCGCAGTTCAAAGCGCACGCCCTTGTAGGCGCGCACGTCAACCGGTTCGACCGAGCCGCGGCTGAGCGGGATGATCACGCCAGCATTGGCGTCGTCCTTGGCCGACATCCGCGCAGCGATACTCAGCGCATGGTCGGTGGCGGTGCGGTTGATCACCTGCGCCACCTGAATGGTGCGGTCGATGCCGCCGTCCATATCGTCCATCCGCAGGGTGTCGTAGTTGGAGCGCGCGCTCTCGAAGTCGTCGATCAAGGGACCTTTAGCCTTGATCACCGGCATCGACTTCAGGCTGTTGGCGGCAGGCAGCTTGGTTCCCGGGCCGTGCACCTGCACGCCGTCCACGAAGACGCGGTCGGTCTTGTAGACGTCGGCGATGTTGGTCCAGGGCTGGCCGGCGATCAGCACGATGTCGGCGCGCTTGCCCTTCTCGATGGTGCCGCGGTCGTCCAGCTCGCCCAGCACCTTGGCGCTGTTGGCGGTGCCGGCGATCAGCGCCTGCGAGGGTGTCAGCCCCGCGCGGACCAGCAGTTCCAGCTCCTTGAGCGTCGAGGCGCCATGCGGCGTGCCGGTCATGCCCGCGTCGGTGCCAAGGGCGATGGTCACCCCGGCGTCGTGCAGCGCCTTCACGTTATGCAGCGCATAGCCGAACTTCTGCTCGCTGCGGCTGCGGGCCTCGGGGCTCTGCGAGGGGCCGGCCTTGGCCGGGTCATAGACGGCGAGCGTCGGCGCATAGGCAGTGCCTCCTGCCTTGATCGCGTCGATTGTGGCCTGGTCGACCTCACGGTCCTGCAGGCTGTGGGCGATGACGTCGACCTTGGCGCGGCCGGCGATCGCCCCACGGTCGACGGTGACCGTATGCGTCAGGACCTTGAGGTTGTTGCGGTGGGCCTCGTCGACCAGGGCGCTCAGCGTGCCCTCGTCCATGCTGGTGTTGTCGGCCGACGCGCCATAGCGCCAGCCGTCGGCGAAGGCCTTGATGAAGTCGGGCTTGTAGGGAACCAGCGCTTTCACTTCCATGCGCGCGCCCTGGGGCGAGTTCACCCACTTGGTGGTCGCGCGGTCGGCCCAGTCGGCGCCGTGGCCGCCCGGCGTGCTCATGCGCGCGACGAAGTTCACGTGCGGCGAGGCCATCGACGCGATCCAGCGGCGGCGCGGCTCGAACGACTCCGGCTGCTGATGGAAGTCGTTCACCGTCGTCACGCCGGCGGCGATGTAGGCGTTGGCGATCTGCGGCGAGATCCGCGGATCACCGGCCGGCGTCCAATGGGTATGAACGTCGAAGAAGCCCGGCAGCAGCGCCTTGCCCTTGGCGTCGATCACCACAGCGCCGCGCGGCGCCTTCACGCCTGGCCCGACCTCGGCGATACGGCCGTCCTTGATCACGACATTGGCCAGGTGCGGGGCCGCGCCCGTCGCGTCAAACACCGTCGCGCCGATGATCGCCACCGGGCGGCCCTGCGCCTGAGCCGCGCCAGCGAACGCCAAGATCCCGCCGACGGTCGCCAGACCGACCGAACGCCAACCGTTCCGAACCACGCTCACCTGCACCCCCGGTACTCGTTACTGAACTGACGGAGCGAGCTTGCCCGTTCCCCGAATGCGTCCAGTTAGGCTTGGGTCGGCAAGAAAGCGATTCATATCGCCGTTCCGAGGGATGAATTTGCCCGTTACCTCGCGGCAGAGCAGGTGTACCAAGTCCTGACAACGTCTTCATTTGAACGCAACGCGTGCGCATGTAGCCTGGGCGGCGAACACCTCCCTCCTTGGCGACCTCCCAATGAAGCAATTCCTTCTCACCATGGCCGGCGTCTTCGCGGGCTTGGTGCTGTTCCTGATCGGCGTTCCGTTCCTGCTTATCGTCATGGCCGCCGGGGCCGCCAAGCCGGCGCCGACGCCGGCCCACACCGTGCTCGCCCTCGACCTGCGCGACCCGCTGACGGACCAGGACCCGGTCAACCCCTTCGCTTCGATCGGGCGTCGCTCGATGTCAGTCATGTCGGTGATCGAGACGCTCGATCGGGCCGGCAAGGACGGCAAGGTCAAGGCGGTGCTGGTGCGCCTGCCGGAAGGCGGCATGCCCCCCGCCGCCGCCGACGAGATCCGCCTGGCGCTGAAGAAGTTCCGCGCCTCCGGCAAGCCGGTGATCGCCCACAGCCAGGGGCTCTATCCCTCGGGCGTGATCACCTCGACCTACATGCTGGGCGCGGCTGCTGACGAGTTCTGGATGCAGCCCGGCGCCTCGCTGCAGGCGACCGGCCTGGCCACCGAGGACGTCTTCTTCAAGCGCTTCTTCGACAAGTACGGCGTCAAGGCCGACTACGAGCAGCGCTACGAGTTCAAGAACGCGGTCAACCCGTACCTCTACAGCGACTACACGGCGCCGCACCGCGAGGCTCAACTCTCCTGGATGGGCTCAGTCTACGGCTCGACCCTGGTCAACGCCGCCACCGACCGCAAGCAGACGCCGCAGGTCCTGCGCACGAACCTTGAGGCTGGCCCCTACATCGCCGAGGACGCACTGAAGCTGAAGTTGATCGACAAGGTCGGCCAGGTGAAGGACGCCGAGACCGCCGTTCTGGCCAAGGCCGGCAAGGGCGCCGAGCTGGTCGAGTTCGAGAAGTACATGCGCTCCACCCGTGAACGCGTGCCGCGCCCGGGTCCGGCCATCGCCATCGTCGAGGGCGAAGGCGCGATCGTCACCGGCCACGATGGTTCGGCCAATCCGTTCTCCTCGTCCTCCGCCATGCATTCGGACGACATCGCCGAGGCGCTCTACGACGCCATTGAGGACAAGGACGTGAAGGCCATCGTCTTCCGCGTCTCCTCGCCCGGCGGCTCCGACACCGCATCCGAGCAGATCCTCGCCGCCGTTCGGGCGGCCAAGGCTGCAAAGAAGCCGGTCGTGGTGTCGATGGGGACCTACGCGGCCTCGGGAGGCTACTGGGTGTCCAGCGAGGCCTCGGCGATCGTCGCGCACCCCTCGACCCTGACCGGCTCGATCGGGGTGTTCGGCGGCAAGTTCGCCCTCGGCCCGGCTCTGGAACGCTATGGGATCGACGTTCGCCAGGTCGGGGTTGGCGGCGAGTACGCTGGCGCCTTTGGGGTCGGCGGCGAGATGAACCAGGCCCAGCGCGCAGCCTTCTCCGGCTGGATGGACCGCATCTACGCCAACTTCGTCGACCGCGTGGCCGAAGGCCGCAAGCTGCCGCCCGAGCGAGTGCGCGAGATCGCCAAGGGCCGCGTCTGGACGGGCGCCCAAGCCCGGGAGATCGGCCTCGTCGACGAGGTCGGCGGCTTCTACCAGGCGGTGGACAAGGCCAAGGCCCTGGCGGGCCTGCAGGGCGACGTGCGCCTGAAGCGCATGACCACCCAGGTCTCGCCGTTCGAGGCCCTTGAAGGCGCCCTCGGCGTCTCGGCGAATTCGGCTCGCACCCTGGCGGCGGCCGCCTGGATCTTCGGCGATCCGCGCGCCCAGGGGCTGCTTGACGAGATGGCCCAGGAACGGATGCGCAGCTCGGGCGCGATGGTCCTGTCTCCGACGCCGGTGAAGTAAGCGGTCAGGTCGTCGGCCGCCGCCGCATGTTGCTCGCCGGCAGGGTGAAGATCACCTGCCGGCGCCCGTAATCTAGGGTGATGGCGTCGAACTGGCGCATGGCGTCCGCGCCGATCAGCAGGCTGGGCTTGGCCTTCAGGTCCCAGATGTCGAAGACGTGCAGGTCGGCGAACACCGTGGTCAGCCGTGTGATGTCCAGCCCGCCGATCCGCAGCAGCGGCAGCACCGCCAGTTCGCCCTGGGCGGTCTGCCCGGTGGCGCTCAGCACCGGCACCACATAGCGCGGCGCCCGTAACTCCGCCGTCCCGATGACCAGCTTGTGCAGGGCTTCGTTACCCACCGTGCTCTGCGAGCCGGAATCCAAAAACGCGGTCACAGGCCGCCCCGCCACATCCGCGCCGACGATGATCAGTTGTCCGAACCGGTAGCGTGCAGGCACGACCACCTGACGTGACGACACCGCGTCCTGGCTCGGCAGGCGACTGGCCGCCGCAGCGCTCAGCCCGACGCGGGTGGGCTGCGATCCCGGCCCGCGCGACGGGGTGATCCGGAACTCGTTATTCAGGAAATCGATGGTCACGCGCCGGCCGCGCAACACATCGACGCCCAGCAGGCCGTCGGCGCCGAGGCGTTCGCGGCCGAGCGTAGGCGCACGGATCGCACGGGTGGCGACAGCGTCGACCTCCAGCAAGTCGATAGTGACGGTGTTGGACGGCTCGACTCCGGCGACGCCGTGCACGTCGGCCGGCCCGGCGTCAGGCAGGCCCAGCTTGGCGGCCAATTCCCGGGTGATGACGGTGCGGTTGGCGCCGGTGTCGACGACGAAGTCGAATGGCCCCTGCCCGTTGATCCGCACCGGAGCGGTCACTCGCCCAGCCATGTCGGCGTCCGTCGTCAGGGCCGCGCCATCGTCGCCCCCTGCTCCGGGCGGCGGCGCGGCGCCGGCCATGTTGATCATGACCGGCGGCGACTGCAACGGCGTCGCGCAGCCGGAAAGCGCCAACAGGCCCAGCCCGACCGTCCGCCTGTCGAAAGACTGCACCGCTATCCTCCCGCACGTATCCGCTGCCCTGCTCGGACATCGATCTCTGCTTGGAGGGTGTGGGCAGGGCAGCGCCCCTGTCCAGGGCCGTCGCGCTCAACCGCGCCGCCGCAGCGACCGACGCGCGGGCAAAGAAAAAGGGCGGCGGATTTCTCCGCCGCCCTTCGCCTCCCCTTGCGGGAATGCGTCTTAGAAGTTGGCCGTGAAGCCGATGAACAGCTTGCGACCCAGCAGATCGTAGGTCGGGTAGGTGTTCGGCAGACCGGTGCCGGCGATACGCGAGTTCACCAGCGGCGGGTCTTGGTCGAGGATGTTGTTCACACCAGCGCGCACCGTGAAGGTGTCGTTGACGTTCCACACGCCCGACAGGTCGAGGTAGCTGCGAGCCGGCAGGGTGTGGTTGAACGCGTTCTGCGAACCCGTGCCGATGGTCGGCTCTTGGGTGTCGGTTTCCAGCTTCACTTCGCCGATGTAGCGCCAAGCGGCCGAGAACGTCATGTCCCACGGAGTGGTCCAGTTCATCCGCAGCTGGTGACGCCACTTCGGGTACACGGTCTGGCACTGCGGACCGAACAGGCCGGCGCAGTCGTATTCCTTCTCACCCGGCAGCGGGATCGTGGTGGTCTCGATCAGGTAGGCGCCGTTCAGAGCGACCGACACGCGGCCGTACTCTTCCAGACCGACCATCTCCATCGGCAGGTTGTAGTTGACCTGAACGTCGACGCCCGAGGTGGTGCCCGAACCGATGTTGACGTTGGCGCCGTTGATGTAGCCGCCGGCGGCCACGTCGTCACCGAACAGAGCGCCGTTGACCGGGTTACGAACGATCTGCGAGCAGAACGCGTCGTCGCCGGTCTCAAGGCAGCGCTGCATGATCACGCCCAGCGGGATGTTCCCGATCGTGCCTTCCAGGTCGATCGTGAAGTAATCCAGGCTGGCGGTCAGGCCGGTCAGGAACGTCGGGGTCAGGGTGAAGCCGATCGAGAAGGTCTTGGCTTCTTCCGACTTCAGCTCCGGGTTACCGCCGGTCAGCACCGAGCACTGACCCGAGGGGCACTGCGGGATGTTGCCGTACTGCGCCGCGGTGATGCCGGTGTTCAGGCAGGCCGCGAGGCTCGCCGGAGACGGGGCCGCTTGGGCGCAGGGGTCGGACGACACCTGGCTGGTGTTGGTCACCGACTGCGGGGTGTACAGCTCAAGCAGGTTCGGCGCGCGGATCGCTTGGTTGTACGAGGTGCGGAACCGGATGTCGTCGGTCGGCGCCCACTGCAGAGCCACCTTGTAGGTGTCAGCGGTGATGCCGGTCGAGTAATCCGAGTAGCGGTAGCCGACGTCGAGGACGACGTCCTTGGCCCAGGCCATGTCTTGGATCAGCGGGATACGAGCTTCGCCGAAGCCTTCGGTGACGGCGATGCTTTCGTCGATGGTCACCGAAGCGCCGCCGGCGCCCGACAGGTCGCCGCTCAGCTGAGCGACGTCAGGGGCGTATTCCAGGTGCTCACGACGGTTCTGGAAGCCGAAGTTGACCGCCACGCTGTCGTTGGCCCACGGCGACTTCACGCCGTATTCGCCCAGGTCGCCAGTGATGGTGCCTTCAACGACCCGTTGGCTGACCGCACCGCGCGAGGTGCCGTTGACGGCCAGGTAGGACAGGGCCTCGTTGGTCACGCCGCCGTCGCGGAAGATGTTGTACGGGACGCAGTCGCCGCCCGAGATACAGACCGGGCCGTTCGGGCCTTGGACGACCTGAAGGGCGTTCTGGATCTTCGAGATCGAGAGGTAGTTCTGCGAGGCTTGGTACAGGCTGGTGTAGTAGTACGAACCGTACAGGTCGTAGGTCCAGGGACCAGCGATCTCGCCGCGCGAACCCAGAACGACGCGATAGTTCTGGTGCTCGTAGAAGCCGACGCGGCCGCCGCCTTCGATGTTCCGGCGACCGATGTACATGTCGACGCTGTCGCCAGCGGTGATCATGCCCGGGGTACAGCCGATAGCGCCTTGTTGCTGGGCGCTCATGAACGGGTTGTTACAGTTGACCAGGAAGCCGCTCGTCTCAGACGGGCCGCTGCCTTGGAACAGGCCGGTCGGCGCGATCTGCACGTTCGTGCGGTCGTTCATGAACGTGAAGTCGGAGTACAGCTTGAAGTTATCGTTCACGTCGTACTTGGCGAAGAAGCCCGCGGTGTAGCGGGTGCTTTGCTGCATCAGGTACGAGTACTCGTTCGAGTTGAACAGCGGCGGCGGGGTCGTCGTCGCGTTCGCGTTGTACGGCCGGAACTCGTTGCCGACGACGGCGAGCTGGCCGCCGGTGCCGTCAGCGCGGAACCACTGGTTCGAGTTCGGCGAACCGGCGCAGCTGGCGACGCCCGAAGCGCTGGCGACCACCTGACAGGCCGACCAGTCGCGCTTGCCTTGGGTGACCGGCTCTTGGTCGTGATAGGTGAAGTAGGCGGTGACGTTGCCGCGACCGTCTTCGGTGTTGGCGCCGTAGATGATGCTCAGGTCACGCGAAGCGCCGTCCCAGGTGTCGTCCTTCGGCTTGGCGACTTGGCGCGGGCCCAGCAGGCTCTGCACGAACTCGTTGTGCTGGCTGTGCTGATAGACGCCCCAGTTGCCGTCGATCTGCAGGCCTTCGAAGTCGCGCTTCATCACGAAGTTCACGACGCCGGCGATGGCGTCCGAACCGTAGGTCGCCGAGGCGCCGCCGGTCAGCACGTCGACGCGGTCGATCAGCTGGCTCGGGATCTGGTTGATGTCGGGCGAGGGGTTCGGGTTGCCGGTGTTCGGGTCGCCGATGCCCAGGCGACGGCCGTCGACCAGCACCAGGGTGCGGGTTTGGCCCAGACCGCGCAGGTCGATGGTGGCCACGCCGCCCGGACCCGACAGCGGGTTCGAGGTCGACGACAGGCCGGTCGCGGCGTTCTGCGAGATTTGCGGCAGTTGGTTCAGGAAGTCCGCGGTGACCGGACGGCCGCCCAGGGTGACTTCCTGCGAGCCGACCACCTGGACCGGGCTCACGCTGCTCAGGTTCGGCTGCGGAATGCGCGAGCCGGTGACGACGATTTCGGAAACTTCCGCGTCTTGGGCGACCGCTTGGCCGGCGCCGAGAGCGACGATTCCGCAAATCATCGACGACGCCAGCAGGCGTCCACGTTGCGTAGTCATTTTCAAGGTCTAGATCCTCCAGCGGTTCGCCCACCGAGACGGCGGCGATGCCCGCTCCCCACAAAAGGTTCGGTCCCGGATTCGAATTCGAACCCGGTTACCTTGGAGTTACGGGGCTTACAGCGGGAGGGTCAACGCAGATTAGGTGGCCGCAATGTTGTGGACGCCAACCTGTCGCATTCTGGTCACAGATTGTGCCCTAGCTGGGCCGTCGCGCACGATTTCACCCTTTTGACGTAACGGAATTCGTCGGTGCGGGCGTGCCTTTCGCGACACACCAGTAACGCGCCCGATGCTGATCGACGAGGTTGTCGACAAAGCCGGTGACCTTCGGCGAGACCAGATTCTTATTCACGTAGAAGTAGATAGGCGCAACCGGCGCGTCATCGAGCATCAGCGCCTCGGCCTGGGCGAGATAGCCGGCGCGAACCTTGGAATCGACTTCGGCGTCGGCCTTGGCCAGCAGCGCGTCATAGGCCGGGTTGCGATAGTCGCCATAATTTTGCGGGCCAGTGGCCGACTGCTGCAGGTAGAGGAAACTCATGGCGTCGTTGTAGTCGGCGATCCAGGCGGCGTCGGCGACGTCGAAGTCGCGCGAGCGGAAGGCCGCATAGGCAATCTGGGCCTCGTTCTGGACCAGCCGCGCATCGACCCCGATTTCTTTCCAGTCGGCCTGGATGGCCGGCATGAACAACATTGGATCAGGCGTGTTGCGGTGCTTGATCTCGATGCGCAGCGCTTTCTGGGGCCCATAGCCGGCCGCCGCCAGCAGGCGGCGAGCCTCGGCCTGGCGCTTCTCGAGCGGCCAGGCGGCCCAGGCCGGCGGCTGCGCCGGCTGGTACTCGGCGACGCCCGGCGGGACGAAGGTGTAGGCCGCCTTCTGCCCGCCGCGCAGCAGCTTTTCGGTGATGAAGTCGCGGTCGATCGACATGGCCAGGGCCTGGCGCACGCGCTTGTCCTTGAACGCCGGAACGTTCGAGTTGAAGGCCAGA
Source organism: Phenylobacterium sp. (assembly GCF_013822795.1). GTDB lineage: Bacteria > Pseudomonadota > Alphaproteobacteria > Caulobacterales > Caulobacteraceae > Phenylobacterium. The sequence goes on along the minus strand of NZ_PNLB01000026.1, from coordinate 25,682 downwards.
TAGGTCACGCCCAGGAAGGTGTGGGTGCGCACGTAGCCGGGCATGGTCTCGCGCAGGAAGGCGATGCGGTTCGATTGAATGTCGGCGTTCATGTCCAGTTCGCCGCGGGCGACCCGCCGCTCGGCCATCGCCGCGTCCGGAGTCGGGTAAAGGTAGATCTGGTCGACGCAGACCTTGGACGCCTCATAGAAGCGCGGGTTTTTCACCAGCCGCACATAGTCGCCGAGCTTCCAGTCGGTGACGATATAGGGGCCGTTCGACAGATAGTTTCCCGGCTGCACCCACGCCTCGCCGACCTTGTCGAGCAGGTGCTTGGGCAGAGGCGACATGGTGTGGTGCTTGGCGAGTTCGGGCAGGTACGGAGCCGGATGGTTGAGCGTGATCTCAAGCACCTTCGGCGAAAGCGCGCGTACGCCGAGGGCTTCCTTGGGGGCCTTGCCCTCGTTCACCGCCTGGGCGTTCTTGATCAGGTAGAGAACCGAGGCGTACTCCGAAGCCGTCTCGGGCAGCAGGATGCGGCGCAGGGAGAAGACAAAGTCGTCCGCCGTCACCGGGACGCCGTCCGACCAGTTCGCGTCGCGCAGGTAGAAGGTCCAGACCAGCCCGTCGGGGGTGGTCTCCCAGCGCTCGGCCATGCCGGGAACCGCCTCGCCCTTTTCGTCAGAGTCCGTCAGCCCGATCAGCAGGTTGGAGATGATCCGGTCTTCCCAGGTCCCGGTGGACTTGTGCGGATCCAGCGTCACCGGCTCGGAGACGTTGCCCGCCTGGATGCAGACCTGGCCCGCCGGGCACGGCGGTCGCGAGGGGCCCTTGGGCGCGCAGGCGGCGATGGAAAAGGCTGCAGTAGCCAGGATCAGCGTATTGCCGAGCGCCCGGAGCGCCCTATCAATGCGGGACGTCGAAACCATGGGTCACGGATGACATACTTTCCCACGCGCTCAAAGCTGACCGCCATCGCCCTGCTGGCCGCCCTCGCCGCCGCGGGCCAGGCCGCCGCCCAAGCCAAGCCTGAGGGGCGCGCAGCCGTCCTCCAATCGCTGCTGGACTGCAAGACCAAGACCGACCCGACCGAGCGCCTGGCCTGCTACGACGCCGCCGCCGGCGCCATCGACACCGCCGAGAAGAAGGGCGACATCGTTGTCGTCGATCGCGAACAGGCCAAGGCCGCGCGCAAGCAGGCCTTCGGCCTCAGCCTGCCGACCCTGGACATGTTCAACAAGGCTGAGGCGACGCCCGAAGAAGCCAACCGCATCGAGGACACCGTCGAGCGCGCCTATCGCGGCGGCGACGGCAAGTGGGTGTTCGAACTGACCAGCGGCGCGGTCTGGCAGTACTACGACGCCGCCGACCTTGGCCGGCAGCCGAAGAAGGGCAGCAAGGTCGAGGTGCGCAAGGGCGCGGTCGGCGGCTACTTCATCAGCTTCGATGGCCAGTCCGGCGCCCGCGCCAAGCGACTGCGCTAGGGCTCAGCGGTCCTTCGGGTCGATCGCGTCCCGAAGGCCGTCGCCGATGAAGTTGAAGCTCATCAGCGTGACGACCATGGTCAGGGCGGGGAAGATCAGCAGCCAGGGCGCGAGCTCCATGTCCTGCGCCCCGCCCGCGATCAGCGTGCCGAGCGACGCCATCGGCGGCTGGACCCCCAGCCCCAGGAAGCTGAGGAAGCTCTCGGCCAGGATAACGGCAGGTATCGTCAGCGTCACATAGACCACCACCGGCCCCAGCAGGTTGGGGATGATGTGGCGCGAGATGATGCCGCCCTGACTCAGGCCCGCGGCCCGCGCCGCCTCCACGAACTCCTTATGTTTCAAGCCGAGCGTCTGGCCCCGGACGATGCGGCTCATGGTCAGCCACTCCACCGCGCCGATGGCGATGAAGATCAGGATGATGTTCGACCCGAAGGTCACCATCAGCAGGATCACGAAGAAGATGAACGGCAGCGAGTAGAGCACGTCGACGACGCGCATCATGATCTCGTCGAGCGCCCCGCCGACATAGCCGGCGACGGCGCCCCAGGCGATGCCGATCACCAGCGAGACCAGCGTCGCCACCAACCCGATGGCCAGAGAAACCCTAAGCCCCATAAGAAGTCTGGCCAGCAGGTCGCGGCCCAGAGAGTCGGCGCCCAGCAGGTGGCCGGCGGTGAGCGGCGGCGCCCAGACGTCATCCTTGTTGATCTGGTCGTAGCTGAACGGCGTCAGGTGCGGCCCGACGATCGCCACCAGCACCAGCACCGCCAGCACCGCCATCCCGCTGACCGCCGCCCCATTGCGGAACAACCGACGCCGTGCGTCGTCCCAAAGGCTGCGACCTTTCACAGCCTTTTCCATGACTTGCGCGCCGGCGCGCGAACCGGGAGCCAAGATCAAGAAAGCCTCACGCGGGGATCAAGCGCCGCATAGAGCAGGTCGGCGATCAGGTTCAGGACGAGGATCAGGGCGGCGTAGAAGATCACCATCCCCATCACCACGGTGTAGTCGCGCTGGAGCGCTGAAATGACGAAGAACTTGCCCAGTCCCGGCAGGTTAAAGATCTTTTCCACCACCAAGCTGCCGGTCAGCAGGCCGGCGCAGGCCGGGCCGAGATAGCTGACCAGCGGCAGGATCGCCGCGCGCAGGGCGTGCTTTCCGACAATCCTGTGTTCCGGCAAGCCTTTAGCGCGGGCGGTGCGGATGTAGTTCGAGCGCAGCACCTCGATCATGCCAGCCCGGGTCAGCCGCGAGATGATCGCGATCTGCGGCAGCGCCAGCACCGCTACCGGCAATATCAGGTTTGCCAGCGCCCCGCCGTTCCAACCCCCAGAAGGCAGAAGCTGCAGTTTCGATCCGAATATCAGCACGAGCAGCGGCGCCGTGACGAACGTCGGGATGCAGACCCCGATGATGGCCACCGCCATGACCCCATAGTCGATGAGCTGGTTCTGCCGCAGCGCCGCCAGCACCCCCAGGGTCACGCCGACCACGCTGGCCAGGATGATCGCCGACAGGCCGAGCGTCAGGCTGACCTTGTAGTTCTCCTTGAGGATCTGGAGGACGGACTTGTCCTTGTACTTCAGCGACGGTCCGAAATCGCCGTGGGTCACGTCGCGGAGATAGTTGAAGTACTGCTCGTGCAGCGGCTTATCCATGCCGTACTTGGCCATCACGTTCCGCTCGATCTCGGGCGAGAGCTTGCGGTCCATGTCAAACGGGCTGCCCGGGGCGGCGCGCATCATGAAAAACGCGACGGTCACCACCAGAAACAGGGTCGGGATGGCCACCAGCAGGCGGCGGCCGATGAAGCGGAACATCAGGGGCTCAAGGTGACGGCCGATGGTCGGCCGGGCGTTGCGAAACTTTCACCGCCCCCCGATGATGTCAAACGATCGCCCCTCCCCTCCTACCGGTATTGCAGATGACTGACTTCCGACGCGTCACCGACCAACTCTCGGTCGCCCCGCAGATCTCGACCACCGACCTGGCGAACGCCGCGGCCCAGGGCTTCAAGTTGGTGATCAACAACCGCCCGGACGGCGAGGACCCGAGCCAGCCGAGCAGCGCCGAGATCGAGGCCGCCGCGCGCGCCGCCGGCCTGGACTACATCCACATTCCGGTGCGCGGCGGTCCGACCCCCGACCAGATCGAAGCCAACCATCGCGCCGTCGAGGCCGCCGGCGGCCCGGTGCTGGCTTTCTGCCGCTCAGGCACCCGCTCGATCGTCACCTGGTCGCTGGGCCAATTCCAGGCCGACGAGCGTTCGGCCGACGAACTCGTCGAGCTCGGCGCCCAGGCCGGCTACGACCTCTCGGGCGCCTTCCCCCGCTAGACGCAAATGTCGGCCCGCGCCCGGTGACGGGAGCGGGCCCTGATCGCCGTCCGAGTGATTGTCGCGCCGCGATGGGTACTTGACGGTACCCATATCCTGTCGCCACATGGTACCCATGAGTACCGATATAGCGATCCAAAGACCCGGCCGACCGCGCGACGACGACGCCACGGCGGCGATTTTGACCGCAACGCTGCGGTTGCTTGCAGCGCAGGGCTATGCCGGAACCAGCACCGCCGACGTCGCGGCGGCGGCGCGGGCGAGCAAGGCGACCGTCTATCGCCGGTGGCCGAGCAAGGTCGCCCTGGTCGCCGAAGCGATCCAGCAGGGCCTGCGCGAAGCCCACGCGGCGCCGGCCCTGACCGGCGACGTGCGCGAGGATCTGGCACAGGCGCTGGCCGCCAAGATGCAGGCGCTGTCCGAAGGACCTCTGGGCGGCGCGATCCGCGCGGTGATCTCGCATGCGGCCCACGAACCGGAACTCTCGGCGGCGATGGCGATGATCCTGGCCGGCGCCCGCGACCACGGAGCCCTGCGCCCGCTCGTCGAGGAAGCCCGCCGGCAGGGGCTGGTCGCCGCCGACGCCGATGTCTGGCTGATGTTGGACCTGCTGCTGGGGGCCCCGTTCTTCCAACTTCTGGTGCGGCAGGTCCCGCCCGATCCAGCCGATGCGCGGGCGCTGGTCGACCTGCTGCTCGGCCCTGCAGCCAAGGCGAAGTGCGATGCAGCTTAACGGCAGGACGGTCCTGGTCACGGGCGGCGCCCGCGGCATCGGCCTTCAACTCACCAAGCAGTTCGTCGCCGAGGGGGCGCATGTCGTGGCGGTTGGGCGCGACCGCGCCAGCCTGGCGCGACTGCAGTTGGCCGGGCCTGGCCAGATCAGCTGCTGGGCGCTGGACCTGTCCGACCCGCAGGCGACCGACGCGTTCATCCGGGACTTGCCAGGCCGCCACCCGACGCTGTCGGTCGTGGTCAACAATGCCGGCGTGCAGACCCTGACCGACTTCCTTGTCGAGGATCCGTCGGCGCTGCGCCCTGCCCTGCAGGAAGAGATCGCGCTCAATTTCGAGGCCGTGGTGGCGGTCTCCACGGGCCTGCTGCCCCATCTGCGCCGCCAGCCGTCGGCCATGATCGTCAACGTCACCAGCGGCCTGGCGCTGGCCCCGAAGACCTCCTCGCCCGTCTACTGCGCGACCAAGTCGGCGGTGCGGACCTTCACCAAGGCGTTGCGCTATCAATGCGAAGACGGCGCCCCCAACGTGCGGGTGATGGAAGCGGTGATGGCGCTGGTGGACACCGACATGACCGCCGGCCGCGGCTCCGGGAAGATCAGCCCCGCCCAGGCCGCCAGCGAGGTGATCGCCGCCATCAAGCGCGACCGCGACGAGGTCTATGTCGACCGCGCCAAGCTGTTGCCGATCCTGATGCGTGTCGCGCCGGGCCTCGGCGAGCGGATGATGCGCCGCGGTTAGAACCGCACGCGGACGTCTATCGCCCCGGATCGAGTTGCACCCGGGCGGCGCCCATGGCTACCTGCTCCGGTTCGCAACTCGCGACGGCCAGCACCAGTTGGGCCGCGAAGAGACAGAGCAGCGCGAAGGCCACCCTCTGAAGCCGTTTTGATACATAAATCGCCGTGTCCGTCACCATGACCGACCTCGCATCCCAAGTTCGAGGCCGCAGCAGCAAGACGGGCGCCGCCCAAGGACTTTTCGATGATCCCTTATGTTCGTGAGATTCAGTTCGAGTACGGCGCCTGCGACCAGGTCTCGCCGCTGATCCGCCGGGTGGTGGCCAACAATCCCGGACCGTTCACCTATCTGGGTACGGGCACCTTCATCGTCGGCAAGGGCGAGGTCGCGGTGATCGACCCTGGCCCCGACCTGCCCGAACATCTCGATGCGCTGATGGCGGCGCTGGAGGGCGAGACCGTCACCCACATCCTGGTGACCCACCACCACTCCGACCACTCCCCGCTGGCCCGGCCGCTGCAGGAGAAGACCGGCGCGAAGATCTATGGCTGCGCGGTGGGCGCCAAGGCCGGCGACTCGACGGTGATCACCGAGGCGGGCCACGACCTCAGCTTCACGCCGGACATCGACATCTGCGGCGGCGGGGCGGTGTTTACGGGACCAGGTTGGTCGCTGGAGGCGATCGCCACCCCCGGCCACACGTCGAACCACATCTGTTTTGCCCTGAAGGAAGAGAACGCGCTGTTCTCGGGCGACCACATCATGGGCTGGTCGACGACGGTGGTGTCGCCGCCGGACGGCGACATGACCGCCTACATGGAAAGCCTGGATCTGGTGAAGGATCGCAACTTCGACGTTCTGTGGCCGACCCATGGTCCGCCGGTGCGCGAGGTCCGCCCGTTCATCGAGGCCTACATCGCCCACCGCCGCGCCCGCGAAGCGCAGGTGCTGAAGGCGGTCGGCGAGGGCCACGGCAAGATCAAAGAGATGGTGCCGGTGCTGTACGCCGAGGTCGACAAGCGACTATGGCCGGCGGCGGCGCGCTCGGTGCTCGGCCACATGATCGACCTGACCCGCCGGGGCGTGGTCGTCTCAGACGACCGCGATCCCGGACTGGACAGCGACTATCGGCTGGCGGGCTAGGACCGATCGACCGCGCCGGCAGGGTGCTCGAACTGCAGGGCGACGAAGCGGGCGGTCGAGACGCCGTAGGCCGTGGCGATCTCCCTGAAAGTGTTGGTCATCACGTCGGGGCGCTGCAGGACCACTTCGCGCGCGAAGCGGGCAGGCGTCTCAGCACTGCGATAGACGAGGAGGCCATGTCGCGTGCGGACCGTCGGCGGGCCGCTGGCCCAGGCCCGGGAGCGATAGGTGCGCGACCAGGCGTCGAGGGCCGTGCCGAAGGCGAGTTCGTCGAGGTTTTCGGCGAGCGGCACGGCGACCGTCTCGCGCCGCCAGAAGGCCAGCCGGTTGAGCACGACGGTGGTCATGCCGGGCAAGGTCAGCCGATAGTCCTGTCCGTTATGCCCCGCCTGCGGCATCGGCAGTTGCAGCCGCTCGGCGGTCTCCCGCATCACAGCCTTGCCAGCCAATTCGCCGAGCAGGTGCAGAGTCGCCGGCTCTCCCGCGCTGATGCCCGCCGTCGTGGTGACCGGACCGTCGCTCACCCAGCGCAGATCTTCGCGCCAGGTCGTCCGCGGATAGGCCTTTCGCATCGGCTTGCGGCTGTACCAGTGGATCACCGCCTGGCGCCCGTCGAGCAGACCGGCCGCGGCCAACACCTTGGCGCCGTTGCAGATCGACATGACCCGGGCGCCGCCCTCAACCTGACGGCGCAGCCAGGCCGACCGGGCAGGATCGTCCTCGATGCTCATGGCCGGTACGATGATCACGTCGGGACGCCGCCCGCTGCGGGATAGCTGGGTCAACGTCGCCTGCGGCGACACCCAGGCGACACCGGGCGTCAGACGAACAGGCGCAGAGGTCGCAGAAGCGACGGCCACGTCGACCGCGCCGCTCTCGGCCAGGATCGCGTAGGGCGCCAGGAGGTCGGTAGCGACTGTCCCACGCGCATCGGCCAGCACCACAACATAGGGTCTGGCGGCGGCGGCTCCGGCGAAGAGGAGCGTGACAAGAGCCAGGATCGAAGCCACCAAGCGACGCATCTGCGACCTCCTATTGGGCAGATGATCGAAGGCTAGCGGCCCGGCGTCATGGCGGAAATGACGCATTTCCCACGTTTTCCGCCAATCGCCGATTGGAGCGCAGGCGGCGCGTCAGCGCGCGACGCCGGTGATTTCCTTGATGGCGGCCTGGACCGAGGCCTTTTCGCCCGCGCCCCACAGGTTCTTGAGGTAGGCGAGCGTGTTGCCGGCTGGGCCGTCAAACCGCCACTCGCAGTCCTGGAAGCGGCAGTGTTCGAAGATCGGCGGCTCGCCGCCGGCGTAGATCAAGCGGGACTTGAGGAACTCGCAGTCGGAGAACACCTGTCCGTCGAGGCTGACCGTCTCATGGCTGTAAACGACGCTGGTGGTCGACATGGGCTATTTGTCCTCTTCGGGCGGGGCGGTCGACGCCCGCGCGCGTTCGCGCTCTTCGCGCTTTTCAGCGGCCTTGGCCGCGGTCTTGCTCGCCTTCAGGCGCTCGCGCTCCATGCGCTCAAACTGATAATTCGGCTTCCTCGCCATCGGCGCTCCTGTGGGTAACTACTGACGGGCCTTGCGGGCGGCGTAGCGCAGGTCGCGCTTGGCCTTCTGCTCGGCCTTGGTGAGCGCCTTGCGCTCCTTGCGTTCGCCCCGCTTGGCGTCGAGCGAGGCGGCGGCGGCGGCCTCGTCGGCCTGACGTGCGGCTTCCTGCGCCTCTGCGGCGGCCAGCTGCTTGTCGGCCTTGGCCTGGCGGCGGGCAGCGCGGACCTGTTCCAGCTCAGCGGCGCGCCGGGCGCTGCGGTCGGGGGTCTGGGCGGCGGTGACCGTCGGCTTGGGCCGAAGCTTGGCGAGGAGCGCGCTGCGCGCGTCGGCCGCCGTCTTCAGGCGCTCGGCGAATTCTGTGCGTTGGGTTTCGTTCATTTGTACTTTCAGCTGTCGGGCGTGTCCGCGGCCGCCGGCTTGAAGGCGGCGAGGCAGATGGCTTCCAGATGGCCACGCAGGCTGCGCGGCGCCAGCAGGGCGTCCACCGCGCGGCAGCCGTCGGCTTCAAGCTGGCGCTTGAGCGTGGCGATGTCGCGAGCCTGGCCCGATCGCGCGATCTGGAATGCGCGCTCGATGGTGGGGATGGTCATGATCTTGGCGGTTCCTCCGCCGAGCGAGCCGGGCGAACCGGCCCGGCCCAAGCGGAGGACAAATGGCTTAGACGGCTTGCAACTGGACGGCGGTCATCTTGCCGCTGCGCGAGTCCAGTTCCAGTTCGTAGCCGAGCTTCTGGCCCTCTTCGAGCGAGCCGAGGCTGGAGCGCTCGACAGCGCTGATATGGACGAACACGTCCGCGCCGCCCGCGTCAGGTTGAATAAAGCCGAAGCCTTTGGTGGGGTTGAACCACTTCACGATACCGGTCGTCATAATTGTCACCTTTCAGGCGCAAGTTTTCGCGCGCCCAATGCGGGGCGGCGGATCAAATTTTCGGAGAAGGTTGAGGTCGGCTCGGGGCGCTTCTTGAAGAAAAAGCGATGAGAACAACCGAGCCGAAAGCGATCTTCGATTTCGGCTTATAGCGGAAATATGGACTTCAGGCCAGACGCAATTGTGGAAGCGCTGGCGCCCGCCCGGAAGATCGGGAGCTCAGGCGGCCCCCGTCCCGCTGCTGCACCGCGCTAGCCGGCGTCTGCGACAGCGGCCGCTGGCTGGCGCACCTCGCGTTCCCAGACGTAGGCGAACAGGGTCGTGGTGGTGATGGCCAGCACCAGCAGCGCCCGCAGCCAGAACCGCGAAAAGCCGGCGAGCAAGGCGACCAGCACGCCAAAGGCCCCAGCGGCGACACTGGCCAGGGCGATATGCGGCGCCCATTGCATGGCGAGCAGGCCGATGCCGACTCCCTCGCTCATCAGGCCCAGCCGCGGCGCGACCACCCCGACCGCGACCAGGAAGGCCGGGGCCAGGGCGATCAGCGTCGCCCCCGTCAGATAGATATCGGCGAAGCCGTGCGAGACGGCGCGCTCGCGCTGGCGGGACGGCGTGACCGGCCGAGCTGGCGCGAGGGCCGGCTCAGGCGCGGTCAGCTCCGCCGAAAAGGGCGCACGGCGTCCGCCGGGGCCTCCGGCGGCTGCGGTTCGGCCGGCGTGGCCGCGCACGACGGCGCGGCGGAACGGTCGACCGCCTGGTCCGGTCCTGGAAGCCACTGCAGCCAAGAGCCGTCGTCAGGCGCCGCGACGGCCGCCGGCTCGGGCGCGTAGATCTTCGGCTCTGGCGAGACGGCCAACGCCGCCGCGCCGCCGCTCGCCGCGGTCGGCAGGACGTAGTCCTTCATGCGGTCGCGGATGACCTTCTTGTCGATCTTGCCGGTGGCGCCGAGCGGGATTTCGTCGACGAAGGCCACGTCGTCCGGCGTCCACCACTTGGCGATCTTGCCTTCGAGGAATTGCAGAAATTCCTCCTTGGTGGCGGTCTCGCCGGCCTTGAGCTTGACCAGCAGCAGCGGGCGCTCGTCCCACTTGGGGTGGGCGACGCCGATGACCGCGGCCAGTTCGGCCTTCGGGTGGCCGGCGGCGATGTTCTCGATCTCGATCGAGGAGATCCATTCACCGCCCGACTTGATCACGTCCTTGGCGCGGTCGGTGATCTGCATAAAGCCGTGCTCGTCAAGCGTGGCGACGTCGCCGGTGTCGAAGAAGCCCGCTTCATCGAGGATGTTGCCGCCCTCGGACTTGAAGTACTGGCCGACCACGAACGGGCCGGCGACTTTCAGGCGGCCGAAGGTCGAGCCGTCGTGCGGCAGCTCCTTCTCGTTATCGTCGACCAGCTTGAGCTCGATGCCGAGCGGGGCGCGGCCCTGCTTCAGCTTGAACTGCAGCTGGGCCTCGGCGTCCATGGCGGCGATGGCGGCGTTGGGGGTGGCCTGGGTGCCGAGCGGCGAGGTTTCGGTCATGCCCCAGGCGTGGGTGACGTCGACGCCGAACTCGTCGCGGAAGCCGCGCACGATGCTCTCGGGCACCGCCGAGCCGCCGATGACGACGCGCTTCAAGGTGGTCAGCTGGCCCTTGGTGGCCCGCAGGTGCTGCAGCAGCATCTGCCAGACGGTCGGCACGGCGGCCGAGAAGGTGACCCCCTCGGTCTCCAGCAGCTCGTGCACCGAGGCGCCGTCCAGCTTCTGGCCCGGCATGACCAGCTTGGCCCCGACCGCCGGGGCCGAGAAGGCCAGGCCCCAGGCGTTGGCGTGGAACATCGGCACCACCGGCAGCACCGTGTCGGTCGCGCGGATGCCCAGGACGTCGCCGCCCATGGTCACCAGAGTGTGCAGGAAGTTCGAGCGGTGCGAGTAGAGCACGCCCTTCGGGTTGCCCGTCGTGCCGGAGGTGTAGCAGAGGCCGGCGGCGGTGTTTTCGTCGAAGCCGCCCCAGGCGACGTCGGCGGAGGCCTGCTCGATCAGGCTCTCATAGGCCAGCGCGCCGGGCAGCTGGTCGCCGAGGTGCGCCTGGTCGGTGAAGACGACGAAGTGCTTCACGCCGGGGATCTGATCGCGAATGCCCGCCAGGATCGGCAGGAAGGTCAGGTCCGTGAAGATGACCTTATCGTCGGCGTGATTGATGATGTAGACGAGCTGCTCGGCGAACAGGCGCGGGTTCAGCGTGTGGCAGACCGCGCCGATGCCCATGATGCCGTACCAGGCTTCGATGTGGCGGCCGGTGTTCCAGGCGAGCGTGGCGACGCGGTCGCCGGGCGCGACGCCCAGGGCCTTCAGCGCATTCGACACCCGCTTGGCGCGCTCGTGGATCGCGGCGTAGGTGGTGCGGACGATCGGCCCCTCGACCGAACGGCTGACGACCTCGCGGCCGCCGTGCCAGGCCTTGGCGTGGTCGAGGATCTTGTCGACCGTCAGCGGCCAGTCCTGCATCAAGCCTTGCATACTCGTACTCCCTCCCGACGACGCCGCCCTCTCTGGGGCTGGCGCAAGCTAGATTCACCAAGTCCTTAACGCAACGCGGCTCGGTGAACAGGGGCTTGTCGAGAAATCCCGCTGCGGCATGGTGTTTCGCGGGGAATGGAGGTTTGCGATGGCGACGATCCGATACCTGGTGACCGATGTCGAGGCGGCGACGGCGTTCTATGTCGAGGCCTTGGGCTTCGAAGTTGTTCAGCAGTTTCCCCCGGCGATGGCGATCCTGAGACGCGGTGACCTGACGCTGTGGACGGCGGGACCGCCATCGTCCGCAGCGCGCCCGATGCCCGACGGCCAATCGCCGGCGCCCGGCGGCTGGAACCGCATGGTGCTGGAGGTGGCCGATATCGAGGCGGCGGTGGCGTATCTGTCCGGCCTCGGCGTTTCATTCCGCAACCAGATCGTCGTCGGGCCGGGCGGACGCCAGATCCTGTGCGAGGATCCGTCCGGCAATCCGATCGAGCTGTTCCAGCCCGCCAGTTGACTTGTCGGCCCCTCTCCTATCGAAGGGCCGGCTTTCCTTTATCCAAGCCGCGAGGACCTAGTGGATCAGTTCGACGTCGTGGTGATCGGCGCCGGCGCGGCGGGCATGATGTGCGCGATCGAGGCCGGCAAGCGCGGCCGCAAGGTCCTGGTGATCGATCACGCCGCCGCGCCGGGCGAGAAGATCCGCATCTCCGGCGGCGGGCGCTGCAACTTCACCAACGTCAACGCCGCCCCGGCCAACTTCCTCTCGGCCAACCCGCACTTCGCGATCTCGGCGCTGCGCCGCTACACGGCCAAGGACTTCATCGCCTGGGTCGAGCGCGAGGGGATCGCCTATCACGAGAAGACCCTGGGCCAGCTGTTCTGCGACAACTCGGCCAAGGACATCATCGCCATGCTGACCGGCGCGATGCGCCAGGCGGGCGTGACCTTGCGCCTGAAGACCAGCGTCGAGCGGGTCGAGCAGGAGGATGAAGGCTTCTCGCTGGAGACCAGCGGCGGACGGGTGACCTGCGAGGCGTTGGTGATCGCCAGCGGCGGCAAGTCGATCCCGAAGATGGGCGCCACCGGTTTCGGCTACGAGATCGCCCGGCAGTTCGGGCTGAATATCGTCGAGACGCGCCCGGCCCTGGTGCCGCTGACTTTCGAGATTGGGATGCTGGAGCGGCTGAAACCGCTGGCCGGAGTGGCGGTGGATTCCGTCGTCGCCAGCGGCAAGACCAAATTCAGCGAGGCGATGCTGTTCACCCATCGCGGGCTGTCGGGCCCGTCGATCCTGCAGATCTCGTCCTACTGGCGCGAGGGCCAGGCGATCACGGTGTCGATGGCGCCGGGCGTGGACATGGCCGCCACCTTGAAGACCGCGCGCCAGACCCGCGGCAAGCAGGCGGCGATCACGGTGCTCTCCGAGCACCTGCCGCGGCGCGTGGCGCAGATGATCCTGGACGAGGCCGCGGCTCCAACCAACGCCGGCGACCTGTCGGACAAGGCCATCGGGCGTATCGACACGGCGGTGAACGCCTGGACGGTGAAGCCGGTCGGATCGGAAGGCTATCGCACCGCCGAGGTGACGCTGGGAGGCGTGGACACCGACGCGCTGGAGTCCAAGACCATGCAGGCCAAGGCCGTGCCGGGGCTCTACTTCATCGGCGAGGTGGTCGACGTCACCGGCTGGTTGGGCGGGTATAACTTCCAGTGGGCGTGGTCGTCGGGCTGGGTGGCCGGACAAGCGGTCTGAGGCTGAACTAGACCAGCGGCGCGCCGGCGTACTGGATCGACCAGGCCTCGGCGGCGTCCTGGGCTGGGCCTGAGGCGTCGACGCCGATCCAGTCGATGGGGCCGACGTCGCGTTCGAGCTGCATGCGCAGGGTGGCGACCGTGGCGTCGGAGGCGTCGCCTTCCCTGCCCTCGATGCGCTGGGCCAGGATTTCCGGCGCGGCCTGCAGCCAGACCCCGTGGAACGGCACGCCGGCGTCCTTGGCCAGCGCTTCGACGCGGCCGCGCAGCTCGGGCTGGATGAAGGTCGCGTCGACCACCACGGCGCGGCCGGCGTCCAGCAGGGCGCGGGCCTCGGCCAACAGGGTGTCGTAGACCTCCTGATAGAAGGCGGGCGAGTAGACGCTGGCCGGCAGCGAGGCGTCGGGCGCCACGCCCAGCAAGCGCTTGCGGATCTCGTCGGTGCGCAGCACCACCGCGCCTGGCGAGGCGCCCAGGCCCGGCGCGATGAGCCGCGCGAAGGTCGACTTGCCCGAGCCCGAGAGCCCGCCGACCGCGGTCAACTTGGGCGGCGGCGGCGACAGGTGCGCCAAGCCGGCGTCGAGATAGGCGCCCGCGCCTTCCAGGTCGGAGCTGTGCGCCTGGACATGGGCCCGCACGCCGGCACGGACAGCCATCATCAGCGGCAGGGCGGCGAGGCCGTCCAGCAGATCCGGCCCGAAGTGGCGACGGCCCTCGTCGACATAGGCCGACAGCACCCGCACCGCCGCATCGCGCCGCCGGCGGAAGTCGAGGTCCATCAACAGGAAGGCGAGGTCGTACTGGATGTCGATGTCCGACAGGATGTCGTTGAACTCGATGCAGTCGAAGAGGACGGGCCTGCCGTCCTCCAGCAGGATGTTCCCGAGATGCAGGTCGGCGTGGCACTGGCGGGCGAAGCCGGCGTCGCGGCGGGCGTCCAGCAGGGCCTCATGGCGGAAGAACTCGGCGTCAGTGGCCGCGATCAGCGCTTCGACGCGGGCCTCGCCGAGCTTCGGCGCCAGTTCGCGCAGCAGCTTGGCGTTGGAGTCGATGGTGTATTTCAGCGCCTTGCCGCCGCCGCCCTGCGGGCGCAGCTCGGCCTTGGCGTGGACGCTCGCGACCTCGCGGCCCATGGCCTCGGCCAGCGGCCCGTCGACCGCCCAAGGACGGGCGGCGAGCACGAAGCTCTCATCGAAGCGGCGCATCTCCAGCGCGTACTCGACCACAGCGCCGGCGCCGTCGAGTTCGAGCCCGCCGCCGCTCTTGCGGGTGATCGTCCGCACCGCGCGATAGATGTCGGAGGTGGCGGCGCGATTGAAGCGCAGCTCCCGCTCCAGCGCCCAGTGGCGTAGGTCGAGCGTGGAGTAGTCGAGGAAACCCAGATCGACCCGCTTCTTGACCTTGAAGGCGGTGTCGCCGGCCAGGAACACCCAGGCGCAGCCGGTCTCGATCTTGCTTTCGGCCTCGCCTTCCAGCCAGGCGACGACTTCGGCTTCTTCAGCGTCGGTCAAGGATAGAGGCGCTGGGTGGTCCAGCCCTCCCCCACGCGGACGAAGACCAGGCGCTCGTGCAGCCGGAACGGCCGGTCGCGCCAGAACTCGATCACCTCAGGCTGCACGCGGAAACCCGACCAGTGCGGCGGGCGCGGCACTTTGCCGAGGCCGAACTTCAGGCCGATCTCGGCGATGCGCTTTTCGAGGGCCAGTCGGTCGGGCAGCTGCTGCGACTGGTCCGACGCCCAGGCCCCGATCTGGGCTGGGCGAGCGCGGGTGGCGAAATAGGCGTCGGCCTCCTCCGGCGTCACCGGCGTCACCGTGCCGCGAACGCGGACCTGGCGGCGCAGCGACTTCCAGTGAAACAGCAGCGAGGCCTTGGGATTGGCGGCGAGCTGACGGCCCTTGGCGCTGCCGAGATTGGTATAGAACACAAAGCCCTCGGGGCCGGCGTCCTTGAGCAGCACCATGCGCACGTCCGGCATGCCGCTTTCGTCCACGGTGGCCAGCGCCATGCCGTTGGGATCGTTGGGCTCTTTGGCCGCGGCCTCTTTCATCCATTCAGCGAACAGCTCGAACGGGTCCTGGGCCGACAGCAGCGGCGGCGGCTCGGCCGCGGTCACCTGGCGGACGTAGTCGTCCTCGCTGGGCGAGGGAGGAATTGCGGCCTTGTCGCTCATGCCGACGATATAGCGCCTTGGCGCGCGCTTGCCATGCTTAACGCACCGTTGACCATGCGCCGTCCACAGTCGCCGGATGGCCGCGCCCAAGTCACCCATGCTGGACAGGAAGCAGGCGCGCGCAGTGCTGGGCGTCGCGTCCGGCGCCGCGCCCGCCGAACTGCGCCGCGCCTTCCGCGAGGCGGCCAAGGGCGCCCACCCCGATCGCCCCGGGGGCGACGCCGAGCGCTTCCGCCAGGTGGTCGAGGCCTACCGCCTGCTGAGCGAGCCGATCCCGACCGGTACGATCATCCAGCCGCCCGCCACCGTCAGGAAAACCGCGCAGGACGACAGGATCCTGCCGATCACGCCGCTGCTGTCGCTAAACGGCGGGGTGGTGCTGCGCGAGACCACGGACGGCCGCAGCCTGAAGATCACCCTGCCCGCCGGTCTGCGCTCAGGCGACCTGCTGCGGGCCGGCGCCGACATGTTCGAGATCGCCGTGCGCGGCGATGCGCAGATCATGATCCGCGGTCACGACCTGTGGGTCACCACGCCGCTGCATCCGCACGTTCTGGCGCAGGGCGGCCGAGTGGCGGTGGACACGCCGCTGGGGCGCCGGGTGGTCTGGATCACCAAGAAGGCCGGAGAACGCGGTCTGGTCCGGTTGGCCGGCCAGGGACTACCGGCCCGGGGCGACCATCCGCAGGGGCACCTGTTCCTGCGCCTGACCGAGCAGACCCGCACCACCGACACCGCCACGCGCACCCTGCGCCGCCGGTTCGCCGCGGCCTGGGCGGCCTAGCCTTGAGCCCAAGCCGGCTTTAAGAACGCCGCCATGTCGCACAACACCTTCGGCCATCTGTTTCGCGTGACCACCTGGGGCGAGAGCCACGGACCGGCCCTGGGCTGCGTCATCGACGGCTGCCCTCCCGGCATCGGCCTGACCGCCGAAGAGGTGCAGGTGTGGCTGGACCAGCGCCGTCCCGGCCAGGGCAAGTTCGTCACCCAACGCCAAGAGCCGGACGCGGTGAAAATCCTGTCGGGCGTGTTCCAGGACGAGCGCACTGACGGCCAGGTGACCACCGGTACGCCGATCTCGATGCTGATCGAGAACGTCGACCAGCGCTCGCGCGACTATGGCGAGATCGCCACCCAATTCCGTCCCGGCCACGCCGACTACACCTATTTCGCCAAGTACGGCGTGCGCGACTATCGCGGCGGGGGCCGGGCCTCGGCGCGCGAGACCGCCGCGCGGGTGGCGGCCGGCGCCGTGGCGCGCAAGATCATCGAGGGCGTCACTGTCCGCGCCGCCGTGGTGCAGATCGGCCCACACGCCATCGACCGCAGCCGCTTTGACTGGGATCAGCGCCACGAGAACGGCTTCTGGTGTCCGGACGCCCAAACGGCGCCGGTCTGGGAAGAGCACCTGGAGCAGGTCCGCAAGGCCGGGTCCTCGACGGGCGCGATCGTCGAGGTCGAGGCGCTGGGCGTGCCGGCCGGCTGGGGCGCGCCCGTCTACGGCAAGCTGGACGCAGAGCTGGCGGCGGCCCTGATGTCGATCAACGCCTCCAAGGGCGTGGAGATCGGCGCGGGCTTCGCCTCGGCAGCCTTCTCGGGCGAGGAAAACGCCGACGAGATGCGCATGGGCAACGACGGCCAGCCGCTGTTCCTGTCCAACAGCGCCGGCGGCATCCTGGGCGGCATCTCGTCCGGCGCGCCCGTGGTGGCGCGGGTGGCGTTCAAGCCGACCTCGTCGATCCTGACGCTGCGCCGCAGCCTGAACGAAGCCGGCCAGGAGATCGACCTGCGCACCAAGGGCCGTCACGACCCCTGCGTGGGACTGCGCGCCGTGCCGGTGGTCGAGGCGATGACTGCCTGCGTGCTGGCCGACGCCTATTTGCGCCACCGGGCCCAGACCGGCGGCGGCGCCTATGTTCCGGGCGGTACGGATCGCCGCTGACCCCGCTGCGGGCGCCGAAATTTCGACACTCACGAATCGCTGTTTTATGACATTGACCGTGCAACTTTCGCGCAGCTAATCAGCTGTTGTCGCGGAATGCATCGTCGCGATTCGGCTCCACAGTCAGCGCGGTGAACGTGCGCCTCGATCGCCTCAAGGTCCTGATCGTCGACGACAACAAGCACACGCGCCTGCTGCTGGCGCAGATTCTGCGGGCGCTCGGCATCACCCAGACCTTTGAAGCGAACGACGGCGTCGAGGGCCTGGCGGCTCTTCGCAACCACGCCGTCGACATCATCCTGACCGACCTAGCGATGGAGCCGATGAACGGCATCGAGTTCGTGCGTTCGCTGCGGACGGGCCCGGACAGTCCCGGCCCGATGCTCCCGGTGATCATGATCACCGGCCATGCGACGATGAAGCGGCTGCAGGAAGCGCGCGACGCCGGCGTCAACGAGTTCATGGGCAAGCCGATCACCGCACGCGGCGTCATCGAGCGGTTGGCCCAGGTGGTCGACCACGCCCGCCCGTTCATTCGCACCGACGACTACTTCGGCCCCGACCGCCGTCGGCGGAACGATCCGAGCCATGAGGGCCCCTGGCGGCGCACAGGCGACCACCGCAACGTCCGCGCGCTCGAGCTCTAGACCTTTTGAATTTGGAGCATTTTCTGCGCCGAACCGGCGGCCACTTCGGCGGAAAATGCTCTAGCGTTCGCCACCATTTGGTGATCTTCGGCCGCTAGGCAGGGATCGTCCCTGTCGGAGTACCCCTGTATGCCCGCCCTTCGCCTTCTCGCCCAGCTGTCGCTGCTGGCGGGCGCGGCCCTGACGCTGTCGGGCTGCCTGGCGGTCGCCGCCACCGGCGCGGTGGTCGGAACCGCTGTCGGAGTGACCGGCGCAGCCGTCGGCGTCACCGCCAAGGGCGTGGGCATGGCCGCCGACGCGATCATCCCCGGCGGCGACGACGACGAGAAGGACGCCAAGCGCAAGTAGCGCCCTGGACTGCCCCGGCGTCAGCGACCTCAGGATCGACGCTCAAGGGAGGCGCCCATGCGTATGGTTCAGGCGACCACGCTGTCGTCGATCGACGACTATCGGATCATCGAGGCCGCCCCGCCGGAGCCCGGTCCGGGCGAGGTGCTGATCGACGTCGCCGCCTGCGGAGTCGGCTATGTCGACGCGCTGGTGGCGCTCGGCCGCTATCAGGTCAAACCGCCGCTGCCGCACACCCCCGGCCAGGAAGCGGCAGGCCGCGTGGCCAAGGTCGGCCCCGGCGTCGAGCACCTGGCGCCCGGCGACCGGGTCATGGCCAGTGTCCGCGGCGGGTTCGCCCAACAGGCCCTGGCGCCCGCGGCCACGGTGCGAGCGATCCCCGAACGCCTGGCGTTCGCGCAGGCCGCCGGCTTCCACATCAACTACGTCACCGCCCTGCACGCCCTGACCGATCGGGCGAACCTTGCCGCGGGCGAGAGCGTGCTGGTGCTCGGCGCGGCCGGCGGGCTGGGCGCGGCGGGGCTGCAGGTCGCCAAGCTGCTGGGCGCCCGGGTGATCGCCGCGGCCTCCAGCGAAGAAAAGCGCGACTTCTGCCGCGCGCTCGGCGCCGACGAGGTGCTGGACACCGCGCCGGAAGGCTGGCGCGAGCGGCTGAAGGCCGCCGGCGGCGGCCGCGGGCCGGACGTCGTGTTCGATCCGGTCTGCGGCCCGCTGTTCGAGCCGGCGTTTCGGTCGCTGAACTGGCGCGGACGCCATCTGGTGCTGGGTTTCGTCGGCGGTCCGATCCCCGCCCTGCCGGCCAACCTGACCCTGATGAAGGGCGCGGCCCTGGTCGGGGTCGATGTGCGTCAGTTCATGCTGTTGGAGCCGGACCGCGCCCGGGCGCACCTGGACCAGTTGCTGGTCTGGGCCGGCGACGGGCGCTTGGCCCCGCCGCTTGGACGCGGCTTTGCCCTCGACCAGTTCGCCCTGGCGCTGGAGTTCGCGCTGACCGGCCAAGGGGTCGGCAAGACAGTGCTCGAGGTCGCAGACCTCTGAGCCGGGTCAGGCGGCCGCAACCGCCATAGCGCAGCTCTCGCCGATGGTCGGGCGCGAGACCACGATGCGCGACAAGCCCGGGAACTTGGGCTGCAGGCGTTCGGCGAAATAGAGGCAGATGTGCTCGAGGGTCGGGCGTTCGAGGCCCGGCTTCTCGTTGAGCAACCCATGGTCGAGTTCGGCGGCGACAGCCTTCAGCTCGGCGTCGAGATCGGCGAGATCTACGACCCAGCCCACCGGCTCCTGCGGCGCGCCGCGGACGGTCGCCTCGACCTTGAACGAGTGGCCATGCAGATTCCGATAGGGCCGGTGCTCGGGCCCTTCGGCGAAGTAGTGCGCCGCGTCGAAGGTCGCGGCCTTGGTGATCTCGAAAATCGGTTGGGTCATCTGGGAGGGTCTGAAGGCGCCCGGCCGCGCTTGTGCGCGTGTCACGGAATGCCGAGATACTTGTGAGTTTGGACGCTTAAACGCCACCGGGGGTGCGCAAGGCAATAGGCGATCGCCGCCTGGGTGTTTTCGACGCGTGCCGGGCCATCCATCGGCTGCAGCAGAAAACGCTCGAAATCCATGTGCTCGAAGCGCGACGGATCGGCCAACGCCTGCGGAAAGACCAGCTTCAGTTCCTGACCGCGGGTCTGCACGACCTCGGCGTCGGCCTTGGGACTGACGCAGATCCAATCGACCCCTTCGGGAACCGGCAAGGTGCCGTTGGTCTCCAGGGCGATGCGGAAGCCGCGCGCGTGCAACGCGGCGATCAGCGGGGCGTCGACCTGCAACAGAGGCTCGCCGCCGGTGCAGACCACCAGGCGATGATCTGGACCGCCGGTCCAGGCCGCCTCGACCGCCGCGGCGAGGTCCTCGGGACCGGCGAAGCGGCCGCCGCCCTCCCCGTCCATGCCGACGAAGTCGGTGTCGCAGAAGGTGCAGACGGCCTTGGTGCGGTCTTCTTCGCGCCCCGACCAGAGGTTGCATCCCGCAAAGCGGCAAAACACCGCCGGCTGACCGGCCTGGCCGCCCTCGCCCTGGAGGGTCAGGAAGATCTCTTTGACGGCGTAGCTCATGACGTCAGTTCCGCGCGGCCGCCTTCGACCCATTCGGCCCAGCCCCTGGCGCGCAGGTCGCAGGCCGGACAATCACCGCAGCCATGCCCCCAATCGTGCAGCGCCCCGCGGGTTCCCCGGTAACAGGTGTGGCTGTCACGGACGATCACGTCGACCAGGTCCTCGCCGCCGAGCCCCTTGGCCAGCGCCCAGGTCTGCGCCTTGGTCAGCCACATCAGCGGCGTCTCGACGACAAAATCCTGGGCCATGCCGAGGTTCAGCGCCCGCTCCAGGGCGTCGAGCGTCTCGCGGCGACAGTCCGGATAGCCGGAGAAGTCCGTCTCGCACATCCCGCCCACTAGAAATTTCAGTTTCCGGCGATCGGCCAGGGCGGCCGCATAGGTCAGAAACACGAGGTTGCGGCCCGGCACATAGGTGTTGGGCAGCCCCTTCTCGGTGATCTCGAACGCTCGCTCCGTCGTCATCGCGGTGTCGCCGACGGCCCCGAAGCCGGTCAGGTCGAGAACGTGATCCTCGCCGAGCCGATCGGCCCATTGCGGAAACCGCGCGCGGATCGCCCCGCGAACCACAGAACGCTGTTCCATTTCCACCGCGTGCCGCTGGCCGTAGTCGAAACCAACGGTCTCGACATGATCGTGCCGGGCCAGCGCCCAGGCGAGGCAGACGCTGGAATCCTGACCGCCCGAGAACAGGACCAGGGCGCGAGACTGCGGAGAAGCTTGGCTCATCGGCCCCATATGCGCGCGCGCGGCGCAAATCGGAAGCCCGGCGCGTCGCCGCGCCGCGCCGACCGCCATACCGCTGAATCTAAAACACTCGCAGAAACAACGACCTCGCACATGCAGCACGACGAATACCGCACCTGCACAAGCTTCACCTTAAGATAGACCGGCCCAACCACTTACAATTGAAAGAATTTGAAGCTTGTGCATTTCAGCAACAGACCTTGGTTAGTTTCGACCTGATCACCGATAACTTAACATCGTCACGTTGACAGACTCCACAACTGAGCGCGAGCCTTTGCCTTGTCGCGGGTGTGGCCGCCAACCCAGGACAAATCTCCGTGCGGCGAAAGGTGACGCACCAGGCCGGTTTGTAGAGAGCCGTGGGCGTCTTGGGAGGAACCTGGAATGTTGAATACTCTGCATTTGCGGAGCGCGCTGATTGTTGGCGCGTCTGCTGTAGCGTTGAGTTCAGTTGCGTCCCCGGCCTGGTCCCAGAACGTCATTCAGGAACTGGTGGTCACCGCCCAGAAGCGCGAGGAGGCCCTTCAGGACGTGCCGATCGCGGTGTCGGCGTTCAACCAAGACACCCTTGAGAAGGCCAAGATCGACGGCGGGCCGAACCTGGTCATCGCCGTGCCGAACGTGAACTTCTCCAAGGGGAACTTCACCGGCTACAACTTCCAGATCCGCGGCATCGGCTCCAAGCTGGTCGCCGGCTCGGGCGACGCCGGCACCGGCATCCACCTGAACAACGCGCCGCTGCTCTCCAACAACCTGTTCGAGACCGAATTCTACGACGTGGAACGGGTCGAAGTTCTGCGCGGTCCGCAAGGCACCCTCTACGGACGCAACGCCACCGGCGGTGTGGTCAACATGATCACCGCCAAGCCGATCGACGAGTTCGAGGCGATGATCCGCGGCGAGGTCGGCAACTACAACACCATGAAGCTGCGGGGCATGATCAACGTGCCGCTGGGCGACATGTTCGCCCTGCGGGTCGCGGGCTCGTGGCTGAAGCGCGACGGGTTCGGCGACAACTTGGTGACCGGCAACGACGCCGACGACCGCGACCTGTTCGGCACGCGCACGACCCTGGCGTTCAACCCCACCGACACCTTCCACGCCTACTTCCTGTGGGACCACTTCGACGAGGACGACAACCGCTCGCGGATCGGCAAGCAGTTCTGCACCAAGGATGTCGGCCCGGCGAACGTCGGCGGGGTCGACTTTTCGGCGGCGGCCGGCGGCCTGATCGGCCAGATCCAGCGGGGCCTGTTCAGCCAGGGCTGCTCGGCGACCTCGCTCTACTCGGCCGGCGCACTGGGAACGGTGAACTCGCAGGCGACCCTGGGCGGCCTGTTCGGCGCTCTCGGCGGCTTCCAGACCGGCGACGCCTATGCCGGCAAGATGCAGACGACCAATGTCCGCGACATCGAGTCGACCTTTGACCCGATCTATCAATCGACGACCGACATCTACCAGTTCAACGTCGACTGGGATGTGACCGACGAACTGCGGCTGACCTGGCTGACGTCTTACACGGACTTCGACCTCTACACGCGCCAGGACTACAACCGCTACGTCCCGAGCACGAGCTTCAACTCGACCCCGAACCCGGTCAACGCCTTCGCCGCCGTGCCAGGCTACGCCGCCATCTACGGCGCGCTGTTCCCCGGGGGCGTGATCAACGACGCCCAGAACAAGCCGTTCAACCGCTTCACGACCAGCGACATCTCGTCGGCCTACACCAAGGGCTGGAGCCAGGAGCTGCGACTGCAGTCGGCCTATGACGGCCCGTTCAACTTCAACGTCGGCGGGATCATGGTTCGCTACCAGGCGACCGGCGACTACTACGTGATGTTCAACACCGGGACCGGCTACTACCAGATCAACAACCTGCTGGCCGCCGGCAATCCCAACTGCGTGGGCGCCGCGCCGTGCATTTCGATCGATCCGAACTACGAACCGACCCGCGTCGGCCGTAACTACTACGACGCCTACGGCCCCTATGACCTGCGCTCGCACGCCTTCTTCGGCGAGCTCTACTGGCAAGCGACCGACACCCTGAAGTTCACCGGCGGCCTGCGCTACACGGTCGACGACAAGGAAGTCGAAAACCATCAGGTCAACCTGGGCATTCCGGGCTCGGGCATCGCCGGGCCGCTGCCAGGCACGCCCGACATCCTGCATGTCGAGTTCAAGGAGACCACGGGCCGCATCGGCTTCGACTGGAAGCCGGACCTCGACTTCACCGACGACACCCTGGTCTATGCGTTCTTCTCGCGCGGCTACAAGGCCGGGGGCCTCAACTCGCCCTGCAGCGGCGGGGCGGGCGTGATCTGCGGGCCGCCGACCTTCGACCCGGAGTTCATCAACGCCTACGAAATCGGCACCAAGAATACGGTGCTGGACGGCACGATGACCCTGAACCTCACGGCCTTCTACTATGACTACGAAGGCTATCAGGTCTCGAAGATCGTCAACCGCGCCTCGACCAACGAGAACATCGACGCCAAGATCAAGGGCGTCGAACTCGAGTCGGTCTGGCAGCCCCTGCAAGGCCTGCGGCTCAACGCGCAGATCGGCTGGCTTGACACCGAGATCAGCTCCGGCACGTCGATCGACACCTTCAACCGCACGGGCGGCGACCCCAACCTGGTGCTGGTGAAGTCGAGCGCGGCGTCGAACTGCGTCGTCAACATGGCCGCGGCCCAGACCGCCCTGACCATCTCGAACGCCCTCAACAACCCGTTCGCCCTGCTCGGCGTCTGCACCCCGGCCTCCACCGCCGGCGCGGGCACCAACATCGGCAGCGGCGCGCTGGCGGTCGGCACCAACGCCTTCGGCGGCCTGGTCAGCGACGGCGTTCCGCTGTCGCTCGAAGGCAGGGAACTGCCGAACGCCCCACACTGGACCGTCTCGCTGGGCGCCCAGTACACTTGGGAGTTCGGCAACGACTGGTCGCTGACGGCGCGCGGCGACTACTACAAGCAGACCGAGACCTTCGCCCGGATCTACAACACCGAGCCGGACCGGATCGACGACTGGCAGAACGTCAACCTGACCCTGACCCTGACCAATCCGGTCAACGGCTGGGAGGTCGGGGCTTACGTCAAGAACGCCACCGACGAAGAGGCGATCACCGACTTCTACCTGACCGACGACTCCTCGGGCCTGTTCCGCAACGCCTTCTACACCGAGCCGCGCACCTACGGCGTGTCGCTGCAGAAGCGCTTCTGACGACCTGATCTACCCAGCCGCAAGGCCTTGGCCGCCGCCCCTCGGGACGGCGGCCTTTTTCTTTGGCGTGCCCGCAGAATTCGAACGCCATTTTGCGATTCAGGTACGGCGCGCAGGCTCCCGCATGGACCGGAGCTCCTTGTTTTCCTTTGATTCATAAACCGTCAGAAAACGTCGGTCATTTTTGTACTCGCGATTTGAAAGCGCGGTATTTCGGCCACAGACTTTCAAAAGGTCAGATGAATCGCGTTCAGTTATCGCGGGTCACATTGACGCCCGCACCGCCCAGGCGGAGGTTCCCCGCCCTGGCGCCTCCCCGCGCCGGACAACCGCACATCATGCGGGCGGATACGAAGAGGGCGCTCCACGCCCCTCCGCCCTGGGAGGATACTTGATGGCTACCAACGCCCCGCGTCTGCGGACCATGCTGGCCCTGAGCGCTTCAGTTCTGACGCTTTCGGCAATTTCGGCGCCGGCCTTCGCCCAGGAAGAATTCCAGATCGAGGAACTGGTCGTCACGGCCGAGAAGCGCGAACAGGCGCTACAAGACGTGCCGGTGGCCGTCTCGGCCTACACGTCCGAGCAGCGCGACATCCGCGGCATGACCGGCATCCAGGACTTCGTGAACTTCACCCCCGGCATGAACTATTCGGGCACCGACCGCGTCTCGCTGCGCGGGGCTGGCCGCAACACCTTCTACATCGGCAACGACCCGGGCGTGGCGGCCTACACCGACGGCTTCTACTCGGCCTCGTCCTCGGAACTGTTCAAGAGCTCGCTGTTCGTCGAGCGCACCGAAATCCTCCGCGGCCCCCAGGGCACGCTGTACGGCCGCAACGCCATGGGCGGGGCGCTGAACACCATCTCCAAGCGCCCGTCGCATGAGTTCGGCGGCGAAATCCGCGCCGGCTACGGCAACTTCGACCGCACCAAGATCGAAGGCGTCGTCTCGATCCCGGTCGCCGACAACCTGCGCTTCAAGATCGGCGGCAGCCAGGATTGGCAGCGCGAAGGCTTCATCGAGAACATCGGCGGGGCCAACGACGGCGCCACCATCAAGCGCACCTACTTCGAAATCCAGGCCGAGGCCGAACTGGGCGACAACCTGGATGTCTGGGCCCGCTACTCGCGCTCGAACTGGGATGACTCGACCGGCGTCGGCGACCGCCTCGCCAACCAGATCACGCCCTACGACACCACCCGCCCGTTCCAGCCGATCGGCGGCCTGGTGCCGAACGGCCAGTTCGGCATGACGACCGCCAACCCGGGCGTCGCCGACCCGTACAAGCAATCGACCAACCGCGACGGCTATGGCCAGCTGCGCGGCAACCACCTGTTCACGACCTCGATCACCTACGATCTGGGCTGGGCGAGCCTGAAGTACATCGGCGGCTTCCAGCAGTACAACTACCAGACCGGCGGCGAC
>NZ_PNLB01000025.1 GCF_013822795.1 Phenylobacterium sp. | reverse complement strand
GCTGCAGCATCCCGCGCCCCTGGCGCGCGGCGTCCGAGAGCAGGCACACGCCGTGCAGGGCGCGCGCGTGAAACTGGGCCGCGGTCAGGTCGCCGATCGCCCAGCCGCGCAGCGCGGCGGCGTAGTCGGTCAAGATCTCCTCGCCGAGCCATTCGCTCTCGATCTCGCCGTCCAAGTCTCCGTCCTTCAAGGCCTGCCGGCAGGCGGCGATCTGCAGATCGCGGCAGCGCGTCCAGGTCGCCTTGGCCCGCGCCGACTGGCCGTTCTCCAACTGGTCGGCCAGCATGGCGGCGATCGCCGGGCGATAGGTGGCGGGCGAGGCGGTGAAGATCTCGACCGAGGCGGTGACGCTCAGTTCGGCGCGTTCCAAGCCCGTCGTATCGTCAGGCAACTCGGCCAGGCGAGCGTCCAGCGCGTCCAAGGCGCCGACGAACAGTTCGCGCAGGGTGTCTTCGCGCCCGCCGACCAGATTGTAGAGCGTCGGAGGCGTCAGGCCTGCCTGGTCCGCGAGGCGGCGCATGGTCAATGCGCCGACGCCTTTCTGCTCGACGAGGCGTCGCGCGACGACCAGCGCGGCGAGACACCCTCAAGTCGGGGGACCGTCCCAGGGTGAACGGAGGAGGGCGTCATCCATCACCCGCCGGATGAGGTCGGCCTGGCGGCTCTCGCCGACCTTGTTGAACAGCCCTCGAAGATGGGTTTTGGCGGTCGATCGCTTGACCCCGGTGCGTTCCGCGTATTCGGCGAGCCGCTCGCCGGTCACGAGCGCCGACAACAGGCGGGTCTCGGCCGCGGTCAGTCCGAACGCCCGGCGCAACCGGTCAGGTGCGATGGTCGTGCAGGGCGCCGTCAGGGCGACGAGCGCCATCGGCTCCCCTTGAGGGCAGCGGGCTGGCGCGATGCTGGCTGAGTGGCCGGCAGCGCCGTCCAGGCCCTCCAGAGCGACTGTGCGGGACGGCTCGTTGGGCGAGCGCATCACCGCCTCGATGGCCACATGAAGCCTCGCAGTATCGGCCCGCACGCGGCCCAGCAACTGGTCGGCCTGCAGGCGCAGGAAGCCGCCATCGATCAGGCGGCGCGCGACGTCATTGCAAGACCGCAACCGGGTTGCA
This sequence comes from Phenylobacterium sp., assembly GCF_013822795.1. Classification (GTDB taxonomy): domain Bacteria; phylum Pseudomonadota; class Alphaproteobacteria; order Caulobacterales; family Caulobacteraceae; genus Phenylobacterium. The sequence continues at coordinate 61,327 of NZ_PNLB01000025.1, read as the reverse complement.
CGATCGACGATCAGCAGCGCGACGCCAATCGAATCGAGGGTGCTGCACATGGTCTGGATCTTGATCTCGCTTGAGCCGGCCTGGACCGGGGCGACGGCGCTCATGGCGCGACACGCGCGATGGCGCTCCAACCCGCGTGGCGGCTCGACTCTCTTGGTGTCGGCCAGGCGGGCCCGAGGGGCTGGCGTACCGGCGGCCGCGCGGTCTCGCGACGAAGGAAGACAGGCCGCTCTCGCAGCCCCTCCAGAAGCGGTCGATCAGGCGGCGCGGCGACGTGCTGGGTCTGGCCGCTTATGCGAAGGATGACAGTCATCTGGGTCCGGGGATCTGTGACGGAGCACGTCCCTGAAGCCCGCATCCGGTCAGCTCGACAACGCCGGTTTCCGCGAATGGCGTTCGCGTTTCGCCAACGCCGCAGCCAGGGCTGCGCGAAGGCTCCAGGAAATGTCGAAGGGTTCCGCCGTACGGTGGAAGCGCTAGGCGCCGCCGTCGGGCAACTGGGACGTCAGGCGGCGATCGGCCCCGACGAGGCGGCCGCCCGGCCGCCTCGCCAAGCTCCGAGACCCGTCATCCCGCTTCAGCCCGGCCCGCGGCCGACTTTCGGTGAGACATGCGCAGATTCATTTCTATCCTCATTCCGCTGGCCTTGGCCGGCTGTTCCCAGACCGAGCCGAGCGCGGGCGGGAAGGGCGGCGCGGCCGCTCCGGCTCCCCAGGCGGAGGCCCCGCTGGCAGGTCTCTGGAAGACCACGACCACCGTCAACGGCAAGAAGGCCTTCGGTGAGAATCAGACCTGCCAGGGTCCGCAGGCCGCGGACGCCGTCGCCTCGGCCGGGGAGGAGAACGCGGTTGGCTGCACCACGGCGCGACGTGAGACGCGCGCCGACGGCTACAGCTACGAATTGGTCTGTGAGAAGGACGGCCTGCGCAGTGTGGTCACCGGCGAAGTGCGCCATCAGGCTCGCCGCAGCACGTCGACGTCGACGACGCGAATTTACGGGCCGGACGGCAAGGAGGCCGCGCCCGCCGCGATTGTGCAGGTGGAGAGCGTCCATGTCGGCCCGTGTCCCGCCGGCATGAAGCCGGGCGAATTCGTCCAGCAGGGCGTGGGCTAGTCGGCTTTGGAGACGATGCGATGAACAAAACCAGTATCGTCGCGGCCCTCGCGGCCGTGCTGTCGCTTGGCGCCGCGCGCGCCGAGGCCGCCGAGGCGAAGTCGGGCATGACGCCGTTCATTCCGCCGCCACCCGCCGGGTGGTCCTCCCCCACGCCGCCGAACGAGACCGAGGATGAGAACGGCATGGAGCCGTCGGTCAGCATTGGCTACGGCCCGGACAAGCCCGGCGAGCGGGGCCTCCTGTACATCATTCTCACCCATCCGAGCCCGCACGACATGCCCTCGCGGTTTCAATCGCCGCGGCCGTTGGGCCCAAGTCCGTTCGCGCCGCAGCTCGTCGTCTCGCACGTTAAGGTCAACGAGCTCGACGCCTACCTGACCTATGACGCCAATGAGCAGGGCGGGGTGCTGCAAATGCGGGTTGGGCGTGTCCTAGTCGGGATCCAGGGCGGGGCGACAACGACTGACCAGATCGTCGCGTTCGCGCGCAGCATCGACACCGCCAGGCTGCAGAAATACTGAGCCGCAGCGGTCAGCTCGGCTTCAGCGTCCAGCGGAACGTATAGGTGCTCGCACCGGCCCTGACCGTCCGCTGGCCGGCATAATCGTGGTCAGGGCCCGCGGTCGGCAGCATCGGCAGGGTGACCGACATGCGAAGAGCGCCGAAGCGCAGCCCTTCGACGTCCTCAATCCCCTTTGCCGTTTGCAGCCGCTCCAGGTCGATGAGGGGCGCCTTGTCGAGCTTGAGAGTCGCTGGCGACATCGCCAAGGCGATCGATCCGTCGCGGCGATCGAGAACCGCCATGGTCATGCAGGCGATCTGCGCGGCGTCGAGTCCGCCTTCTTCCGGATAGACCCCGGTGACTTTGAGGTCGCCGAGCTGGTGCTCGTAGCGCACGACCCCACATCCGTTCGGCCCCGGCACGAAGGTGAGGAAGCGTTGATCGTCCTCGTCGCGTCGGACGACCGCGGCCTGGGCCTGCGCGATCGCCGCCCCGCGCTCGGACAGTCGCTGTTCCGCCGTCTGGTAGCGGGCGCGGGCTGCGGCGCAGCCGGCGTTCTCTCCCCCGGAGCAGGCCCCCTCCATGGCCACGATCAGGCGGCTGACCTCGAGCATGTCGGCGGTCCCGTCGCCGGCGGCCATCGTCGCCTCCGACATGGCGGCGATTTCGGAATTCTGCGCCTGCGTGAAGTCGCGGGCCAGGGGGTGGAAGCCGCTGCTTTCCTTGGCGATGACCGGGGTCTCCACGATCAGTCTTTGCCGAAGGGGCTTTCCCGCGGACTGGCCCGTGACCTCGATCTCGTAGTGGAGGACGGCGGACTGCTCCTTCAGCGGGGGCTCCAGCGGCGAAGCGAGCGCCGGGCCGGCGAAGGCGGCGACGAGGACAGGCAGGAAGCGGAACACGTGAAAACTCCAGGAAGACGGCGCAGCGGCTCGCGCCTGTCCAACCTGGATAGGTCGGGGAAAGGCGGCGGCCTTCCACCGGATGGGGGAAGCAGCGATGGTCGCGACCTTTCAAGAAGCCTCCTTCAAAGAGGGGACCTCGATGCTCGTGTATGCAGTATTCGCCGCCGCCTTGGCGGCGGGCGCGCCGGACGCCGGCGCCGAGACCGCGTCGCCCGACGCCCAGCGCTGCGCCGCCCTGACCGCCGAAAGCGACAAGCTGCGGGCCCAGGTCGGCGCGGCGCGCACAAAGAAGACGGCCGGGTTCCTGGCGGGCGCCGCCAGCCGGGCGCTTGTCTACGCGCCAGGCCTCAACCTGGGCGACAGCCGCATGGCGCAGTACGCCGCTCAGGAGGCTGAGACCGCCGTGCATAATCAGGCGGTGTCGGGCCTCGACAAGATGCGGAGCGGAGGGCAGGCCGCCGATGCGACCGCCGCCAAGGCCAAGCTCAAGGAGATCGACGCCCAGGCCGCCCAGTTGAGCTGCCCGAAGGCCTGATCAGGTGATTTCCAAAGTCCTTCTGACGGCCTGGGTGCTCGCCGCGGCCGCCATGACCGCGCCCGGTGTGGCCGCCGCGCAAGCCCAGGCCGCCGCCACCGGCTCGTTCAGCGAACTGATGCTGCAGCAGACGGCCAGCGACCGGATGAACATGGAACTGGACCAGGTGGTCCGGGCCGCCGTCGCTCGTGGCGCGGCCGAACGCAAGGACATGTCCGCCAGCCAGCCGATCCAGAACTACCTGGCGGAGCTTCAAAGGCAGACCGCAGCCTTTGCCGAGACGGCCGCGAATGTGGCCTCAGCCCCTGCGACGCCGCCGACGGCCGTCGACGATATCCCGCCGCTGGTCGAAAGCGAGCTGATGCGCTGGGAACTGGAGCAGGCCGAGCGAGAGGCCCTGGACGATATTACGCCGCTTGCCGAAAGCGAGATGAAGCTCTGGCAGCAGCGTGAGAACGCGCGAGACGCGGTGCGCGCCAAGGTCGCGGCTTATGCCGCGGCGAAGGCCAAGGGCGTAGCGATCAAGGTGCTGACGGCCAAGTCGATTGAGACCTGGGGGCGGCTGGTGGTGATCGTCCCGCCGGGCGAGGTCATCGAAAACGACCCGATGGACGTCGCCCACGCTAGGCTTGAGGATCTGACCCGCCGGCGCGACGAGCTTCAGGCCGAGCTCAAGACCAAACCCACCTCCATGGCGATGCGCTCGATCCTTCGGGAGCTCGCGGGCATTGATCGGCAGATCAACTCGGTGATGTTCCAGATCACCGGGGTGGTCTGGTTCCATCGCGCCGGCAAGGGCTCGATCTGCCATCCGGCGGCTGTGAAAGGCCAGCCGGTGGCTTGGCACAATTGCGATTACTGGGCGCAAGCCGTGCCGTTCGTGGTCGACCCGTCTGGGGCGAACATCATTGTCGACCGAGTGTTGATCGACATCGACGAGGACGCCGGCCGGCTCCGGAAAGCACGGATCGCATACTACACCCGGGCCAGTGGCCAGGCCCCGTCTGAGGAATCTAGCGGCGGCGCCATCGGTGAGTTTCGGTACGCAGGCGATGGCTCCGTGCAGCTTGCGGTGAAGGAGGTCGACGACGCCGGTGAGGAGCGCGAGCGCCTCTATCCGTGGGAAGTAGCTACGGACGAACTGAAGGGCCTCATTCCCGGATTCTCTGGCTACGGGCCGTTCAAGCTCAAATTCAAACGCGATCCGAAGGCCTACATCAGCTGGGAAGAAGCTGATGCGATGAGCCGCGGCGTTGTCGCCGTGCAAGGAGGCAAGGGCGCAGGCGCGAGCACGCCGCCGCCCGTTCCAGAGCCTTCGTCGGAGGAGGACGACTTCCTTTCGCCGCTCATTGTTCCGGACAAGCCTCCCGCTCCTCGGCCTTCACCACCGCCACCTCCGCCGCCGCCTCCGCCTGCCTCGGAGGACGACTTCCTGGCGCCTCTGATCGTCCCGAACTGAGCGGCCGCCGCGACCTTCCACACTCCACACGCAGAGACATTCAAATGAGCTCTTCTTGCCTGCTCGCCCGCGCGACGGCCCTGACCCTGGCGCTGCTGCTGTTTGCAGCTCCGGCCCACGCCCAGATGGATCCGGCCTCGTTCAAGGAGCATCCGGTCGTGAAGCACTATCCGAGCGCGCTCATCGACAGCCATGACGAGAAGGAGTTCGACGCCACCGATCTGGTCGTCGGCTACAGCGCTGCGCCCAAGCCCGCCATCGTGCGCAAGGACGTGGAGGGGCGCGTCTACAAGACCTTCTACATCCACCAGGGCGGCGTCTCGGCGCTGCAGGTGATGCGCAACTACGAGACGGCTCTCAAGGCCGAAGGCTTCCGGGTGGTCGTGTCCGGGAAGGTCGCGGCGCTCCCGTCGATGGAGAGCGCCCGCGACGGGGCCCTCTTCGGAGCCTTCGTTCTGGAGCAGGGCGGCCAGCCGGCGATCTACGTGAACATCCTTATCGACCCGAATGTTGGCGAGCCGGTCTCGCGCGTCGTGGTGGTCGAGCCGGAACTGATGAAGCAGGTCTACAAGATCGACGCCTCCAAGCTCTATGCCGGGCTGTCGACGGACGGACGCATCGCCGTCTACGGCATCAACTTCGACACCGCCAAGTCTGCGATCAACGGCGATTCCGAGCCGGTGCTCACCCAGGTTCGAGAGATGCTCGCCGGCCACCCGGAACTGAAGATCAATATCGAGGGTCACACCGACAATGTCGGCGGCCAGGCCGCCAACCTGGTCCTATCCCAGCAGCGTGCGGCGGCGGTGAAGGCCTGGCTGGTCAAGGCCGGGATCGCCGAGAACCGTCTCTCGACCGCCGGCCACGGCGACAGCCGGCCGCTCGCCTCCAATGAGACCGACGAGGGGCGTGGCAAGAACCGTCGCGTCGAACTGGTCCGCGCGTCATGAGGCCTCGCTTCGGTGCGGGCGCTCGCCGAACGCTACTGGCGGTTGTCGTGATCGCGATGGCTGGGGCGCAAGTCCCTGGCCGCGCAGTCGCAGCGGGCGCCGAAGGCGTCTGGTACGGACTGCGCAGTGACGGCGTGTCCGGCAAAGTCAAAGCCGATCACTACACCTTTCTGCCGGACGGCCGGGCCTTCCGTCGCGCTCCTACCGAGGGACTGGGCATCCCGGTCGATATGGCGCTTGAGTGCCGCTACGCGGAGTGCGGGACGTTCGAGAGCAGGGGCGGGGAGGTGATCTTCCGCAATGCTACGTCCGGGACTTCGACGCAGTTTGCGCTCGATGAGGAGGGGGTGCTGCGCAAGGCTGCGCCAAAGATCAGCTATCGGCGCATGCACCTGCTGGATGGGCCGCTCAACGGGACCTGGGGCCTCTTCGATCCAAACGGAGGCCCCCCGGTGGTCTCGCTCACCCTGCGCCCTGACGGCTCGTTTAAGGAGGAGGGGCTCCTCAGGTTCTCCGCCTGGGCGGCGCTCGCGCCTCCAGGAGAAGATCGCAGCGGGCGGGCGGTGGAGCGCGGCGAGGGCGTGTATTCGGTGCGCCGCGGCACGCTTGAGCTGCGCTATCGCGGCGGGACGGTAGCGAGGTTCTTCCTGGCGACCCCGCCGGCGGTGGCGCCCGGCGCCAGCCCGCCGGTGTTGCATCTTGGCGGGGCGCGGCTGGACAAGGCACCCGGCTGACGCCGGTGGCGGGCGGCGGGTTGCGTCGCGCCGATTGTAGGATCCCGGCCCGCGCCACAGGCCGGGATCTCCCCTTGATCAGGCGGCTTTCAGCCGCGCCAGATCGATCCTGTTTGCGAACTGGCTGAGCAGGTCGGGCGTGGCTTGCCGGCCCGCCACGATGATCTGGTAGCGGCCGACGCTGAAGGTCAGCTGCCCGGACCGGGTCGCCGCCTGCCAGGACAGATAGGCCTTGTGGCCTGCGATGGACACTTCCGAGATTTCCTTGCCGCTGGCCGCGTCTAGCCCGAGCTTTGGCACCCCGCCGCCGATCAGGTCGCCCTTGGCCAAAAGCGTGATCTCGAGCGCCGGACCGCTGGGAACACCAGCCTGGACATAGCGACCGGAGGCTTGCCGGCCGAGATCGACCAGGCCTTCTGCGTCATCGAAGGGGTTGTTCCGCAGCTTCCAGCCCTGGGGCGCGGCCGGAATGAACTTGGCGAGCGAAGGGCCGGCGGGCTTGGTCGGGGCGGCGGGGGGCGGCTGCGGCGTGCTCGCCCGTTCGGCCTCGTGCTTGCGGGCGGCGGCGCGCAGCGCCTCGAACTCGGGATCGAGAGCCGCAGCCGGATTGGACAGACTCAGGGTAGCGGCCAGCGCGCCGAAGGCGGCCGTGAAGGGGAGACGCATGGGAAGCCTTCTGTAAATTGGATCTGGACCGGCGGTAGCGCGAACGCCCTGGGCGCGCTTCCGCCATACGAATGAAGCGCTCGGGACCGCGCTGCTCGTTGAGAGGCGCCGATCCTCCGTCGAATGGGGGAAGCGGGGCCGGCGAGGAGAAATTACTCCACTCCCGAAAACCAGAACCTAGGGAGCGCTTTCCAAGTGAAGCTCAAGTCCATGTTGTTCGGGGGCGCTGTACTGTGCGCCCTCTCGTCCTTCCAGCCTGCGAACGCGGCGACCATCTTCACCCAGACTCCGCGCTCCGGTGGAGGCGGCGACCGGCCTTTCGGGCGGTGCGGTGATCGATTTCGAAGCCGTGACCTCCGGTTACTTCAACCAAATCTCGGCCGGCGGTGTGACCTTCACGACCCCGACCGGCGCGTTGGGCGTTGAGACGCAGTACGGCGGTCAGTTCAACGCCATCGGCAAGTCGCTGAAGAGCGTCAGCCACACCCGGATCGATATGGCCTTCGATCAGGCGCTCACCGGCTTCGGCTTTTTCTTCGGGGCTTCGGACTTGACCTGGACCTTAAGCGCCTATGACGCGCTGGGAGCGCTGCTCGAGAGCCAGCAGATCTCCCCGACAGGCGTTAGCAACGCTGGCAATTTCTATGGCCTCAAAGCGAACGGTATTCGCAGCGCGCGCTTGACCACCACCACGCCGGACTACGTGATCATTGACGATTTCCGCACCTCCACCGCGCCGCTCGGTCCCGTGGGAGTCGTTCCTGAACCTTCGACCTGGGCGATAATGATCACCGGTTTTGGAGCCGCCGGCGCCATGCTTCGCCGCCGTCGCCAGGCGATGCTCGCGCTCTGACGCGGACTCCTTGCGGCCACTCAAGTTCAAAAGGCCCCCAGGCTCACGCTTGGGGGCTTTCCTTACGCCGGGCGAGCCCGACGTCAGCCGTCGCGCGCGGCGCGGGTAAGTCGACCAAGTCGTGGCCCGTCACCACCGTCATCCGATCGCTACAAAAGCCTCACCGCGACGACATCAAGCATCACTAGTTAGCCGCTCCCATTGGCCGGGCCGAGCGCCGGGTCAGCGGGTGGGGGCGCGCTGTAAAAGCGCAAGTTGAAAGCTGTAGCATGTCGTTCGTTTCCCGGTTCCTCGTGACCGTGTCCGCCTTGGCCCTCGCCTCGGCGGCGCATGCGCAAACCTTCGCCGAGGACGCCTCAGCCGATGGCGGCGGCGCCGTCGACGAGCTGGTCGTCACCGGCAGCACCCTGCGCAGCCAGGAGGCGGTGAGGAACCGGCGCGAGAGCGTGGCGGTGGTCGACACCCTGACCCAGGACGACACCGGCGACCTGGCCGACGAGACGCTGGCCGAGGCGCTGATCCGGGTGCCGGGCGTCTCTTCGATGCAGACGCTCTATGGCGAGCAGGAAGCGGCCTATGTGTCGGTGCGCGGCATCTCGCCCGACCTTAACTTCACCTCGTTTGACGGCATGGCGATGTTCTCGTCGGCCAACGACGGCGACGGTCTGCGGCGCGTCGACCTCAACCTGATCCCGACCCAGATCTCGCGGACCACCGAGATCTTCAAGACCTTCACGCCGGACCTGGACGTCGGCGCGATCGGCGGCGTCACCAACATCATTCCGCGCAGCGCTCTCAACGACCCGGATACGATCTATCTCGACGTGTTCGGGACCTATCAGTCGGGCAAGGGCAAGTACGTGCCCGGGACCAACAGCCTCGGCGACTACAACGACACGCCGTGGGGCGGCGGGGTGAAGGGCCTGCTGGCGCGCTCGTTCGGGCCGGACCAGCAATTCGGCGTCGTGCTGTCGGGCGTCTATCGCCAGAAGACCTTCGACTACACCAAGCGCAACGCCAACGGCCGGGTCTTCTATACGCCGGCGGGCACGCCGGGGAACGCCGACCTGTCCAACTGGGACGGGCAGCATCCGCTGCCCTCGCTGATGCGCCCGATGGACTACACCCACTTCACCAAGACCTACGGCGGCTCGGCCCAGTTCGAATACGAACCCATGCCGGGCCTACAGCTGTCGATCCTCGGCTATGGCTACCGCCAGCAGGAAGATCAGACCTTCAACCAGTTCCAGGTCCAGAACTATTCGAACCTGCAGCGCCTCAGCCCGGAGGTCGCGCGGCTGAAGATCGGCAACACCACCTCGGGCTTCGACTACGACCGTTTCGAGAACGAGACCGGCGGCGCGATCTTCAAGGCGATCGCCGACCTCGGCGACAAGGGTTCGCTGGAGTTCCGCGCCGGCTGGAACATCAACCGGTTCCACGACACCGACCTGGGGGCCTACTACGCCTTCACCCCGACGAGCTCGTACATCACTTTCGACATGTCCGGCCTGTCGGATCAGATCACGATCGAGAACAACGAGGCGCTGATCAACATCGCCAACTACAAGCTGTCGACCGCCTCCGACCTCTATGTCGACGCCGAGATGACCTCGAAAGAGGCCAAGCTCGATTACAAGTGGAACTACGGTGGCGATGCCCGCGGTTTCGGGTTCGCGGCCGGCGCCGACCTGCGGCGGGTCGAGACCGAACGCGACTCCCAGACCATCACCTATGTGTCGAACAGCAGCCCGATGGGCGCGGTCGGCTTCGTGCCGGACATCAGTTCGTGGATGTATAACTACCCCGTGGTCTGGGTGAACTACGAGCAGTTCGCCAGCACGGTGAAGCCGAACCTGGCGGTCAACCAGACCAGCACCAACAACGCCGCCTGGTCGGCCGACTATCGCTACGACGAGACGGTGCTGGCCGGCTATGCGGCCCTGTCCTACGCGACCGACACGTTCAGCGCGGTCGCGGGCCTGCGCTACGACAAGGTCGACTTCACCGCGGCCTCTCCGGTGGCCACGGCCGGGCGTTATGACGGCACGTTCGCCGAGCGCGACGGCGGCTACGACCACCTGCTGCCTTCCTTCATCGCCACCCAGCGCCTTTCCGACAACCTGCGGATCAAGGCCGGCTATAGCCGCACGCTCGGGCGCCCGGCGTTCGGCGACATCGCGCGGGCCGAGAACGTCAACACCCAGAACCTGACGATTTCCCGGGGCAATCCGGACCTGAAGCCGCGGGTGTCGGACAATTTCGACCTGGCGGCCGAGTTCTATTTCGGCGGCAGCGGGCTGGTCTCGGTCAGCGGGTTCTACAAGAAGATCAAGGACGACATCTTCACACAGACGACCCAGCAGACGATCAACGGTCAGACCTACGACGTCTCGCAGCCGATGAACGCCTCGCAGTCGACCATGAAGGGCGTCGAAGTCCAGCTCGTCACGGACGCGGTGCCTGGCCTGCCGGGGTTCCTCGCCGACAAGGTCGGCTTCTCGGCCAACGCCACGCGGATGTGGGCGGAGATGGAGTACGCGTCGGGCGCCAACTGGGTGCACCTGGACGCGCTGCAGTACCAGGCCGACTGGTTGGTCAATGTCAGCACCTTCTATCGCCTGCCGCGCAACGGGGAGATCCGGCTCGCCTACAACTGGAAGAGCCGCAGCCCGATCTCGCTGGGGGCCTATCCGTGGACGACCTACTGGCTGGAGGAGCGCGGCCAGCTCGACGCGGCGGTCCGTTACACGCTGACCGATAACCTGATCGCCAAGTTCCAGGTCACCAACATCCTCGAGGATCCGGTGCAGCAGGGCTACTACGGCGTGCCCTACGAGATGCGCCGCTACGAGCTGACCCGGAACCGCGCGTTCCAGCTCGACCTGACCTACAAGTACTGATGGGCGCCGGGGGGATGGGCGCGCGCCTGTCGGGGCTGGCTTGTGCGGCCGCCGTCATGGCGACGGCGGTTGGCGCGCACGCCGAGAGCTATCGCCAGGGCGACTGCGGCGAGTTCACGGTGGCCATGATCCCGGACACCCAGAACTATGTCGACTACCGGCATCAGAAGTGGTCGGGCTTTCCGTTCGACGCGGCCGAGCAGTATTTCGCGCAGATGTGGTGGGTGGGCGAACACGCTCGCAGCGCCGGCGGCGATATCGTCTTCGCCACCCACATGGGTGATGTGTGGCAGCATTATTCAGAGTGGATGGACGCCGGGCACGCGGCGCGCGGCTTCAAGTGGATGCCCAACTTCGGCGGTTCGGAAGTGGCGCTGTCGCCGAAGGCCCACACCCGGGCGTTCGAGATCCCGACCGCGGTCCGCGGCTATCAGCTGATCGACGGCAAGCTGCCGTTCTCGGTGCTGCCGGGCAACCACGACTTCGACGCGCTGTGGACCGATCCGTCCCACCCGCCGCAGCCGGAGGCCAAGAAGGACGGCGTTCGGCACGTCGGCGGGCTGACCGGCTTCCAGTCAGCGTTCTCGCCGGACTCGGCGTTCTTCAAGGGCAAACCCTGGTACGTCGGCGGCCATGACGGCGGCGCCGACAGCGCCCAGGTGTTCACGGCCGGCAAGTGCCGGTTCCTGCACATCGGCCTGCAGTACCACGCGCCGGACGCCTCGCTGGCCTGGGCGGCGAAGGTCATCGCCCGCTACCCCGGCCTGCCGACCATCGTCTCGACCCACGACTATCTGGACCGCGACGGCAAACGGAACCGGCGCTCGAACCCCAACAACAGCCGGCTCGATCCGCAAGACAACGACCCGCAGATGATCTGGGACGAGTTCATCAGCCGCCAGGACCAGGTGTTCCTGGTGCTGAGCGGGCACGTCGGGGGCCAGGGCTACAGCGTCGCCGCCAACGCCTTCGGCCACGAGGTCCACCAGATGATGGCGGACTATCAGGGCCGCGGTCAGACCGCCAACGAGGCGGGAGCGACCGGCGTCGACGTGGGCGACGGCTGGCTGCGGCTGCTGAAGTTTAGGCTCGATGGCGAGCGGCCGACGATCGAGGTCCGCACCTATTCCACCCACTACGGCATGTTCGCCTCGGAAGTCCCGGAGTACGGCGCTTGGTACAAGGCCCATGACGGCCAGGGACAGCTCTCCGACGCCGACTACCTCAAGCGCGATGAGTTCGCGCTGACCCTCACCGATTTTCATCAGCGCTTCGGCGCGCCCAAGCCTTGATCGAAAGGGCTGACGCCACATGCTTATTCGGGATCGCCGTGAAATCATCAGGGCCGCCGGCGCCTTGGCCCTGGTCTCGGGCTTCGCACCCCAGCGGGTGATGGCCGCGCCGACCGGCGCCTATCCGTTTTCGCTCGGTGTGGCCGCGGGCGACCCGTGGCCGGACGGCTTCGTGATCTGGACGCGGTTGGCGCCCCGCCCGCTGGAAGAGCACGGCGGCATGCCGCAGAGCGTGGTGAAGGTAGGCTGGGAAGTCGCCGAAGATGCGCGCTTCGCCAAGGTCGTCCGCAAGGGCGAGGCGCTGGCGCGGCCCGAGCTGGCGCATTCGGTGCACGTCGAGCTGTCCGGCCTGCGGCCGCACCGGCATTACTGGTACCGGTTCACCCTGACCGGCGGCGAGGCGAGCCCCGTCGGCATGGCGCGCACCGCGCCGGCGGCCGGCGAGGTGGCGACCAACATCCGCATCGGGGTCGGCGGCTGCCAGCACTGGGAGGCGGGCTTCTTCGATGCCTGGGGGCACATGGCGCGCGAGCCTGACCTCGACCTGATCTTTCACTATGGCGACTACATCTACGAGCGCGCCGGCCGGCCGCTGGGCGCGGGCGTCGTGCGCCAGCACGCCGGCGACGAGATCTACAGCCTGGACGACTACCGCCGCCGCCACGCGCAGTACAAGTCGGACCCGCACATGCAGGCGGCCCACGCGGCCTGCGCCTTCGCCGTCTCGTTCGACGACCACGAGGTCGACAACAACTGGGCCGGCGAGCTGGACCAGGACGGCACGCCGCCGGAGTTCTTCCGCCTGCGCAAGCTGGCCGCGCTGCAGGCCTGGTACGAGCATATGCCGGTGCGCCGCGCGCAACTGCCGGGCCCCGGCGGGATCACCGCCTATCGCCGCCTCGACTATGGCGGCCTGCTGCGCATGCACGTTCTGGACACCCGCTCGTACCGCTCGGACCAGCCGTGCAATGACGGCAAGCTCAAGCCGTGCCCGGTCGAGGCGCACGTCGCCCCGACCATGCTCGGCGCCAGCCAGGAGGCCTGGCTGGACGAGGGGCTGGGCAACGCGGCGGTTTGGAACCTGCTGGCCCAGCAGGTGCTGGTGACGCCCTATCAGCGGCTGAACCCGGGCGAGACGACCCCCTTCACCTCGTTCGACACCTGGGACGGCTACCGCCCGGCGCGGGCGCGGCTGGTCGACGCCATCCGCAAGCGCGAGCTGACCAATGTCGTGATCGCCTCGGGCGACTTCCACCGCAACATCGTCGGGGCCGTCCCCGAGCACGAGGAAGCGCCGGACGGCAAGGCCGCTGCGGTCGAGTTCCTGGCCACCTCGATCACCTCGAACGGCGACGGCGGCACGCTGTCCGAAGCTGAGCGGGAGCTGTCGATCAATCCGCACATGAAGATGGTCAACAACTTCCGCGGCTACCATCTGTTCGACATCTCGGCCAAGCGCTGGGAGACCTCGGTCAAGATGATGGACAGGGTTCAGACGCCCGGCGGCAAGATCAGCACGATGGCGCGATACGCTGTCACCCCCGACCAAGCCAAGGTGCACGAGGCCTGATGCGCGGCGAAATCGCGGCCGTGAGCCAATCGCGTCCGCGAGCGCGCTGAGCGGACGTCGCCGCTCAGCCTGCCAGCGCCTCGAGCTGGTCCTGGCGCAACGCAGCGAGCTGGTTGGCGGTAAAGGCTTCGCGGACCCAGGGACGCATGGCGGAGATCGCCGCCGGCGGCAGCGCGGCGAGCTGGGCCGGCGTGAGCGCGGCGGCCTGATTGGGCTCGAACATCGCCCCCTGCGACGGTGTCAGGGCGCCGATGAGCGCCGGGGCGAGGGCGGCGATCTGGGACGGCGCCAGCGCCCGGAATTGAACCGTTCCGAACTCCGCGAGGTCCTGCGGGGCCAGTTGCGCGAGCTTGGCGAGCGGCAGGCCGCCGATTTGCGATGCGCTCAGCCCGCCGACCTGGGTCGGGGTCAGCGCCTGGAACTGATCGATGGTCAGCACGCCGATCTGCTCACCGGACAGCCCCGCCACCTGCTGGACCGATAACGACGCCAGCTGACCGGCGGTCAGCGCCCGCAGGTTCGTGGGCGAGAGGCCCGAAAGCTGGGCTGGGGTCACGCCCGAAAGCTGTTCGGGATCGAACGATCCGACCTGGGCAGGGCTCAACGCATTGAGCTGTGCGGTCGAGAAGCGAGCGATCTGAGCGGCGGCGAACTTGCGCAGGTCCTCCCCCGAGAGCGACCCTAGCTGGCTGGCCGTCAGGCCGCCGATCTGCAGCGCGCCCAGTTTGCGCAGGCTATCGGGCGCGATCGCTGAAAGCAGGTCCGGCCCCAGCGCGCCGATCTGGGCCGCGGTCATCACCTGCACCTGGGCCACGCCGAAGGCGTCGAACTGGGCCGGCGAGAACGCCGCGAGCTGGGCGGGCGTCAGGCCCGCCACTTGCGGCCGACCCAGGCGTGCAAGTTCGTCCTCGGTCAGCGAGGTGATGTTGCGCAGGCTGAGTCCGGCCAACTGGCCGGGGGTGAACGACAGGATCTGGTCGGCGCTGAACTCGTCGAAATCCTCGGCCGTCAGCGCGCCCATCCTGGCCGCATTGAACCCGGAGAGTTGGGCGCCCTTGAGCACGGCGACCTGCTCCTGGCCAAGGGCCGAGTAGGCGGCGGCCGACATGCCGCCGATCTGCGGGGCGGTCAGGCCGCCGACCTGGCTGATTGATAGGCCGGAGATCTGCTCGGCGGTCAGGCTGTTCAGCTGGGACGCGGTCAGTCCTGCGATCTGGCCTGGGGTGAAGTCGGGCAGATGAGCGCCGAGCGTGGCCAGCTGGTCGTTGCGCAGGCCGCCGATCTGGGCCGCTGTCAGACTGCGGACCTCGGTGGTGGCAAGCTCGGCGGTCGCTTCGAGACTCAAGCTCCCGAGTTGAGCGGGTGTGAACGCCAGCCGCTGCGCGGAGTTGAGCGCGGCGAACCGCGACGGCGTCAGACTGGCGACCTGCACTGCGCTCAGGCCGCGCAGTTGCGGGGCGTTCAGCGCGCCGAGCACATCAGGAGCGATCGCCGTGAAGTTCTCGACGCTGAGCGATCCAAGCTGCGCCCCGCTGAGCGCCAGCAGGTGAGCCGGCTGCAGTTCGGCGAAGTCGGCGGGGGCCAAGCCCGTGAGCTGGCCGGCCGTCAAGCCCTTGATCTGGCCGGTGCTCAACGAGGCGACCTGCGGCGCGGTGAGCGCGGCCAAGCCGTCCGTCGAGAGCGCGCCGAGTTGCGCGGCGGTGAGGCCGTCGAGCTGGGATTCGGAAAGCGACTGCAACTGCAGCGCCGACAGCGCGCCGAGCTGGCCGGCGCTCATCGCCCCGACCTGGGCGCCAGTGAACTTGGCGAGAACCTGCGGATCGAGCGCCGACAGGCTCGCAGGCCCGATCGAGCGAACCTGGGGCGCCGAGAGCGCGGCCAGGCTGCCGGCCGCAAGCGCTCCAAGCTTCGCCGGACTGAGCGCGGCGATCTGGGCCGCCGACAGCGTCCTGGCCTGGCTCGCCGAAAGGGCGGCGGTGTGCTGCTCGCCCAGCGCCGCGATCTGAGCCGGGGTGAGGGCGGCGACCTGCTGGATCGTGAATCCGGCGATCTCCTGCGGCATGAGGGCGGCGGTGTTCGGCAGGCTCAGTGCGCCGATCTGGCCGGGGCTCAGCGCCAGCACCTGGGCGCTGGTCAGGGCGTCGAACGCGCTGGCCGACAGTGAACCCACCTGGGCGGCGGTGAGCCCCTGCAGCTGGGGTTTGGACAGGGCCGCGAGCTCGGGACCGCTGAAGAGTGCGAGCTTGGCGGACGATAGGGCGCTGAGCTGCCCGCCGGTCAGGCTCAGCCGCTGGTCGCTGCTCCAGGCCGCGACGGCCGACGCGTCCAAGGCCGCCAGCTGGGTCTTCGTCAGACCGCGGATCTGGAGCGTGCTCAGGCCGGCGGTTTCCTCCGGCGTCAGGGAGGTGATGTTGGCGGTGCTGAGCGCCCCGAGCTGGGCGGGGCTGAACGCCAGAACCTGGGTGGAGCTGAAACTGTCGAAGGTGGCGCTTGGAAGCTGGGCGATCTGCCGGGTGGTCAGACCGGCCAGCTGAGCGGGGGCCAGTGCGCCGACCTGGTCCGCCGACAGCGCCGCCAGATGGCTGGTCGTCAGCCCGCTCACCTGCATGGCGCTCAGCCCGCCGATCTGGGCCGGGGTGAAGGCGGCGAGCTGCGTCGCGCTTATGGCGCCGGTCTGCGTCCAGCTTAGGGCGCCGACCTGGCTGGGCGTCAGCGCGCTCACATGGGCCGCGTCCAGGCCCACGATCTGCGGTCCGGTCAGACCCTTGATCTGGGCGATCGAGAGCCCGGCGAGGCGCTCGGGGGGCAGGGCGTTGACCGCGGCTGGGGGGAAGGCGCCGATCTGGGGCGCTGAGAAGGCCGCGAATTGTTCGCGGGTGAAGGCGGTGAGCTGTTCGACCGACATCGACTTGATCTGCGCCGGCGCCAGACCCTTGATCTGCGCCGCCGACAGGCCCGCGATCTCGTCCGGGGTCAGGGTCGACAGGCCGCCGGCGTTGATCGCGCCGATCTGGGCGGCGCTGAAGCTATGCACCTGCTCGGTCGTGACCTTGGCGAAATCGGCGGCGGAGAGCAGCTTGATCTGGGCGGGTGAAATGCCGAGCGCCTGGACGCCGTCGAGGCTGGCGAATTGCTCGGCGGTCAGCGCCGCCAGCTGCTTGGCGGAGAACGCGTTGAGCTGCTGGGCGCTTAGTCCGTCCAGCCGCGAGGCGTTTAGCCCCGCCACCTGCAGCTCCGACAGCGCCCGCAACTGGTTGCTGGTCAGCGCCCCGATCTGGGCGGCGTTGAACTCGTTGATGTCAGAAACGCCCAGGGCCGAGAGGATCGTCGGCGATAGCGATTGAACCTGTGTGCGGCTGAGGCCGTCGACCTGCTCTTGTGACAGCGCGGCGAAGTTGGCGCTCGACAGGGCGTTCAGCTGGGCGCTGGAGAACGCCAGGATCTGGGCCGGCGTGAACTCGGCCATGTCGGCCGCCGCCAGGCCCTTGAGCTGCGCAGCGGTGACGCCCTTGATCTGGGCGGCCGACAACGAAGCGACCTGCTCGCCATTCAGCGCCGATAGCCCCTCGTTCGAAATGGCGCCGACTTGCGCGGCGCTGAGGCTCTTGAGCTCGTCCGCCGTCAAGGCCTCGACGGTCGAGACAGGAAGCGCGCCGATCTGTGCGAGGGATAGCTGCGAGATGCTCATCGTCGTCTGACGGGTTCGAATCGTCGCTCAAGCTTAGGCGGTGTCGAGCAAGTCTCACAATCTGGCGGCGGTCCCGGTGTCCCCAGATTGAGCGACCTTGCTCTAGTCCGCGATCGGCCCACCTGCGGCGGTGAGGTCGGAGAAGCAGGGCGTCGCGTACGGGGTGACCGTGACTGGGGGCGGTTCGGCCTGCGGCGTCCTTTCCTCGCCGCAATCTGTTGGTCACAGCGTAGACTTCGAACGCTCGCGGGATTCGCGGGCTGGCAGCTGCGTGGGAGCGTTTCATGATCATCGCCGGGTGGATTCTCGCCATCCTGGGCCTGGCCCAGGTCGTCTTCGCCGGTACGATCGAGGTCTCGCAGCTGACCGAAGGCAACCGCCTGATCGGCCTGGCGCCCAGCGTGATCGCCAATGTCGACCTGGTCGGCCAGCGGGCGATGATCCACACCGGCGGCTGCGCCACCTTCCTGGCCGGCGTGGTGTTCATCGGCGCGGCCTATCTGAAGCCGGCCCCTCCGGGACAAGAGTCCAAGGCCTGGACCGGCATCGCGGCCATCGCCGCCCTGGTGCTGACCGTCGCGGCGGTCGGCGGCTTCGGCGCCTTCCTCTATGCGCTGCACGGCCAGAACGCGGACCAGCGGCTGGTCGACGAGATCCGCGCCCGTGAAGCGGCCAACCAGTCGACCGAAGCGCTCATGAAAGAGGCCGATCGGCGCCTGCACAACGAGGCCGAGGCCGCCGCGGCCTCGCGCTGATCCGAACGGGCTTGCGCTGAAGCTCAGGTGCTCTCATGGAGAGCGCCATGAGCGCGCCCCAGTTCTTCGATCTTCGAGCCACCCACAACCCGCACCGTTGGTATCTGCCGCTGACCCCGGCGGTCTGCGTCGGGTCGCGGGACAATCTCTTCATGTTCGGCGGCGTCGGTATGGCCTCGGCGATCACCGCCCTGGAGCGCACCTGCGAGCGGCCGGTGATCTGGGCCACGGCGCAGTACCTGTCCTACGCCCGCCCGCCGAGCGTCGTGGACCTGGACGTCTGGGTGCCGGCGGCCGGCAAGTACAACAGCCAGGCTCGGGTGATCAGCCACGTCGGCGACAAGGAAATCCTGACCGTCAACGCCGCCCTCGGCTCGCGGCCGAGCGACATCTCCCGCCAGTGGCTGGCCATGCCGGAAGTGGACGCGCCTGAGAACTGCGCGCCGGCCGATCATTGGCGCGGCGGCGGCGATGACCTGCACAGCCGCATCGAGGTCCGCGTCGCCAAGGGCCGCTATGGCGGCACCGACGCCGGCGACGGCGCCGAGGACGGCCGCCTGCTGTTGTGGATCCGGCCGCGGGACGGCGTGGCGATCGACGCCGGCATGCTGGCGATCATGGCCGACTTCATTCCGGGCGCGGTCGGCAATGCGCTCGGCCTTAACGCCGGCGGCAACAGCCTCGACAACACCATCCGCTACCGCCGCATCGTGGCTACCGAGTGGGTGCTGTGCGACATCCGCATCACCGGCGTGCACGGCGGCTTCGGCCACGGGGCGATGTACCTGTTCGCTCAGGACGGCGAGCTGATGGCGACGGCCAGCCAGTCGCTGATCGTACGGGTCCGCGACTAGGCGAGAGCTTCGAGCAGGGCGACGCGGGCCAGGTCCTTCGGCCGGCCGAAGCGGCGGCAGATGGCGGCCTGTTCCGCCGCGCTCGGCGTGAACAGGCGCCGGCCGTTCCAGTCGAGGGCCTGACGGGTGGCTGGAACCACCGGGGCCCAGGCGCCGCCGGAGAACGCCTCGAAGCCGGCCATGATCTCGATGGGCAGGGCGGCGACCTGCGCCTTGGCGAAAATGCGTGACCGAAACAGCGGCGAGGGGGCCGCCTCCAGCGGCGCGGCGTCCCAGCGCGCCAGCAGTGCGCGCGCGTCGCGCTCGCTGACGATCAGGTCGACGTCGGGCGGGGTCAGGCCCGGCACGCCGACCAGGGCCATGCCGGCGCTGCCGAACACCCACCACGGGTCGGCGAGGTCCGCGCACCCTTCGGCGACGACGTCCAGCGCGGCCGCCAGCGGCCCGGCGATCTGCGGCATTGTCATGTCCGCGTCCTAGAGAGGTTCACGCGCAGGCTCAATCGGTTGTAGCTAGGCGGGCGCCGAGTGCTTGGCGCGGCAGGGGAGGAGACGGCCGAATGGAACTGGTGCGCAAACACGGGGCCTGGGCCTTGCTGGCCGCCATAGGCGCCGGCTCGCTGGGCGTCCTGGCCACGTCCCGCGGCGAACACGTCAACGCCCTCTGGATTCTGACCGCGGCGATCTGCGTCTACCTGGTCGCCTACCGCTACTACAGCCTCTACATCGCCCAGCGCGTCATGCGGCTCGATCCCGCCCGGCCGACGCCGGCGATCACCCGCAACGACGGCTTGGACTACGTTCCGACCAACAAGTACGTGTTGTTCGGCCACCACTTCGCCGCCATCGCCGGCGCAGGCCCGCTGGTCGGGCCGGTGCTGGCCGCCCAGATGGGCTATCTGCCTGGCGTCCTCTGGATCCTGACCGGGGTCGTGCTCGCCGGCGCGGTGCAGGACTTCCTGGTCCTGGTCATCTCCATGCGCCGCGACGGCAAGTCGCTGGGCGAACTGATCCGCGAGGAGCTCGGCCCGATCCCCGGGGTCATCGCCCTCTTCGGCGCGTTCATGATCATGGTCATCATCCTGGCGGTGCTGGCGCTGATCGTG
The DNA here is from genome assembly GCF_013822795.1 of Phenylobacterium sp. Classification (GTDB taxonomy): domain Bacteria; phylum Pseudomonadota; class Alphaproteobacteria; order Caulobacterales; family Caulobacteraceae; genus Phenylobacterium. Next base: position 41,439 of record NZ_PNLB01000025.1, on the reverse strand, counting down.
GTCAAGGCGCTGACCGCCAGCCCCTGGGGCACGTTCACCGTCGCCGCCACCGTGCCGATCGCGATCGCCATGGGCGCCTACATGCGCTTCATCCGCCCCGGCCGGATCGCCGAGGTGTCGATCTTCGGCTTCGTGATGCTGATCCTGGCCATCGTCGGCGGCCAGTGGGTCGCAGCCTCGCCGCAGCTGGCCGGCATGTTCACCCTGACCGGCCTGCAACTGTCGTGGATCCTGATCGGCTACGGCGCGGTCGCCGCCGTGCTGCCGGTCTGGCTATTGCTGGCTCCGCGCGACTACCTGTCAACGTTCCTGAAGATCGGCGCGATCCTGGCGCTGGCCATCGGCATCGTCATCATGCGGCCCGAGCTGCAAATGCCGGCCGTCACTCAGTTCGCCGCCGGCGGCGGGCCGGTCTGGTCGGGCACGCTGTTCCCGTTCCTGTTCATCACCATCGCCTGCGGCGCGGTCTCGGGCTTCCACGCCCTGATCTCGTCGGGCACCACGCCCAAGCTGATCGACAACGAGGTCAACGCCCGCTTCATCGGCTACGGCGGCATGCTGATGGAGAGCTTCGTGGCGATCATGGCGATCATCGCCGCCTCGATCCTCGACCCCGGCGTTTACTTCACGATGAACAGCCCGGCCGCCGTGGTCGGAACCACGGCCGAAAGCGCTTCGGCCGCGGTCGGCGCCATGGGCCACCCGATCTCGCCCGAAGTGATCGAGCAGACCGCCAAGGACGTCGGCGAAACGACTATCATCTCGCGCGCCGGCGGCGCGCCGACCCTGGCCGTCGGGATGGCGCACATCTTCTCCCACGTGTTGGGCGGCAAGGCGATGATGGCATTCTGGTACCACTTCGCCATCCTGTTCGAGGCGCTGTTCATCCTCACTGCCGTCGACGCCGGCACCCGCGCCGGGCGCTTCATGTTGCAAGACCTGCTCGGGACCTTCATTCCGAAGTTCAAGGATACGACGTCCTGGACCGCGAACCTGACCGCCACCGGCCTCTGCGTCGCCGCCTGGGGCTTCTTCCTGCATCAGGGGGTGACCGATCCGCTCGGCGGGGTGAATACGCTCTGGCCGCTGTTCGGCATCTCCAACCAGATGCTGGCGGCGATCGCCCTGATCATGGCCACGGTGGTGATCTTCAAGATGAAGCGCCACCGCTACGCCTTCGTGACGATCATCCCGGCGGTGTGGCTGTGCATCTGCACCCTGACGGCCGGCTTCCAGAAGCTGCTCTCGCCCGATCCGGCGGTCGGCTTCCTGTCGCACGCGCGCAAGTACGGCGACGCGCTGGCGCAGGGTCAGGTGCTGGCCCCCGCCAAGAGCATGGCCGACATGAGCAAGATCGTCTCGAACGACCGCATCGACGCCGTGCTCTGCGCGGTCTTCATCGCCGTGGTGCTGAGCATGATCTGGTTCGGGATCACGGCCTGCCTGCGGGCCTATCGGGCCGACGGTTGGACGGCGCGGGAAATCAATCCCGACGCCATTCCCGCGGAGTAGGGCAGATGGCCTCGCCCAACCCCTTCGCCCGGTTCGCCCAGTGCGTCTGCGACGGCGCGCGCCTCATGGTCGGGGTGCCGAACTACGAGACCTATGTCGAGCACATGGCCCGCACCCATCCCGATCAGGCCCCGATGACCCGGACGGCGTTTTTCCGCGATCGCCAGGACGCCCGCTACGGCGCGGGCGGGCGCGGCGGGTTTCGCTGCTGCTGAAATGCGAAAGGCCGGCGTCTCCGCCGGCCTTTGCTACACAGAACTGGGAGAGTGCGCTTAGCGCGCGGCCAGGGCCGAGTTGGTCGGGGCCTGGGCGGTGGCGTAGGTGTCGAGGCTGACCTTCACGGTCGCCTTCACGCAGCGCGAATAGGCGTCGAGCGCCAGGGTTTCGTTGCGGGTGGCGCGGAAGCAGACGTTGCGCGCAGCCTTGGTCACATCGGCTTCGACTTGGGCTTGGCTCTTGCCGGCCAGCGGAACGCTGATCGAAGCGGCTTGAGCGGGGGCGGTGACGGCGAAAGCGGCCACGGCGGTCAGAGCAAGAGTACGGATCATAATCACTAGTTCCCGGAAAGGGGTTGAAGCCAACCACCTCCCGACGTTTCCTTTATCTGCTGGCGGCGGTTCAAATTTTAGGTGCGACCGCTTCGCCTGACCTTTTTCCTGCCCTTTGGCGGGCAAGGTTTCAAGCGGTTTTGCTGCGGTGCAATAGCGCAGTTGTGCAATGCAACCGCGATGGGCGCCGGCGCCCGGGATTCCGGCAGACGCGGTGTGGACGCCCGATTGGGCACGACGATTGCGGTGGACAACCCCGACGGCCCCGAAATGAAACACTTGCCATCGGCGGGGCTTCACCATTGAGTAACCTTTATTAACGTCGAGGTCCCATGTTCCTGCCTGCTCTCGCCGCCGCCGCCGTGATCTCGACCTCGTACGCCGCTCCGGCGCCCGCTGCGGCCTCGGTCGCGCCGCCCGCCGAGCAGGCGGTGCTGGTCGATTGCCAGGTCAGCGGCGCGAACCTCACCGACTGCAAGGCCCTGGACGCCGACGGCGCGCCGGCCGCTGAAGCAGTCAAGCTGGCCGCCCAGGTCGAGGTCCCCGAGGCCTTCGCGCTGGCCAATCCCGGCCGCATTGTCATCAAGATGAACGTCACGCCGTAAGGCGGTTGACCGCGCCGTTCGTCTGACGCCTTCTCCCACCCAACGAGTAGGGAACGGGAGAACGGCATGGACCAGCGCAAACTGGGCGACTTCGACGTCTCGGCCATCGGGCTGGGCTGCATGAGCCTCTCGCATGCCTACGGTTCGCCGCCGCCGCGGGAACAGGCCGAGCGGGTGCTGAAGGGCGCCCTCGACGCTGGCTACACCTTCCTCGACACCGCCGCCGTCTACGGCGTCGGCCATAACGAGACCCTGGTCGGCGAGGTGCTGAAGGATCGGCGCGGCGACTATGTCCTGGCCTCAAAGTGCGGCCTGACCAACGGCGACCAGCGCGAGCTCAACGGTCATCCGGACGTCCTGAAGGCCACCTGCGAAGGCAGTCTGCGCCGTCTGCAGACCGACGTCATCGACCTCTACTACCTGCACCGCTGGGACAAGCGCGTGCCGATCGAGGACAGCGTCGGCGCCCTGGCCGACCTGGTCAAGGAAGGCAAGATTCGCACGATCGGCCTGTCGGAAGTTTCGGCCCCGACCCTGCGCCGGGCTCATGCGGTCCACCCGATCACCGCCCTGCAGACCGAATACTCGCCCTGGACCCGCAATCCTGAGATCGCCGTGCTCGACGCCTGCCGCGAGCTGGGCGTGACCTTCGTGGCGTTCAGCCCGGTCGGCCGCGGCTTCCTGGCCGGCGGCGTGCCCGATCCGGCGGCGCTCGAGGACGGCGACTTCCGCAAGGCGATGCCCAGATTCCAGGGGGAGGCTTTCGCCGCCAACCTGAAGATGTTCGAGGGCTTCGCCGCCCTGGCGCGGGAAGCTGGCTGCACCCCGGCCCAGCTCTGCCTGGCCTGGCTGCTTCAGAAAGACGAGACCCTGGTGCCGATCCCCGGCACCACCAACCCCGACCACATGCTCGAGAACGCCGCTGCCGCTGCGGTCCGGCTGTCGGCCGACGTGATGGCCAAGGTCGAGGAACTGGTGAACCCGCAGACGGTGACCGGCCCGCGCTATGCGCCGGCCATGCAGGCCTCAGTCGATACCGAAGACTAGGCTGAGCCGAGGCTGGTCGCCGCCGCCCGCAGGGCGTCCTGCGCCATCCGCCGGGCGCGGTCGGCGACCTCCTCGATCGGCAGCTCGTGCAGCCCGCGCGGCCGCGGCAGGCTGACCTGGACCGTCACCCCATCGTCAGTCAGCACGGACACGCCGACGATGGTAGGGCTGACGGTGACGGAAGGCGGCAGGGAAAGGTCGGTCATCGCGTCTCTCCTGGATTCCCCCCGTGAGCGGATTTGACCGCGCTACCGAGGGATGTCCAGGCACGGTTTTATGACTGTCGCGGTAGGGAACCATTAGGCGGTCACGGCGCCGAACAGCTCCTCGTGACGGGCGCAGACGGCAGGCCACAGGTCGCGGGCCCCGGGAATGTCGAGCTCAAAGCGATCCCGCAGGATCGTCGCGAATTCATCTGCAGATTCAATGAATCGCAGGCTTTTCTCGCCAGGCCGAATGAAGTTGATCGTCCGGCCCCGCAGCACGGCGACGCCGCCCTGCTCGTGTCGGAAAGCGAAGACGGTCTGGGTGAACACCGAGTCCGGCGACGTGCTCAACCAGCGGCACATGCCGGCCAGTTCCTCGCGGTCGGCCGCTTCGTTGCGGAAGTCGTAGTAGGCGGCGCCGCCCATCGGATGGTTGTGGAAGCGCAGCCAGCCATCGCCCAGCGCCTCGAATGAAAAGTCGAAGCCGGCGCAGTGGTGCGGCCCGAACTCCAGCGGCGCGGCCTCGAGCAACGCATCGCCGAAGCCGACATCAGCGATGTAGGGCCGGTCGAGGTCGACGCGCAGCACCAGGTGGTTGGCGTGCGAGGCCGGACCGCGCTCGCCGCGCAGCACCGCCCCGGCCATCTCGGTGACCGTAAAGCCGACCTCGCGCAGCATCGCGGCCAGAAGGCCGTTCATCTCATAGCACCAGCCGCCGCGCCGCTGGCTGACCAGCTTGTCGAATGCCGCCTGCGGATCGAGCGTCATCGCCCGGCCCATGGCGACGTCGAAGTTCTCATAGGGGATCGCGCGCAGGTGCAGACGCTGCATCGCCTGCAGCGTCGCGACATCCACCCGCGGGACGCCGGTGAAGCCGATGCGGTCGAGATAGGCCTGGAGGTTCAACTCTACTTCTTGGCCGGCGGTGCGGCGCCCTGGATCATCGCCACGATATCCGGCCGGATCTTGTCGGCGCCCTTTTCCATCATATGCGAGACGATTCGGGCGCCCACCGCAGCGCGGGTCTGCGAGGTGAACTCGGTCTTGTTGCTTCGGACCCAGTCTATCGAGGCCTGGCGGTTGACGTTCAGCTGCTGGAAGTGCGGCACGACATAGCGCGCGATCATCTCGTAGGAGCGCTTGGTGTCCTCCCAGCGCGCCCAGTTGTGCGCCATCAGCAGGAAGCAACCGAAGCCGCCGCTCTCGTCGACCAACTGCTGCAGCCGCTCGATCGCCTCGTCAGGCGTCCCCACCACCGCCTGGCCCAGCGCCAGATAGGCCTCGACCGGGTCGCCTTTGAAGTCGTCGGGCACCATCGGCAGGTTGGCGATCTCCTTGAAGTAATAGATCCACTTCTCCAGCCCGAAGCGGATCTGCTCGATCGCCTTGTCCTTGGTTTCGGCGATGTGCATCTGGCCGACCAGCCGCCAGCGGCTGCGGTCCATGGTCTGGCCGTTCTCCTTGGCGATGTCCTCGGCGATGCCCCAGTTGGCGGCCAGCGAGTTGAAGCCGGCGCTGGTGGTCGCGCCCAGCGATAACAGTCCCGCGCCGTGCTTGCCCGCAGCCCGGGCGCCGGTCGGCGACACCTGGCTGGCGACCGCGATCTCGACCGAGGGCCGCGAATAGGGCGTCATCTGCAGGCGGGCGTTGACCAGGCTGAACCAGTCGCTCTCGTGGGTCACCGCTTCGCCGCGCAGCAGCGGAACCAGCACGTCCAGCGCCTCGTCCATGCGGTCGCGCTGCTTGGCGACCGGAATGCCCATCATGAAGGCGTCGGAGACCAGCGCGCCCGGCCCGACCCCGAACATCACCCGCCCGCGGGTCATATGGTCGAGCTGGTTGATGCGGTCGGCCAGCATCATCGGATGGTGATAGGGCAGGGAGGACACCCCTGTGCCCAGCCGGATGTGCTTGGTCCGCTCGGCGGCGGCGGCGATGAACACTTCCGGACTGGCGATCAGTTCGTAGGCGGCCGAGTGGTGCTCGCCGATCCAGGCCTCCTCGTAGCCCAGCTGGTCCATCCACTGCACCAGCTCCAGGTCGCGCTGGATCGCCAGCGTCGGGTTCTCGTCGAGCGGATGGAACGGTGCGATGAAGGCCCCAAAGCGCAGCTTGTTTCCGAGCATGGTGGCCCTCCCTTGGCCGTTTGACCGGAGGCTAACTCCCAATTCGCAAGCAGCGCCAGGGTGACGGCGCGTCAGCGCGCGGCCTCTTGTGCGGCTTCCAGAAAGCGGAGCACCGAGAGCTCGAAGGCCCGCGGCGAGCGGCCCGGCTTCAGCGGTAGCGCGCCCCGCTCGTAGGCCTCCAGCACCAGCGGATGGATGTAGGAGCTGCGGCAGACCGCGGCGGTGTTGCCCAGCAGCGCGGCCGCCGCTTTCACCGTCACCACGACGCGCCGCTTGGCCTCGGCCGCGTCCTTGGCCGGCGGCTGCTCGACCAGTCCGCGCGCGGCGTAGAGCGTGCCGGCCCAGGTGCGGATGTCCTTGGCCGAGAAACCTTCGCCCATCGCTTCGCGGATGTAGGCGTTGACGTCGCTGGACTCCACGGCTCGCCGCTCGCCGGCCTCGTCGACATACTGGAACAGACGCTGGCCGGGCACGTCCTGGCAGGCCTTGACGATCCGCGCCAGCCGCCGGTCGCGAAAGCCGGTGCGATGCACCTTGCCGCTCTTGCCGCGGAACTCGAACACCGCCCCGCCGCCGGTGATCTCGGCGTGACGGTCGCGCAGGGTGGTCAGGCCGAAGCTCTTGTTGGTTTTGGCGTACTCGCTGTTGCCGACCCGGATCAGGGTCAGCTCCATCAGCGCCACCACCGCGGCCAGCACCTTCTCGCGCGGTAGACCCCGGCGGCGCAGGTCACGCTCGACCTCGCCGCGCAGCTTGGGCAGCAGCCGGCCGAAGGCGATCAGCCGCTCGAACTTCTCGCCGGCCTGCGCCTCGCTCCAGGCGTCGTGATAGCGGTACTGCTTGCGGCCGCGGGCGTCGCGGCCGGTCGCCTGGATGTGTCCGCGCGGCGAAGCGCAGATCCAGACGTCGGTCCAGGCCGGCGGCAGCACCAGGGCGGCGATCCGCTCCAGCATCGACTCGTCTCGCACCGGTTTTCCATCCGCGTCGCGATAGCTGAACCCGCTCGCGCCCGCCGTCCGCGACAGGCCCGGCTCGTGATCGTTCACATAGGCGAGGCCGCCCGCCGGCGGCGGAACTGTGTCGCGGGGCATGGCGCGCCTTTGGCAATGCGGGCGGGACGTGGCAGGAAGCACCGACGCTCACAACAGGGGCCGCCTCGGCCCGGTTCCCCCCGCAAGGACGCCGCCTTGAACTACCGTCACGCCTTCCACGCCGGGAACTTCGCCGACCTGGTCAAGCACGCCGCCCTGCTGGACCTGCTCGCCCGGCTGCAGGCGGCGCCGGGACCGCTGGCGGTGTTCGACACCCATGCTGGCCGCGGCCTCTACGACCTGACCGGCGAGGAGGCTCAGCGCTCAGGCGAGGCAAAGGCGGGCGTCGCCCAGCTGATGCAGGCGGCCGACCTGCCGCCGTCGATGCAGCCGCTGCGCCAGGCGGTGGTGAAGCTCAACGGCGGCGAGACCGCCAACCTCTATCCGGGCTCGCCGCTGCTCGTCGCCGGCGCGCTGCGCAAGGGCGACAGCTATCTCGGCTGCGAGTTGCGCGCGCCCGAGCACTCGGCGCTCTCCGACACCCTGGCGAGCTGGCCGGCGGCCAAGACGGTTTGCGCCGACGGCTATGTCGAGGTCGCCGCCCGGTTGCCGAAACAGGGGCCGGCCCTGGTGCTGATCGACCCGCCCTTCGAGAAGAGCGACGACTATGAGCGCTGCGCCGCCGCGCTGGGCGCGCTGACCGCCAAGAACCCCGCGGCGGTGATCATGGTCTGGATGCCGCTCAAGGATCTGGAGACCTTCGATTCCTTCCTGCGCGAGGCCGAGGACGCCTATGAAGGCCCGCTGTTGGTCGCCGAGGCGCGCATGCGGCCGCTGACCGATCCGATGAAGATGAACGGCTGCGCCCTGGTGCTGGCCAATGCGCCAGAAGGCTTCGAGGCGCCGCTTACTGAGATCTGCGCGTGGACGGTGGCGCGGCTGGGGCAGAGCGGCAAGGCCCAGGTCTGGAGCGCCTGAAAGCTTCATTTTGCGCCTGCGAAAAGTCGGGTTAGGGTTTGCTGCATCGCACAAACCCCGGCTGTTTGGAGGCGTACCCATGGCTCTCACCGTGTTCGCAGAGGGGCCAGCGTCCCTCGACCCGCAGAAAGCGCTCTACATCCCTGTCGGCGCGGCCTCGCCGCTCTGGTTCATGTTCGCGGGCGCGGCCTCGGCCGGCGTCGCCTACTGGTGGATGACCCGCTGGACCGACCGCGCCAATCTCGAAGCGCTGCTTGCGCCGTCTTCCGCTGCGACCTTGCCGGCGCCTGCCGCCGACTCCGTGCCGCCGGAACCGCTCGCGGCGGTGGCCGAGGCCTCGGTCGTCGCCGGGGCCATGGTCGAGCAGGCGCTGCAAGTCGGTGCGGACATCGCGGCCGCGACGGTGGACGCGTTCGTCCCGCCGCACGTCGAGGCCGAGCCCGAATCCATCGTCGAGCCGCTTCCCGATCCGGTTGTCGAGGCCGCGTCCGACCCTGCCGTCAAGCCGCGCGCCAAGGATCGTCCGGCTGGTGATCCGCCGCCTGAAGCCTGACCCTTGGCGCGGGCGCCCGCAGCGGGCTATCCCTGACCCGTTGCAGACGGCGAGGGGACAGCGCGCGTGGCCAAGCGGGCCTTCGACATCCTGGCGGCCCTGGCCGGACTGATCGTGCTCGCCCCCGTCATGGCGGTGATCGCGCTCGCCGTGCGCGTCGACAGCCCAGGACCGGCCCTGCACTGGTCCAGCCGGGTCGGCCGCTATAACCGCCTTTTCAAGATGCCGAAGTTCCGGACCATGAAGACCGGGGCTCCGAACGTCGCGACCCACCTGCTCACCGACCCCGACGCCTGGATCACGCCGCTCGGCCGCTTCCTGCGCCGCTCGAGCCTGGATGAACTGCCCCAACTCTGGAGCGTGCTGGTCGGCGACATGAGCCTGGTCGGGCCGCGCCCGGCCCTGTTCAACCAGGACGACCTAGTGGCCCTGCGCACCGCGGCTGGCGTCGAGGCCCTGCGTCCCGGCGTTACCGGCTGGGCCCAGATCAACGGCCGCGACGATCTTCCCAATGCCGAAAAGGCGCGGCTGGATGCCGACTACCTAGCGCGCGGCGGCTTGGTCTTCGACATCAGGATCATCGTCATCACGCTGGTCGCGGCGTTCTCAGGCCGCGGCGTGCGCCACTAGCGGCGCCACCGCTCCGCCTCTGGCGCGTTCTGGATCATCCGGAGCGAGCCATTGCCGAAGGATGCGAGCGACAAGCCCCGACGCGGGGTACGACATTGGATCAGCGCCCACCGTAGAGGGCTGGCCATTGCGGCCGGCTCCGTGGCGGTGGTGATTGGCGGCGGGATCGTCGTGCTCGCCGTGCTCGACTGGAACCAGCTTCGCGGTCCGATCTCGCGTTTCGCCTCCGCGCGCCTTGACCGCGAGGTCGCCATTCTTGGCGATCTCGACGTGCGGCCGCTCAGCCTCAACCCCAGCGCCAGCGTCGGACGCCTGCAGATCGGCCAACCGGCCTGGGCCGGTAAGGGACAGATGGCCGAAATCGAGCGGCTCGATCTGCAGATCGAAGCGCTGCCGCTGCTGCGCGGGCAGCTGGTGTTTCGCCGCCTCGAAGTGACCCGACCCAAACTCGTGCTGCTGCGCGACGCCAAGGGACGGGCGAACTGGTCGCTGCGCCCCGACGCCCCGCCCAAGCCGCTTCGCCTGCCGCCGATCCAGGACTTCCGCATCGATGACGGGCGGGTGTCGTTCAAGGACGCGCGCCGCCGGCTGAGCCTGGAGGCCGCCGTCGACGCCGCCGAGCGGCGCGGCGCGGCGAACCCAGGCTTCGTGATGTCGGGCAACGGGGCGATCAACGGCGCCCCGTTCAGCCTGGCGCTGACCGGCGGGCCATTGGTCAACGTCCGTGCCGGTCGGCCCTATCCGTTCGACGCCGATGTGCGGGCCGGCGCGACCCGGATCTTGGCTAAGGGCCAGATCAGCCGGCCGTTCGACCTCGGCCGGTTCCAGGCGCAGGTGACGGCCAGCGGGCCGGACCTTGCCGATCTCTACGATCTCACCGGGGTCGCTTTCCCGAACTCGCCGCCCTATCGGCTGTCGGGCCAACTCTCCCGCGAGCAGCGGCTTTGGCGTGTGAACGGGGTCGGCGGGCGCGTGGGCGACAGCGACATGGCTGGCGCCCTCTCGGTCAACACAGCGGGCGAACGTCCATTCCTGACTGCCGACCTGCGGTCCAAGCGCCTCGATTTCGACGATCTCGCCGCGGTGTTCGGCGGAGCTCCAGCGCGCGGCGGGGGCGAAACGGCGTCCACGGCCCAGCAGGAGGTCGGCCGGCAGATGGCCGCCCAGCGTCGGCTGCTGCCGGACGCCAAGCTCGATATCTCGCGCATCCGCGCCATGGACGCCGACGTGAAGTACGCGGCCGCCAGCATCTCCTCGCCGCGCTTCCCGGTACGCGCCGGCTCTGTGCACATCAAGCTGAAGGACGGCGTGCTCGATGCGAACCCGTTGCGGCTGGACCTCAATCAGGGCGCGCTCGCCGGCGGGGCCCAGCTCGATGCGCGGCGCGACACGCCCGTCACCAGCATTGACCTGCGCCTGTCGCGGGCGCGGCTGGAGGAGCTGATCCCTATCCGCAGCGGCGGGACCGCGCCGATCACCGGCTCTCTGCTCGGCCGCGTGAAGCTCACCGGCGCTGGGACCTCGGTGCGCGAGGCCGCCGCCCACGCCGACGGTCAAGTGCTGTTCGTCGTTCCCGGCGGCGAAATCCGCGCGGCCTTCGCTGAACTGATGGGGATCAACGTCACCAAGGGGCTCGGCCTGCTGCTCGCCAAGGATCAGAGCAAGACCGATCTGCGCTGCGCCGTCGCCCACTTCCAGGCCAAGGGCGGGGTGCTGACCGCCAACCGCATCATCCTCGACACCACGCCGGTCTTGAGCACCGGGGAGGGAAGGATCGACCTCAGGGACGAGACGATGGACCTGCGCATGACCGGCCACGCCAAGGAGCCTCGGCTGATCAGGGTGACCGCGCCAGTGACCATCGAGGGGCCGATCATCAAACTGAAGCTTGGCGTCGAAGCCTCGGGCGCCCTTGCGCAGGGCGGCGTCGCCGCCGCGCTCGGCGCGCTCGTCGCGCCGTTGGCCGCGGTGCTGCCGTTCGTCGATCTCGGCCTCGCCGAGGACGCGTCGTGCGGCGCGCTCATCGCTCAGGCCGGACGCCAGGGGGCTCCCGTCGCCAAGCCGCGCACCTGACGCCTGCAACATTCCCGCAATCAGCGCTGGTCATCGTCGATTGACGCCCGCTGGCCGGGCGCCCACTCTGGACCGATCAACCAAGCAGAGGTTCGACGATGCCCATCCGCCCCGCCAAACCCCTCGCCATCGCGCTCGTCTTGGCGCTCGGCGCCACCGGCGCGATCGCCGCCTCCGCGGCCGAAACCGCGATCGCCACGCGTCAGGCCGGCTACAAGAAGATCGGCGCGTCCTTCAAGGCGATCAGCGACGAGCTCAAGAAGGGCTCGCCCGACGTCAAGCTCATCGCCGCTAACGCCGCGGTGGTGAACGCCCAGTCCGCCCAGGTTCCCAAGTGGTTCCCCAAGGGCTCGGGGCCGGAGGCGGGCTTCAAGACCGAGGCCAAGCCGAACATCTGGACGGACTCCGCCAAGTTCGGGGCCGCCGCCGCCAACTTCCAGACCCAGGCCGGCAAGCTGCAGACGGTCGCCGCGGCTGGCGACGTGGAGGCGATCAAAGCCCAGTTCCGCGCCACCGGCGGGACCTGCAAGGCTTGCCACGACGTCTATCGCATCGAGAAATAGTCATGGCTTCGGACGTCGCGGCGGGACCGCCGCGCCCGCTCTGGGACCTGCCGACCCGGATCGTGCACTGGTCGCTGGTAGTCCTGCTGCTGGTCTCGTGGTTTTCGGCCGGTGAGAACATGCAGGTCCACCGCTGGTCCGGCTATGCGATCATCGGCCTGTTGGTCTTTCGCCTCTGGTGGGGCGTCGCCGGCGGCTCGACCGCGCGGTTCACGCACTTCCTGAAGGGGCCCGGCGCGACGCTGGCCTACATGCGCACGCTCGGCGCTCGCCGGTCCAGCGACGGCCCCGGCCACAACCCGCTCGGCGCCTGGAGCGTCCTGGCCATGCTGGCGGTGATGCTGGTCCAGGTGGGGCTGGGCCTGTTCGCCAGCGACCTCGACGGGCTGGAATCCGGGCCGCTGTCGCATCTGGTCAGCTTCGACGCCAGCCGCGTCGCCGCCGAGCTGCACGAGACCGTGTTCCGCGTGCTGCAGGCGCTGGTCGCCCTGCACATCGCCGCGATCGGCTTCTATTGGGTGTGGAAGCGCCAGAACCTGGTCGGCGCGATGATCACCGGCAAGCGCCCGTTCCAGGGCGAGGCGCTGCGTCCCGCCGCCCTCTGGCGGCTGCTGGTCGGCTTGGCGCTGGCGGTGCTTGCCGCCTGGGCGATCGCCAAGGGCCTTAGGTTCTAACTCAAGATCCTCCCCCGCTGGGGGAGGTGGCTCGGCGCGCAGCGCCGAGACGGAGGGGGACTGCTCTCTACGAGCTTCAAGGTCCCCCTCAGTCAGCCATGCGGCTGACAGCTCCCCCAGAGGGGGAGCATCTCGTCCGATCTTACTTGCCGTCGGCCGCGCCGCGCAGGCAGTTCAGCCAGGCGTCTTCACGCGCCTTCTCGGCCGCGCGCAGCTTGTCTTCGGCTTCACGCACGCCGGCGTCATGCTTGCGCCATTCCAGCACCGCGCCTTCACGCGCCGCGCGGGCCGCTTCCATGGTCGGGAAGCGCGCCAGCACCGCGCGCACGCTGTAGTTCACCGGCGGGCCGACCGTCTCGCGGTCGGGATAGAAGCCGGTGATCGAGTCGGCCGTCTCGTTCTCGATATGGAAGACGTCGGCCCAGCCCGCGTGATGGCGCATCAGGGCCCAGGGCCGTTCGATCCGGTCGCTCATGGAATACTCCTAGAATCCTGGCCCCAAGCTAACGCGGGAGGGATGACGCTTTCTACCCCCAGAGCGCGGGCCGGCGTCCCTTCCAGGGCGCTTCCTTCTCCAATTGCGCGGCAAGGCGGAACAGGGTCGCTTCGTCGGCGAAGCGGGCGGTGAACATCATCCCGATCGGCAGGCCGTCCTCGTCCACCTCAAGCGGCAGCGACAGCGACGGCTGGCCCGAGAAGTTGAACGGCGGGGTGTAGGGGAAGGCCTTGCTCTGGCGCTTGTTCAGCTCCTGCGGGTCGACCGCCACGGGGTCGATCAGCCCGACCTTCGGCACCGGCGTGCCCAGCACCGGGCAGAGGTAGACGTCGACGTCCTCGAAGAACATCAGCGTCTTGCGGTTCAGGTCGCGCAGATCCTGCCAGCCGCGGAACGCCTGCTCGCCGGTCACCTTGCGGCCGCTCTTCAGCGCCGCCCAGGTCAGCGGCTCCAGCTCGTGCTCCTGCGGCTCGCGGCCCAGCATGGCCGCTAGCCGCGCGATGTTGGCTGCGAAGTTGGCGCCCGAGACCGGCGCGCGGGCGGTGTAGAGGGCGCGGTAGTCGATGCCGAGACCCTTCTCGACCACCTCGTGGCCCAGGCCCCTCAGCAGCGCGGCGGTGCGTTCCAGCGCCGCCTGTACCTGCGGGTCGATCGGCCGGCCCGACGGCGTCTCCGACGACCAGGCGATGCGCAGTTTGCCGGGGCTGCGCTCGATTTCCTCCATGTAGGGCCGCTCCTTGTGCGGCGCCTCGAACGGCGCGCCCGGCTCAGGGCGGCCGGTGGCGTCCAGCATGGCGGCGCTGTCGCGCACGGTCCGGGTCACCACATGGTCGACCGAAAAGCCCATGGCGTAGTTGTCGCCGTCCGGCAGGTTCGGGGTGCGGTCGCGGGTGACCTTCAGGCCCACCAGCCCGCAGCAGGCGGCCGGAATGCGGATCGAACCTAGCCCGTCGCTGGCGTGGGCCAACGGCACCATTCCGCTCGCCACCGCAGATGCCGCACCGCCGGAGGAGCCGCCCGAGACGTGGTCGGGGTTCCAGGGATTGCGGCAGGCGCCCAGATAGCCGCCCTCGGTCACCCCGGTGATGCCGTACTCCGGCGTATTGGTCTTGCCGACCAGCACCACGCCGCTCTCCCGATAGCGCCGGGTCAGGCCGCAGTCGTCCTTGTCGACCCAGCCGGCGGCGAAGCGGCTGCCATAGGTGCGCGGCCAGCCGGCCACCGGCACGCCGAGGTCCTTGATCAGAAACGGCACGCCCTTGAACGGCCCGTTGGGCAGGGGACCCTGGGCGGTCTTCCGGGCCTCGTCATAGGCCTTGTAAACCACGGCGTTCAGCGAGGGATTGTGCCGCTCGATCCGCTCGATGGCCGCGTCCACCAGCTCCAGCGGCGTGACCTCGCCCTTGGCCACCAGGGCCGCCAGCGCCAGTCCGTCGTGCTCGGAGAAATCGTCCATCGTTCCTACCCTTTGAACTTTCTTATCTTTGTCCGCCGGCCAGGAAGGCCAGCTTTTCGACCGGGGCCAGGCCGCCGGCCTCACGCTTCAGCGCCGCCAGCGAGTCCTCGGCGGCATTGAGCACCCCGTCGATGTCGGCCTCGGTCATCGCCGCGCACAGGAACATGTTGTGCCAGGGGTGCAGATAGACCCCGCGGCTCAGCATCTGCGAGACGAAGAAGAAGCCCTTCCGCAGGTCGGGGTCGTCGTCGAACAGATAGAGCGGCATCTGGCCCGGCCCGGTGCAGCGCAGGCCGAACCCTGCCGCCGCCGCCCGCTCGGTCAGCCCCGCCGACAGCCGTGCACCCATGCCGATCAGCCGCTCCAGATAGTCGGTGGTGCGCACCAGCCGCAGCGTCTCCAGCGCCGCGGCCATCGGCGCGGCCTGATACCAGAACGAGCCGGTGACATAGATCGAGGCCGCGCCCTTGCGCGCCTTCTCCGAGCCGAGCAGCGCAGAGATCGGATGGCCGTTGGCGATGCACTTGCCCCAGGTCGAGAGGTCCGGCTCGACGCCCACCACCGACCACGAGCAATCGCGCGCCATCCGCAGCCCGGCCCGTACGTCGTCGACGATCAGCAGCGCCCCGGTCTGGTCGGCCAGTTCCCGGCAGCGCCGGGCATAGGCCGCGTCCGGCGCGGCCTGGTCGATGAAGGCGTCGTGCTTGAACGGCGCGGCGAAGATCGCCGCCAGGTCGTCGCCGGCCTGCGCCACCGCCGCCTCCAGGCTGGCCACGTCGTTGTAGTCGCAGAAGATCTGGTGCGCGCGGTCGGTGTCGGTGGTGCCGGCCGGACGCGGCGTGCACCAGGGCGCGGCCCCGTGATAGGCGCCCTTGGCCCGCACGATGGTCTTGCGCCGGGTCTGGGCCCGCGCAGTCATCAGCGCCATGGTGGTGGCGTCAGTGCCGTTCTTGCAGAACATCGCCCAGTCGGCGTGGCTGACCAGCAGGGTCATTTCCTCGGCCAGCCGCACCATCAGCTCGGTCGGCCCGGTCAGGGTGTCGCCGAGCCCCAGCTGGCGCACATAGGCCGCGTCGATCTCGGGCTGGCCATAGCCGAAGAGGTTCGGACCGTAGGCGCACATCAGGTCGAGATAGCGCTTGCCGTCTGCGTCCCAGATGTGCGCGCCCTCGGCCCGGGAGAAGAACTGCGGGTAGTCGTCAGGCAGCAGGCCGACGGCCTGGTGGCCGTACATCCCGCCGGGGATCACCGCGGCGGCCCGCTCTCGCAGGGCTTTGTCGTGGCTACGCGTCATGGGGAGTTCTCCGTCGACGAAGGCCGTAACGAGACCTTACGCTGCGAACGCAGTTCGGCAACCGGGGAGCGGGCGATGACTGGCAAGGTTCTGGCCATGGCGGGCCTGGCGATGGCGGCTGCCACGCCGGCCCTGGCCAACGAAAGCTTCAAGGACTGGTGGGTCGCCTGCGACAACACCCGCCAGTGCGCCGCCTTCGGCTTCGCGGGCGAAGCCTTCGAGATGTCCGGCTATCTGAAGGTCGAGCGCGGAGCCGCCGCCGCCGACGCGCCTCAGGCCAGGCTGGTGATGGAGGGACCGCCCGGAATCTGGTCGTTGTCGGTCGACGGCCGCGCGCTCGCCAGCGTCAGGGCGGCCAGCGAGGACGGCGACGGCCGCGCCGCCGCCGAGCTGACCCCGGCTCAGACCGCCGCCGTGCTCTCCGCGGCCGCCAACGGCCAGGCGCTGCAGGTCGCGGCCAGCGGCAAGCCGATCGGCGCGATCTCCCTGGCCGGCAGCTCGGCGGCCCTGCGCTGGATGGACGACAAGCAGAAGCGGGCCGGCGGCGTCACCGCCCTGGTCGCCAAGGGACCGGCCACCGCCGCCAGCGTGCCGCCGGCGCCGGAACTCCCGCTGGTGCGGGCGGCGCCCGCCGCGTCTCAGGCGGGTCTGCCGAAGAAGCCGCCAGCCTCGGTCATGGCGCTGATGGGCGACTGCGACGACGACATCGCCACGCTCGAGATCGCGCCGATCTCCGCGCGGCTGTCGCCGGACCTCACCCTCTGGGCGCCGCTCTGCACGCGCGGCGCCTACAACATGATCTACAGCTTCGCGGTGGTGGACGCGAAGGGCGTCGCCCGGCGACTGCCGATCCGCTACGCCGACACGGTCGAGACGACCACCGAACTGATGAACGTCGACTACGATCCGGCCACCCGGACCCTGTCGAACTTCGAGAAGGGCCGCGGTCTCGGCGACTGCGGGGCGGTCAACACCTGGGTCTGGGACGGCAAGGGTTTTGCGCCGACCGCTCAGGACCTGATGGGCGAATGCCGCGGCGTCGGGCCAGGCGACTGGGTGACCAGCTGGCGCACACGCGCCAAGTAGTCAGAACATCCCGAGCAGGGTGGCGAAGAAGGCCAGGATCGCCGCGACGATCGCCTTCGAAAGGATGATAAGCACCACCACCGAGAGGATCGCCGCCACCCAGCCGATCAGCGCCGCCAGCCCGTCGCGCTCGGCCCCGCCGATGGCGAAGGCGGCGATCGCGAAGCTCGGCAGCATGTTCCCGAACGGGATCGGCAGGAACACGATCAGCGACAACACGAAGCAGAGCGCCCCGACCAGCCGGTCGCCCAGCGGGTTGTACATGAAGGTCAGCCGCGGCCGCAGCCGCCGCTCCAGCCGCGCCAGGTGCGGCTTCAGCTTCACGGTCAGGGCGCGGAAGTCGGCCATGCTCATGGTCCGCGACAGCATCACCTTGGGCAGCCACAGCGTCTTGCGGCCCATCGTCCACTGGAAGGTGATGAAGATCAGCGGCGCGCCCAGCAGCGCCGAGACGCCGGGCGGCATCGGCAGCACCAGCGGCGCTGCGAACACGAACATCAGCGCCCCGAAGGCGCGATCGCCGAAGGTGTCCAGCAGGTCGCCGACCGACACCTCGCGGCCCGGGCGTTCCGCGATCAGGTCGAGGAGCTCGGATACGCTCGCGGCTTTACGGTGTTCGGACATTTCAAGCTTCGCGCTAGCACGGCTGGGCGCCGTTGCGGAAGGAAAAGCCGCAGCTAAATCTCCCGAAGTCACGGGATTGTTGGCGGCGACTCGATTAAGCGGGGCAGGCAGATGTCGCAGCCGCTCCGCCTTGGTCTGTTCTACGCGGCCCTGTTCGTGGGGACGGGCGCGAGCTCGCCGTACATCCCGGTCTGGTTCGCCTCGCGCGGGCTGTCGGGCGCGGAGATCGGCCTGATCCTGTCGGCGCCGATGCTGGCGCGGGGGGTGACGGCGCCGGCCATCGCCATGTGGGCCGACAGCTTCGCCTTGCGCCGCACGCCGCTGATCCTGATGGGCCTGGCCGTGGCGTGCGCCTACAGCCTGCTGGCCGCGCCGTTCGGCTTCGCCTGGTGGTTCGGGGTCTGGTTCCTGGCCAACACCATCCTTTCGACGATGATCCCGCTGACCGACGTCATCGTCTTCCGCCGGGCGGGCCGGGACGGCTTCAACTACGGCTGGCCGCGCGGCATCGGCTCGGTCGCCTTCATCATCGCCAACGTCGTGGTCGGCGCGCTGCTGGCCCGCTACTCGCCCGAGCTGGTGCTGGTCTGGATCACCGCGGCGGCCATGCTGGCGGCCGGCGCGGCGCGCGGCCTGCTGCCGCCCGATCCGGTGCGCGAGGGCGGGGCGAGCAGCCGGCTTTCCGAACGCCTCGCCGGCCTCGGCGACCTGCTGCGCGACCGCAACTTCATGCTGGCGGTGGTGTCGGTCGGCCTCATCCAGTCGGCCCACGCCTTCTACTACTCGTTCTCGACCCTCTCGTGGAAACAGCAGGGCATGCCCGAGAGCGCCACCGGCCTGCTCTGGGGCCTGGCCGTGGCGGTCGAGGTCGGCTTCATGTGGTTCATGGAGCCGTGGCGGCGCCGCATCGGTCCGCGCAACCTGTTGGTCATCGGCGGGACCGCCGCGTTGATCCGCTGGACCGTGCTGGCCTTTTCGCCGCCGCTCTGGCTGCTGCTGCCGATGCAGGCGCTGCACACCTTCACCTATGCGGCGACCTTCCTCGCCTCGCTGCAGCTGGTCGAGAAGCTGTCGACCCCGGCCAACGCCTCGGCCGCCCAGACGATCAACTCGGCGCTCTCCGGCGGCCTGCTGATGGGGGCGGCGACCATCGGCTCGGGCTGGCTGTTCGACCTGGTCGGGGCCAAGGGCTACCTGGCCATGGCGGCGATGTCGGCGTTCGGCCTGGTCGGCGCCCTGCGGCTCTATGGGGTCCGGCGGCTCGACCCCTGAAGCGAGAGGCGGGCTCCTTCCGCGACGACAGTCTTGCGGCCCGCGAGGAAGGGGCGGCTAATCCCCCCAAACAATCCAAGGGAGGATGCATGCGGGCTCTGGAAGTCGCCGCGCCGTGGGGTTTCGACGCCCTGAAGGTGGTCGAGGCGCCCGATCCGACGCCGGGTCATGGCGAAGTGCTGGTCCGCATGAAGGCGGTGTCGCTGAACTACCGCGACATGCTGATGGTCAACGGCATGTACAGCCGCGGATCGTCCACGGCCGGCGGAACCATCACCCCGTTTTCCGACGGCTGCGGCGTGGTCGAGGCGATCGGGCCTGGCGTCACCCGCGTGGCGGTCGGCGACCGAGTCGCGACCCTGTTCTTCCAGAACTGGACCTCGGGCCGCCCGACCCTGGAGAAGCTCTCTTCGGCGCTCGGCTTCCCGGTGCCCGGCGCGGGGCGTGAACTGGGCGTCTTCAGTCAGGAAGGCGTCTCCAAGGTCCCCGACTTCCTCACCGACCAGCAGGTCGCGACCCTGCCGTGCGCGGCGCTGACCGCCTGGCGCGGCCTCTTCGAAGATGCGCGGCTCGAGCCCGGCGACACGGTGGTGCTGCAGGGCACGGGCGGCGTCTCCATCTTCGGCCTGCAGTTCGCCCACGCGGCCGGCTATCGCACGGTCATCACCTCGTCCTCGGATGAGAAGCTGGCCCGCGCCAAGGCGCTCGGCGCCGACCATCTGGTCAACTACCGCACCACCGAGGACTGGGCCGGCGCCGTGCGCCAGGCGACCGGTGGCGTCGGGGCGGACTTCGTCATGGAGGTCGGCGGCGCCGGCACCATCCAGCAGAGCCTGAAGGCGGTCCGCATCGGCGGCCATATCGCCATCATCGGCGTCGTCGCCGGCGGGGCCGAGGGCGTCCACCCCGGCGTCCTGATCGGCAACAGCGCCCGGCTTCAAGGGCTGTCGGTCGGCTCGCGCGACATGTTCGAGGCCATGTGCCGGGCCATCGAGCTGCACCGGATCGAACCGGTGGTCGATAAGGTTTTCCCGTGGACGGACGTCGCCAAGGCGTTCGCCGCCATGCAGGGCGGGGAGCATTTCGGAAAGATCGTCCTGCAGTTCTAGCCTGCAGCTTCGTTGGAAGGAGGCAGTTCGATGCGTATGACGGGCATCAATCACCTCGCCCTGGTCTGCCGGGACATGGCCGAGACGGTGAAGTTCTACACCGAGGTCCTCGGCATGCCGCTCTACAAGACCGTGGCTTTGCCGGACGGCGGCCAGCACTTCTTCTTCGACTGCGGGGGCGGGGACTCCGTCGCCTTCTTCTGGTGGGCCGACGCTCCGCCCGCCGCGCCGGGCGTCGCCTCGGTCAAACAGTTCCCCGAGGAGCCGAGGTCTGCCATCGGCTCGATGAACCACGTGGCGTTCAACGTGCCCGAGGAGAAGCTCGACGAGTACCGCCAGCGGCTGGTCGACGCCGGGGTGAAGGTGCTGCCGAACATGGTGGTCAATCACGACGACTGCCCGATGGGCGTGAGCGCCGAGAACCACGAGGGTGTCTTCTTCCGCTCGGTCTACTTCACCGATCCCAACGGCATCATGCTGGAGCTCGCCGCCACCACCCGGTCGTTCGGGCCGGACGACGTCAGGCACGCGCCGGCCAGCGCTGCTCTGGCGGAGGCGTAGGGGCCATGCCACGCCTGCGCCAGGTCCCCCGCGCCGAGGCCGACCCCAAGGTCCTGCGCAGCTACGACCTCTTGTTCGGTGACCGCGATCCGGTCGCCCAGCCGGGAACCACCACCGGCACCCCCGGCGACTGGTGGACCGTCTTCGCCAACGTCCCGGACGTGTTGGAGCACTGCAACCGCGGCTTTGCCCTCTATCGCAGTCCCGATCGCAAGCTCGACCCGGTGCTGCGCGAACTGGCTCAGACCCGGGTCGGCTTCACCAAGGGCAGTCAGTTCGTCTTCTCGCAGCATTGCAAGTCGCTGCGCGGCCTCAAGGTGTCGGAGGACCGCATCGCCGCCATCCCGCATTGGCAGGTCGCCGATTGCTACACGGCTCAGGAGCGGGCGGTGCTCGCCTATGCAGACTGCCTGTCGCTGCAGGCCGGCCGCACGCCCGAACCGGTGTTCACAGCGCTCAAGGCGTTCCTCAGCGACCACGAGATCCTCGAGCTGACCTACATCACCTGCATGTACGACATGCATGCGGTGATGAGCCGGGCGCTGCGCACCGAATGGGACGACCGCGACGACCCCATCGTCGAGGTCGCCGCGCCAGAGGACTTCAGCGGCGCGGACTTCCTCGACATCGGCCGGCGCTAGCCGAGGGGCCGCGGAGCCGAGTCGTTTCTATTGTAAACTATATTGACGAAAAGCGCGGTGTTTGCCGTTCGACCGCGTGGTTCTGGAACGGCTTCTCGCCCAGGCCGCGGTTGATCTCAGCTGGCGGCGTCGACCTTGCGCGGCCTGCCACGGGGTTTGCTGGGCGGAAGCGGCGCGCCTGCCGCCACCGCAATGATCTCAATCGGCGAGGCTCCCCAATCGGCCGCCATGGCCTCCTTCAGGTCGTCCAGGCGGCGCTGACCGATGCGGCTGGCCAGGGTCGCTTCCACCACCTTCAGGATCATGATGGCGTCGTCGCGGATGTCGGCCGACTGCGGGCTGAAGTCGACCAGGCGGGCGCGCTTGTCATCAGGGTCGGGCGAGACCGTCACCAGGCCGCGTTGTTCCATCTCCGCCAAGGTCTGGCTCATGGCCTGGCGCGTGACGCCGAGATTGCGGGCCAGTTTGGTCGCGCGGTTCACGCCGGTGGCGAGACTGGCCAGCACCAGCGTCTGAACGCGTGTGATCGAGGACCAGCCGCGGGCGGTCAGTCCCGCCTCCAGCGCCTCGTCGAACCAGTGCATCGCCGAGACCAGATTGATCATCAACAGGCCGCGCGCGGCCAGCGCTTGTTCGGGATCGCTCGTCGGACGTTCGGGCATCTTCGCCCTCCTACCACTCCGATCGCGCCAGGCCCACACGGCTGAGTTGAGCGCGAAAATAAGAATGATAAGCCGATTGACGAAATTCCACCCTCAGGCGCCGACCTGATGCGTCGCAGCGCCCTGCTGCGCTGACCACATCACGCCTCCTGCGCACCGAGTGGGACGACCCCATCGTCGAGGTCGCCGTGCCCGAGGGCTTCAGCGGCGAGCGGCCGCTGGACGCAAGCCCAACGTCCCTCTCCCCTTCAAGGGGAGAGGGGAGGGTGAGGGGGCGCGTACCCGACCTCTCCTGCGGCCTACTGCTGGTTGGCCGGTTCGGCCGAAATCTCCTCGAGGGTCCGGCCGACCGCCTTGGCCCCGTAGTCCAGGGCCACGTCGCCCAGCGACAGGATCCCGGCCAGCCGTCCGTCGCCATAGACCAGCAGTCGGCGGACCTGGTGCGCGCCCATCTTGGCGGTCGCGTCTGCCAGGTTGTCGTCGGCGTGGCAGGACTGCACGTCGTCGGTCATGATGTCGGACACCGGCGCGTCCAGCGCGCCGCCGCCTGCGACCACGCGCACGACGATGTCGCGGTCGGTCACCACGCCCAGCACCTTGCCGTCTTCGGCGACGGGGATCACACCGCTGTCGATCTCCGACATCATGCGCGCGATCTCTTTGATCGAAGTCTTCGGTTTGGCGGTGACGACCTGGGCGGTCATGACTTCGCTGACTTTCAAGACAGCTCTCCTTCCGTGGATGGAGGTGCTTGAACCCCGGGCGGCGCCGTCCGTTCCCCTTGGGTAAGCTCGCGAAGGCGTTACTCACTAGGAGTGGCGGCGGCCATACTCCTGATTGTGCGGACCTGATCGAGGCCCTAGACCGCAGCATTCTTTAAAGCATAGGTCGCGAGGATCCGATGAAGTTCAAGAGCCTGGAGGACTGCCTCACCACCGTCGCGGCCGACAACGAGGGACAGCCCGAGTTCCTGCAGGCGGTGACCGAGGTCATGACCAGCCTCTGGCCCTTCATCGAACGCAATCCGGCCTATGCCGAACAGGGCCTGATCCATCGGCTGGTCGAACCCGAGCGCATCATCATCTTCCGGGTGCCGTGGGTGGACGACAAGGGCGAGGTCCACGTCAACCGTGGCTATCGCATCCAGCACAGCTCGGCGATCGGGCCCTTCAAGGGCGGCATCCGCTTCCATCCGACGGTGAACCTGTCGGTGCTGAAGTTCCTGGCCTTCGAGCAGACCTTCAAGAACGCTCTGACCACCCTGCCGATGGGCGGCGGCAAGGGCGGCTCGAACTTCAATCCCAAGGGCCGCAGCCCGGGCGAGACGATGCGCTTCTGCCAGGCCTTCATCTCCGAGCTCTTCCGCCACATCGGGGCCGACACTGATGTACCGGCCGGCGACATCGGCGTCGGGGGCCGTGAGGTCGGCTACATGGCCGGCATGATGAAGAAGCTGACCAACCGCGCCGACGCGGTGTTCACCGGCAAGGGCCTGAGCTTCGGCGGCTCGCTGATCCGGCCGGAGGCGACCGGCTACGGCACGGTCTACTTCGCCGAGGAGATGCTGAACCACGCGGGACGCTCGATGGAGGGCCAGCGCGTCTGCGTCTCCGGCTCCGGCAATGTCGCGCAGTACGCGGTCGAAAAGGCGATGCAGATGGGCGCGCGGGTGATCACCGTTTCCGACTCCAGCGGCACGGTGATCGACGAGGAGGGCTTCACGCCCGAAAAGCTCGCTGAGCTGATGGAGGTGAAGAACCACTACTTCGGCCGGGTCTCTGAGTACGCGGCCAAGCTCGGCCTGCGGTTCGAGGCGGGGATCCGCCCCTGGGCCGTGCCTTGCGACGTGGCGCTGCCCTGCGCCACCCAGAACGAACTCGGCCGCGAGGATGCCGAGGCCCTGATCGCCAACGGCGTCTTCTGCGTCGCCGAAGGCGCGAACATGCCCTCGACGATTGAGGCGGTGAAGGCCTTTGAAGAGGCCGGCGTCCTGTTCGGCCCCGGCAAGGCGGCCAACGCCGGCGGGGTGGCGACGTCCGGCCTGGAGATGAGCCAGAACGCGATGCGGCTCTCCTGGCCGCGCGAGGAAGTCGACCGCCGGCTGCTGGAGATCATGCGCGGCATCCACGCCTCCTGCCTGCGCTACGGCGAGCGGGCCGACGGTTCGGTCAGCTATGTCGACGGCGCCAACATCGCCGGCTTCGTAAAGGTCGCCGACGCCATGACGGCGCAGGGTGTGATCTAGGGCGCAGCGGTCACCCGCGCCGCCAGGTATCGCGCCGGGTCGCCCTCGACGACGTCCGGCACGCTGGCGCCGACGCTGACCTCGATCCCGCGTTCGCGCAGCACGCTCGCCACCGCCTCGCCGCGCGCCTGGGCCACGCGCAGGTCCGCGGCGCGGGGGCCGCGCGGGCCGGGCGTCGCCAGGCCTTCGACCTTGGCCGACTTCAGACCCCAGCGGTTCAGCGCCCAGGCGAGGGTCTCGGCCGTTCGCCGCCCATCGGCGTCCAGTGCGCTCGTGCCATAGGCGAAGGGCACGGCCGGCAGCGGGGCGAGGGGCGGGACAATCCGCACCGGCGTCTGCGGCAGGAAGCGCTGGGCGGCCTGCTCGGCGGCCCGATACTCGGCCAGGCCCGGCGATCCGTTCAGCACCACGCTGGCCTCCAGCGCCTCGCCGTCGCGCCGCACCTGCTCCACGCGCCCGACGCCGCTCAGCATGGCGCGCAGCTTCTGCTCCGGTCCGGCCGGGGCGCTGGTTGGCGTGACGCGGTTGGCCAGGACGCTGCCGGCCGTCGGCGGCACGCCCGTCGCGGTGACGATCTGCTCGATCTCGACGTGGGCGCCGGCCTTCAGATGGCGGGCGACCGCGTCCTGAGCCCCGGGAACGTACTTGCGGGTGACGACGACGGCCTGCACGTCGCTGGCGCCGCCCCGGCCGGTCTCGACCACCAGCTCGGTGATGTGCGGCGACGTCCCGGCGAAGGCTTCGGTCACGACGCTGCGGACGCGGGCGGTCTCGCGGGCCTCGGCGACAATGCTGCGCAGCGACACCGCCAGCGGCACGCACAGCGCGGCCATGACGCCCAGCAGCGCCCAGGTCTCCCACGCCCGCCCCTCGCGCGCCTGCGGCCGGTAGCCGTAGCGGCGGGCGACGCCATAGACCGCCCCGAGGATCGAGACCACGTTGGTCAGGAACAGCAGCATGGCCCCGCTGGCGATCTGCCAGTTGGCCGTGGCCAGGCCGTAGCCCACCACCGCCAGCGGCGGCATCAGGGCGGTGGCGATGGCGACCCCGGCGATCGCGCCGCCCTTGCGGTTGACGGTCAGGTAGGCTCCGACGAAGCCCGACAACAGGGCGACGATCAGGTCCAGCAGGGTGGGGCGCGTGCGCGACAGGATCTCCGGCGTCGCGTCCTTCAGCGGCGAGATCCAGACGATCAGGACGGAGGCGGCCACCGACAGCGCCGCGCCGATCGCCAAGGTGGCGGCGGCCGAGCGGAAGGCGCGGGTGTCCAGCCGGGCCAGCGCCATGCCCATCGCCATGATCGGCCCCATCAGCGGCGAGATCAGCATCGCCCCGATGATCACCGCCACCGAGGACTGCAGCAGGCCGAGCGCCGCGATCCCGCAGGCGCTGAAAAGCATGAAGGCGTAGGTCGGCGTCAGTTGGCCAGCTTCGTAGATCTCGGCCGCTGCGACGCTGCGCTCGCTGTCGCTGAGCAGGCGGGCAGGCGGAGCCACGGCCTCGCGGATGGCCTCGACCGTCTGGCCGATCACGGACTTGGACGCCGCCATGCCGATCCTCCTGACTCGCACCGCCACCATAACGCGCGGCGCGGTGCGGGCCAGAGACCGTCAGATCGAGTAGTCGAGCTCGCCTTCCAGCCAGGCGACGATCTTCTCAGCCGCGTCGGCCGCCGACATCGCGGTGGTGTCGATGACGATCTCGGCGTTCTCGGGCGCCTCGTAGGGGCTGTCGATGCCGGTGAAGTTTTTGAGCTCCCCGGCGCGGGCCTTCTTGTAGAGGCCCTTGACGTCGCGCCCCTCGGCCACCGCCAGCGGGGTGTTCACATAGACCTCGACGAAATCGCCCTCGGCCTGCAGGTCGCGCGCCAGCCGGCGCTCGGCCCGGAACGGCGAGATGAACGAGACCAGCACGATCAGGCCGGCGTCGACCATCAGCTTGGCGACCTCGGCCACCCGGCGGATGTTCTCGACCCGGTCCTCGTCGGTGAAGCCGAGGTCCTTGTTGAGGCCGTGGCGCACGTTGTCGCCGTCGAGCAGATAGGTGTGGCGCCCGTCGGCGTGCAGCCGCTTTTCGACCAGGTTGGCGATGGTCGACTTGCCCGAGCCCGAGAGCCCGGTCAGCCAGACCACCCGGCCGCGCTGGCCCTTGAGGGCGGCGCGCGAGGCCTTGTCGACGTCCAGCGCCTGCCAGTGGATGTTCTGGCTGCGGCGCAGGGCGAAGTGCAGCATGCCGGCCCCGACGGTCCGGTTGCTGATCCGGTCGATCAGGATGAAGCCGCCGAGGTCGTGGTTCTCGGCATAGGCGTCGAACGCGATCGGCGCGTCGAGCGAGAGGTTGCAGACCCCGATCTCGTTGAGCTCCAGCCGCTTGGCGGCCAGGTGCTCGAGGGTGTTCACATTGACCTTGTACTTCGGCTCGGTGACCTGGGCCGACACCACGCGGGTCCCGACCTTGAGCAGGTAGGGCCGGCCCGGCAGCATCGCCTCGTCGTCCATCCAGACGATGGTCGCCTCGAACTGGTCGGCTGTCGGCGGCGGCGATCCGGCCTCGGAGATGACGTCCCCGCGCGAGATGTCGATCTCATCCTTGAGGGTCAGGGTGACCGACTGCCCGGCCACCGCTTCGTCAAGGTCGCCGCGGAACGTGACGATACGGTCGATAGTGCTTTCGCGGCCCGACGGCAGGGCCTTGATCTTGTCGCCCGGACGCACGGTCCCGGTCGAGATCAGCCCTGAAAAACCACGGAAATCCAGGTTCGGGCGGTTGACCCACTGCACCGGCATGCGGAACGGCTGCTCGCGCAGATCGTCCTCGACCGGCAGGGTCTCCAGCAGCTGCATCAGGGCCGGTCCCTCGTACCAGGGCGCAGCCTCGCTGCGGCTGGTGATGTTGTCGCCCTTCAAGGCGGACATGGGGATTGCGGTGTAGTCCTTGATGCCGATCTGGGCGGCGAAGTCGGCATATTCCTGCAGGATCGCGTCGTAAACCTGCCGATCCCAGCCCACCAAATCCATCTTGTTGACGGCCAGGACCACGTGCCGGATGCCCAGCAGCGAGACCAGGTACGAGTGCCGGCGGGTCTGGGTCAGCACGCCCTTGCGCGCGTCGATCAGGATGACCGCGGCGTCGGCGGTCGAGGCGCCGGTGACCATGTTGCGCGTGTACTGCTCGTGGCCGGGAGTGTCGGCGACGATGAATTTGCGCTTGTCGGTCGAGAAGAAGCGGTAGGCCACGTCAATGGTGATGCCTTGCTCGCGCTCGGCTGCAAGGCCGTCGACCAGCAGGGCGAAGTCGATGTCGCCGCCCTGGGTGCCGACCTTCTTGGAGTCTGCTTCGAGCGCGGCCAGCTGGTCCTCGAAGATCATCTTCGAGTCATAGAGCAGGCGGCCGATCAGGGTCGACTTGCCGTCATCCACCGAGCCGCAGGTCAGGAACCGCAGCAGGCTCTTGCGCTCGTGCGCGGACAGGTACGTCTCGATGTCCTCGGCGATGAGTGCGGACTGGTGGGCCATCAGAAGTAGCCCTCTTGCTTCTTCTTCTCCATCGAGGCGGCCTGGTCGTGGTCGATCATCCGGCCCTGGCGCTCCGAGGTCGTGGTCAGCAGCATTTCCTGAATGATTTCAGGCAGCGTGGCGGCGGTGCTCTCGACCGCGCCGGTCAACGGGTAGCAGCCGAGGGTGCGGAACCGCACCGACTTCTGCATCGGAACCTCGCCCGGTCGCAGCGGCATCCGGTCGTCGTCGACCATGATCAGCGCGCCGTCGCGCTCCACCACCGGCCGCACTTGCGAGAAGTACAGCGGCACGATCGGGATGTTCTCAAGGTGGATGTATTGCCAGATGTCCAACTCGGTCCAGTTGGAGATCGGGAACACCCGGATGCTCTCGCCGGGGTTCTTGCGGGTGTTGTACAGCCGCCAGAGTTCAGGGCGCTGGTTCTTCGGGTCCCAGCGGTGCTGGGCCGAGCGGAACGAGAAGATGCGCTCCTTGGCGCGGCTCTTCTCTTCGTCGCGGCGCGCGCCGCCGAAGGCCGCGTCGAAGCCGTACTTGTCGAGCGCCTGCTTCAGGCCCTCGGTCTTCCAGATGTCGGTGTGCAGCGCCGAGCCGTGGTCGAAGGGATTGATGTTCCGCTCGACGGCTTCAGGGTTCTTGTGGACCAGGAGTTCGAAGCCGAGCTCCTTGGCCATGCGCTCGCGCATCTCGTACATCGCCCGGAACTTCCAGGTCGTGTCGACGTGCAGCAGCGGGAAGGGCGGCTTGGAAGGGTAGAACGCCTTGGCCGCCAGATGCAGCATCACGGCGGAGTCCTTGCCGATCGAATAGAGCATCACCGGGCGTTCGGCCTCGGCCGCCACCTCGCGCATGATGTGGATGCTCTCGGCTTCCAGGCGCTGAAGATGGGTCAGAGTTTCGGGAGCGATCGCCGGCGCTTTGGCCTGCATCAGGGCTGTACCTTGCACGTGAACCTCGGGCCTCACCCTGAATTCTAACAACCAAAAAGTCCGCCCGTCGCTGCTTAGACGCCGCGCGGATTGGCCCTGAGCGACGGCTTACGGGACCCGAGGACCGATGACGATAGAGATTTACTGACAGGCCGACGAGGAAATTGGCGCCGGCCGAATACCGCCAAACCTAGACCGGTCATGTCCGAAAACCGCGAGACATGCGCCGCTCATAGGCCGATCATCGCCACATGGATATGGATGACGACGCCTGTTACCGCGCCTTTCAGATGCGCGACGCCCGCTTCGACGGACGCATCTTCAGCGGCGTGACCAGCACCGGGATCTACTGCCGGCCGATCTGCCCTGCGCGGACGCCGAAGCGCGAGAACATGCGGTTCTATCGCTCGGCGGCGGCGGCGCAGGAGGCCGGGTTCCGGCCCTGCCTGCGATGCAGGCCGGAGACTTCGCCGGACCTCGGCTCCTGGCGCGGGACCTCCAACACCGTCTCCCGCGCGCTTGGCCTGATCGAATCCGGGGCGCTGGACAACGGCGACGTCGACAGCCTGGCCGAGCGGCTCGGGGTCGGCGAGCGGCAACTGCGGCGGTTGTTCCATCAGCATGTCGGCGCCTCGCCCGTCGCGGTCGCTCAGACCCGGCGCGTGCTGCTGGCCAAGCAGCTGCTGCACGAGACGCGGATGCCGATGGCCGAGGTGGCCTTGGCCGCCGGCTTCGGCAGCGTGCGGCGTTTCAACGAGACGTTCCAGCAGCTGTTCGATCGTCCGCCGGCCAAGCTCCGCCGTCTGGGCGGCGCCGAGGTCGCGGCCGGCGAGGGCGGTGCAGCTACGATCCGACTGCCCTATCGCGCGCCCTACGACTGGGAGGCGATGCAGGCCTTCCTGACGGCGCGGGCCATTCCCGGCGTCGAGGTCGTCCGCGACGGCCGCTATGCGCGGACCTTGAGCGTCGGCCAGGCGCGCGGCGTGGTGATGATCGAGCCCGGCGACGGAGACTACCTGAAGGTCACGCTGCGTTTTCCCAAGGTCGAGGTCTGGCCAGCGGTGATCGCCCGCATCCGGCGGGTGTTCGACCTCGCGGCTGATCCCGCCGTCATCGAGGCTCACCTTTCGGAGGACCCGGACCTCGCGCCCTTGGTGGCTGCGCGGCCGGGTTTGCGTGCGCCTGGCGCCTGGGACGGGTTCGAACTGGCCGTCCGCGCTGTGCTCGGCCAGCAGATCACCGTGCAGGCCGCCCGGGTGCTGGCAGGCAAGATCACCGCCGAGCATGGCGCGCCGCTGGAGGACGAGGCGGCCAATGCGCTGGGTCTGACCCACTTCTTCCCGGAGCCGGCGGCGCTGGCGCTGGTCGATGTCGAAACCCTCGCCATGCCCAGGGCCCGCGGCCGAGCCCTGGTCGGGTTGGCGGCCGCCGCCGCGGCCGATCCGGAACTGTTTGGGATGCGCCGCGGCCTGGACGAAGCTGTCGCCGCGCTGCGGGCCCTGCCTGGGATCGGGGAGTGGACGGCGCAGTACATCGCCATGCGGGCGCTGCGCGAGCCTGACGCCTTTCCCAGCGCCGACATCGGCCTGATGCGGGCTCTGGAGGACCCAGATGGCGTGCGGCCGACCGCGGCCGAGCTGTTGGCGCGTGCGGAGCGTTGGCGGCCATGGCGTGCCTACGCGGCCTCGCACCTCTGGGCGGCCGACCCGAAGAACCCCTCGGAGAGCAAGCATGCCAAGGCCGCCTGAAGCCCTGACCCTTGACCGCATGTCGACGCCGCTCGGCGAGGGGCTGTTGGTCACCGACGCCGACGGCTGTCTGCGCGCCTTCGACTGGACCACGCACGAGACGCGGCTGACCACCCTGCTGCGGCGCCAGAATCCGCCGACCGACCTGGTCGCGGGCTCGGCCCCAGCGGCGACGCGCGCGGCGCTCGATGCCTACTTCGCCGGTGAACTGTCAGCGCTGGACTTCATCACCTGGCGCACCGGCGGGACGGAGTTCCAGCGCTCGGTCTGGAGCGCCCTGTGCACGATCCCAGCTGGCGAGACCCTGACCTACAAGGGGTTGGCCGAGCGGATCGGGCGGCCGAAGGCGATCCGCGCGGTCGGCCTGGCGAACGGCTCGAACCCCGTTTCGATCGTCGTGCCTTGCCATCGGGTGATCGGCGCCGACGGGACCTTGACCGGCTACGGCGGCGGGCTTGATCGCAAGCACTGGCTGCTCAGCCACGAGGGAGCGGCTTTCGTCGACAAGTGATCGACGCTTCATGACTGAAATTTCATGTTGCGACACATCGCCCGATGACAGCGACCATCGTATAACGTCGCTCGCTGGAATCGTGTCGGACGGACGGGAGAGTTCCGATGCAGACCTTTACCGAGATTGTGGCTGCAGTGGTGGTGTCGTCATCCGCTGCTGCATATTCGCATTTCGGCGTGACGCTGGACGCCCAGCAGGTTGAGAAACCTGTTCCGGCGGAGCGGACGGTTGCGCGCACGACCAGCCGAAAAGCCGTTTCGGACCCAGCCCCGCGTGTGAT
This sequence comes from Phenylobacterium sp., assembly GCF_013822795.1. Taxonomy (GTDB): domain Bacteria; phylum Pseudomonadota; class Alphaproteobacteria; order Caulobacterales; family Caulobacteraceae; genus Phenylobacterium. The sequence continues at coordinate 10,461 of NZ_PNLB01000025.1, read as the reverse complement.
CGCCAAGACCGGCAAGGGGCCGACCCAGGTTCGTGAAATCTGTCCGGAGACCCGCGCCAAGCTGCTGCGGACGTAAGGGCGGCGCCCCGCGCCGCCGATCAGTGCTTTGCCTCGCGGGCGTTCGCCGGTAATCCTTCGATCCTGGGCGTAATGATGTGGCGCGCGTGTGTTTGCGCGCCCGCCGGCAGGGGTGGAAGGCCGCTTACAACGGGCCATGAAGATCAAGAAGCGGCAACAACCGGTCGACCTGCAATCGCTTGACGAAGAAGGCGCGCCGACGCCTGCGTTCGTCGATGCGGCCGAGGCCGCGCAGGCCGATCAGGCCTTCGCTTTCGCACCACCGCCGTCCGGGGACCTGGCCGTGGAGGCCAAGAGCGCCACGCCCGCGGGCACGGCCTCGGGCCTGACCCCCCGCATTCCGGTGACCCGAACCACATCCGTCGCGCCGTCGTCGGGTTGGACGATCTACATGGCCGCCCTTGTGGTGTCGGTGCTGTGGGCCTGCGCGCCTATCGCCTTCGCCTGGGGCTATCGCCGGTCCGTCGCCCCGTTTGATTTCGAGCCGTTCGCCGTGGCGGTGTTCGCGGCGTTGGCCATCGGCCCGGCCGCCCTGGTCTGGGCGCTGGCCTACATGGTTCGCCAGGGGCAGTTGCTGGGCGCCGAGGCGCGGCGCACCAAGGCGCTGGCCGACGAGATGGTGACCCCGGCCATGGCCGCCGGCGCCCAGACCGTCGATCTGGTCCACGCCATGCGCGAGGAGATCGCCCGCGCCGGCGCCGCCGCGCAGGAGGCGCGCGACACCATCATCGTCCTGCGTCAGGCGCTGGCCGGCGAGAGCGAGGAACTGGCCGCCGCCGCCGCTAACGCCGCGCGCACCGCCCAGGGGCTTTCGCAAACCCTCGGCCGTGAACGCAGCGAACTGGGCGGGCTGGCCCAGACGCTGGACTCCCAAGCGACCGCCGTCGCCGACGCCATCACCCGCCAGGCCAAGATGGTCGGCGAGGCCTCTGATCTGGCAGAGGCGCAACTTCGTGAGGCGGAGGCCTCGCTGGCCGCGCGCGCCGCCGACCTGGCCGCCGCCGCTGGCGAGACCAGCGACGCCGCGCGCGCCGCGGCCGAAGACCTGACCCGTCACATCGCCCGCCTGGAGACCGCCGGTCTTGGGGTCACTGAGCAAATCGGCGCGGTCGAAAAGGGACTGACCGAGCAGCGCGCCGGCCTGGTCACGGCCGCCCACGCGCTGCGCGCCGACCACGAGGGCTTCGCGGCCCAGGCCGAGACCCACACCGCGCAGCTAGCGGAGTTCATCGGCCAGGCGCGGCTGTCGGCGGCCGAGATGGGCGACCGCGCCGTGAAGGGCGGGGAGGCTCTGCGTCAGCTGATGGCCCAGGCGACCGCGCAGTTTCGTGAACTCGCGGAAACCGCCAAGGCCGAACGCGACGAGTTCGGGCAGTCGACGCTGCATTCGGTGGAAGCCGTGGCCCAGGCCGCGGCGACCGAGCGCGCGCGCCTGGAGGAACAGACCCGCGCGGCGATCACCGCGATGACCCAGGCGGCCGAGGACACGCGCCAGGTCGCCGCGCGCCACGCCGAAACCGCCCGCGACCAGGTCGACCAGCTGTCGGAAGCGGCCTTCACCGCCGGCCAGCAGGCCAACAAGGTGTTCGAGGCCCGGCTCGACGAGGCGCGCGCCCTGATCGAGCAATCCTCGCAAATGGTCGAGCAAGCCGGCGCCGCCACCGTCCGCAAGCTGGACGAAGGCGCGCGCGCGGCCCGCGCCACGCTGGACGAACTGACCGCCATGCTGGGCGACATCGAGGAGCGGGCGACCAAGCTGCCCGCCGCGGCTCGCGACCGGGCCGAAGAGGTGCGGATGGCGGTGGCCGAGAGCATCGACGAACTGATGGATCACGCGCGGCGCACCGCCGACGAGACCCAGGCGATCGACGAGGCCTTCCAAGACCGCGTGCGGCGCAACTACGACATGCTGAGCGAAGCCGTACGGCTGATGGGCTCGGTTGCAACCTCGGCCGGCGCGGTGGCGCCTGCGCCGGTGCGCGAGCGGCCCGAGCGCGTGTCCCTGCGCGCCAGCCTGGCCGCCAAGTCGCCCGCGCCGGTCATAGAGCCGGAACGGGCGGTTGAACCCGAGCCTGAGCCAGCCGACGAGACCGGTGAACTCGAACTCAACGAGCCGCTGTCGGCGGAGGAGGTCGGCGACCGCGGCCGGCCGCGTCTGCGTCTGACTCCGACCGCGACCGACGCCGAGTTCTCGCACGTCTTCGAACAGGCCGGCGGGCGTCACGAGGAGCCTGCCGCCGCCGACGGCTGGACCTGGAAGGACCTGCTATCCTCGCTGGAAGAACACGACGAGGGCGCCGCCGAGGCCGAAGCTGAGGCCGCTTCGCGACCGCTGGAGGATATCCTGGCCGGCGAGATCGGCGCGATGGGCATCGATCCGACCGCGCTGCTGCCGCGCAGCCGCATCCATGAGCTGGCCGTGGCGCTGCAGGTCCGCGACGTGGACGGCGCGCGGGCGGTGGTGCGCAAGCTGGCTCCGGCCGCCACGCGTCGGCTGACCCGCAAGCTGTTCACCGACGAGCCGCTGAAGCGCCAGGTCATGACCTATCTGGCTCGCTACAATGAGCTGCTGGAGGACGCCGCCGAGCGCGACGCCGAAGGCTTCGTCGTCGAGACGCTGTTGAGCTCGGAGGCTGGCCGCACCTACCTGCTCTTCGACGCGGCGGCCGGCGACCTGGCTTGACGCGGCGCCTCTCGGCTCGGGACGAGCGCTGGCCGCTGGCCGGCGCCTTCGTGATCGCGCGGGGAGCCAAGACCGAGGCCCACGTCATCGTCGCCGAGATCTGCGAAGGCGGGGTGACCGGACGTGGCGAGGCGGTGCCCTATGGGCGCTACGGCGAGACGGTCGAAGGCGAACTGGCTCGTATCGAAGCCGTGCGGGCGGCGGTGGAGGCCGGGCTGACCCGCCAGGCGCTGCAGGATGTGCTTCCGCCAGGCGCCGCGCGCAACGCGCTCGACTGCGCGCTCTGGGACCTGGAGGCCAAGCTGAGCGGCGTGCCGGCCTGGCGGGCGGCGGGCCGGGCGCGCATGGACCCGGTGAAGACCTGCTACACCATCAGCCTCGATACGCCCGAGGCCATGGCCGACGCCGCGCGGCCCATGGCGCGGCGGCCGTTCCTGAAGCTGAAGATCGGCGGCCCGGACGATCTGGATCGCGTGGCGGCCGTGCGCGCCGCCGCGCCGAAGACCCGGCTGATCGTCGACGGCAACGAAGGGCTGAGCTTCGATGACCTCGTCCGGCTGGCTCCTGAGTTCGCGCGGCTCGACGTGAAGATGATCGAGCAGCCGCTGCATGCCGAGGCCGACGAGGCGCTGGAAGGCTGGACCAGTCCGGTCATGCTCTGCGCCGATGAAAGCCTGCATACGCGTCGCGAGCTGGCGGCGTGCGCGCGGCGCTACGGGGCGGTTAACGTCAAGCTGGACAAGGCCGGAGGCCTTACGGAGGCGCTGGCCGTCGTGGCGGAGGCCCGGCGCCTCGGCCTGGAGTTGATGGCCGGCTGCATGGTGGCGACCTCGTTGGCCATGGCCCCGGCGATGATCATCGCTCAGGGCGCCGAGGTGGCCGACCTCGACGGGCCGCTGCTGCTGGCCCGCGACCGGGAGCCTGGGCTGGTGTTTGACGGTTCGCTGATTTTTCCGCCCACGCCGGAGCTTTGGGGCTAGGCTGTAGTTCCTATATTCTGGCGATGACGTGGGAACGTGATGGCTGACAATAAGGAACGCGCGCACGGGGCCTGGCGGGCCGCCGAGCGCATCAAGCGCCTCTCGGACCGGTTGGTCGGGATTGGCCCGGTCGGGATCGGCCTGGACGGCGTGCTGGCCTGGGTGCCGGTGGCCGGGACCGCCTACAGCCTCGGCGCGGGTGGACTGCTGCTCTATCAGGGCGTGGTGGCGGGGGCGTCGTTGCCGACCTTGGCGCGGATGGCGGCTTATCTGCTGCTGGACTCGGCCGCCTCGGTGCCGCCGGTGATCGGCTGGGCGGTCGACACCCTGTTCCCCGGCCATTTGATGGCCGCAGGCGCGTTGCAGAAGGATATCGAGGCGCGGCATGGCCCTTCGGCGCTGCCGGCGACTTGGTACGGCAAGCCCGGGAAGCGCGCGAAGCCGGTGAGGATCACGCCCAAGACGATCTAGGACGGCGGAGGCACGGCGATGTTCAAGCACGTGAAGTTCGCAGGACTGCCGGTAAGCGACCAGGATCGGGCGGTCGCCTTCTATCGCGATGTGATGGGTTTGGTGCTGGCCGCGGACCAGCATTACGGCAGCGGCTGGCGCTGGATCGAGTTCGAGGTGCCGGGGTCGCCGACCAGGATCCTGTTCGAGAAGCGGGCCAATGAGGCGCCCGGTGAGCAGCCGAGCCTGATCCTCGTCGTCGCCGACGTCGAGGCGGCGTTCGCAGATCTGAGCGGCCGCGGCGTGGTCTTCGATCAGGAGCCGATCGACGCGCCCTGGTCGCCCAAGGAACGCTACGCTCTGCTGCGCGACAGCGAAGGCAACCTGGTGATGATCGGGTCGGGCTAGGCCGACGCCGGCGCGACGCTCTGCAGGACTTCGAAGCCCTCGAACTGCGGGTGGCCCGTGTAGATCGGCTTGCTGTCGCCGGCGCCGCGGTGCGCCAGGCGGAACGCCTCGGACTTGGTCCAAGCCTCGAACGCGCCCTTGGACGCCCAACGCGAGTGCGAGGCGTAGAGCGTATGGTCGTCGCGCTCGGGCCCGCGCAGCAAGCTGAAGCCGAGGAAGCCGGGCACGGACTCCAGATGCGTCTCGCGCGACAACCACACGCTCTCGAAGGCGCTCTCTTGTCCGCGCAGGACTTGGAAGCGGTTCATGGCGATGAACATGGCGAACTCCTGCTTGAGCGCGCCAGTCTGCCTTGGACCGGCCCGGTGTTCCAGCGCCGCCGGTTCAGGCCTTTTCGAGCTGGGCGTAGCCCATCTGCTCGTTCAGCCGGTCGAGGACCTCGATCGCCGCCTCGGGCACCACGGTGCCGGGCGTGAAGATCGCCGCCACGCCCGCGTCACGAAGGGCCTGGAAGTCTTCGGGCGGGATCACTCCGCCGACGACGACCAGGATGTCGGCACGGCCGAGCTTGGCGAGTTCGTCCTTCAGTTCCGGCACCAGGGTCAGGTGGCCAGCGGCCAGGGAACTCGCGCCGACCACATGAACGTTTTCGGCGACGGCCTGGGCGGCGGCCTCGGCGGGGGTCTGGAACAGGTTGCCGATGTCGACGTCAAAGCCGAGGTCGGCGAAGCCGGAGGCGATGACCTTCTGGCCGCGGTCGTGGCCGTCCTGGCCCATCTTGGCGATCATCACCCGCGGCTTGCGGCCGTCGGCCTGGCGGAAGGCGTCGGTCATGGCCTTGGCGCGCTGGGCCTGGGGCGTGGCGCCGGACTCTCGCAGGTAGACGCCGGTGACCGCGGAGGCCTCGGCGGCGTGACGGCCGAACACCTTCTCCAGCGCCAGGCTGATTTCGCCGACCGTGGCCTTGGCGCGGGCGGCGTTGACCGAAAGTTCGAGCAGATTGCCGTTGCCTGCCGCGCCGTTGGTCAGGGCGGTGAGGGCGGCTTCGACGGCGGCCGGGTCGCGTTCAGCGCGCAGGCGCTGGAGCTTTTCCAGCTGGCGCTCGCGCACCACCGAGTTGTCGACCTTGAGCATCGGAATTTCGTCGGCGACGTCGGGCTTGTAGCGGTTGACGCCGACGACGCTCTGGCGGCCGGCGTCGATGCGGGCCTGCGTGCGGGCGCTGGCTTCCTCGATGCGGCGCTTGGGCAGGCCGTCCTCGATGGCCTTGGCCATGCCGCCCAGGGCCTCGACCTCGGCGATGTGCTCAAGCGCGCGAGCGGCGAGGTCGGCGGTCAGGCGCTCGACATAGTAGGAGCCGCCCCACGGATCGACGACGCGCGTCTGGCCGCTCTCGAGCTGCAGGAAGAGCTGGGTGTTGCGGGCGATGCGGGCCGAGAAGTCGGTCGGCAGGGCCAGGGCCTCGTCCAGCGAGTTGGTGTGCAGGCTTTGGGTCTGGCCGCCGGTGGCGGCGATCGCCTCGACCAGGGTGCGCGGGACGTTGTTGTAGACGTCGTGCGCGGCCAGGCTCCAGCCGCTGGTCTGGGTGTGGGCGCGCAGGCTGAGCGAGCGCGAGTCCTTGGGATCGAACTCGTCCTTCATGAGCTTGGCCCAGAGCAGGCGGCCGGCACGCTGCTTGGCGATCTCCATGAAGGCGTTCATGCCGGCGTTCCAGAAGAACGACAGGCGCGGTGCGAACTGGTCGACGGTCATGCCGGCGGCGACGCCGGCGCGGACGTACTCGATGCCGTCGGCCAGGGTGTAGGCCAGCTCGAGGTCCAGCGTCGCGCCGGCTTCCTGGATGTGATAGCCGCTGATCGAGATCGAGTTGAACTTCGGCATTTCGCTCGAAGTGTATGAAAAGATGTCGGAAATTATCCGCATCGAGGGCGCTGGCGGATAGATGTAGGTGTTCCGGACCAGGAACTCCTTGAGGATGTCGTTCTGGATCGTGCCCGACAGCTTGGCGTGGGGCACGCCCTGCTCCTCGGCCGCCACGATGTAGAGCGCCAGGATCGGCAGCACTGCGCCGTTCATGGTCATCGACACGCTCATCTTGTCGAGCGGGATGCCGTCGAACAGCGTACGCATGTCGAGGATGGAGTCGATGGCCACGCCGGCCATGCCGACATCGCCCTTCACCCGCGGGTGGTCGCTGTCATAGCCACGGTGGGTGGCGAGGTCGAAGGCGACCGACAGCCCCATCTGACCGGCCGCGAGGTTGCGGCGATAGAAGGCGTTGGAATCCTCGGCCGTGGAGAAGCCCGCGTACTGGCGGATGGTCCACGGGTTGGTGAGGTACATGGTCGGGTAGGGGCCGCGCAGGAACGGCGCGAGACCGGGATAGCCGCCGGCCAGGCCGGCGACGTCGGCCGGACCGTAGGACGGGCGCACGGCGATGCCTTCCGGGGTCTCCCAGGCGGGGCCGGCGACGGCTGGCGCGGCCAGGCCGTCGGCGTCGAAGGGGAGGGCTGCGAAATCGGGGAACTGGCTCATCGGGCGGCCTCGTGCGGCGCGGCGATACGAATTGGGGCGAGCGGGGCGCAGCGGCCGTCGGGCCCTGGCAGTCGGGGCGAGGGGGCGTCGACCGCAACTGGGTTCGGCCGCTCGACCTCGACCGGCGCCTCATGGGTCGGTGGGAAGGCGGTCACGCCGACGATCTTCGGCGGCCCGGCGGCCTCCCGAGCCGCGCGTACGGCGGCGATCTGGGCGGCGACGTGGCCCGCGGTCAGGGCCGCGATGATCCCGCCCTGCGCCTCGATCGCCTGGAATTGCGCCCAGGCGGCGCGGGCCATTTCGTCGGTGAGCGCCTCGATGTAGCCCGAGCCGGCGGCCGGGTCGGCGACGCGGCCGAGATGGGCCTCCTCCATCAGCACCAGTTGGGCGTTGCGGCTCTGGCGGCGGGCGAAGGCCGTCGGCAGGCCGATCGCGTCGGTGAAGGTTCCGAGCAGCACTGAGTCCGCGCCGCCGACCGCGGCGCCGAATCCGGCGGAGGTCAGGCGCAGCATGTTGGTCCAGGGATCCTGTACGGCCAGCATGCGCTGCGAGGATCGGGCCTCGATCTGGGCCGGGGCCGCCACACCGCAGGCCTTGGCCAGCTGGGCCCAGAGCACTCGGGCGGCGCGGAACTTGGCGATAGAGGCGAAGTAGTCGGCGTCCGCGGACAGGCCGAGATGGATGCCGGCAAACGCCTGATCCATGCTCAAGCCGGCTCGCACCAGGGCCTTGGCGTAGGCGAGCGCGGAGGCCAGCATGAAGGCCAGTTCGCCGGCCTCGCCGCCGCCGGCCTCGTGGATCACTCGTCCCGAGGCCAGGAACAGGCCGGCTTTGGGATAGGCCTCAGCCAGCCGCGCGCCGACCGTGGCGGCGGAGACCAAGTGGCTTTCGATCGGTCCGGGGCTTTCGCCGGCGCGTGTGAACGCGCCGAGGGGGTCCATGTGGAAGAGCAGCAGCGCGGTCGGCGACCCCTTGGCCGCCGCAGCGAGCCAGTCGGCCGCCTTGGGGCCGAGGAAGCCGGCGTCCAGCGCCACCGGGGCCAGTTCCAGCAGCACCCCGTCGAGCACCCGGGCGAGGTCGGCGGCCGAGCCGACGGCCACGCCGTTCTCGCCAGTCGGGTCGATGCAGATCAGTCCGGAGGCCGCGCCGCCTTCGAGGTCGGTCAGCAGGTCGGCGCGGGCCCGCGCCGGATCGGGCTGAGCGATGGCCGATCGCAAGTCCCAGGGCCGCTCGGCGTCGTGCGGGCGCGGCGCAAACTTCGCCCCTTCCGGTGCGGCCTCGTACAGCGGGGCGATAGGAAGGCCCTCGAGCGTGGTGCGCTGAAGGCTCTCGAAGGGGGCGTCCTTCAGGGTCTTTTCCACCAGGGCGCGCCAGTCGGCGGCGGTGGCGGGCGGGAAGGCGCCGGAAGCGATCGAAGTGTCGGTCATCAGCCTGTCATTGCGACCTGTCGAAGCGACGCGTCAAGTTCACGCGGGGTCATGCGGCGGCGGCGCTTGCGCGGTCCGAAAGTTTGTGTGTACGCTGTAAAAATTAGATCGACGCATCTCATAAGGACGACCCATGGCCTTGCCCCCCATTCTCTCAGAGCGCCTGCGTATCCCGGTGATCGGTTCGCCGCTGTTCATCATCTCCGGCCCGGAACTCGTGATCGCGCAGTGCAAGGCGGGGATTGTCGGCTCGTTCCCGGCGCTCAATGCGCGTCCGGCGAGCCAGCTCGACGAATGGCTAGCCCAGATCACCGAGGAACTGGCCGACTGGGACCGTAAGAACCCGGACACTCCGTCCGCGCCGTTCGCCATGAACCAGATCGTCCACAAGACCAATGACCGCCTCGAGCACGATGTCGAGATGGCGGTTAAGTACAAGGTCCCGGTGACCATCACCTCGCTCGGTGCGCGCGAAGACGTGAACCAGGCGATCCACTCGTACGGCGGCGTCGTGCTGCATGACGTCATCAACGACCGCTTCGCCCGCAAGGCGGTCGAAAAGGGGGCCGACGGTTTGATCCCGGTGGCGGCCGGCGCCGGCGGCCACGCGGGGCACCTATCGCCCTTCGCCCTGGTCCAGGAGCTGCGTGAGTGGTTCGACGGCCCGATCGCCCTGTCCGGGTCGATCGCCAACGGCGCGGCGATCCTGGGCGCCCAGGCCATGGGCGCGGACCTGGCCTATATCGGCTCGGCCTTCATCGCGACCAAGGAAGCCAACGCCCAGCAGGGTTACAAGGACATGATCGTGGCCAGCAGCGGCGACGACATCGTCTACTCGAACCTGTTCACCGGCGTGCACGGAAACTATCTGCGTCCGTCCATCGAGGCGGCGGGCCTGGACCCGGACAACCTGCCGGAATCGGATCCGTCGAAGATGAGCTTCGGCTCGGGCGGCAATCAGAAGGCCAAGGCCTGGAAGGACATCTGGGGCTGCGGTCAGGGCATCGGCGCGGTGAAGGAAATCCCCAGCGCCGGCGAGATGATCGACCGCCTGGCGGCCGAGTATGAAGCGGCCAAGGCCGCGCTTGCGGCGAAGACGTCGCTGACCCGCGGCAGCGCCTTGGCGATGGCCGCCGAGTAACGCCCAAACGAAAGCGGCGGGAAGGTTTCCCTTCCCGCCGCCGTCGTTGAACGCGAAGCGTTCGTCAGACTTATCGGAACAGTCCGAGCAGGCTGCTCGACGACTGGTTGGCGATGCTGAGAGCTTGCACGCCAAGCTGTTGCTTGGTCTGCAGCGCCTGCAGTTTCGCGCTTTCCTTCGCCAGGTCGGCGTCGACCAGGTTGCCGACCCCGGCGTCCAGGGTGTCCTGGAGCTTCATGACGTTGGTCATGTGGGTGTCGAGCGCCTTGGCGCCGGTGCCGAGCTTCGAGAGGGCCGAGGAGACGTTCTGGATGGCGTCTTCGACTTCCTTCACGTCCGCCGAGTTCACGGTGCCGGTCAGCGAGGTCAGCGTCGCGGCGATCTTGGCGTTCGACTGCGACAGCACGACGTGGTCGATGTCGATGGTCGCAGTGGCGTCGGCGTTGGCGATCGCCTTGATGCTCGAGCTGTTGACCGAGAGCGTCGAGATCAGGTTGACGCCGTCGAAGGTGGCGTTGTTGGCGATCGTGTTGATCTGGTCGCGCAGCGCGACGTACTCGTCGCTAAGCGCTTCCTTCGAGGCGGTCGACAGGCCCGCTTCGGTAGCCGCCAGAACCTTTTCCTTCATCTGGACGAGAATGTCCGAGATGGCGGTGCCGGCCGACATGGCGACGTCAGCCACCGACTGGCCGCGTTGCAGCGACGAGACGACGGAGTTGAGGGAGGCCGATTCAGCGCGCTGGTTCTGGGCGATGGCCC
>NZ_PNLB01000024.1 GCF_013822795.1 Phenylobacterium sp. | reverse complement strand
TCGATGAAGTCGACGGCGTAGTTGTCGTGCTCCTCGATGCCGGTGGCGACGGCGAAGATGTTGGGGTCGAAGATGATGTCTTCGGGCGGGAAGCCGACCTGGTCGACCAGGATGCGGTAGGCGCGCTCGCAGATCTCGTATTTGCGGTCAGCGGTGTCGGCCTGGCCGACCTCGTCGAAGGCCATGACCACCACGGCCGCGCCGTAGCGCAGGCAGGCCTTGGCTTGCTCGATGAACTTGGCCTCGCCTTCCTTCATCGAGATCGAGTTGACGATGCACTTGCCCTGGACGCACTTCAGGCCGGCCTCGATCACCTCCCACTTCGAGGAGTCGACCATGATCGGCACGCGTGCAATATCGGGCTCTGCCGCCAATAGGTTGAGGAAGGTCTTCATGGCCTGGACCGAGTCCAGCAGACCCTCATCCATGTTGATGTCGATGACCTGCGCCCCGGCCTCGACCTGCTGGCGCGCGACCGACAGCGCCGCGGCGTAGTCGCCCTCGACGATCAGCTTCTTGAACTTGGCCGAGCCGGTGACGTTGGTCCGTTCGCCGACATTGATGAAGACAGGTCGCATCGCAAATTCCCCGCCGAAGCGGGGACCCAAGCTGAATCAGGTTTGGCCGAAGCCGGGAAGTAACACAGTCCGCGGACGGACCTACGCCAACTCGAACGGCTCCAGGCCGGCCAGCCGCATCGCCTTGGGCCGCTCGGGCGGCTGGCGCGGCGTCAGGCCAGCGACGGCTTCAGCGACGTGGCGGATGTGGTCGGGCGTCGTGCCGCAGCAGCCGCCGAGAATGTTGACCAGCCCCTGCTCGGCCCACTCGTGCAGCTGGTGGCCGGTCTGGTGCGGTTGCTCGTCGTACTCGCCCATGGCGTTGGGCAGGCCGGCGTTCGGATAGGCCGAGACCAGGGTGTCGGCGACACGCGCCAGTTCGGCGATGTGCGGCCGCATCAGGTCGGCGCCCAGCGCGCAGTTCAGGCCGATGGCGAACGGCTTGGCGTGCTTCACCGAGTTCCAGAACGCCTCGACGGTCTGGCCCGACAGCGTGCGGCCCGAACGGTCGGTGATGGTGCCGGAAATCCAGATCGGCAGCGGCTCGTAGCCCTCGTCCTCAAGGTCGAGGATGGCCTTGATCGCGGCCTTGCAGTTGAGCGTGTCGGTGATGGTCTCGATCAAGTACATGTCCACGCCGCCGTCGTGCAGCGCGATCATCTGTTCACGATAAGCCTGGTAGACCTCGTCGAAGGTGACGAGCCGCGCGCCCGGATCGTTCACGTCCGACGACATCGACAGCATCTTCGGCAGCGGGCCGATCGAGCCGGCGACGAAGCGCGGCTTGTGCGGCTCCTTGACGGTCCAGGCGTCCGCGCGCTCGCGGGCGATCTTCGCGCCCAGGAAGTTGATGTCGTAGACCGCCTCGCCGCAATCGTACTCAGCCTGGGCGATGGTGGTAGCCGAGAAGGTGTTGGTCTCGGAAATGTCAGCGCCGGCGGCGTAATACTGGTCGTGCAGATCGCCGATGATGTCCGGCCGGGTGATGCAGAGCAGGTCGTTGTTGCCCTTCAGCTCCAGCTTGTGATCCGCGAAGCGCTCGCCGCGATAGTCGGCCTCGTCCAGTCCGCGCTTCTGGATCATCACGCCCCAAGAGCCGTCGAGGATGAGGATCCGCTCCTTAGCGATCTGCTTGAGCGCGGCGATACGGTCCTGACGGGTCATTTCGCGGCTTCCTGTTGTTTGGCGAGATCCTGGCGGAAGGCCTTCTCGCTGGCCGCCACGGTCGTCTGCAGCATGCCTGGATCAATAAAGGGATTGGGGCCGCCGGCCGCCAGCCTGGCCCGCTTGGCCGGCATGCCGAACTGCTCGGCGTGGGGGGCCAGGAAGACGTCGGCCTTGAGAGCGCCGAGCTTGGCGAAGCTCTGCTCGTAGTCGGCGACGATGCCCGGGTACTGCGGCCCCTTGGTCTTGGAGACCAGCCGATTGGCGGCGACCGAGGTGCTGCAATAGAGCACCGCCTCATGGCGCTGGCCGCCAATGGTCACCGGAAAGGTCCAGGTCGTGCAGCCGGCCGTATGGCCCGGCGTCACGTGCGCGGTCAGCGTCTCGCCGCCGAGCGTCTCCGTGTCGCCGTCCTTGAGCACGCGGTCGACCTTCACCGGCGCGAAGTCGAACGCCTTCACGTCTTCCGAGCCGATGTACTTACCGGTCTCCAGCGCCAGACGATCGCCGGCCGAGGCGGCGAGCTTCGCGCCGGTGTCGGCCTTGAGCTCGGCGAGACCGCCGGCATGATCGAAGTGGGCGTGGGTGTTCAGTAACACCTTCACGTCCGCCGGCTTGAAGCCCAGCTTGACGATGCTCGCCTCGATCGGCTTGGCGCTGGTCGGCATGGCGCCGTCGATCAGGATGTGGCCCTGCGGCGTGGTGATCAGGAACGCCGACAGGCCCGCCGTCCCCACGTAGTAGAGGTTGTCGGCGATCTGGAACGGTTCGGTCGGCTGGGTCCAGTTGGCCGGCGACTGAGCCTGCGCCGCGCTGGCGGAGGCAAGCAGGCCCAGTGCGAGGGCGAGACGCTTCATGCCGCTGCCTCGGCCGGTTCGGGCGGGGTTTCGCGCACGCCCAGCACCCGGCAGATCGCATAGACGAGGTCGGCGCGGTTCAGGGTGTAGAAGTGGAAGTCCGAATAGCCCTCTTCGGCCAGACGCACGCACATTTCCGAGGCCACCGAAGCGGCGATCAGCTTGCGGGTCTCCGGGTCCTTGTCGAGTCCGTCGAACAGGTTGCCCAGCCACGCCGGCAGCGGAATGCCCACCGGCCCGGCCATCTTCTTCAGGCCCTTGTAGTTCGACACCGGCATGATCCCCGGCGAGACCGGGATCGTGACCCCCGCCTTGCGCAGCTTGTCCATGAAGAACAGGTAGGCGTCGATGTCGTAGAAGAACTGGGTGATCGCGCGGGTCGCTCCGGCGTCGATCTTGGCCTTCAGCACGTCGATGTCGTGATCGATCGACGGGCTTTCCGGATGGATCTGCGGATAGAGGCTGACGCTGACCTCGAACGGGGCCACGGCCTTGATGCCGGCGGTCAGTTCGGTGGCGTTCAGATAGCCGTCCGCGCGGGGCACATAGACGCCGCCGATGTTGCCCGGCGGGTCGCCGCGGAGGGCGACGATGTGACGAATGCCGGCGTCCCAATAGGCCTGCACGACCTCGTCGACCTCGGCGCGCGAGGCTTCGACGCACGTCAGGTGAGCGGCAGGCTTTAGGGTCGTCTCCTTCAGCATCCTGACGACCGTGCGGTGCGTGCGGTCACGGGTGGAGCCGCCGGCGCCGTAGGTCACCGAGACGAAGGACGGATTCAGCGGCTCGAGCCGGCGGATCGCCTCCCACAGACTCTCTTCGGCCTCAGGCGTCTTGGGGGGCGAAAACTCGAACGACACGGACGGGCGACGCGCGTTTCCGGCGGCGGCGCGGGCGACGGGTCCGAGCGCAGTTTCATGAGGGCTCATGCGGCGCTCCTTTGCGACAGGCGGGCGCGCTCGGCGACCCAGATTTTCACGGTGAGCCCTTCAGTCCGGACGGGCGGCAACGCGCTCACGCGAACGTCGGACAGCCCCGCATCCTCCAGCCAACGCGCCATTTCAGGCTCGGCGAACCCGAGGCGGCGATGCTGATGCTGCTCGCGCAGGAACTCGAGGGTATGGGGGGCGAAGTCAATAATCAGCAGCCGGCCGCCCTCGGCGACCAAACGCGCGGCCTCGCGCACGGCGGCGGCGGGGTCGGCCAGATAGTGCAGCACCTGATGGACCACGACCAGATCAGCGCTCTGACCCGGCAGGCGCGTGCCGAAGATATCGCCGTGGCGCAGCTCGAACCCCTCCAGGCCGGCCTCGGCGACATGATTGCGCGCGATGTTCAGCATCTGTTGGGAGAGATCGAGGCCGATCGCCGCCTCGGCGTGCGGTCCGAGCAAGGTCAGCATCCGGCCGGTGCCAGAACCAAGGTCGACGAGGCGCTTGAACGGGCCGGGCCCGACGGCATCAAGAATCGCCGCCTCGACGGCGCTCTCGGAGACGTAAAGCGAGCGGATTTCGTCCCAACGGGCGGCGTTGCGCGCGAAATACTCGCCGGCTTCGGCCGAGCGTTCGCCACGCACGGCCTGCAGCCGCTCGGCGTCGCGGACAACGATCTCGTCGGTCGGATCGATCAGCCGCAGCGCCTGGTCGGCCAGGTGGCGCGCATCGCCTGAGGTCACCAGGCGGTAGAACACCCAGGCGCCGTCCGGGAACCGTTCGACCAGCCCGGCCTCCGCCAGTAGTTTCAGGTGGCGAGAAACCCGCGGCTGGCTCTGATCCAGCACCCGACAAAGCTCCAAGACCGCCAGCTCCTCGCCCGCCAGCAGCGCAAGGATGCGCAAGCGCGTCGGCTCGCCCGCCGCGCGCAAGATTTCCACCGCCTGACTCGTGGAGAGCGTCATGAGCACATAAAGATATCTTTATGTCTTTATGTCAAGGTGCGCACGGTCAGCGGATCACCCCGAGCGGCCGCTTGTAGCATGCCGCGGCGAGGCGCGGTTAGACCGCGCTCATAACCCGTTCTCCGGCGATGAACAGACGAACATTTTCGAGCGCCTGCCCAACCATCCGCGGAATGGAATCGACCGTCCCCCCGGCGCTATGCGGCGTCAGCACGGTGTTCGGAACGTCGGCCCAACGGGCGGCGGGTGTCGGCTCGGCCTCGAAGACGTCGAGCGCCGCCCGCCCCAGCCGCCCTTCCTTCAGGGCTGCGATCAGGGCGTCCTCGTCGACGATCGAACCGCGCGCGACGTTCACCAACATGCCGCGGGCGCCGAGCGCGTCGAGCACTTCGCGATCGACCGCCTTGCGGTTGGTTTCGTCGGCTCGGCAGGCGACGACCAGGATATCGCTGACCTGCGCCAGCGCCGTCAGGCTCTCGACGCGCGGCCATGCCGCTTCCGGCTTCTCGCGCGGCCCCCACCAGAGGACCTCCATGCCCATGGCCGCGCCGCGCACGGCCACCGCCTCGCCGATCGCGCCCAGGCCCATGACGCCGAGCTTGCGGCCGCGCAGCCCCGGCCGATTGCCGACCCGCGGATCGTCACGCCAGCCACCGCCGCGCACCACCGCGTCCCCGGCCACGATGTTGCGCCAGCCGGCGATCAGCAGGCCGATGGCGTGATCGGCGACGTCGTCCGCGCTGAGCCCCTTGGCGTGAGTGACCTCGACGCCACGCGCCCGGCACCACGGCACGTCGACGCCGTCGTAGCCGACGCTGACATTGGCGATGAGGCCCAGGCGCGGCAGGCTCTCGAGAAACTCGTGGCTCAGCGGAATTTCGCCGGCATGAACGATCGCCCGCACCTGCTCGGCCTGACCCAGGGTCAGTTCCCAGCGACGCGCCACATCGTAGCCCGCCGCCTCCAACGCCTGTTGCACCGGCGACAACATCTGGTGGGAAATCAGGACAAGCGGCTTGGCGGCGTCGGTCATGGGGTTCTCCGGGATATGGACGTCCTATAGCCAGGGTCCAGGGAGGCCGTCATGCGTCGCGTGGTGATCCTTGGCAATTCCGGCAGCGGCAAGTCTCGGCTGGGGCGCCGGCTGAGCTGCGCGCTCGACATTCCAGTCGTTCACCTCGACCCGCTCTACTATGGTCCCGGCTGGACCCACGGCGATCCGCTCGTGTTCCGCCAGCGCGTCAGCGCGGCGCTGGCCGGCGACGCCTGGATCGTCGACGGAAGCTTCCTGCCCTTGGTCGGCGACATCACCCTGCCCCGCGCGGAACTGATCGTCTGCCTGGAGCAGCCCAGCTGGCTGGCGATGACCCGAGCGCTCAGGCGATGCCTCAATCCCGCCGACGCCGGACGCGCCGACCTGCCGGCTGGCTGCCGCGACACGCTCAGCGGAGAGATGCTGGCGGACATCTGGAGCTACGATCGCCGCACCCGCCCCGAGATCGAGCGCTGGCTGGCGCAGCTTGCGCCGCCCGCGAACCTGCGCCGACTGAACGGCGACCGCGCGATGGAGACCTTCCTCGCGAGCCTGACGCCGTGAGCACTGCCTTCCAGCGGCTTTGGGCAGCGCAGGCGATCTCGGCCTTCGGCGCGCGCATCACCCGCGAGGGCCTGCCGATCATGGCTGTGATCACCCTCGGCGCGCAGGCCTCGACGCTGGGCCCGCTGGCCGCCGTCGCCAGCGGCGCGGCCCTGCTGGCGGCGATGGCCGGCGGACCGTTCGTGGATCGCGCCCGCCGCCGGCCGGTGCTGATCTGGGCCGACCTGCTGCGCGCGGCGTTGCTGGCCTCCATACCGCTCGCGGCCGTGCTCGGCGCACTCGACCTCCCGCAGGTGTTCGCGGTCGTGGCCCTGACCGGCGCAATCAGCGCGATCTTCGAAATGGCCAGCCACGCCTATCTTCCGACCCTGGTCGAACGCGGCGGGCTGGTTGCAGCCAACTCCCGCCTGGCGGCGACCGACGCGACGGCCGAAGTCGGAGGTCCCGCCCTGGCCGGACTGCTGTTCCAGTGGCTCAGCGCGCCGATCGCCGTGGCCGTCAACTCGGCGACCTATGTCGCTTCCGCCCTGTGGCTGGCGACGATCAGGGCGCCCGAGCCCGGCCCCGTCAAAGGCTTGCGGGAGCACTGGGTCCGCGAGTTCACGGCCGGCCTTCGCATCGCCTGGACCGACCGTCGCGTGCGGCCGCTGCTGGCCATGGCGTCGGCGCAGGGGTTGTTCGGCGGCGTGTTCAGCGCGCTCTATGTGCTCTTCGCCATCCGAACGCTCGGCCTCTCGCCATCGATGCTGGGACTGGCGATCGCGGCCGGCGGCGCGGGCGCGCTGGCCGGAGCCGCCCTCGCGCCGCGCCTGGCGCGACGGCTGGGCCACGGACCGGCGATCCTAACGGCGATGACCGGCGCAGGACTGGCCGTGCTGATCACGCCGTTCGCGCCTGCCAGTCCGACGGCCGGCCTGGCGACGCTTGTCGTCTCGCAGCTGGTCGGCGATGCGCTGGCGGTGGCTGGCGCCGTCCTAGCAGCCAGCCTGCGCCAGGCGCTGGTCCCGCAGGCCGCCCTCGGCCGCGTTTCGGGCGCCTTCCTGGCCGGCCCCGGCGCGATGGCCGTTGTCGGAGCCTTGGGTGGCGGGGCGCTGGGTGCGGCCATTGGACCGCGCGCCGCCCTGCTGATCGCTGCGCTCGGCTTCGTCGTCCTGCCGCTCATCGGGGCCCTGTCGCCGCTGCGCGATTTGCGCGAGATTGACGCGGTCGATTGACCTGAAGCCAAGCGCTACCGATCTAGAAGGGCGTCATGAGCGAACGCGTCCCCCACATGCCGGCGATTTTCGTCGGCCACGGCAGCCCGATGAACGCCCTCGGCGGCGACTATGCGCAAACCTGGCGCGACCTGGGCGACAGCCTGCCCCGTCCGAAGGCGATCCTGTGCGTCTCAGCGCACTGGTACGTGGAGGAGACGGCCATCACGGCGATGAGCCAGCCGCGGACGATCCACGACTTCTACGGCTTCCCCAAGCCGCTCTACGACATCCAGTATCCAGCGCCCGGCGACGCCTGGCTGGTCGATCGGGTCGGCGACCTGCTCGCGCCGACGCCCGTGCGGCGCGATCACGACTGGGGCCTGGATCACGGGACCTGGTCCGTGCTGCTGCACATGTTCCCGCAGGCCGACATTCCGGTGCTGCAACTCTCCATCGACCTGCGCCAGCCGCCGCAGTTCCACTACGACCTGGGGCGCAAGCTCGCCGAGCTGCGCGACGAAGGCGTGCTGATCGTCGGCTCGGGAGATTGGGTGCATAACCTGCGTCTGGCGATCCACGCCCAGAGCGCCACGCCGCTCGACTGGGCTGACCGCTTCAACGAGACCGTAAAAGGATTGATCGCGGCGCATGACCACGCGCCGCTGATCGATTGGATGAGCCTGGGCCAAGACGCCCGCCTGTCGATCCCGACCGACGAGCACTATCTGCCGCTGCTCTATGTGCTGGGCGCTCAGGGCCAGGACGACGAGGTGCGGTTCTTCAACGACGCCATCGACCTGGGCGCGATCAGCATGACCGGCGTGGTGGTCGGTCGCGCCGCCTAGGCGACGAAGATCGAGCCTGCGGACAAACTCGACGCCTGCACCCCGACCAGCACCACTTGCGCATCGCCGACCGTGACAACCGCATCGGCGCCTTGCTGAACGACGGTGTAGGTCGTGACGCCTCCCTCGATGCGGATCCGGTCGCCCTCCGCGGCCGAGAAGTCCGTTACCCGGTCGACGCCTGAGCCGGCGAAGATGTTGAAGGTGTCCGCGCCGGCCCCGCCGCTCAACGTGTCATTGCCCAGGTCGCCGGAAATCCAGTCGTCGCCGTCGCCGCCAAAGATCAGATCGCCGTCCTGCCCCCCGCGGATGGTGTCGTTGCCGGCGCCGCCTTCACAGGTGTCGGCGCCCATGTTGCCGAACACGAGGTCGTTTCCCAGGTCGCCGAACAGCAGGTCGTGGCCCTGGCCGCCGACCACCCAGTCGTCGCCCTGTCCGCCGCGGACCGTGTCGTTGCCTTGGTTGCCGTGCAGGTCGTCGAAGTCCTTGCCGCCCATCAGCAGGTCGTCGCCCTCCCCGCCCCGAATGAAATCCTGGCCTTCGTAGCCGGAGATGGTGTCGGCCCCGCCCTCGCCGAGCAGCCGGTCGGCGCCGATCGCACCATGCAGGATCTCGCCCGTCGCATCGCCGGTGATCTCGATCTTGAGCTTGGACGCCAGGTCGATCACTTCGAGGCCGGCGCCGAAGTCGAGCACCAGGCCGCGGCCGCCGGCGATGACGTCCATGTCGCCGTGCGGCGTGGCCTCGATGCCGTCGGCGGGCTTGGTCGCCGAGGTGACGTCGAACGAGCCGACCTGCTTCCAGGTCAATGTGTCGATGACCTGGACGCTCTTCAGCGGGCCTTGCCACAGAAAGAGCTGATGGCCGCCATCGTTGAACTCGGCGCCGACCACCGAGCCGCCGACGGTGAAGCTCGTGAGGTCAGCGACCAGTTTGAGCTGCAAGTCGAAGATGAAGACGTTGTCGCGCAAGACGTCGGAAACGAGTCCCGCGGCCGTACTGATGTCGCCCTTGCCGGCGTTGAACCCATTGGCGCCGACTTCGCGCACGTTCGTCTCTGCAATGAACACGTTCGAGACGGTGTCGTAGATCCTGAGGGGTGCGTTGCCGATTTTGCCCTCTTCAAAGAGGATGTAGCGGCGGTCCTCAGACGCGGCGACGAAGCTGTGATTGACGACGTCGCCGGTCGACCCTGGAAACTGCTTGAATTCGGGCGTCGCGGCGTCGACCTGGAACTTGCGCAGCTTGACCCAGGCCGAGCCGGAATAGTTCGTGGTGATCAGCGCCTCGTTGTCGGCCCCGATCGCCAGATCGTTGACGCCGCGCTCGCCCCCGTCGGTCAGCGTGACCTGGAACTTCTCGACAGTCCCGGCGGCCAGATTCACCCGCGCCACCTCGGCGGCGTAGAGGGGCCCGGAGCTGTTCCCCGTCGACACGACGTCGCCATTGCCCACCAGCAGGTAACCGTCGCCGACGGTGATATCGAGGCTGCTGGGGGCGCCGCCCACCTGAAACGAGCCGGTGAACTGGTCGGAGTCCAGGCTCCACGTCCGCACGAGGCCCCCCGCGCCGGTCATGTGGATGGCGTTGCGCGAGGCGTCATACGCCCAGCCGGTGAGATTGGCGAAGTTGATGGTCGCGGACAGTGACATGGGGGCACCAAATAGAAGCGACGCCCCCCTCGCGGGAGGCGTCGCAAAGACGCACACAACTGGCCGGTGGGCCTAGCGCGTGAACTTCTGGAACTTGATCCGATGCGGGATCAGGCTGTCGGCGCCCAGGCGGCGCTTCTTGTCTTCCTCGTAGGCTTCGAAGTTGCCTTCGAACCACTCGACATGGCTGTCGCCCTCGAAGGCGAGGATGTGGGTGGCGAGGCGATCCAGGAACCAGCGGTCGTGGGAGATGACCACGGCGCAGCCGGCGAATTCCTCCAGCGCCTCTTCGAGGTTCTGCAGGGTCTCGATGTCCAGGTCGTTGGTCGGTTCGTCGAGCAGGATGACGTTGCCGCCGGTGGTCAGGGTCTTGGCCAGGTGGACGCGGTTGCGTTCACCGCCCGACAGCAGGCCGACCTTCTTCTGCTGGTCGCCGCCCTTGAAGTTGAACGAGCCCACATAGGAGCGCGTATTGATCTCGCGCTTGCCGACCGTGAGGATGTCCAGCCCTTGGGACACTTCCTGCCAGATGGTCTTGTTGGGATCGAGCGCGTCGCGGCTCTGGTCGACATAGGAGAGCTTCACCGTCTCGCCGAGACGGAAGGTCCCGCTGTCGGGTTGCTCCTGGCCGGTGATGATCCGGAACAGGGTCGACTTGCCGGCGCCGTTCGGGCCGATGACGCCGACGATGCCGTTCGGCGGCAAGCTGAACGAGAGGTTCTCGAACAGCACCTTGTCGCCGTAGGCCTTCGATAGATTGTTGGCCTCGATGACCACGTTGCCCAGGCGCGGGCCCGGCGGGATCTGGATGGTCGAGAAGGTCTGCGCCTGACGCGAGCTCTCCTGTTCGCGCACCATGTCCTCGTAGGCGGCCAGACGGGCCTTGGACTTGGCCTGGCGGGCCTTGGCGCCCGAGCGGACCCATTCCAGTTCGCGGGTCATCGCGCGCTGGCGAGCTTCGGATTCCGACTGCTCCTGGACGATCCGCTTGGTCTTGGCTTCCAGCCAGCTGGAGTAGTTGCCTTCGTGCGGGTGGCCCTTGCCGCGGTCGAGCTCCAGCGTCCACTTGGTGACCTGGTCCAGGAAGTAGCGGTCGTGGGTGACGAGGATCACGCAGCCCGGGAAGGCCTCGAGGTGATGCTGCAGCCAGGCCACGGACTCGGCGTCCAGGTGGTTGGTCGGCTCGTCGAGCAGCAGCATGTCCGGCTTGGACAGCAGCAGGCGGGCCAGCGCCACGCGGCGCTTTTCACCACCCGACAGCTTGTCCACCGGCCAGTCGTTCGGCGGGCAGCGCAGGGCGTCCATGGCCATCTCGACGCGGCTGTCGATGTCCCACAGATCGCCAGCGTCGATCTTCTCCTGGAGGGCGGTCATCTCCTCCATGAGTTCGTCGGAGTAGTCCTCGCCCAGCTTGGCGGCGATTTCGTTGTAGCGGTCGAAGATCTTCTTCTCTTCGCACCAGGCGATGACGTTGCCCCAGACGTTCAGCTGTTCGTCAAGGTGCGGCTCCTGTTGCAGGTAGCCCATCTTCACGCCGTCGGCCGCCTTGGCCTCGCCGTTAAATTCCTTGTCGATCCCGGCCATGATCTTCAGCAGGGTCGACTTGCCCGAGCCGTTCACTCCGACGACGCCGATCTTGGCGTCCGAGTAGAACGACAGCCAGATGTTCTCGAACACCTTCTTGCCGCCGGGATAGGCCTTGGTCAGGCCCTGCATCTGGAAAATATATTGCTGCGCCATGAGGCGTCCGCGCTCGCTCTGCCGAAAAGATCAGGGAATTCGGTGAGGGAGATAGCCGCCGCGGGCGCTAGGCGCAATGAGCGGGACTCTCGCCGCACTCGAGCGCCGTGAGAAATACGCCGCCCGCCCCGAGCAGGAAAAGAGGCGGGCGGCGGAGCCGCGGCTATTTCGCGGCGAGTTCTCCGTCGGCCCGGCTGTCGTCAGCCAGGCGATTGCAGGCGGCGACGTTGCGCTCGGTCATCACGCGGCCGCGGCTGTTGTAGGCGGCCAGCGGACCGATGGCGGTGGAAACCTTGCGGCACTCCTTCATCAGCGAATCGAGGCCGGCGCGGCGTTCGGAAACGCCCTTGCAGGTGTCGCCTTCGCAGGTCCACTCGATGTCGCCGACCACGGTCTTGGTCGGGGTCGAGACCGGGCTCTGGAGCTTGGCGTTGGCCGCGTAGCCGGCGGCGGAGGCCGGGGCGGCGATCAGCAGGGCCGCTGCGGCGGCCAGGATGGGGAGGGCTTGAAATTGCATGTTGCGTCCTGACGACGTAGAAAAGGCACGATCGGTCACTAACGCCAAAAGAGCACGATCGGTCACTTTTTGTCAAGCGGCGGGAGGCCGGACTTGCGCAAGGGCGACGCCACACGGGCGAGGATCCTGGATGAGACGGCGCGCCAGGCTGCGCTCAAAGGCTTTGGCGCGGTCAGCCTGAACGACGTGGCCGAGGCCGTCGGCCTTTCGAAGAGCGGCCTCTTCAAGCATTTCGAATCCAAGGAGGCGATGGAGCTGGTCGCCCTGGAGCAGGAGTTCGACCGCTTCGTCGAGTTCGTCTGGACACCGGCCGAGGCGCTGCCGCCGGGTCGAGCCCGGCTAGAGAAGATCTTCGAGGGCTGGCTGGACTGGTCCGAGGTGGAGCGCGCGGCCGGCGGTTGCCTGATCATGGCCGCCAGCATCGAGCTCGACGACCAGCCCGGGCCGCTGCGCGACCTGCTGCAGAAGCGGGTCCGGCAATGGCGGCGCACCCTGGCCCGCGAGATGCAGGCGTTACGCGACCCTCCCCTGCCCGACGACGAGGTCGCCATGGCCGTGTTCCAGATGAAGAGTTACGTGCTCGGCCACAACGACGCGCGGCGGATGCTGGAAGACGCCAGCGCTCGCAAGGCCGCGCGGGCGGCTTTCGGCGCCCTCCTCGACCGCCTCGGCCACGGCTAAGGTCGGGAACCCTCGCGGCCGCCCCGCGTAGTCCTTCGCACGCGTTGTAAGGAGTACGTGATGCACAAGGACCAGATCAAAGGCTCCGCCAAGGAAGCCGCCGGCTCCATCAAGCAGGCCGCCGGCAAGGCGACCGGGAACCGCAAACTCGAGGCCGAGGGCGCCGTTGAGAAGACTGAAGGCAAGATTCAGAAGGGTGTCGGCGACATCAAGGACGCCGCGCGCGACGCGCTGAAGCACTAGCAGCGCCCGACAACGAAAGGAGGCCGCGCCCGACGGGCGCGGCCTTTCTCATGCGTGGCGGGAGCGTCTGGCTAGAAGTCGACCTTCACCGACAGCCACAGGCGCCGTGGCTCCTGGTTGTTGGTGTACTCGGCGCCATAGGCGACCGGCGAGCCATAGGGCAGCAGGCGCACGAAGTCCTTGTCGAGCAGGTTGTAGATCGTGGCGTTAACCGTCACGCGCTCGGTCACCTGGAACGATCCGCCGACGTGGAACAGGCTGTAGGCCTTGAAGTCGCCGAGCGCGGCTCGCGCCGGGGCGTCGCTGCGGAACCGCTCGCTGCGGTACTCGCCGCGCAGCCAGGCGGTCAGCCGGCCGGTAGCGTTCCAGCGCAGGTCGGCGTTGGCCATGTGCTCGGGCGTGTCGGTCAGCTTCTGGCCGGCCGAGGCCCCGCTTTTCTGCTCGCTGTCGGTGTAGGTGTAGTTGGCGTTGAGGGTCCAGGCGTCCAGGAACCGCAGACGCATGGCGGTCTCGACGCCGCGGGTGATCGCCTCGTCGATGTTCACGCTCTGACCGAAGGTCGGATAGCCGGGGAAGAAGCCGACATCGACGCAGCCCGCCGGGCGACCCGCTCCCGAATTGTACTGGGCCTGGGTCATCCCAGCACTGCAGTTGCTGACCGGGACGCCGGTGGCGATCTTGTCCTTGAACTGGTTGTCGAAGACCGTGAGGTTCGCCGAGAAGCCCTGCAGATTGTCGTAGTAGACGCCGATCTCGCTGCTGGTGCTGGTCTCCGGCGTCAGGGTCGGGGTGCCCAGCAGCGGCAGACGACCCTGTGCGCCGAAGCCGTTAATGCCGCTGGCCAACTGCTCGAGGCGCGGGGTCTTGAAGCCCTGGCTGACGCCGCCCTTCAGCGTCCAGTGCTCATTGGGGTTCCAGACCAGATAGGCGCGCGGACTGAAGTGCCCGCCGAACTTGCTGTGGTCGTCATGTCGCGCGCCGACGGTCAGGGCGAGGGTCTCGGTGAAGCGCCACTCGTCTTCCGCGTAGATCGCCCATTGCTGGTGCTCGAAGGCGCCGGGAGCGACGCCGTCGATCATCTCGGCGTCCCAGTACTGGCCGCCCACGGTGAAGGTGTGGTTGCGCCATTGCGAGTAGAACTTGGTGTCGAAAATGGTGTTGGTCGACTCCAGCGTCCGGGGGCCGCCGGCGCCGCGGACGCCGTTGGGAATGATCCGCCCCTTGGTCTCGGTGATGCCGCGCGAGAGGTTGCTTTCCAGCACCCCGAACGGCAGGCGCCAATTGTGCGCCAGGGCGTACTGCTGGCGATTGAACTCCAGGGCGTCGCCGTAGCCGCCGGCCACGGTATTGGTGCCCATCTGGCCCTTGGAGTTGTCGTACCACTGGGTTCCGACGTCGGCGTCCAGCCAGAAGTCCATGTCGTCGGTCGGCGTCCAGCTCAGCCGCGCGCCGTAGCCGCGGATCTCGCTCTTGGTCGGGCTGCGGCCGAAACCGGCGACCGGCAGGTCCTGGCCGTTCACGCTGGTGAAGGTCAGGCTCGAGGCCTGACGGTCGACGAACGAGCCGCGTAGCGTCAGGCCGAGCATGCCCGGGACCAGCGGGCCGCTGGCGTAGACGTTGCCGCCATAGAGATCGCCGAACTCGTCGTCGCTCTGGATCGTGCCGTCCAGGGTGACCGAGCCGCCCCAGGTCTCGCCGACCTTGCGGGTGATGATGTTGACGACGCCGCCCATGGCGTCCGAGCCGTAGAGCGTCGAGACCGGCCCGCGCACCACCTCGATGCGCTCGATTGCGCTGACCGGCGGCAGGAAGCTGGTCGAGGTCTCGCCAAAGCCGTTCGGCGTCACGCTGCCGGCGGTGTTTTGACGGCGACCGTCGACGAGGATCAGCGTGTAATCGCTGCCCATGCCGCGGATGTTGATGTTGAGGCCCCCGGTCTTGCCGACCGCACCCCCAACGTCGACGCCTTCCACGGTCGAAAGCACTTCGGCCAGATTGGTCGCCCGCATCTGCTGAAGCTCGGTGCGGGAGATGACGGTCACGCTCGCCGGCGCATCGACAATCTTTTGCTCGAAGCCGGCGGCGGTGACGACAACGCCTTCGACGTCATTGGCGTCGCTGGCCGCACTCTCAACGCTGACTGCACGGGCGGCTGGGGCCTTGCGCCGATCTTCGGTCTCGACCTCCGCAAAAGCGGCTCCGCCCGAAAAGGCGAGGCAAACGCCCGCGCTGGTCCTCATCAGGGCACGGGTAATCGGCGCTAACAAAGCTATCCCCTACACTTAAGCTACATGCGATTTAGTCGCACTAACACGCTCAAGCTCAGATGCAATCGCTCCTGCGACCCATTCGCATCAATCTGACGCGGTTGTGATGCCTCGCCTGCGTCGTGATGACGCCGACATTTCGCCGCAGCCAGCGCGCCAAGCTGGGCCATGGAGCTATCGAGAGGTTCGCCATGACAGTGCAGAAGATGTTGCGTAGCGCCTCCGTCACCAGTCTGGCGGCGCTGACCGCGCTCTCCGCCCCCACCGCGCCGCTGGCCCAGCCGGCCGTCCGCGACGGCGCGCCAACGGCGGCCGCCTGCGAGGCGCTGGGCTTTTCACCACAGCCGACGGGGTATGGCGGCGGGCTCCCTCGCCATGCCTATCGCGCCGCGCCGATGCCCGCCCCGCCGCCTATGCCCTCGCCTCGCGCGGCCGAGGCGCTTCCGCAGATCCCGCCGCTGCCGGTTCCACCGGTCCAACACCGGATCGCGCCGCCCGAGTCCCCGCCAAGCCGCCCGCTCGTCGTCACCGGATCGGCGGTCCGCCCGCACGTCGACACCGAGCGCTATCCCGGCGCCCAGTCCAATCCGATCAAGCGCGTGGCCGAGGAGCCGGTCTCCACCTTCTCGGTCGACGTGGACACCGCCTCCTACGCCAATGTGCGGCGGTTCCTGAACGACGGCTCGCGGCCGCCGAGCGACGCTGTCCGCGTCGAGGAGATGATCAACTACTTCGACTACGGCTACGCACAGCCGGCCGACCGCGCCACGCCGTTCCGGCCCTATGTGGCCGTCACCCCCTCGCCCTGGGCGAAGGAGCGGCGGATCGTCCACATCGGACTGCAGGGCTATGATCTGCCGCGCAAGGCCGAGCCGCCGCTTAACCTGGTGTTCCTGGTCGACACCTCCGGCTCGATGTGGAGCGAGGACCGGCTGCCATTGGCGATCAAGTCGCTGAACCTGCTGGTCGACCAGTTGCGGCCGCAGGATCGCGTGGCCATCGTCGCCTACGCCGGTTCGGCCGGCGCGGTGCTTTCCCCAACCGACGGTCGCAACAAGCTGAAGGTGCGCTGCGCGCTCGGCGCCATGCGGGCCGGCGGCTCCACGGCCGGCGGCGAGGGCCTGAAGCTCGCCTATGATCTCGCCCGTCAGAACTTCGATCCGAAATCGGTCAACCGTGTGATCCTGATGACCGACGGCGACTTCAACGTCGGGGTCGCCGACCCGACCAAGCTCAAGGATCTGGTCGCCGCCAAGCGCAAGGAAGGGACTTATCTCTCGGTCTACGGCTTCGGTCGCGGCAACTACAACGACGTGATGATGCAGACCCTGGCCCAGAACGGAAACGGCACGGCGGCCTACATCGACACCCTCAACGAGGCGCGCAAGCTGCTGCGCGACGACTTCGCCCGTTCCCTGTTCCCGATCGCCGACGACGTGAAGATCCAGGTCGAGTTCAATCCGGCCGCCGTCAGCGAGTACCGGCTGATCGGCTATGAGACGCGGATGCTGCAGCGAGAGGACTTCAACAATGATCAGGTCGACGCTGGCGAGGTCGGGTCCCGCGCCTCGGTGACGGCGCTCTACGAGATCACACCGGCCGGCGCGCGCGGCTCGAGCGATCCCCTGCGCTACAGTTCGGCGCGGCCGTCGGCGGCGCCGAGCGCAGCGAGCGAGCTGGCGTTCTTGAAGGTCCGCTACAAGCTGCCCGGAGGCGCGGTCTCAAACCTGATCGAGCGGCCGATCGGGGCCCGCGACGCCTATCCGACCGTTCAGGCCGCGCCCGAGGCGACCCGCTGGGCGCTGGCCGTCGCCGCCTTCGGGCAGATGCTCAAGGCTGACCCGCGCGTCGACGCTGCCTACGGTTGGAGCGACGTCAGCGCCCTGGCGCAGGGCGCCCGCGGGGATGACCCCTATGGGATCCGAGCCGAGTTCGTGCAGCTGGTCCGCGCCGCTGGGGAGAGCCAACCGCGCGCTGACTGACCTGCCGCGCGCAGGCCCGCCGCCAGATGGCGCGGGTCTGCGCCAGTTCGCCTGACGCGCGAAAACTGTAAGAAACCAAATCCCTCGCCCGTTCGTTAGCCCTGGGTCCAAACAAGAGGGAGGCGGCGAGTGTTCGACGTCACCGACTCGCGCTCTGAGAATCTGATACGACTAGACCCGATTGAAGCTCCGCATTTTGGTGCTCCGGGTCGCATGGGTTTCCACCTTATCGACACCACCATGATGTACGCGCCGCGTTCGGGCGGCGTGAAACGCTACCTGCATCAAAAGCGCGACTGGCTGGGCAAACGTCGCCCCGACATCAGCCACACCCTGGTCGTGCCTGGTCCGACCACGGGCCTGGCGGCCCACGGCATCGTCAGCGTCGCGGCCGCCCGACTACCGTTCGGCGACGGCTACCGGATGCCCGCCTCGACCACGAAGTGGGAAACCGTGATCCGGATGCTGGAGCCCGATATCATCGAAGCCGGCGACATGTTCGTCCCCGGTCATGCGGCGCTGGACGCCGGCGAGGCCCTGGGCGTGCCGGTGGTCGGCTTCTGCCATACGGACGCCGCCGCCCTGGCCGCCCTGCACTTCGGCGAATGGGCCGAGGCCCCGGCGATGAAGCACTGGGCGGCGACCTTCCAACGCTTCGACCGCGTCGTCGCCCCCAGCCGCCACATCGCCCAGCGGCTGTCTGAGGCCGGGGTCGAGAAGGTCAGCGTGCAGATGCTGGGCGTCGACACCGATCTGTTCCACCCCGGCCGGGCCGACAGCGACCGTCTGAAGAAGCGCCTCGGCTTGCCGGCGGATGCGCGGCTACTGGTGTTCGCCGGACGTCCGGCGCGCGAGAAGAACATCGAGAGCCTGATCTGCGCGGTCGAGCGCCTCGGCGCGCCCTACTACCTGCTGCTGGTCGGCGCCGCCAAGGACGCCCACTATTCGCCGCGGGTGATCCCGATGGGCTATGAGCGCGACCCGGTGAAACTGGCCGGGGTGATCGCCAGCTGCGACGCCCTGGTGCACGCCAACGAGAACGAACCCTTCGGCCTGGTGGTGCTGGAGGCTCTGGCCGCCGGCCTGCCGGTGGTCGGCCCCTCGCGCGGCGGCATCTCCGAACTGATTGACGAACACGTCGGCCAGCGCGCCGCCAGCGTCGATCCGGCCGGCATGGCCGAGGCGATCGAGGCGCTGTTCGCCCGCGACCTCGGCCACGTGAAGCGCGCCGCGCGACGCCGCGCCGAGCAGCGCCACCGCTGGGACAACACTTTCGAGGGCCTGACCAGGCTCTATGGCGAGCTGGTCGCGCAGCGCAGCGCCGTCGAGATCGTCCCCATGCGGGCCTGATCGCCGGCCCAAAAAGAAAGGCTCCCCTCGCGGGGAGCCTTCAAGGCCGGAACGCCTCCCAACTCGTCGGCGTCCAGTTCCTAGCGACCGGTGGGCATGTCCTTGAACGGCACGTCCTTGTCGACGCGGATGTCCCCGGGCAGGCCCAGCACCCGCTCGGCGATGATGTTGCGCAGGATCTCGTCGGTGCCGCCGGCGATCCGCAAGCCCGGCGCGAACATCAGCGACCAGTGGAACGCGGCGTCCAGCGGAGCCAGTTCGCCGTCATTGATGATCCCGTACTGGTCGAGCATCTCGACCGCGGTGTTGGCGAGTTCCTGCATCTGCACGGCCGAGATGATCTTACCGATCGAGCTTTCCGGCCCCGGGGTCTGACCGCGCGACAGAGCGGTCATGGTTCGGTTGCGGGTGTGCTTCAGACCCTCCGCCTGGACGTACCAGTCGGCCAGCTTCTCACGCAGCGACTGATCCTGCAGCGCCGAGGCGCCGTCCAGGCCCGGCGTCTTGCGCGCCGTTTCCATGAACTGGCTCCAGCCCGCGCCAGTGGCGCCGCCGACCGCCAGGCGCTCGTTCATCAGGGTGACCAGGCTGACCTTCCAGCCGTCGCCCTCGGCGCCGAGCCGCTGGCTGTCCTTGACCCGCACGTTGGTGAAGAACACCTCGTTGAAGCCCGACCCGCCCGACATCTGGTGGATTGGCTTGACCTCGACCCCCGGATCCTTGAGGTCGAGCCAGAACATCGTCAGGCCCTTGTGCTTCGGCACGTCCGGATTTGTCCGAACGATTACAATGCCGTAGTCGGAAAACTGGGCGCCGGTCGTCCACACCTTCTGGCCGTTTATCACCCAGTCGCCCGAGCCGTCGTCGACCCGTTCGGCCTTGGTGCGCGAGGCCGCGACGTCCGAACCGCCGGACGGCTCGGAGAAGAGCTGGCTCCAGATTTCCTCGCCGCGCAGGGCCGGCCCGACGAAGCGCTTCTTGGTCGCCTCGTCGGCGAAGGTCATCACCGTGGGCACGCACATGCCCAGGCCGATCTGGAACGGGTTGCCCGGAATCGGGTGCTTGGCTTCTTCCTGGTTGAAGATCACCTGCTGCACCGGCGTCCCGCCCTGCCCGCCCCATTCCTTGGGCCAGGTGATGCAGGCATAGCCGGCCGCAGCCTTCTTGGCCTGCCAGGCCTTGGAAGCGGCCATGCCGTCACCGGCCTCGGGATCGGCAGAACCTTCGCGCGCCTTGGGGGCGTTGGCCTCGAGCCAATCGCGGACCTGCTTGCGGTAGGCGGCTTCTTCGGGAGTGTCGTTGAAATCCATGATCCTGCTCTCCCTTAGGCGGCTTCGACGTTGCGGCGTTCAAGGTGGCTGACGAGACGCTCTTTCCAAACGCGCGGGGCGCCGGCCACGAGCGAGAGCTGGCGCGAGCGCCGGTAGTGCAGATGGCAGTCCATTTCCCAGGTGAAGCCGATCCCGCCGTGAGTCTGGATGTTCTCCTTGGAGCCGAACCAGTAGGCCTCGCTGGCGGCGATGCGGGCGGCGCTGGCGGCGACCGGCAGCTCCTGCGCGTTCGTGTTCAGCGCCCAGGCGCCGTAGTAGGCGTTCGAACGCGAAAGCTCGTTCTTGACGTACATGTCGGCAAGCTTGTGCTTGATCGCCTGGTAGGAGGCGATGAGGCGGCCGAAGGCGTAGCGCTCCATCGCATACTCCTTGGCCATCTCCAGGCAGCGGTCGGCGCCGCCGGTCTGTTCAAAGGCCAGCAGCACGGCCGCACGGTCAAAGATCTGTTCGACCAGCTCGAAGCCCTCGCCGGCGGCGCCCAGACGCCGGGCCGGCGCGCCCTTGAAGGTCAGCTTGGCCGCATCGCGGGTCGGATCGAGCGTCTTGACCGCTTCGCGCACCACCGCCGCATCGCTCAGATCGACGAGGAACAGGCCGGCCTTGCCATTCTCCTTGGCCAGCACCAGGGCGACGTCGGCGATGTCGCCGTCGGTCACCGGCACCTTCACGCCGCTCAGCTTGCCGTCGACGACGCTGGCCTGGAGGTTGGAGGCGGTGACGACGCCGGGCCCCTCGGACGTGGCGATCGCGCCGATCAGTTCGCCGGCGGCGATCTTCGGCAGAAGCTCGGCCTTCTGTTGGTCGTCGCCGGCCAACATGATCGCCTCAGCCAAGAAGTAGACCGTCGAGGCGAACGGGATCGGCGCCACCGCCCGACCCAATTCCTCGGCGATGACGCAAAGCTCAAGATGGCCCAGGCCCAGGCCGCCGTGCGCCTCCGGGATCGCAGCCCCGAGCCAGCCCTGCCCGGCCACCGCCTTCCAGAGGTCGGCGTCATAGGCCTTGGCGTCGTCGTCGAGCACCTTGCGCACCCGCGTGGTCGGGCAGTTGGCGTCGAGGAACTTGCGCGCCTCGTTCTTCAGGAACTTCTGGTCGTCCGAAAAGTCGAAATTCATTTCCGCCCATTCCGCCGTCTATGCGGCCGGTTGATGCTTGCTGGCGGCCACCATACGCACCGTGCGCGCCTTGGAAAGATTGACCTCGCGTCAAGAAATTCAGGGTTTTATGGCCGGCTGAACAAGAGCTCCGGAAGGCGCGCATGGCCAAGGCGATCTACCAACGTAACCAGAAAGTCTGGGTCGAGAGCGTCGGCGTCTGGGCGATGATCGAGCAGATCGTGCCGGTCTGGGCCAAGGGCTTCGATGAGCCGGTGCGGGTGTCCTACGACGTCGGTCTGGGTCGCGAGTTCCAGGCACATGAACTGCGGCCCGAACAGGAAAGCGGCGCCGAAGCGCTGGGCGCCGGGACCCCGCCGTGGCGGCTGATGCGCGCCCGCAACAAGTGGCAGACCGAGGAAGACGCCAGCCACCACCCCTATCCCGGGACCTATCCGGTGGTCGTGACCGATGCGGCCGACTGGGGCGGATGGCGGGTGCCCGGGGCTGAGTACGACCGTGACCCGCACAAGATCGAGTTCCAGGCGCGGCTGATCGCCCGCGCGCCGCATCTGCTGGCGCTGGCCCGCGAGGTGGTGCGCCTAGTCGACGAGAGCGCCGGCGATGCGCCGCCTGAACTGCAGCGCATCGCCGAGGAGATCGCCAAGCTGGACCGGCACTTCCGGGAAGCACCGACGGCGAGTCCGACTCCCGCCAGGGCGGCCGTGGCCTAAGCGCAAATCCTCGGGGACAGGCAGTGCGCCAGGACGACGTCCCTGAAATTCGGGAGGGGCCGCGTCCCCCGACACGACCCCATCCCTGTCGGTGATCCGGCGCGACGCCAACCCGCGTCGTCTGAGACGCCGCGTCCGAATTCCGCAAACCAGCAACTGACCCTGCCTGAGCAAGTAAGCACATTGCTTGTTCGCAAACAGTATTGCCGGCCGCCTGCGCGCCCCTCAATAGTGCAAATGCCCTATGCCCGACTGAAAAGCGGCGGCGCGCGACGATCGCAAGCCCGACATCCCTTCGAAGGCCGAGCTTGCGCAATCCCGTCGCTAGACGACTAGAACTTGTAGCCAATCCCGGCCGAGACGACCCAGGGGGCGAGCTTCACCTTGCTCTTGAGCGCGCCGCCGTTGACCGTCGCGTCGGTCTCGAAAAACACCTTCTTGACGTCCAGGTTGGCGCTCCACGGCCCCTGCAGCGCGACGTCGACGCCAGCCTGCAACGCGTAGCCGAAGCCGTCGTCGATATCGACCTTGAAGCCGTTCTGGTCCTCGCCGCCGTAGAAGATCATGTAGTTGATCCCGGCGCCGACATAGGGGCTGACCTTGGCCTGCGGCGCGAAGTGGTACTGCAGCGAGACGACCGGCGGCAGCACCCAGGTCTCGTGCACCGTGACGTCGGTGCCCGGGCCGACCGCCTTGACCTCGTGCTGGGTGGTCCCGGCGATGGCTTCGATGGCCAGGTTATCAGTCAGGAAGTAGGTCAGGCCGAGCGTCGGCATCACGTCGTCCCCGACCTTCGCCTTCAGGCCGCTGTCGACGCCGCCGGCGGTCAGGATCGGATCCTCCGCATCGGTCAGCACGCCGCTGATGCGGGCGTTCAGCATCAACAGCCCCTTTTCCTTCGGACGGAAGTCTTGAGCGGCGGCGGGTGCGGCGATGGCGAGGGCGGCGCCCAGGACCAGGGCGAAGCGAGCGGTCGTCATGAATATCCCCATTTCTCTTATGGCTATTACAGATGGAGACATCCCGCCGATCAGACGGCTGCGCCTTGACCGACCTCAAATCGGCACACTGGCGGACCGCGCGGGGCATGGCTAAATGCGCCTCATGCGCACAGAAACGCCTCAGGCGATCCGGCTCGCCGACTACACCCCGCCCGCCTTCCTCATCGACGAGGTCCGCCTCGATTTCGACCTCGCGCCGAACACGACGCGCGTGAAGGCCCGCCTGAGCATCCGGCGCAACGGCGATCACGCCGACCCGCTGGTGCTGAACGGCGAGCGGCTGAAGCCGGTCTCGGTGGCGCTGGATGGCCGTGTCCTGGCCGAGGGCGAGCGCACGATCGACGCCGAGTTCCTGACTGTTCCGAACGTGCCCGACGCGTTCGTGCTAGAGACCGAGGTCGAGATCGATCCGGAGAACAACAAGGCCCTCGAGGGCCTCTACATGTCCGGCGGCCGCTTCTGCACCCAATGCGAGGCCGAGGGCTTCCGCAAGATCACCTGGTATCCCGATCGGCCTGACGTGCTGTCGCGCTTCACCGTGCGCATCGTGGCCGACAAGTCGTTCCGCCACCTGCTGTCGAACGGCAACCTGCTGGAGGCCGGCGAGCTGCCGGGCGAGCGGCACTTCGCGGTCTGGAACGACCCGTTCCCCAAGCCGGCCTATCTGTTCGCCCTGGTCGGCGGCGAGCTGGACGTGCTGGAAGACAAGCTGGTCACCATGACGGGCCGCACCGTCGACCTGCGCATCTTCGTCGACACCGGCATGGCGCCGCGCGCCGCTTACGCCATGGACGCGCTCAAGCGCTCGATGAAGTGGGACGAGGAAGCCTTCGGCCGCGAGTACGACCTGGACCTCTTCATGATCGTCGCCGTGCGCGACTTCAACTTCGGGGCCATGGAGAACAAGGGGTTGAACATCTTCAACTCCTCGCTGCTTCTGGCTGACCCGGCGACCGCCACCGACCTCGACTACGAGCGCATCGAGAGCGTCGTCGCCCACGAGTACTTCCACAACTGGACGGGCGACCGGATCACCTGCCGCGACTGGTTCCAGCTCTGCCTGAAAGAAGGCCTGACCGTCTTCCGCGACCAGAGCTTCTCGGCCGACATGCGCGGCCACGCGGTCCAACGGATCAAGGACGTCAAGGCGCTGCGCGCGCGCCAGTTCCCCGAGGACCAGGGACCGCTGGCCCACCCCGTGCGGCCGTCCAGCTACATGAAGATCGACAACTTCTACACCGCGACGATCTACGAGAAGGGCGCCGAGGTCATCCGGATGCTCAAGACCCTGATCGGGGCCGAGGCCTTCCGGCAAGGCATGGATCTCTACTTCGAGCGCTGGGACGGTCACGCCACCACGGTCGAGGAGTTTATCCGCTGCTTCGCCGAGGTCAGCGGCCAGGACCTCACCGACTTCTTCGCCTGGTACGAACAGGCGGGCACGCCGAAGGTGTCGCTGGCCCACAGCTACGACGCCGAGGCCCGGACGCTGACCCTCGATCTGTCGCAGACCACTCCGCCCACGCCCGGGCAGCCGGACAAGCGGCCGCTGCCAGTGCCGGTGATCATCGGCCTGCTCGACGCCGAGGGCCGCACGCTGGCTTTCGAACGCGACGGCCGCGCGGTGGACGAGACGCTGGTCGTGCTCGACGGCGCCGCCAAGTCCGTCACCCTGACCGGCGTCGACGCCGCGCCGGTGGTCTCAGCCTTGCGCGGGTTCTCATCGCCAGTAACCCTGCGGACCGACGCGCGCGCGGCCGACCGTTACGTGCAGCTCGCTGGCGATCCCGACCTATTCAATCGCTGGGAGTCCGGTCAGGAACTGGCCCGCGCCCTCATCATAGCCCGGGCTAAGGGCGCGCCGGACGAAGTTGGCGAGGAACGCTTCGCCGAGGCGCTCGGCCGGGCGCTGTCCGACCAAGCCTCGGACCCAGCCTTCAAGGCGCTGCTGCTTTCGCTGCCGAGCGAATCCGACCTGGCCCTGGCCATCCAACCGGCCGACCCGGCCGCCATCCACGAGGCGCGCGAAGCCCTACGGACACGCCTGGCCCTGCACCTGACTGACGACCTCAAGCGGCTGCACATCGGGCTGCAGGAGCTCGCCGAGTTCTCGCCGGATGCAGCGAGCGCCGGACGCCGGGCGCTGCGCAACGCGGCCCTCGACCTAATGGCGGCCAATCCTCGCGCCGAGATCGGCGAGCTGGCGGACGGCCACTACCGCGCGGCCGCCAACATGACCGATGCGATCGGCGGCCTGTCGGCGCTGATGCTGGTCGGCGGCGAACCCTACGAGAGCGCCCTCGCCGACTTCTTCGAGCGCTGGAAGTCCGAGCCGCTGGTGATCGACAAGTGGTTCGCCCTCCAGGCCCGAGACCCGGACGAATCCGCCCTCGGCCGCGTCATGGGGCTGACCGCGCATCCGGCCTTCGACCAGAAGAATCCCAACCGCCTGCGGGCGCTGGTCTCGACCTTCGCCAACTTCAACCCGGCCCGGTTCCACGATCCGAGCGGGGCGGGATACCGGTTCCTGGCCGACCAGATTTTGGCCGTCGACGGCTTCAATCCGATGACCGCCGCGCGTCTGGTCGAGCCGCTCGGCGGCTGGCGGCGCTACAAGCCCGAGTTGGGCGCGCTGATGAAGGAGCAACTGGCGCGCATCGCCGCGACCGAGGGACTATCAAAGAACGTCTACGAGCTGGCGAGCAAGGCCCTGGCCGACTAGCGCCCAGCTGTCCCCGGCGCACGCGGCGCACGGAATGTTTACGTTAGTTCCGGAACGTCGGGGACAAGCCTGGAGCGCGCGGCATGTCCATGCCCCTTCACCGACTGCGGTTCCTGGTCGTTGACGACAGCACCCACGCCGTCAACCTGGTGAAGGCGATGCTTCGCGGCTTCGGCGCCAGCCGGCTCGACGACGCCCAAACCATCGCCGCGGCCAAGGCTCAGATGCGCGCTGCGCCCAGCGACATCGTCATCCTCGACTACATGCTGGGCGCCGAGGAAGGCGTGGACTTCGCGCGTTGGCTACGGACCGCGCCCGAGAGCCCAGCGCCCTACACCCCGATCATCCTGCTGACCGGCCATGCGGATCGCTCCCGCATCATGGCGGCCCGCGACGCCGGCGTGAACGAGTTCTGCGTCAAGCCGATTACGCCGGCGGACCTGCTCAAGCGGATCGCCTGGGTGATCGACAAAAGCCGCCCCTTCGTCCGCAGCGAGACCTATTTCGGTCCGGATCGCCGACGGCACGATGACCCGAAATACACAGGTCTCGAACGTCGATCCGATCGGCGCGCAAAACCCTAGTTGTTAAGCTAGACGGCCCGTGACGCGACCTGCCTGCTTGCGTAGACTCGTCGCCAAGGTGAATCGGCGCGCAGAGGAGCGGCTGGGCTTTGGCCAAACGCGGGGGCAAGGACAAGGCCGAAGGTCGGCCCGGCCGCCTGCGCGAAGCCCCGGCGCCAGGATCGCGGCTGCTCGCGCACCAGGGCTTCGTGCGTGTCGCCATCCTGTCGACCCTGTTGCTGCTGGCGGTCTATACGGCCGTGGCGGTCGTGCGGATCAGCCGCGAGCCCCAGGCCCAGGCGCTTGAAAACGCCGCCCTCCCCGGCCGCGCCGAGGCGTTGGCAGGGCGCATCGAGACCGAAGGCGCATCCCTACGCGGCGGCCTGCTGGCCGCACGCGAAATTCTGCAGCGCGAGGCGGCCCCGCCGCTGGACGCCGCCGAGACCGGCCTGACCGCCGCTGCGGGCGCGGCGACCGCGGTCGCGGTCCTCGACGACCAGGGTGTGATCGCCCTGGCCGGCAAGGCCCCGGGGGTCGACTGGCGTGCGCTCCTTAGCGAGATCGAGCGCGGCAAGGATGCGATCTGGTTCGGCGGCTCGGCCCAACCCGCTCCGGCGCTGGCCGCCTCGATCGAGGCGATGACTCCAAAGGGCCGGCGCCGCGTCGTCGTGATCGGCGACCCCACGCGGCTGGGCGCGGCCCTGGCGCCGGATCAGGCGCTCGCCGCCTCCAGCGGGCGGATCATCGCCGCGCTCGGCGGAGGCGGACTGTCGCAGGCCTTGGACGTCAGCCAGGGCTTTGGCGTGTCGGCCGCGGATCTGAGCCGCGCCGGCAGCCTGCTGAAGGGCGCTAAGCCCGACGGCGCGCCCCTCGACATCGTGGCCCGCCCGGCGATGGGCGGAGCGCTGTTGACCATTGCGGCGACCTCTTCCAGCGCTCAGGAGGGCCTGTCGGCCGGCCGCGAACTTGCCTGGCTGACCGCCCCGCTGGTGGTGGCCTTCGCCCTTGGCCTGCTGCTCCTCAACCAGAGCCGCCGCATCGAGAACGCCCAGCAGGCCTTCATCGATTCCGAACAACGCTTCCGCCTTGCGGTCGAGGCCGCCCGCTGCGGGATCTGGGAATGGGACCTGACCACCGACCAGATGTTCATGTCCGACGTGACCGGCGCAATCTTCGGCTGGGGCGGCGGCGGCGTGGCCAGCGGCCAGGAGGTGCTGGACCGCGTCTCGCCCGACCATCGCGAGCGCGTGCGCCAGGCGCTGTCGACCGCAGCGACGTACGGCGGTTTCGACGTGTCGTTCCGCGTGCCGTCGTTGCAGGGCGGCCGGCCGATCTGGATCGACGCTCGCGGCCAAGCTTTCGGCCGCCCAGAGCATGAGGGTTATTCGCGGATCATCGGCGTGGCGCTTGACGTCACCGAGGAGCGGATGGCCCAGGCCCGCGCCCAGGCCGCCGAGGGGCGGCTGCGCGACGCCATCGAGAGCGTCTCCGAGGCCTTCGTGTTGTGGGACCGCAACGGACGCCTGCTGCTGTGCAACCAGAACTTCCGCAATGTCTTTTCGCTGGAGCCGCGTCTGCTCAAGCCTGGGGCCCTGCGCGAGGAGGTCAGCCGCTTCGCCCAACTGGCGATCCAGCAAGAGGGCCCGAGCCCCGACGGCCGCAAAGGCGTGCGCGAGGCCGAGCTGGCCGACGGCCGTTGGATCCAGATCTCCGAACGCCGTACGGCCGAAGGCGGCTTGGTCATGACCGCGGCGGACATCACCGCGATCAAGACCCAGGAAGCGGCCCGCCGCCAGAACGAGGAGCAGTTGCAGCGGGTGGTGGAGAACCTGGAGCGCAGCCAGGAGCAGCTCTCTGAACTGGCGCGCAAGTACGAGATGGAGAAGGTCCGCGCCGAGGGCGCCAACAAGGCCAAGAGCGAGTTCCTGGCCAATATGAGCCACGAGCTGCGTACTCCGCTGAACGCGATCAACGGCTTCTCCGAGATCATGGTCGGCGAGATGTTTGGGACGCTTGGCGACCCCCGCTACAAGGGCTATGCGCAAGACATCTTGTCATCGGGCCAGCACCTGCTGGCGCTGATCAACGACATCCTCGACATGTCGAAGATCGAGGCCGGCAAGATGAACCTGAAACTCGAGCCGCTGGCGCTCGAAGAGGTGGCTGAAGACGCCGCGCGGCTGGTGCGCAATCGCGCCGAGGCCGCCGGCCTGACGCTCACCATCGATTTTCCGCATTTGCCGGAGGTCGAGGCCGACTATCGGGCGGTCAAGCAGGTGCTGCTGAACCTGCTCTCCAACGCCATCAAGTTCACCCCTCGCGGCGGCCGGGTGACGGTACGCGGCGAGGGCCGGCGCGATCCGACCGGCGAGAGCATCCGCGTCAGCGTTCAGGACACCGGCATCGGCATCGCCCAGGACGACCTGGCGCGCCTGGCGCGGCCGTTCGAGCAAGTCGAAAGCCAGCATTCCAAGACCACCCAGGGCACCGGCTTGGGCTTGGCGCTCACCAAATCGCTGGTCGAGATGCACGGCGGCATGCTCGACATGCAGAGCGCGCCTGGAGAAGGCACGATGGTGTCGTTCACTATTCCACTCCGCCGAGGCGAAATCGGCCGGCCGGTCGACGGCTTCGCGGCCGCCTAGCGGGGCCTCTCCATCGACGGCCGCGGCCCGCCCGGACGCTGAGTAAGGCCCTGGGCCAGGACCTTCCGCTCCTCAGGCGAAAGTCCGGCGGCGAAATCGATCATGTCCTCTTCGATCTGACCACGAGCGTCGGCCTCCTGGGCGCGAATGCCGGCCAGCCGGCGCTTTGTGGCGACGGGATCGAACGGCTCCTGCCCGATCGAGCGCCAGGCTTCCATTCGCGCGGCGCGGGCCGCGCGCATCGCCTCGCGCACCTCAGGACTCTGATCACGCAGGGCGCGGCGATAGGCCTGCGCTCGGTCGGGCGGCAAGGCGTCGCCGGCCCGCCACAGCGGCGGGTTCGG
The DNA here is from genome assembly GCF_013822795.1 of Phenylobacterium sp. Lineage (GTDB taxonomy): Bacteria > Pseudomonadota > Alphaproteobacteria > Caulobacterales > Caulobacteraceae > Phenylobacterium. The sequence goes on along the minus strand of NZ_PNLB01000024.1, from coordinate 39,686 downwards.
ACGCTGGCCCGGGTGCGGACGTTCGGCCCGCACCTTCTGACCGACGACCAGGCCGCCGGCCACCGCGCCGACCAGAAACAGGTTCAGCGACAACGAGGCGAAGAGCGCGATCAGCAGGGTCTTGCGGCTCATCTATGCGCCCTCCAACGTCACCAGCCCCGACAAGTCGTCATAGTTGCTGATCGCGGCGCTGACCGTGTCGTCCATCGTCGGCGCCTGGGGCGCGTCGGACAGCATCACCCCGACCACCAGGCCAGCCGCGCAGGCTGCGGCCAGGCCGGCGCCGACGCCCGCGCGCATGAACCACGCGTTCAGGCTCCACCGTCGCCGGGGTGTCGGGGCCGAGGCCGCCACCGCGTCGCGCAGCGCCGGAGAGACCGCCACCGGCGCCCAGAGATCGAGCGCGGCGTCGAGCTCGCCCGCGTCGCTCAGCACGATGCGCGCAAACTCCGGCTCGGCCGCCATCAGCAGCGTCGCGGCGTCACGCTCCGCGGTCGGCCAGCGGGCGATGTCGCCACCATAGGCCTGCGCCAGGATTTCGAAACGTTCGTGGGTCATCCGATTAACCTCCCACCATGTCCGCCAACGCCGCGCGCAAGGCGCGCCTCCCCCGCCCCAGTAAACTCTCCAGAGCCTCGACGCTGACGCCCATCAAGCCGGCCGCCTCGATGTTCGAGAGCTCCTGGTAGTGACACAGCACGATCGCCTCCCGCTGCCTGTCCGGCAGGCGCTGCATGGCCGCCGAGACGCGGTCGCCGACATCTCTGGCCTCCAGGCCGCGATCGGGAGCCGGGCCCTCGTCCGCCTGTTCGGGCGGGTTGTCGGTGACCACCTCGCGGCGTCGGCGCAGCCGATCGTAGCAGAGGTTCAGCGCCACGCGGTGTAGCCAGGTGTCGAACCGCGCGCCGCCGGGACGCCAGCTGGGCGCCTGCTTCCATGCCCGCACAAACGTCTCCTGGGCCACGTCCTCGGCCTCGGCAGGATCGCTCAGCATCCGGCCCGCCAGGGCGAGCAGCCGCGGCAGCTTGCGAGCGACGAGCGCACGAACCGCCGCCGGGTCGCCTTCGCCCACGCGCGTCAGCAGCTCCTCGTCCGGATCGCTCAAACGTCACCTCGCCTGCGAGGGATGGGAGCCTGCAATGTCGTTCAATCGCCGTCACGGCCTCTGTTCTGGCGCATAGCGTCTCTTACGCCTTGCCGCCTGTTCAACGCACCGCACCGCCTGATCCGTCGCTCATGCCCCGACAATCGTCTCATAAGCGCTCCGCGCGACGGTGCGCGCGGTCGCCAGCTTGGCGCGCAGTGCGCGGAAGTCGCGCACGTCCCCGGCCCGGGCCAGAAGCGTGCGGAACGCCTTCGGCTCCTCGGACGGATCGGCGTTGTCGCCCAGCGCCACCTTCAAGAGCTGGGTGAGGTTCTGCTGCAGCGCCCAGGCCTTGCGCAGCGCTGCGAGCGCATCGGCGGGAGCCAGCCCGTCGAAGGCGGCAAGCGCCTCGGCGGTGTTCTGACGCAAGGGCCCGCCATCGGCGGCGTGGGCCAGCTGCAGGTACTGAGCCGCGAACTCGATATCAACCAAGCCGCCCGGCGACAGCTTCAGGTCCCACTCCCCCTTCGGCGGTCGCTCCCGCTCCAGCAGCCCGCGCATGTCGCGGACATCGGCCGCGGTGCGCGCGCCGTCGCGCGGACGACGTAGGGCGGATTCGACCGCGGCCGTGGCCGCCTCCGCAAAGTCGGGCGAGCTGGCCCAGACCACGCGAGCCCGTGTCAGAGCCAACAGCTCCCAGGTCTCGGCCTCACGCTCGTAATAGTCCTCGAAGGCCGTGAAGCTGACTGCGACCGGTCCCTTGGTGCCGGAGGGCCGCAGCTGCATGTCGACTTCGTAGAGTTCGCCTTCGCCAGTCGGGGTCGAGAGCGCTGCGATCAGGCGTTGGGTGAAACGGCCGTAGAAGACGTCGGCGCTCCACTCCTTGATCGACGACGTCGCGCCCGGCTCCGAGGCCCGGTAGAGCGTCATCAGGTCCAGATCCGAACCGGCGCTCATCTCGCGCGAACCGCACTTGCCGAGCGCAATGACGGCCACCTCTCCAGGGAACTGGCCGCCCAGCCGCTCGGCCTCGGCCAGCGCCGCGGGGGCGAGCGCCTCCATGCAGATGTCGGCGAGATCGGCGAACGCACGGCCGGCCAGCTCGGCGCTGGCCGCGCCGCTCATCACCTGCACGCCGACACGGAACGCCTGCTCGCGGTGGATGCGGCGGACCGCGTCCATAACCTCTTCGAACCCATCTGCGCGGCTGACCGCGTGGGCCATGACGCTGCGATCCTCGTCGCTGTCGATGCTGGCGAAGAAGGCCCCGTCCAGCAGCGCGTCGAGCGCCGCGGGTCGCCGCGCCAGCGTGCTCGCCAGCCGCGGGGCGAAGGCCATGACCTGCACCATCAACTCGAACAGCTTCGGCTGCGCCAGGAACAGCGACTGCAGCTGGACCCCAGACGAGAGCTTGGAGAAGAACGCCTCAAAGCGGGTGAAGGCCACGTCCGGCGCGCCGCTGGCCTGGGCCGCATCGAGCAGTCGCGGCGCCAGCCGAGTGAAGAGCTCCCGCCCACGCGCCGTGCGGGTCGCCTGGATATGGCCGTGGTGCCAGCTGCGGATCGTCTGCGAGATCGTCGCTGGATGCGAGAAGCCCATGCGAGCCAGCGTCGCCAGGGTCTCCGGATCGTCCTCGACGCCGGTGAAGATCAGGCTGCCGAACCGCGAGGACAGCTGCTCCTCGTCAGGAAACAGCTCGCCATAGCGCCGGTTAACGGTCTTCAGGATGCGCTCGACGGCGGCGTCGAAGCTGCGCACGCGATCGAACCCCGACAGTGCGGCCACGCGCTTGCGCTCGCCGTCGGATTCAGAGAGCCGATGCGTCTGCTCGTCGGCTAACATCTGTACGCGATGCTCGGCGGCGCGCAGCTGACGATAGGCTTCGCTCAGTTCGTCGGCCGCCTGGGCCGAGACGTGGCCCGCCGCCTCCAGGGCGCGCAGCGCGTCGAGCGTGCGCGGCGAGCGCAGCTCGGGATGGCGGCCGCCCAGGATCAGTTGCTGCGTCTGGACGTAGAATTCGATCTCGCGGATCCCGCCGCGACCGAGCTTGAGGTCGACGCCCTTTGCGGTCAGGCGATCGTCGACCTTGTGCACGTGGATCTGGCGCTTGATCGAATGGATGTCGGCGATGGCCGCGAAATCGAGGTTCTTGCGCCAGATGAACGGGGCCAGCTCGTCGAGGAACGCCTCGCCACGACCAATGTCGCCGGCCGCCGCGCGGGCCTTGATGAAGGCTGCACGCTCCCAGTTCTGGCCGACGCTCTCGTAATAGTCGAAGGCCGCGGGCGCCGGCACCGCCGGCGGGGTCGAAGACGGGTCGGGCCGCAGCCGCAGGTCGACGCGGAAGACATACCCGTCGCCGGTCTTGTCCTGCATCATGTCCGCTAGCCGATGGGTCAGGCGGACCGCGAAGGCCTGGGTCTCGACCCCGTCGGCCAGCGGCAGGACCTCGGGCTCGTAGAAGACCGAGATGTCGATGTCGCTGGAATAGTTCAGCTCATAGGCGCCGTGCTTGCCCATCGCGATGCAGAACCAGCCGGGAACGGGCCCCTCCTCGCCCTCTCCCATGCGGGTCAGACGGCCAGCCTCAAATTCGCCGCGGGCGGCGACGGTCAGGGCCGAGGCCAGCGCCGCGTCGGCGAAGCGGGTCAGCGAGCCCGTCACCTGGTCGAGGTTCCAGACCCCGCCGAGGTCGGCCAGGGCGATCAGCAGGTGCGCCTCCGCCTTCAACTTGCGCAGTCCGGCCTTGGCGCTGTCCCAGTCAGCTAGGGCCAGCGCCGTGGTCCGCGCCAGCAGGTCGTCGAACCGCGCGCCCGGCTCGCTATCGAGCAGGTCGCGCAACCGCGCCGGATCACGACGCGCCAGGCCGGTCAGGTAGGGTGAGGCGCCGAACACCGGCGCCAACGCCGGCCATGCCCTCTCGAGCTGGGCGGTCCAGCTGTCGCGCGCCGCCGCCTCCATGAGCACGTTTCGGGCGCGGTCGGCGGCCTTCTCGTCGGCGATGGGACCGCAGGGGCGGATGGCGTCAATCAATCGAGTCATCGTGGAACGACATTAGCCGGGCGACGATGGACATTTCACTAGGACGTGTGCCCAGGGGCGACGATCAGGCCGCGCGCGGCAGGATCAGCGCCACCCGCAATCCAGGGCCCATCTCACCGACCTTGCCGGGGCCTTCCGAAAGCTCGAGCCGCCCGCCGTGCGCCTCGGCGACAGCGGCGACCAGCGAGAGCCCTAGGCCCGAGCCCGGCTCGCTGCGGCTGTTCTCCAGGCGCACGAAGCGTTCGACTACCCGGGCGCGATCTTCGTCGGGTACCCCTGGTCCAGTGTCGGTGACGGAAAACTCGATCTCGCCCGACGAACGCCGACGCACGCGCAGCATGATCGCCCCGCCCGAAGGCGTGTACTTCACGGCGTTGTCCAAAAGGTTGGCCAGCGCCTGCGCCAAGAACTCGCGATTGCCGCGGACCTGCAGGTTCTTGGCGAACTCGGCTCCGAACTCCAGGCCCTTGTCCTCGCACGTCGGCTCATAGAGCTCGGCAAGGTCGGCCGCCAGCTCGGCCGGATCGAACAGGGCCTGGTCAGGCGCCTGGCCGGCGGCCTGCAGCCGGGCGATGGCCAGCACCGCGCTGAAGGTCTTGAGGACGCCGTCGGTGTCGTCGAGCGCCTGGGCCAAGGCTTCCTCGGCGTCACCTTTGCCAGCCTCGACGTCGAGATAGGCGGTTTCCAGCCGCGCACGCAGACGGGTGAGCGGCGAGCGCAGGTCATGGGCGATCGCGTCGCCGGCGTGGCGGTGTCCCGCCATCGAGCGCTGCAACCGGTCGAGCATCTCGTTGATGCCCTCGGACAGCTCATCGAACTCATCGCGGGCGCCGCGCACGGCGGCGCGGGCGTCGAAATCGCCATTGCGGACCGCTGCCACTACGTCGTTCAGCGCGCCCATGCTGCGCGAGACATTGCGGCTGACCAGCAGGCCGCCGGCCAGGCCGAGCACGACGACCAGCGCCCCGGCCCCCCAGAGCGCGCGGGTGATCTTGACCACATAGGCCTGGTCCTCGCTGATGTCAGCGCCGACAAACAGGATCTCGCCGCCGCTCAGCCGCTCCTGAATGCCGCGGGCCGGATGCTTCACCAGCCGCCCCTGGCCGTCGTCGTCGGTGACCGAGAAGCTGGCGCGGGTCGATACACCGACCGCCGCGCCGGCGTCCTCGATCGGCGTCTCGGCGATCGAGCCGGAAATCCGCGAGCCGTCCGGCTTCATCAGCAGATAGAGGAAGGGCCGCTCGCTCGCGGCCCTCTCGATCAGCGACTGGTTCACCGCGTCGACGCCGGCGCGGTCGTAGGCCGCCACCAGCGAGCGCATTTCCCGCGTGATGTTCTGGTCGGTGCGCCGCGTCGCCTCGCCTGCGGTCGCCAGATAGATGTAGGCCAGGAAGGCGCTGGCGGCCGCAGCGAACAGCGCCAGGAACAGCAGCGTCAGCCGGAACGGCGTGGTGCGAAAGAGCCTCGGCAGGCGCATGGCGCGCGCCCGGCCTTACGGGTCGAGGCGGTAGCCCGCCCCGCGGACAGTCTGCAGCATCGCCCGGTCGAAACCCTTGTCGATTTTCGAACGCAGCCGCGAGACATGCACGTCGATGACGTTGGTCTGGGGATCGAAGTGGTACTCCCAGACCTTCTCGAGCAGCATGGTGCGCGTCACCGACTGGCCGGCGTGGCGCATCATGAACTCCAGCAGCTGGAACTCACGCGGTTGCAGGTCGATCTCCTTGCCCTGGCGGTGCACCGTCCGGGCGATGAGATCCATCTCCAGTTCACCGACCCGCAGCAAGGTCTGAACCGAGCCGGTCTCCCGACGCCGCGACAGCGCCTCGACCCGGGCGATCAACTCGACGAAGGCGTAGGGCTTGACCAGATAATCGTCGCCGCCGGCCTTGAGGCCTTCGACGCGGTCGTTGATCTCACCGAGCGCGGACAGGAACAGCACCGGGGTCTGATCGCCCTCGCGCCGCAGCGCCTGGACCATCGAAACCCCGTCCATGCGCGGCATCATGCGGTCGACGATCATCACATCGAACTCGCCGGCCTGGGCGGCGGAGAGGCCCGCCTCCCCGTCGCTGGCCCGAACGCACTGGTGGCCGGCCTCGGTAAGGCCGCGGTCCATGACCTCGGCTGCTTCGAGGTCGTCTTCGACAATCAGAATCCGCATCGCTCGTCCCCCCAGGCTTGCTTCAACCTAGCCGGAAATCTTCAGCGGCAGGAAGGACGTGCGACCGCCGCGATGCACCCCGACGAGAATGCTCTGGCGACCGGCCTTCTTGGCCGCCGTCACCGCCGCCGAGAATTCCGCCGCCGTCGTCACCGCCTCGCCGTTGGCCTGGACGATGATGTCGTCCTTGCGCAGACCGCGCAGGGCCGCATCCGACGACTGGTCGATGCTGGCGATCAGCACGCCCTTGAAGCCGGGGTCCAGGTTCAGGCGGCGACGCGAGGCCTCGTCGATCGGAGCCAGGGCCAGGCCGAGCACGACCGGACGCTGCGCCTGGGCTTCGGGCTTGTCGCCGCCGCCGCGGCTCTGACCGCCCTGCTGATTGTCATTGGCCGCAAGCTCGCGCTCCGTCGGGCGCACGCCCGAGCGGATCTCAACGTTCTTGCGCTTGCCGGCCCGCAGCACGTCCAGACGCAGCACGTCGCCCGGCTTGGCCTTGGCCACCTCGCGGGTCAGTTCGGACGAAGTCTTGACGTTGACGCCGTTCACCGAGGTGACGATGTCGCCCGACTGCAGGCCGCCGCGCTCGGACGGACCGCCGGGGGTGACGTTGGCGACAATGGCGCCGCGCTGGGCGCCCATGCCCTGGGCCTCTGCCATCTCGGCGGTGAAGTTCTGAATCGAGGCGCCGATGTAGCCGCGGGTGATCTTGCCGCCGGCGATCAGTTGCTTGGTGATCGAGTCGGCGACATCCGCCGGGATCGCGAAGCCAATGCCGACCGAACCGCCCGACGGTGAGAAGATCGCCGTGTTCACGCCGATCACGCGGCCATAGACGTCGAAGGTCGGACCGCCGGAGTTGCCCCGATTGATCGGCGCGTCGATCTGGATGTAGTCGACAAAGGTCTCGCCGATGTCACGGCCATAGGCCGAGATGATGCCGGCGGTCGCGGTGCCGCCCAGGCCGAACGGGTTGCCGACCGTGATGACCCAATCGCCGACGCGCGGCTTGCCGGCGTTTTCGAAGTTCACATATGGGAAGCCGCTGCCCTTGACCTTGAGCACGGCCAGGTCAGTGCCCTCGTCGCGCCCGACGACCACCGCATCCAACTCGCGCTCGTCTTTGAGCACGACTTTGATTTCCTTGGCGTTCTCGACGACGTGATTGTTGGTGACGATGTAGCCGTCGCCCGAGATGAAGAAGCCTGAGCCCGAGGACTGCTGGCTGGGCAGGCGCGGCTGGCCGCGACCCTGGCCTTGCTGGCCCTGCTGGCCCTGCTGGCCGCCTTGCTGACCCTCCTCGTCATCACCGCCGCCCGGCGGTTGGCGCGGAACGATGTCGAACGGGAAGTTCTCGAAGCCCGGCACCCGGCGCAGGGCCGACGGATCGACGTCGGAGGTGACGTTGATCGACACGACGGCCGGCGAAACCTTCTCGAAGATGTCGGCGAAGGAGAGCGGCGCACCCGGCGGCGGCGCGAAGATCGGCGCGGTCGAGGTCCGCATCAGCAGGCCGCGATCAACGCTGGACTCCGCTCGCGGCTGGTCCGCGAGGTTAGCGCCGGCGAGGGCCGCAGTCGCGACGCCGACACCCGCCAGGGCGCCGAGGAGATAACCGGTCTTCTTCGAGGTCATAAGCCTTCAATTTCCCTGTGGGCGCCCAGTGCCAGATAACACGAGCACGTCCCCGACAACCTATGTTCGATGCCAAAGAGCGCAATGTCTCTCAAGTTACGTTTAGGTCACGCTCGGCTCTTCATAGCGTTCAATGTTTGGCGCAATCTTGTCACGCCGCTCAATCGCGCGACAGGTCGTCCAGGCGCGCGGCTTCCTCGGGCGATAGCGCCTCGTCGACCGGGCGGTTCCTCAGGGATCGAAGCAGCAGCCACAGCCCCAACAGCACGACGATCACCGGCGCGCCCCAGAGCGCGGCGTTGCCCAGCGAGAAGGCCGGCTTGAGCAGCACGAACTCGCCATAGCGGTCGGTCAGATGCTTGCGGACTTCGGCGTCGGTCTTGCCGGCCTTGACCTCGTCGCGGACCAGACGACGCAGGTCCGCGGCCAGTTCGGCATTGGAGTCGTCGATCGACTCGTTCTGGCAGACCAGGCAGCGGACTTCGCGGAAGAGTTCGCGGGCACGCGCCTCCTGGGCTGGGTCAGGCAGCCGCTCGGCCGGATCGGAGGCCGCGGCGATGCAGAGCACCGCTCCGAGAATCGCCGCCAGACGCTTCATGCTTCCGCCGCCTGCAGCTTGCGGCCGGCCGCCAGGCGCAGCCGGCGATCCGACAGCGAGACCACGCCGCCCAGCGCCATGATCGCCGGGCCGATGAAGATCAGCAGCGCCCAGGGGTTCCAGTAGGCCCGCACCAGCCACACCGGCGCGCCTGCCGAGCCCCGGCGCTCGCCGAGCACGACATAGAGATGGTCGAGGCCGCGCGTGCAGATGAACACCTCGGTCGTGGTTTGGCCGCCGGCCGGGTAGAAGCGGCGCTCCGGCTTGGGCGCGCAAACCTGAGTATCGCCCTTGAACGCCCGCAGCAGGCCGCGTTCGGCCTCGTAGTTCGGCCCCTCGACGGCGCGGATGTCGTCGAGCACCAGGCTGTACTCGCCAAGGTTCAGTCGCCCGCCGACCGGCAGGGTTTCGGCCGCCTCGAGCTTCCAGCCGGTCTCAAAGCAGGCGCCGAGCACGAACACACCCAGGCCCAGGTGCGCCAGGGTCATGCCCCAGGCGCCGCGCGGCAAGCCTGCCAGGCGCCGCCATGTCTCGGCCGCTGAGACGCGGAACATCCGGGTGCGCTCAACCAGTTCGACCAGCGCCCCGATCACCAGCCAGGCGCCCATCGCCACCCCGGCGGCCGAGAACGCCTTGCGCGGACTGATCAGGGCATAGGCGGCCAGGCCGCAGGCAAGCGCGATCAGCGCCGCCAGCCACAGGCGCTGGATGACGCCGTTCAGGTCGCCGCGCTTCCAGGCCAGCAGCGGGCCGGCCGGGAGCAGGATGGCCAGCGCGGCCATCAGGGGCGTGAAGGTCAGGTTGAAGAACGGCGGGCCGACGGAGATGGCCTCGCCCGTCGCCGCCTCGCGCATCAGCGGATAGAGCGTGCCGAGCAGGACCGTGGCGGTGGCCGCCGCCAGCAGGATGTTGTTGAGCACCAGCGCGCTCTCGCGACTGACCGGCGCGAAGACGCCGCCGCGCGCGAACAGCGGAGCGCGCCAGGCGAACAGCGCAAAACCGGCGCCGGCCGTGACCCCGAGAATGGTCAGCAGCAGCACGCCGCGCGTGGGGTCGACCGCAAACGCGTGCACCGAGGTCAGCACGCCCGAGCGCACCAGGAAGGCGCCCAGCATCGAGAAGGTGAAGGCCGCCAGCGCCAGGAACACGGTCCAGCCAGCCAGCGCGCCGCGCTTTTCGGTGACGACGGCCGAGTGAAGCAACGCCGCGGCGATCAGCCAGGGCATGAAGCTGGCGTTTTCGACCGGGTCCCAGAACCACCAGCCGCCCCAGCCGAGTTCGTAGTAGGCCCAGAACGAACCGAGCGTGATGCCGACGGTCAGGGCGCTCCAGGCGGCCAGGGTCCAGGGACGCACCCAGCGGGCCCAGGCCGCGTCGACGCGGCCCTCGATCAGGGCGGCGACCGCGAACGAGAACACCACCGACATGCCGACATAGCCGACGTAGAGCGCCGGCGGGTGGAAGGCCAACGCCGGGTCCTGCAGCAGCGGATTGAGTGAGCGGCCCTCGACCGGCGCATTGAGCACCCGGTTGAAGGGATTGGAGGCGAAGACCGTGTAGGCCAGGAACACCACGCCCAGCAGCCCCTGCACGGCTATGGTCAGGGTCTTGAGCCCGGCCGGCAGGTCGCGGCCGTACAGCGCCACCGCCGCGCCGCAGCCGGTCAGCGCCAGGCACCACAGCAGCATCGAGCCCTCGTGGCTGCCCCAGGTCCCGGCCACGCGGTAGAGCAACGGCTTGGCCGTATGCGAGTTGGCCGCGACGTTAGCGACGGAGAAATCCGACGTCACGAACGCGTACATCAGCGCCGCAAAGGCGACGAGCAACGCGACGAAGGCGCCGATCGCCGCGCCCGCACCGGCGCCCGCCATCACAGGCGAACGACGCCAACGCGCCAGGCCGCCGACAAGCGCTTGAGCGACGGACAGCGCCAGGGCCAGCGCCAGGGAGAACGCCCCGATTTCGACGATCATCGCGCGGTCGGTTCCGCCGAATAGCTCGGCGTCGGCGCGCCTTCGCCGCGCCACTCGCCCTGCTCTTTGATGGCCTTGGCGACCTCGCGCGGCATGTACTTCTCGTCGTGCTTGGCCAGCACCTGCTTGGCCTTGAAATCACCGTCGGCCTGGAACGCGCCGGTGGCGACGATCCCCTGTCCTTCGCGGAACAGGTCCGGCAGATCGCCGGAATAGTTGACCTTGGTCGAGGCCAACTGATCGGAGACCACGAACTCGACGCGACCGTCCGGGTGCTTGACCACGCTGCCCGGCTGCACGAGCCCGCCGAGTTGGATTGAGCGGCCGACCGGCGGCTTGGCCTCGGCGGCCTGAGCCGGGGTGTAGAAGAACGAGATCGAGTCCGAGAGACCCCACAGGGTCAGGCCGACGGCGAGCGCCAGGACGGGCGCGATGGCCGCGACCAGATAGAGACGCCGGCGCGCCTTCGGGGATTTGGGCAGCCAGCCGCTCATCGCATCGGTTCCGTCTTCGCCGCCAAGTCCAGCGCCTTGAGAACATCGGCCTGATGGGCGTAACGCGCCTTGGCTTCCGTCAAAGTCGCGTCGCGTTTGGCCGCATCGCCCAACACCGCATAGGAACGAACCAACCGCACCCAGCCCTCGGGATCGTTAGGTTCAGCCTCCAACCGAGCGGCGAGGCCAGCGACCATGCCTTCCACGGCGGCCATCTGGGTGTTGTCGAACTTCGGCGCCGGGGCGCCTTCGGCCTCGGCGATGACCTGCAGCACCGAGGCGCGGCGCGGATCGTCGGCGGGCAGGTCAGCGGCCAGGGCCCGCCATGCCGCCAAGCCCTCGGCGCGCTGGCCGCCAGCGACTTGGCCACGAGCCAGATGGAAGCGCGCGCTGACCGACTTCGGATCGCGCTTCAGCGCCTCCTGGAACGCGCGCTGCGCCTGCGGCGTCACCTCGCCCTGGGCCTGGACGACCAGCACCTCGCCCAGCCCTTCCCAGAGATCGGGGCGGTTCGGCGCCAGCTCGATCGCCCGGCGCAGTGCGCGCGCCGCCGCGTCGGGATTGTCCGACGCCATCTCCGCCTGGGCTAGGAAGCCGTAGGCCTCCGGGTCCCCGCCCCGCTCGGCGATCAGCGACTTCAGCACCACCGCCATTTCCGGCGGGGTCAGGGCCGAGGGGTCGGCGCCACGCCAGGCGGCGACACGCGCCTTGAACGGCTGGTCGCCCATGCCGGGCGAGCCGACGGCGAAGTAAATGCCCAGCGCCAGCAGCGGCGTCAGGGCCGCGAAGACCAAGACCGGCTTGCGCTGCGAAAGATCGATCGTCCAGGGCGCGTCCTTGGCGTCGGACGCTCCAAGCAACCGGCGCGCGGCCTCGGCATGGGCGATGCTGCGTTCGGAGGGCGGAATGAGCCCGCGCTCCGCCAAGTCGTCGATTTCGCGAAGCTGGCGGCGGTAGACCGCCGCGGTCGGATCATCAGCGCCGGCGAGCGCCGCCGCGCGGGCCGATTTCCAGAGGACGAGACCAGCGCAGAGCGCAGAAAGCACGCCCGCAACCACCCAGAACGCGATCATGGCGCGGCTTTAGCCGAAACGCTGCGCCAGTTCCACCGGTCCGATCGGCGCAGGCCGAGATTAGAGCTGTCGGGCCGGGTCTTCCCAGGCGGGCCGTGGGGCGGTCACTGCCCCGAACGCGCTGGCTGCGCGGCGTCGGACGATCTCGCAGGCGCGCGGTTCGTGGATCAGGCCGGCGAACTCGGCCGCGACCTGCAGCATGAGGGCGGCGATCTCGCGGTCGGGCGCCTCGCCTTCGCGGACGCGCGCCAGTACGTCCTCGACATACTGATCGAGCGCTTCGCCAGCCGCCTCCATCACCTTGGTGCGGGTGGAGGCGAACCCCCCGTAGTTGGCGCTGGCGCGGATGCCCTCGGCGAAGGTGAGCAAGCTTCGGCAGCGCGTAACGTGACCCTGGTCGGGCGGTAGCGACAGGCTTGGCTCGGTGACCAGGGCGCGCGCGATTCGCACCTTCTGGGTGGGCAGCGCGGTCGCCTGCAGCCGCGGCAGCTCACGCAGGCGCTTCTCCACGACCGAAGCCAGGGCCTGCTTCTGCTTCTGGATCCGCCCGCCCCAGCCGCCTTCGCGCGCCAGGTCGATGGCGTCCTCCAGCTCCGTGATCTGCAAGGTCAGCACCTCGACCGCGGCGGCGGCGGCCTCGCCGGCTGGCGCGCCGCCGTTCAGGTCGAAGCCGGCCACGATCTTGAGGTTGGCGTCGACGCCGTCCATCAGCCGAGTGGCGAACGGCGAGAGCTCCGATCCCGAGAGATAGCTCTCGGTCGGGTGGTCCATCACCGCAGAGACAATTCGGAGGATGGTCCAGGGTTCGGCGAGCTGTGCACCCAACATTTCGAAGAACCGCGGACCGGCGTCATCGCCCACCCGGCAGGCGTCACGATAGGCGAGCCGCGCCGCGGCGGCCCGCTCCTGGGTGGTGCGGCCGATCCATTCCGGCAGCTTTTCAGTCGCCCGGCGAACAACCGGCGAGATGGCCAGGCAAGTTCGCAGCACCGCCTCGCCGCCCTGCCGATCAGCCTCAATGAAGTCCAGGGCCCCGACGATGTCGCGCTGAGTTCGCGCCTCGACCTCCTCGACCAACCGCTCCGTCAGCCGGTCGAAGGCCTCGGTCGAGGTCACGCCCTGTTCGAAGTCGGCCATCACCAGGGCCGCGGTCGCGACGTCTTCAGCCGCGACCTCGCGCAGGCCACGCCAGAGCATCGGCAGCGCACGCGGCGGGAACGCCAGGCGCCCCGGATCACCGCCTCGGTCGACGAACAGCGGCGCTATGGGTTGCAGCGCCTTGTTGCGCAGCTTCCGCTCGGCCACCTCGGCTTCCACGACCCGGCGCACTCCAGCCAAAGCCGTGTCGCCATCGGCCGCCGCCAGCGCATTGCGCAGGCCGCTCACCACCTTGTCGGGCGCGCTGGCCACCAGGGTGCGGACGATGTCAATCTTGGCGTCGGGCAAGCCGGCCATACGGGTAGACGCTCCACTGCGGGACGTACTCCTCCCGCACGGTCCAAGCATCGCGCCGGCGAGTTAAGGCTTTACGAAAAGTCCTGCAAAATCAGGCTTCAGCCCGGGGCAAGTCGAGTTCAACCAGAAGCCCGCCGAGCCGCGCCTCGCCCAGCTTCAGCGAACCGCCATAGGCCCGCGCCAGCTCGTCGACGATCGACAGCCCCAAACCCGAGCCCGGCGCGCTTTCGTCCAGTCGTGCGCCGCGGCGCACGACAGTCTCACGCTCCTGAGGCGTCAGCCCCTCGCCGTCGTCCTCGATAGTCAGGTGCAGGCGTTCGCCGGACGCGGCGACGGCGCGGACCCGGACGCGGCCTTTGCACCACTTGCCTGCGTTCTCCATCGCATTGCCGGCCAGCTCCAACAGGTCCTGACGCTCGCCGAGGAAGAACAGGTCCTCATCCGCGTCCCAGTCGATCTCGACGCCCTTGTCGAGGAAGATGCGCTCCAGCGTGCGCGACAGTTCATCGAGCACATCGGCCACCGAGGTGCGCTCGCCCGGGCCCTGGGTGCGCGCCGCAGCGCGAGCGCGGCGCAGGTGGTGGTCGACCTGCATGCGCATCGCCTCGGCCTGACTCTCGACGACGCTGGCCAGCGGCCCTCCGGTTTGGCGCGCTTCGGTCAACATCACCGACAGCGGCGTCTTCAACGCGTGGGCGAGATTGCCGACATGGGTGCGCTGGCGCTCGACGACCTCTTGGTTGTGAGCCATCAGCGCGTTCAACTCGTCGGCCAGCGGCGACAGCTCGCTGGGATAGGCGCGCTGCACCCGTTCGGCCTTGCCGCGACGCACCGAGGCGACCTCGCGGCGCAGGGCGAACAGCGGGTTGAGACCGACCCGGACCTGAATGACGACCGCCGCAATCATACCGACTGCGAGCAGCGCGAAGGCGATGGCCGTGGCGGTGACGAAACCCCTCACGTCGCGGTCGACGGGGCTGCGGTCCTCGGCGGCCATAAACACCACCGGCGCAGCCCGGCCCGGCAGCTTGGCCTGGGTCGCCATCGCGCGCAGCGGTTCGTTGAGCGGGCCGAACGTATCGTACGAAACCGGCTGGCCGGGCTTGGCGTCGAGGCGGCCGACGATGTCCGGCGGCGACTTCAATTCGCTGTCCCAGAGCGAGCGCGAACGCACCAGAACGCGCAGCTTGCCGCCCTCGCCTGGCTCGGCGATCTGCCAGTACTTGCCGGAGAACGCCCGCAGCGCCCGCAGGTCGGTCAGGGCTGGCGCGACGACCTGGCCCTTCTCGGCGATGGTGGTGCCGGCGGTCAGGTTGTCGATCAGTTCGGACAGGCCCTGGTCGAACCGGCGCAGCGCCGCCTGCTGGAAAAGCAGCGCCAGGACCAGCGCGCAGACCACTAGGACAGCCAGGCTCCAGCCCGCCGCCAGGATCACCAGCCGCCGGACAAGCGAGGGCTGGCCGAGGGTCGGCATGCTCACGAGCCGGCCGCCCCGCCCCCCAGTTCCTCGGCCGGAGCGGTCAGCCGGTAGCCAAGGCCGCGGACGGTCTCGATACGGTCGGCCCCGATCTTCTTGCGCAGCCGGCCGATGAACACCTCGATGGTGTTGGAGTCGCGGTCGAAGTCTTGGTCGTAGAGATGCTCGACCAGCTCGGTCCGGCTGATGACCCGGCCCTGGTGCATCATCAGATAGTGCAGCAGGCGGTACTCCAGCGAGGTCAGCCGCAGCGGCTCGCCGTTGACGCTGGCGCGCGCGGCGCGCGGATCGAGGCGCAGGCCGCCCAGCGACAGGCTCGGCGCCGCATGGCCGGCCGAGCGGCGCAGCAGCGCCCGCAGTCGCGCCAGCAATTCCTCGGTGTGGAACGGCTTGGTCAGGTAGTCGTCGGCGCCGGCGTCGAAGCCGGCGACCTTCTCGCTCCAGGCGCCGCGGGCGGTCAGGATCAGCACCGGAACAGCCATGCTTTCGCGCCGCCAGCGCTCCAGCACCGACACGCCGTCGACCTTGGGCAAGCCCAGGTCCAGGATCACCGCGTCATAGGGTTCGGTCTCGCCCAGGAACTGGGCCTCTTCGCCGTCGGCGGCGTGATCCACCGCATAGCCGGCGTCGCCGAGCGCCGCCTTCAGTTGGCGCGACAGGTCCGGATCGTCCTCGACCAGTAGAATACGCATGGAACTCCTTAGCCGCCCTGGCGCGAGATGATCTGGCCGCTCTGCGCGTCGACCACAAAGATGATCACGCGGCCATCGTTGGTCTGCCACTGCACGAAGTAGGCTGGACGCCCGCCGGCCTCGCCCTGCGTCGTGTTGAGCTGACGCCCAGGCGTCCGCGCTGCGATGTTGGCGATCACCTGCGACAGCGGCACCTGGCGGCCGCCGCGGACGGCGTCGCGCGCCGCATCCTGGTCATGCCTGCCGCCATAGGACGGTCGGCCATAGTCAGGGTACGGCTGGGCGACCGCTGCAGGAGCGGCCGCCAGCAACGCGGCGATGACAAGGAGGCGTTTCATGAACCGCAGCATTAGATCCAGATCGCTGAACCGAGCCTGAATACGGGGTTTATGAAGGCCCGCGCAGACGCTGTCACTGGCGGCGGCGAAAACTACTTCTTCCTGGGCGTGTACGGCCGCTCTTTTCGCCAGCGTTCGGCGAAGCTTTCCAGATCCTGATCAGGCTTGTCGGGCAACATCAGCACGATCCGCGCCAGCAGGTCGCCGCGCTTGCCGCGGCCGTCCGACAGCCCCTTGCCCTTCAGTCGCAACGACTGGCCGCTGTTGGCGCCCTTCGGAATGGTGAGGGTGACAGCGCCGTCGGGCGTGCGCGCCTCGACCTTGCCGCCCAGCACCGCGTCAGGAATCGAGACCGGGAGGTCCATCACCAGCGCCTCGCCCTCACGGCGAAAGATCGGATGCGGCCGCATGACCAGCTCGATGAAGGCGTCGCCCGGGCCGCCGCGTCCAGGCGAGCCCTGGCCCTTCAGGCGCAGAGTCTGGCCCTCTTCCGCGCCCTTGGGAATGGTGACGTCGATCGTGCGGCCGTCCGAGAACGCGATGCGCTTCTTGGCGCCGTGGATCGCCTCCTCAAGATCGATTTCGAGCTTGGCGCGCACGTCTGAGCCGCGCTGCGAAAAGCCGCCGAACCCGCCGCCGCCGCCGCGGCGTCCGAGGATTTCGCTGAACAGGTCGCCTAGGTCGCCGCCCTCCATTGTCTCGGAGTACCGGCCCTGCCCGCCCCACGGACCACCCTGCTGGCCGAACGGCCCGCCGCCGCCGAAGCCGCGCATGGTCTCACGGCCATCGGCGTCGATCTCGCCGGCGTCGAACTTCTTGCGTTTTTCGGCGTCGCCCAGGATGTCGAAGGCGGCGCTCACCTGCTTGAAGCGCTCCTCGGCGGCCTTGTCGCCCGGATTGGTGTCAGGGTGGTGCTGCTTGGCGAGCTTGCGGAACGCCTTGCGGATCTCGTCAGCGCTCGCGCTGCGTGAGACGCCCAGCTCCTGATAGGGGTCGCGCGCCAAAGAAAGGACCTCTCAAAACCTTCGGGGAGAAACTACGGGTCACTCAATTAGGCCGTTTGGCGGACGGCGCAAGCCTCATTGTGACAAATTTGCCACAACCACAACCGCACCCCACTAATCTCCGCCGCGCTCCTCCAGAAGATCCCAGGCCGCATACTGGATGGCGTCCTCGGGATCGTCCAATTCCTCTTCACTGATGGTCTCGCCTCGGATCGAGACCCCGGCCTTGTGAACGCTTTCGGGGTCGCCTGAGATCAACGGGTGCCAGTCCGCCAGGCCTCGCCCCTCGTTGATGCGACGATAGGCGCAGCTCAGCGGCATCCACTGCAGAGCGTCGATATTCTGCGGCGTCAGCTTGATGCAGTCGGGGACGTGCTTCTTGCGCTCGGGATAGTTCGTGCAGGTGCAGCGCTCGGAGTCGAACAGCTTGCAGTGCACCCGGGTCGGAAAGACCTCGCCGGTGTCCTCGTCCTCGAAACGCACCAGACAGCAGAGCCCGCAGCCGTCGCACAGGCTCTCCCACTCGCGCACCGTCATCTGCTCGAGCGACTTCGTTTCCCAGAAAGGCCTCGAAGGCATGCTACAGGCGCCCTACACAATCCAAGTTCAGCCGCCCCAGATTACTCGTGACCGACGACAACAACGACCCCAACAGCGCCAAAACGCCTTTCGGCCAGCGCCGGGAGCTTCCGGAGGCTGACCTGACCGGTTCGCCGCCCAAAGGCAAGCGTGGCGGGCGGTCGCTGCTGTGGGCGCTGCTCAAGTGGACCGGCATTACGATGCTGGTCCTGGTCGTGGCCGGCCTGATCGCGGCGGGCGTGGCCTGGAACCACATCAGCAAGACCTACCTGCAGGATCTGCCGCAGGTGCCGACGCGCCAGGAGATCTACGCCTCCACTCGCGCCCCGGCGATCAAGTTCTACGACATGAACGGTCAATTCATCGCCTCGCGCGGACCGCAGTATGGCGAGAACGTACGGCTGGCCGCCTTGCCCGACTACGTGCCTAAGGCCTTCCTGGCCGCCGAGGACCGCCGCTTCTATCACCACGGCGCAGTCGATCCGTGGGCCATTGCGCGGGCCGCGCGCGCCAACCAGAAGGCTGGCCGCGTCGTCGAAGGCGGCTCGACCATCACCCAGCAGCTCGCCAAGGGGATGTTCCTCAGCCCCGAGCAGAACCTGAAACGCAAGATCCAGGAGGCGGCGCTCGCCTACAAGCTCGAGCAGATGCTGACCAAGGACGAGGTCCTCGAGCTCTATCTCGATCGCATCTATTTCGGCGCCAACACCTTCGGCCTGGATGGCGCCTCGCGGACCTATTTCGGCAAACCGGCCACCCAGCTGAACCTCTCCGAAGCCGCGCTGCTGGCCTCGCTGCCCAAGGCCCCATCGCGGATGGCGCTTCACCGCAACATGGACAAGGCGCTGCAACGCCAGCGTCTGGTCCTCGAGCGGATGCGCGGCGAGAACTGGATCAGCGACGCCGAGATGCGCGCCGCCCTGGCCGCCCCGCCCAGGCTGGCTGCAACCGCCTTGGCCAACGAGGGCGACAACGGCTACCTCATCGACTACGCCCAGGCTGAGGTCCTGCGGATGGTCGGCCAGAACTCGCCCGACCTCAACGTCACGCTGACGATCGACCCGCGCCTGCAATCGGCCGGGGCCCAGGTTCTGCGGCGGATCATCGAGGTCGACGGCAAGGCCAGCGGCGCCAGCCAAGGCGCGATGATCGCCCTGGATTCGACCGGGGCCATCCGCACTATGGTCGGCGGCGTCGACTACACCAAGAGCGTCTTCAATCGTGCGGTCCAGGCCAAGCGCCAGCCCGGCTCCAGCTTCAAGCCGTTCATCTACGCTGCGGCCCTGGAAAAGGGCGTGCTGCCCACCGACACCCGGGTCGACGAGCCGGTGAAGATCGGCGACTGGGAGCCCAAGAACTACGGCGGCAAGTACGCCGGGACGGTGACTGTCGAATCCGCCCTGGCCCGCTCGCTCAACACTGTCGCCGTCAGGCTGGGCGAGGAAGTCGGCCCTGCCGCGATCGCCAACCTGGCTGGCCGGTTCGGCATCACCACCCTCCCGCCGAACCCGAACCTGTCGGTCTCCCTAGGCGCCTACGAAGTCCCGCTGATCGAGATGACCTCGGCCTACCAGGTGTTCCAGCAAGCCGGGAACCGGCTGCGCCCCTACATCGTCGCCCAGATCCAGACCGCCGACGGCCAGATGATCTACACGCACCAGACCGCCTCGCCCCTGCCGGCCTACGACATCCACTGGGCCAGCATGATGGTGAAGATGATGCAGAAGGTGGTGACCGAGGGGACCGGGACGCGAGCGAACTTCGGACGGCCGGCGGCGGGCAAGACCGGGACAAGCCAGAACTTCCGTGACGCCTGGTTCATCGGCTTCACGCCGGACTATGTCGCTGGGGTGTGGGTCGGCAACGACGACGACAAACCCATGAACCAGGTGACGGGAGGCCAGGTCGCCGCCGCCATCTGGAAGGATTACATGGTCACGGCCCACATGAACCTGCCGAGCCGCGAGTTCGAGTGGCTGCTGCCGGACCCCGAGCCGGTCTACGAGGACGACCCGCGCAACGGCTTCTACGAGGGCCTGGCCTACGAGTTCGAGCAGACCGAGCGCGACGCGGCCCCGCCGCCGCAGCCGCTTCCGCGGCCGCCGATGCCGGACCTCGTCGAGCCCGAGACCGAGCCTGCGCCGAACTGAGGGGTCGCCTCGGCGCGCGGCTCCCTATATGTGCAGGCGCCCATGAAGCCCCCCGTTCTCGCCCTCAAGGACGTCCGCCTCGCCGACGGCCCCAAGATGCTGTTCGACGGCGTCGACCTGGCCGTCGAGCCGCGCTCGCGCGCCTGCCTGGTCGGCCGCAACGGCGCGGGCAAGTCGACCCTGCTGAAGATCCTCGCCGGCCAGATCGCCGCCGACGAGGGCGAGCGCACGGTCCAGCCCTCGATCCGCATCGCCTATGTGCCGCAGGAGCCGGACATCGCCGGCGAAACGCTGCTGGATTACGTGATCGCCGGCGGGGCCGAACCGCACCGCGGCGAAGCGGCGCTCGAACTGTTCGGCATCGATCCGGCCAAACCTGCCAAGGGCCTGTCTGGCGGCGAGATCCGCCGCACCGCCCTCGCCCGCGCCTTCGCCGAGGAGCCGGACGTCATCCTGCTGGACGAGCCGACCAACCACTTGGACATCCTGGCGATCGAGACCCTGGAAGCGGAACTCGCCGCATCTCGCTCGGCGCTCGTCATCGTCAGCCACGACCGCGCGTTCCTGGAACGCGTCACGAACCGCTGCTTCTGGCTGGAGCATCGCCGGGTTCGCCGCCTCGAAAAGGGCTTCGCCGCCTTCGACGAGTGGGTGGAGCGCATTCTCGCCGCCGAGGCCGAGGAAGGCCGCCGGCTCGATAAGCAGCTGGAGAAGGAAGAATACTGGCTGCGCCGCGGCGTCACCGGTCGCCGCGCCCGCAACGAGGGCCGCCGCCGGGCGCTGATGGAGCTGCGCAAGACCAAGGTCGAGCGCATGCGCGAGGTCCGTGGCGACCTGTCCATGGGCCTGGCCTCGTCGGGCCTCTCGGGCCAGCGCGTCGCCGAGGTCAAGAACATCGCCAAGGCGTTCGGCGACCGCTCCCTGGTCAAGGACTTCTCGACCCGCATCCTGCGCGGCGACCGCGTCGCCATCGTCGGGCCGAACGGCGCGGGCAAGACCACCCTGGTCAAGCTGCTGCTGGGCGAACTGCCGCCCGACAGCGGCTCGGTGAATCTCGGGGTCAACCTGGAGATCGCCTACATCGACCAAGGCCGCGTCGACCTGAAGCCGGAGATGACGCTGCGCGACGTGCTGACCCCGCTCGGCGGCGACCAGGTGATGGTGCGCGGCCAGCCCAAGCACGTAGCGGCCTACGCCAAGGAATTCCTGTTCACCGACAATCAGCTGCGTCAGCCGGTCCGCAGCCTGTCGGGGGGCGAACGCAACCGCCTGCTGCTGGCCCGCGCCCTGGCGACGCCGGCGAACCTGCTGGTGCTCGACGAACCAACCAACGACCTGGACATGGACACGCTGGACCTGCTCGAGGACCTGCTGGCCGACTACGAGGGCACCCTGATCCTGGTCAGTCACGACCGCGACTTCGTCGACCGTCTGGCCACCTCGACCATCGCACTCGACGGCCACGGCAAGGTGGTCGAAACGCCAGGCGGCTGGCAGGACTTCCTGTCGCAGAACCCGGGCTTCTTCAAATCCGTCGCGGACGGCGCGGCCCCGGCGCCCGCCGCACCGAAGGCGGCGCCCGCCCCGCGCGCCGAGCCGCCCAAGCCGAACAAGCTGTCCTACAAGGACCAGCGCCGCTTGCAGGAGCTGGACACGGCGATCGCCGCCCTGCCCGGCAAGATCGCCAAGCTCGAAGCCGACATGGCCGATCCGAACCTCTACACGCGCGATCCGGCCGGGTTCGCCAAGCTCAACGCCGCGCTTGAAGCGGCCCGCCACGAACTCTCCGCGTCCGAGGAGGAGTGGTTGGAGCTCGAAGAGCGCCGCGAGGCGCTCGCCCGCTAGCGTACGAAGCAATCGCCCTTGAGGCCGTTGCAGAACGCCTGGGCCTCGGCCCGGGTCTGGAAGCCGGTCACCAGGGCCCGGTGGAAGGTCTTGCCGTCCACCACGACGCTGCGCACGTCGCTGGAGAGCGGCGGCGTCACCTTGCCCTTGATCTTGGCCAAGGCCTCGCGGGCCTGCCGCTCGCTGGCGGCCGCAGCGATCTGAACGGCGATCTTGCCGGCGGTCTTCGGCCTCGGCGCCGGGGCCGCCGCAGGCCGGGCGGTCGCCTCGCGCACGGCCGACGGCGTCAAAGGCCGTAGGGCCAGCGCCGGCCGCGAAGCCATCTCGACCGAAGGCGCGACGGTGGGCGCGGGGTCGGCAGCCATCGCCGCGCTCGGCGAGGTCGATCGCGTCAACCGCGCCTCGACCGCCGTGGGCATCGGCGCTTCCTCGCTGGGAACCGGCGGTCCGGCCGGCGCAGGGGGCAACGTCGGTTTGGCGACCTTCGCCGCGGCGCCCTTTGCGGGCTTAGCGGGTTTGAGCGGGGCGGTCTTCGCCGGCGACACTTTCGGCGCGGGCCGGACGGCTTCGGGCGGCGGTGAGGCGGCCAGTTGCGGCGCTGGACCACAAACCGCCCGTATCACTTGCGCCAGATAGGCGTCCGGCGAAGGCTGCACCCAGCCGCCGGGGACATGGCGATTGATCGCCACGCCCTTGGCCTGCGGCTCGGCGAACACGGTCATCTTGACCACGATATCCCGCCGGCGAGCGCAGTCGACGTTCACAGTCGAGCGCATCGAGCGGTAGCCGATCATGCGCTCGGCCTCGTCCGAGATCACCTCCCCCTGCAGGACGACGCCCTCGATCAGCCCGCCGGGCCTCGGTGTCCCGCGGCCGCGGATCGCCACCACTAGGTCCGATCTCACGTACACCACCGAGGCGGCCGGCAGGCCGCTGGCGACGACGGCGCGGCGTTCGCGCGCATTGAGCGATCCGTCGTCCAGGTCGGCGTGAGCGCCATGGGCCAGCGTCAAGGCGGCCAGCGTCACCCCCCATCCGAACCGCGCGCGCACCGAACCGCCCCCTGCTTCGCAACCACGACCAGAAGGAGGTCGCATAGTTCGGCGGCGGGCGACAGGGTTAGCGCGATCACGGCTCATGCCGTGCCATTCCTGTAGATGATCGTGCAACCGCCGCCTGCGCTGGGCCTGGAGCGCGTCCACCCCCAGGTTGCGCACAGCTTGTTAACTATTTCACCAAGAGCTGCACACATCACCACAACTCGCAAAAGTTGCGTTAGCGACAGCCCAATGAGACCGTCATGGGGCCGAGAGGGACCGCGGCGCAGGCGCATGGGGGAATGGGTGCGCCCAGCGGGCGGCCGCGAGGATCGGGACCAGGGCGACCTGCAACCTGTCCTCCGGAGGACTTCGGACGGTGTCGGAACCCGCTGGGGACCCCCACATACGGCGTCTCCGAGCCGAACCTCAAGGCGTGGATCCGCGAGGGTCTGGATGAGGGGGCGACGCTGCGGGAGGCCGCGGCGCCGCCCTCTTGCTATGGTCACGGTCAGCCGCGAGCCTGCGACATACCGTCCCGCCGTCCCGGCCCTTAAGCGTTTGGTCGCCAACCCAAGCGCAGCATCGTCCGGACTCGCGGGATATCCATGACGGCTCGGACCTGGTTCTACAATCTGGCGCTCGCCAGCGGCGTGGCTGTGGCCTACGGCGCCAGCATGGCGTTCAGCCTGAGCCTGACTCGCGAAGGCGCCGGCATCGCCACCATCTGGTTCGCCGGCGGCATCCTGGCGGCCGGCTTCCTCCTGCTTCCTCGGCGCTGGGGCCTGGCCGCCGCGGTCGCCTGCTTCGCCGTGCAGTTCGCCTACAACCTTATGGTCGGCAATCCGCCGATCGCAGCGGCGACGTTTCCGGCCCTGACCATCGGCGAGGCTGCGGCTACCGCCTGGCTGGCGCGGAAGGTCTGCGGCGAAACCATGCGCCTGACCAGCATGCCCCGCGTGTCGCGCCTTTTGCTGCTGGCCGTTGCGCCGGCCACAGCCCTGACTGCGATCCTGGCCGCCGATATCTTCACCCTCTACGGTCGCAGCTTCAACACGGTCCTTTCGGGGTGGTTCTACGGGCACGCCCTAGGCATGGCGATCATGCTGCCGGCCTGCCTGATGGTCGTCCGTCCCGACATGATCCGCGACTTCCGTCGTTCGCCGGTCGAGCAGCTTTGCCTCTACGGCCTCATCGCGGCGATGAGTTTCGTCAGCGTCCTGCCGGTGCGCTTCCCGATGCCATTGCTGCTGTTCCCGCTCATGGCTCTGCTCGCCTTCCGGCTGGGCCCGCGGGGCGCGGCGGTGGGCGCGATGATCATGGCGGTGGTGCTCTCCAGCCTTATCGTCGCGCTCCCGCCGGCTCCGAACGGGGCGACCTGGAGCCTGGCCGAGCGGACCAGCAGCCTGCAGTTCCTGATCGCCATCAACTTCTTCACCAGCCTGGCGACCGCCATGGTGATCGCCAACCAGAAGCGAACGAAGCGGCTTTGGGCCAGCCGCACGCGCATCGCCCGCGCCGCCCAGACCCGGGCGATGGCCGCGGGCCAGGCCAAGACCGAATTCCTGGCCACCATGAGCCACGAGATCCGCACTCCGATGAGCTCGATCGTCGGCTTCACCGAGGTGCTGCTCAAGCGTGATGATCTGCCCGAACCCGCCCGCCGCCAGTTGGCGCTGATCGATCGCGCCGGCGCCTCGCTGCTGACCGTGGTCAACGACATCCTCGACTTCTCCAAGGTCGAGGCCGGCGAAGTCGAACTCTCGCCCGCGCCGGTCAATCCGCGCAGCGTCGCCCAGGACGCCCTTGCCATCGTCGCCGAGGCCGCCCGCCGCAAGGGCCTGGATCTTCAGCTTGGCTTCATCGGGCCGGTCGAGACGCCGGTGATGCTCGACGACCTGCGGGTCCGTCAGATCCTGCTCAACCTGCTGTCCAACGCCATCAAGTTCACCGAACAGGGCCGTGTGCGACTGGACCTCCAGGCTATCGAAACCGGCGACGGCGTGCTGCTGCGCTTCCGGGTCACCGACACCGGTCCGGGCGTGCCGTCCGAACAGGCCGCGCGGCTGTTCAAGCGGTTCAGCCAGGGCGACTCATCGGTCAGCCGCACCCATGGCGGCACCGGCCTGGGCCTGGCCATCTGCCGGGGCCTGACCGAACTGATGGGCGGCAAGATCGGGGTCGAGAGCAAGCCGGGCGCCGGCGCGACCTTCTGGTTCGAAATCCCCGCACGCCGCGCCGCGGGCCCCGTTCGCGAGGTCATCGAGGCTTCGACCGCGGCCCCGCTCGCCGCCCGAGTGCTGCTGGTGGACGATCATGAGATGAACCGCGAGCTCGGGGCCACGGTCCTTGGCCTGCTCGGCTGCGCAGTCATCCTCGCCGAGAACGGCGAAGAGGCGGTCGCCGCGGCCCAGACCAGCGCCTGCGACCTGATCCTGATGGACGTGCACATGCCACGGATGGACGGGCTGGAGGCGACGCGGGCGATCCGCGCCCTGGGCGGCGCGTGCGCCACGATGCCGATCATCGCCATGAGCGCCGACGTGATGCCGGAAATGGAGGCCGCCTGCCTGCGCGCCGGCATGAACGCGGCGGTCGGCAAGCCCATCCAGATCCAGGCCCTGCATGATGTCCTGACCCGCTGGCTGGGCGAAGGCGGGGGCGCGGCCGCGGCCTGAATTTAGCGTTCGGCGGCCTTGGAACGGCGCGCGCCTGCGCTTAGGCTCGCCGCGCTGAAAGTTGGGGAAGTCAATGAAGCTCCTGCGTCTCGCCGCCGTCGCGCTCGCGGCCCTCGCCTGCGCCTGCTCTCCGAGCCAGAAGGACCAGGCCGCGAAGGCCCCTGACGGACGCACCACCATCCGCTTCGCCACCGACTGGCGCGCCCAGGCCGAACAGGGCGGTTTCTACCAGGCCGTGGCGACCGGTGAGTACGCCAAGCGCGGTCTGGACGTGCAGATCGTGCAGGGCGGTCCTGGGGTGAACGTCCCGCAGTTGCTGGCCTCCGGCGCGGTCGAAGCGGGCATGGGCTCCAACAGCTTCATCGTCATGAACCTCGCCAAGGAGAAAATTCCGGTGAAGGCGGTGGCGGCGATGATGCAGAAGGACCCGCAGGTCCTGATCGCCCACCCGGACCAGGGCCTGGAGAAAATCGCCGATCTCAAAGGCCGCCCGATCCTGCTCTCGGACGCTTCGGTCACCGCCTTCTGGGTGTGGCTCAGGTCGAAGTACGGCTTCACTGACGATCAAGTGCGCAAGTACACCTTCAACGCCGCGCCGTTCCTTGCCGACAAGCGCGTCATCCAACAGGGCTACGTCACCTCCGAGCCCTACACCATCGAGAAGCAGGCAGGCCTGAAGCCGAAGGTGTTCCTGCTCGCCGATGAAGGCTATCCCGGCTACGCGACCATGGTGATGGTCCCCGACAGCCTGATCGCCAAGAACCCGACCGCCGTGAAAGCCTTCGTCGAGGCCTCGGCGGCCGGCTGGAAGAGCTATCTCTACGGCGACGCCGCGCCCGGCGACGCGCTGATCCGCAAGGACAACCCGGAAATGACCCAGGACGTCCTCAACCAGGCGCGCGAGAAGCTGAAGTCGTACGGCATCGTCGACTCCGGCGACGCCCAGGCCGGCGGCATCGGGGTGATGACCAACGCCCGCTGGGCCGAGTTCTTCAACGTCGCCTCCAGCCAAGGCGTCTACCCCAAGGACATGGACTACAAGAGCGCCTACACGCTGCAGTTCGTGACGCCGGCCGCCAAGTGACCCTCGCGGCGCTGAAGGACGTCGAGGTCGACTACGACGGACGTGGGCGGGCGCTGGGGCCGATCGACCTCAGCGTCGAGGCCGGTGAGATCCTGGCGCTGGTCGGACCGTCGGGTTGCGGCAAGTCCACCGCGCTGCGACTGCTGGCCGGGCTAGAGGGCCCGACGCGCGGGACGCTCGAACGCACGCCCGGGCGCGGCGAGACCGCGGTGGTGTTCCAGGCGCCGACTCTCGCCCCTTGGCTGACCGCGCAAGCCAACGTCGCCCTACCGCTCGAGCTGGGCGGCATGCCGGCCGACGAAGCTCGGCGGCGCGCCCGCGAGGCGCTGGTGCGCGTCGGCCTCTCCGGGGCGGAGACCGCCCGGCCGGCGACACTGTCGGGCGGCATGGCGATGCGCGCCTCGCTGGCCCGCGCCATGGTCACCGAGCCGCGCCTGCTGCTGCTGGACGAACCCTTCGCGGCGCTGGACGAAATCACCCGCCGCACGCTGGCCGACGACGTCCTGAACCTCTGGGACGCCTCGCGACCGGCGATCGTCTTCGTGACGCATAATGTCGAGGAAGCCGTCTACATGGCCGACCGCGTGGCGGTGCTGACCCGCGGCCCCGGGCGACTGGCCGGCGTCGCCAGGATCGAGGCGCCGCTGCCGCGGCCGACAGGCTTCCGCACCTCGGAAGTGTTCCGCGCCGCGGTGGAGCGGGTGTCTGGCCTCCTCGCTGAGGGAATGGAGGCGGTCCGATGAGCCGCCTCCTCGCCCCCTTGGCGCTCGTCGCCTTGCTGCTGGCGGCCTGGGAGATCGCCGTCCGGGCGATGGGGATCCCGGCCTACTTCCTGCCGCCGCCGTCCGGCGTCGCGGTCGCCCTGGTCGAGAACCTGCCCAGTCTGGCGGCCGCGGCATGGGTCACGCTGTCGACCGCACTGATCGCCCTGGTCGTCGCCAGCCTGATCGCTGTCGGCCTGGCGGTGATCGTGGGCCTGAATCCGCTCTTGGAGGCCGCCGTCCGGCCGCTGGCCTCGGTGCTGCAGGTCACGCCCGTCGTGGCGATCGCGCCGCTGGTGCTGA
Source organism: Phenylobacterium sp. (assembly GCF_013822795.1). Lineage (GTDB taxonomy): Bacteria > Pseudomonadota > Alphaproteobacteria > Caulobacterales > Caulobacteraceae > Phenylobacterium. The sequence goes on along the minus strand of NZ_PNLB01000024.1, from coordinate 12,220 downwards.
TCTGGGCCGGCATCGACCATCCCGAGCGGGCGATCATCGCCCTGGCGGTGCTGGTGGCGTTCTTCCCGATCTTCTCGGGCGCGGTCACAGGCCTGCGGGCGGCCGATCCGGACCTTGAGCGCTTGTTCGACCTCTATGGGGCCGGCCGCTGGCAACGGGTGATGCGGCTGCGCCTGCCGTCGGCCGTACCGTTTCTGCTCGAAGGCCACAAGGTCGGCGCGGGTCTGGCGATCATCGGCGCTGTAGTCGCGGAGTTCGGCGCCGGCTCTGGCGGCGTACGCGGCCTCGCCTGGCAGATCCTCGACGCCGGCAACAAGCTGCAGACGGCGCGGATGATCGCCGCCCTCGTGGTGCTGGGACTGATGGGCGTGGCGCTGCACGCCCTGCTGGACCGCGCCGAGCGCGTCGGCCTGACATGGTGGCGGGGGCGTTAATCTCAGCCGTTAGGCGAGCTTTAAGCCGATTGCGGTTAACGCTGGCGGTATGGCCCGCAGCAAGCTTCACGACCTGATCGAGATGGCCAAAGAGCCGTCCAGCGAGCGCCGCCGCGAGCTGCTGCGCGGGGTCACCGACCTGTTCTTCTCCAGCGACGACGTCCGCGGCGGCGAGGAGATGGAGCTGTTCGACGACGTCCTCAGCCAACTCGCCGGCGAGATGGAAGAGGCTGTGCGCGGCGAACTGGCGCTGCGCATGTCGACCGCCGCCAGCCCGCCGCGCAGCCTGCTGCGCGACCTGGCCCGCGACGTCTCGATCGACGTCGCCCGCCCGGTCCTGGAAAACTCACGCGCCTTGACCGACGACGACCTGTTGTCGGTGGCCCGCACCCGCGGCCAGGACCACCTGCGCGCCATTTCGCAGCGGCCGACCGTGTCTGAGGCGGTGTCCGAGGCGATTGTCGAGCGCGGCGACGACGCCACCCTCGGCGTGCTGCTGGCCAACGAGGGCGCGGCGATGTCGCGCGAGGTGCAGGAAATGGTGGTCGACCGCGCGGTCGAGAACCCCGCGCTGCACGAGGCGGTGGTCACCCGCAAGTCGCTGCCCGTCGACCTGCTGAACGAGATGTACTTCGTGGTCGAGGCCCGGCTGCGCGGCGAGATCCTGGCCCGCAACGAGGCGGTCGACCCGGCCCAGCTGGACGCGGCCCTGGCCGCCGGCCGCAAGAAATTGGCGTTCCGCGACGGCGCTCTGCCCTCCGACTACGCCGATGCCGAAAAGCAGATTCGCGTGCTGCGGCTGCGCGGGGCGATCACGCCCCAGGTGCTGGCCGGCTTCCTGCGTGCGCGCGAGACCACCAAGTTCCTGGTGGCGCTGAGCGAACTCGCCGACATCGACTTCCACACCGCCCGCCGGATCCTGGAGCGGCGCGAACTCGACGCCCTGTCGATCGTCTGCAAGGCGGCCGGGTTCGAGCGCTCGCTCTACCTGACCTTCGCGGTGCTGATCCTCGACCGCGACGCCAACGCCATGGGCCGCGCGCGCGAATACGGCGAGCTCTACGAGAACCTGCCCCGTGAAGCCGCCCAGCGCACGATCCGCTTCTGGCGCATGCGTCGCAAGGCCGGCGACATGGCCGCAGCCTAGGGCGCGGGCTTTTCGGTTGGGAACTCGTAGCGGATCGGGATCCTGACCCGCCCGCCGATGGTTGGCAGCCCCTCGGCTGTCCATGGCTTGGCCTGGAACGATCCGGCCAACGCCAGGGCGGCCTGAGCAAAGCCAAGTCCCGCCGGCTCCTCGCTTTGGGCCGAGCAATCCGTCAACTTGCCGCCGTCGGCGATCTCGCAAGCAATGACGACGCGGGCCGCGCCGACCCCAGCCTTCGCCGCGGCCGACGGATATCCAGCGATGATTTCGTCGCCCGTCGGCAAGGCCGCCCATTGTGGTCGGCCGATCACCCGCTTGCTCTGATCGAGCATGTCCAGGTCGAAGGCGAACGGGATCATGGTCCAGATCCCATCGGTCGGCGTGCCATCGACGAGGTTCGTCGGACCAACGAAGGTCTCCGACAATCGCCGGGCGGCCGTAGCAAAGCCCTGTCCCTTGGGCTCCTCGGCAGTCGTCTGGCAGTCCGTCAGCCTGCCTTCCGCCTTGAAGCGGCAAGTCAGCGTCGCCCGCCCCTCGGTCAGCTTTTCACGAGCCTTCTGCGGGTACGCCGCAGCGACCTGCGCATAGCTGGGGGCCACCACCCAAGAAACGTTGCTGAGAATCTGACGGGTGACGTCATTCGGCTCAGGCAAACGGCCGCCCGATGTGGACATCCTGAAATTGATCGGAATTCGGACCGTGCTCGCCACCGGCTTGCCGTCCTTCATCGCCGGCTTCATCAGGAACTGCGGCGTGAGCGCCAGCGCGGCTAGTCCGAAGCCCGCGTCTTCAGGCGTCTCGCTCTCGATCGCGCATCCGAACAACGCGCCTTGCTCACTGACGCGGCACTCCACCAACGCCTTGCCGCTGATGCCCTTCTTCCAGGCTTCTCGGGGAAAAACGCTCAGGACCTGATCTGCCGAGGGCCTCTTCAGCCAATCGGCGCGCGCGTCCTCAGCAAGCGCTCCGCTCATGGAAAACAGCGAGATCGCGCCCGCTGCTGCAACGATTTTCGACACGCGCCCCCCAGAACCGCTCGATCTCCTGGGGTTGTACCACACAACCTCAGAAGGTTGGGCGAACAGTCGCACCGGCGTTCGCCACGCGCTCGAGGGCATCGGCGGCGATAATGCTCAGCGAACGGAGGCCAAGCTCGCCGAACACGTCGAGAGCGGCGTTGAGCGACATCGCCGCGCTCGCCCGCTCGCCGCGATCGAGGCCCGTGATGTCCATGCGCGCTTCGTAGAGACGAGCCAGATTGACCTGCAGCAGCGCCCAAGCCGCCGGCTCGCGCTTGGCCGAGATCGCCGCCAGTTCGATCTTGAAGGCAGATTCGGCCGCGTCCAGCACCGTCAGGTCGCCCGACAGCTCCGCCGAACGCGCCAGGCAGAGCGCCCGATTCGAAGCGCCGAACGCCCGCAGCGACAGGCCCGGCGTGCTCTTCAGGACGTGGGCGGCGCGATCATAACAGGTGACGGCCTGTTCATAGGCGCGCTCCGAGGCCCCGGCCTCGCCCAGCGCCTGCAGGCCTTGGGCCAGGGCCGTCTGCACACGGGCCCAGTCGAGCGGACTGTGCTCGCGCGACAGCTCGCCGACCACGTCGGCCAGGGAGCTGACCGCCTGGGCCAGCGTCTCGACCTCGCCGGCCGCTTCGCCCTGCAGGGCCATCGCCTGGCCACGCAACGCCGCGGCGCGGGCCCAGCTCAGCGGCTCATAGGCGGGATCCAGCCCCTCGGCCGCGCGTTCGGCCTCCTGCCGGCCGAGCGTCAGGATGTCATCGTCGCGCAGCCGCGCGCCCCAACCGATCAGGATGTCAGCCAGCACCAGGCGCGCCTCCACCGCCAGCAACCGGGCGGCCCGGCAACGCTTGGTCAGGCTCTGCAGGCCGGTGATCGGCACGGCGAAGCGCAGGGCCACGGCCCGCGCGGCCCGGGCGTCGCCGGTCGCCATCTGCTCGCGCGCCTCGATGGCGGCGATGCCGATGTCGGCCAGCGACAGCGAGAGGCCGCCACGGGCGGCGGCGCGGGCCTCGCGGAAGGCGACATCGGCCGCTGCGTTCAGTCCGTCGTCGCCGAACAGCTCGGCGCCCAGCATGGCGCAGAACGCCTGCTCGCAGCGGGCGCGGGCCCAGCCGTCAGGCCGCCGCTCGCGGTCAAAGGCCTCGGCCGCCGACTCAGCTGTCGCCGCGGCCTTGCGCAGGATGGCGGCGTCACCGGAGCGGCGCGCGACCTCGCGCCAGACGATCGCGCTCTCCAGGCGTCGCTGAGCCTTGTCCTTGGCGCCGACCCGGCCGGCGGCGATGTCCGCAGCACGGCCCTCCTGAGCGATCATCTGCAGGTCGAGCAGCTCCAGCAGCGAAGCGTCGCCGCCGGTCAATCCGTCGCGGGGGGCGTTCACTGCATCTGCGCCGAACAGACGCTTCAGCTCTCGACCGAACTCGAACATGCGAAGGCTCCGATCACCTCGCGGCGTCTCAACACGGGACGCCTACGGAAGGTTCAGACCAGAGACAGCAAAGCCGGAGCCGAGTTCGTAAACAAGTGGTTAACACTCGGGCTATGGTTAACAATAACTAAACAAATTGTGTACGACGCTAGGCCCGCTCTGGCGCCGAATTTGCTTAACGCGGGTTAAGCACGTTCCTTCGAACGCTCGAAGCCGATCTTGGGGAAGCGCTCGGCGACATAGCCGATTTCCCAGGCGGACTTGGCCAGGAACACCGGCTGGTCGTCGATGTCGCTGCCCATCGCGCCCTTATGCTTGCCCGCGAAGTCCTCGACATCGGCCTTGGCGCCCGACAACCACCGCGCCTCGGCATACGGCGAGGCCTCGAAGATCACCTCCAGCTGGTACTCGTTGGCCAGCCGGTCGGCCATGACCTCGAACTGCAGCTGACCGACGGCGCCGACGATGAAGTCCGAGCCGATCACCGGGCGGAACAGCTGGGTCACCCCCTCCTCGGCCAGGCCTTCCAGCGCCTTCTTCAGGTGCTTGGCCTTGAGCGGATCCTTGACCCGGACCCGTTGCAGGATTTCCGGCGCGAAGTTCGGCAAGCCGGCGAAGCGCAGGGTCCCGGTCTCCGACAGGCTGTCGCCGACTCGCAGGACGCCGTGGTTGGGAATGCCGATGACGTCGCCGGCATAGGCCTCTTCGGCCAGTTCGCGATCGGAGGCGAAGAACATGATCGGCGCGTTGACCGACAGCTGCCGGCCAGTGTTCTGCACCTTCAGCTTCATGCCGCGCTGGAACTTGCCCGAGGTCAGCCGCAGGAAGGCGATCCGGTCGCGGTGGTTGGGGTCCATGTTCGCCTGGACCTTGAACACAAAGCCGGTGACCTCCTTGTCCCCCGGCGCGACGTGGGTCGACTCCCCGCCGCGCACCGCGGCGACCGCCTTCGGCGGCGGCGCATAGGCGCCCAGCCCGGCTAGAAGCTGGTCGACGCCGAAGTGGCGCAGGGCCGATCCGAAGAACACCGGGGTCATGTGGCCTTCGAGGAAGGACTTGGGATCGAACGGCTTGGAGGCCTCCTGCACGAGCATGGCGTTCTCTTCCAGCTCGGCCTGCTCGTCCGGATCGAGATAACTGACGATCGCATTGCCCTTGAAGGCTATCGGCGCGGGGTGCCCCTCATCGGAATCCGAGCCCTTCTTGGCGAATGGGACGAACATCTCGTTGCGCAGGTCCAGCATGCCCTTGAAGCGCCCGCCCGATCCAGCCGGCCAGAACAGCGGCGCCGGATCGAGCGCCAGCTTGGAGGCGATCTCGTCAAGCAGCTCGATCGGGTCCTGGGCTTCGCGGTCCATCTTGTTGATGAAGGTCACGATCGGGATGTCGCGCAGGCGGCAGACTTCGAACAACTTCAAGGTCTGCGGCTCGATGCCCTTGGCCGCATCCAGAACCATGACCGCGGCGTCAGCCGCCGTCAGCGTTCGGTAGGTGTCTTCCGAGAAGTCCTCGTGGCCCGGGGTGTCCAGCAAATTGAACATCAATCCTTCGTGGTCGAAGGTCATGACGCTGGCCGAGACCGAGATCCCGCGCTCGCGCTCGATCTTCATCCAGTCGGACCGGGTGCGGCGGTTCTCGCCGCGGGCGCGCACGGCGCCGGCCGCCCGGATCGCCCCGCCGGCCAGCAGCAGGTTCTCGGTCAGGGTCGTCTTACCGGCGTCCGGGTGGGAGATGATGGCGAAGGTGCGCCGGCGCGCGGCCTCGGCGGCGGGAGAGGTGCTCATGGACGGCGCTTAGCGCAGCCGGGCCCGGCGCGAAAGCCCGCGTTACGCCGCCAGGCGGCGCCAGACCTGCCGATCGGTCGACACGGTATCCAGGAGGCCCTGGTCCTGGGCGCTGGAAAGCCGGGCCATGACTTCGAAGTCCACATTGGCGTAGCGCAGCGTCACGTCCTCGGGCGCGCAGCCATAGGCCGGGGCCACGAACAGGGCCGCATTGATCGACGGCGCCTTGGCGATGATCAGGGTCGCCAGCCGCCGGGCCCGCTCGGGCTTATCGAAATGCAGCAGCGGATCCTCGGCGTAGAGCTCCTGGCCCAGCTTGCTGACCACATTGAACGGCAACGCCCGAAACCTGCGCCCTGCCACTTTCGGCGAAAGCTTCGCTCCACTCAGGTTCAAAACAACGTCGTTCAGCAGGAAGAGCATACCAAGCAAGCGCTCGCGTTCGTGGAACGCCGCTGTGTGCCACAAGCGTGCTTTCGCCCCCGTTGAGAAAGGCGGTGAATCGCGCGGTAACCGCGTCCGTCAGCCCTGTTCGACCGGCTCGATCAGGAAGTGGCGACCTTCCTTATCTTCGATCTCCACGACCCAGATGTCGGGGTCGATGCGGATCGCCCGCTCGATGTAGCGGTCAAGGTCGGCCTCCTGGTCGGAAAGCGCTGGCCGCATCCAGACCCGCTCGCCGTCGCCGCGCGTCGCCTCGGCATAGAGCCTGCTGGTGCCGTCGCCGCGGTTCAACACCTTGACCAGCACGCTGCCGGCCCGTGCGTCGCCCTTGCGCGCCACCACGGCGAACCCGCCGCCCAGCTCCACGCGGCGGATCAGGGCCGCGACCCAGATGTCAGAGGAAAGCAGCATGGTCGTCGAACGGCGTCTCGATAACGGAACGGAAAGACCGGGCCACTAGGCTCGGCCGCAAGATCTCGAACCTATACGAGAAAAACCAAAGGCATGACGAGTACGCGCAGAACCGCGCGGCGCGTCGTGTGTGGATGGATGGGGCTGGCCGCGGCGGGGGCGCTTCTCGCCGCGCCCGGAGTCTCGGCTGCGGCCGCGGCCGCCGACCTCTTCTACGAACGCACGGTGATGACCGCCGCCGACGCCAGGTGCGGCCTGTTCGCGCCCCCGGTCGGCGCGGCGCTGGCGGCTGGGCGCATGCAGGCGCACGGCGCGGCCATCCGCTCGGGCGCCGACAAGGCCGAGCTGGCCCAGCTGGAACGCCGTGCGCGGGCCAAGGCCGCGTCGACCCCCTGCAAGTCGGCGGACATGACGCTGGCCGCCGGCCGCGTGCGCGAGGCGTTCGAAGGCTATGCGCAGATCTCACGCATGACCTATCCGGGCGAGGTCTCCGAGTGGCGGGCCGACCGGTCCGGCGGCGTGCGCTGGCGTCTGCAGCAGACCGCCAGCTTCGGCTGGAACAAGATGGTCTTCGGCCTGGCCGGCCGCGAGGGCGCCAATGCGCTGATGGCGGTGGCCAATTTCGCCGACGGCAAGACGCCGTATGGCGCCAGGCTGGTCCTTCGCGACACGGACGCGACGCTGGGGCCGTATCTCGACGCCCGCGGCCAGCCCTTGAACAAGCTGCCGCTGGCCCGGCGCCTGCCGCCGCAGACGGCGCGCAACGCCTACACGGCCGAGGCCCGCAGCCCGGCAGGCCAGGACCTGCTGCCCAAGGCGTTCAAGACCGGGTGGGCCTTCCGCTTCCCGGCCGCGGCCGCCCATGCCCTGGCCGAGCTGGACCCACGCGAAGCGGTGGCGGTGGAGTTCCTGTTCGCCGGCCCCGACGGCGAGGTCGTGCGCCGCGCCTATGTCGAGGTCGGAGACTTCGCGGCCGGCCGCGCCTTCCTGCAGGTCGCCGCCCGCTGATCGGCGATCAGGGCGTGTTCGCCGCCGACGGCTGATCGATGACCGGCAGGCGCACGGTGATCGTGGTCCCCTCTCCCAGCCGGCTTTCGATGATCATCTCGCCGCCGTGCAGCTCGGCGAACGCGCGCACCAGCGACAGGCCAAGGCCGGTGCCGGCCGCACGCTGGGCCACGCCGCCGGCCTGCTCGAACGGCCGTCCCAGTCGCTGAACGTCCTCGGGACCGATGCCCACGCCGGTGTCGGCGACCAACAGCTCCATCACCGAGTCGTCGGCCTGCAGCGTCACCGTCACGGCCCCGCCGCGCGGCGTGAACTTCAGCGCGTTGGAGACCAGGTTGAGCGCGATCTGCTTGAGCGCCCGCCGGTCAGCGAACACGTCGAGCGGTTCACGCGGCAGCAGACCGCGCAGCTGTACGCCCGCCCGGTCGGCCTGGCCGCGCATCAGCCGCAGGACGCCCGACACCGACTCCCGGCCGTCGAACGCCTCGCGCGCCAGTTCGTACCGCTCAGCCTCGATCTTGGACATGTCGAGCACGTCGTTGATGAGGTCCAGCAGATGCCCGCCCGACTCGTGCACCAGCTCGGCATACTCGGCGTAGCGGTCCGACAGCGGCCCGAACAAGCCCTGCCGCATGATGTCGGAAAAGCCCATGATCGCGTTGAGCGGTGTGCGCAGCTCATGGCTCATATTGGCCAGGAAGCGCGACTTTCCGGCGTTCTGGGCCTCGGCCTCGCTGCGGGCCTGCTCGAGCTCGAGCTCGCGGGCGTGGGCGGCGGCGGCGTCGCGCAGCACCCCGATCAGCCGGCCCGACGTCGTGCGTCGCAGGCTGACGGCGAGCCAGGCCTGCGGCTCGGCGGCCGGGGCGAACGCGACCTCCGCAGCGCCTTCCGTCCGCGCAATCGTCAGCGCCTGGCGCAGCTTGGGACGATCGGCCTCGCTCGCCAGATCGACGATGGTCAGCCCGGTGCTGGAAATGCCGCGCGCGCCGGCCGGCTCGCGGCCCCATGTGCGGGCGATCAGGCCGTTGTGGTCCAAGGTGGCGACCATGAAAGGCTGTTCGTCCAGCACCTGCCGAAGCTGCGCCAGGGCCAGGCGCTGGCGGCGGTCCTCGCGCCCCATGTTCCGCTGCAGGAGCACGAGCGCGGCCGCCAGGCCAAGCACTGTCGAGGTCAGGGCGAAGGCGCTGACCACCGCTGCGGCGGCCGGGATCAGCACGTAGCCGGGCAGCGTCAGACCGCCGATCGCCGCCACCCCGACCGCGGCCAGCGAGACCGCGGCCCCAAGCGCCAATCGCTCGCCGCGCCCGACGCCCACCGCCGCCACCAGCGGCGCCAGGCACCAGACCGCCAGCGGACTGCCCACCCCGCCGGTGAACGCAGCCGCGCCCGCCGCCGCCGCGCCGAGGCCGGCGATCGCAAGGATCGACGCCCGGCCCGCGGGCCTGGTCCTCGTCAGTGTCCTGGCGGGCGGGTTCTCGATCACGGGCGGGCTCGCTGCTCCTTTGGCGGGCGACTCGACAGAGGATTCTTGCCCTTAACTCTAACGATGCAGGCGAGTCGCTGCGAGACCGCTCGCGCCCTGGGCGACCCGACTTGGGTACATAGCTGGAACGGCCGTGCGCCGGCCTGCTGATCGAAACCAATTCGTAAGCGGGCGAGCGCTAGGGTCTGGGCAGTACCAGACCGCGAGGCTCGTAAGTTGCACATGGCCCATGCGGCTCACTTCCCGCCCGGCACGCCAAGGGCTTCAGCGTCAGAGCCCGACGCCAGGACGGCCGCGCGTCAGCGCCGGGACGTCATCGCGGACGAGGCCAAGCGTTCGTTCCTGCGTATGGCCAGCCACGAGTTGCGCACGCCGCTGAACTCGATCCTGGGCTTCTCCGAGATTCTGCAATCGGAGCTCTACGGCCCACTCGGCGCGCCGCAGTACAAGGAATATGCGAGCATCATCCACACCAGCGGCGCACGGCTGCTGCGGCTGGTGAACCAGGTGCTCGAGATCGCCCGCCTGGAAGGCGGCGCCATGGACTTCGATCTCGGCCCTGAATCGCTCGACCACGCGCTCGACGATGTCCTGGACGGCCTGCGCGAGGAGACCGCGCCCCGCGGGGTCGAGGTGATCGTCCTCCAGCGCGGCCGCCTGCCGGCGGTGACCGCCGACGCCCGCGGGCTGCGCAACCTGCTCGGCAATCTGATCCAGAACGCGGTCATCTTCTCCCCCGACCGCGCCGTCGTGCGGGTGCACGCTAACCGCGTGGGCGACCAGGTCGAAATCGCCGTGGTCGACGACGGTCCAGGTGTCGACCCGCAGGACATTCCCCGCCTGTTGCAGCCGTTCGAACAGGGCGAAAACGCGCTGACCCGGCGCAGCGAGGGCGCGGGGCTGGGCCTGCCGATCGTCGAGCTGCTATGCACAGCCATGGGCGGGCGCCTCAAGTTGAGTTCGGCTCCTGGCCAGGGCCTGACCGCCCGCGTCCGGCTGCCCGCCGCCTAGGCGAGTTGCGGCGAAAGCCGTTGCACAAGGCGGTCCCGGCGCCTAAGTCGCCATTGATATGAACACGATCGACAACGCCCTGGCCGACCTGGTCGAAGAGTTCGACCTCCTTGGCGATTGGGAGGAACGCTATCGCTACGTCATCGAGCTGGGCCGCGAACTGGCGCCGCTCTCCGACAGCGAACGCAGCGAGGCCAACAAGGTGCGCGGCTGCGCCAGCCAGGTGTGGCTGGTGACCGAGCCGCAGGCCGATGGGGTGGTGAACTTCCGCGGCGATTCCGACGCCCACATCGTGCGCGGCCTGATCGCGGTGCTGCTGCGGCTGTTCTCTGGGCGCCAGCCTGACGAGATTGTCGCCTTCGACGTGAAGTCAGCCTTCGATCGGCTCGGCTTGGCCGGACACCTGTCGGCCCAGCGTTCCAACGGCCTGGCCTCGATGGCGGCCCGGATCCGGCGCGACGCCGAGGCCCTGGCCACGGCCTAACGGCTCAGGCGGCGCGGATGCCGCTGGCGACAGTGTCGCCCTGGACGCCGACCACCGCGTCGTAGCCAAGGATCATGTCGACATCGGCGCCGTTCGAGGCCAGCGGCAAGCGCAGCCAGAGGATCGAGATGTGCGCCGCCCCGCGCCAGGCCAGGCTGTGGACCCCCACCGACGGGCGGCGCTCTTGCACCACCTTGGTCAGCTCGCGCCGCCAGTAGTCGGCGGCGTTGGCGTTATAGGCCTCGGTCAAGGTGCGGCCGGTGATCTCGCGGCCGTAGACGCCATAGAGCCCGGTGCCAGCGAGCCGCAGGCGGAATTCGAGCGGATCGCGGCGCACGTCGATCAGGCTGATCGTCGGCAGCAGGCGCTTGAAGTCGTCGGGGTGGATGTCGTCGCGCCCAGGTAGCCGCCCGCTACGCCGCAATCCGGCCCAATAGGCATACAGTTCCTCGTGTGCGCGCGCGGCCGCCGCCGAAGCCCCCATTTGTGCGGCCATATTCAGATTCCTTAACAACCCCTTGGAATCACGACGAATCACTTATCGCCCAGAGGGTGATTCTCCGGCAAGGGAAATCCTAATTGCCCGGAAAGAAATCGGGCCGAAAGGTGGCGTAGCTTGACCGTAAGGCGGCTCAGCCGGCCACGCGGGCCGCCTCCGCGCGGCAGTCGACGACTGGCGACTGGCGGGAGCAGAAATCCGGCCAGCGGTCTCTTAGGCGCCAGTAGCGGACGGCTTTAAAAGCAGCGATCGCCCGCTTGGCGTCTTCGGCCGCGCCGGACCTCCGCGCCTTCAGCAACTGCTCGAACACCGCCGCCACGGCGCTGTCCGTCAGGGGCGGCGCCGTAGCGGGATCCTGCAGGAGCGCCGCCGCCGCGTCGGGCGCGCCCGTGAACGCCTCCATCTCGAAGCGGACTCGCCGGACACTGACGTGATCGGGATGGAAGCGGGCGAAACGCGCTAGCATGGTCGCTTCAGCATCCCCGCAGAACTGAGCTTTGCGGGACAACAAAAAACGCCCGCCTATTCAGGCGGGCGTTTTCAAATCTCAATCTGTCAGCAAGCTCTACTTAGAGCGCTTGCGCGGAGCCTGACGGCCGCCCTGCCCCAGGCCCATCTGCTTGGCCAGGTCCGAGCGCGCCTTGGCGTAGTTCGGCGCGACCATCGGGTAGTCTTTCGGAAGACCCCACTTCGCGCGGTATTCTTCCGGACTCATATTGTACTTCGTGCGCAGGTGACGCTTCAGCGACTTGAACTTGCGACCGTCTTCCAGGCAGACCAGATGATCGGGCGTGATCGACCGACGCACGGGCACGGCCGGCTCTTTCGGCGCGACTTCCTGGACGTCAGAACCGGTGGAAATACCCGCCAGCGCCCGATGGACGCTCTGGATAAGGTTGGGAAGGTCGGCCGCAGCCACCGAATTGTTCCCGACATAAGCGGAAACAATATCCGCCGTCATCTCAATGACTTCCGACTTCTCGTCCATATTTCTCGGTTCCGTGAGTGCGGGTGCACCAAGTTGGGGGATGACTGATTCACGACATCAGTGGACGCGTTAATATCTGGAA
>NZ_PNLB01000023.1 GCF_013822795.1 Phenylobacterium sp. | reverse complement strand
AGATGGCGCCGTTGTCCTTGGCGGTGGAGATCTTCAGACCGGTGTTGATGCGGTTCTGAACGGTGCCGAGGTCTTTGTTGGTGGCGTTCAGGTTTTGGAGCGCGATCATCGCGCCCTTGTTCGTGTTGACCGAATTCAGCGACATACACGTGTTTCCTTTTCTCGGAGACCGACGTCATTTTGACTGCCGGAGGCGTTTTGCCTGCGAAGGTCCTGAGCAAGGGCTGGGCCAGTTTGGGCCGTTAACCACTCATCGTTGATCTGCTTGGGAATTTTCGCAGACCGCCGTTCCGGGCCGGCGGCTCAGTGCGTGGAGCAAGACCGAACACGGTAAATTCTGCCGTCCCGACGCGGCAAAACTTGCGCTCCTGGGTGGGCAGGTTCTGCCGATCGGCGCCGGCGGCGCGCCTGTTTCGACCGCTGTCAGCTTTTCTAAAAACACAAAAAGCTCAAACCGCTGGCGTGGCGAAGGAGCCCCGACCATGCTCCGCGCGACTTTCAGTAGGAGCTTTCCATGGCGCAGGCGCGCAAACGCGGCGGCATCTTCGCCTCTTTCGGCTTCCAGGTCCTGGCGGGCATGGCGCTGGGCCTGGGTCTGGGCCTGCTAGCGCGTCATTTGGGCTCTGAGGCGGGGCAGCCGGGGCACGGCCTGTCCGAAGCCCTGCGGCTGGCCGGCTCGACCTTCGTGCAGCTCTTGCGCGTCCTGGTGCCGCCGCTGGTGTTCACCGCCATCGTCGCCAGCATCGCCAACCTGCGTCAGTTGCAGAATGCTGCAGCCCTGGTGTGGCGCACGCTCTTCTGGTTCGCGGTGACCGCGCTGATCGCCGTCAGCATCGGCATCGTGCTGGGCCTGGTGCTTAAGCCGGGGCTGAACACCACGGTGGCGGCCGCCGCTGCAGAGGTTCCGCATACCAGCGGCTCCTGGCTCGACTTCCTGACCGGTCTGATTCCCTCGAACATGCTGGGTCTTGCGGCGTCCACGACGTTGGCGGACGACGCGGCCAAGACGACGCTTTCGTTCAACGTGCTGCAGATCGTGGTCATCTCGCTGGTGACCGGGATCGCCGCGCTGAAGTCGGGCGCTGCGGCCGAGCCGTTCTTGGCGTTCAACGCCTCGGCGCTGGCCGTCGTGCGCAAGATACTGTGGTGGGTGATCCGGCTGACGCCGATTGGCACCATCGGCCTGTTCGGCAACGCCGTGGCCCACTACGGCTGGGACGCCCTGGCGCAGCTGGGCGCTTTCGCCGTGGCGGTCTATGCCGGTCTCGGCTTGGTGCTGTTCGTGGTCTATCCGGCCTTGCTGGCGGCCAATGGGCTGAATCCGCTGAAGTTTTTTGCGGGCGCCTGGCCCGCGATCCAGCTTGGCTTCGTTTCGCGCTCCTCGATCGGGACCCTGCCGGTCACCCAGACTGTGGCCGAGAGCGCACTGGGCGTGCCGCGGTCCTACGCCGCCTTCGCCGTGCCGTTGGGGGCGACGACCAAGATGGACGGCTGCGCGGCGATCTATCCGGCCGTGGCGGCGATCTTCGTGGCGCAGTTCTACAATGTGCCGCTGGCGGTCAGCGACTACTTCCTCATCGTCTTCGTATCGGTGATCGGCTCGGCGGCGACGGCCGGGCTGACCGGGGCGGTGGTGATGCTCACCCTGACGCTGTCGACGCTGGGGTTGCCGCTGGAGGGCGTGGGGCTGCTGCTGGCCATCGATCCGATCCTCGACATGGGCCGGACCGCGACCAACGTCGCGGGCCAGGCGCTGGTCCCGACGCTGGTCGCCAAACAGCAGGGCATGCTGGACATGGATATCTACAACGCTGCCTCCGGCGATCTGCCGATTGAACCGGACGAAACGACGCAGCGCGCCGCCTGAGGCCGATCGCCGTCTGTCCCTGCACGGGATCCGGCCATAGGATCGCAACGATTTCGGGCGGAGGGCGAATGGGCGACGAGGGGCGGAAGGGCGACTGGCGGAGCGCCGGCGCCGGCGGCGAAGCGCTGCTGCAGGCGATGCTGGACGCGACCTCGATGCTGGCGGGCGTCGTAGAGCCGCTGGACGACGACTACCGTTTCGTCATGGCCAATCGCGGGGCGTGCGAGTTCTACGGCAGCGCCAACGGAACGCTCAACGGCCGCACGGGGCGCGACCTGGGCGTTACCGCCGAGCAGATCAGCGGACGACTGGAGGTCCTGCGGCGGGTGCTTCGGACCGGAGCGCCGGAAACGATCGAGTACTCGTTCCGATTTCCCAGTGGTCGCCAGGGGTGGTTTCTAGGGACGTTCACGCCCCTGGCTGAGGCGGCCGGGCAGGTGGTGTTCATCATCATCGACATCACCCAGCAGCACGTGGCGCAGGTCGAGGCCGAGCGTCAGGGCGCGCGGCTGACTCTTGCGCTCAACGCGACCGAACTCGGGCTCTGGGAGTACGATGTCGCGGCCGACCGGGTGGATTGGGACGCTCGGACCCGGCGCCAATTCGGCCTGCCGCCCGAAGGCGACATCAACTACGCAACCTATGCCGCGGCCGTCCACGTGGAGGACTTCCCGGCCACACGCGTCGCTTACGAGGCGGCGTTGGCTGGTGAGAACGACGGCCACTATGTGGTCGAGCACCGGACGACGGCGGGCGGTGATGGCGGATCGGCGGTCTGGGTGCGCGGCGCCTCGCGCGTGTCATTCGACAGCCAGGGCCGCCCGGTCCACGTGATCGGCACCTCGCAGGACATCTCCGCCCAGGTGGCCGCGCGCGAGCGGCAGGACCTGCTGCTGGCGGAACTGAACCATCGCGTGAAGAACAATCTGGCGGCGGTGCAGGCTATCGCCTCGCAGACCATGCGCGGCGCGCCCGATGACCCGGTGGCGTTCCGGTCGGCGTTCGACAGCCGTATCCAGTCGTTGGCCCGCGGGCATGATCTGCTGACGCGCAACGTCTGGGAGGCGGCCGACCTGCGCGATGTGATCGAGGCGGCGCTGGCTCCGTTCGCGGCGGAGGGATTTGAGATCGATGGGCCCGACGCGCCCGCGCCGCTGGGCCCGGAGATGGCCGTCAACCTGGTGATGGTGCTGAACGAGCTCGCCACCAATGCCGCGAAGTACGGCGCGCTGTCGGGCGCAGGGCGGGTCTCGATTGTCTGGGGCGTGCACGGCGAACGACTGGCGCTGCATTGGCGCGAGCGTGGCGGGCCGCCGGTGACGCCGCCGCAGCGTACGGGCTTTGGCACCCGGCTGACGCTCAGCGCGCTGCAGGCCTATGGCGGGACAGTCGAACTGGTCTTCCCGCCCGAGGGCGCTGAATGCCGGATGACGGCGCTGCTGGCGCGACGTTAGGAGAGCAGCGTCGCCTGCAGGGTGATCTCGGCGTTGAGCAGCCTGGAGACCGGGCAGTTCTTCTCGGCCATGCGGGCCAGCTCATCGAACTTGACCTGATTGATCCCCGGCACCTTGGCCTGCAGGGTGAGGGCCGAGCGGTCGATCTTGAAGCCTTCCCCGTCCGGGATCAGCGAGACGGCCGCCTCGGTCGTGAGTTCCTCGGCCGCCAGACCGGCGCGCTGGATCAGGAAGGCCAGCTGCATGGTGAAGCAACCCGCATGGGCTGCGGCGATCAGTTCCTCGGGATTGGTCCCTGGGGTGTCCTCGAAGCGGGTCTTGAAGCTGTATGGCGTGGCCGACAGCACGCCGGAATCAGTGGTCAGATCGCCGTCGCCGTCACGGCCAGTTCCGCGCCAAACCGCGCGCGCCTTGCGGATCATGCTCGCCTCCTGAATGGGAACGCCCCTGGGACGAGCGGTAAACGCGGCACGCGCGGATTGGATCACTTGCGGCGGTTCATCTCGTCGCCGGCGTCGCGGGGCAGGGGAATGAAGAAGGCCAGCGAGATCAGGGTGATCAGACCCGTGACGACGAAGGCCGGGGAGATGGCTGCCGCCGTGAGGTGATCTTCGCCGCGGGCGACCATGAAGAAGTGCATCAGCGCCGCGGCCAGCCCGATGCCGATCGACTGCACCAGCTGCTGGACCATCGACGAGGTGGTCGAGGCGCGGCTCATGCGATCCTGGCCGATGTCGGCGAAGGCCAGGCCGTTGAGGCTGGTGAAGTGCAGCGAGCGGAAGAAACCGCCGACAGCCAGGATCAGCAGGATGAGCCAATGCGGCGTGGTCGGCGTGAAGAGGCCGTAGGCGACGAAGCTGACGGCGACGATCAAGGCGTTGACGATCAGCACCGAGCGAAACCCGAAGCGGCGCAGGATTGGCGGGGCGGTGGTCTTCATGACCAGGGCGCCGGCCGCGGAGATGAAGGTCATCAGGCCCGCCTGGATCGCCGACAGGCCAAAGCCGACCTGGAGCAGCATGGCGAGCATGAACGGCGTCGCGCCCATGGCGATGCGCATGAACGCCCCGCCGACCACCGAGGCGCGGAAGGTCTGCAGCCGGAACACCGAGAGGTCGAGGATGGCGTGCGGATTGCCCCGGGCGTGACGCCAGTAGACGACCAGCGCGGCCGCGCCGCCCAGGAACATCGTTGCGACCAGGGCGTCGGGCAGCAAGCCGCGACCGAGGTTCTCGAAGCCGAAGATCAGGCCTGCGAGGCCAAGTCCGGTGAGCAGGGTGCCTTTCCAGTCGATGGGCGAGACCTCCTGTTCCTTGACGTTGGGCACGTAGCGCATGACCAGCAGCACGCCGACGACGGCCACGGGAATGCTCAGGAAGAAGATCCACCGCCAGTCGGCGAAGGTGACGATCGCGCCGCCGACGATCGGGCCGATAACGGGGCCGAGCAGGGCCGGCATGGTCATCACCGACATCGCGCCGAGCAGTTCCTCCTTGGGCGTGGTGCGCAGCAGGACCAGCCGGCCGACCGGCATCATCATCGCCCCGCCCATGCCCTGGAAGATCCGAGCGATGACCAGCTGCGTCAGGTCCTGGGCGAAGCCGCAGGCGGCCGAGGCCAGCGCGAAGAGCACCATGGAGACGATGAAGACCCGCTTGGCGCCGAACTTGTCGGCGACCCAGCCGCTGATCGGCAGGAAAACCGCCGAGGCCAGCAGGAACATGGTGATGGCGAGGTTCAGACGCAGCGGCGGCTCGCCGAGCGCGACGGCCATGGTCGGCAGCGCGTTGGCGATCACCGTCGCGTTCATCGTCTGCATGAGCATGGCCGACCCGATGATCGCCGGGATCACCCAGCCCCGGGTCGTCGCGGTGGAGCCTTCGCTCTGGATCGGCTGATCGACGGGGCTCACTGGTCGCACTCCAGGATTTGCAGCAGCGGGGCGCCGGCGGCGGCGAGGGCCGCGCGGGCCTCCGGCGTCAGCCGGGCCAGGCGATCGGCGAGCCAATCGTTGCGGCGCTGGCGCACCGCATCAAGCTGGGCCTCGCCCTGGGGCGTGATGCGCAGGCCCGAGCGGCGGCCGTCTTGCGCGTCGTCGACACGTAAAATCCAGCCCGCCGTCTCGAGCCGCTTGATGTGGCTGCTCATGCTCGGGCGGGAGATCTGCTCGGCCTGAGCCAGTTCGCTGACGCCGACGCCGGGATGCCGACGGATGTGGCCCAGGATCAGGGCGTCGAGCGCTGAGCTCCCCGCGCGCTGCGCCTCCTGGCGCAAGCGTCGCGCCACGCGCAAGAGCGGCGCGCGCAGATTGTCGGCGAGGGCGATCGTCTCGGGCGAGTTCGGCATGAGCACGTAGTTAGGTTGCCGAACTATCTATGTCAAATGCACGATTAACGGGAACGAGTCTGTCGGTTCGCGAATTGGAGGAGTGGGCTGATCAGCGGGCTAGTCGTGAGGCAAGGCGATGGGCGCCGACCAAGGCTTACCGTCCGACATGATGTTCCGCCTCGCCGCCGAAGTGCGCGGCGCGACGCGGCGGATGTCACGTGAACAGGTGTTGGACCTGGCGGACATGCTGCATGAGGAAGTTCGGGCGCGCAGCGATCCTAGCGGCCCACGAGAGGCGGGCCTGGAAGGCGCTGCTAGGAGCTGAGGGCGCGGCGCGCTCGGCGGACCCCCGCGGCGATCGCGCGAGCCTGCGCGGCCAGCTCGTCGAGCACCTGCAGACGCCAGTCGACTGGCTCCCCACGCGAGGCACCTGCGCGGGCGCGTTCGGCCGTCGTGAAGGCCTGGCGCGCCGCCGCCTGACAGTCGGCGAGGTTGGAGATGAAGGCGCCGTCCGCGCCGGCGCGCCAGGCCTCGCGAGCGGCAAGCCGAGCTTGACCGCGCGCCTGCAGGGTCGCTGGCGGGCACGGCGCGGCGGGCTCGGGCGCCATTCCCGACCAGGAGACGCCGCGGCAACGGGCGAGTTCGCGGCGCGCAAAGGTTGCTCGTGCGGCCTCGGCCTTCGTCTCGGCCTCGATCAGCCGGTCAAGCTCGTTCATTCCGATAGTGTATGTTATATACACAATCGTCGCAACCAAAACTCAGCGAGCGCGGCTCAGCCCTCGCTGATGATGATCCGCCGCGCCTGAAAGGGTGGGATGATCGCGGTGATGTGTGCGGCCCAGCGCAGCCGAGCATCGCGCCGGGTGGGGCCGGCGACGCTTTCCAGGTCGTAGAGCCCCGGTCCCGAGCCGCGCAGCAGGCGCTTGACCAGCACCTCGTCGGTGTCGGTTTCCACCACCACCACCTGACCCAGCATGTCAGGGCTCGGCGAGCTGCGCTGATCCTCGAAGTAGATCAGGGCTCCGTCATCGGCGAGGCCGCGCATGGAATGTCCTGAAACCCTTAGCGCCACGGCCTTCTCCGTGCCGCCGGGCGGGATGGGGGCGAGCTCGCCGCTACCTTGGCCGGTCGCCAGCAGCACGTCGCCCTCGGGGTTGGCGCCGACCCGGCCGATGATCGGGGCCAGGCCTTCGGACCCCGTTGAGCGCATGGGCCCCGCGGCGTCGTAGAGCCATTCCGGGCGAACGCCGAAGGCGGCCGCGTACTCCTTGGCGCGCCGGTAGGAGAAAGGGGCGTTGCCGTTTTCGTTGGACGAGTAGGTGTTCCGGTTCCACCCGAACGCGTCGGCGGCGGCCGCCGCCGTTTCAAAGCCTTGCTCGGTGCGGGCCAGCCGCAGACGCTGGAAGCGATCGTCCATATCCGGCTTCTAGCGGAGCCTGTGTGTAAAATAAATACAGAATGCGCTTGCCCGTTCACTGTATGTTCCATACATTTTCGACATGGGACACGAAACGCAGCCGAGAGGCGGCCCCACGGGCCAAGAATATACAACCCTACGACAAACCGGGACGTCGCGGTCGCGCGCCATGGTAGAGCTCGGCGTCGCGCCAGGCGACGCGCGACGGCTGGAGGCGCACTTCCGTGCACGGCCGCAATGGGGCGGAGACCTGCAGGTTCCGCGCTTCGCCCGCCATGATCGGCACGTCGCCGACGTGATGGCGCAAGGCGGCTTCTGCGCTTTCTCCGAACGCCGGATCGGCAAGGAGGGCGTCGCGGTCTGCCTGCCGCTGACGTGGCCGAAATGAACCCAGCGATCGCCGATGTGGTGACTCACGCGCTGCGCACCCTGCCGCCGGAGACCCGCGGCCGCTTCCTGCGGGACCTGATGGCGACGGCCGCGGCCGGTCTGACGGCGCTCGAGGGCGAACGGGCCTGCGGCGAGGCCGTCTATCGCCTGGCCGACGCGGTGGTCGGGGTCGGGGCCGAGCAATCCGAAGCACAAGGGAGAGAGGGATGAGCCGAGCGGCATATCTGGCGCGTCTGGAGCGCGAACGCCTGACCAGGGTCGAGCAGCAGGGCCGGGCCCGACTGGAGGCGCGCCGCGTCGCCGAAGGCGTGGCTGAGACCGTGGCGCTGTCGGCGGCCCGGGGGGCAGAGTTCGAGGCGCCGACAGCCGCACGCGGCGAGCGGCAGCGTCCGTATCGCCGCTTGGCCGGGCTGGACTGGCTGCTGCGCAAGGGGCGGCTGACGACGGCGCAGAAAGCGGCCGGCGAGCGCTATGGTCGTTGCTATCGGGTGGCGCAGGGCGAGGTGGCAATCGCCTCAACGCTCGATGTCCGGCCGGGCGGGGCGGCTGAGAGGCCGTTGACGGCCGTGATCGCCCGCGCGGAGGCCAACGCGCGGGCTCGCGACACGTTGAAGGACTATCGCGAAACCCTGCGCCTCCAGCCTTCGCTGATCGCGGCATGTGACATGATCTGCGGCGAGGAACTGACCCCGCGCGAGGCCGCGCACGGGGGAGACCGGGAGATCTACCGGCTCGAGGCGGTGCTGGAGGTGGCGCTGGATATGCTGGCGGCTGGGAATGCGTAAGTTCTCATTTTGTTCTTGATCCCCGCGGGGATTTTGGTATGCTTGGCGATGGCAGCAAGGTGACTTCGCGCGCCATGACGCCCAGTTTCGGCCGCCCCCGTCCTTGCGGCCGAGGCGGCTCGGTAGTTGGCGGGACCAGACGAGCGAGCGCCTCTTCTAGTGTCCCTCGCAAGTCGAGGTCCACCTGTTGGCCGGACTCGTCGTTGAAAATCAGCACATGGGATTCGCCGGCCTCGAGGGCGGCCTTCACCGCAGGGGCGACGGCGGAGAGGGTTCCGGAGCCAATTTTTCGGCCGCTAGAAAAGGCGGTGTGCGTATCGGACATCGGCGGGACTTCATCAAAATATCACCCGGACATAAATGCGATCTGGCCGGACGGCAAGCGCAGCTAATGCGTAACAGGCGGCGACAAAGGCAAGATTTGCCCCACCCAGCGACTAGGATAGCTATGACTCGGCTCGTCGAGCGGGCCTGTAACTTTCCTGGGGCGTTTCAGCATGCGCGTTTTTCTGCGGGCCGTTCTTCTGGCTTCGGCGTTGTCTACTGCCGGCATGGCGACGAGTACGCTCGCAGCGACCCCAGTAGCGCCTGTGCTCACCACGCCCGACGCCAAGGACGTTCGATCCTACGCTCGACCGCTCGTTGCGCGCGTGACCCATGTCGACCTCGACCTGTCAGCCGACTTCGAGACCAAGATCGTGAGCGGTCAGGCCGCCATGGACGTTCTGGCGGCGCCAGGCGCACGGGAAATCGTGCTCGATACGCTGGGACTGACCATCAACAAGGTCACTGACGGTGCTGGGCGCGATCTGCCATGGAAGCTGGGCGTAGCGGATCCTGAACTTGGCGCGCCGCTGACGGTTCGGCTGAATGGCGCCGACCGGATTGTCGTTCACTACGCCTCGAGCGCCGGCGCGCGCGCCTTGCAATGGCTGCCGCCGTCGCTGACCGCGGGCAAGGCCAAGCCGTATCTCTTCAGCCAAGGACAAGACATCAACAACCGTAGCTGGGTCCCGACGCAGGATAGTCCGGGTATCCGTCAGACCTGGACGGCGCGCATCGTCGTGCCGAGCGATCTGGTCGCCGTGATGAGCGGCGAGCGCCTGACGCCGAACGGCGAGCCGGCGGGGGAGGGCAAGCACGCCTTTCGCTTCCGCATGGACCATTCGGTGCCGCCGTACCTGATCGCGCTGGCTGTAGGCGATCTGACCTTCCGCGAGCTTGGCCCCCGCACAGGCGTCTACACCGAGCCGTCGATGATGGATCGGGCGGCGGGTGAACTGGTGGACACCGAGCAGATGGTGACCACCGCAGAGGGGCTCTACGGTCCCTATCGCTGGGGCCGTTATGACGTCCTGGTGCTGCCGCCTTCGTTTCCGTTCGGCGGCATGGAGAACCCGACGCTTACCTTCCTGACGCCGACCTTCATTACTGGGGACCGGGCCAATGTGGGCCTGGTGGCGCACGAGCTGGCGCACAGCTGGTCCGGAAATCTGGTGACGAATGCGACCTGGCCTGATGGCTGGCTGAACGAGGGTTTCACCACCTACTTCGAGAACCGTATCATGGAGGCGCAGTATGGCGCGCCTCGGGCGGAGATGGAGGCCGATCTCGATTGGGATGGCATGCAAGCTGATATCGCCGAGGCGGGCGGCCCGACCGCGGAAGCCACCAAGCTGTATGGGGACGTCGGCGGGCAACTGGCCTACTTCAAGGGCGCGACCTTCCTGCGGACGATCGAGAAGACCGTTGGGCGTGAGCGTTGGGACGCCTATCTCACCTCGTACTTCGATCGCCACGCGTTCCAGCCGCAAACCACGGCCGGTTTCCTGAAGGACCTTCGCGCCAACCTGATCAAGGGCGACAAGGCGCTGGAGGCGAAGCTGCAGCTCGACCGCTGGGCCTACGCCGCCGGTCTCCCCGACAATGCCGTGCACGTGAAGTCCGAGGCGCTCGCGCGCGTCGACGCGCAGGTCGCTGCGTTCAACCAGGGGACGCCTGCCGCTCAACTGACGACCTCGGCCTGGACCACGCAGGAGTGGCTGCGATTTCTGAACAGTCTCCCGCGGAAGCTGTCGACAGCCCAGCTGGACGACCTCGACGGAGCCTTCAAGCTCTCGACCTCATCGAACAGCTACCTGCGATCCGCATGGCTGGAACTGGCGATCGCCAACCGATACGAGCCGGCCTTGCCCGCCCTTGAGGAGTTCCTGACGACGGTCGGACGCGGACTGTTCCTGCGCCCGCTCTATGCGGGCCTGATGAAGCAGGGCGACTGGGGGCGTCCGATCGCCGTGCGTATCTTCGAGAAGGCGAAGCCGACGTATCATCCGACAGTGGCGTCGAGCCTCGAACGTCTCGTGACTAACGGCTGATCGGAGCGGCGAATGCAAAAGCTGGCGGGCGTTCTTCTTGCCCTCGCATTGACGGGCCCTGCTGCGGCGCAGGACTCAAACGCGGAGTTCTTTGCGCGGAATGCGCAGGCTCCGGGCGTAAAGACGATCCCTGGGATTCAGTACAAGGTCCTGAAATCCGGCCCGGAAAATGGTCCCCATCCGAAGCGCTCCTCGACAATCAAGGTGCGCTACGAGGGCAAATTTCTTGACGGCCGCATCTTCGATTCCTCGAAGAACGATCCAGATGGCGCGGTGACGTTTCCGCTCGGCAAGCTGATCCCGGGTTGGGTGACCGTATTGCCGCTGATGCGGCCCGGCGACGAGTGGGTGATCTACATGCCGCCGGAATACGCCTACGGTCCGGCTGGCAAGGACATCATCCCCGCGAATACGCCGCTCGAGTTCCGGATCGAACTTGTTGAGGTTGTGGACTAAGCGCGGGTCAATTTCGCCGCCAGCAACGTGCCGGCGGCGAACTGGGCGTCTACACTTCCTTCAATGAGGATCACGTCATCCGGTCGAAGGTCGACGCCGTCGAAGGTGATCGGCGAACAGGCCAGGATCAGCGTGAGATCTGCTTGCGTGCGAAACGCCGCTGGGCCTTCTAGCCTTTGCACCTGAGCCGACCACAGGCCTCGCCGCACCATCACGTTGAAGTCTCGCACCGGCCCATTGATCAGGACGGCGTGGCAAGGCGCGTCGCCAGCAAAGGCGAAAGGTGTGGCGGAGGCGTCGAGTTTGACCGTCGCCTGGCCCTCGATCCGCAGTTCCAGGCCTGTACCGTCGAGCACGGTGAGCACGCGATCGACGCCCGCAAAGACTGAGAACGGGCCGGCGGAGCCCACCTCGGCGATGCTGGCGCGCCATTCAAAATCGGCGAGCGATGCGCCGCTCGGCCAGGCGGCGACCTCCCAGGTGAGGCCGCCGCCATTTTTCCATGGCGTCGGCGTGCGATCCGCTGCGCGAAGGATGCGCATCAGCCGAGGATGCCAGGGAGATCGAGCCCCTTATCCCGGGCGACATCGATAGCGATTTCGTAGCCGGCGTCGGCATGCCGCATCACGCCCGTCGCCGGGTCGTTCCACAGCACGCGCTCGATGCGCTTGGCCGCCGCATCCGTCCCGTCGCAGACGATGACCATGCCTGAGTGCTGGGAGAAGCCCATCCCGACGCCGCCGCCATGGTGCAGCGAGACCCAGGTTGCGCCCGAAGCGGTGTTCAGCAACGCATTGAGCAGCGGCCAGTCGGAGACGGCGTCGGAACCGTCGCGCATCGCTTCGGTCTCGCGGTTGGGGGAGGCGACCGAACCTGAATCCAGGTGATCGCGTCCGATGACGACCGGGGCCTTGAGTTCGCCCTTCGCCACCATCTCGTTGAAGGCGAGACCGAGCCGGTGGCGATCGCCGAGCCCGACCCAGCAGATCCGGGCGGGCAGGCCCTGGAACTTGATCTTGCGGGCGGCCATGTCGAGCCAGTTGTGCAGATGCGCGTTGTCCGGGATCAGCTCCTTCACCTTGGCGTCGGTCTTGTAGATGTCCTCAGGATCGCCCGACAGCGCCGCCCAGCGGAACGGGCCGATCCCTCGGCAGAACAGCGGGCGGATGTAGGCAGGCACGAAACCCGGGAAGTCGAATGCGTTCGTGACGCCTTCCTCTTTGGCCATCTGACGGATGTTGTTGCCGTAGTCGACGGTCGGGACGCCAGCGGCCTGGAAGTCGAGCATCGCCTGGACGTGCTCGGCCATAGACGCGCGAGCGGCTTCCTCGACCTGTTTGGGGTCCTGGCCGCGCATGGCGTACCAGCGCTCAAGGCTCCAACCTTTGGGCAGATAGCCGTTCACCGGATCGTGGGCGGACGTCTGATCGGTGAGCAGGTCCGGCCGCACGCCGCGGGCAAACAGCTCCGGCAGCAACTCGGCGGCGTTGCCGAGCAGGCCGACCGAGATCGGGGTCTTCTCGGCGCACGACTGTTCGATCCAGGCCAGCGCTTCGTCGAGGTTGTCGGTCGAGCGGTCGAGATAGCCGGTGCGAAGCCGCATCTCGATGCTGGAGGGCTGGCACTCGATGGCGAGGCAGGACGCCCCGGCCATGACCGCGGCGAGCGGTTGGGCTCCGCCCATGCCGCCGAGGCCTGCCGTGAGCAGCCAGCGGCCCGACAGATCGCCATTGTAGTGCTGGCGGCCCATCTCCACGAAGGTCTCGTAGGTGCCCTGAACGATGCCCTGGGCGCCGATGTAGATCCACGAGCCCGCGGTCATCTGGCCGTACATGGCCAGCCCCTTGCGATCGAGCTCGTTGAAGTGGTCCCAAGTCGCCCAGCGCGGCACCAGGTTTGAATTGGCGATCAGCACGCGCGGCGCGTCGGCATGGGTGCGAAACACGCCGACGGGCTTTCCGCTCTGGACCAACAGCGTCTGATCATCCTCCAGACGGCGGAGCGTTTCGACGATTTTGTCGAAGCTTTCCCAGTCGCGCGCGGCGCGCCCAATGCCACCGTAGACCACCAGTTCCTCCGGCCGTTCTGCGACGTCCGGATGCAGGTTGTTCATTAACATCCGGAGCGGCGCTTCGGTGAGCCAGCTTTTGGCGGAGAGCTCGGCGCCCGTGGCCGGGCGGATCACGCGGGTCTTGTCGATACGGGTCATTTCAGGTGCTCAGGCTGGGCGAAGGCGATGCAGGCCTTCAGGACTTTGGACAGTACGGCGCGCATGGGTTCAGCCTGGATCGGCGAGTAGGGCGCAGGCCAATTGGCCGGTGTCGGGGGCGCGGCCGGATCGTCCATGTAACCACGGCAGGCCAGCTCCATCTGGACCGCGTGTATGCCGTCTGCCGGGAGGCCGTAGTGCCGGGTGGTCCAACCGCCCTTGAAGCGGCCGTTGGTGACGCGCGAATATTTGGGGTGGGCGCACGCCGCTTCGATGGCCGCAGTAAGCTCTGCAGAGCAACTTGCCCCCGAGTTGGTCCCCAGGTTGAGGTGCGGCAGGTCGCCTTCGAACAGCCGTGGAATACGCGAGCGGATCGAGTGCGCTTCGTAGAGCACCACCGTGTCATGCTCCTGCTTCAGCCGCTCGATCTCTTGGGCCAGGGCCGCGTGGTAGGGCTCGAAGAATGCGGTGCGCCGGCGCGAGATTTCGGCCTGGTCCGGTCCCCCCTCGCGATAGAGCGGTTCGCCGTCGAAGGTCGTGCTCGGACAAAGCTCGGTGGTGGCCTGACCTGGATACAGCGAAGCGCCGGTGGGATCGCGATTGACGTCGATGACGCTGCGGCTGATCGAGGTCCGGATCGTAGTCGCGCCAAGTTCCTGGGCGAAATCGTAGAGGCGGTGGATCCACCAGTCGGCGTCCTTGCGCGCTAGCCACGGCGACGTCAGTTGCGCTTCGATGGCGGCCGGAATGTCCATGCCGGTGTGGGGAAAGCTCACGATCAGCGGCGCATCGCCTCGCCGAATTTCCAGCCAGTCCATCAACCGACGTCCGGCAAGGCCACCGCGTCGGCGGCGGCGATAACGTCGCCCGAGCGCACGAGGTCGTTCGCCGCCTGCATATCTGGGTGGAAGTGGCGGTCGTCGCTGAGATACGGCACTTGGGCGCGCAGGCGAGCACGCACCGCTTCCAGCGCGCTGCTCGACGCGAGTGGCGCATGGAAATCACAGCCCTGCGCGCCGGCAAGCAGCTCGATCCCCAGTACGCCGACGACGTTCTCGGCCATGCCCAGCAACCGCCGCGCGCCATGCGCCGCCATCGAGACGTGATCCTCCTGGTTGGCGGAGGTGGGGATGGAGTCGACGCTGGCCGGGTAGGCCTTTTGCTTGTTTTCCGACACCAGCGCGGCTGCGGTCACCTGTGGGATCATGAAGCCTGAGTTCAGGCCGGGCTTGGGTGTCAGGAACGCCGGAAGGCCCGAGAGCGCCGGATCGACGAGCATGGCGATGCGGCGCTCGGAGAGCGAGCCGATCTCGCAGATCGCCAAAGCGATCATGTCCGCGGCGAAGGCGACCGGTTCGGCGTGGAAGTTGCCGCCGGAAAGGGCTTCGTCGGTCTTCGGGAAGATCAGCGGATTGTCGGAAACGCCGTTGGCTTCGGTCGCCAGAGTGGTCGCCGCTTGGCGCAGGATGTCCAGCGCCGCCCCCATGACTTGGGGCTGGCAGCGCAGGCAGTAGGGGTCCTGCACCCGCTCGTCATCCTTCAGGTGCGAAGCCCGAATAGCCGAGCCGGCCATGAGCGACCGCAGTGCGTCGGCAGTCTGGATCTGGCCCGTATGGCGACGCAATGCGTGGATGCGGTGATCGAACGGAGTATCGGAGCCCTTGGCGGCCTCAGTCGAGAGCGCGCCAGTGACAAGCGCCGTCTGGAACAGCAGTTCGGCCTCGAAGAGGCCCGCGAGCGCATTGGCCGTCGAGAACTGCGTTCCGTTCAGCAACGCCAGGCCTTCCTTCGGGCCGAGGGTGAGCGGGGCGAGCCCCGCTTCGGCGAGCGCGTCGCGCGCGGGGCGGCGCGCGCCGCCCACGAAAATCTCCCCAACCCCGATCATGGTCGCAGCCATGTGCGCCAGCGGTGCTAGGTCGCCCGATGCGCCCACTGAACCCTGAGCTGGCACGACCGGCGTCAGGTCCTTCGCCAGCATGGCTTCAAGCAGGGCGGTGGTGGCTGGGCGGACCCCTGAGGCGCCTTGCGCCAGGCTGGCCAGCTTCAGGGCGAGCATCAGCCGGATGACAGGAATGGGTGATGGCTCCCCGACTCCGGCAGCATGCGAGAGCACGATGTTTCGCTGCAACGTCTGAAGGTCCGCCGCTTCGATGCGGACGCTGGCCAGTTTTCCGAAGCCTGTATTGATGCCGTAGACCGGCTCGCCCCTCGCCAGGATACGCTCGACAGCGGCGGCGCTCTGCTCGATCGCAGCGTTCGACGCCGGGCCCAGTCTTACGTCCGCGCCGCGATAGATCGCGCGCCATTCGCCCAGGCTCACGTCAGCCGGGCGCAGCATCACACAGTTCATTTTCCGCTCCACACGCGCGCATGGAGTGGGTTGAACCCCATGCGATAGACAAGTTCGGCTGGGCGCTCGATGTCCCAGATGGCGAGGTCGCAGGCTTTGCCAGCTTCCAGAGTTCCGATTTCGCCGAGCAAGCCGAGCGCGCGCGCCGCCTCGCGTGTCACTCCCGCCAGGCACTCGTCGACGGTGAGGCGAAACAGCGTCGCGGCCATGTTCATGGTCAACAGCAGCGAGGTGAGCGGCGAGGTGCCCGGATTGCAGTCGGTGGCGAGGGCGATCGGCACGCCGGCTCGGCGAAGGTCATCAACTGGCGGCAAGCGCGTTTCGCGGACGGAGTAGAAGGCGCCCGGCAGCAGGGTCGCCACCACGCCGGCGCGGGCCATCGCCGCCACCCCATCCGTGTCTAGGTGCTCCAGATGGTCGGCCGAAAGCGCCCCGAACTCTGCCGCGAGGGCGGCGCCATGTTGGTTCGAAAGCTGTTCGGCGTGGAGCTTTACGGGCAGGCCATGGGCCTGCGCCGCTGCGAAGACGCGGCGCGTTTGGGCGGGCGAAAAGCCGATGCCCTCGCAAAACGCATCGACGGCATCGGCTAGACCTTCCGCCGCTACGGCCGGGATCATGCGATCGCAGATCTCGTCGATATAGCCGTCGGGATCGCCAGACCATTCCGGGGGGAGGGCATGCGCGCCGAGAAACGTGGTGACGATCCGCACCTGGCGCTCGGACGCCAGCCGGCGCGCCGCGCGCAGGCACTTGATTTCATGTTCCAGGGACAATCCGTAGCCGGACTTGACCTCGATTGTCGTGGCGCCTTCTGCGAGCAGCGCATCTAGCCGCGGCAGCGCAGACGCCAGCAGATCGCTTTCGCTCGCCGCTCGGGTAGCGTGCATGGTCGAGACGATGCCGCCGCCGGCGCGGGCGATTTCCTCGTACGAGGCGCCCTGCAGCCGCATCTCGAATTCCTGGGCGCGATCGCCGCCGAAGACCAGGTGGGTGTGCGGATCGATCAGCCCCGGCGTGATCCAGCGACCTTCGCAGTCGACCGTTTCGGCGGGATCGAGCGTGGGAGCCTGAGACGCGGGGCCGGCGTACAGGATGCGGCCGTCCCGAGAGGCGACGACGCCGTCTTCGATCGCGCCGATTCCAGGCTGTTGGGGCGCAAGGGTCGCCAGCCGGGCTTTGATCCAGAGCCGGTCACATCGCATCGTTCGCCTCCTTCCCCTTCGTCTCGAATATGTATAGACATAAATCCGAGCGAGGAGGCTTGTCCAGTGGCTGATCACTCTCAAACGGTCTGGTTCGCAAGCGCGTTGCTGGAGGGCGGCTGGGCGTCGAACGTGCGCCTGACGTTGAGCGACGGCGCTATCGTGCGCGTGGAGACTGATGTCGAGCGCGCCGCCGGCGAGGCCGCGCACGGACCTGCCCTGCCGGGCCTGCCGAACCTGCACAGCCACGCCTTTCAGCGCGGCATGGCGGGGCTGGCCGAGGTGCGCGGCCCTTCGGCTGACAGCTTCTGGACTTGGCGCGAAGTCATGTATCGGTTCACCGAGCGCCTACGACCGGATGACCTGCAGGCGATCGCCGCGCAGGCCTATGTCGAGATGCTGGAGGGCGGCTTCACGCGGGTAGGCGAGTTTCACTACCTCCACCACGACAGGGGCGGCGCGCGGTTCGCCAATCCCGCCGAGATGGCGGCCGCCATCGCCGCGGCTGCTGCTGAGACAGGTCTGGGGCTGACCCTGTTGCCAGTGTTCTATGCTCACGCTGGCTTTGGCGGCGCGCCGCCAACCGAGGGCCAGGCTCGGTTCATCAACGACCTGGACAGCTTCGCTCGCCTGCTGGAGGCGAGCCGTGCCGCCGTGGCGCCGCTCGCCGGCGCGTTGGTCGGTGTGGCGCCGCACAGTCTTCGCGCCGTGACGCCCGAGCAACTCACCGCGCTGGTCGGTCTGGCGGGCGACGCCCCGATGCACATCCACATCGCCGAACAGACCAAGGAGGTCGACGACTGCCTGGCATGGTCGGGCGCGCGGCCCGTCGAATGGCTGCTTGGGCATGCGCCAGTCAGCCAGAGCTGGTGCCTGGTGCACGCGACCCACATGACGCCTGCCGAGACACGGTCGTTGGCGGTCAGCGGGGCCATCGCCGGCCTCTGTCCGGTCACCGAGGCAAATCTCGGAGACGGCCTGTTTCCGGCTGTCGAGCTTGTGGAGGCGGGTGGGCGTTTCGGGGTCGGGTCGGATTCCAACGTGCTGATCGACGCCGCCGAAGAGCTGCGGTTGTTGGAGTATGGTCAGCGGCTGACGCGACGAACGCGCAACGTGCTGGCCCGGGACGCTGGAAGCTCGACGGGAGCCGACCTCTATCGTGCGGCCGCCGCTGGCGGGGCCCAGGCGCTGGGCCGCTCGGCGGCGGCGCTAGCCGTCGGCGCGCCGGCCGACATTGTCAGTCTCGATCCGGCGCATCCGGCGCTGGTCGCGCGCCAGGGCGATGCGATCCTCGACAGCTTGGTGTTTGCTGGTCGCAGAGACATGATTGACGGCGTCTGGCGGGCGGGCGCGAAGCTGGTCACTAATGGACGCCATCACCGGCGTGCCGAGATCGCCGCCCGCTACCGTCGCGCCCTGGAGTACGTGCTCGCGTGAACAAGCCCGCTCCCGTTGCAGAGGCCGAAGCGCCGACTGCGCTGCACCAGCGCATCCGCACCGACATAGAGGCGAAGATTCTTTCGGGCGAGTTGGGCCCCGGCGACCGCATCCCCTTCGAGCATGAACTCACTGAGCAGTACGGCTGCTCGCGCATGACGGTGAGCAAGGCGATATCCGCCTTGGCGGAGGCCGGGTTGATCGAGCGCCGACGGCGCGCCGGCTCCTTTGTCGCCCGGCCGCGGGTGCACTCGGCCGTGCTCGACATTCCCGACCTGCGCGCCGAGATCGAAGGCCGCGGCCAGGCCTATCGGTTCGAACTGAGCGTGTGTGTCCAGCGTGCCGCCGACGGGCCCGACGAAGCGGAGTTGGCGGGCGGACGGACGCTGCTAGCGCTGCGCGGCGTGCACTTCGCCGACGCCCGGCCGTTTTCCCTCGAAGACCGGCTGATCAGCCTACGTGCGGCTCCGGAAGCGGCCCGCATCGACTTCACGCAGATCTCGCCCGGCGCGTGGCTGCTGGAGCACATTCCCTGGACCGAGGCGGAAAACCGGATCTCGGCGCTTGCAGCCGATACCGAGGCCGCACGTCTGTTGGCCATTGCGCCGCGTACCGCCTGCCTGGCGGTGGAGCGCCGGACCTGGCGCGCTGGGGTCGGCGTGACGCGCGTGCGCCAGCTGTTCCCGGGCGAGGCCTACGATCTAGTCGCCCGTTTCGGGCCGTCGCGGGGCTAGGCTTGCCAAGCCGGCCAGCGCGGGCGAAGTCCACGGAGTGACGACGCTCCTCTGGTTTCGCAACGATCTGCGCCTGGCCGAAAACCCGGCGCTTGCCGCCGCTCTCGCGCGGGGCGGCTCGGTCGTGCCGGTGTTCATCCTGGACGACGAAGACGCAGGCCGCTGGCGAGCAGGCGGCGCCTCGCGCTGGTGGTTGCACCACTCTTTGTCGGCGCTCGCTGCTGAGCTTGAGCGGCGCGGCTCGCGCCTGATCCTGAGGCGCGGCGCTGCGGAACACGAAATCCAGCGTCTTGCGGCCGAGGTCGGCGCCGAAGCGGTGGTCTGGAACCGTCGCTATGAGCCCTGGGCCGTCGCGCGCGATGAGCGGCTCAAGGCTGTGCTGAAGGCGCGCGGCGTCGCCGTGCGCAGCTTCAATGCGGGCCTGCTGCGCGAGCCCTGGGAGGTGATGAACGGCAAGGGCGAGCCTTATCGAGTGTTCACGCCCTTCTGGCGAGCGTTGCTTGCTGGGTATGAGCTGCCGGCGCCCCTTCAGACCCCGAAGTACATCCGTGCGCCGCAGGTCTGGCCGGCTGGCGAGACGCTGGGCCACTGGAACCTTGCGCCGTCGCGTCCAGACTGGGCCGGCGGCCTGCGCGAGACGTGGATGCCCGGCGAGCTGGGCGCGCAGGAGCGCCTGGACGCCTTCACCGGCCGTGTCAGCCTGGAGTATGGC
Organism: Phenylobacterium sp.; assembly: GCF_013822795.1. Taxonomy (GTDB): domain Bacteria; phylum Pseudomonadota; class Alphaproteobacteria; order Caulobacterales; family Caulobacteraceae; genus Phenylobacterium. Next base: position 71,390 of record NZ_PNLB01000023.1, on the reverse strand, counting down.
GAGGCCCGTAACCTGCCTGGGCGGGAAGGGACCTCGCGCCTGTCGCCGCACCTGCACTTCGGCGAGGTCGGCCCGCGCCAAGTCTGGCGCGCCCTGACAGCTGCCGCGTTCGCCGAGACCGGCGACCTCATGCCGTCGGGCGTGGAAACGTTCCTCTCCGAAATCGCCTGGCGTGAGTTCTCCCACCACCTGCTGTTTCACTCGCCGAGCCTGCCCGAGCAGCCGCTGCGGCCGGAGTTCGCCGCCTTTCGCTGGGCTGAGGACCCGGCCGGTCTGCAAGCGTGGCGCAGGGGCCTGACCGGCTACCCGATCGTCGACGCCGGGATGCGCCAGCTGTGGACCACGGGCTGGATGCACAACCGCGTGCGGATGATCGTGGCCTCGTTCCTGATCAAGGACCTGCTCGTCGACTGGCGCGAGGGGCAGGCCTGGTTCTGGGACACGTTGGTCGACGCCGATTTGGCCAACAACGCCGCCAGCTGGCAGTGGGTGGCCGGCTCCGGCGCTGACGCCTCGCCTTACTTCCGTATCTTCAATCCGGTCACCCAAGGGCAGAAGTTCGATCCCGACGGCGCCTATGTTCGCCGCTGGGTTCCTGAACTCGCCGCATTGCCGGACAGGCTGCTGCACGCACCGTGGACGGCGCGGCCAATCGAGCTTGCTGACGCCGGTGTCGACTATCCGGCGCCGATCGTCGACCACGCGAGGGCTCGCGAGCGGGCCCTCGAAGCCTACGCGGCGACGCGGGCCTAGCTGGACTAGAGGTCCAGCCCGCTCTCACGTCGCATCAGCGGGTTTCCCATCGGCTCGGCGACCCTGGTCAGGGTGTTGCGGTCGCGATGCTGGAAGAGCCCCTCTTGGCCACGCACCGCCAGCATGGTGTCGGACACATAGCTCCAGCTGTCATCGTCGTGGAAGGTGATCTCCAGCTGATAACTGTCGGTGCGGAACGCGTGCTCGAGGAACGCTGTCGAGCTGATGCCATGCTGGGTGTCGCCACGCGTCGCCTTGACGACGATCCCAGTGTCCGTCGCCGCGCCGCCTGCCAGCGCCGTCTGGCCTCGCGGGATCGCCAACGACTGCAGGATCAGCCCGGTCGCCGGTTCATAGAGCCAGTACCCCACCTGGTCGTGGAACGTGGTCTCTTCGCCCACCGCAATGACGCGGACGTGGTAGCGCAAGCCATAGAACAGCTGCGGACCGTTGGCCTGCGGATCGATCGGCCGCATGACGATGCGCTCGACGTATTCCCGCTGTTCGGGGCCGTCGGCCTTGGGGTTCACGTCGACGCCTTTGCGGCCTTCCCATACCCCGGCCAGCCGCCGCAGCGGTCCCAGGTTCGCCAGGCCGTCCGGATCCACGTCCTCCGGCTCGGTGAAGATATCGTCGGGGAACGGGTTCACGGGCGCCTCCTCGCGTCTGTGTTGCACTCTTGCCAATGCCAAGCCGCCCCCGCGACGGTCAAGCTCGGCCGCATTGGTGCGGCCCTGAAGAGCTGGCATAAGGCGGATATCGGAAGCGGGGTTGGAGAGCGGTTCATGGGCGAGTTCACGCGGGATGGTGGCTGCCGCTGCGGCCAGGTGCGGTTTCGGATCTCCGCGCCGCCGTTGATCACCATGGCCTGCCATTGCACCGGCTGTCAGAAGATGACCGCCAGCGCCTTCTCGCTCAGCGTGCTGACGCCGGCCGCAGGCTTTGCCGTCACGGAGGGCGAGCCGGTGATCGGCGGTCTGCACGGTGCAACCCGGCATTTCTTCTGCCCGCACTGCAAAAGCTGGATGTTCACTCGCCCTGACGGAGCCGAGCATCTGGTCAATGTCCGCACGACGCTGCTGGACGATCCGAGCGGTCTTGATCCCTACATGGAGACCATGACCGCCGAGAAATTGCCCTGGGCGGTCACTCCGGCCGTGGAGAGCTTTGAGGGCTTCCCGCCAGTAGAGGTCTACGCTCCGATGATGAAGGCCTTCGCCGCGGGCCGCGCCGGCGGCTGACCGCTACTTTGTTCCGATCACCATCGAGTCCGGTCCGGCCAAAGGCTGGACCACGGCCTCTCTGAACCCGGCTTCCTTCATCCAGCCGATGCAGTCGGCGCCGGTGTAGTCGAAGCCGCCGTTGGTCTCGATCAGCATGTTCAGGCTCATCAGCAGCCCAAAGGCGTTCTGTCGCCGCGCGTCGTCGATGATGGCGTCGTAGACGATCAGCCGGCCGCCGTCGGGCAAGGCGGCGTAAGCCTTGGCGAGAAGTTCGCGCTTCTGGGCCAGGTTCCAGTCATGGAGGATGTGACCCATGATGATGACGTCAGCCGAGGGCAGGGAGCCTGCGAAGAAGTCGCCGGCTGCGAAACGCACCCGGTCCGCCAGCCCCTTCTCCTTCACATAGGCGTCGAACACCGGCTGCACGACGGCCAGGTCGAAGCCGGTCGCGGCCAGGTGCGGGTGCGCCAGGGCGATAGTGGCCGTTGCTCCGCCCTGGGCGCAGCCGACGTCGACCAACGACTTGACCTCGTTCCACGGAAACAGCGCCGCCATCGCCTGCGCCGCCGGCAGGCTGACGCCGGTCATGCCGCGCAGGAAGCTCTCCAGGATCACCGGATCGGCGTAGATGACGCCGAACAGGTCCTCGCCCCCGTCCTTGGCCTCGTTCTGCGGCAGGCCGGTCCGCAGCGCCTCGGTCAGTCCGTCCCAGAACCGGTAGAGGCGTTTGTTGGCCATCTCCAAGATGCCGCCGACATAAGTCGGTTTGTTGCGATCGAGGAAGAGCGCGGTCTCGGGCGTATTGGCGTAGACGCTGCCGTCGCGCGCCAGGACGCCCAGCGCCACCAAGGCGTCGAAGAAGTCGCGCGCCGACCTTGGGTGCAGCGATAATCGTGAGGTCAGCGCCTCCAGGCCCAATGGCCCATTTCCCAGCTCAGTGAATACGCCCAGCTCTACGGCGCTGAGCAGCGTCTTGGAGCCCCAGAAGCCCCAACCTAGCTGCATGATCGCCTCGGGCGTGATCGGGCGCGCATCGTCCATGTCCAGCCTCCCTGGCCAGCCCCGCGCCCGGGCGGACGGTCCGCCTCGCAGGGCGGGTCGTCAAGGGCGGGCCATCGAGCGTGTTCAGCGGATCGGCGCCGTGATCCAGAATGTGAGATGACCAACACGCCGCCAGCGAGTTACTATTCTACCAGGCGTGGCGTCCTGATTGCCTTGATGGAGTGACGACATGCGCGCAATTCTGATCGCGACGTCTGCGGCTCTGTTGCTCGCCGCGCCGGCCGGAGCGGAGTCGCCCAAGTGCACGACGACGATCGACGGTGGCTGGCGTTGCAAGGAGATCGACGGTCATGTCACCGAGCGCCGCCCTGACGGCGAGGGGGGTGCGCGGACGACCTCCACCGATCCGAAGCGGTGGGGCACGTCCGATGGCCACGGCCGCGGCATCACGCCCCCCGACAGTATGATCCGCAACTCCCCGATGCTGCGCCGCGAGGCCTGGGGCCGCGTCACCGATCCGTGGGAGCCGCGCAAGGCGCCCGTTCAATCGGAAGGCGGCTGGCGCGCGCCCAAGGTTCCCACGCCCTAGACGGCGACTAGGGCGTCCAGCCGGGCAGGGCGGCGGCCTGGCGAATCCAGTCGCTCATTTGCACCTCGCCCAACTCGTCGCCTTCATAGATGTCGATCCAGCGCGCTTGGCCGCTCTTCGCCGTCCCGCCCGGCGGGATCGGCGTCAGCGACAGCCCGTCAAAGAAGGTGACCTTCACGTACTTGGTCAGGACGTGGAAGGACACGAACCAGCCGCCAGTCTGTGATCCATAGAATGGCGAGTTCCAGCGCACGCCCTTGCGCGCCGTCGGCACGCTCCGCATGACCAGGTCGTCGAGCCGGCGGCCGAGATCGCGCTTCCAGCCAGGCATCGCAGCGATATAGGCCTGCACCGGGCCGTCGCCGTCGCCCTTGGGGATTTGCGGGTTGCCGCCCGAGAGCAGCTTTGGCGGATTAGGCGAGGTCACGTGCATCGCCCAGGTCGCCGCCCCGCGCCGCCCGCCATTTGGCGACATAGGGCAGCAGGAAAAGGTAGAGTCCAGTCGGCAGCAGGAGGGCCAGCGGCGCCAGCGCCAGGAGGCCGATCCAGGTCGCCGACGATTGCTGCAGCATGGCGACGACGTTCAGCACGACGGCGGCCGTAAAGGCGAGCGACACCCAGCGGTGGACCGCGCGGATCCATTTGTTCCAGTTCATGGACATCTCCATTCGGCGTCAATCGGCTCGGGCCAGCACGTCTTCCAGCGCCGCGAAGAACCGCGGCCAGCCGGCGCTCGCGCCACGGAAGGCCATTTCCTGCTCAGGCCCGAAGCCCGACTGTTCCATGCGCAGCCGCGTGCCGGCCGCGGTCGGCGTGAGTGTCCAGGTGACAACGCTTTCCAGGCCCATGCCCGTCCAGGTGTAGGAAAGCGAGGTCGGGGGTTCGACGGCTAGGACCTCGCAGTTCACCGCGCCCCATTCGGCGCTGAAGCTGAAGCCGTGTCCGACCGCCGGCCTGAAATCGTTCTTCATCAGCCACTCGGCGATCAGGTGCGGTTGGGTCAGTGCGCGCCAGATCCTTTCGGGCGCGAAGGGGATCTCGCGTTCGACGACGACGGTACGGGTTTCGGTCGTGGTAGCGCTCACTGGTCCATCCTCCTGAGCAGGTCTTCGAGTTGATCGAACCGGCTTTCCCAGAAATCGTTCATCTCCCGGGTCCAGTCGATCAGCGGGGCCAGAGCTCCGATCTGGGCGCGATAGTGCGTCTGCCGGCCCTCGGGACGGTCGCGAACCAGCCCGGCCAGCTTCAGGGCCGCCAGGTGCTTGGAGACCGCCGGCTGCGACACCCCCGCCTGCGCTGTCAGCGCTCCGACCGTTTGCTCCCCGTCGCGGCACAGCCGTTCGAAGATCGCACGGCGGGTAGGGTCGGCAAGCGTTCTGAAGATGAGGTCCTGGGCGTCTTGCATCCGGATTAATAACTCAATGGCTATGAATTTATCTATAGCCAATGGGTTATGGGTTCGTCAACCGCTTGCGATCGACGTTATCGAAAGGTGGTCTGCAGCCAATCGACCACAGCCGCCTGCAAGGCGATGCGGTGGTCGTTGTAGCTATGGTCGGTCGGAAACCGGACGCGCTCTGGTTTGGGGCCGCCGGCCGCCTCAATGGCGTCGGCGACGGCTTGGTCTGCGGGCTCGTTGCCATCGTCCGAGCTGATGATCAGCGCCGGCCGTCCGGCCATCTCCGCGGCGTTGGCGCGCCAATCCCAGGCCTGGGCGTTGGCCTGCACCTCGTCGACCAGGGCCGCGGGGCTGGCGTTGGTGAAGCGCGCATCGTCCGTCAGGCCCATGATCGCATCGGCCATGCCGGTTGGGGTGTCGAGCCCGGTCGCCAGCCCGCCCAGGTCCGCGGCCGAAATGACCACGAAGCCCGCCACAGGCTCGTCGCCCAGCATCACGGTGTCGAACCCGCCCATGCTGTGGCCCAGCACCACCAGTCGGCTGGCGTCGACCTTGTCGCTGTTGGATGGGTGGCGCAGCCAGGTCAGGGCGGCGCGGGCGTCTTCGATCGTATTGCCGAAGCTGAACTGGCCGGGCGCGCCCCACACTCCGCGATAGTGGATCGCCATGACGTTCCAGCCCGCGCGCTGGATCGACCGCGCTAGGTCGAGGTTCAGTTCGGTGCCTGGAAATCCATGCAGCAGCAGCACGGTCGGGTGCGGTCCTTCGCCCGCAGCAATGAACCACCGTGCGGGCACGTCGACGCCGGCCGTGTGATAGCGGGTCTGCAGCAGGTGGGCTGGGAAGTCCTTGTCGGGTACCGGATCGGCGATCACCGCCCGCGGCGGAGGGGCCTGCGCGGCGCTGATCGAGGCGGGCGCCAACAGCGCGATCGTCAGCAGCAGGTTCTTCATTCGCAATTCCCCCGGCGGCTAGAGACTAAGCGCGTCAACGGGTGGTTGTCATCGGCCTCAGATCGGCATGGCGGTGGTGTACTTCACCTGGCTGAGCGCGAAGTGGGAGGCGGCGGTCGCGACATTCGGATGGTTTAGGATGACGCCCATCAGGAACCGCTCGTAGCCCGCCACGTCGGAGACGACTACGCGCATCAGATAGTCCCATTCGCCGGACATTGAGTGGCATTCCATGATCTCCGGACGCGTGCGGAGGAAGGATTCGAACTCCTGACGCTGCGCTGTCGCGTGGGACTTCATGCGCAACTGGCACATCACGTTCACGCCGCGGCCGACCCGTTCGGGGTCGACCAGCCGAACCGCATCGCGCAGCACGCCGGCCGCCTCCAGCGCCTTGATCCTGCGCCAGCACGAGGCAGGCGACGCGCCGACCTGCTCGGCCAACACGGCGTGACTCTGCGCGGCGTCGGCCTGCAGGGCGCGAAGCAGTTTCCGGTCGATCTCGTCGAGTTGATGCGTCTCTTTCATGACATGGCCCATTGGTGAAACGTCTCGTCAGAAGATCGCCAAAACGCCGCGAGATTGAAAGCCGTTCATCGCGGCCTGCGCGTAACTTTCTTCTCAGTTGAGGAGGAAGCTGCATGACCGACGTGATCGCTCCCACGCGTTCGCTTTTCGCCGGGTTGAAGGCCCAGGCGCCCGATCCGCTGCTCTCCCTCATCGCGCTCTACAAGAACGATCCGCGCGCGCAGAAGCTGGACCTCGGGGTCGGCGTTTATCGCGACGCGGCCGGCGACACGCCGGTGTTCGGCGCCATGAAGGCGGCCGAGCAGGTGCTGCTCGAGACGCAGCCCACCAAGGCCTATCTCGGCCCGGAAGGCGACTTCGGCTTTCTGGAAGCCATCGCTCCGGTGGTGTTCGGCGACGGCTCGGCGGGCGAGGGGCTGTTCGCGGTCCAAACCCCGGGCGGCACCGGCGCTCTGCGACTAGCGGCCGAACTGGCCAACGCCGGCACGCCCGGCGCGCGCATCTGGATGGGCACGCCTTCCTGGCCGATCCACGCGCCGATCTTCCGCCAGGCGGGGATGGCGGTGGAGACCTTCCGCTACTTTGATGCGGCGACCCAGCGCATCTGCTTCGACGAGATGATGGCCGCTCTGGCCAAGGTCGAGGCCGGCGATCTCGTGCTGCTGCATGGCGCCTGCCACAACCCGACCGGTGCGGACCTGTCACTGGAACAGTGGGCGCAGGTCGCGGCGCTGCTCAGCGCGCGCGGCGCGGTCCCGCTCATCGACCTGGCTTATCAGGGCCTGGGCGCCGGCCTCGACGAGGACGCCGCCGGCATGCGGCTGGTGATGGCGAGCGCCGACGCCGCCATCGTCGCCTATTCCTGTGACAAGAATTTCGGCCTCTACCGCGAGCGCACCGGCGCCCTGTTCGTCCGCGCCCGCGGCCATGAGGACGTGGTCCGCTCCAACATCCTGCAACTGGCGCGCTGCGCCTGGTCGATGCCGCCGGATCACGGCGCCGCCGCCGTCCGCGTGATCCTGCAAGACGCGGCCATGACCGCCCAGTGGCGCGCCGAACTGGACGCCATGCGCACGCGTTTGATCCAGGTGCGCGCTGCGCTGGCCGAGGCAGATCCGCGCCTGGAGCCGCTGCGCGACCAGCACGGCCTCTTCGCCCTGCTGCCGCTGAGCCCGGCCCAGGTCGAGTCCATGCGCCGCGATCACGCCGTCTACATGGCCGGTTCCGGCCGCATCAACATCGCCGGCCTCACGGCCGACACCGTCCAGCCATTCGTGCAGGCGCTCGACGCCTGCCTTAAGGGAGCCGCCTGATATGACCGTGACCCCGGAAAACCCCATCGGCCTCGACGGCTTCGAGTTCGTCGAATTCACCAGCCCCGATCCGGCCAAGATGGCCGCGCTGATCGAGCAGCTCGGCTTCACCGCCTATTCGAAGCACCCGACCAAGGCGATCGTCCGCTACAAGCAGGGCCGCACCAACCTGCTGGTCAACCAGGAGCCCGCCGGCCAGTCCGCCGACTTCCGCGCCGCCCACGGCCCGTCGGCCAACGGCATGGCGTTCCGCGTCGCCGACGCCAAGGCCGCCTATGAGCTGGCCGTCTCGCGCGGCGCCAAACCGGCCGACGCCTCGGCCTCGGCGCTCTCGGACGCCTACGTGCTGGAAGGGATCGGCGGCTCGCTGCTCTATCTGGTCGACCGTTTTGGCGACAAGGGCACGATCTACGACGCTTGGGAGCAAATTCCCGGCGCGGCCGAAGCCGAGGCCAAGAACGCCGTCGGCCTCGACCTGCTCGACCACCTGACCCACAACGTCAAGCGGGGCCAGATGCGCACCTGGTCGAGCTTCTACAATCAGATTTTCGGCTTCGAAGAGCAGAAGTACTTCGACATCAAGGGCCAGGCGACCGGCCTGTTCAGCCAGGCGATGATCGCGCCCGACAAGGCCATCCGCATCCCGCTGAACGAAAGCCAGGACGACAAATCCCAGATCGAAGAGTTCATCCGCGAGTACAATGGCGAGGGCATTCAGCACCTGGCCTTCACCACCGACAACATCTTCGAGACGGTCGAAGCTCTGCGCGCCCGCGGCGTGAACCTTCAGGACACCATCGAGACCTACTACGAACTGGTGAACAAGCGCGTCCCCGGCCACGGCGAGGACCTCGAGCGCCTGCGCAAGAACCGCATCCTCATCGACGGCAATGTCGGCGACGAAGGCATCCTGCTGCAGATCTTCACCGAGAACCTGTTCGGCCCGATCTTCTTCGAGATCATCCAGCGCAAGGGCAATGAGGGCTTCGGCAATGGCAACTTCCAGGCGCTGTTCGAGTCCATCGAGCTCGACCAGATCCGCCGCGGCGTCATCAAGGTCGACGCGGCCTAGGCAAGCCAAGCGGTGTCATCCCGGTTTCGGCCGCAGGCCGAAGATCGGGACCGCTTCGCTTCAGCTGGGATGACACCTAGGGTTTGAGGGGGAAACCGGCCGTGGAGAAAACCATGCCGCTGAACTACATGTCCGGCTTCGGGGGAAGCTTCGAAACCGAAGCTGTCGCCGGCGCTCTGCCCGTCGGGCAGAACTCGCCGCAGAAGACGCCGTTCGGCCTGTTCGCCGAGCAGTTGTCGGGCAGCGCCTTCACCGCGCCGCGCCACGAGAACAAGCGCTCATGGCTCTACCGCCTGCGCCCCACCGCCAGCCATCCGCCGTTCGCGCCCTATGTCGGCGGCAAGCTGCTGCGCTCTGGCCCGTTCGACGAGACCCCGCCCAGCCCCAACCGCCTGCGCTGGGACCCGCTGCCGATCCCGAGCGCGCCGACCGACTTCGTTGACGGACTGGTCACCTACGCCGGCAACGGCGACGTCGGGACCTCGGCCGGCATCGCCATCCACCTCTACGCGGCCAACCGCTCGATGCAGGGCAAGGTGTTCCACGACGCCGACGGCGAGCTGCTGATCGTGCCGCAGGACGGCGAGTTGTTGATCGCCACGGAACTCGGCCGCCTGGAACTGAAGCCGGGCGAGATCGCGCTGATCCCGCGCGGCGTGCGCTTCCGGGTCGAGCTGACCGGTCCCTCCGCGCGTGGCTACGTCTGCGAGAACTACGGCGCGTCGTTCCGCTTGCCTGAACTTGGCCCCATCGGAGCCAACGGCCTGGCCAACGCTCGCGACTTTCTCCACCCGACAGCCTGGTTTGAAGATCGCGACGAACCCACGGAAGTCGTTCAGAAATTCCAGGGCGCGCTGTGGACGACCACGCTCGATCACAGCCCCCTCGACGTCGTCGCCTGGCACGGCACGCTCGCGCCTTGCAAGTACGACCTGGACCGCTTCAACACCATCAACACCGTCAGCTACGACCACCCCGACCCGTCGATCTTCACGGTGCTGACCTCGCCGTCCGAGATCGCCGGCACCGCCAACTGCGACTTCGTGATCTTCCCGCCGCGCTGGATGGTGGCCGAGCACACGTTCCGCCCGCCGTGGTTCCACCGCAACGTGATGAGCGAGTTCATGGGCCTGATCCACGGCGCCTATGACGCCAAGGCTGGCGGCTTCGCCCCCGGCGGGGCCTCCCTGCACAACTGCATGAGCGGCCATGGCCCCGACCGCGAGAGCTACGAGAAGGCGGTAGCCTCCAATCTCGCGCCGCACAAGATCGAGAACACCATGGCCTTCATGTTCGAGAGCCGCTGGGTGATCCGGCCCACGAAGTTCGCCGTCGAAACCCCGCTTCATCAGCTCGACTACGACGACTGCTGGACCGGCTTCGCCAAGGCCCAAGTTCCCTCTTCCTGAGTTAAGCGGCACATGATCGACGAGACCCACGACCCGGCGCGTTCCAGCTGGGTCGCCAGCGCCAATGGCCATGCCGACTTCCCGATCCAGAACTTGCCGCTGGGCGTCTTCTCGCCCAATGGCGGCGCGCCGCGTGGCGGCGTCGCCATCGGCGACCTGATCCTCGACCTGTCGCTGGCGGCGCGCTCGGCCCTGCTGAGCGGCGAGGCCAAGGCCGCCGCCGAGGCCGGCGCCGGCGCCACGCTCAATCCATTGCTGGGCCTTGCGCCCTCGGCCCGTCGCGCCCTGCGCCGGCGCTTGTCTGAGCTGCTGGCCAAGGGTGCGCCTGACCGCGCCGAGGTCGAGACCTGGCTCTATCCGGCGTCGGCCTGCACCCTGTATCTGCCCGCCGCCGTCGGCGACTACACCGACTTCTACGCGGGCATTCACCACGCCCTGAACGTCGGCCGGCAGTTCCGCCCCGACAACCCGCTGCTGCCCAACTACAAGCACGTCCCGATCGGCTACCACGGCCGGGCCTCGTCGATCCGCGTCTCGGGCGCGCAGGTCCGCCGTCCCAGCGGCCAGAAGAAGGCCCCCGACGCCGAGGCGCCGACCTTCGGTCCCTCCGCCCGCCTCGACCTGGAGCTGGAGCTCGGCGTCTGGATCGGCCAGGGCAACGCGCTCGGCGAGCCGATCCCGATCGGTCAGGCGTCCGCGCACATCGCCGGCCTCTGCCTGCTCAACGACTGGTCGGCTCGTGACCTCCAGGCTTGGGAATACCAGCCGCTCGGTCCTTTCCTGGCCAAGAACTTCATGACCACGATCTCGCCGTGGATCGTCACCAGCGAGGCTCTGGCCCCGTTCCGCATCGCCCAGCCGGCGCGGCCCGAGGGCGACCCGGCGCCAATGGCCTATCTGAGCGACGACGCCGACCAGGCGTCGGGCGCCTACGCACTGGACCTCGAAGTCTTCCTGTCGACCGCGCAGATGCGCGCGCAGGGGCTTGCCCCCGTCCGCATCTCGGCCAGCGCCGCGCGCCACCTCTACTGGACGGCCGCCCAGATGGTGACCCACCACACCGTCGGCGGTTGCGACCTCAATTCCGGCGATCTGCTCGGCACCGGCACCATCTCGACGCCCGACGACAGCGGCCTTGGCAGCCTGCTGGAGCTGACCCGCGGCGGCGCCCAGCCGATCACCCTGCCGGGCGGCGAGACCCGCGCCTTCCTACAGGACGGCGACGAACTCGCGATCGCCGGCCATGCTCGCGCCGACGGCTATGTCGCCATCGGCTTTGGCCCCTGCACCGGAACGGTTGCAGGGTGAGCGAGGAGGCGCCCCAACTGCCGGCGCGTCTGTTCTCCACGCCGGCCGGGGTGAAGCTCGGCCCGCTGGAGCTCATCGCCGACGGCGCGGCGCGCAATTTCGTGCTGCAGATCGGCGAGGGCTTCTTCCACGGCTTCGTGGTTCGCCGCGGCGAAGAGGTGAGGGGCTATGTCGATCGCTGCCCCCACGCCGGTCTGCCGCTGGCCCAGAAGCTCGACGACTACCTGACGCCGGCCGGCGACCTAATCGCCTGCTCCTGGCATGGGGCGCTATTCGACATCGACACCGGCGATTGCGTCGGCGGGCCGTGCGCCGGGGCGGCCTTGCGCACGTGGCCGGTGGTGCTGGTCGACGGCTGGATTCTCACCGCCTAAGCCTTCGCGCAGCAATTCTGAGGGTGCTCCGTAGTCTCCCAGGCTGGACCACGCCGCATCCGGCGGGCTAGGTCGCATGCAACGAGACGTAGAGGACGCCCGCATGACCCAGAACTTCGAGACCCGCGCCATTCACGCCGGCGCTGCGCCCGACCCGACGACCAAGGCCAGGATCACCCCGATCTACCAGACGACGGCCTTCGTCTTCGACGACGCCGATCATGCGGCCAATCTCTTCAATCTCGAAGCGCCGGGGAACATCTACACTCGCCTGGGCAACCCCACGACCGGCGTGCTGGAAGCGCGCCTCGCCGACCTGGAAGGCGGCGTCGCGGCCCTGGCCGTCGGCAGCGGCCACGCCGCCCAGTTCCTGGCTTTCCATTCGCTGATGGAGCCCGGCTGCAACATCGTCGCGTCGCGCAAGCTGTACGGCGGCTCGATCAACCAGCTCGGCCAGTCCTTCAAGCGGATGGGCTGGGAGACCACCTTCATCGACAGCGACAACCCGGCCGACTACGCGGCGGCCATCAACGACAAGACCCGCGCCGTCTTCGTCGAGTCGATCGCCAACCCGGGCGGCGTGATCACCGACATCGCCGCCATCGCCAAAGTCGCCCATGACGCCGGCGTGCCGCTGGTCGTCGACAACACCCTGGCCACGCCCTACCTCTGCCGGCCGTTCGAGCACGGCGCGGACATCATCGTCCACTCGCTGACCAAGTTCCTCGGCGGCCACGGCAATTCGATGGGCGGCGCGATCATCGACTCCGGCCGCTTCGACTGGGCGGCCAGCGACAAGTTCGGCTACCTCTCGCAGCCCAACCCCAGCTACCATGGCAAGGTGTTCACCGAGGCGTTCGGTCCGGCCGCCTTCATCGTCGCCTGCCGCGCGCTCGGCCTGCGTGACCTTGGCCCGTCGATCTCGCCGTTTAACGCCTTCATGATCCTGACTGGCATCGAAACCCTGCCGCTGCGCATGCAGCGCCATGCCGACAACGCCCTGGCGGTCGCCAAGTGGCTGGAAGCCAACGACAAGGTGGCGTGGGTCTCCTATGCCGGCCTCGACGGCAATCCGTACAATGCGCTGGCTAAACGCTATACGCCGAACGGCGCCGGCTCGGTGTTCTCGTTCGGGCTCAAGGGCGGCTATCAGGCCGGCATCAAGCTGGTCGGCGGCGTGAAGCTGTTCTCGCACCTGGCCAACCTCGGCGACACGCGCAGCCTGATCATCCATCCGGCCTCGACCACCCATCGCCAGCTGGACGAGAAGAACCAGGTCGCCGCCGGCGCCGGCCCGGACGTCATCCGTCTGTCGGTCGGCATCGAGAACGTCGCCGACCTGATCGCCGACCTCGAACAGGCCTTCGCCGGCCTCTGACCTGGTCCCCGGCGCGCGCGACGCAGGGTTGCGCGCGCCCAGCGCTCCGAGCCAAAATGGGGCGGGGGCTTCAGACCAGTAGGATGCTTATGACCCGTACGCTTGCCGCCGCCCTCGTTCTCAGCCTCGCCGCCGCGCCGCTCGCCGCCTGCGGCAGCACCGCGACAACCCAGGTCGACACCGCCACGACCGGCCAGCAGCTGATCGACCTGAAAGCCGCCTACGATCAGGGCGTGATCAGCAAGTCCGAGTACGAGCGCAAGCGGAAGGACATCCTGCGGAAGTAGACTGTCTTCTTGGAGAGGCGAGGGGGATGCTCCCCTTGCCCCCTGCGCCAATCCCCGCTACCCAGCAGGCAATAGCATCAAGAGTTTGAGCCGACGCTCAAACGCCAACCTGCTCCCGAGCAAGGTGGCGCCTCCGCAAGGAGGGATGTGGCCGGTCCGGCAACCAAACGGGACGAAGCCTCAGCGTCATTCAGCCTCCAGATGCGCAAACCGCATTTTCGAGGGGCGCATGTCCAACATCCAGCAGTTCGCCAGCGACAACTACGCCGGCATTTGTCCGCAGGCCTGGGCGGCCATGGACGCCGCCAATCGCGGCCACGCGCCGGCCTATGGCGAGGATCCGTGGACCCAGGCCGCGGCCGACGCCTTTCGCGCCCTGTTCGCCACCGATTGCGAGGTGTTCTTCGCCTTCAACGGCACGGCGGCCAATTCCATGGCCCTGGCCGCGCTCTGCCAGTCCTATCACAGCGTCATCTGCGCCGAGACGGCCCACGTCGAGACCGACGAATGCGGCGCGCCGGAGTTCTTCTCCAACGGCTCCAAGCTGCTGGTCGCGCCCAGTCCCGACGGCAAACTGACGCCGGCCGCCATTCGCGAGATCGCCGGCAAGCGCAGCGACATCCACTATCCCAAGCCGCGGGTGGTCACGATCACCCAACCGACCGAGACCGGACAGGTCTATTCGCCAGGTGAAGTGGCCGCGATCTCGGCGGTCTGCCGCGAACTGGGCCTGCGCCTGCACATGGACGGCGCGCGGTTCGCCAACGCCTGTGCGCACCTGGGTTGCGATCCGGCCGACATCACCTGGAAGGTCGGCGTCGACGTGCTCTGTTTCGGCGGCACCAAGAACGGCATGGCGGTGGGGGAAGCGATCCTGTTCTTCGACCACGCCCTGGCCGAGGACTTCGACTATCGCTGCAAGCAGGCCGGGCAGCTGGCCTCGAAGATGCGGTTCCTGGCCGCGCCGTGGATCGGCATGCTGGAAGGCGGCGCCTGGCTGTCCAACGCCGCGCACGCCAATGCTTGTGCGCAGCGACTGGCTGATCGGATCGCCGGCCTGCCGGGCGCGTCGCTGATGTTCCCGGTCCAGGCCAACGCCGTCTTCGTGGCCGCGCCCGAGGACCGATTGGAGGCCCTGCGCGCCAAGGGCTGGCGCTTCTACACCTTCATCGGCGGCGGAGCCCGGTTCATGTTCTCTTGGGACGCCGACATGGGCCGGGTCGACGCCCTGGCCGCCGATATGGAGGCGGTGTTCAGCGCGTAGGCCAGCTTCAGTCTGCCGGACGAAGTCGCAGCGGACCGCGTTCGGCAGTCGAAGGAGGTGGCCGGTCGAGTGCGTACAGCCGATAGGTCGGAGTGGCCGGGCCTATCGGAGAGAGCGTCCAGCCGTGGTCACGCAGGTTGCTGGCGATCTTGCCCCAAAAGAGAGGGGTGTCGTGCAAGATGATCACATGGCTGGGCCGTGCGTTTCGGGCGATGGCGTCGATGGCTTCGCCGCGCTGGTCGCCACGCGAGGGTTCAGTCAGCCGCAGATGCGCCTGCATGCTGGGCGGCGTCTTCAGCCCGACGAGATCGATCAAGCGCCGGTTCGTCGCGTAGGCGGGGACGCCGGCGTCATGCACCAGAATACGGGCGTCGGCCGGCAGGTTGGCTTGAGCCCAGCGCGCCAGGCCAAGGTGTTGGCGGGTTACTTCCTGGCCGTCGCCATAGGCTGCCACCGCGCGCGTCGTCGAAACGACCGCTGCGGCCAGGCAGATGACCAGTGCGATGGTCAGCAGGCGCCTATTGTCGGTCTGGCAGAGCGCCCAGATGCAGACCGGCAGCAGCACGTACACATAGCGGTAGTGGTTGTGGAAGAGGCCGCCCGGCAAGGTCGCCGCGAACGCGAAGAAGAAGGCGAGCGCGAAGCCCCAGCAGGCGAGGGTCAGCGCGCTGCGCGGCGCCATCGCCAGCGCCGGCAGCAGCGCGCCGAGACCAAGCGCCATGGCCAGGGACGCGACGGCGAGCTTTCGGGGCGTCGAAAGTCCTGACTCGGCGAAGAAGGCCCGCTTGGCGGCCCCGGTCGCGGGCGACAATGCTCCGGTTTCGGCCAGCATCCAGGCTATCCAGGGGGCCGCAGCGGCGGCGCTGAGCGCCAGATCGAGGGCGAAGGCCGTAGGCCAGCGCGAGTGGCCGCTTTTCCACCTGCGCACCCCCTGGTGCGCCAGCAGCAAGCCTGACAGCGCCGCCAGTTCGGGACGCAGAAATGGCAACAGGCCGCAGAGGATCGGCAGCGCCGGCCCGAGGCGCGGTCGTCCGGCCAGCGCCAGCGCCCACACGACGCCGGCCATGGCCCAGGATGTCTCCAGGCCGTTGAACAGGTGGAAGGCGCTATAGCCGCTGCCCGCGGCGATGATCAGCACCGCCGCCTTGCGCCAGGGCCCCAGCCCACGCTGGTCGGCCAGCGCGGCGGCGCCGAGCAAGTAGACGATGGCGCCCAGAGTATTCACGGCCAGCGCCGCCAAGGCCGGCTGCGGGGTGGCCAGCAGCGCGGCTGCGGTCAGCGCCAGATGAATCGGACTGGTCGCGCCGATCAGTGGCGACACGCCATAGTTCTCGTCCTGGCCGCTCAGCAGCGCGCGGGCGTTGTGCAGCGTGATGTAAGCGTCATCGAGCGGGAACACCGCGCCGTTCGCCGCGATCACGACGGCTGCAGCAAGCGCGACCGCGATGACCGCGGCCAGCGTCGATTGCCGTACGAGAATCGCTCGTATGTGTTGCATCGAGCCGATTCATACATGTGATGCGTGTGTCTGCGCGAGGGGCTAGTCCAGCACGCGCCCTTCGCGCCAATAGCCCATCAGGTTGAGCGAAGCCTTGTCGACCTTGCGCTCGGTGATCAGCAGGCGGCGGATGGCGAGCACGGCGGCCGCCTCGCCAGCGACCCAGCCATAGAAGCCGGCGTCCCCCGCGGCCGAAACGTCCCACAAGATCCCCTCGTCGACGTCAACCTCGGCTAGCGCGGGGGCGGCGCGAGCCGCGCTGGGCACGACGGCGCGCTGGGCGGCGGCGATCATCAGGGCGCCAGGGGCGCCGAGATTGCGCGCCATCCACTCGGCTGCGAGGCCCGGCCACGTGGCCAACGGGATCTCGTCGTCCTGGTCGGGGACTTCGATGAACAGCTGCGTTTCCGGCGGCGCGGGCAGGGCGGCCAACTCCTCGAGGATGCCGGCGACCGCCGGCAGGGCGGTTTCGTCGGCGATCAGCAGCAGGCGCTGCAGGCCTCGCGGCGGCTTCCACTCATAGCCGCCGCCGTCGCCTTCGAAGGCGGCGTTGGGGGCCATGAGCTGCAGGCGCTCGCCCGGCTGGGCCCGCGTCGCCCAGGTCGAGGCCGGGCCGGTCTCGCCGTGCAGCACGAAGTCGACGTCGACCTCGCCGGCGGCCGCGCGCAGGGCGCGGATCGTATAGGTGCGCATCGGCGGACGGGTTTCGACGTCCTGCTTCTTGTAGCGGGCGTACCAGTCCGGGGTGATGGCCATGGCCGGGGGGCGGCCCTGGGGGTCCGGGAAGAAGATCTTGATGCGCTGGTCAGGCGCCAGGGTCGCCATTTGGCCGACTTCCGGACCCTCGAAGGTGAAGCGCCAGAGATGCGCCGACAGCGGCGTCTTGTCCTTCAGCGCGACGTCGAACAACCGGTAGGGCGAGGCAGGCGGGGAGGCATGCTGCGGCATGCGCTCACCACATCATGATTGCGAACGACTCGCAATATCATTCGGCCCCGCCGATCCAGGTGCTCCGCGCGTTCAGGTCCTGGTCCAGCAGCACCAGGTCAGCGCGCGCCCCGGGCGTGATGACGCCGTAGTCGCGCTTGAGCCCCAGGAACGCTGCCGGGGCCGTCGAAGCCATGCGCGCGGCGTCTTCGAGGCTCAGGCCCGCCATTCGCACCGCATTGGCCACCGCTTTGGCCATATCGAGGTCGGAGCCGGCCAGCGTGCCGTTCTCGTCGACGCAGACGCCGTCGACGACGCGGATCGGGCGGCCCTGGATGGTGAAGCTCTTGTCGACCATGCCGACACTGGGCATGGCGTCGGTGACCAGCATGAAGCGGTCATGGCGCTTGGCGGCGAAGGCGATGCGCAGCACCGCCGGGTGGATGTGCCGACCATCGGCGATGATGCCGCACCAGCTGTCCTGATGCTCTAGCGCCGCCCCGACCACGCCCGGCGCGCGGCTCGCCAGCGGCGACATGGCGTTGAACAGATGCGTAAAGCCGCTGACCCCAGCGCCCAGCGCCTCGATCAGCCGCTCATAGGTGGCGTTGGTGTGCCCGGCCGCAACGGTGACGCCGGCCTTCGCCAGGCGGGCGATCATTTCCGGCGTCGTGGTTTCCGGCGCCAGGGTCACCAGCGTCCGGCCGTGCTTGGCCGAGGTCAGCAGCTCCAGCGCCGCCTCGTCTAGGGTGCGGAACTTTGAGGCGTCGTGCACGCCCTTGCGCTGCTCGCTGAGGAACGGGCCTTCGATATGGATGCCCAGCACGCCGGGCACGCCGGCCTCGATGGCGGCGTCGACCGCGGCGATGGCCTTGGCGACGGTCGAGAGGTCGTCGCTGATCAGGGTCGGCAGGAAGCCGGTGGTGCCATAGGCCCGGTGCGCCGCGCCGATGGTGGCGATGGCTTCCAGGGTCGGGGAGTCGTTGAACAGCACCCCGCCGCCGCCGTTGACCTGGGTGTCGATGAAGCCGGGCAGCAGATAGCCGCCCTCGAGGTCGATGGTGCGGTCGGCCGCCGTCTGCCCCAGCGCGACGATGCGCTCGCCGTCGATGACGAGGCTGGTGGTCACTAGGCCTTGCTCGGTCAGCACCTGGCCGTTCACGAACGCGGTGCTCATCAGACGGTCTCGGTCACCTTGTTGAGGTGCGGGGGCCGGTCGGGATCATGGCCGCGCAGGATCGAGAGCTGGTTGGCCATGCGGTAGAAGCCCTGCACCCGGACGATCGGTTCCAGCGCCGGATGGGCGCTCAGGGTCGGCAGATCGCCGCCGCCGCCGGCCAGCATCACATCGGCGCCGCGTGCGGCCAGATCCTTGGCCAGAGCTACGACGCTCTCCTGGCTCTGATCGTCTTGGGCGAAGACCAGCACCGGGAAGCCTTGCTTCACCAGCGCCATCGGGCCGTGCAGCACCTCGGCGGCGCTGAACGCCTCAGCATGCAGGCCGCAGGTCTCCTTGAACTTGAGCGCCGCCTCCTGGGCGACGCCGAAACCCACGCCGCGGGCCAGGACGTAGAGGTTGCGGGCGCTCTTCAGGCGCTCGGCGGCGGGGCTCCAGTCGAGCGGCCAGGCCTTCTCCAGAATCGCCGGAAGGTCGTTCAGGCCCTTGTCGAGCGCCGCGTCCTGCGTCCAGGCGGCGGCCAGCTGGGCGATGCCGGCCAGGGCGGCGATGTAGGACTTGGTGGCCGCGACGCTGACCTCAGGGCCGGCGTGCAGCGGCAGCACCCGGTCGACGAGCTTGGCCAGGGGCGAGGTCTCGTCATTGACCAGCGCCACGGTGCGCGCGCCGCCCTGTTTGGCGGCCTCGACCGCGGCCAGCAGGTCCGGGCTTTTTCCCGACTGCGAGATGGCCAGGTAGAGCATGCCGTCCAGCTTGGGCTCGGCCGCATAGACCGAGCTGACCGACAGCGCCGCCGACGAGGTGACGACCCCCGTGCCGGTCTCGATCAGGTACTTCGCGTAGGTCGCCGCGTGGTCGGACGAGCCGCGCGCGCAGGTGACCACGGCCTTGGGCGGATCGGCGCGCAGCTCGGCGCCCAGCGCTATCGCGGCCTCGCGGTTGGCGGCCAGCATCCGGGCCACGACTGCGGGCGCTTCGGCCGCCTCCTGGAACATGCGCGTAGCCTCAGGGCGCAGGGCAGGCGGCTTCAGGGTCACGCGTTTTCTCCGGGCCACGGGTCTTGTCTCAAAGAGCGTTGAGTTCGGCGACGAAGTCGTAGGCGTCGCCGCGATAATAGGACTGGGTGACTTCGACCGCGCGCCCGTCCTTCAGGAACCCGCGGCGCTCGATCAGCAGGCCGGCGTCGCGCGGCGCCACGCCCAGCAGTTCGGCCTGCTCGTCGGTGAAGAGAACGGCCCGCAGCCTCTGCAGGGCCCGGACCGGGCGGTGGCCGGTCTTTTCCAGCGCCTCGTAGAGCGAGGTTTCCACGAACTCGGGGCTCGGCATGCAGAAGGCCGCCAGCGTCGAGTACTCCAGCGCCATCGGCGCCCCGTCGGCGAAACGGATGCGGTTGAAGCGGTAGACCGGCGCGCCGGGCGACAGGCCGAGCGTCAGCGACTCTTCCGGCGTCACCAGGCCTTCGGTGCGCGACAGCCAGGCCGAGTGCGGGATGCGGCCACGGGCGATCATGTCCTCGGTGAACGACGACAGCTTGGAGAAGTTCTTCTCGACTCGCGCAGCGACGAAGGTGCCCGCGCCCTGGCGACGGACGAGGAGCCCCTCGCTGACCAGCCCGTCCAGCGCCTTGCGCACGGTGATTCTCGACACGCCCAGTTCCTCGGCGAAGTCGCGTTCGGCCGGCAGGGCGTCGTCGGGACCGAGGATGTGGTTGGCGATCGCGTCGCGCAGCACCTTCTGAAGCTGGCGGTAGAGCGGCGCGTGGTCCTTGGCGTCCAACTGGCCGATGCGCTCGGAAAAGGTCAAAGGCGTCGCTCCGCGTCGATCGCCGGCCGATATCCCGCCGACGTGTCTTGAGACCATTTAGATACCAATATGTGCCAAGTGTGCAATTGGTCTCTTTTTGGGCTTGTCAATTTTGTGAAACTGCGCACAGATCGGCTCCGCAAGTCGATGTAACGCCGGTCTTCGCAGATGTTTGCGAAGAATTGGTATCACATTGGGCTCGCATCGGCTCCGGGGGGAGACCCGGATTTAGGGGAGAAGCCGAGTGAAAATGCATCGCAAATCCATTTTGATCGCCTCTGCGAGCCTGTTGGCTGTCGCGGTCGCAGGGCCGGCCTTCGCGCAGGACACCCAGGTCGACGAGCTGGTCGTCACCGGCATCCGCGCCTCGCTGCAGCAGTCGCTGGAGACCAAGCGCGCGGCCGACGCCATCGTCGACTCGGTCACCGCCGAAGACGTCGGCAAGTTCCCGAACACCAACGTCGCCGAAGCCCTGACCATGGTGCCCGGCGTCACCGTCGACCGCCAGTTCGGCCAGGGCGAAAAGGTCAGCATCCTGGGCACCGACCCGGCGCTGAACCGCACCCTGCTCAACGGCCAGACCGTCGCATCCGCCGACTGGTTCATCCTCGACTCGCCGGGCCGGACCTTCAACTACGCCCTGCTGGCGCCGCAGATCGTCGGCCGCGTCGACATCTACAAGTCGCCGGAAGCGCGCATCGACGAAGGCAGCATCGGCGGCACGGTCAACGTCGTCACCCGTCGCCCGCTCGACCTGAAGCCGATGCTGGCCGCCGGCTCGATCGGCTACCTCTACAACGACCGCTCGGAAGAGGGCGACCTGCAGGGCGCCCTGATGGGCAGCTGGAAGAACGAGGCCGAAACCTTCGGCATCGCGCTCTCGGTCCAGAAGGCCACCGACCAGCTGCGCCGCGACGGCATCGAGACCTACGGCACCATGGCCGCCAGCAACTGGGCCGGCGGCAACGCCGACAACCCGGTCGACTCGCGCAACTTCGGCTGCACCGGCACGTGCGCCTCGACGCTGGGCGCCAACCTCAACGCCCGCAGCCCCAACGCCTTCGGCACCTCGTTCTTCGAGCAGGAGCGCGATCGCACCAGCTACACTGCGTCGCTGCAGTTCCGCCCGACCGAGGAAGTTGAACTGGAGTTCAACTGGCTCAAGATCCAGGCGAACTACGACAACCTGAACCAGTCGATGTACGCCTTCCAGGGCAACACCTGGAACAGCCTGGGCGCGCTGACCGGTCTGACCGTGAACAACGGCATCGTCACCTCCGCCAGCTTCAAGAACGCGCTGAGCGTGCTGGACGTCCAGTCCCGCGAAGCCGAGATGAACTCCGACACCTATGACTTCCGTGGGAAGTATCAGGGCGACGGTTGGGATCTGTCGGGCGCGGCCGGGTTCTCCAAGGCCGACGGCGGCACCAAGAAGCAGGTGTTCCTCGAGTTCCTCAACTGGGCCGACTACACCGTCGACATCAGCGGCGTGCCCGGCCAGCTGACCTACGCCACCAACGTCCAGGGCAATCCGGCCGCCTTCGCCACCGATCCGGGCTGGAGCGGCAACCTGGTCGAAAAGCCGACCACCGACGAAGAAAAGTACGCCCAGGCCGACTTCGGCTATGACCTCGACGGCGTCATCAAGCGCGTTCAGGTCGGCTACAAGTTCCGCCGCCACGAGACGACCCAGCAGTACGCCGGCATCGCCGTGACCGGCGTCTCGGCCCCGGCCAGCCTGTTCAATCCGTCTCAGGCGCCGGGCAACTATCTCGACGGCTTCAACTCCAACCAGCAGATGAAGAACCGCTTCCGCATCGATGGCGGGGCGATGGTCAGCTACGTCGAAGGCGGGACGTGGCTGGCGCCTGGACGCGCGATGCCGACGCCCTCGATCTTCGCGGCGCCTGAATTCACCGCCGGCAACTGGGCGATCCAGGAGGACATCAACGCCCTCTACGCCCAGGCTGAGATCGACTCCGGCGAGCTGCGCGGGAACTTCGGGGTCCGCTACGTCTACACCGACGTCGACAGCGCCGGTTACGTCTGCAACCCGGGCTCGGCCTGCTCGGCCCCGGCGGACTGGACCTGGAAGTCCTCGCAGAAGAGCTACGACAACTTCCTGCCGAGCGTGAACCTGGTCTACAGCGTCCGCGAAGACCTGCTGCTGCGCTTCGCCGCCGCCCAGGTGATCGCGCGGCCGAACTACGCCGACATGACCAACTTCTTCCAGCTGTCGGACGGCATCCTGATCGGTTCGGGCGGCAACCCGAACCTCGACCCCTATAAGTCCAGCAACTTCAACATGTCGGCCGAGTGGTACTTCCAGCCGCAGGCGATCGTGGCGGTGGAGTTCTTCTACAAGGACATCAGCAACTACATCCTGCAGCAGACCGCGCCGGAGCAGTACTTCAACCAGTCGCAGGGCCGGGTCACGACTTACCAGATCAGCCGTCCGCACAACGCCGGCACGGCCGACATCAAGGGCGTGTCGATCGCTTATCAGCAGAACTACGCCTACGGCTTCGGCCTGCTGGCCAACTACACCTATGCTGACGGCAATGGCAGCGAAGGGCAGGACCTGCCCTTCAACTCCAAGCATCAGATCAACGTCAGCCCGTTCTACGAGAATGGTCCGATCCAGCTGCGCGCGACCTACACCTGGCGTTCGGAGTACTTCACCGGCGTCGACCGCGGCGACAACATGTACGTCAAGGACTCGGACAACCTCGACATCTCGGGAACCTACAACTTCACCGACAATGTCAGCCTGACCCTGGCCGGGATGAACCTCACCGACTCCGAGTACTACGCCTACGCCAACGTCGAGGCGATGCCGCGCGCCTCGTACCGCACCGGCCGCAAGTACATGGCGACAGTCAGCCTGAGCTTCTGATCCGCGCGAGAGCGCGAAGTCCCAACGTGGAAGCAGCTCAGCTCCTGAGCTGCGCCCGCGGCGGACGGGGAGCCCATGCCCGGGAGCCCCGTCCGCGCCTTCGCTTCCCGCCTCGGCCGGTACAGGATGCGTCCATGATGACCCGCCGCGCCGATATTCCCCCGAACCCCGCCTCGTCGAGGCCACTGGGCGGGGCGGCTTGCCGCTCCGCCCTTATTTTGTGCGAGTCCGGCCGATGATCCGTTCTCTTCTCCTGGCCACGGCCGCCGCGGCGATGTTCGCCGGGACTGCGCTCGCCGCCGCCCCGATCGTTCCGGCGCCGGTGTCTGACACCCCGCGCGAAGGGGCCTTCCAGCTCGACGCACGCACTGTGATCAGCGTCCCGGCCAACGACGCCCAGGCGCTGGCCAGCGCCCGCTACCTGGCTGATCTGCTGGAGCGTAGCCGCGGGCTGAAATTGGCGATCCGTGCGCCGAAGGCCGACGAGCGGGCGATCGTGCTCAGTCGCCAGGGGCCGGCGGGCGAGGCCTACAAGCTGGACGTCGGCGTTCAGCGCATCACTATCGCCTCGGCCGGTGACGCGGGCCTGTTCTACGGCGCGGTCAGCGCCTGGCAGTTGGCGACCGCCGAGCTCGGCAAGGGGCCGGCGGTGCTATGGGCCCGCCAGATCGACGATGCGCCGCGGTTCGGCTGGCGAGGCGTGATGCTCGACAGCGCCCGCCACTTCCAGAGCGTCGATTATGTGAAGGGCCTGATCGACCGCATGGCTCTGGCCAAGCTCAACACCCTGCACTGGCACCTGACCGACGATCAGGGCTGGCGGCTGGAGATCAGGAAGTACCCGAAGCTGACTGAGGTCGGCGCCTGGCGGGTTCCGGCCGGCCCGGCCGCTGCGGCTGACATCGATCCCAAGACTGGTAAGCCGCGCGTGATCGGCGGCTACTACACTCAGGACCAGGTTCGCGAGATCGTCGCCTACGCCGCCGACCGTCACGTGACCATTGTCCCGGAGATCGAGACGCCGGGGCACGCCCACGCGCCGATCGTCGCCTATCCGCAGCTGGGCTCGGCCGCCACGCCGCCGACCGCGACGTCCTCGGACTGGGGCGTCTTTCCCTATCTCTACAATGTCGATGAGCAGACCTTCGCCTTCCTCGACGACGTGCTGACCGAGGTCGTGGCGCTGTTTCCGGGGACCTATGTCCACGTCGGCGGCGACGAGGCGGTGAAGGACCAGTGGAAGACCAATCCGGCCGTCCAGGCGCGGATGAAGGAGCTGCACATCGCCAGTGAGCGGCAGCTGCAGGGCTGGTTCATCTCTCGGGTCGAGCAGATGTTGCATGCCAAGGGCCGCCGGCTGATCGGCTGGGACGAGATCCTCGAGGGCGGCGTCGCCGAGACGGCCACGGTGACCTCCTGGCGCGGGATCGACGGGGCGATCATCGCCGCCAAGCTGGGCCATGACACCATCCTCAGTCCCGAGCCGATGATGTACCTCAACTACCGCCAGAGCGCCGCGCCGGACGAGCCGCCGGGCCGCGGCGGGGTGGTGACGCTGAAGGACGTCTACGACTACGAGCCGATGCCGGCGGCGCTCAATCCCGACGAGCAGCGCCACGTGCTGGGCATGCAGGGCAACATCTGGACCGAGCACGCGCGCACCGAGGAGCGGGTTTCCAAGATGCTGTTCCCGCGCGTGGCCGCCGTCGCCGAGACCGCCTGGTCGCCGGCTGCGAACAAGGACTGGAAGGGCTTCGCCGACCGGCTGCCGGCCGAGCTCGGCCGCTACCGTGCGCTGGGCCTGACGTTCGATGAGACGCCGCTGAAGGTGCGGGCGCTGAGCACGCCGCAGGGCGATGGCGCACGCGTGACGCTGCTGGGCGCCGAGCAGGTCGGTGAGATCCGCTACACCCTCGACGGCTCGGCGCCGGGCGCCGGCTCGACGCTCTACAGCCAGCCGTTCACGGCGCCGCTGGGGACGCAGGTGCGCGCTCAGGCATTCCGTGGGGGGCAGCCGCTGGCGGCCGCATCCGACATCGCCGTCGACGCGCGCAGCATCCGCACGCGGGCCAGCCAGGAGTTGAAAGCCTGTACGGGGGCGCTGGTGCTGAACCTCGAAGACGACGCCCCGATCCAGGGGGAGCGGGCCCGCTTCCTGGTCGATATCCTGAGCCCCTGCTGGCTCTACGAAGGCGCGGACCTGACGGGCGTGTCTGAGGTTGAGGTCGCGGTCGGTCAGATCCCGTTCAACTTCCAGATCGGCAAGGACATCGAGAAGATCAAATTCCACCCGCCGGCCACGCCAGAGGGCGAACTTGAGATCCGCCAGGGCTCCTGCCAGGGCGCAGTGGTCGCCACCCTGCCGCTCGCCCCGGCGACCCGCTCTCAGGGCGTCACGGTGCTGAAGGGTAAGATCGCCGGCGCCGCCGGCGCCGCCGGACCGCAGGACCTCTGCTTCACCTTCACCCAGAAAGCCGTCGAGCCGATGTGGGTCGTCGATCGCGTCACCCTGGTCGCGGGAGCCGCCGATGGCCGCTGAACTGATCCTGCTTTCGCCGCTCGACGGTTGGGCCGCGCCGCTGGCCGAGGTACCTGATCCGGTCTTCGCCCAAGCCATGCTGGGCGACGGCGTTGCGATCGACCCGACCGGTTCGGTGCTGCACGCGCCCTGCGACGGGGTGGTCATCTCGGTCCACGCCGCGCGCCACGCCGTCAGCCTGCGGGCCGAAGGGGGCGTGGAGCTACTGATGCATGTCGGCCTCGACACCGTGACCCTGGGCGGCAAGGGCTTCGAAGCCCACGTCGTCGAGGGCCAGGCGGTGCGCGCCGGCGAGCGCTTGATATCCTTCAACCTGGCGGTGCTGGCCGAGGGCGCCAAGAGCCTGATCACCCCGATCATCGTCACCGACGCGGCCGGCCGCACCATCGCGGCGCGGACCACCGGGGCGACGATGAAGGTCGGGGAGCGGCTGCTGACCCTGTCGGCGCCCGCTGGTGTCGAAGAGGCGGCCGCCGTGGCCGGACCCGAGCTGACCCGCGCGATCGTCGTGCCGCTGGTCCACGGCCTGCACGCGCGGCCGGCGGCGCGGGTCGCCGAGGTCGCCAAGCGCTTCCAGGCGGAGGTCTCGCTGCTGGCGCTCAACCGTCGCGCCAACGCCCGCAGCCCGGTGGGGATCATGTCGCTGGGCCTGCGCCACGGCGACAGCGCCACCCTGGCCGCCGCCGGTCCCGACGCGGCCGCGGCGTTGGAGGCGCTGGCCGAACTGATCGAGGGCGGCATGGGCGAGGGCGCGCCGATCCGCAAGCCGGCGGCGGCGCCGGTCGTGGAGAGCGCACCGGCCAAGCGGGCCGGTCTGGCCCAGCTGAAGGGCGTCATGGCCTCGCCGGGCCTCGCGGTCGGCAAGGCGGTGCGCCTATTCGTCGAGGAGCTGGCCGTCGTTGAGTCCGGGCAAGGGGCGGCGGACGAGCGCGCGGCGCTGGACGCCGCCATCGCCGCCGTCGCCGGCCGCATCGCCCGCGAGGCCGAGAGCGGCGAGGGGCAGGCGCGGCGCGCCATCCTGGGCGCCCACGCGGCCTTTCTCGAAGATCCCGAGCTGACCGGCCAGGCGGCGCGGCTGATCGGCGAGGGCAAGAGCGCCGGGTTCGCCTGGCGCGCGGCCATCGGAGCCTATGTCGAGGCGCTGCGCGGCCTCGGCGATCGGCGCATCGCCGAGCGGGTCGACGACTTACTGGATCTTGAGCGCCGGGTCCTTCTGGTGCTGGCCGGCGAGGAGGACCGTGGGCCCGACCTGCCGCCGGGCGCGATCCTGCTGGCCGAGGAACTGCTGCCCTCGCAGCTGATGGGGCTGGACGCCGCCCGGCTGGCCGGGATCTGCACCGCCAGGGGCGGGCCGACTTCGCATGTCGCCATCCTGGCCGCCTCGATGGGCGTGCCGGCGGTGGTGGCGGCCGGGGCGGGCGTGGCGGCGATCAACGAGGGGACCAGTCTGATCCTCGACGCCGACGCCGGCCTGCTGCACGTGGCCCCCGACGCCAAGGCGCTGGAGGCGGCGCAGACCACCCTGGCCGTCCGCGCCGAGCGCCGGGCCGCTGCGCGGCTCGCTTCGCGCGAGGACTGCCGGATGGCCGACGGCACGCGGATCAAGGTCTATGCGAACCTCGGCTCGGTCGCCGACGCCGAGGCCGCGGAGGCGGCCGGGGCCGAGGGCTGCGGCCTGCTGCGCACCGAGTTCCTGTTCCTCGAGCGCGAGACCGCCCCCGACGAGGACGAGCAGGCCGAGCGCTACGGCGCCATCGCCGCGGCGATCGGCGGGCGGCCGCTGATCATCCGCCTGCTGGACGTCGGCGGTGACAAGACAGCGAGCTATCTGCCTATCGGGCCTGAAGAAAATCCCGCCCTGGGGGTGCGAGGGGTGCGCGTGCTGATGCGTCGCCCGCAGGTGCTGAAGACCCAGCTGCGCGCCATCCTGCGCGGCGCGCCGCACGCCAAGATCATGGTCCCGATGGTCGCCAGCCTGTCGGAACTTCGGGCCGTACGCGCCGCCTTGGACGACGCCCGCCGCGAGATGGGCCGGGTCGGTCGCTCGGACCTTGGGGTGATGATCGAGACCCCGGCGGCGGCGGCGATCGCCGACCTGCTGGCCGCCGAGGCCGACTTCCTTTCGGTCGGCACCAACGACCTGACCCAGTACGCCCTGGCCATGGATCGCGGCAATCCGGACCTAGCCGGCGAGATCGACGCCCTGCACCCGGCGGTGCTGCGGATGATCGCCCAGGCCAGCGAGGGCGGGCGCAAGCACGCCTTGTGGACCGGCGTCTGCGGCGGCCTGGCCGGCGACTTGGCGGCCGTGCCGATCCTGATCGGCCTGGGGGTCAGCGAACTCTCCATGCCTTCGGCGGCGATCCCCGAAGCCAAGGCCCTGATCCGCACCCTGTCGCCGCAAGCCTGCGCCGACCTGGCCCGCAAGGCGCTGGACGAGCCGTCGGCGGAGGCGGTGCGGGCCCTGTCGAACACCTTCCTGACCGGAGAAGCCTGATGGCCTCGCCCCTTGAAGCGCTGCAATCCCTCGGACGGGCGCTGATGTTGCCCATCGCCGTGCTGCCGGCCGCCGGCCTGCTGCTGCGGCTGGGCCAGCCCGACCTGCTCGACGTGCCGTTCATGGCCGCGGCGGGGGAGGCGATCTTCGCCAACCTCGGCCTGCTGTTCGCGGCGGGCGTGGCGGTGGGGCTGGCGCGCGACAACAACGGCGCGGCCGGACTGGCCGGCGTGGTCTGCTTCCTGATCGCGACGCGCAGCGCCGAGGTGCTGTTGCATGTCCCGCCTGAGGCCTTGAAGGGCATGTCCGGCGACGCCGTCGGCCTGGCGACCGCGGCCTTCAAGGAGAAGGCGATCGCCAAGGTCTCGGTGCCGATCGGCATCCTGTCCGGCCTGATCGGAGGGCAGTTCTACAATCGGTTCTCGAACATCAAGCTGCCGGAATATCTCGCCTTTTTCGGTGGGCGGCGGTTCGTGCCGATCGTTGCGGGGCTGGCCGGCCTGATCCTCGGGGCGCTGGTCGGCTTCACCTATGAGGGCCTGGACGCAGGCATGGACGGCGCCAGCCGCGCCATCGTCGGCTCGGGCGAGGCGGGGCTGTTCGTCTACGGGGTGCTGAACCGGGCGCTGATCGTCACCGGGCTCCATCACATCCTCAACAACATCGCCTGGTTCATTGTCGGCGATTTCCACGGCGCGACCGGCGACCTCAACCGGTTCTTCGCCGGCGATCCGAGCGCCGGGTCGTTCATGGCCGGGTTCTTCCCGGTGATGATGTTCGGCCTGCCGGCGGCGTGCCTGGCCATGTACCACGCCGCCCCGCCGCATCGGCGCAAGGCGGTCGGCGGGATGCTCGGCTCGATGGCGCTGACCACCTTCCTGACCGGGGTGACCGAGCCGATCGAGTTCAGCTTCATGTTCCTGGCGCCGGTGCTCTACGCCATCCACGCGCTGCTGACCGGGCTGTCGTTCATCGTCATGAGCCTGCTGGACGTGAAGCTCGGATTTGGCTTCTCGGCGGGGTTCTTCGACTATGCGCTGAACTTCGGAAAGGCCACCAACCCGTTGTATTTGCTGCCGATCGGGGCGGCGTACTTCGCGCTCTACTACGGCGTCTTCCGCTGGGCGATCATGCGCTTCGACCTCAAGACCCCGGGCCGCGAGGCCGAGCCGACGGCGGCCGAGGCCAGGCCCCTGAGCGGCAAGCGCGGCGAGGACTTCGTCGTCGCGCTCGGCGGGGCCGGCAACCTGATCGGCGTCGACGCCTGCACCACGCGGCTGCGGCTGGTGGTGGCCGACCAGGGCGCGGTCGACGAGGCGGCGCTGAAGGCCCTGGGCTCGCGCGGCATGGTGCGGCCCTCGGACAAGGCCCTGCAGGTGGTGCTGGGCCCGATCGCCGACCAGGTGGCGGGCGAGATCCGGGCGGCGATCGCCGGCGGCGGAACTCCTGTGCCGCAAGCGGTTGCGGCCCCGGCCGCAGCGTTCGACGTCGGGCCGTGGCTGGCCGGACTGGGCGGGGCGGGCAATGTCGTCGAGGCCGGGCTCAAGGCCGGCCGCGTGTGCGTGCGGCTGGTCGATCCGGCGGCGCTGGACGAGGCGTTGCTGAGCGCCCGCGGGGCGCGCGGCGTGGCCCGGTTGCCGGACGGAAGCGTACAGATTCTGCTGCGTCCGGCCTAGGCTAGCGGCAGGTTTCTCAGGCCCGCCTTGCAGGAACGCTCACGATAGGGCCCGTAGGGCGGACTCAGAGACGCGAAAAGTCGCCTCTATCGTCACGATCGGCAGGTTCGGGGCCGACAACCTGCCGATGCCGATCAGAGCAGGTGGCGCAGCCAAGGTTCCGGGACCCAGGTCGGGGTCGCCGACAGCGCCACGCGCTGGCCGTCGATGTGGACCTCGACCGGATAGCCTTCACGCTCGAACCCCCGCCCGTGGGCGATCGCCGCGGCGTCGTCGGCGCAGGCCGCGGTGCGCGTGTCGAACCGCTCGCCGAGATGATTGATCAGGGAAAAGGAGTAGATGCGCATACGACCCCGATCGCCGCGGATGCGGCGCACAATCGGGGGATTTGGACGCGAGCATACGTCCAGCCCCGGGCGGCGGCAAGATGCCGACATCGCGCGTGCCGCTTTCAGTCGGCGGGCGAGGAGGACGGGGCGGCGGTCTCGCGCGGGGGCGGATCGTGGCCGCGCGCCTCATGCCGGGCGACCGCGCCGGGGTCGCGCTTGTCGACCGGCTGTCCGCAGCGGGTGCAGATGTGGAAGTGGCGGGCGTCGTCGATCGGCTCGTGATCCTGGCGACCGATGTAGTGCAGTTCCCTCGGCATGAGATCGTCCTGAAACGCATCGCCCCGGGGCGGCCGCGGAGCGAGCGGCCATCATAGCAGACGGCGGCGGGCGGGGAGGGGCGCGTCGCGCGCATCGGGTCTTGTCCTGCGGCGACGCATCAGGGCTGGCGCGGCGGCGTCAAGCGCGCCAAAGGAGCCGTTCAGAACCCGTCCCCCGAGGTCCGTCTTGCAGTCCGCCCCCCCACGCCCGCGCATCACCGTCTTCTCGCTGGGCGGCACGATCTCCATGGAGGGGAGCGGCGGCTCCGGCGTGGTCCCCACGCTGGACGCCAACGACCTGTTGTCGGGCGTGCCGCACCTGGCGGCGGTGGCGCAGGTCGCCGGCGAGACGGTCTCCAAGGCCGCGAGCGTCGAGCTGGGGTTCGAGGACGTCGCCGCCCTGGCCGAACGCATTCGTGCGGCGGTGGCCGGCGGCGCCCAAGGCGTGGTCGTGACCCAGGGCACCGACACCCTGGAGGAGACCGCCTACCTGCTCGACCTGCTGCTGGACCTGGCCGAGCCGGTGGTGGTGACCGGCGCGATGCGCGACCCGACCAAGCCCGGCGCGGAGGGGCCGGCCAACCTGGCCGCGGCGATCCGCGTCGCCGCGAGCCCGGCCGCCCGAGGGCTGGGCGTGGTGGCGGTGATGAACGACGAAATTCACGCCGCACGCTTTGTGGCCAAGCGCCATACGCACAAGACCTCGGCCTTCGGCTCGGGAACGATCGGGCCGCTTGGCTGGGTGGTCGAGGACCGGGTGCGGATCGCCTTCCGGCCGGCCGAGCGCACGCCGACGGTCATCTGGAAAGGCGCCCCGCCGCGGGTGATCCTGCTGCCGATGGTCTTCGGCGGCGACCCGCAGAGCCTGCGCGACCTCACCCGCGAGCCGGTGGCCGGGATGGTGGTCGAGGCGGTCGGCGGCGGGCACGTGCCGTTCGCCATGGTCGAGCCGCTGGCCCAGCTGGCGGCCAAGGCCCCGGTCGTGCTGGCCTCGCGCACAGGGGCGGGCGAGACGCTCGAGAAGACCTACGGCTATGCCGGCGGCGAGATCGACCTGCTGGGCCGCGGCCTGATCGGCGCGGGGCTTCTGGACGCGCGCAAGGCCCGGCTGCTGCTCAGCCTGCTGCTGGGGGCCGGGGCGAGCCGCGAGGAGATCGCCGAGGCGTTCGCGCGCGCCTAGGGCGGAGCTTAGGACCGGCTGAGGCCGTCGCCCGAGTCAGCCCGCCGACCGTGGGGAGAGGAGGAAGGCCAGCCCCCGCAGAACCGCCTGCTCCAGCCGTTCGGCGGAATCCACGTCCTCCTGCATGTGGACGCTGAGGGCGATGCCGCGTCCCAGCACCCAGAATACACGAGCGATGTCCTCGACCCGATCAGCCGGGGCCCTGTCGTCGCCGAGCAACGAGCTCTGGAACACCTCGAACGCCCTCTGCTCAGCTTCCCGCACCGCGAGGTTCGGTTCCATTTGCATGAGCGCGTAGAGGTGCGGCCGCCTGCGGATGAACGTCAGCAACGCGGCCGACGCGGCGTCGATCCGGCGTTGGAACTTGCCGCTCGCCATGGACCGCTCGATCGTTTGGGCGAGCTCCCGCCAGCCTTCGACCGCGACCGCCGCCAGCAAGGCGTCCTTGTTGGCGAAATGGTAGTAGAGGCTCGCAACCCCACTGCCGACTTCCGCTGCGATGAGCCGGAGCTGCAAGGCGTCCGCCCCGCCCTGGTCGACCAGGCGGCGCGCTGCGTCCAAGACCCGACGGCGCAAAGTTCCGGAGCTTGCGATCGCCAAGCGCGTCATCTCATGCTGTCCTTAGAAGACAGCCCCGACCATGGACGATGACGTGCGCCGCAACCAGCCTCAGTGGCGGGTCGGCAGCACCACGGTCATGTCTTCGTAGCCCTTCACGAAGGTCGAGTAGCTGCGCTTCGGCTCGGCCTGCAGCTGGATGTCGGGGAAGCGCTTGAGGATCTCTTCCCAGATGATGGTCAGCTGCAGTTCGGCCAGGCGGTTGCCGACGCAGCGATGAATGCCGAAGCCGAACGACATGTGCTGGCGCGGGCGGGCGCGGTCGACGATGTAGCTGTTGGGGTTCTCGATCACGCGCTCGTCGCGATTGCCCGAGACGTACCACATGACCACCTTGTCGCCTTCGCGAATGGTCTTGCCGCCCATCTCGAAGTCCTGGGTGGCGGTGCGCGACATGTGGGCCAGCGGGGTCTGCCAGCGGATCGTCTCGGAGACCATCGAGGTGATCAGGCCGTGGTCGGCGCGCAGCTTGGCGTACTGGTCGGGGTTCTGGTTCAGCGCGTAGACCGAGCCTGAGATGGTGTTCCGCGTGGTGTCGTTGCCGCCGATGATCAGCAGGCCGACATTGGCGTGGAACTCGGCCATGGTCATGTTCCGCGTCTCCTCGCCGTGCGCCAGCATGGAGATCAGGTCGCCGGCCGGCTCGGCGTTCACGCGCTGGTTCCACAGCTCGGTGAAGTAGCCGAAGCACTCGTTCATGGTCGCGCGCAGGTCCTGCAGATCGGCTGCGCCGCCGGGATAGCCGGGCGGCGTGGTCATGGCGTCGGACCAGCGGGTCAGCTTGCGGCGCTCCTCGAACGGGAAGTCGAACAGGGTCGCGAGCGTCATCGTGGTGAGCTCCTTCGACACCAGGTCGACCCAATCGAAGGCTTCGCCGACCGGCAGCGAGTCGAGGATCAGCCCGGCCCGCTCGCGGATCTGCGGGGCCATGACGGTCAGGGCGTGCGGCGACAGCGCCGGGCTGACCGTCTTGCGCTGCACGTCGTGGCGCGGCGGGTCCATGGCGATGAAGTTGGTGGCGGTGTTATTCGGGTCGCGGAACCCTTGGGCGGCCTTCGGGGTCAGCGAGATGCCCTTGGCCGACGAGAACACCTGGTGGTTGGAATCCACCGACATGATGTCGTTGTAGCGGGTGATCGACCAATAGGGCCCGTAGTTGCTGTCGGGCGTGAAGTGGACAGGGGCCTCATCGCGCAGGCGCTGGAAGATCGGCCACATGGAGTCGTCGCGAAACAACGAGGCGCGGGCCGGATTCAGTTCCTCCACCGGCGCCTCGTAGGCGGCCTTGTGCGCGGCGGCGCGCTTGTCCTTCAGGATGTCCGCGGCAGCCATGACTGTTCCCTCGCCCTAAAACGCCCTCTGTCGGGGCGACAGGTGATCGGACCCTTTCGAACAAGGTTCCACAAGGTCTTAGGAAGCATTTGGTGACTTGAGTGATCGCCGAACGTCCCGGCGCGACCGCGGGCGATCCATAGATCGACCGCTGCCTAGCAGCGTCGGCCAAATCGCCGGCACAGGTCGCGAGCGCGCCAGAAGTGGAAGTTAGGTCGCAGCTGAGAAGCGGACGCTAGATGAGTCCCCTCGCGTCAACGTCAGGCTCGACCGCTTCCGTCGGCGCCGGCAAGAGGACCAAAGATACCCCCAATGTGTGGAGCTGCTAATCGGTCAGGCCGGAAAGGCCCACATGTCGGATCGGGCCCTCCGCCGAGGCCGCTGTGCTCCATCGCCTGCTTGGGCTTCCCGTGGGCGCGGTCGAGGGTGACGCGCGCCGCGGCGGGCTGTTCCTTGTCGCGCATGATGGACGCCAGGTTCTTACGGCTGATCGGGTGAAGGTCTGGGCCGCCTCTCTGAGGTCGACGTTGGCCCTGCTACGCGACCCGACGGGACGTCCTGTGCCCTCGCGTCTACTCCGCGCGGCATTGATTTCCTTTGATTTAGTTTCATAGGTCGCCCGCTCGGCGCTCGGCCCTCATTGATCCTCCGCGCCCCAACGCATAGTCGTGGGGCGAGCACACTGGGGGGATCATGACAGAGCGAGCTTTGGGGAGGCGATTTAGCCTAGAGTACATCTCAAAGGGGGCACCCGGTGCGGACAGCGAGCGCTTTCGGAGACGCATCGCTGGCTACATCAAGATTTCCTCCGGAACGCTTTCCGAGGATCTTCCAGAAGTGCTTCAGGTGGAGCTCGGAGTTAAAGTTCCCACCTTCTTTGACGAAGTGGATTGGGACGCCTTCTTTCTCAAATTGGAGCTCCGCGACCTGCTCGACTCCTTGACCATTGCCTACAGCGTGGCCAACCGGGACGGCTACAAGCAGACGCTCCGCGGCTTCGTCGAGCGCGCTCTTCGCGAAGAGAATTTGCAGTACACCACCGACGAAGAGTGCGGCCTTCATCCTTACATTGACGCGGCCTTCCAGCAGGCGCGTGTTTCAGCAATAGCCTCGCTATCTGAACACGGGCATGGAGCAGCCCTCGCCTCCTATCAAGGCGGAATGAATGCGCTTGTAAACGACGACACCCTGACAGCTGTGCGGAGCGTCTTCGACGCAGCGGAATCGGTGTTCAAGCAGGAATTTGGCGTAGCTCGTTTGGGCAAGAGCGAAATCGACAAGAACCTCGCACCCCGCCTAAGAGCCTACTACTCCGACCGGGCATCCGATGCCGGCGGTCGACTGATCGCCGCTTTCGGTGAGTGGGTGAACGGGGCCCACTCGTATCGCCATGCTGATGGCGCGCCCGAGCCAACGCCACCGCCCCGAGAGCTAGCAGTGGCCTTCATCACGGCGGGCACAGCCTGGATCCGCTGGATGACCGACACCAACTTCCTCCAGTCGGCCTCAACCTGATCGGTTCGCGCCGCAGAGCCAGGCCTCAGGCGTAAGGGGTCGAGCACGTTCTCCGGCTTCCGATGCTACGGCCAGAACCGGCGTAGCGAGGCCAATTAACGCCAACTCAAGGACCAAAACGGCAGGGGTCTTAGGGCGGAGGCGGGGGAAGCGCATATGGACCTTCAGGCGTGCTGTTTTGCGACGCAGTTGTTGGGAAGAGTTGAGTTCAATGCTGGCGTAGCGGCCTGGGCTCAAGCGATCGGCGGTCTAGCCGCAATTTGGGTCGCTTATCTCGTCGGGCAGCTTCCGGCCAAGCAGGCGCGTGAGGCTCGGAAGGCGGAACAGATCGCATTCTGCGAGACGCTCAAGCGAGCAGCGCAATTCACGTTCAGCACGTACTCCGACGCTTTCATCGCAGCGGATAAGCAGGATTGGCTGGCCTTTCGATCCGCCATCGGCGCTCCGGTTCAGGCCAAGACGGATGGCTTGATTGTTAAAGCCCTTGAAGAGCCCCTCTCCAATTGGCCGAGCGGGGAGCTTTACTTGGCAACCCAGATGTTTGCGTTCGCCACCGGTCTTGTCGCAGAAATTGATGGCCGGCCTCTCGGAGACAGTGAAGGTGATTGGAACCAGCAACTTCGGGTGGCGGCCGGTCGGCTCACGATGCTCGACGCAGCCAAGGTAAAGTTGGACGACGAAATCGCCGCGGCTGTGCTGGAAATTCGCAAAGGTCGTCTTCATGCCGGCCTCCCCTCAGCCGAAACCGGCATGTAGCCGTTCGCCATCAGGACCTCGGCGGGAAGCGTGCAACCGAGCTTTTCCGGGCGGCGGGCCCCACTCCCGGCGGCTCGCCCTGGATTTGCTCACCGGGCGGCAGGAGAGCGGACGTTGTCAGTGTCAGCAAAGAGCCCATAGCGGACGGTGGGGAGGGCTTAGCTCCTGACGGCGGGTGCGCTCAACCCCTGGCCAACGCGCTGGCCGCCTTGCCGTCATACTGGCCGCCGAAGCTGGTCTTCAGGTGGGCCATGATGGCCCCGACGTTGGCGTCGGGGTTCTTGGCCCGGAAATCGTTGATGACCTCGCGCAGTTCGGCGTCCGTCATCTGCTTTGGGCCGTAGGACGAAAGGATCGCCAGTTCGGTTTCAGCGGCCTTGGTGCGCTGGTCGACCTTCGACGCATCGCTGCCGGCTTCGATCAGGCGCGCGCGCTCGCTCGCGAGATTCTCCAGGGTCAGCTTCGTATTCTTGAGGAACTTGGCGACGGTTGCGGCGACCTTTTCATCAGTGACTTCCGTCACGCCGCGCTTGAACTCTTCGGTGGTGATCTGCGTCGCTTCGCCGATCAGCGTGGTGAGCAGGTCAGCCTTCAGGCGGTCGTTCAACTTACGCGCCGCGAGTTGGTCAGCTTTGAGATCGTCAAGCAAAGCCATGTCGCTGTCCTTTCAATTCACTCTGTTCGGTAGTTCTGTCGTGGGGGAGGGAGGCCGCCGGCGTCGCGCCGTAAGCCACCGTAGCAGGCTCCTTGCAATCCATGTCCGCATTCCGCTGGCGGCGAGGCTGAAAGCGGGCCTTCATTCGGTTGGGCGCTTGCCGCGCTCCATGCCTTGGGCTCAGCCGACGCTGGTCCGGCCGGAGCGTCGGTCCCACACGTCCATCATCGCGTGCGCGGCGCTCTCCCGGAGCGTGGCGCGGTCGTCTTCGCTGGCCGAGAGCACGGCGTCGGGCTGCATGGCGAAGCGTTCGTTGAAGGCCTGGGACAGCCGCATCCGGGTGACATAGCCGCAGCGCGCGGCGATCTCGGCGAGCGGGAGGCGGTCGGACGACGTGAGCAGGACCCAGGCGTGCTGGAGCCGCAGATCGTTGATGAAGCGGGTTACGCCGCCGTACGGGGCGAATGCGCGGTAGAGAGTGGCGCGCGAGACGCCCAGGCGCGCGGCGATCCAGGCGGGCGACAGGGCAGGTTCGCTCAAGTGGTCGTTGACCAGCGCTTCGGCCATGGCCTTCAGCAGCCGTGGCGTGAGCCGGGCGCGCCGCACGTCGGCCAGGGCCAGGCCCAGCATGTCGATCGCGGCGCGCAACACCACCGAGCCCTGCGCCTGGGTCATCCGCGGCGCGTCTTCGCAGAGGCAGGCGAGGGTGCTCGCGATCACCCGCGCCAGCGGATGGTCCCCGCGGATTTCGGCGCCGTGGAGATCCAGGCGCCGCTGCGGCTCGGGCAGCATCCCGCGCCCGAAAACCATCATGGTCGCTGTATAGTCGGTCCCCATCACCCTGACCGCCTGCGCCAGGTCGAGGACGAGGATGTCTCCGCCGCGCAGGCGCCGGCCCGACCACGTCGGCTGCACTTCGAACACGCCGTCCTCGACGACATAGACGAACAACTGCTCGGCGCTGGTGGCGGCGATGAGGGCGGCGTCCCGCGTCATCGCGATCTCGCCGCGGGCCCGCGCGCGCGTGACGACCGCGTCAGGCAGCACGAACGCCTCGGCGAAGAAGTCGAAGTCCGGCTGCGCGGCCATCCGCGCCGGATCGGCATGAAAGGCGAACGCCACCGACAGCGCCAGGCGACGCGCGAAGTCGAGCGACGCCTCACCTGGCAAGCGCTCATGGCGCACGCGCGGGATCGGCTGACCGAGCACGAGTTCGCCACCGGATGCGTTCATCACCCTGTTCATCAATATCGAATGGCCCAGCTGCCCGGCCAGGCCAACTATTTTTCACGAAATGAGACGGATCGCAGGAATTGGATCCGCACTGAGACGCCCCGGAATTCTCGACGGTCACGGCACATGGTAGGCGGCTGAATAGTCGATGACGTTCACCGCTTCGAGCAGGTATCGCCTATTTGCGGCC
Source organism: Phenylobacterium sp. (assembly GCF_013822795.1). Taxonomy (GTDB): domain Bacteria; phylum Pseudomonadota; class Alphaproteobacteria; order Caulobacterales; family Caulobacteraceae; genus Phenylobacterium. The sequence continues at coordinate 33,400 of NZ_PNLB01000023.1, read as the reverse complement.
CGGGGGAATCCATTGTTCAACTTCAAATCAGCGGTCGCCGGACTATTTGCTGTCGCTTCACTTACATTTGCGACCGGCAGCAGCGCCGCGACAACGCTCAACGGCGTGACGCTTCACCGCGTGGAAATTCTTGGATCGACCTATGATGTGACCTTCCGCGATGGGGTCTTCGACACGGTCTTCCCGCACGCAAACCTCACCTTCACGACGCAGCCCGGCGCTGAGGCTGCGGTCGCCGCAATCCGATCCACCGCCGCCTACCAGAGCGTCAAACCGGCCGATCCCGGCTTTGGGGGATTTCTGGCGCCATTCGGGTTCCGTGACGAAATCGTCGTCTGGGCGGTCGTTGGAGGCGGTTTCAACGGCGAAGGCGGGGGCGGCTGGTACCGCGCCTATAACTACGGCGACCAGTTCACCTGGGCGGAGTTTAGCCCCTCCGCGGTTCCCGAGCCCGCCACGTGGGCCATGATGATCATCGGCTTCGGCGCAGCGGGGGCGATAGTTCGCACCTCGCGCCGCCGGAACGCTCTAAGCGCCTAATCTACATCAGTGAGAACGAGCCTGCCCTGCCGCGGCGGGGGGGGCAGGCCACGTGGCGAGCACGCCGGCCGCGGCTAAGGGGGACCCCATGACGCTTTCCATCGCCAAGACCTTCAAGGCCCTGACCGCAGCCAGCGTGCTCGCGCTCGGCGCCCTCGCGGCCGCGCCGGCCTCGGCCGCGCCGGCCTCGGCGGCGACGCCGGGCGTCGCCATCGGCAGCTATTCGACCTTCACCGGCGGCTATTGAACGGCGGGCTGGGCGTTCAGCGTCGCCACCTCGCAACAGCTGGTCGGCCTCGGCGTCTTCGACTACCAGGACGACGGCCTCTACCTGGACCACGAGGTCGGCCTCTGGGACACGAACGGCGTCCTGCTCGCCTCGGTGATCGTCACCAACGCGGATCCCCTGATCGACAGCTTCCGCTACGGGTCGATCACGCCCTTCACGCTTGCGGCCGGACAGACCTACATCGTCGGCGCGGCCGACCTGGCTTACTACAGGGACCCGATCCCGACCGCCGGAACCCTGGCCACCGCGCCGGGCCTCACCTATCTCGGATCGCGGTACTATCGCGGGACGGAATTGCACTTCCCGGCCGGCGAGACCACGACGAAGTGGATCGGCGCCAACATCCTGCTGGGCAGCGCCGTCCCCGAACCGGCCACCTGGGCGATGATGATCATCGGTTTCGGCGCCGCCGGCGGGGCGATCCGCGCCTCACGTCGCCGCAACGCCCTCACCGCGGTCTAATCGACGATCTATCACGAGGCGAGGTGACGCTCTTCGCAGCTTGCCACGGCGTAGTTATGGATGGGAGTAGGCTCCTCTTAAGCCTCCGACCTGACAACGCTGTCGCGAAATGACCGAACGCCACCTGCCCGTATGTGTCGCCGCCCTTTACCGGTTCTCGCCGTTCGACGACTGCGAGCGGCTGCGTGATGGGCTGGCGGCCGTTTGCGCTGATCACGGGATCAAGGGCACGCTGCTGCTGGCTCCAGAGGGCATCAATGGCACCATCGCGGGCACGGCAGACGGAATCGATGCGGCGCTGGCCTATATCCGCACGCTGCCCGGCTGCGAGCAGCTATCGGTGAAGATCTCCCGCGCCGAAGTCATGCCGTTCTACAGGATGAAGGTCCGCATCAAGCGCGAGATCGTCACTATGGGGCAGCCGCACATAGACCCCCTGGAGGCCGGACACTATTTGTCCGCCGACGACTGGAACGCCCTGATCAGCGAGCCGGACACGCTCGTCATCGACACCCGGAATGATTACGAAGTCAGGATCGGCACCTTCGCGGGCGCCGTGAACCCGGGGACGAGAAGTTTTCGGGAGTTTCCAGACTGGTTCCGCGCCAACCGCGAGGCCCTGCTGGCGGGGCGAGCGGCGCCGAAGATCGCCATGTTCTGCACCGGTGGAATTCGCTGCGAGAAGGCGACCGCCTTCCTGAAGTCGGAAGGGTTGGACGCCGTCTATCACCTCGACGGCGGCATCTTGAAATACCTGGAGACGGCGAGTGAAGCGACCAGCCTTTGGCAGGGCGAATGCTTCGTCTTTGACCAGCGCGTGGCGCTCGGCCCTGGCCTTGCGCCAGGAAGCCACGTGCTGTGTCGCGCCTGCCGCATGCCTGTAACGCCGCAGGAGCGCGCCTCTCCGCTCTTTGAGGAGGGCGTCAGTTGCCCAGCCTGCCATGGCGAGCGGAACGTGGAACAACGCGCGGGCTACGCGGAGCGGCAGCGCCAGGTGGCGCTGGCCGCATCGCGTGGCGGCGACCACTTCGCCAGCGGGCCACCGGTCGTGAAGCGGGCCTCCTAAGGGTATTGCGCCGGGGCGGCGAGAGCCGCCGGCGGCACAGGCCGCACCGCGTCGCCGCGATGCGGCCTTAAGGCCTTAGCCGGCGACGGCGTCCTTGAGCGCCTTGGCCGCCGCGAACGCGACCTTCTTGGAGGCGGCGATTTCGATCGCCGCGCCGGTGGCCGGGTTGCGGCCGGTGCGCGCGGGCTTGTCCTGGACCTTGAACTTGCCGAAGCCCGGCAGGTTGACCTCGTGGCCGAGCACGAGCGCTTCGCGCACGGCGCCGAGCAGGGTGTCGACAGCTTCGCGGGCCTGGGCCTTGGTCAGCTTCCCGTCGGCGGCGAGCCGTTCGGCCAGATCGGTGGTGTTCATTCAGTGCTCCTAGGGAATCGAGAAGGCGAGGTTTCACTGCGACGACGCTGCTGTCCATGGCGCTTAGCGCGGCTCGAGGCCGGCTAGGCCCGCAAGACTCGGCGTTCTTGTGGGTCTCGCGCAGACAGGGCTTTGACGCCATGCGTGGCCGATCCGAGTAAGGCGAACACCGCGGGAAATCGGCGCGCGTAGGGCGAGGGGTTCGAGGGGGACGTGCTCGAATATTTCGACGCCAGCCAAAAGTGAGTGCAAGTAAATCGCCGAGCGATTTTCATGTGATATTTTCAGCCTTTGGTTGTTTATCCGCCAGGCTCAACGCTCGTTATTTTTCCGCTTTTTGACTTGGGAAATATATCTGCCATCCTGGCGGCATGTGGGACATGCAGGATTCCTGTCGCGCTGGTCGCGCGCGCCTTCGCGTCGAAGGCTAGAGCCCCCGGGTCTAGGCGCGTCCGCCACGGCCCGGGGTGATCGGCGCCCGCGAGAATTATCGCCCGCGCCACGGCCGCATGGCCGTTCCCACATCCGCCCGCCATCATCAGCGTGAGTCGCCTGCGACGGACTTTGCGTCCGCGCGGGGCGGTCCATGCGCCTGGGCGGGTTCATCTTCCGCCTACGGGAGCCTCGCATGGCGATGACCCTCTTCGACCACCAGCAGCGATTGGACGACCTCGAGCTCGTCGTGCGGACGCTGGTGGAAACCGTTTCCACCCACCCGTCCGGACGGGCCCAGCTCGGCGAGGTCGTTCGCCGGCTTCGCGCGCGCGGCGCGAACGGCGCGGCGGCGCTCCTTGCCGGAGAGCCCGCTGAAGCCGCCTACCGCCGCTAGCGCGCCGACCTCGTCCTTTTCCTCATTCCAGCGATCTCTGGAGACATTGCACCATGACCAACGACCTTCCGCCGATCTACGCCACCTCCGAAGACTATGAGCGTTTGTCCGCCCTTCGCGGCAAGCTGCGCCCCGGGCCTGGCGCGCGCCTGCTGTTCGAGGAGCTGACGCGGCTGCAGCTGGCGGCGCCCGACGCCGAGCCCTTCGCCCGGCTGGGCGCGCGGGTGCGCTACCTCAATGCGCAGAGCCAGCGCATCAAGACCGCCCGACTGGTCCTGCCTGAGGACGAAAAGCTGCATGAGAGCTCGGTGACGGTGACCTCGCCGATGGGCGCGGCGCTGCTGGGGCTGCAGGCCGGCAGCGAGTTCACCTGGCGCGACCACGGCGGGGCGCGGCGCGGCGTCACCATGCTGGAAGTGCTCGATTAATCGTGCGGCGCGGTCGGCCCTGGACTGGCCGCGCCGCCTGTCGCCGTCAGGGCGTCGGGCCCCGCAGGCGCGCGATCCGCGCCTCAATCGCCTGTTGCTCGGACGGGGCCTTGGCGGCCCACCAGGCGCGCACGTCGCTGTTGTCGGCCGGCAGGATCCAGTCGGCGTAGGTCTTGGACGGGCCCTCCAGACCGGCGGCGTTGCGGCCGCGCAGATGGCGATCGAAGAAGGCGCGCACGAAGTCGTTCTGCGCCCCGATCATCACCCTGGCCGGGGGGGCGCCGAGCAGCGGGTCGCGGAGCGGCCGGCGGATGAACAGCGAGAAGTCCGAGAGGCCCAGGTGCCGCGCCTCGCGCAGCTGCAGGCGCTGGACCTTGGGGTCGCTGCCGGCGGCGGCGAAGGTCTCGTAGGAGAAGTCGTTGAACGCCCGCGCCCGGCCGGCCGGCGGCTCCACGCCCATGGCCTGGTAGATCGTGCGCATGTCGGAGTGGAACATCAGGAACGGGACGGGCATGGCCGCATCGAACGCCTGGAAGGGGAAGTCGGCGCCGTCCAGGTTGATGCCGGCGGCGCAGCGGCGATCGACCATGCAGACGCTGCCCGAGGTCGCGCCGCCGAACGACATGCCCATCTCGCCGACCCGGGCCAGGTCGCTGGCGGCGAGGATCGGGGCGATCGCTGCGGGGACCGCGCTGGCCTGCAGCTGGTCATGCAGGAAGATGCGGTCGGCGGCCCAGATCACGCCGCTGCGGGTGATCCGCTCGTTCTTGGCCAGGCCGGTTTCGCGAAGCTGCAGCTGACCTTCGAGGCGGGCGTCGAGGTCTTTGCCGGCGATGGCGTCGATCTGGGCCTGTTTTCCGCTGTCGTCGCCGCGATTGAACAGTTCGGGGTCCATCGGGGCCACGGTTCCGTCCGGGAACAGCGTGGCGGCGGAGTCGTAGGTGTGCTGCAGCGAGAACACGACGTAACCGTGGCTGGCCAGCTCCTCCATCAGCACCGTGTTCTGGCCGAGGAACGAGGTGAAGCCGTGGCTGTAGATCACGACCGGCAGCCTGCTCGCGCCGGGGGCCAGCGGGGCGTTCTCGTACGAATTCGTCCGCACGTGCTTGAGGTAGGTGAAGAAGGGCGGGAACTTGAACGGCGCGCCCAGGCTGCGGGCGGTGGTGGCGGCTTCCTCGTCGGTGAAGTAGGGGCGCGGCTTGAACCCGCTGGTGTCGCCGGCCGGATACCAGACCCGCACCAGCAGGCGGCGCGGCGCGCCCGGGGCCGCGGCCAGCACGCCGGTCCGGCTGGGGTCGGCGATCTCGAAGGTGCGCACCCCGACGGGGCGCTCGCCGCTCGGCCGGGGCAGGGCCCCGACCGGGAACATGACCAGGGCGGCGATTGCCGTCGCCGCCAGCAGGGTCACGAGCGGGCCTGACACATAGGGCGGGCGGCGCGACGCGGGCCGCCCGCGCAGCCGCGCGATGCCGAGACCGGCCAACAGGATCACGGCGACCGCGACGCCGAGCGCGCTCTGCCAGCGATCGTCCAGCACGCCGACGATCCCCACAGCCAGCGCCGCCAGGGCCGCGCCGAGCAGCACCCGGGGCCGGCCGGGCAGGGCCCGCAGCCACCAGGCGAGGACGAACGTCGCCAGGGCGGCGATCAGCAGGATGTCGGTTGCGGTCACATCAGCGTCCCCCGGATGGCGCGCCTCAGGGTCGTGCAAACCGGGGGGCGGCGCAATCTCCGAGGGAAGATTCCGAAGCTCTTAACCTCCCCGTGCGAGGTCGGATCGAGAGTCTGAGTTTGTAAGTTTTGAGTGGAGTGTTCGGTGCCGCAACCCGCGTATTCGAGTGCGAATGGCTACATCAGCGAGTCGTTCGTAACGCTTAAGTTCGATGTGCCGATTGACGGCGCCGCCTTGCCGAATGCGTCGGCGTTCCGGATGCAAGTCAATGGAACGGACGTCACCGTCACCAGCGTCGTCGCCGACGCTGATGCGCAGGCGGTGAAGGTCGGCTTTTTCGGGGTCGTCCTGCTCGCCGGCGATATCGTCGATTTCGACTATACAGACCCGACCGTTGGCAATGACGCCCTGGCCATCCAGGGTCTCGACGGGGCGGACGCCGCGAGCTTCAGCCACTCGGTGGTCGTCGTTATGGGGCGGCCAGGTCCGTCGGCGCCGGCTGCGCCGACGCTGGACGCCGGCAGCGACAGCGGGGTTCTCGGCGACCGGATCACCAACGACACGACGCCGACGGTCAGCGGGATCGCCGGCGCGAACAACACCGTAAAGCTCTACGACACCGACGGGACGACGCTGCTGGGGACGACCACGGCCGACAGCGGCGGCGCGTGGAGCATCACCTCGAGCGCGCTGAGCCAGGGATCCCATACGCTGAAGGTCCTGCAGGTCGACGGTTCCAGCACCGCCAGCCCGCTTTCGACCGGGCTGAACGTGACGATCGACACCAGCGCGCCGGCAGCGCCGTCGGCGCCGGACATGACGTCTGGGAGCGACGCCGGAGCGTCCAGCACCGACAACATCACCAATGACACCACGCCGACCTTCACCGGGACGGCCGAGTCCGGCTCGACGGTGACGCTCTACGACACCGACGGGACGACGGTGCTGGGATCGGCTGTCGCCACGGGCGGAAACTGGTCGATCACCAGCGTGGCGCTGAGCCAGGGGACGCACACCATCACCGCCAAGACGACCGACGCCGCGGGCAATGTCTCGGCCGCCAGTTCCGGGCTCGCGGTCACGATCGATACGGCCGCGCCGACGGTGGCGATCACCAGCAGCGCCTCCACCCTGAAGGCGGGGGAGAGCGCGACGATCAGCTTCACCTTTAGCGAGGCGGTCTCGGACTTCACTGCAGGCGACATCGTGGTGAGCGGCGGAACCTTGTCCGGCCTTTCGGGCAGCGGCCTCGTCTACTCCGCGGCCTTCACGCCGACCGCCAGTGTCAACGCCGGCACGGGCAGCGTCACGGTCTTGGCGAGCAGTTACACCGATCTGGCCGGCAACGGCGGCGGCGCGGGCGTGTCGCCGTCGCTGAGCTACGACACGCTCGTTCCGGCGACGCCGTCGACGCCTGACCTGGATGGGGCGTCCGACGACGGGACGTCCGACGTGGACGACATCACCACGGTCAAGACACCGACCTTCACCGGCGCGGCGGAGGCCGGCTCCACGGTGCGGCTGTACGACACCGACGGCACGACGGTGCTGGGCTCGACGGTGGCCACGGGCGGGATCTGGTCGATCACGTCCTCGACGCTGTCGGTCGGGACCCACACGATTACGGCCAAGGCGTTCGACGCGGCGGGCAACGTCTCGACGGCGAGCGGCGGCCTTTCGGTGACCATCAATGCACCGGTCGTTCCCGAGCACGAACCCCAACCGCCGGCCGTCACCATCGAGGTGACGCCGACAGTGACGATTTACACGGGCGATGCGACCGCCAACTTCATCCAGACTGACGGCCTGGCCCCGGCCAGGGTGTCCGGCGGCGGCGGCGACGACCGGATCTATGGCGGCGAGCACACCGACCTGCTGCACGGCAACCAGGGCGACGACTACATTCTTGGCAGCCTCGACGCCGACACGGTGATGGGCGGGCAGGGGAGCGACTTCCTGCACGGTAACCAGGGCGACGACATCGTCTTCGGCGACCTCGGCCGCGACAGCGTCGCCGGCGGGCAGGGCAATGACTTCGTGCATGGCAACGCCGGCGACGACGTGCTGCTCGGCGATCTCGGCGACGACACCCTGCTGGGCGGCCAGGGGAACGACGCCATCCAGGGCGGCGAGGGGAAGGATCTCCTCTCCGGCGACCTGGGCGATGACGTGCTGACCGGCGGCGCAGGGGCGGATCTGTTCTTCTTCCAGGCCGGCGGCGGGCGCGATGTGGTCACGGACTTCAGCCGCGCCGAGGGCGACCTCATCGTGCTGTCGACCACCCAAGCCGCCAACTTCCAGGCCCTGGGCTCGAAGATGGCCATGGTCGGCGCCGACACCGTCATCAGCCTCGGCGCTCAGACCATCGTGCTGGCCGGCGTTTCGATGAGCAGCCTGACCGCGCAGGACTTCGTGTTCGTCTGACCGGCGGCTGAGGGCGGCGGGTCAGCGGCTGACGCGGGTGTTCTCGCCGTTGCCGACGACCCGCACACGATCGCCGACCCGGAAGTCGTTCGGCCCGCCGGGCTGGACGATGGCGATCGTGCTGCCGGAATCGAGCTGGACGGTGAGTTCCAGGCCGGGGGTGTTCTGCGAACCCTGCAGCGCGCTGCCCAGGGCGCCGCCCGCGACGGCGCCGGCGACGCCGCCGGCGACGTTCGCCGCCGTCCCGCCGCCGATCTGGCTGCCGGCGATGCCGCCGAGGATCGCGCCTGTACCCATGCCCAGGCGGGTCTCGCCCGGCCGGATGTTGACCGGTCGAATGTTCTGCAGCGTGCCGAGCTCGACGCTCTGCGGGCGCATCGTCTCCGTGCGGCTGTAGCTGTTGGGCGAGGGCTGCGGCGTGCAGGCGCCGAGCAGTGCGGCGGACGCGAAGAGAGGCAGGGTAAGGTATTGAATCTTGGTCATTTCGGCGCGTCTCCACGACGAGCTGAGGCCGAGTCTAACGATTGCGGCGCTGGTTATCCCCGCCTAATTGGACCGCAGGCGGACGCCCGACGCCATCCGGTCGAATCCCGAACCGGTCTGGGGCCACCACCCCCGGTGGGCAACAGCGGCGCAGGTCATATGGTTCTTCGTTCGAGGAGGACTGGCCATGATACGAGCAAGCGTCACGCGGTCAGGCATCGGATGGCGACTAGCGCTTGGCGTCGGCGCCGTGGCGCTGTGCGCAGGCGAGGCTTCAGCCCAGTCGGGGCCGCGACCGCCACGGGACGAACTAAAGGCGTTTCCACAGGCCGGGCCTGGTCAGGTGCGCCGGGTCATCCGCCTTCCGCCCGAGCGTGACGAGAACGGGTTGAGGGTGGGCCTGATCATCGGCCGCACCATGTGGGTGGACTGCAACCGCCAGGTCTTCTCCGCCCGGATCGACGAGCGCACGGCGGAGGGGTGGGGCTACAACTACTATGTGGTCACCAATGTCGGCCCGCCCGCCAGCACCATGATGGCCTGTCCGACCAAGGCCCGCAGCCAACAGTTCGTCCGTAGCGCCGAGGAGCCGTTGCTGCGCTACAACAGCCGCCTTCCGCTGGTCGTCTTCGCACCGACGGACGTCGAGGTCCGCTACCGCATCTGGCGCGCGGGCGCTGAGGTCGTGGCGCGATGAGCGAGACCGGGGCCACGCGGCGCAGGTTCGATTGGCGGCTGTTGCTGGCGACCCGCGCCGTCATCATCGTCGCGGCGGTGGTGGCGACGATCGTTACGCTCGCGGTCTGGCGCGCGCCGTTCGGCGCTCAGCAGATCTACGCCTTCACGGACATCGCGCTGTCGTGCCTGGCGGTCTCCCGGCTGCGGACGGCCGGTTGGGTCTTCGTCGCCGTGCATCTGCTCGTCGCGATGGCGTGGTGCGAGGCGATCTGGCAACTGCCGGCACGATGGTTCGCGTAGTGCGCCGAGGCCGGCGGCGGCCACTCAGGCGCCGGCCTGATTGCAGCCGGGAGCGCCGCCGACGAGCATAGGCCTGTCAGGCAGGAAGGGCCCGCCATGCAAGGTCGACCGGACGACAGCATGGCGATGGCGCTGATCGGAACCGCCGCCGCAGTGGCGCTGCTGTACGTCTTCCGCTCGATCCTCTGGCCGTTCGCCTTCGCGGTGGTGATGGCGATCCTGATCGAGGCCTTCATCCGCGTCGTCGTCAGGCTGTTTCCCTGGGTGAACCAACAGGTCGCCATGGTCCTTTGCAGCGTAGCGTTGCTGGGGCTGCTGCTGTTGGCGGGGCTGTTCATGCTGCCGAGCCTGACCGCGCTGGGCGGCGAGGCGCCGCTGCTGCAACAGCGTCTCGACCGCTTGCTGGTCGCGGGCAGCGACCGGTTCGGGATGGAGCACCCGGTCACGGTCGGAGGGCTGATCGGCGGCATGGATCTGCGGCTCGTCGCGTCCTGGGGGCTGACCAGCCTTCGCGGCCTGACTTCCGGCTTCGTCCTGACGGCGCTGTTCCTGGTGTTCCTGCTGGCCATGCGCAACACGATCGCGCGCCGCATCCGCCTGGCGGCCGAACCGCATGGCGATGGGCCGATCGAGGTGCTGCAACGCTCCATCCGCGGGGTGGAATCGTACCTGTGGATCCAGACCATCACTGGGGTGATGAACGGCGTGGCCTCGGCGCTGGTCATGGCCGCGGTGGGGCTGGACCATTGGTTGTTCTGGGCCGTCGCGCTGTTCCTGCTGTCCTACATTCCGTTTCTCGGCGTCGCGGTCGGCAGCGTCGGGCCGGCGCTGTTCGCGCTGATTCAGTTCCCGTCGCCGATGCCCGGTGTGGTGATCTTCCTGGGGATCCAGGCCATCGCCTTCGTGGTCGGCAATCTGATCGCGCCGAAGATGCAAGCGTCGCAGCAGAACATCGACCCCTGCGCCGGCCTCATCGCGGTCGGGGTCTGGAGCATCGTCTGGGGGCTGCCGGGGGCGTTCCTGGCGATCCCCTTGACCCTGGCGCTGATCTATCAGCTGGCGGGGTATAAGCATCTGAAATGGGCCGCAATTCTGATGTCGAACGACGGCGATCCGCTGCCGAAGTCGGGTGATGGAGACGAAAATCCAGAGCGCTCCTGAGCGAGACCTGGAGCTTGGCCGACCTCAGGCCCGCCCAGGACCAGAGTTGGGGTTAACGCCCGATGGGCAGCGCGGGAGCTGACCCTGACGCTGGAGACGAAACGTCATCGGCGGCGCGCCGCCCACTTCGGAGCGCCCGGAAGGGTCGGCCGGCCATGTCCTCACAGAAGCTGTCGCTGCCGGCGCTGACCGCGATGGTGGTCGGCTCGATGGTCGGGGCCGGCATCTTCTCGCTCCCGCGCACCTTCGGCGCGGCCTCGGGTCCGGTCGGCGTGCTGATCACCTGGGTGATCGCCGGCGGGGGCATGTACATGCTGGCCCGCGTCTTCCAGGCCCTGGCCGAACGCAAGCCCGACCTCGATGCCGGGGTGTTCGCCTACGCCAAGGCCGGGTTCGGCGACTATCCGGGCTTTCTGTCGGCGTTCGGCTATTGGATCGGCAGTTGCATCGGCAACGTCTCCTACTGGGTGCTGATCAAGGCCACGCTGGGCGCGTTCTTCCCGGTGTTCGGCGACGGCAACACGGTGACGGCGATCATCGTCGCGTCGATCGGCATCTGGCTGTTCCACTTCATGATCCTGCGCGGCGTGAAGAACGCGGCGCTGGTCAACACCATCGTCACCGTCGCCAAGATCGTCCCGATCCTGGTCTTCATCGTCGTCCTCGCCTTTTCGATCCGAGCGGGGATGTTCCGCGAGAACTTCTGGGGCGGCGTGGGCATGCCGCAGACGAGCCTGTTCGAGCAGGTGCGCGCGACCATGCTGGTCACGGTCTTCGTCTTCCTCGGCATCGAGGGGGCCAGCGTCTATTCGCGTTATGCGAAGAAGCGCTCGGACGTCGGGGCGGCGACCATTATCGGCTTCATCGGCGTGACCGCCTTGATGGTGCTGGTCACCATGCTGCCGTTCGCCGTCCTGCCGCGGGCCGAGATCGCCGACATGCGTCAGCCGTCGATGGCCGCGCTGCTCGAGGCCGTAGTCGGGCCGTGGGGCGCGGTGTTCGTCAGCGTCGGGCTGGTGGTGTCGGTGCTGGGCGCCTACCTGGCCTGGTCGTTGATCGCGGCCGAGGTGCTGTTCGTCGCGGCCAAGAACCAGGACATGCCCAAGGTCTTCGCGACCGAGAACAAGAACCAGGTCCCGGCCGCGGCGCTCTGGATGACCAACGCCGTCGTGCAGCTGTTCGTGATCAGCACCTATTGGTCAAGCGACGCCTTCGCGCTGATGCTCAGCCTGACCAGCGCGATGTCGCTGATCCCCTACATGCTGGTGGCCGCCTACGGCCTGAAGCTGGCGCGTGGGCGGCTGACCTACGAGACGCGGCCGCAGGAGCGCAACCGCGACCTGATCTTTGCGGGGATCGCGACGCTCTACACGATCTTCATGATCCTGGCGGGCGGGCTGAAGTTCCTGCTGCTCTCGGCGGTGCTCTATGCGCCCGGCACGCTGCTCTACCTGTGGGCCCGGCGCGAACGGGGGCGGCGGGTCTTCCGCGGCCTCGACTGGGCGCTGCTGGCGATCGCGGTCATCGGCGCCGTGTACGGCCTCTACGCCCTCGCGTCGGGGCGGATCACTCTCTGAAATCGCTGAACGGAGACATCCCATGGCAGGCGAGTACGGCGTCCATTCCGAAGTCGGCCAGCTGCGCAAGGTCATGGTCTGCGCGCCGGGCCGCGCCCACCAGCGGCTCACCCCCAGCAATTGCGACGACCTGCTGTTCGACGACGTGATGTGGGTCGAGAACGCCAAGCGCGACCACTTCGACTTCACCCAGAAGATGCGCGACCGGGGGATCGAGGTGTTGGAGATGCACAATCTCCTGACCGAGGTGGTCGGCACGCCGGAGGGGCGCGCGTGGATCCTCGACAACCAGGTGGTCGCCAACCAGGTCGGCGTCGAACTGCTCGGCGAGGTGCGAAGCTATCTCGACGGGCTGCCGGACCGCGAGCTGGCCGAGGTGCTGATCGGCGGACTGTCGACCGAGGAGTTTCCCGACGAGCTCGGCGGCGCGATGTTGCCGCTGATCCGTGACGCCGCCGGGGTGGCCGAGTACCTGCTGCCGCCGCTGCCCAACACGCTCTACACGCGCGACACGACCTGCTGGATCTATGGCGGGGTGACGCTCAACCCGCTCTGCTGGCCGGCGCGGCACGAGGAGACGATCCTCACCACGGCGATCTACAAGTTCCACCCCGACTTCGCCGGCAAGGTGAAGGTGTGGTGGGGCGATCCGACCGCCGACTGGGGGCTGGCGACGCTCGAGGGCGGCGACGTCATGCCGATCGGCAAGGGCAATGTGCTGATCGGCATGAGCGAGCGCACCTCGCGCCAGGCGATCGGCCAGCTGGCCAACAAGCTGTTCGCGGAGGGCGCGGCGAGCCGGGTGATCGTGGCCGCCATGCCCAAGCTGCGCGCGGCCATGCACCTGGACACCGTGCTGACGTTCGCCGACCGCGACTGCCTGCTGATCTATCCGGACATCGTCGACCAGGTTCACGCCTACTCCTATCGGCCGGGCGACAAGGCCGGGACGCTGGACCTGCGGCGCGACAGCGGCTCGCTGGTCGAGACCATCGGCGAGGCCTTGGGCGTCAAGGCGATGAGGGTCGTGGAGACCGGCGGCACGGCCTACCAGCGCGAGCGCACCCAGTGGGACAGCGGCGCGAACCTGGTCTGCGCCTCGCCGGGGGTGGTCTACGCCTATGACCGCAACACCTACACCAACACCCTGCTGCGCAAGGCCGGGATCGAGGTGATCACGATCGCCGGGGCCGAGCTCGGGCGTGGGCGCGGGGGCGGACACTGCATGACGTGCCCGCTGCAGCGCGACGCGGTGGAGTTCTAGTGCTCATGCGCCTTGCGGCGGCCATCGCCGTGGCGGCGCTCAGCGTGGCTGTGAGCGCCCAGGCCCAGGAACGCGACCCCAGCGCCCGTTACGACATCGACGACGCCCTGCATCGTCGGCCGCATGACGTGTCCGAGCTGCCGAGCGTCGAGGCGGCGCGCGGGCGGGCCCTGACCTTCGATGCGTCGGTCGGCGGGACGCTCACGACCAACGCCGGGACGAGCCGATGGGACGCGATCGAAACGGGCTACGTGACGCCGGCGCTGGGATTGAGCGTCACGCCTGTTCCGGCCTGGGGTTGGGAGGTCGGCGGCGGCGCGATGCTCGATGGCGACTACTATTCCAGCGACTATGACGACGACCTGGGGGAGGGGCGGGCCGAGGCGTTCGTCTTCGCCGAGCGGCCGCTGGGCGCGGGAACGTTCACGGCCGAGTTCATCTACGTCGGAACCTATGAGAACGACTTTTCCGACCGCGACTTCGACCTGCAGATCTTTGATCTGACCTACAGCGCCCGCTTGGGTGCGATCGACGCCGACGTGTCGGCCGAATACCAGGATTCCGACGTGCCGGAGCTGCGCCGCACGCGGCTCACCGCGATGATCGGGCACACCTTGGCGCAGCCGCAGCTGGGTCACGAGATCACGATCGAAGGCGACCTGGCGTTTTCCGACTTCACGAGCGGGGCGAACGCCAACCGCAACGACGTGACCGCCGCGCTGGTGCTGACCGCAGAGCGTGAGCTGGGCCGGGGCGTGTCGCTGACGTGGGAGGCGGCGTTCGTGAACCGCTTTTCCAACCGCGAGCGGTCCCGCTTCACCGCGCTGGATCTGGGGGTCGAGATTGCAAAAGCCTTCTAGCCCCAGAGGTCCGCCATGACCCCCGATCCCGTCGCCGACCAGAAATTGTCGCTGAAGGCGCTGATCGCCCTGGTGATCGGTTCGATGATCGGCGCCGGCATCTTCGCGTTGCCGGCCACGTTCGCGCGCACGACCGGCGGCGCCGGCGCGATGGTCGCGTGGGCGATCTCGGGCGCGGGCATGCTGATGCTGGCGTTCGTCTTCCAGGCGCTGGCGCAGCGCCGGCCGGACCTGGACGCGGGCATCTTCGCCTACGCCAAGGCCGGCTTTGGCCGCTACCTAGGCTTCATCTCGGCGATCGGCTACTGGACCGGCGCGTGTTTCGCCGACACCGCGTGCCTGATCCTGATCAAGTCGACGTTGGGCAAGTACTTCCCGGTGTTCGGCGACGGCACCACGCTGGTGGCGATCATCGGCGCCTCGCTGATCGTCTGGGGCGTGCACTTCCTGGTGCTGCGCGGGGTCAAGAGCGCCGCGCTGCTCAACACCATCGCCACCTACGCCAAGATGATCCCGATCGGGCTGTTCCTGCTGGTCATCGTCACCGGCGTGCGGGCCGACATCTTCGCGCTCAACTTCTGGGGCGGCGAGCCTCCGGGCCTCGGAACCCTGGCCAGCCAGGTCCGCGCCACCCTGATGCTGACGGTGTTCGTGTTCGTCGGGCTGGAGGGGGCCAGCGTCTATTCGCGCTACGCCAAGCGGCGCGAGGACGTCGGCGTCGCCACGGTGCTCGGCTTCCTCGGCGTGCTTTGCCTGCTGGTGCTGGTCACGCTGTTGTCTTTCGGGGTCATGCTGCGCCCGGACCTGGCGGCGCTGGCCGAGCCGTCGATGGCCGGGATCATGGACTACCTACTCGGTCCGTGGGGCGCGCTGCTGGTCAGCGTCGGACTGCTGATCTCGGTGCTGGGCAACTACCTGTCCTGGTGTCTGCTGTCGGCGGAGGTGATGCATGTCGCCGCGCAGGACGGCACGCTGCCGTCCTATCTCGGCAAGGAGAACGCGGCCGGCGCGCCGGCCGCGGCGCTGTGGTTCAGCAACGGCGTCATCCAGGTCTTCCTGATCATCTCGTGGTTCGCCGAGGAGGCCTTCGTCATGGCCCTGAAGATGACCAGCGCCATGGTGTTGATCCCCTACCTGCTGGTCGCCGCCTATGGTCTCAAGCTGGCCTGGAGCGGCGAGACCTATGCGGCGGGCTCGACGTCGCGCCGGCAGGACCTGATCCGCAGCCTGGTGGCGAGCGCCTACATCAGCCTGATCATCATCGTCGGCGGAGCCAAGTACGTGGTGCTGTCGACGCTGCTCTACCTGCCGGCCACGATCCTGTTCTTCCACGCAATGCGCGAGCAGAAGCTGAAGGTGTTCAGCCAGCGCGAGCTGCTGCTGTTCGGCCTGGTGATCGTCAGCGCGGCCGTCGGGGCCTACGGACTATCGACGGGCGCGATCACGCTCTGAGCCGTCGTCTGTGATGTCTGGGGAGTGTGGTCACCCCCCAGCCCTTCGCTGGACTGGGGGGTGATGGTGCCGCCGGGCAGGATTGAACTGCCGACCTCAGCCTTACCAAGGATGCGCTCTACCACTGAGCTACGGCGGCGACGAGGCGCGGGCTATAGCCAAACCCGCCTCCGGTGGAAAGCCCCAATTTGAAGAAACTGTCCTTGACCTGTGGAGCGTCTCGCCGCACCCCCGGTTTTGATGGGAAAGCACGACAAAACCCCCGAGAACGATCGCGAGGCGAAGCTGGCCGCGGCGCTGCGCGCCAACCTGCGTCGGCGCAAGGCGGCGCCGAAGCCGGTCGAGTCGCCGGCTCCGAAGGCGGACGATTCGGACAAGGTCTCGTGATGGGCGCCCCGCTATTCGGCGCCGCAGCATCGCGATAGATAGCGGCCAAAGGGTCCGAAGGCGCGGTCATCGCGCCAGGACTGCCGAGGGACACGTTTGGATCGCATCGCCATCACCGGCGGCGCACGTCTGATGGGCGAAATCCCCATCAGCGGCGCCAAGAATTCCGCCATCAAGCTGATGGCGGCGAGTTTGCTTACCGACGAACCGCTACGCCTGACCAACATGCCCCGGCTGGCCGACACCCGGCTGCTGGCGCGGCTGCTGCGCCGCCTGGGGACCGAAGTCGTCGAACTGGACGGCGAGGACGGGCCTGAGACGGTGCTGCACACCCGCGAGATCGTCAGCGCGCTGGCCCCCTATGATCTGGTCCGCCAGATGCGGGCCTCGTTCAACGTGCTGGGGCCGCTGATCGCCCGCACCGGCCATGCCAAGGTCTCGCTGCCCGGCGGCTGCACCATCGGCGCGCGGCCGGTCGACCTGCACCTTGAGGCGCTGCGGGCGCTGGGGGCGTCGATCGATCTGCACGAGGGCTATGTCTACGCCCAGGCGCCGCGCGGGCTGACCGGGGCGGAGATCGCGTTTCCGTTCGTCTCGGTCGGGGCGACCGAGCACGCCATGCTGGCCGCGGTCCTGGCCAAGGGGACGAGCGTGCTGAGCAACGCCGCCTGCGAACCGGAGCTGGGCGACCTGGCCGACTGCCTCAACGCCATGGGCGCGAAGGTGTCGGGGGCGGGGACCTCGACCATCGTCATCGAGGGCGTCGAGCGCCTGCACGGCGCGACGCATTCAGTGATCGCCGACCGCATCGAGACCGGCACCTACGCCCTGGCCGCGGCGATGGCGGGCGGGCAGGTGCGGCTGACCAACACCCGCTGCGACTTCGTCGAGGCGCTGCTGGTCAAGATGGAGGAGGCCGGGGTCGAGGTGGAGCGCCACGACGACGGCATGACCATCCGCCGCAACGGCGCGCGGCTGAAGGCGGTGGAGGTCGAAACCGACCCCTATCCCGGATTCGCCACCGACCTGCAGGCGCAGTTCATGGCGCTGATGACGCTGGCCGACGGCGAGAGCGTGATCACGGAGACCATCTTCGAGAACCGCTTCATGCACGCGCCGGAGCTGTCGCGCCTGGGGGCCGAGATCGCCGTCCATGGCGGCGAGGCGCGGGTGCGCGGCGTCGAGGTGCTGGAAGGCGCTCAGGTGATGGCCACCGACCTGCGCGCCTCGGTCGGCCTGGTGATCGCCGCCCTGGCCGCGAATGGGGAAACCATGGTCAGTCGCGTCTATCATCTGGACAGAGGCTTCGAGCGGCTGGAAGAGAAGCTCAGCGCCTGTGGCGCAAACGTCCGCCGGATCATCGGCGACGGCGAGCCCGAGGATTGAGATGACCAAAGCTGCTCCTCTGAGGCTGCTGGCCGAAGACGCCGAGGATCTGAAAGTGATCGCCGCGGCGCTGCAGGACGCCGTCGGCAAGATCGGCGACATCTCCTATGAGCCGGCGGGCCGGCGGCTGACCCTGGCGTTCAACCGCTATCGCTGGGAAGCCAAGGGCGGCGAGCGCGTGCGATCGGCCCTGCAGGTCGGCGGGGTGATGAAGGTCCAGGCCCGCAAGCTGCGGCGCAACGCCAAGGACGCGGTGGTCGAACTGCTGGACGTGGCCTTCGAGCCGGGCGAGGCGCCCGGAGGGGCGGTGACCTTCACCTTCGCCGGCGGCGGCGACCTGCGGGCCGAAGTCGAGTGCCTGGACGTGGTGCTGGCCGACGTCAGCGCCCCCTGGGCGACGCCGCGGACGCCGAAGCACGAGGACTAGGCGGACGCGTCGCTAACGCGCAAGCGCTCGGAGCTGTTTCATCCAGCTGTAAGTCTTGCCCAAGTATGCGCTGCCTTCTTTGCTGAGGTGGCCTTCGTCCCGGTAG
Organism: Phenylobacterium sp.; assembly: GCF_013822795.1. Lineage (GTDB taxonomy): Bacteria > Pseudomonadota > Alphaproteobacteria > Caulobacterales > Caulobacteraceae > Phenylobacterium. Next base: position 15,258 of record NZ_PNLB01000023.1, on the reverse strand, counting down.
ATATACAGATCGCCTCTTTTCGGACGGCAGACGTCTTTCGAGCAGATTTCGTTGGTGAGCCAAAATACCGGAACTTCGCCCAGCAACGAGTGCAGGAATACGAACGGGGTGTGCGTCATGTCCAAGGCGAAGTTGCACACTTCGTCCGGCCAGTTGGCGATCGAGGCGCGGGCGGCGCAAAGGCCATTGTTCCACCCGCTGCGCGGGGTTGGCGAAACGATTATGACGCGCGGGCCGATGGCTCTGATCGCATTTGCGGTCTTGATGAGTTCGTCGTGAAGTATCGCCACTTCATCGGGTTTGTGGACGTGGCCGTCACGAGTCATGAAGTCGCCTTCAACCATGCTGAAGGGTGACGACAGTATAACTAGATCGAATTCATGATGCTGACTGATGAATTTGACCACATCGTCGTTGAAGGCGATGCACTTCCGCGACCATTTTTCGGGATACTCGGCGGAGTCGATGGGCGCGACGCCAATTATCGGGGCGCAAACTGACATCGTTTCTTGCTGAAGGCGTATGTTTGGTTCGCTTGCCAAGATCCCCTGGGCGAGGTGCATCGCGAAGCTGTCGCCCCATAGCAGCACGTTGGGGTGGCTTGCCGTCATGCAGTTCGCCGAGTGATTGAAGCCGTCTTCGCAGTCTTCGCTGAGGCCGTAGTTGATCGTCAGCCGTTCCTCCAGATTGCCAAGGCTCGCGCCCTCCCGGCTGCGAGACGCAAAGCCGTCGTTGACGGAGCCCGCAACGCCCAGGCCGATGAACAGGGCGCCGATGACGCCGCTGGCTGCGAACATGCCGCGCCGTGTCGGCAGGATTGAGCGCTGTCCGTTGCGGAACGGCTTCTCGATATATCGCCAGCTGAAATGCGCCAGGATGAGCGACAGCGCTGCGAGCGCGATCATCAACACCGTCGAGGGCTCGGTGAAGCTGCGAATTCGTGCGAATGCAAACAGCGGCTGGTGCCACAGGTACGCGCTGTAGCTGATCAGGCCGACGCCGACGAAGGCTCGGGTTCTCAGCAGGCTCGCCGTCCAGGTGCCGGCGCCTCCGAACAGGATGATTAGCGCCGTGCCCAGAACTGGGACGAGCGCGTAGGTGCTGGGGAACGGCACAGCGTCGTCGTAGATCAGGATCGCAAATACGATCAGTCCGAGGCCTGCTGCGCTCAGCCAGTTGCTTGTCCGCTGTTCGCGATCGCGCAGCCAGAAGGCGCATATCGACCCGGCCAGCAGCTCCCATGCCCGTGTCGGGGCGAGATAGAAATTGGCGGTGGGCTCGTGGCGCCAGCCCCACTCGCTGATCAGCAGGCTGAGCGCCGCGACGGCGCAGATCAGCCAGAACACGCGACGTCGGCCAAGGCGCCACGTCGCCAGCAGAAACAGCGGGAAGAGCAGGTAGTACTGCTCCTCGACCGCCAAGCTCCACGTGTGCAGGAGCGGCTTCAGGTCGACTTCCGGCGCGAAGTATCCCTCTTCGCGCCAAAACTGAATGTTTGAGATGAACAATACGACCGAGACTATGCTCTTGGAGAAGCGTTCCAGCTCGGACGGCAGCATCCACATCCATGCGAATGGGATGCAGCAAACGATTACGAAAAACAGCGCTGGTAGAATGCGTCTCGCACGGCGCTCGTAGAAGCGAGGTATTGAATAATCGCCGCTCTCCAGCTCGGAGAGTAGTATCGAGGTGATGAGATATCCGCTGATGACAAAGAATATATCGACGCCGACGTAGCCGCCTTTAAATATGCTCAGGCCCGCATGAAACAAGATCACGGGAATGACGGCGACCGCCCGCAAGCCGTCGATCTCTGGGCGGTAGTCTAGGCGCGACATCTGAGTCCCTTTGCGCACAGAGCGCCAGCGCCCCGGCTCGAACCGCCGTGCCCGCGCGCTATACTGAGATGAAAATCACGCGAACAAGCCTCGTCGACCTGCAGCCGGAGCCGCAAAGCTTGAATGACCGGCATTCAGTCAATCGCGCCGAGGTAATGGATCCTAAATCAAGGGATAGGAGCGGGCAGTCCAATCGCCAAGACCTAAGCTTGACCAGAGACATCCGGTCGCACCCACGTCGAGCTGGGCGCCTTCAGTCACATGCATTTGGCCGAACTGTTGGCTGTCGCCGGCGCGCGCGAACTGGCCCTAGGGTGTCTTTAGAGGCGGTCTCCCTCCCGCGGTCCGGGCTTCACCGGATGTCGCCGGCCCCCCAAAGGTGATCTCTCTCCGCCGGACTGAAGTGCGACCTCCCGCGCGGGCGCCAGAGTGCGCGGGCGTGCGCTGGATTGGGAGAACGCCATGGTTGCGGCATCGGCGTCCGAGGGACGTTGGGCGTCGGTAAGCGGGCGCGCGCCCGGGCTTGCCGGACTGTCCTGCCACGTCGAGTTCTACGTCGCGAACGCGCTGGCCGGCGTCCTGCGGATCGAGGAGAGCGGCCATGTCCGCATCGTCGACGAGGGCCGGGCCGCCGCCCTGATCGCGGTGGACAGTCACGAGACGCTGGTCAGGCTGCTGCGCGGCGACCTGCCGCCGATCGTCGCTCACCTGCAGGGCCTGGTGCGGTTCGAAGGCGACGCCGATCTGGCGCTTCGCGTCCTGTTTGGGCTGCAGGAAGGCTCGCCCTGGATCGAGCCCGAAACGGGGAGGCCGTCATGATCTCCGACACCATCAGCATCCTCGACGGCAACAAGTTCGTCGTGAGCAACCGCGAAGGGGACATCGAGGCGACCCCGACCGACAATCACGGCCTGTTTCTCAACGACACGCGGTTCCTGTCCCGCTGGGTGCTGACCGTCAACGGCATGCGGCCCAAGCTGTTGTCGGTGGACGACACGGCCTATTTCGCAGCCCAGCACTTCCTGGCCCTGGCGACCGGCACTGTCTATGTCGACTCGCACCTGACGGTCGTGCGGCGGCGGTTCGTCAACGGCGGGTTCCACGAAGAGCTGGTGGTCGCCAACCACGACCAGGAGCCGATCGAACTGGACGTCCGCATCGAAGCCGACGCGGACTTCGCCGACCTGTTCGAGGTCAAGGACAAGCTCAACAAGAAGGGCGAGCTCTATCGGCGCGCCGAGGCCGACGGAACGCTGACCCTGGGCTATCGGCGCGACCGCTACTGCCGCGAGACCCAGGTGGTCAGCAGCAAGCCGGCGCAGGTCGGCGACGGGGGCTTAAGTTTCCATATCCGCCTGGAGCCGCAGGCCGAGTGGACGACGTCGCTCGACGTGCGGGCGGTGACCGATCCTGGCCAGACCAATATCGACGACCGCAACCGCCTGAAGGAAGCCAGCCTGCTGGAGACCGACGACGAGACGGCGCGGGCGATGACGGGCGATCTACGCGCCTGGATCAAGGACGCGCCGCGGCTCTCCTGTTCCTGGGAGTCGCTGGAGCACACCTATCGCCGCAGCCTGATCGACCTGGCGGCGCTGCGCTTCCGGTCGGGAATTTTCCCCGGCGCGCTGCCGGCGGCGGGCCTGCCGTGGTTCATGACCGTGTTTGGCCGCGACAGCCTGCTGACCAGTTTCCAGGCGCTGCCGTTTGCGCCCGAGCTGGCGGCGACGACGCTCAACTCGCTGTCGCTGCTGCAGGCGCGGCGGGACGATCCGTTCCGGGACGCCGAGCCGGGCAAGATCCCGCACGAACTGCGCTTTGGCGAGATGACCGCCTTCGAGGAGACGCCGCATTCGCCGTACTACGGCACGGCGGACGCCACGCCGCTGTTCCTGATCCTGCTCGAGGAATACGAACGCTGGACCGGCGATCGGAAGCTGGTGCGCCGGCTGGAGCGCAACGCGCGCGCGGCGGTCGACTGGATCGACCGGTACGGCGATCGCGATGGCGACGGCTATATCGAGTACCAGACCCGCAGTTCGAACGGGCTCGGCAACCAGTGCTGGAAGGATTCTGGCGACTCCATCGCCTATGCCGACGGCAGGATCGCCAGCCTGCCGAGGGCCACCTGCGAGCTCCAGGGCTACGCGTACGACGCCAAGCGGCGCATGGCGCGGTTGGCGCGCGAGGTGTGGGACGATCCGACCTGGGCCAAGGAACTCGATAGCCAGGCGGCCCACCTCAAGCGGCGGTTCAACCAGGACTTCTGGATGCCCGAGCGCCGCGCCTTCGCGCTGGGCTTGGACGGGGAAAAGCGCCAGATCGACTCGTTGACCTCGAACATCGGCCATCTGCTGTGGAGCGGCATCGCCGACAAGGACAAGGCCGAGCACTGCGCCCGGCGACTGATGGGCGATGCGCTGTTCTCCGGCTGGGGCGTTCGGACCATGGCCGTGGGCGAGGGATCGTACAATCCGATCGGCTACCACGTCGGCACGGTCTGGCCGCACGACAACTCCTTCATCGCCTGGGGCTTGCGCCGCTACGGCTTCCGCGAAGAGGCCGCGCAGCTGTCGTTCGCCATGCTCGAGGCCGCCGAGCTGTTCCACAACCGGCTGCCGGAGGCGTTCGCGGGCTATGCGCGGTCGACCACCAAGTACCCGGTCGAGTACCCGACGGCGTGCAGCCCGCAGGCCTGGGCGACCGGTGCGCCGCTGTTGCTGCTGCGCGCGCTGCTCGGCCTGGAAACGGACGGCCGCCACCTATTCGTCGATCCGGCGCTGCCCGAGCAGATCGCCCAGCTGACCCTGCTCGACATCAGCGGGCCCTGGGGGCGGATCGACGCGTTCGGAAGGGCTCGCGCCGCAGTAGATGCGCCCTCAGCGGCCGGCTAGGCGGCGCCGCGCCCAAGTTCACCTTTGGCGCGGTCCGCCCACGTCAGCTTTCGACCAGTTGCGGACGCTACCGCCCCTCGTCGCGAAGGGCGCGCTCCCTTGATGCCGCGGCAACGAACTTCTCGGGATCGTGCGTCAACAACGCCAGCAGGTCGGACGGAACTCTGGGGTTGTAGGCCACTCGCGCTCTGACGCTCTCATCGGGGTCGCGGACCAGCTTTTCAAACAGCTCTCGATCCAGCTTTAGCTTCGCCGCTACGGCGAACCGAACCCGAACGTTGGCGTCGGCGGCGAGCACTCGCAGGATCTTCAGGGGGACCGTCTTATTGATCGCCACCCACTCGCGCATGTCCGGGAAGCGCTCGATCACCTCGATCCAGGTCTCCTCGCTGGCGGCGTCCAGCGCTGCGCGGCGTTGCTCGTCCAGGTCGTCACTGGTCCGGAGGCGCTGGAACTCGTCCGCTGAGTCAATCATAGGTTAGCTTAGCATGCGCGAGCGGAATTCCGCTCTCCACCTGTAGCGGACCTTTCGAGCGTCAGCTTACGGGCCGAGCGCGGGCCCGGTACTGCGTGACCCAGCCCTAGCCCTCAACGGTCCCGGCGGTTAAAGAGCGCGGCATGCGCCGCTTCTCCTTTACCGATCCCGGCTTCGAGGCCGCCTTCGCCGCCTTCATCGACGAGCGTCGCGAGACGCCCGAAGAGGTCGATGCGGCGGTGCGCGACGTGCTGGCGGCGGTGCGGGCCGAGGGAATGGAGGCGCTGCTGCGCTTCGCCCGGCAGTTCGACAAGGTCGAGATCGACGAGAGCAACATCCGGGTTTCGGCCGAGGAGATCGAGGAGGGCGCGGCCCAGTGCCCGGCGCAGGTGCGCGAGGCCATCGCCTTCGCCGCGGCGCGGATCGGCGCCTATCACGCCCGCCAGCGTCCGGCCGACCAGGCCTTTACCGACGAGGCCGGGGTGGAGCTGGGCTGGCGCTGGACGGCGCTGGAGGCGGTCGGGATCTATGTGCCCGGCGGCCGCGCGGCCTATCCCTCGACCGTGCTGATGAACGCGGTGCCTGCCAGGGTGGCGGGCGTCGAGCGGATCGCCATGGTGACGCCGCCCGGACGCTTGCAGCCGGCGGTGCTGGCCGCGGCCAAGGAAGCCGGGGTGACCGAGATCTGGCGCGTGGGCGGGGCCCAGGCGGTGGCGGCGCTGGCCTATGGCGCGGGACCGATCAAGCCGGTCGACAAGATCGTCGGGCCGGGCAACGCCTATGTCACGGCCGCCAAGCGGCGGGTCTACGGCACGGTGGGCATCGACGCCCTGGCCGGGCCGTCCGAGATCGTGGTGGTGGCCGATGGCGCGAACCGTGCCGACTGGATCGCCGCCGACCTGCTGAGCCAGGCCGAGCACGACCCGGCTGCGCAATCGATCCTGATTACCGACGACGACGCCTTCGCCGCGGCGGTCGAGGCGCAGGTGCAGGAGCAGCTGGCGACCCTGACGACCGGCGAGGACGCCGCGGCGTCCTGGCGCGACCACGGGGCGGTGGTGATCGCCCCGCTCGACGAGGCCCCGCGCCTGGTCGACCTGATCGCGCCCGAGCACGTCGAGTTCGCGATGGAGAACCCCGAACGGCTGTCGGACCGCGTCCGCCACGCCGGGGCGATCTTCCTGGGCCGAGTGACGCCCGAGGCGATCGGCGACTATGTCGCCGGCTCCAACCACGTGCTGCCGACCAGCCGCGCGGCGCGGTTCTCGTCAGGCCTGTCGCTGTACGACTTCATCAAGCGCACCTCGATCGTGAAGTGCGACGCGGCTTCGTTCGCGGTGCTGGGGCCGCACACCGTGGCGCTGGCCGAATCCGAGGGGCTGCCGGCCCACGCGCGTTCGGCGGCGATCCGGCTGGGGCAGTAGAACGAGCTTCCGACCGAAATCGGAAGCTGAACAGTTCCTGTCAATTTCGTCTTGGAGGCCGTTCAGGTAGCGCCCTCTAGGGTCTCCTTCATCGGGGCCGCAGCGGCCCCCAAGAGATGAAAGACGGAGACCAGCAATGCGCAATCTGATGAATGGCAAGCTGGCTGTGGTCGCCCTGTCCGGCGTGATCGCGGCGAGCGCGGTCGGAACCGCCAACGCCCAGCAATACCGCACGCCGACCGGCGGCGGCGTCGGCTCGATCGTCAGCTGCGACGCGCAGGGCAACAAGCAGGCCGGCGGCGCGCTGATCGGCGCCCTGCTGGGCGCGGCGGCCGGTTCGAACCTGGCCAAGAACGACCGCGGCACCGGCACCGCCATCGGCGCCGTGGCCGGCGCGGCCACCGGCTCCTACGTCGGCTGCAAGATGCAGCGCGACCAGGCCGCGCAAGCTGGCTACACCCAACAGCCCAACTATCGCCCGGCGACCTACAGCCAGAACGGCTATCGCCTGAACAGCGACATCGCCCCGGCGACCTTCCAGCGGGACGGCGGCTCGTTCGTCGCCAACTCGATGCTGAACCTGCGTTCGGCCCCGACCACCAATTCGGCCCGCGTCGGGTCGCTGCGGGCCGGCGAGAACTTCCAGGCCCTGGCCCGGGTGCGCGGCAGCGACTGGATCCTGGTCGGCCAGAACGGCGTCGGCGTCGGCTACGTCCACGGCGCCTATGTCCGGCCGGCGGGCAGCTACCAGTACGCCCGCTACTAAAAGCGGACAAAATGGAGAGCACTGACGCCCGGCGAACACGCCGGGCGTCTTTTCTTGTGCGCAGGGCGCAAGATCGCACTTGGCAGGATGACGTTAGGGGGCGGTTTGCAATAAAGCTCCGGTCAAGCCCTCTCCCGCAGCGCCATGGCCGACGAAGACCGTATCAAGCATCGACTGCAGTCCGTCGAAATCGACGAGGAGTCCCTCGCCGCGGTTTCGCGTGACCAGGAGCAGGAACGGCAGATCGCGATCTTCGATCTGCTGGAGGAGAACTATTTCTATCCGGACGGCGCCGAGGCGGGGCCCTACGACCTGCGCATGGGGCTGATGGAGAACCGGCTGGTGCTGGACGTCCACGGCCCGGCCTACGAGAAGCGCCACATCCTGTCGCTGTCGCCGTTCCGCGGGCTGATCAAAGACTACTTCATGATCTGCGAGAGCTATTACCAGGCGATCCGCAACTCCTCGCCGCAGCAGATCGAGGCCCTGGATATGGGCCGGCGGGGCTTGCACAACGAAGCCTCTGACCTGCTGCGCACGCGGCTGGCCGGCAAGATCGAGACCGACCTCGACACCTCGCGCCGGCTGTTCACGCTGATCTGCGCGCTGCACTGGCGAGGTTAGGGGTGGCGTCAGCTTCGCCACGCGCGCCGCTGCCGGGCGCGGTCCTGTTCGCCTGCAACTTCAACCGGGTGCGCTCGCCGATGGCCGAGGCGCTGCTGAAGCGGGCGCTGGGCGACCGGGTCTATGTCGACAGCTGCGGCCTGAAGCGCGATCCGACGGAGGCGGGGGAGGGGGCCGATCCCTTCGTACGCTCGGTGATGGAAGAGATCGCCGTCGACCTGGCCCGCCATGCGCCGAAGACCTTCGACGAGCTCGAGGACGCCTCGTTCGACCTGGTGATCTCGCTGACGCCGGAAGCCCAGCACCGCGCGGTGGAGATGACCCGCGGCCGCGCCGCGGAGATCGAGTACTGGCCGACTTTCGACCCGACCTTGGCCGATGGATCGCGCGAGGCGCGGCTGGCGGCCTATCGCGAGGTGCGCGATCATCTGGCCAAGCGGATCGCCGAGCGCTTCCCGCGCTAGCCTTCCGGGCGCTGAAGGCGTAAAGGCAACGCGCTATAATTGGATTGCACGCCACGGCTCGCGCCGAGACACACTGCGCGGGCCGTTGGTGATTCGATAAACACCACTTGGGAGCCTGCATGGCTAAAGAAGAGCTTTTGGAGTTTCCGGGCGTGGTCAGCGAAGTCCTGCCCAACGCGACCTTCCGCGTGAAACTCGAGAACGACCACGAGATCATCGCCCACACCGCCGGCAAGATGCGCAAGAACCGCATCCGCGTGTCGGCCGGGGACAAGGTGCTGGTCGAGATGACGCCCTATGACCTGACCAAGGGCCGCATCACCTTCCGCGTCCGCTAGAGGCCGCTTGCCGAAGATGCCCCCGCAGCGCCTGGTGCTGGCCTCAGCAAGTCCCAGGCGGCTGGATCTCCTGCGCCAGGTCGGGCTTGAGCCCGACGAGATCGTCGCCGCGGAGATCGACGAGACCCCGCTCAAGAACGAGACCCCGCGCCGCACGGCGCTGCGCCTCGCGGTCGCCAAGGCCGCGAAGGTCGCGGGCGCGCGTCCCGGCGACGTCGTGCTGGCCGCCGACACGGTGGTGGCGGTGGGAACCCGCATCCTGCCCAAGGTGGAGACCCGCGACGAAGGCCGCCGCTGTTTGGAGTTGCTGTCGGGACGCGCCCACAAGGTGCTGACCGGCGTGGCCGTGCACGGCGCGGGCGGCAAGACCGCCAGCCGGCTGGTCGAGACCCGGCTGCACTTCAAGCGCCTGACCGAGGCCGAGATCGAGGCCTATCTCGACGGCGGCGAGGGTGTCGGCAAGGCCGGCGGCTATGGCATCCAGGGCCAGGCCGGAGCTTTCGTGATGTCGATCCAGGGCTCCTATCCGGCGGTGGTCGGCCTGCCGCTCTACGAAACCCTGAACCTTCTGCGCGGCGTGGGATTTGTGCGGGCATGAGCGAACGCACTCTCTTTCTCGATCGCGGAATCGGCGAGAGCCGCGCGGTGGTGCTGCTGGACGGCGCGCCCGAGCGGCTGCTGATCGAGCGCGACGGCGACGACGCCCGCACCCGGCTGGGCGCGCGGCATGTGGCGCGGGTGCGTAAGGTCGAGCCGGCCTTCGCCTCGGCCTTCGTCGACCTCGGCGGCGTCGAGGCGCTGCTGTCGTTCAAGCCTGACGCGCGCCCGGTCGAAGGCTCGGCGCTGGAAGTCGAGATCCGCAGCGAGCCGCGCGACGGCAAGCTGGCGACCGTGCGCGTGATCGGTCCGGCGCAGGGCGCGCCGAAGCTGCTGAGCGCCGCGCCGACCTTGGCCGAGCAACTGGCCGCCTTCGCCCGCGACGCGCAGATCGTCGAGGGCCGCGACGCCCGGCTGGTCGCCGACGAGGCGCAGGACGAGGCGCTGACGGTCGTTCACAAGCTGCCCGGCGGCGGCGACATCGCCATCGAACCGACCCGGGCGCTGGTCGCCATCGACGTCGATATCGGCGAGCGCAAGGGCAACGACGTCAAGCGCGTGACCCGCGCGGCCAATCACGCGGCGCTGGCGCACGGAGCGCGGTTGCTGCGCCTGAAGGGGCTGGGCGGCATCGTGGTGTTCGACCTGGTCGGGCGCGGCCATGACGGCAATGCGCTGCTGACTGCGGCGCGAGCGGCGTTCGGTCCCGACAATCCTGGTGTTGCGATCGGCCCGGTCGGGCGTTTCGGCACTATGGAGATGACCATTCCGCGGCGCACCCCGCCGCTGACCGACATCCTCTGCGACGCCGGTGGCGGCTTAAGCGACCTGACCCTGGCCCTGCGCCTGATCCGCGCCATCGAGACCGAGGGCGCGAGCCAGCCGGGCGCGCGTCTGGAAGCCCGCTGCCATCCGGTGGTGGCCAAGGCCGCTGCACCCTATGCCGAGCGGCTGGCCGGCAAGATCGGCGCGCGCTTTGCGATCGCGCCGCAGGAGGGCATGGCGCGAACCCGCATCGACGTGAGGGCGGCGTGAGCGCGCCCTGTCCGATCTGCGGCAAGGCGGCCCAGCAGGAGTACCGGCCCTTCTGTTCCAAGCGTTGCGCCGATGTCGACCTGCAGCGCTGGCTGAGCGGCCGCTACGCCATTCCCTCGACCGACGACGAGGCGGAAGGCGACGGAAGTGAAGAAGACTGAAACCGCCGCTGGACAGGCGCGAACGCCTCTTCTATAGACGCGGCTCCCGCGCAGGCGGGACCTGCTTTCGCCCTCCGATTTGATCGGAACGGCCAGGGCCTGGGTAGCTCAGTTGGTAGAGCAGCGGATTGAAAATCCGCGTGTCGGTGGTTCGAATCCGCCCCCAGGCACCATTTTCTCCCATAAAGCTTTGAGTGGATCAGGTGTCCCTGTCGCCTGCGCCTTGAGCCGATCGGCGGCGCGGCCGTAAATCGACGCCGTGGCCGTCGTCGCGCATCCTTGTCGGCGGGGCTACTCGCCGAGGAGCGGCCTTGCGTGGGATTGGGGAGCATGAAGGCAGTCCTTCAATGGCTGGTGCGACGCGCAGGGCTCTATGTGTTGCTCGTGTTGGCTTTGGCGGTTGGATCAATCGCACTGCCAGCGATCTGGGGCGGCGTGCGAAGTGATGGGCTTCGCAACGAGCTCATGTCCCCCCGCGAGATCACGGCGAAGCTGGACGAGCGAAAGGCCGATGCAATTCGCGCGCTTGAAGCCAAGCAGGCCGCCGCCCGCGACGCGCCGGCGAAGGCGTTGCGTGAGCAACTGGTCCGGGCGGAAGCTGACCGGGCGGTTGTAAGGAGCGAGCTTGGTCGAAAGCCCGGGTGGTTTGACTCGCTTCGTCCAGCGACGATCCTGGAACGCAAGAACCTTGAACTACGAGCGGCTGCGCTTGATCTGGAGATTGGACTGCTGGACGCCGCCGTCGAGAGACGTGACGTTCGGGATCAGGTTGAGAAACTGAAGGCGGACTTCAAGGCGGCTCACGAGGCATGCGTGCGCGCCAACAAGGCCGTTGATGAGTTCAACCGCCGCAGCCCGTTGGATCAGTCTGTCCGCAATGTGCTTGAGGAAGAAGCAGACCAGCTGACGGTCAATGCCCGCAAAGAGTGCGAGCAATCCAATAGGCTGTTCTACGATCAGGAACGCGTTCGCAGCTCACTTGCAGAGGTCGAGCGGCGATACGTGCAGGTCGCGACCGAGGCTGACTCGACGCTCTCCAAAATTCCCGTCGATACCGTACGGCGAACGCTTCAAGATATTCTGCTCAAGGCCGCGATCGTGCTCGCCGGCATCATCGCCGCGCCCTACGCCATTCGCGTTGTATTTTACTTCATTCTCGCGCCCTTGGCGGAGCGACGGCCAGCCATTCAGATCCGACCGCCGGCCGGATCGGCGATGGGCCCCGCGCCGCTCGACCAGGTGTCGGCCACCTCTGCTCCGATCACCCTGCAGCCGGGCGAGGAGCTACTCGTGCGCCAGGGCTTTCTTCAGTCGACCTCGACCACCGGCAGAAAATCCACCTGCGCGCTGCTCGACTGGCGTCACCCCTTGAGCAGCGTGGCCAGCGGTCTTGTCTTTCTCACGCGCATCGAAGGCGAGGGCGAAACCACGGTTGTTTCGGCTGTGCGTGACCCGTTCGCAGAGGTTGCGGTATTGAGGCTGCCAGTGGGAGCGACATGCGTGCTCCAACCACGCGCCCTAGCGGCCGTCGTGCAGCCGACGGGGCGGCCCATTCGCATCACGAGCCATTGGCGCCTCGGGTCGCTGCACGCGTGGCTCACGCTGCAACTGCGCTATCTGATGTTTCATGGTCCAGCTCGTCTCGTGATCACCGGAACGCGCGGGGTAAGGGTGGAGCGGGTCGAACGGGGGCGTGTCTTTGGGCAGGAACAACTCGTTGGGTTCAGCGCCAACCTTACCTACTCGGTCTCTCGCACCGAGACCTTCTGGCCTTACTTCTTTGGGCTGGAGCAACTTCTGAAGGACAAGGTGGAGTCTGGCGAGGGCGTGCTGATCGTGGAGGAGGCCCCTCTAGCGGGACGTGCGAGCCGGGGCCCGCGCAAAGGCTTGGAGGGGGCCGCTGACGTCGTGCTCAAAGCCTTCGGGCTGTAAGGGCGCGAGAAAAAGTGCGGCCAGCCGGCCGTGGACTTTCGCTCGATCGCCTGCGATTTGACGGGGCCGGCGCCGAGTTTGGGCAGGCCGCCTCGGGAGGACTTCGATGACCGCCAACAACCGCGTCGCGCTTTCCAGCGACCACGCCGCCATCGAGCTTCGCCAGGCCATCGCCGCGCACATCGCCGCGCACGGCTGGGAGGCGGTCGACATCGGGCCGACGACGCCGGAGAGCACGCACTATCCGCAGCACGGGCAGGCCGCCGCCCGGCTGGTCGCGTCCGGCGACTGCCGGTTCGGGATCATTCTGTGCGGCACCGGCCAGGGCATCATGATGGCGGCCAACAAGGTCAAGGGCGTTCGCTGCGGGGTCTGCGCCGACACCTTCTCGGCCCGTATGATCCGCCAGCACAACGACGCCAACATGCTGTCCATCGGCGCGCGGGTGGTGGGCGAGGGGCTGGCGCTCGACATCGTCGACGCCTTCCTGACCGCGCAGTTCGAGGGCGGCCGGCATGCGTCGCGCGTGGATATGATCAAGGCGCTGGAGGGTTAGGGGCTGGCGGCTTGCCGCAGCCTGCTAGCAGGGCGCTTCAGTCGAGGTGGGCGGTCAGCTCCTCCCAAGCCGCCAGCTTGCGTGCGAACGGGACAGCGTGGGCCGGGCTGCTGGAGGGCAGGGCGATCAGGGCCAGGCCCGGGCGGTCGGCGAGGATCTTCGAGCCGAGCTTCGCCGACTTGCCGCCGTTGAAGGCGACCGCGCGCAGGGCTGGCAGGCTGGCGCAGAGCTCGGGCAGGGCGTTGGGCTGGTGGTCGCGGATGGCGGCGTCGAGGCTGCCGGGCCGGACGGCTGAGCCGACGACGTCCCAGAGGCCGACGCCGGCGGCCAGCAGCATCTGCAGCCGCTCGGCATAGGGCAGGGAGAGCAGCGGCGCGCCGGTCACCGCCTGCATCAGCCGCCAGAACTGGTTCTGCGGGTTGGCGTAGTACTGAGCAGCAGCCAGCGACTTCTCGCCAGGCAGGCTGCCGAGCACCAGCAGGCGGGTGCGGGCGTCGGCCACGGGAGCGAAGGAGACCTTGCGGTCGGCGTCGGCGGCGGAGCTCATCGTCGCGATAGTGACCCAGCGCGGCGCGCCCGGCCAGGGGCGCGACTGGCCTGATCCGACCCAGGTTCGATTCTGTGCCGTTTGCGGCGTCGGTCGCGAAATCCGGCCGCCCGCGCAATTTCAGCCCCAAATTCTCCAATTTGGCCGGCCGAGACGCAGATTTCTTTTCCACAATCGCCTAGTCGCGCGGTTCTGGTGGCGGAACCGCGGCCTAAGGCGCCGCTCGGCCCGGCGGCTGGGCCATGGCGCCGGGGACACGCCTGGCGCGTCTTAGGCCTGCAATTGCCGAACGTTGGTTGACTCGGGGGGCTCGGACTCTCATCTCCCCGGCGCGACAGTTCGATGACCGAAATTCGTGCTGGCCGGCGCCGAAAGGGCAGGCTGGCGCCGGTTATTTTGAGATCGGCGTTCCGCGACGATTGCTGCGATGCAGCGCAAAATCGCCGCCAAAATTGGAAAATCGCCGCGCTTTACTTGGCTGGGCCGTTGTGCGCCGCAGCAAAGCGCGTGTCCCCCCAGACTTCTTGGGGTCGCACCCTTCTGCATGGCCTCTTGACGCTTGGAATAGGGGTTGCCAAAGGACCCCTGCCGCACGTCTAACATTGCGGTAAGATTTCGGGTTCCCCTCGGGAAGCTCGATTTCGCTCCCGTATCCGAACGCCCGGTTTCACGCAGGTGGAAGACGGCGCCAGGGTCGGGCGCAGCGAAGCGGCTCTCGCGCTTTGGCTGGGCGACCAGGCAGGGCGACGGGCTATTTAGTTAGGGTGGGAGACGCTCTCGCGCGACGACCCTTCGGTCCAAACGTGCTAGACCAATCAGGAACTGGCGACAGATGCTCGACAATAAACGAAAGACCCCTTTCATCGCTCTCATCGGCGCGGTCGCGCTGATGGCGAGCGCGCCGGCGTTCGCGCAGGACGCGGCCGCTCCGGCTGCTCCGGCCGCCGCCGACGCCGCGGCCGCCCCGGCCGCTCCGGCTGCTGACGCCGCCGCCGCCCCCGCTGCTGACGCCGCCGCCGCTCCGGCTGCTGACGTCGCTCCGGAAACCATCGAACATGCCGGCAAGCTGACCGTCATGCAGATGTTCATGGACGCCGACCCGGTCGTTAAGGTCGTGATGATCGGCCTGGTGCTGTCCTCGATCCTCTCCTGGACCCTGCTGGTCACCAAGCTGCTCGAGTTCGGCTCGCTGAACCGCACCTCGGACCGCTTCATCGAAGCCTTCCGCGGCGCCAAGTCGGTGACCGAAATGAACCGCATCGCGATGTCGGACGAGTACGAAGGCAACCCGCTGGCGGACATGACCGCTGCGGCGACCCAAGAAGTCGAACTGTCGCGTCAAGCCGGCCTGGCCGTGTCGGGCGCTCACCGCGAAACCACGCTGCACCGGGCTGAAGCCGCGGTCGGCGCGGTGCAAGCCCTGATGGCCAAGCGCCTGTCGGGCGGCATGCAGTTCCTGGCCTCGGTCGGTTCGTCGGGTCCGTTCATCGGTCTGTTCGGTACCGTTTACGGGATCATGAACTCCTTCATCGGCATCGCGAACACCAACACGACCAACCTGGCCGTCGTCGCTCCCGGCATCGCCGAAGCGCTGCTCGCCACCGGTA
>NZ_PNLB01000022.1 GCF_013822795.1 Phenylobacterium sp. | reverse complement strand
GGGGACGGAAGTCCGCGTTCAGCACAAGGCAGGGCCAGCCGGACGGCGGGTGATTAAGCACCTGCATGGTCGGCCCTCCGGGCGGGGGCGGTCCCCCCTATGTCGTACGCGTAGAGACTGAAGACAGGCCCCCTTTCGCGATCCGAGCGCTCGGCGAATCGCCCACTGGGGGAATTCCCGTAGCCAGGGAATTATAGGCCGGTTTTTGAGACAGCTCCATGAAATGAAGCTCGGCGGCCCCGTCCGGATGCGCATGTCCAGGCGGACGGGGCGCGCTGCCCAAGCATCAGGCGCCGACGACGGCGGTGGCGCCGGCCAGGCCCAGGCTGATGGCGACGAAGACGACGCTGACGCTGGCGTCGAAGATGCGGCCGAGTTGGCTGAGGATGGTCATGTTCTGCACTCCCTTGGCTTTTCCAGTGCGGCGGCGCCGCCCCAGGTCCATCTGGACGATGCTTAGATAGGTTCACATCTAAACGATGTACAGATAAATTTTACAATGTAAGCTATTCAGAAATGCATGGAACCGACAGAGCCCGCGCCACGCGCGGCCCAATTGCTCTAGGCTGAAGGGCGCAAGGAGCGGCGACAATGAAGCGATCGGGATGGGTGATGACGGCGATGGTCGCGGGTCTGGCAGCCGCCGCCGGGCCTGCCAGCGCCTGCATTCCATCTCCAGTGCGCGCGCCACCGACGGCGGCCGCGAAGCCGAGGCCCTCTATCGGCATGCGGCCCATGTCGATCTCGTCAAGATCACCGCTGTGGAAGCCGTGGCCCCCGAGAATCTGGCCGGCGCGACCGCGGCCGCCGCTGGCGAAGGCGGAAACAGCTATGACTACTACCTGGAAATCATCAGCGGCTACGCCCCGGCGACCTATCACTACCGGGTGCTTGAGCGGCTCAAGGGCGACCTGCCGCCCGACGACTTCACTCTGCAAGGCATGACGCAGCAGGTGCTCGCGGACGACGCGGCGCAGGCCGCACGCCCCATCCCCCACAAGCGCCCGCCGTTCTTTGCCGAGCCGATCGAGGAGGCGACGGCGGCGAACCTGGCCCGCCCGACATGCGCCCTCTATCCCTACGGCTGGATGGGCTCCACGGCCGTAGTCTTCCGGGACGCCGACGGAGCCTTGCTGGGAGCGGTCGTTCCGCACCGTCGAACCGGCCAGGCGTTGCCTGGCCGCACCTACGCGATCGTCGACGGCGACAAGGACCGCTGGCTGGCCGAAGTGCGGACCGCCCGACGGCTCGCGCAACAAAAAGGGGGCCGGAACCCGGCCCCCTTCAGACACTGACTGGGAGATCGGCTGTTACGCGCCGACGGCGAGCGTAGCGCCCGCAAGGCTGACGCTGAGGGCGATCAGCACGACCGGCACGATCCGGTCGAAAAGACGTTCGAAGCGGTTGAAACGCGCGAGAGACATGACACACACCTTTCAAGTTGGAACCCTCGGGGGAGCGAGGGTTTAGTAATTTGAACACCGCTAAGATATCCGCGATCTGAACGGCGTCAAGATGATCTTTACGGCGTCCAGATTCAGTTTTAGAGTGAACGCTATGAGAGAAGCTGCAGCCGCCGACAATCGCCCCTATCACCATGGCGATCTGCGCCGCGCGTTGATCGACGCGGCCCAGCGACTGCTTGAAGCTGAAGGTCCCACGGCGCTGTCGCTGCGCGCTGTCGCGCGCGAAGCGGGGGTCAGCCCGGCCGCGCCCTATCACCACTTCAAGGACAAGGGCGAACTGCTCGACGCCGTCGCCCACGAAGGCTGGGATCTGCTCAACGAGCTGATGACGGAGGCCCGCGCCAGCCACAGCCTGGTGCGCGACAAGCTGACCGCGCTCGGCGTCGCCTATGTCCGCTTCGCGCGCGACAACCCGGCGCTCTACCGCGTGATGTACGACTGCTCGCGCGACAAGGAGAGCCTGCCCGAGCACGTCCACGCCGAGAACGACAGCGCTTACTGCCAGGTGCGCGACACCCTAGTCGAAGCCGGCGCCGGCCCGATGGACGAGCAGGAACTGGAACTGGCCACCACCGCGGCCTGGTGCGCCGCCCACGGCCTGGCCGAGATGTTCGCCTTCAAGCAGTTCGACCATCTGAAGGACGCGCTCGGCGGCGACGACGCCTTCCTGCGCGGCGTGTTCGAGCACATGGGCATTTTCGGCAAGGCCCACCACGGCTAAAAGCTGATCGGGTGTTCGTCACCCGTTTCGCCCCCTCGCCGACCGGCTACCTGCATCGCGGCCACGCCTTCTCGGCCCTGAGCGCCTTCGAGGCCGCACGCGCGTCCGGCGGGCGCTTCATCCTGCGCATCGAGGACATCGACGTCACTCGCAGCCGACCGCAGTTCGAGGACGCGATCTACGAGGATCTCGCCTGGCTCGGGATCGCCTGGGAGACGCCGGTCCGCCGCCAGTCCGAGCATCTCGACGACTACCAGGCCGCGCTCGCCGCGCTGACCGCCGACCATCTGACCTATCGCTGCTTCCGCACCCGTAAGGAACTGGCCCAGGCCGCCGCCAGCGCCCCCCACGGCCATGCCGAGACATTCCGCGGCGCGCCGCTGCCGGCGGCCGAGGAGGCCGAACGCCTGGCCGCTGGACAGCCGTTCGCCTGGCGGCTGTCGCTCGACGCCGCCGAACAGGCCCTGGCCGGCCGGCCGCTGAGCTTCGTCGAGGAGGGCGATGGTCCTGGCCACGAGCACGGGACGATCGCCGTCGACGCGAGCCTGTCGGGCGGCGACGTGGTGCTGGCGCGCAAGGACGTCGGGGTCGCCTATCACCTGGCGGTCGTGGTCGACGATGCGCTGCAGGGCGTGACCCACGTCATCCGCGGCCAGGACCTCTACGAGGCCACGCACGTCCAGCGGCTGCTGCAAGCCCTGCTCGATCTGCCCACGCCCATCTATCGCCATCATCGCCTGCTGACCGGTCCGGATGGAAAGCGCTACGCCAAGCGCGACCACGCCGAGACATTGCGCGACCTGCGCGCCCGCGGCGTGAGCCCTGGCGAGCTCCGTGCGGAGATGGGATTTGACTGACACGACGGCCTCGCGCGACCGCGGCCAGCTCCAGGCGCTGGCCGTGCTGGTCGCCGGCGCGGCGATCATCGGCCTGGCGCCGATCCTGGTGCGGCTGGCCGACGCCGGCCCGGCGGCGGTCGGCTTCTGGCGCGTGGCTCTCGCCATGCCGCTGCTCGGCCTGATGGCGCTGCGCAGCGAGGGCGGCGTCGGGCGACCGAACAGGTTCGCCCTGATCGCTGGCCTGGCCTTCGCCTGCGACCTGGCCTTCTGGCACTACAGCATCCACTTCACCTCGGTCGCCAACGCCACCGTGCTGACCAACCTGACGCCGGTGGTGGTCACCGCCGCGGCCTGGATCTTCCTGAAGCAGCGACCGGCCAAGCTGTTCGTCGCCGCCGTGGCGCTCGCCGTCGCCGGCGCCTGGCTGATGGCCATCGGCCGCGGGGCGCACGCGCCGGGCGCCAATCCGCCGCTGGGCGACGCCTTGGCCCTGACCACGGCGGTCTGGTACGCCTTCTACTTCCTGGCCATCAGCGCCGCGCGCCGCAGCGTCGGCGCGACCCGCGTGATGTTCTGGTCCAGCGTCGCCAGCGCCCCGCTGCTGCTGGTCGCCGCCCTGGCGATGGGAGAACAGATCCTTCCCGCCACCACGGTCGGCTGGGCGGCGGTGATCGGCCTCGGCGTCATGCACGTGGCCGGCCAGGGCTCCATCGCCTGGGCGCTTGGCCGGCTGCCCGCCGCCACGGCCTCGGTCGTGGTCCTGATCCAGCCGGTGGTCGCCGCTCTGCTCGGCTGGCTGCTGTTCGCCGAGGCGCTCGGCCCGCTGCAGTCGCTGGGCGGCGCCATCGCGCTCTTCGGCGTGGTGCTGTCGCAGGCGGCCTCGCGGCGGAAGGCCTAGGCCCCCATCTTCGCCAGCCACCACTGGTTCATCTGCCAGATCGAGCGTTCCAGCGGCGCCAGCCGGCCCTGACCGGTGGTGGGCGCGTTCAGGCCCTTCCAGACCAGGTCGTTGACGACGATGTCCTCGGCGTGGATCGCCGCCGTCACCTGCTCCAACTCGGCCAGGATGTGGTCGGCCCCCTCCAGGTCCAGCACGTAGCGCGGGACGCAGAGGTGGATTTTCAGGGTGAAGCGGTCGCCGGCCAGCGGCAGCACCTGGTACCAGGCCATGCCGTCGCCATGCAGGGCGAACATGAAGTGCGGAAACGCGGCCGCCGCGAACAACGCCCCGGCCTGCTGCTCGGGCAGCCCCTGGACCAGCCGCGGCCGCTCGGCGTCCACAGCGGCGGCCGGCATATGCAGGATCGACCACGGCCCGTCGCTGTCGAACACGATGGAGTCGCGCGCGTGGAACCCCGGTTCCAGGGTCTGCGCATGGGCGGCCAGGTGGTGGTAGGCCTCCATGAAGTTCTCGACCAGCACCTTCCAGTTCCAGCCGCTGTCGTAGATCAGGGTCCGGGCGACAACCATGCCGGCGATGTCGAACGCCTCGAAGGCTCTCGCCAACGGCTCGACCTGCGGGCCGAACGGCTCGGCCTGCGGGTCGAGATTAGCCATCACGAAGCCCTGCCAGACCTCGCTCCGGAACTGGGTCAGCCGGCAGTCCTCGCGCGCGAAGTCCGCCACGCCGTCCATCAGCGGCGCGGCCGCCAGCCGCCCTTCGGTGTCGTAGCTCCAGGCGTGATAGGGGCAGGTGAACAGCTTGCGCCGCCCCGCCCCCTCGGCGACCGGCGCGGCGCGATGGCGGCAGACGTTGGCCATAACCCGGAACTCGCCATCCAGGCCGTGAACCACCAGCACCGGCTGGCCGGCCAGCTCCATGGCGACGTAGTCCCCGGGGGCCGCCAGCTGATCGACCCGCGCCAGCGGCGCCCAGCTGCGGCGCAGGATACGCTCGGCTTCCAACCTATGGATGTCGGCGCGCACATAGGCGGCCGGCGGCAAGGTCCAGGCTGCTTCCAGCGGCCGCCGCGCCCGCGCGATCTCCTGCGCGCTGATCCCTGGCAAAGCTTCCATCTCGTCGCCTCCGTCGATGGCCGGTCTTCGCCAGCCTCGGCGCTCGATAGGTCCGCGCTAGCCCCAAGTCAATTATTTTGATCGATCGTTTTAAATTAGACGCAAGGACCGACCGGCGCTATGCCCTGACGCGATGACCGTTCCGACGCCAAACCGCCGCCCCGTCGGCCGCCCGCGCGGCGACGGCCGTCCGCACCTGACCCGCGAGGCGGTATTCCTGACCGCCGCGCAGCTGATCAGCGCAGAAGGCTACACCGGCGCAAGCATCCGCATGATCGCCCAGGCGCTCGGCGTGGCGACCGCCTCGCTGTTCAACCTGTTCCCGACCAAGGACGCGCTGCTCAACGATCTGGTCGTCTTTCTGGTCCAGCCCTCGCTCGGCTTCTACGGCCGACTGAACGCGCTGGGCCGGCCGCCCGAGACCGCCCTTTTCAAGAGCCTCTACGAGGAAGCCGCGCTCGTCGCGTCGGTCGACCGCGCCTTGCCGGCGATCTTCTACCTGCCGGAGCTTCGCAAGCCGCAGTTCGGCCCGGCCCAGCAAGCGCGCGCGGACCTGGTCGCCCACTACCGCAATCTGATCGAGGCCGGCGTCGCCAGCGGCGCGCTAGTCTGCGACCTGCCAAACCTGGCGGCCGAACAACTGCTGCAGCTCAGCGAAACCAGCGTGCTCGCCGCCCTTCCCGCCTCGCCGCAGGCCCAGGCCAGGGCCAGCGCACGCCTGGCGCTACGCGGGCTGCTCGCCGATCCCACGCGCCTGAAGGCCGTCGAGGCCGAGGCGATGCAACTGAAGCTGACGATCCTCTAGCGCCTAGTGCGCCGTCTTGCGCCCGGAACCGCCGGGCGCCTTGCCGCCGCCGTCCTGCTTGTTGACCGTCGCCCAGGCCCGACGCTCGGCTTCCCGCTCCGAGACGCCCTTGTCCTCATAGCTCTGGGCGATGTGGTCGGCCTTGCGTTCCTGCTTGTCGGTGTACTTCGACTTCTCTCCGCGAGGCATGGCGAACTCTCCTCCTACTGAGGAAGAGCCAACCACGCCGGCCCGCCTAGGTTCCCAGCGCCCAGGCGGTCCGCGCCGTCTCGATCGCCGCCAGCTTGGCGTGGAACGCGCTCCAGTCGTCGCGCTCGGCGATGTCGGCCCAGATAGCCTCGATCTCGTCGATCAGCAGCTCCTGCGGCTCCGGCGCGGCGAAGTATGCGTCGCTCAGACGTTCGGGCCGTTCGGGTTGGAAGCCTTTGATCTGCGCCCGGAAGTCGTCGAACGCCTCGCCCGCATAGATGTCGCCGCGCAGGCTCGCCAGCGCCCGCCCCTCGTCGCCGCAGAACCAGTCGAAGAAGAACGGCTCCCAGCGCAGGCGGTCGCCGCCCTCGGCGATGGCCCTGAACGTGGCGTTGGCGAAGGCGACCTCGGCCGCCTCCTCGCCGCGCTTGAGCCCCAGCCGGTTCAGCAGCGCCCTGGCCAGCTCCTGGCGATAGGCGGGACCGAAGCCGTTCAGCGCCGCGATCAGCGCATCCTGGTCGGCGACCTGCGCCAGGCAGCCGGCCAGCTGCTGCAGGTTCCAGAACACCGTCTCGGGCTGGCGGCCGAAGCTGTAGAGCCCGGCGGTGTCGAAATAGGCGGCCGTGAAGTTCGGGTCATTGTGCGGCAGGAACCGGTAGGGGCCGTAGTCGAAGCTCTCGCCGGTGATGTTCATGTTGTCGGTGTTCAGCACCCCGTGCACGAACCCGGCCGCCATCCAGCGCGCGGTCAGCCGCGCCGCGCGGCCGGCCACCGCCTCCAGCAGCGCCGCGCCCTTGTCCGGCGCGTTCCCCAGTTCGGGGTAGTAGAGCTCGACCACATGCTCGACGAGCCGCGTAATGGCCGCGGCGTCCTGCAGATAGGCCTGGCGCTGGAAGGTCCCGAACCGGATGTGGCTGTGCGACAGCCGCACCAGCACCGACGAGCGGGTCGGGCTCGGCTCGTCGCCGCGCACCAGCTGCTCGCCGGTCTCGATCAGCGAGAACGATCGCGAGGTCGGCACCCCCAGCGCCTCCAGCATCGCCGTGGCCAGCGCCTCGCGCACGCCGCCCTTCAGGGTCAGCCGCCCGTCGCCGGCCCGCGACCAAGGCGTCTGGCCCGATCCTTTAGTGCCCAGCTCCAGCAGCCGGCCGGTTCCGGCCTCGCGCAGCTGGGCGAAGGTGAAGCCGCGGCCGTCGCCGAGGTCGGGGTTGTAAACGCGGAACTGGTGGCCGTGATAACGCATGGCCAGCGGCTGGGGCAGCTGGCCCGGCAGCGGCTCGAACCGCCCGAAGTGCGCCGTCCATTCGTCGTCGGTCAGGGTATCCAGTCCGACGCTCGCCGCCGCCCGATCGTTGCGGAAGCGCAGGAAAGTCATCGGGAAATCAGCGGCCGCCACCGGATCGAAGAACGCCGGGCCGAGGTCCTGGACATGCGGGTCGGGGCGATAAGCGGGCGAGACGGGCATATCCATCAGATGCGCGATCACATCGGCGCCAGCAACGACCGATTGCGGTATTTCCCCTCTTCCCCCCATGGTAACCGGTGCCATGGCAAGACGACTGACCCTGGATTTCCTGAAGACCGAGACGGCTTCAGGCGTGATCCTCACCACCGCGGCGCTGCTGGCCGTGGCGCTGGCCAACTCGCCTTGGGCCGATCACTACTTCGCCTTCATCAAGCACGAGATCACCATCCAGATCGGCTCGTTCTACGAGGTGAAGCCGGTCTATCGGTGGATCAAGGAAGGCTTGATGGCGATCTTCTTCTTCGTCGTCGGGCTTGAGATCAAACACGAGATCCTGCGCGGCGAGCTGTCCAATCCGCGCCGCCTGGCCCTGCCGGTGCTGGCCGCGCTCGGCGGCATGATCGCCCCGGCTGGCGTCTATCTGCTGTTCAATCTCGGCCAAGGCGGCGCGCCGCAGGGCTGGCCGACCCCCACCGCCACCGACATCGCCTTCGCGCTCGCCGCCCTGGCCGTGGCCGGACCGCGGCTGCCGCCTTCGCTGCGGATCTTCCTGCTGACCCTGGCCATCGCCGACGACCTCGGCGCGGTGGCGCTGATCGCCATCCTCTTCACCTCCGACGTCAACATGTACGCGCTGGGCGGCGCGGCCGCGTCCATCGCCCTGATGGCGCTGATGTCGAAGTGGAAGTCGGCCCCGTACCTGTTCTATGCGGCCTGCTTCGCGCTCGCCTGGGCCTTCTGCCTGAAGAGCGGGGTCAACACCTCGCTGGCCGGGGTCGCCGCGGCCATGACCGTGCCGATCGACCCGCGCAAGCCGGGCCACGAAGGGCCGCTGAAGCACTTCATGGAGAGCCTGCACCCCTACGTCGCCTACCTGATCCTGCCGCTGTTCGCCTTCGCTGCGGCCGGCTTCTCGTTCCAGGGCCTGTCGCTTTCGACCCTGGCCAATCCGGTGCCGCTCGGCATCGCCATGGGCCTGTTCTTCGGCAAGCAGATCGGCGTGTTCGGCTTCGCCGCCGCGGTGATCGGGCTCAAGCTCGCCCGCCGCCCGACCGGGGCCAAGTGGCTGGAACTCTACGGCGTGTCGCTGCTCTGCGGGGTCGGCTTCACCATGAGCCTGTTCATCGGCGGCCTGGCCTTCGATCCCAACGACACCCTGGCCCAGACCGAGGTGCGGATGGGCGTCATCGCCGGCTCTATCCTCTCGGCCCTGGTCGGCATGGGCGTCCTCGCCTACGCCCAACGCCAGCGCAACGAGGCCGCGGACTAGACAGAGCGCCGCTCCGCGTCGCCGCCCCTCACCCTAACCCTCTCCCAATGGGAGAGGGAACGAAGCGATGGCGCACACCCTATTCAGTCCCTCTCCCCCTTGGGGGAGAGGTTAGGTGAGGGGGATCGCCCTCGCCGCCTCGCAGACCTCAGACCAGTTCGCTCGCCCAATCGTCTGCCCCCCGCGCCGCAGCCACGATGTTCACCTCGCCAGCGAAGGCCGCCACGCTCGCGACCGTCTGCGCAAAGTCCGGCGCGTCCGGCTCGCCGCTCTGGCTGATCACCACCGCCGCGATCGGCAGCCCCCGCGAACGCAGGGTCTCGATCGCCGTCAGGGTATGGCTGATCGAACCCAGATAGGACCCGCCGACCACCACGCTCGGCAGGCCCAGCGCCAGCATCAGGTCCAGGCCCGTGCCATCCTCGGCCATCGGCGACATCACCCCGCCGGCGCCCTCGACCAGCATCAGGTCGGCGGCGCTGGCCGCCAATCCAGCGCGGCAGAACTCGGTCAGGCTCGCGATCCGCAGCTCGACGCCCTCCAGCCGCGCGGCCATCGGCGGCGACAGCGGCGCGGCGAACCGCAGCGGCGCGATCGCGTCCAGTTCGGCCAAGGTCAGCGGTCGGTCCATCGCCGCCAGCAGCCGGCCCGGATCGCTGTCACTCCAATCGGCGAGATCGATGCCGCTGACCGCCGGCTTCAGCGCCGCGACGCTCAGACCCTTGGCGCGCGCCGCGCGCAGCATGGCGCAGGCGACATAGGTCTTGCCGACGTCGGTATGGGCGCCGGTGACGAACAGCTGGCGCATCAGGCCTCCATCAGCGGGCGAACCGCCGCCGCCAGACGATCGATCTCTTCGTCCGGATGTCGCGCCGTGAACGCCACCCGCAGCCGCGCGGTGCCCGCCGGCACGGTCGGCGGCCGGATCGCAACCACCAGGAAGCCTTGCGCCTCCAGCGCCTTGGCCGCCGCCAGGGTGCGGTCGGCCTCGCCCAGCACGATCGGCACCACCGCGCTGGTCGCTTCGGGCAGGTTCAGCGCCCGGGTGAAGCGCCGCGCCTTGGCCAGCACCGCGGCCACCCGCTCCGGCTCGGCGGCGATCACGTCCAGCGCCGCCAGCGCCGCCGCGGCGTTCGCCGGCGGCAGGCCGGTCGTATAGACCACCGTGCGCGTGCGGGTCTTGATGAAGTCGATCACCGGCGCGCTGGCGCAGACATAGGCGCCGTAACCGCCCAGCGCCTTGGAGAAGGTGCCCATCGCGAGGTCGATCCTTGCGCCCGGGAACATCGCCGCCGTCCCGCGCCCCTCGCCCAGCACGCCCAGGCCGTGGGCGTCGTCGACCAGCAGCCAGGCCTCATGCGCTTGGGCCAAGGCCGAAATCTCGTCCAGCGGCGCCACGTCGCCGTCCATCGAGAACACCCCGTCCGTGGCGATCAGCGCCCGCCCGGCCTCGCCGCGATAGGCGCTCAGCTTGGCGGCGAGGTCGGCGACATCGTTGTGGGCGAACGGCACGATCCTGGCCCGCGACAGCTGCGAGCCCGACCAGATGCAGGCATGCGCCAGCTCGTCGATCAGGATCAGGTCGCCCTCGCCGACGAAGGTCGGGATGATCCCGGAATTGGCCAGGTAGCCCGAACCGAACACGCAGGCGGCCTCCGCGCCCTTCAGCGCCGCCAGCCGCGCCTCGAGCTCGCCGAAGATCGGGTTGTCGCCGGTCACCAGCCGCGACGCCCCCGAGCCGACCCCATGGGCCTCCACCGCGGCCAGAGCAGCGGCCTTCACCGCCGGATGGTGCGAGAGGTTCAGGTAGTCGTTGCACGAGAAGGACAGCAGCCGCCGCCCGTTACGCTCGACCCACAGCCCGTCCATCCGGCGGGTCGGGACCAGGGTGCGTTTCAAACTGCGCGCCTCGAGCGCGTCGAGCTTGGACTGGGCGAAAGCGGTCAAACTGTCCATCACGGCGCGCGGTATGCACGAGCCTGGGCTTCCGTTAAAGCCAGCGACCATGACTTTCCCGACACCGGACTGGCTCACCCAAGACGCCCGCAACGTCTGGCGCCCCTACTGTCAGATGAAGACCGCGCCAGCTCCCCTAGCGGTAGCTCGCACGCAGGGCGCGCGGATCATTCTCGAGGACGGCCGCGAGCTGGTCGACGGCATCGCCTCCTGGTGGACGGCCTGCCACGGCTACAATCACCCGCACATCCGCGCCGCGGTCACCGCCCAGCTCGAACGCGCGCCGCACGTGATGTTCGGCGGCCTGGCGCACGAGCCGGCCTATCGCCTCGCCCGCCGGCTCGCCGACCTGCTGCCCGGCGACCTAAACCACGTGTTCTTCGCCGAGAGCGGCTCGGTCTCGGTCGAGATCGCCATGAAGATGGCGCTGCAATACTGGATCAACCGTGGCGTCGCCGGGCGCACCCGCTTCCTCAGCTTCCAGGGCGGCTATCACGGCGACACCCTGGCCACGATGACCATCTGCGATCCCGAAGAAGGCATGCACAGCCTGTTCGCCGGGGTCATGCCGTCGCAGATCGTCACCGCCCTGCCGGTCGACGCCGCCTCCGAGGCCGCCCTCGACGCCCTGATGGGCGAGAAGGCCGGCGAGATCGCCGCCATCATCGTCGAGCCGCGCATCCAGGGCGCCGGCGGCATGCTGTTCCACTCCGACGAGGTGCTGCGCACCCTGCGCCGGCTGGCCGACAAGCACGACCTGCTGCTGATCTTCGACGAGATCTTCGTCGGCTTCGGCCGCACCGGCGACCTGTTCGCCTGCTCGGGCTCGGGCGTGACGCCGGACATCGTGACCCTGTCCAAGGCGTTGACCGGCGGCACCCTGCCGCTCTCGGCCGCCATCGCCCGCAGCAAGGTCTTCGAGGCCTTCTGGTCCGACGACGCCGGCGCAGCGCTGATGCACGGCCCGACCTACATGGCCAATCCGCTGGCCTGCGCCGCCGCCAACGCCAGCCTCGACATCTTCGAGACCGGCCAGTGGAAGGCCGACGTCGCCCGCATCAACGCCGCCCTCGCCGACGGGCTGGAGCCCTGCCGCGCCGCCCCCGGCGTCGTCGACGTGCGCACCTACGGCGCTATCGGCGTCGTCGAGTTCGACCACCCGGTCGAGACCGGCCCGCTCTGCATGGCCTTCGCCGAGCACGGCTGCTGGATCCGCCCGATGGGCAAGGTCGTCTACCTGACCCCGCCCTACGTCACCACCAACGCCGAGCTCGCCCAGCTCACCGGCGCGATCCGGGCTGTGCTGCTGGGCAAGTAACGGCTCCGTCCCACTCCGGCCTGTTCCCTCGCCCCCTTGGGGGAGAGGGTTAGGGTGAGGGGGACACCCACCTATCCGCCGCAAAATCCCAAGGCAGCAGAGCGCCGCTCCACGCCGCCTCCCCTCACCCTGCCCTCTCCCCTCAAGCGGGGAGAGGGAAAGCTGTCTCCGGTCAGCACCAACCTGCTCCCTCGCCCCCTTGGGGGAGAGGGTTAGGGTGAGGGGAAAGCCCCTACCCGATCGCCGCCTTCAGCGCCGCGGCGGTTTCCTTGGCCGCCTCGACCACCGCCGGCGAGACGTCCGGCATCAGGTAGAAGTCGTGGATCAGGCCCGCATACTCGACGTGCGCGGCCTTGGCGCCGGCGGCGTTCAGCGCTGCGGCGTAGTCGCGGCCCTCGTCCTTCAGCGGATCGAAGCCGGCGGTGACCACCAGGGCCGGCGGCAGGTCGCCGCTCAGCTTGGCCTTGCCCAGGAACGCCCGGCCGGACTGCGCGTGACCAAGGGCGGCCAGCGACTTGTCGAACCAGGCCAGCGCCGCCTTGGTCAGGATCGGGCCGTCCAGTTCCTTGCGCGAGGCGGTCTCCATCTCCGGCCAGATGCCCGGATAGAGCAGCAGCTGGAAGGCGACCTTGCGGGCCGGATCGTCCTTCAGGTCGATCGAGACGGACGCCGCCAGGTTGCCGCCGGCCGAGTCGCCGCCGACCGCGATGCGCTTGGGGTCGAAGCCGATCTCAGCCGCATGGTCGAAGGCCCACTTGGTCGCGGCCAAGGCGTCGTCGTGCCCAGCCGGGAACGGATGCTCCGGCGCCAACCGGTAGTCGATGGCCAGCACCCGCACGCCGGCCAGCGAGGCCAGCCGCCGGCAGTGGCCGTCATGGGTTTCCAGATCGCCGATCGTGAAACCGCCGCCGTGGAAGTAGACCAGGCCCCCGCTCGGGGTCGTTGCGCCGGCCGGCGTGTACAGCCGCGCGGGGATCGGACCGGCCCCGCCCTCAACCTGCAGATCCTTGGTCACCACGTCCTGCGGCGGGCTCTGGTCAGTCGCCTTGCGCTGCATCTGGTAGCCCATGCGGATCATCGCAGGCGGCACGGCGTCCAGCGGCGGGGCGTTCGCCGCCTGTTCGGCAGCCGCGTCGATCATCGCCTTGAAATGCGGGTCCAGCATCAATCTTCCTCTCCTTGAAACTCAGCCGACGTTGCGGCCGCGGCCTTCCCAGAACGGGGCGCGCAACTCCCGCCGCAGCACCTTGCCGGACGGATTGCGCGGCAGGACCGCAATGAAATCCACGCTTTTGGGGACCTTGTAGCCGGCGATCAGCGCCCGGCAGTGGCCCATGATGGCGTCCGCGTCGGCCTCGGCGCCGGGCCGCAGCACGACAAACGCCTTCACCGCCTCGCCCCACCGCTCGTCCGGCACGCCGACCACCGCGGCGTCGGCCACGGCCGGATGCGAGAACAACGCGTTCTCGACCTCGGCCGGATAGATGTTCTCACCGCCCGAGACGATCATGTCCTTCACCCGGTCGTGGATGAACAGATAGCCGTCGTCGTCGAAATAGCCGGCGTCGCCGCTGCGGAACCAGCCCTCCGGGCAGATCGCCTGGGCGGTGGCCTCGGCCCGGTTCCAGTAGCCCTTCATCACGCCGGGGGAACGGATCTCGATCTCGCCGACCTCGAACGGCGCGGCGTCGCGATCCTCGATGCGCACCCGCACCTCGAAGCCGGCCGACGGGATCCCGCATGAGCGCAGCTTGCCGCGCGCCGGATCGTGCGCCTCGGGCGGCAGGTTGGTGCCGCCGCCGATCGTCTCGGTCAGACCATAGAGCTGGGTGAACTGGGCCGGGAACGTCGCCTGCGCCCGCTTCAGCACCTCCTCTGAGATCGGCGAGGCGCCGTAATAGATGTTGCGCACGCTCGACAGGTCGGTCTGTCCGACCTCCGGCCGCTGGAGGATCATGTTGATCAGCGCCGGCACTAGGAAGGCATGCTCGATCCGGTGCTGCTCGATGACCTTGAGGATCACCCCGGGATCGGGTTCGCGCAACACGATCGCCTTGGCGCCCTGCAGCAGCGCCAGGATGCCGAGATTGGCCCCGGCCACATGAAACAGCGGCATCGCCACCAGCACCGCCATGCCCGGCGCGAACTGCGCCCACTGCTGAAGCGCGCTTTCGAACACCGTCGCGTAGTTGCGCTCGGTCAGCTGCACGCCCTTGGGCAACCCGGTGGTCCCCGAGGTGTAGAGTTGGACGACATCGTCGTCGTCAGCGGCAGGTAGCTGCGGGTCGAGGGCCGGATACCTGCCGATCCAGTCGGCGAATCCGGACCATTGGGCATGACCAGGCTCGATCTGCACCACCGTCTGCAGGGCCGGGAGGTCGGCGGCGATCTTCTCGATCACCGGCGCGAAGTCGGCACCCGTCACCACCAGCCGGCAGCCGGCGTCCTTGAGCACGAAGGCGATCTCGGGCGGCGCCAGCCGCCAGTTGACGGGGGTCAGGCAGGCGCCGGCCTTCAGACAGCCGAGCCACAGGATGAAGAACGCGTCCGAGCCCTTGGTCAGAACCCCGACCCGCTCGCCCGGCGTCACGCCGGCGGCGATCAGCGCCTGGGCGCACTGCGAGGACAGCCGGTCCAGTTCGCCATAGGTGGTGGCCGCGCCCTCGAACCAGATCGCGGTCTCGCCTGGGCGCACGTGGGCATGATGGCGCGCGATATCGGCGACGCATCGGATGTCCGTGGACATCGTTCCTCCCTCCTCTCTTCTTTTCGGAGAGGATGATCCCTCAGCAAGCGGGCCGGCAAGACCCTCGTCCTGCCGGCCCGCAAAAGCCTTCGCGTTTTGAAAGCCTTACTCGGCGGCTTCCTTCGGCGCGTAGCCCAGAACGGCCTTCACTTCGAGGAACTCGTTGAAGGCGAAATCGCCCCACTCGCGCCCGTTGCCGCTCATCTTGTAACCGCCGAACGGCGCCATCAGGTCGCCGCCGCCGCCGTTGATCGACACCTGGCCGGCGCGCAGCTTGGAAGCCACTTCGCGAGCCTTGGCGAGGTCGGCGGCCTGGACGTAGGCGGCCAGGCCGTACTCGGTGTCGTTGCCGATCTGGATGGCTTGTTCGACGTTCTCGTAGCCGAGGATCGACAGCACCGGGCCAAAGATCTCTTCCTTCGAGATCGTCATCTCCGGGGTCACGTTGGCGAACACGGTCGGCTTGACGTAGTAGCCGGTGTCCAGGCCGTCCGGACGGCCCACGCCGCCGGCGACCAGGGTCGCGCCCTCGTCGATGCCCGACTGGATCAGCTTCTGGATCTTGTTGAACTGCACTTCCGAGACCACCGGACCCAGCAGGCTGTTGCCGTTGGGGTCGCCGACGGTGACCTGGGCGGCCGCTTCCTTGGCGACGGCGATCGCTTCATCCATGCGCGCTTGCGGGACCAGCATGCGGGTCGGGGCGTTGCAGGATTGACCCGAGTTGGTCATCACCGTGGCCACGCCGCGGCCCACGCCCTTGGCGAAGGCGTCGTCGTCGAGGACGATGTTCGGGCTCTTGCCGCCCAGTTCCTGGGCCACGCGCTTGACGGTCGGGGCGGCGTTCTTGGCCACCTCGATGCCGGCGCGGGTCGAACCGGTGAACGAGATCAGGTCCACGTCCGGGTGGCTCGACAGCGGCACGCCGACGCCGACGCCGTCGCCTTGCACCAGGTTGAACACGCCGGCCGGCACGCCGGCGGCATGCATGATCTCAGCGAAGATGTGGCCGGTGAACGGCGCCACTTCCGACGGCTTCAGCACCATGGTGCAGCCGGTGGCGATGGCCGGGGCCACCTTGCAGACGATCTGGTTCAGCGGCCAGTTCCAGGGGGTGATGAAGCCGCAGACGCCGATCGGCTCTTTGACGATCATCGTCGGGCCGCGGTCTTCGCTGAACTTGAAGTCCTTCAGCACGGCGGCGGCGGTGCCCAGGTGGCCCATGCCGATCGGAACCTGCGCGCGTTGCGCCAGCGAGGCCGGGGCGCCCATTTCCTCGGTGACCGCGGTCGCCAGGTCGCCGAAGCGCTTCTGGTACTCGGCGAGGATGCGGTTGAGAACGTCCAGGCGCTCTTCGCGGCTGGTCTGCGACCACGTCACGAACGCCTTCTTGGCGGCCTTCACGGCCTTGTCCACGTCGGCGGCGGTGCCGAGCGAGATCTTGCCCGCGACCTTCTCGGTCGCCGGGTTGATGACGTCGAGCGTCTTGGGTTCGACCGGATCGACCCACTGACCGTCGATATAGAACTGCAGGTACTCGCGCATGACGTCCTCCCGGAGGCGTTCGTTGGATTTTGGAGCGCCGACGAGATCCCCCGACGGCTTCAAACAAGCATTTTAGTGATCAATGATCACTGTGGAAGAGGCAACCTTCAAACCCTGAAGGATTCAGGCCGAAACCCGCCCCTCCAATTGGTGCACATGCGGCTGTCCCGCAACCGGGCTACGGCCCTTGAGCACATAACCTGCCCGGATCGAGCCGATGTAAAGGTCCTTCAGGTCGGGGCCGCCCCAGGTGACGTTGGTCGGGTGGTTGACCACCTCGCTGGACGGGTCGTGGATTACAGTCACCACCTCCAGCTCCGGCGTGATCGCCACCACCTTGTTGGCGGCCGGCAGGCAGACCCAGAGATTGCCCTCGGCGTCCAGACCGATCCCGTCCGTGTAGCCGAGCTCGTTGTGGTCGACGCCCGGCGCATCCGGGGCCTGCAGCTTGCCGAGCACGGGGCCGTAGCGGCCGCCGGCCCCCAACGTCGCGCCCTCGTGGATCGGAAAGCGCATCACGTCGGCGCCGCTGGTCTGGGCGCAGAACAGGTAGCGCTCGTCCGCCGACAGGGCCATCCCGTTTGGAAACTTCAGGCCTTCGGCCACCACTTCACTCGACCCGTCCGGCCGCAGTACGAAGATGAAGCCGTCGGCGCGCCCGTCCAGAGCCTGCGGCCAGGTCTCGGCGTGGGTGGAGTTGGCGCACCAGATGTTCCCAGCCTGGTCCATCACCGGATAGTTGGCGCTGGTCAGCCGCCGCCCGCCGACCTGCGTCAGCAGCGTCTCATGCTTCCCCGTGGCCGGGTCGAAGCGCTGCAGCGGCCCGTCCTCACGGTCATAGATGCCGAAGTTGGCGATCAGCACCCGGCCCTGCCGGTCCATGTTGATCCCGTTGGGCGCGCCGCCCTTGGGTCCCATCCGCTTGAACGATCCATCGGGGAAGATCTCGGCCACGGCGCACTGGTGGTCCGAGGCGAAGACCCGGCCGTCCGGCCCGACGACCACGTCCTCCGGGCGGTCGATTCCCACGGCGACCTTGGTCAGGTCGCCCGGCGCGATGGGCGAGAGCGGCATGGCGTTTCCTCCGGCGTTTTCGCCAGCTTGACCCGCGCGGGCGCCATTGAGCAAGGCGACGGACATCTTTCCGCCGCACCGACACCCGCATAAGATGCGCCGAAAAGAAATTTCGCCATTAGGGGGCGCTCATGAAATTCGCTCAGCTGCCGCTGCTCGCCGCCGCATGCGCCGTCGCCGGATCGGCCCAGGCCGCCGACCTCTACGGCTCGATCGGCTACACACAGTTCGAGACTAGGGAGTTCGACGCGAGTCTTGGCGCGGCCCAGGGCCGGTTTGGCGCCCGCCTGGCCCCGCACCTCGGGATTGAGGGCGAACTCGCCGTCGGCGTCGATGACGATCAGGTCGACATGCTCGTCGTCGGCTACGCCTGGAACGAGGAACTCAAGTATCAGGCAGGGCTCTATGCGGTCGGTTTCCTGCCGATCACCGAGAACGCCGAGGTCTTCGCGCGGCTGGGCTTCGGCTACGCCAAGCTCAACACCAAGGCCAGCTACCTAGGCCAATCCATGGACGTCGACCGGACGGAGGACGCCTTCAGCTTCGGCGTCGGCGCCCAATATTTCTTCGCCGGCGCCAACGGCGTGCGGATCGACTACACCCGCCACGAGTTCGGCCAGCGCTCGGCCGACTCCTGGGCGGCGGCCTATGTGCGCAGGTTCTAAGCGCCCGTCTTAGCCGGACGTAAATCCCAGCCTCGCAACCTCCGCGACATGGAAGAGATCGTACGCGCGCCGCATCGACCGCTAGCGGTCCTGGCCGTTTTCGTCATCGCCGGACCGTTGATCGGCGCGACTATCGCCCTGCTCCCGCTGGCGCCGTTCATAATTCTGGCCGGCGCGCTCGAGGGGACCCGGCTTCTTGCCTGGGGCTATCCGCTTGGGGTGATTCCAGCCGCCCTGACCGGCGTCATGGCCAACATCGCAATCGCCAAGTGGCCAAGGCCGGCCTTCGCACCGACCTGCGCCATCGTCGGGGCCGTCGCCAGCGGCGCTTGGGCCCTGATCAACACCCAGTCGTCCGCCCTGGCCGCATGGCTGCCGTTCAGCATGTTCGGCGCGGTGGCGGGATTAGGCGGCGCCGCGATCGTCCACCTGCTCGGCCTGCGAGGGCGAGAGCGGGCGAAAGTCAAGGCCCCGCCGCCTCCCGGGCCCGGTCCGCGGCTCTCCATGCGGGCCGGCGACGTTCTGCTGATCGTGCTCGGCGTGGTGATGGCCGTGATGGTGGCGACGCTGTTGCTGCCAGCGCTAGTCTGATCGCCGATCGACCCCGGTCGTCGGCCCGATGCCTTCGCCGTCCTCGGGGAACGTCATCCACTTTTCCTGCTTCTCGCGCGCATCGCGCCTGGCCTGGAAATTGTTGGCCCGCGCCAGCAGCGCCTCGGCCTCACGTCCCACCTGAGCGAACTTGGTGTCCGGCGGGGCGCTGAGCGCAGTCGGATGGAAGTGTTCGATGTCGTGCAGCAGCTGAAGGAACTCCTGGCCCTCTTGGCTGCCGTCCGCAGGGGGGTGCTCCAGAAGGTCCGCCACCCGCTGAAGGGCCGCCTCGAAGGACTCCTGGTCTCGGATCATCAACTTGCTCCTGCCGTTGGGCGAAGCCGCAGGGCGACGCCCCGCTAAAGCAAAGCCCGAACCGCCGTCCGGTTCCCCGGCCCCTTGCGATCACGCCGCGCCCGCTCTAAAGCCGAACACGTAACGCTGGAGCCTCCCATGACCGCGATCCTGACCATCCTTGCCTTCATCGTCGTCATCGGCGCGCTGAACTACTTCGAGTTCGGCCGGCTCGACTAAGGCTGCTCGTTGGCTGACACCACCCGCGGCGCGGCCCTCATCACCGGGGGCTCGCGCAGGATCGGCCGGGTCCTGACCCAGGCCGCCGCCGACGCGGGTTTTGATGTCGCCATCCACGTCCGCACCATAGACGACGACGCCGAAGCCGCCGCGGCCGATGTCCGGGCCCGCGGCCGCAAGGCTTCGCTGCACGCCTGCGACCTGCGTGACGAGGGGTCCACCGCCCCGCTGGTCGGCGCCGCCGAGAGCGAGCTTGGCCCCGTCACCCTGCTGGTCAACTGCGCCTCGGTGTTCGAGAACGACGCCTTCGCCAGCATGAACCGCGCCTCGTGGGATGCGCACCTGGAGACCAATCTCCGCGCCCCGCTGGTGCTGGCCCAGGCTTTCGCCCGCCGCCTCCCGGCCGGCCGCACCGGCCAGATCGTCAACATCCTCGACCAGCGGGTGTTCGCGCCAAGTCCCGACTTCTTCAGTTACTCGCTGTCCAAGAGCGCGCTCTGGGCGGCCACCCAGATGTTGGCCCAGGACCTGGCGCCGCACATCAGGGTCAACGGCATTGGCCCTGGCCCCACCCTGCCCTCGATCCACCAGCAGGGCAGTGATTTCGATGACGAGGTCGCCGACACTCTGCTCCGCCACCCGGTCGATCCGGCCGAGATCGGCCATGCGTTGCGGTACCTCATTGACGCAAGGTCAGTGACGGGCCAGATGATCGCCGTCGACGCCGGCCAGCACCTGGCCTGAGCCGCTTCCCTGGAACGGAGCCCCCTTGGTTCTTCCATCGCTGCAGCAGAGTTCGCCCGAGGTCCCGTCGCCCGAGCCGCAAGGGCGCGTGGTCATGACCAAGGTGTTCGTCACCGGCCTCAAGGTCGCCGCCGAGATCGGGGTCTACGCCCACGAGAAGGGCATGTCCCAGCCGCTGATCGTCGATGTCGAGCTCGACGTGCCGACGGCCGGCGCCACCCGGCTGGCCGACACTGTCAATTACGAGACGATCGGCGAGTTCGCGCGCGACATCGCCGCGGCCGGCCACATCCAGCTGGTCGAGGACTTCGCCGAGCGCCTGGCCCGCGCGTGCCTCGCCGATCCACGCGTCATGCGCGCCCGCGTGCGGGTGGAAAAGCCGCAGGCGTTGGCGCCGCACGCCGCCGCCGCCGGGGTCGAGATCACCGTCGTCCGGGGCTGATGGTCAGCTACGCCGCGCGTCTCTCGCCGCTGCAGGGCGAAACCGTCTGGACGCTTGAGAAGTCCGCCATCGTCGAACGCCGCACTGGGCGCGAGCGCCGCTTCCCGCTGGCCGAACTGCGCGGCGTCACGCGCGCGGACCGCGGCGCTGTGCTGCAGTTCCAGCGCCGGCGCGTGACCATCCCTGCCCTGACCTATGGCGGCGCCATGCGCCCGCTCGACCAGGCCGACACCTTCGAGACCTTCCTGGCGGCCCTCTCCGACGCCGTTCCCGACCGCCCGATCCGCCGTCCTTCGCCGAACGCCGAGGCGGTGCTCTGGATCATGGGGCTGATGGCGGTCGGCGCCATCGCCGTGCTGCTCGCCGCCGGCGTCGCCGGGGCCTGGCTGCTGGGTGTCGCCCTGGCCGCGCGGCTGGTCTTCGTCGTGATCCTCGGCGCGGCGGTCCTGCCGTGGCTGCGGCCGAGAAATCGGTAGTCGCGCTGCATCCAAGCGACATGAACGCGAATTAAGCTGGCATTCGCGATGAACGGGGCCACATCTCGTTCAGATACTTCGCTTGGGAGACTGAATTGAGCCAAACCGAAACCACCGTTGTGACGACCGAGGACCGCGTCCTGCCGGCAGTGGTCTACGGCCTCTACCTGCTTGGGCTGGTGAACGGCCTGACCATCCTGGTTGGATTGGTGGTGGCCTACATCAACCTCGACAAAGCCGGCCCGCGGATGCGGACCCACTACGACTTCCAGATCCGCACCTTCTGGATCGGGCTGGCGATCTTCCTGTCGCTGGGCCTGCTGATCGGGATCAGCGCGGTGCTGTCGTTCGTGCTGATCGGCATTCCGTTCCTACTGCTGTTCCTCTTCCTCTGGGGCGCGGTCGGGGTCTGGTTCGCCGTTCGCTGCGTCATCGGCCTCGTCTACATTTCGCAGGACGAAGCCTATCCGCGGCCCAACACCTGGCTGATTTGACGGCAGTCACTGCGCCGCGCCGCTCGAAAGGGCGGCGCGGCTATCGTCACGCCCGGCGTGTGGCGTCCCCGCACTAGACCCCCTCGGCCCGCTTTGGCAGCATCGGTTCTCGTCGACGCCAAGGGGGGCGACGGCGCGGGGGGGTTCGTAGCCAACCTGGTTCTGGCGCTGCTGCGGGGGAGCGCGAGCGACGGTCCAGGGGCGGCTGGAGGGCGAATCCCCCCATCCCCATTTTTCGAAACATCGACTTCGAAACAAAAACGCCGCCCGGATGGCTCCGGGCGGCGGGTTTGTTGCGGCGATGCGCCAGCGCTTAGGCCGGAACGGCCTCGCGACGCACCATCCGGGCGTAATCGTCAGCCAGGCCCAGCGACAGGGCGCCCGGGGTGAACCGGTACTCGCCGATCTCGCCGACCGGGGTCACCTCGGCGGCGGTGCCGACCACGAAGCACTCGGTGAAGTCCGCCAGCTCTTCCGGCTTGATGTGACGCTCGATCACCTCGATGCCCTTGGACTTGGCCAGCGCGATCACCGACTGGCGGGTGATCCCGTTCAGGAAGCAATCCGGGGTCGGGGTGTGCAGCGCGCCGTTCTTCACGAAGAACACGTTCGAACCGGTGCTCTCGGCGATGTAGCCGCGGTAGTCGAGCATCATCGCGTCGGTGTAGCCGGCCTTCTCGGCGGCGTGCTTGGAGATGGTGCAGATCATGTACAGGCCCGTGGCCTTGGCATGGACCGGCTCGGTCTCCGGCGACGGGCGCTTGTACTTGGCCCAGGTCAGGCGGATGCCCTTGGCGCGCTCTTCCGGGCTGAAGTAGCTCGGCCAGTCCCACACCGCGATGGCGACATGGATCTTGGTGTTCTGCGCCGAGACGCCGATCATCTCCGAACCGCGCCAGGCGATCGGACGCAGGTAGGCGTCGGTCAGGCCGTTCTTGGCGCAGGTGTCCTTGCAGGCCTGGTCGATCTCCTCCACCGTGAAGGGGATTTCGAAGTCCAGCATCTCAGCCGACTTGAACAGACGCTCGGTATGTTCACGCAGCTTGTAGATCTCTCCCCCATACATCCGCTCGCCTTCGAACACCGCCGAGGCGTAATGGAGGCCATGCGTCAGTACGTGCACCTTCGCCTCGCGCCAGGGCACGAACTGGCCGTCCAGCCAGATCCATCCGTCGCGATCGTCAAAGGGCACTAGAGACATGAGGGAAAGTCCTCCTTTCAATACGGCCCTCTTACAGACTCCCTGGTCCCCCGCGTCAAACAAAATGGGTTTCAAAGTGTAATGGTCGCAGCCGATCCAAGGCTCATTCTGCGCGACGAGGAATTGGATGGCGGCCTCGAATTGCTGCTGCTCGCCGAGGCTGCGCTGTGGTCCGGCGTCGACGCCGGACTGGAGGCCGAAACGGGCCTTGGCCTGGGGCGCTCGCACTGGCGCGCCGCCTTTCTGCTCAAGCGCCGGCCGGGGGTGGGGGTGCAGGAACTGGCCCACCTCACCAGCCTCTCCAAACAGGCCGCCAGCCGCATCGTCGCCGACCTCGAGGCCAAGGGCCTGGCCGAGAAGATCGCCGGCGATCTGGACGGCCGCCGCCGCGCCGTCAGCCTCACTCCGGCCGGCGCCGCCTTCGAGGACCGCATCTCAGAACGCTTGCGCGCCCAGCTCGCCCGGTCCTATCGGGTGGGTGGCCTGGACGGCGTGGCCGGCGCCAGGCGCATCCTGTCGGCCCTGGCCGGCGGGCGGATGAAGAGCGGAGGCGCCTGATGGCCGTGGTCGAGACTGCCGAACGTCACCTGCTGGTGGTCGACGACGATGATCGCATCCGCGACCTGCTCAAGCAGTACCTGACCCGGCACGGCTTCCGCGTCACCACCGCGCCCGGCGGCGCGGCGGCGCGCAGCCTGATCGAGACCATCGACTTCGATCTCGCCGTCTTCGACGTGATGATGCCAGGCGAGGACGGCTTCTCGCTGACCCGCTGGTTGCGCGAGCGCAAGGGCGCCGCCGGCCGCACGCCTGTGCTGATGCTGACGGCGCGCGGCCAGGCCGAGGACCGTATCGAAGGCCTCAAGCTCGGCGCCGACGATTACCTGGGCAAGCCTTTCGAGCCCGAGGAGCTGTTGCTGCGCATCGAGGCGATCCTGCGCCGCGCCGATCAGCGCCCCGGCGGCGCGGGCAATGGCAGCCTGTCGCTCGGCGTCTGCAAATTCGACCTGGAGCGCGGCGAGTTGAGCCGAGACGGCGCGCCTGTCCGGCTGACCGAGGCCGAGGTCGCCCTGCTCAAGCGCCTGGCGCGCAGCCCGCACGAACCGGTCGACCGCCTCGAACTGGCGCGAGAGACCGTCGATCCCTCCGGCCGCGCCGTCGACGTCCAGGTCACCCGCCTGCGCCGCAAGATCGAGAACGATCCCAAGACGCCGCGCTACCTGCAGACCGTTCGCGGCGTCGGCTACCTGCTGGCGCCCGACTGATGGAACGGCCGTGAAACTCCCCCGCCGCCTTGAGCCGCGCCTGGTGCAGCGGCTGATCAAGCGCAGTCTGCCGACCTCGCTGTTCGGCCGCTCGCTGCTGATCATCGTGCTGCCGGTGGCGCTGATGCAGATCGCGGTGACCTGGATCTTCTTCGACGCCCACTGGCAGACGGTGACCAGCCGACTGTCCGACGGCCTGGCCGGCGAGGTCGCCTGGGCGGTCGAAAGCTATCAGGACCAGCCCAGCCCGCAGACCATGGCCACGATCGCCGACCGGGCGGAAAAGTCGCTGAACCTCTCTATCGCCCTGCAGCCGGGCCGCGAGCTGCCGCAGGGCCGGCGCACCAATGCGTTCGCCGTCGTCGACCGCGCCATCGACCGCGCGCTCAGCCAACGGCTGGACGCGCCCTATTGGTTCGACACCACCCGCTACCCGGCCTATGTCGACATCCGGGTGAAGGTCGACCAGGGCGTCATCCGCATCCTGGCGCCCCGCGACCGCGCCTTCGCCACCCAGGGCCACATCTTCGTGCTGTGGCTGGCCATGGCGACGATCCTGCTGACCGCCATCGCCATCCTGTTCATCCGTAACCAGACCCGCACCATCGAGCGGCTGGCCAGCGCCGCCGACGCCTTCGGCAAGGGCGTCGACGCCCCGACCTTCAAGCCCAGCGGCGCGCGCGAGGTGCGCCAGGCGGCGCAGGCCTTCCTGGCCATGAAGTCGCGCATCCAGCGTCACATCGACCAGCGCACCGCCCTGCTCGCCAGCGTCAGCCACGATCTGCGCACGCCGCTGACCCGGCTGAAGCTAGAGCTGGCCCTGGCCGACCCCGGCCCGCGCACGGCCGAGATGAAGCGCGACCTGGCCGAGATGGAGCACATGATCGACGAGTATCTCGCCTTCGCCCGCGGAGAGGGCGGCGAGGCCGTCGAGACCGTCCACCTGAAGTCGGTGATCGACGAGGTCAGCGAGGGCGCGATCCGCGCCGGGGCCCAGGTCCGGGTCACCGCCGATCCGGCCTTGCTGGCGGCCGTGCGTCCCAACGCGCTCAAGCGGGCGCTCTCCAATCTGGTGATGAACGCCGCCGCACATGGCGAGACGGTCGAGGTCGCCGCCGCGGCCCGCGCCTCAGGCGGGGTCGAGATCATCGTCGACGACGACGGCCCAGGCATCCCGCAGGACCGATACGAGGACGCCTTCAAGGCCTTCAACCGGCTCGATGAAGCCCGGAACCAGAACGAGAAGGGCGTCGGCCTGGGCCTGGCCATCGCCCGCGACGTCGCCCGCAGCCACGGCGGCGACATCGTCCTCGACCGCTCGCCCCTAGGCGGCCTCAGGGCGATTGTCAGGTTGCCTGGATAACCGGGTTCGGCCAGTCTCCGCACGCCGAGATTGCGCGATGAGGAAACCTCCGATGACCCTAGCCCGCCTAGCCGCCGCGACCGCCCTGACCGCCGCGATCGCTTCGCCCGCCCTGGCCGCCGATCCGGTCGAGGGGCTCTGGCTGGTCCAGGCCGGGACCGCCAAGGTCAAGGTCGCCCCTTGCGCCAGCGACAAAGCCAAGATGTGCGGCCAGGTCGCCTGGCTGAAGACGGCCGGGGCTAAGGACGCCAACAACCCCGACGCCTCGCTGCGCAGCCGGCCGATCCTGGGCATGCTGATGATCCGCGACTTCAAGTCGGCCGGCCCCGGCAAGTGGACGGGGGGCAAGATCTACGATCCCAATTCGGGCAAGACCTATGGCTCGAAGATGACCGCCAATCCCGACGGGACGCTCAAGGTCGAGGGCTGCGTGGCCGTCGTCTGCCAGGCCCAGACCTGGAAGCGCACGAGCTGAGAGGCTAGCGGCCCAGCTCCTTCGACCGCCGCGTCGCGGCCGCGACGGCTTCACGCAGCAGTCGCGGAAAGCCGTTCTCGCCCAACAGCACGTCGAGCGCCGCCTGGGTCGTGCCGCCGGGCGAGGTGACCTGCTTGCGCAGCTCGGCCGGCTCCTCGCCGCCGCGGGCCATCAGCGCGGCCGCGCCGGCGATGGTCGAGCGAGCCAGCCGTGCGGAGTCAGCCGCCGGCAATCCGGCCGCGGCGCCCGCCGCTTCCAGGGCTTCGACGAAGGCGTAGAGGTAGGCGGGGGCAGAACCGGACACCCCGGTCGCCGCATGCATCAGCTCTTCGTCGGCGATGTCGACGACCGTCCCCACGGGGGCGAACAGCGCGTGGGCCCGCGCCTTGGCCTCGCCGTCGGCGGCGTAGATGCTGGCTGTGCCCTGGCAGATCGCCACGGCGGTCGTCGGCATGATGCGCGCCACCGCGCGGCCGCCGAATGCTTGGGAAATGTCCGACACCCGCACGCCGGCGGCGATAGAGACGATCACGGCGTCAGGCGCCAGGTGATCGGCGACCTCGGCGGCCGCCTCGCGCCACAGCTGCGGCTTCACCGCCAGGAGCACGGTCTTGGCCCGCGCGAGTTCGGCGTCGGCCGGATTAACGCTCGCGCCCGCCGCCTTCGCCGCCTCAAGCGTCGGATTGGCGTGCGGCTCGCGGATCAGCAGGTCGGAGGCCTGGAAGGCCCCGGCCATACGCCAACCCTCGATCAGCGCCCCGCCCATGCGGCCGGCGCCCAGCATCAAGATCGGCGTCATCGGTAGTCCTCGAGCGTAATGGCCGAACGGCTTTCGGCGACCATCACGCTCTAGTCGTTAAGTCCGGCTGCGCCTAGGCCTCGCCGACGGTCTCGAACATGCAGGCCGCCACGGCGTCGGCCGCCGACTTCGACCCGCGCACCAGGAAGTCGAACGCCGGATAGAAGCGGTCCGCCGCCTCCATCGCCACGTCGATCATCGCGGCCGCCTGGGCCAGGCTCGGACGCTCGCCGGTCATCAGCGCCATCGAGTGGCGGAAGATGATCTCGCCGTCGTCCCAGACCTCGAAATGGCCCAGCCAAACGCGCTGATTGAGGGTGGACACCAGTTCGTAGGCCGCGACCTTCTGTTCGGGCGTCGCTTTCAGATCCACCGAGAGGCACAGCTGCAGGCAGTCAGCCTCGGGGCGCCAGGCGAACCAGAGTTCATAGTCCTTCCAGTCACCGGTCAGAGCAAAGGCGAGGTCGCCGTCTTCAGTACGGTCGAACTGCAGGTTCTCGGCGGTCAGCACATGTTCGACCACGTCGAGCGGGTCGAGCGTGACCAGGACGTCTTCGTCAGGCTGGGAGGTATCCATTAGACCAGCGGTCCTTTCGCAGAGGGCGTCCGCGGCCGGGCCGGCCATCGAATCGCCTGCGATGTTCAAAGTAAGCTGCTTCGCGGCTTTGGCGTCACCGGCTTTCTTTCACCGGGCGAGCCACATTCGCGTGTATTTAGACCTAGTCTTTCTTGGCCGCCTTTTTGGGCGCGACCGCCTTCAACTCAGCCACTTCGGCGCGCAGCGCGGCGATCTCCGCCTTAAGCGCGTCGAGGTCGTCGCGACGGACGAGGTCGAAGTCGGCCACGAAGCGGTCGGCCTGGGCGCGGAACGCGGCCTTGGCCTCGTCTCCGGCCGTCTGGGCCAGGCCCATCGCCGCGCTGGTCAGCTTGGCGAACTCGTCCAGAAAGGGGTTCTGAGTCTGCATGAGCCCTATATGGCCCGCCGGGGGATGAAAGCGAAGGGCTTCTCGTCTAAACCTTGGCGGCGAAGCATTCGGAGACGCCCGCCTTGCCATTCCCCGATTTTGACCCAGTCCTCGTCCAGATCGGGCCTTTCGCAATACGCTGGTATGCCTTGGCCTACGTGGCCGGCATCCTGCTGGGGTGGCGCTATGTCGCGGGCTTGATGAAGAATCAGGCCCTGTGGGGGCCGCGCGGCGCGCCTGCGACCATTCCCCAGGTCGACGACATGATCCTCTGGGT
Source organism: Phenylobacterium sp. (assembly GCF_013822795.1). Lineage (GTDB taxonomy): Bacteria > Pseudomonadota > Alphaproteobacteria > Caulobacterales > Caulobacteraceae > Phenylobacterium. Next base: position 71,522 of record NZ_PNLB01000022.1, on the reverse strand, counting down.
GACGCTCGGCATCATCCTCGGCGGCCGGCTCGGCCACGTCCTCTTCTACACGCCGTCGATCATTCTCCAGGACCCGCTGCAGATCGTGAAGGTCTGGGAAGGCGGCATGAGCTTCCACGGCGGGGTGCTCGGCGTGATGATCGCGCTGTTCGGCTTCGCCTGGCGCAACAAGATCGACATCTTCCGCCTGGGCGATGCGGTCGCGGCCTGCGTGCCGATCGGCCTGTTCTTCGGCCGCATCGCCAACTTCATCAACGGCGAACTCTGGGGCCGCCCCGCCAACGTGCCGTGGGCGGTGATCTTCCCTCACGCCGACGGTGTCACGCCCCGCCACCCCAGCCAGCTCTACGAAGCGGCGCTGGAAGGGATCGTGCTGTTCCTGATCCTGCGCTGGGCCACCCATCACGCCAAGCTGCTGCAGCGCCGCGGCGTCGTCGCCGGCATGTTCTTCCTCGGCTACGCGATCTTCCGCACCTTCGTGGAGAACTTCCGCGAGCCGGACCGCTATCTCGAGGCGTTCCCGTTCGGGCTCACCATGGGGATGATGCTGTCGGCGCCGATGGTGCTGCTGGGCCTGTTCCTCATCTGGCGCGGCCTGCGTGAACCCCTCGCCGTCGAGGCCGCGCCCCCTCCGGCGCAGGCCAAGACCCACACCCCATGAGCCTGCGCGACCGCCTGACGGCCCAGATCCGGGCCAGCGGGCCGATGAGCGTCGCCCAGTACATGCACGCCTGCCTGCACGATCCGGACTTCGGCTACTACGCCACCCGTCCGGCGCTCGGCGAGAACGGCGACTTCGTCACCGCTCCGCTGGTCAGCCAGATGTTCGGCGAACTCATCGGCCTCTGGGCCGTGGAGACCTGGGCGCGCCTGGGCAGTCCAGCTGAGTTCCGGCTGGTCGAGATGGGCCCCGGCGACGGCACCTTGATGAGCGACCTGCTGCGCGCCGCGCGCCTCTCGCGCGAGTTCACCGAGGCCGCCGATGTCTGGCTGGTCGAGGTCTCCCAGCCGCTGCGCGACCGCCAGCGCCAAACGCTCGGCGATCACATCTCCTGGGCCGCGTCGCTGGACGAAGTCCCTGGCGACGCGCCGCTGATTCTGGTGGCCAACGAGTTACTCGACTGCCTGCCGGCCCGCCAGTACGTCCGCACCGAAAAGGGCTGGGCCGAGCGCATGGTCGGGCTCGACGACGCCGGTGCGCTGACCTTCGGCCTGGCCGGCGCGCCGGCGATCGACCGGCTCGCGCCGGTCGGCGCGATCCTGGAGCACTCGCCCGCCCAGGCCGCACTTGGCGACGAACTCGCGATCCGTGTCGTGGCCGACGGCGGCGCGGCGCTGCTCATCGACTACGGCCGCGCCGCGCCCGGCTTCGGCGACACGCTCCAGGCCCTGCGCCGCCATCGCAAGGAAAGCCCGCTGACCGGGCCGGGCGAGGCCGACCTCACCGTCCACGCCGACTTCCCGGCGGTGCTCGCCGCCGCCGCCGCCCAGGGCGCGCAAACCCCGCAGATCCTGACCCAGGGCGAGTTGCTCGTCCGGCTCGGGATCGGGGCCCGCGCCGAGGCCCTGGCCAACGCCCGCCCCGACCTTGGCGATAAGATCGAGCGCCAACTCGAGCGGCTGGTCTCCCCCGACGAAATGGGCGAGCTCTTCAAGGCCGCCTGCATTCATTCCGCCGGCTTCGAACCGCCGGCTTTCGAGACCCTCACGTGAACGACCAGACCGTCCTGACCCCGCCCGTTCTGACCTCGCCGCTGCTCGACCTGGCCGGGATCCGCCATGCCTTCTTCACCCGCCAAGGCGGCATCTCGACGGGCCTCTATGCCAGCCTCAACGTCGGGCGCGGCTCCCAGGACGCGCCAGGCGACGTGATCGAGAACCGCCGCCGCGCCGCCGCCCACTTCGGCCTGCCCGAGGGCGCGCTCAACACCTGCTACCAGATCCACTCGGCCACAGCCCTGGTCGCCGGCTCCCCCTGGAACGGCGAGCGCCCCCAGGCCGACGGCGTGGCCGCCAACAAGCCTGGCCTGGCCTGCGGCGCGCTGGCCGCCGATTGCGCCCCGATCCTGTTCGCCGATCCGAAGGCCGGCGTGGTCGCCGCCGCCCACGCCGGCTGGAAGGGCGCGCTGGCCGGCATCGCCGAGGCCACGGTCGCGCGGATGCGGGAGCTGGGCGCCCGGCCGGCCGACATCGTCGCCGTCGTCGGCCCCTGCATCGCCCAGGCGTCTTACGAGGTGGGCGCCGAGTTCGTGGAGGCGTTCGCTGCGGAAGCCCCGCAGAACGTTGAGTTCTTCATCCCCGCCGAAGCCGGCGGCAAGGCCATGTTCGACCTGCCCGGCTACGTGCTGCACCGACTTCGCCGGGCCGGCGTCGGGGCCTGCGAATGGCTGGGCCGCGACACCTGCGCCGAGGAAGAGCTGTTCTTCTCCAACCGCCGGGCCTTCAAGCGCGGCGAGCCGGACTTCGGCCGTCTGCTCTCGGCGATCGCGCTGGACTAGCGGCGCCCTTGCGGGCGCCGCCCGCCCTCACGGCACGATGGTCGTGAACAGGTAGACCGCGAACAGGACCAGGTGCACGACGCCTTGCAGCACCGTGGTCCGCCCGGTGGCCAGCGACAGGGTCGTCACCAGCAGGGTCAGCATCAGCAGCACCATCGCCTTGGCGTCGAGCCCCAGCGACAGCGGCCAGCCCATCACCAGCGAGACCACCGCCACGACCGGGATGGTCAGGCCGATCGAGGCCAGCGCCGAGCCCAGCGCCAGGTTGAGGCTGGTCTGCAGGCGGTCGGCGCGCGCGGCGCGCACCGCCGCCAGGCTTTCGGGCAACAGCACCAGGCCGGCGATGATCACCCCGACCACGGCCTTGGGCGCGCCCGCCCCGGCCACCGCCGCTTCAATCGTCGGCGCCAGCGACTTGGCCAGCAGCACCACGACGACCAGCGCGACGACCAGCAGCCCCAGGCTGAGCCAGGCGGCCAGCGCCGTCGGCGGCGCAGCGTGCGCGTCCTCGTCATGCGCGGCCGAGCCGCTGGGCAGGAAGTAGTCGCGGTGGCGCATGGTCTGCACCAGGACGAAGGTGCCGTAGAGCACCAGCGAAACCAGGCCGACGAAGGCCAGCTGGCTGTTCGAATAGACCGGGCCCGCGGCCGAGGTCGTGTAGTTGGGCAGCACCAGGGTCAGCACCGCCAGCGCCGCCAGGGTCGCGAGCGCGGCGCTCACGCCCGCCTGTCCGTAGCGCTGCTCCATGTGGCGCGCGCCGCCGAGCAGCAGGCACAGGCCGACCAGGCCGTTGAGGATGATCATGATGGCGGCGAACACCGTGTCGCGCGCCAGTCCCGCGCCCGCCGGGCCGCTGGACAGCATCAGGGAGACGATCAGCGAGACCTCGATCACCGTCACCGCGACGGCCAGCACCAAGGTGCCATAGGGTTCGCCGATCTTGTGGGCCACCACTTCGGCGTGGTGCACGGCGGCCAGGACGCAGGCGACCAGTCCGATCGCCAGAACTATGTCGTAAGGCCCGCCGAGCTTCGATCCGAAAAGCAGCAGCGAGCCAATGATGGGTGAGAGCCAGGTCCAGGCCGGGAGTCCGATTTTGGGCATGGCGAATAACGTAAACCAAGCGCCGCCATGCCGCGACCCGAACCCGCGCACCCCGCGATATTGTTATGCGATGTCGGCCTGCGATGTTCTGAGGCCTTGCCCCCCAGCCCTCGCCTGCTAAAAGCCCGGCAATTACCGATACCTGCCCCTGGGGGACCGATGAAGCTGCTGGCTGGCAACTCCAACCGTGCGCTGGCGGAGGCTGTCGCCTCGCGCCTCGACCTTCCCCTCACCCGCGCGCAGGTCAAGCGCTTCGCCGACAACGAGGTCTGGGTGACCATCGACGAAAACGTCCGCGGCGAGGACGTCTTCATCCTTCAGTCGACGAACTATCCCGCCAACGACAACCTGATGGAGCTGCTGGTCTGCATCGACGCGCTGAAACGCGCCTCGGCCAAGCGGATCACCGCGGTGATGCCCTACTTCGGCTACGCCCGTCAGGACCGTAAGACCGGGGGCCGCACGCCGATCTCGGCCAAGCTGGTCGCCAACCTGATCGAGCGCGCCGGCGCCGACCGGGTCCTGACCATGGATCTGCACTCGGGCCAGATCCAAGGCTTCTTCGACATTCCGACCGACAACCTGATCTCCGCGCCGCTGCTGGCGACCGACATCAAGGAAAACTACGAGAAGCCGGCCGAGATCATGATCGTCTCGCCGGACGTCGGCGGCGTGGTCCGCGCCCTGGCGGTGGCCTCCCGCCTCAACGCCGAACTGGCCATCGTCGACAAGCGCCGCTCGGGTCCGGGCAAGAGTGAAGTCGCCAACGTCATCGGCGACGTCGACGGCCGCCGCTGCATCCTCTTCGACGACATGATCGACGGCGGCGGCACGCTCTGCAACGCCGCCCAGGCCCTGATCGACGCCGGCGCCACCGAGGTCTCGGCCTATGTGACCCACGGCGTGATGTCGGGCGCGGCGGTCGAGCGGGTCAACGGCTCGGTCCTCAAGGAACTGGTGATGACCGACTCGATCCCGGCCCCTGAACGCGCCACCGACGCCGGCAAGATCCGCTACGTCAGCTGCGACAAGCTGCTGGGCGAAGCCATCCGCCGCATCGCCAACGAAGAGTCGGTCTCCAAGCTCTTCGACTGACCCGGACGACCTGCGGCGGCCTGCCGGCCGTCGCAGCCCTCTCGCGATCAAAGATCGCGCCCGCGGCGAAACGACGCCCAGGGCCGGCTCGCTGGCCAATCGACCGCCCGCAACCGCCCCACTATGCTCGTTCCTGCCGGTGCGCCGCGCGGGGTCACAAATGCGTCAGACCCCGCCTGAGCCCGGGTTTGGTTAAGCCTCGTTAACCGCTGGCGGTCACATTCTCGCCTGCTGGAGGGGCTAGGCTCCCACGCCTTATTTCTTGGGGAAGGCTCTGGATGATTTCGGCTTCTCGCGCTGGCCTGACGGCCGTCGCCATCGCATTCGCCACAATTCTGGCCTCTTGCGCCGAGCCCCCGCCGCCTAAGCCGGTGGAGCCGCCCGCGCCCGCCGTGAGCCTGGCGCCCAGCATCGTCGAGCGCGCCGCCGCCTACCGCTACTACATGGACCGCGCCGCCGCGATCTCGCCGGCCTTCGTCAGCGGCGAGACCGTCGCCAGCGGCCTGAAGGTCGCTGCGGCGTATGAGCCCAAGCAGTTCCTGCAAGGGGCCATGGCCTATGGCGCCATCGTCGCGCTGCAGGATCCGGCCTTCGTCGCCGGGGTGAGGCAATACGCCGGCAACGCCCAACAGCGGCAGCAGATCGCCTACGAGATCATGAAGGATCCGGCCTATGTGGTCGGCATCGCCGGCGCCGACAGCGCCGCCAGCCTGGTCAAGGCCGCCCTCGGCGACGACGGGAACAAGTTCTACGCCGCCGGCAAGACCGTGAAGCAGGCGGCCTACGACGTACAGAAGCAGTCCTGGTCCAAGGCCGACGTCGTCGGCCGCGAGATGCGCCTGTCGGAAGCCAAGAGCCTGGGGGCCCGCCCCGTGGTCGGCGACGTCGCTCAGACCACGCGCCTGCAGCAGGCGGTCACCGGCGGCCAGCCGCTGGTCATCAGCGGCGCCACGACCGGCGCGCCGCCCTATACGCCGATCGTGATTCGCAGCATGGCCGTCGCCGCGCTCGCCGTGCTCGGCCAGGCCAGCGAAGCCAACCTGGCGACGCTCGAGGCGATCATGGTCGATCCGAACGCGGCCTCCTGCGCCAACATGGCCAAGCTGAACCTCTATCAGTGCCTGGCCGTGTCCAAGCCGCACTACGAGGACGTCTTCTGCCTGGGCCAGCACGCGATGATGGACACCGCTCGCTGCGTCATTAAGGCCTCGGGCCAGCCCGAACCCTTCGAACCGCGCTTCGTGCCGACCGTTCGCGAGAACGCCAGCTACAAGCCGACCCCGGTCAAGAAGCCTGCGGCCAAGAAGCCGGCGAAAAAGGGTTAGAAATCCTTCCCCCAGCCCGTTGCCACGGGCGGGGGTTTTGTGTATCTACGCGCACCTTTCGGCCCTAACGGGTCGTTCCGTCGCCGCGCGGGTCTTCGCGCGGCGGCTTCGTTTTGAGGCGAGGCCATGGCCGATATCATCCTGAACGTTGAACTGCGCGAGCGCATTGGAACCGGTGGTGCGCGCGCCGCCCGTCGTGAGGGTCTGGTCCCCGGCGTGCTGTACGGCGGCGACAAGGATCCCGTGGCGATCACCGTCAAGTCGAACGAGTTCCGCAAGGCGCTCTACACCGGCAAGCTGCTGGGCCACCTGGTGACCCTGAAGCACGGCAATGAAACCCAGCCGGTGATCGCCAAGGTCGTCGACATGCATCCGGTGACCGACGAGCCGATCCACTTCGACCTGTTCCGCGTCGACGCGCACCAGACGATCAAGATCGCCGTGCCGGTGCACTTCAAGAATCACGAAGCCTCCCCGGGCCTGAAGAAGGGCGGCACGCTGAACGTGGTGCGTCACGACGTCGAACTGCAGTGCCATGCCGACGCCATCCCGGAAGAGCTGGTCTTCGACCTGACCGGTCTGGACATCGGCGACACCATCCGCATCTCGGCCTTCACCCTGCCCAAGGGCGTCGAGGCCGCCATGGACCGCGACTTCGTCGTCGCCACCGTGGCCGGTTCGTCGGCCTCGGCGTCGGAAGCCGCTGAAGAAGCCGCCGGCGAAGCCGAAGCCTAAGTCCCTATCGGCCGGCTTGGGGAGCAACGCATGCTCGTCCTGGCCGGCCAGGGCAATCCGGGAGCCCGCTATGCGGGCAACCGGCACAATATCGGCTTCATGGCCGTCGACGAGATCGCGCGCCGCTGGCGCTTTTCTCCCGAACGCTCTCGTTTCTCCTCCCTCGTCCGCGAGGGGGAGATCGAGACACCCAGCGGCCCGGTCCGCACCCTGATCCTCAAGCCTCAGACCTACTACAACGAGAGCGGTCGCTCCGTGTCCGAGGCGTTGAAATTCTACAAGCTCAAGCCCGCCGACCTCGTCCTCTTCTATGACGAGATCGACATGGCGCCCGGCCGCTTCCGAATGAAGAACGGCGGCGGCGCAGCCGGCAACAACGGCGTGCGCTCGGTCACCGCCCACATCGGCCCCGATTTCCGCCGCGCCCGTCTGGGCGTCGGCCATCCCGGCCACAAGGACCGCGTCCAGGGCCACGTGCTCTCCGACTTCCACAAGGTCGACCACGCCTGGGTCGAGGCCCTGCTCCGCGCCGTCGCCGACGCAGCGCCCCTGCTCGCCGAGGGCGAGGACGAGAAGTACCAGACCGAGGTCATGCGCCTGGCCCCCGCCGACAAGAGCGACGTCCCCCGCGGCCGCGCGTAACGCGCTTCTCCCCCTTCATGGGGAGGATCTGATGTCCGGAGGCTGCAATGCCTGTTCCTCTCCCCGCTTGAGGGGAGAGGCTAGGTGAGGGGTCTAGCGGCGCAGAGCGACGCTCTGCTGAGTCAGCACTCCCCCTCACCCCAGCCCTCTCCCCCAAGGGGGCGAGGGAGTCGTTCCAGACGCTCCCCCCTGGGGACCTGTCAGCCCCCGCCCCTTGGGCGCCGCCCCCTAACGTGCTAGTTCGCGCGCTCGAATTTCAGGAACAGCTCTTCCCATGGCTCTCAAAGTCGCGATCGTCGGCCTGCCGAACGTCGGCAAGTCGACCCTCTTCAACGCGCTCACCCAGACGGCCGCGGCCCAGGCCGCCAACTATCCGTTCTGCACCATCGAGCCCAACACCGGCGACGTGGCCGTGCCCGAGCCGCGCCTGAACGCCCTGGCCGCGATCATCCCGTCCAAGGAGATCATTCCGGCGCGGATGAACTTCGTCGACATCGCCGGCCTGGTGCGCGGCGCGTCCAAGGGCGAGGGCCTAGGCAACCAGTTCCTGGCCAACATCCGCGACTGCGACGCCGTGGCCTTCGTGGCTCGCTGCTTCATCGACGACGACATCACCCACGTCGAAGGCAAGATCGATCCCCTCGCCGACCTCGAGACCATCGAGACCGAGCTGATGCTGGCCGACCTCGAAAGCCTTGAGAAGCGAGTCGCCAACCTCGAGAAGCGCGCCAAGACCGGCGACAAGGAAAGCGCCCAGACGCTGCGCCTGGTCCAATTGGCTCTGGTCGAGCTCAACGCCGGCCGCCCGGCCCGCAAGGCCGAGATTTCCGCCGAGGACGACAAGGCCTGGCGGATGCTGCAGCTGCTGACCTCCAAACCCGCCCTCTACGTCTCCAACGTCGACGAGGCCTCCGCCGCCACCGGCAACGACCTGTCGAACCAGGTCGCCGAGCGCGCCAAGCGCGACGGCGCCGACCACGTGGTGATCTCGGCCCAGATCGAGAGCGAGATCGCCATGCTCGACGAAGCCGAGCGCACCGAGTTCCTGGAGACGCTGGGCCTCAGCGAGCCGGGCCTCAACAAGCTGATCCGCGAGGCCTATCACCTGCTCGGCCTGCAGACCTACTTCACGGTCGGCCCCAAGGAAGCCCGCGCCTGGACCATCCATAAGGGCGACACCGCCCCGCAGGCGGCCGGCGTGATCCACACGGACTTCGAGAAGGGCTTCATCCGCGCCGAAACCATCGCCTACGAGGACTATGTCAGCCTCAAGGGCGAAGCCGGCGCGCGCGAAGCCGGCAAGTTCCGCCAGGAAGGCAAGGAGTACGTCGTCAAGGACGGCGACGTACTGAACTTCCGCTTCAACGTCTGAGCCGCCCAACGATGCTCCCCCTCTGGGGGAGCTGTCAGCGCAGCTGACTGAGGGGGACTTCGACTCTGCAGCTTAAGAGCAGTCCCCCTCCGTCGCGCTTCGCGCCCCACCTCCCCAAGAGGGGAGGATCTGGCCGTCAGCGGCTGCACGACCCGTCCCTCTCCCCGCTTGAGGGGAGAGGTTAGGTGAGGGGTCTTGCGGCGCGGAGCGACGCTCAGCCGAGTCAGCAAATCCCCCTCACCCCAACCCTCTCCCCCAAGGGGCGAGGGAGCCGTGCCAGATGCTCACTTCTGGCAGACGATCTTTTCGCGCCATCGCCATCGCCCAAGGTGAGGTTCTCTGCTTAGCTCGCGTCTAACAAGACGGGAGAAACGCATGGGCGAGACCATCACCCTTCGGGGCGCGGACGGCTTCGACTTCTCGGCCTACCACGAGCAGGCCTTCACCCCGCGCAAGGGCGGGGTCATCGTGTTGCAGGAAATCTTCGGCATCGACCGGCACATCCGCGCCGACGTCGAGCGCTGGGCCAAGGCCGGCTACGAGGCGATCGCCCCCTCGCTCTACGACCGCCGCGAGCGCCACTTCACCGCCGCCCATGATCCCGAGGGCCTGGCCGCCGGCGTCGCTCACGCCCGCGCCACGCCGCTGGACCAGGCGCTGACCGACATCGCCGCCTGCCGCGACTTCCTGGCCGCGCGGGGCAAGGTGTTCGTCGTCGGCTACTGCTACGGCGGCTCGCTGACCTGGCTCAGCGCCGCCAAGGTCGAAGGGATCGCCGCGGCCGCCAGCTATTATGGCAGCCTTGTGCAGGCCAACGCCGCACTCCGGCCGCTTTGCCCGACCATCGTCCACCTTGGCCACACCGATCCTGGGATCCCGGCCGACGAGGTCGAGAAGGCCGTGCACGAACACAACCCCGACGTCCCGGTCTACATCTACGAAGGCGCCGGCCACGGGTTCAACAACGAGAGTCCGGAGCGCTACAACGAAGAGGCCGCCGACCTCGCCCGCGCGCGCACCCGCGAGCTGTTCGAGGCCGCGTGAGCATGGGCGAGCAGATCACCCTCAAGAGCGCCTTCGACGGCTTTGAACTGGGCGCCTATCACGCCAAGCCGACCGACGCCCGACGCGGCGGGCTGCTGTTGATTCAGGAGATCTTCGGGGTCACCGACCACATCCGTGAGCTGGCCGACGCCTTCGCCGCCGACGGCTACGAGACCATCGCCCCGTCGTTCTACGACCGCCTCGAGCGCGGCTTCCAGGCCGACTACAGCCAGGGTTCGATCGCCAAGGGCGTCGAGTACTCGCAAGCCACGCCCTGGGACCAGGTGGCCGGCGACGCTCAGGCCGCCATCGACGCGCTCAAGGCTCCGGTTTTCGTCACGGGCTTCTGCTGGGGCGGCGCGGCCACCTGGCTGGCCGCCTGTCGCTGCAGCGGCCTGTCGGCCGCCGCCAGTTTCTACGGACGCCGGATCAGCGAGCTGAAGGACGAGACTCCCCAAGTCCCGATCATCCTGCACTTCGGCAAGACCGACGCCTCGATCCCGCCCGAGCGCGTCGAGGAGATCGGCGAGCGCCATCCCGACATCCCGATCCATCTCTATCCGGCCGGCCACGGGTTCGTCTCCGACCGCCGCGCCGACTATGACGCCGACAGCGCCCGGCTCGCCCGCCTGCGGACCCTGGCGCTGTTCTCCAACAACGGCGGGGGGCGAAGTTCGGCGTGATCCTCGAAACTTCCAGGCTGCGGCTCCGCCCCTTGGCGGCGACCGATCTCGACCCGCTTTGCGCCATCGCCGCCGATCCGCAGGTGATGGCCCACGTCGGCGACGGCGTGCCGCTTAGCCGGGCGGCGACCGCGCTCTGGATCAACAACGCCGCCGCCAGCCTGAAGATCAGCGAGGTCGGCAGCCGCGCCGTGGTGTTGCGCGACAGCGACGCCCTGATCGGCTGGGTCGGCTTGATTCCCACGCCCCATCCCAATCGCCTGGAGCTGATCTACGGCTTCGCTCGCGCCTACTGGGGCCAGGGCTACGCCACCGAGGCCGCCCGCGCGCTGCTGGCCGCCTGTACGCCGGACGCGGTGGACGCCACCATCGACCCGGCCAACCTCGCCTCCTGGCGCATCCTGGAAAAGCTGGGCTTCGTCGTGGTCGGCGAAGAAGAGGACGAGTTCGGTCTGCCGACCCTGCGGCTGCACCTCGAGTTCGGCCCGCCGTTCGCCGCCGGCTAGGGTTCGCGCTCTTCGATCTGCTTGCGCACCTCGGGCACCGTCTCCAGCGCCCGCACCAGCACCGCCTGCGCCGCCAGGATGCCGATCCCCGCCCCGTAGCCGGAGAACACCCCGGCCGGATAACGACCGCCATGGCCGACCGCCCAGACCTGCCAGTAGATGAACAGCGCCGCAGCCGCGAGCAGCCCGACCCCGGTCAGCACCGAGATCGCCGTTTGACCGAACCCAGCCTGGAAGCTCATCCACACATAGCGCGCCAAGCCCCGCTTCAACGCCGGCACCGCCAACGGCACGGCCAGCGAGGCGAGCAGGAAGACGCCTGGCCAGATCAGGGTGCGCTGGACGATCAGCTCGACACCGCCGGGCAACACCCGAAAGGCGTTCACCACTGCGCCGGCATAGATCAGCACCGCCGCGCCGAGCGCCACGTCCTGCATCCGCCGAAAATCCCGCCAGGGCTTGATAAAGCTCATGCGCCCGACTTAGGCGATCGATGCGGCAGGGGTAAGGCCCTATCGCCCTTCTGGCGTTCGCGATGCGCCGATCGCGCCGAAGCCGTCGCCGAAGCGCGCAACCGCAGCTATGCTGCCTGCAAAGGGGCCGCCAAGCGCCCCGGCGTTCTCTCGCCCTTGGGATCCCATGAAGCCGGTCGCCCTGGTCCTTGCCGCCGCCGCCCTACCGGCCGCCGCCCACGCCGGCGAGACCGCCTGCTGGTTCGAGCAGGGGGTGGTTGTCGCCCCCGCCTCGATCGACGGCCTGGCCGGCGACTACATCCTCGACACCGGCGCGCCCGTCACTCAGCTGCATGAGACCAAGGCCCAGGGCGCGGGACTGGTGGAGCTGGACCAGCGCGGGCCGGTCCGCATCGCCGGGCTCACCCTGCCCGACCGCCGGTTCGTGATCGCCGACCTCGACGCGCGCACCTACGCCTTCCCGACCCCGATCGCCGGGGTCATCGGCGCGGACCTGCTGTCGGCCTACGTGGTCGAGGTCAGTTTCGCGCCCTGCAAGGTCGCCATCTATCCGCGCGGCCAAGCCCCGCGCGTGCACAGTAAGGTCACCGTCCTGCCGCTGCACGTCGCCGGCGGGGTCGCCACCGCCCGGGCCGCGGTTGCTGATGGGCCGAGCGCCCTGGCCGGCGACTTCGTGATCGCCACGGGCTCGGACACCGCTGTGCGGGTCGCCCAGGACCACGCCGCCGTTCCAGGCGCCGCCAAGCCGCAGGAACTGCTGCCCTACGGCGAAACCCGCGCTCAGCTGCGGGCCGCCTCGTTCGCCGGGAGGCTGTTCGAGAACCTTGAGGGCGGCTTGTCGTCGGAGACCGAGGCCGACGGCGTCATCGGCGCGCCCTTGCTCGCCCGTTGGCGACTGCGCTTCGACTTTCCAGGCGGCAAGCTGCTGCTGGCGCCCGCCGGCTAGGGCCTAGAGCCGCTCCATCCGCAGCCACTCGGGCCGCCCGGCCCAGGACCGGACGAAGGCCTGCCGCGCGGCCTCGGCCTCGGCCTTGCGGCCCTGCGCCTCTTCACTGCGCGCCAGGCCGTAGAGCGCCCAGCCATTGCGCGGCGTCTGCGCCAGGGCGGCGCGGAACGCCTCGCTGGCCTCGGCCGGCTTGCCCGCGAGGAACAGCGCCGCGCCAAGCGACTGATGGACCGGATAGTACCAGTACGGCGGCTCTGTGTAGGGAATGCGGCCCTCGATGGCGATCGCCTTGCGGTAATGCCCCGCGGCCTCGTCGTAGCGGCCTTCGGCGGTCGTGAAGCGCCCGCGCGCCACCTCCTGCGCCATGTTCACCAGGTCGACCGCCGGCACCAACTGAGCGGTCAGGTCGGCGAAGGCGTCGGCCTTGACCAGGGCGTCCATCGCCGCGATCTCGGCGTCGAAGCCGGCCTTGTCGCGCTGCTGGGCGTAGGCGACCGCGCGCGCGTAGTGATGCATCGCGCTCGCATAGGGCAGGCGCGCGTCGGGCGCCGGCATGGCCAGGATCGCCTCGGGGGCGGCGAACTGGGCCATCGCCTGGTAGGGCGCCGCGTCGATGACCTGGATCCAGCCGATCTTCGCCGAGGTCTCGGCGTCCATCAGCACGCGCAGGCGTTCGGCCTCGCGGACCACCGCATCCATGTCGCCCGCCATCTGCGCCGAGGTGACGATGAAGTGGACGTTGTGCGGATAGTAGCCGTAGCGCACCAAGCTGTGGTCGCCGGCGCTACGGATATAGGCCTCGTCGGCCCGGGCCGCGGCGACGTTCACCCGCATCGAATCCGCGTAGCGCCCGCGCACTTGGTAGATGTGCGAGGGCATGTGCACGAGATGCCCGGCGCTGGGTGCGGTCGGCGCGCCCAGCCGATCCGCCGCCGCTTCCGCGCGCTTAGCGTCGGCCGCCTCCAGCAGGTGAATATAGAGATGCCCGGCCTGCACATGGGCCGGATTGCGGGCGATCACCGTCTCGACCAGCCGCACAGCCTCGCCGCTACGGCCAACCGGCGTCTTCTTGTCGGGCTCCCAGTAGTTCCAGGGCGTGGTGTCCATCACCGCCTCGGCGGCCAGCACCGCCACGTCGTCGTCGGCCGGGAAGCGCCGGGCCGTCTCCAGCATGGCGTCGGCATAGGCGCCGTCCAGCGCCGCCCGGTCGGCCTTCGGATCGCGCGAATAGCGCTTGGCCACCGCCTCGATCAGCGCCCTTTCCATCGGCGAGGCGCGCTCGCGCAGGGTCATGGCCTTGTCCATGGCCGCGAGCGCGGCGTCGCGGTCGCGATCATCCATCGGCGCGTTGATGTTGGGGCCCAACGCGACCGCCTCGCCCCACCAGCACATCGCGCAGGACGGATCCAGCCGCTGGGCCTCGCGGAACGAGCGCACCGCGCCGGCGTGGTTGAAGCCGTAGGTCAGCAGCAGCCCCTGGCTGAAATAGCGCTTGGCCTGCGGATCGGTGGTGGTGACCGGAAACGGCGACGTGGTCAGGTCGTCATAGAGCGGAATCGGCCCCGCTTGGCTGGCCGGCGCGGCGAGCGCCCGGGCCAGCAAGAGGTTGCGCGCCAGCATGCCGCCGCTCTTGGGACTGCCGCAGATCGACGAGGCGAGCGCGGTCGGATCGAGCGCCGCCAAGACCTGGGGCGAGATGCTCGGCTCGAAGGACAGACTCGTGAGCGACAGCCCCAACCCGGCGAGCGCCGCAGTCTTGAACCCGGTACCCATCGCGGCCCTCCGCCAGCCATTTGGGGTATCGTTGGTTTTCGAGGGCGGCAAAGTCAAGCAAGGGCGCGGGCCACGAAAAAAGGCCCCGGATCGCTCCGGGGCCTTTCCAATTCGTCGGAAGCGCTCCGCCCTAGTGGGCGACGTTCTTCCAGATCTTGCGGTAGCTGGCGTACAGCAGGCCCGCGAAGATGAAGAGGTAGATCATCGCGGCCATGCCGAAGGCCTTGCGCTCTTCCATCTTGGGCTCGGAAGCCCAGGCGATGAAGGCCGCAACGTCCTTGGCCTGCTGGTCCAGCGTCGACTTGGTGCCGTCGTCGAACGTCACCTGGCCGGCCGCCAGCGGCGGGGCCATGGCGATGAAGCCGCCGGGCGGAACCTTGTCGTGCGGGCCCGACCACGCGGCCGACACGTCGCCGTTCATGTACGGGTTGTAGTGCTGGCCGACGCCGACCTTCAGACCCGCGGGCGGGTTCTTGTAGCCGGTGAGCAGCGAGTAGATGTACTGCGGCCCGTGGTGACGAGCCTTGGCCATCACCGACAGGTCCGGCGGCAGGGCGCCGCCGTTCGAGGCCCGCGCCGCCGCTTCGTTCGGGAAGGGCGACGGGAACTTGTCGGCCGAGGTGCCCGGACGCTCGATCACATCACCCGTTTCCGAGTCGATGTCCTTGATCTGATAGTCCTTGGCGATCGACTTCACATACGGGTTGTCGTTCGGGTTCTTGTACTTCGCGTCGTAGAACGGCCCGCCCTTTTGGCCGAGGTTCCGGAAGTACATCAGGTTCATCGAGTGGCAGGCCGAGCAGACCTCCCGATAGACCTTGTAACCACGTTGCAGCTCAGCCTGGTCGAACTTGCCGAACGGACCTTCGAAGCTGAATTCGACGTGCTTGGGCGGCAGGGCGCCGCCAGCGGCCTGAGCCGCCGGGGCCGCGAGAATGGCCAAGCCAAGCGCCGCGAGCGCGATACCTTTACGCAGCATCTGAGGCTTAACCCCTCTTTTCAGGCGAAGCCGCGGCGCCGGCCGGCGCGTTGGCGGGATGCGAAAGCACAGGTTCGCTGATCGATTCCGGCAGCGGCAGCGGAGTCTCGGTGAGACCCAGAACCGGCAGAACGACCAGGAAGTAAGCGAAGTAGTAGAGGGTCGCGACCCGCGACAGCCACACCATCGAGTTCAGGTCGGCGTCGCCCAGCTTGAAGGTCGACAGACCCGGGATCACGTGGTTGTCCGGCAGCTGACCACCGCAGTAGCCGAGCACCAGGCAGGCCAGCAGGAAGATGAAGAAGTACAGCTTCGCCGTCGGCCGGTAGCGCATCGAGCGCACCTTAGAGGTGTCGAGCCAGGGCAGGACGAACAGCACCGCGATGGCGCCGAACATCAGGATCACGCCGCCCAGCTTGTCGGGAACCGCGCGCAGGATCGCGTAGAACGGCAGGAAGTACCATTCGGGAACGATGTGCGCCGGGGTCACCAGCGGGTTGCCGGGGATGTAGTTGTCGGCGTGGCCAAGCGCGTTCGGGTTGTAGAACACGAAGGTCGCGAACAGGATCAGGAACACCACGATCGCGAAGCCGTCCTTCACCGTGTAGTACGGATGGAAGGGAACGGTGTCTTCCTTCGACTTCACGTTCACGCCGGTCGGGTTGTTGTTGCCCGGGACGTGCAGCGCCCAGATGTGCAGGCCAACGACGCCCGCGATCATGAACGGCAGCAGGAAGTGCAGCGAGAAGAAGCGGTTCAGGGTCGGGTTGTCGACCGCGAAGCCGCCCCACAGCCAGGTGGTGATCGCTTCGCCCACGACCGGCAGCGCGCCGAACAGGTTGGTGATCACGACGGCGCCGTGGAAGGACATCTGACCCCAGGGCAGCACGTAGCCCATGAAGGCGGTGGCCATCATCAGCAGGTAGATCACGCAGCCCAGGATCCACAGCACTTCGCGCGGAGCCTTGTACGAGCCGTAGTACAGCCCGCGGAACATGTGGATGTAGACCGCGATGAAGAACATCGAGGCGCCGTTGGCGTGCATGTAGCGGATCAGCCAGCCGTAGTTGACGTCACGCATGATGCGTTCGACCGAGGCGAAGGCGTGGTCGACGTGCGGCACGTAGTGCATGGCCAGCACGATGCCGGTGACCAGCTGGATGCCGAGGCAGACCGCCAGGATGCCGCCGAAGGTCCACCAGTAGTTCAGGTTCTTCGGGGTCGGGAAGTCGATCATCGAGTCGTACGCCAGGCGCACGACAGGCAGACGGGTGTCGAGCCAACGCTCGATGCCGGTCTTCGGTTCGTAATTGGAATGTCCGCTCATCTGGGTCAGCCCACCTTGACCTTGGTGTCGGAAAGGAAGGTGTAGTCGGGCACCGCCAGGTTCTTCGGCGCCGGACCCTTACGGATGCGGCCCGACACGTCGTAGTGCGAACCGTGGCAGGGGCAGAACCAGCCGCCGTAGTCGCCGCCGCCGAACGTCGGCACGCAGCCGAGGTGCGTGCAGGTGCCGACCAGCACGAGCCATTGGGCCTTGCCCGGCTTGTGACGGTCTTCGTCCTTCTGCGGATCGGGCATGCTCGCGCTGTCATCCCCAATGGCCTTGGCGATCTCCGCGCCAGTCCGATTGCGGATGAACAGCGGCTTGCCGCGCCACTTGATCGTGACCTGCTGGCCTTCCTCGACCTTGGTCAGGTCGAATTCGACCGACGCCAGCGCCAGCGTATCGCCGGACGGGTTCATCTGGTCGATGAACGGCCAGGCGAGGCCCGCGACAGCGCCGCCGGCCGCGACCGCCGCCGCAATATGAATAAAATCACGCCGGTTCGGGTCGTCGCCCGCGGCATGCGTATCGGGATTTGCGCCCGCGACGGTGTCGGCCACCTTAAAGCTACCCTTCGTTTGGGGCCGCGCGACCGCGGCCCGTCAGATCCCTACGGATAATTCCGGAGTGATCCAGCCTTCGACCCCTGCCAGCGGTTCTGGTAAGGGCCACCGGAACTGAACGCTGGCGCCGGGCAAACCCGCGGAAGACGGTCGGATTGCATCTCGCACCCCGCCCTTCCGTGATTCGCCCCTGGCCCCGGCTAATCCCGTGGCTGGACCGCTTAGAATGCTGCTCGCGCTTTTTCAACCGGACATTCCGCAAAACCTTGGCGCGGCCCTTCGCCTCGGCGCCTGTATGGGGGTGCCCGTACACGTCATCGAGCCTTGTGGTTTCCCGCTTTCCGACAAGGCGATCCGCCGTGCGGCCATGGATTACGGCGAACCGGCCGACGTCGTGCGCCATGCCGGCTGGAGCGATTTTCAGGCCGCCAAGGGGGCAGCTCGCATAGTGCTGTTCTCTACTAAGGCCGCGCAGCCATTGCATGATTTCGCATTTCGGCCTGACGACATCCTACTGTTCGGCCGCGAAAGCCTGGGTGTCCCGGACGACGTTCACGACTCCGCCGACGCCCGCGTCTTCATCCCGCTCACGCCTGGCCGGCGCTCGCTCAACGTCACCGTCTCGGCCGCCATCGGCCTTTCCGAGGCGTTGCGCCAGACCGGTCAATTTCCTACTCCCGCCCAAATTTCCTAACTGCGGTACGCGATGACCAACATTTCTCCCGAGATCGAAGCCCGGCGTAATCGCGCCAAGGAATGGTTCGAAAGTCTGCAGACCCGGATCTTCGCCGAGCTCGAGCGCCTGGAAGACGAGGCTCCGGCCGATCTCTATCCGGGCGAGCCCGGCCAGTTCGAGGCCCGCCCCTGGACCCGCGAGGCCGGCGTCGGTGGCGGCATCGGCGGCCACCTGAAGGGCCGGCTGTTCGAAAAGGCCGGCGTGCACACCTCCGCAGCCCTGGCGCGTTTCTCGCCCGAGATGGCCGCCCAGATGCCCGGGGCCGACAAGGACCCGACCTACGTCTCGGCCAGCATCAGCCTGATCGTACACCCGCGCTCGCCGCGCGTGCCGACCGTACACATGAACACCCGCTTCCTGTCGACGGCCGAGAGCTGGTTCGGCGGCGGCGCCGATCTGACTCCGATGCTCGACGTTCAGCGCAGCCAGGAAGCCGACGACGCCAAGCTGTTCCACGCGGCCATGAAGGACGCCTGCGATCCCTACGATCCGGAGTGGTACGGCAAGTACAAGGCCTGGTGCGACGAGTACTTCTTCCTGCCCCACCGCAACGAGACGCGGGGCGTCGGCGGCATCTTCTACGACCGCCACAACAGCGGCGACTTCGAGAAGGATTTCGCCTTCACCCGCGCGGTCGGCGAGGCGTTCCTCGACGTCTATCCGAAGATCGTCCGCCACCGCATGGACGAGCCCTGGACCGAGGCCGACCGCCAGGAACAGCTGGTCCGCCGCGGCCGCTACGTCGAGTTCAACCTGCTCTACGACCGCGGCACGATGTTCGGCCTCAAGGCCGGCGGCAACATCGACACCATCCTGTCCTCGATGCCGCCGATGGTGGCCTGGGTCTAGGGGACAGGCGGCCCTTTCCCCTCCCGCCCGGAAGGGGAGATGTCAGGCGCCGAAAATTTCCCCTCTCCCCTTCCAAGGGGAGAGGTCGGGTGAGGGGTTAGCGCCGCCCAGCGGCGCCCTTCGGCCTCGGTGAAAGCGGAAACGCCCGCGCCCCCTCACCCTACCCTCTCCCCCGCGGGGGAGAGGGAGATGTCGAGCGCGCCAACGCCGCCCCGCGGCGTCCGCAGGCCCTAAGCCGTCTCGATGAACCGCTGCAGCCAGGCGCCGACCCGCACGCGGTCGTCGGGCTGCTCATAGCTCATCACCGCACGGTCGGCCTCTTCCACGCTCAGCCGCGTCCCGCGCCGCGTCTCGATCAGCGCCTTGGCGTAGTCAGGCTCGAATTCGGGATGCAGCTGCAGCGAGATCGCCCGGTCAGCGCCGTAGTCCAGCATGCCGACCGGGCAGAAGTCGTTGCCGCCGATGACCTTGGCGCCGGGCGGCGCCTCGACGACCTGGTCCTGGTGCGAACCGGGCACGGCGATCGGCTCCGGGCTGTCCATCCAGCCGCGCGCCGCCCCCATCCGATAGCGCTGTAGCCCCAGCCCCCAGCCGTTCGGCGACTTGATCACCTTGCCGCCGAACGCCTGGGCCATGATCTGGTGGCCGAAGCAGATCCCGACCAGCGGCGCTTGGCCCTTGGCGGCGCGCAGGAAGTCCTCCAGCGGCGCGATCCAGGGTTCGGGGTCGTACGCGCCCGCCGACGAGCCGGTGACCAGCCAGGCCCCGCACTCGGCCACGCCCGCCGGCATCTCGCCCGCCGCCACGTCGTAGACGGCGTAGTCATAGGCGCTTTCGCCGAACAGCCGCCGGAACATCGACGGATAGCTGCCGTACCGCCCGCGGATCTCCTCCGGCGGCGCGCCGGTCTCCAGGATGCCGAGTTTCATCGGGCCAAGGTCTCCACTTCTCAATTCCTCCCCCACCGGGGGAGGTGGATCGATGCGCAGCATCGAGACGGAGGGGGCTTGCTGCCGGAGTCGCAGTCCCCCTCACCGGGTCTCCGGCCCGGAGCTCCCCCAGCGGGGGAGCAATTGGGATCTAGTACGCCATGCCCTGAGCCACGGCCTTCAGCTTCTCGATGGCCGAGAACTTGTCGTCGATGAAGTCGTGGTCGATCCACCAGTCCTCGACCTCGCGCAGCACCTGGCCGACCATCGGCCCCTTGGGCACGCCCGACTTGAGCACGTCCTCGCCGGTCAGCGGGAACGGCGGCGGGGTCCAGCTCTCGGCCAAGGCCAACAGGCCGCGCCACTGGTGCGTGGCGGCCGAGCGCTCCGAGTGCGACCAGGCCAGCTTGATGCGGTCGCTGAAGGCCTGCACGCCGATCTTGTAGACCGCCCGCCGGCTCTCGCGCGGGCTCATCCACGAGGTGATGCGGGGGGTCTTGCCCATCGCCGCTATCAGCCGATCACGCTGCTCGTTGGAGAGCCTCAAGGCTTCGGCCGCCTTGCCGACCCCGACCTCGTTGTCCGGCAACAGCGTCGCCAGCCGCAGCAGCGGGTCGCAACTGAACAGCTGCTCGGTCTCGATCTCGACCAACTGGTTGAAGCCGGCGAGGTCCGTAGCGCTCGGCAGCAGCTGGGTCAGCACGCCGGTCTGGGCCATCAGCGCCATCGCCGGGCGCGGATCGTAGGCGGCCAGCAGCTTCAGCAGCTCCTTGGCCACCCGCTCGGCGGCCAGATTGCCCATCAACTCACGTCCCGCCTCGCAGGCGGCCAGCGCCGCGCCGTCCGGCTCGCCCTTGCCGTACCAGGCCAGGAACCGGAAGTAGCGCAGGATGCGCAAGCTATCCTCGGCGATGCGGGTGGCCGCCTCGCCCACGAACACCAGCCGCCCGGCCTGGGCGTCGGCCACCCCCGTCCCGGTCGGGTCGGTCAGGTTTCCCAGCCGGTCGGCATAGACCGCGTTCATCGTGAAGTCGCGGCGCTGGGCGTCCTCAGCCCAGTCCTTCGTGAAGGCCACCACCGCCCGGCGCCCGTCGGTCTCGACGTCGCGGCGCAGGGTCGTCACCTCGAAGGGCTGGCCGCCGACGATCGCCGTCACAGTGCCGTGGTCGACGCCGGTCGGCGCCACCTTGATGCCGGCGCTCCGCAGCGCCTTGGTCGCCTCGTCAGGGGTAAGGGTGCAGGCGATGTCGACGTCGTCCACCGGCGCGCCCAACAGCGCGTTGCGCACCGCCCCGCCGACGAACCGCGCGCAGCCCTCGCCTCCGGCGGCCTCCAGCGCCTCCATCACCGGCGCGGCGGGCTTCATCCAGGGCTTTTCGCCGATGCTCTGCGTCACTGTGCGGGCGCCTTCTTCTCGAAATGTCCCGGCGCCACGTGTCCGCCGGCCTCCACTTCCGCAGGAACATAGGTCTCCCCGCGGTTGTCGCCATGGAAAAGGCCGGTCGCCAGCAGCGAAATCGCCAGCAGCACCCCGGCGATCGCCACCAGCCAGGTCCAGGGCGTCGAGCCCATCGGCCGCCCCGTGCGCAGCGCCACCTCGCGCCAGACGAACCAGATGACGAACGGCGCCGCCATCAGCAGCAGCCGCGGGGCGAGCTCCCTAAGCAACCGCCGCCCCATAGAGCCGGTCATAGAGCGCCCGCAGCATCCCGGCCGTCGCGCCCCAGATGAAGCGGTCCTCGTGGGTCATGGCGTAGAAACGGCGCAGCTGCCCGTCAGGTCCCTGGCGCTCATGTCGTTCGTGGTTGGCCGGGTCCATCAGGAACCCGAACGGCGTCTCGAAGATATCGGCGACCTCGGCCGGATTGGGGGTCAGCGAGAACCCCGGCTGGATGAACCCCACGACCGGCGTCACCAGGAACCCGGTGCCGGTCCGGTAGGGCGAGGAGAGCCCGGCCAGCGTCACATAGTCCGGCGCCAGCCCGACTTCCTCGTGCGCCTCACGCAGGGCCGTGACCGGGCTGGTCTCGCCCGGGTCGCGGCGGCCGCCCGGCAACGCGATCTGACCGGTGTGGCTGCGCAGGGTGTCGGCCCGCCGGGTGAGCAGCACCGAATAGCCGTAGGGCCGCTCGATCAGCCCGACCAGCACCGCCGCCGGCTTCAGGTTCACCGGCTCGTTCGGAAAGGCGTTGGGGCCCAGGTCGAAATCCGAAGCCGTCGCGCTCGGCGGTTCAGCATCCAGCGGATCGAGGTGCCCGGAAATCCACTCGCGCAGCTCGGCCGGTTTGGCGCTCGGGCTCACAGTTGGTGGGCCCCAGCCGGGCCGACCGGGAACCAGGCGCCGTTCGATTCGACCCCCAGGCGCGGTCCGTCGGGCGTGTCGCGCTCCTGCGCCAGCTCGACCAGCTCGTAGAACACCGGCCGGGCGATCAGCGCCTCCAGCCCGCGCCGCACGTGCAGATACGGTCGCGGCTCGCCGGTGGCGGGGTCCATCTCGACCCGGATCTCGTTCTCCGGCCCGGCGACCACCTCGTCGCCGACATTGGTCAGGAACTTCAGCCCCTCGCCCTCGCGGTCCACCCGCGTGGCGATGAACGGCGCGTCCTCGACGGTGATCTTCATCTTCTCCACCGGGGTCACCAGGTGGAAGCCGTCCGGATCCTTGCGCAGCACGGTCGAGAACAGCCGCACCAGCGCCTCGCGCCCGATCGGCGATCCCTCGTGGAACCAGGTCCCGTCCTTGCGGATCACGATGTCGATCTCGCCGCAGTGGGCGGGGTGCCACAGGTGCACCGGCGGCAATCCGCGTCCAGGCGCCTGCTTGGCCGCCGCGATCACGCCCTCGAGGCCGGGCTTGGTTGTCGTCTCTCCCATGCAGCAAAGGTAAGGACCCGCGCGCGTCGCCTCAACGTCCTTCTTCCACAAGCTGCGGGGATCGCACGGCTCGACATCGACGGGCCGTTCGCCGCAAGGTGGCGCCCGCCGCCGAAGGACACGCCAGCATGACGCCGCCCGAATCCGCCTCAGCCGAGATCGACGCCCGCATCGCCGCGCTCGGCGACTGGCGCGGAGAGACCCTCGCCCACGTCCGCAGCCTGATCCATCAGGCCGTCCCGGAAGTGGTTGAGGAGGTGAAGTGGCGCGGCACGCCGGTCTGGTCCCACGACGGCATCATCTGCACCGGCGAGACCTACAAGGCCTACGTCAAGCTGACCTTCGCCAAGGGCGCGGCCCTCGACGACCCGGCCGGCCTGTTCAACTCCAGCCTTGAGGGCAATACCCGCCGCGCCATCGACATCCCGCAAGGCGCAGCCCTCGACGAGACGGCTTTCAAGGCCCTGATCGCCGCCGCCGCGGCGCACAACAGCGCCTCGAAGAAGAAGCCCAGGAAGGGCTGACAGCTCAGGCGCCCATGGCCGATCTCGACATCGCGCTGCGCGGCGCCGTCACGGTTCTCGCCGTCCTGGTTACGGCGCTGGTGCTGCGCGACCATCACGGGCGAGCAAGCGCCCGGCTGGCGGCGGTTTTCGCGCTGGGTGTCGCAGCGCACGCCTGGTGCGCCGCGCCGGGCCTGGCGGCGACCACCGGTTGGCTTCACGCCGCCTTGCTGGCGCTCAGCGCCGGCAACGCCGTCGTGGGCTGGCTCCTCGCGGCCTCGCTGTTTCGGACGTCATTCCGCCTTCGACCCTGGCATGGCGCGGCGTGGACCGCGATCGCCGCCCTCGGCTTCGCCGCGGCCGCCCCCGGACTCGACGCAGAGTGGACCAACCGCCTGCGCCTGGCGGTCAGCGCAGCGGTTCTGCTGGTCTCGGCCGGCGCCCTCACCGAAGTGTTCGCCAGCTGGCGCGACGACCTGGTCGACGCCCGGCTGCGCCTTCGCCTGATCGTCGTCGTCAGCCTCGCGGCCGCCACCATGCTCAACGCCGGGCTGTTCGCGGTGCACGGGCCTTCGCCCCGCGCCGACTTGGCGAGCGTCGCGGCGATCTCCGCCGTCCTGGCGGGCCTGGGGGCGGTGTCCTGGGGCCTGCTGAACCTTCAGGCCCGCGATCTCTTCGATCGACGGTACAGCCCGGACCGCCCCGCCCGCAGTCCGCCGCCCGAACAGGCCGAACGTCTCGCGAAGCTGATGACGGAAGAGCGCGTCTATCGCGAAGACCTCACCATCGGCAGCCTCGCCGCGCGTCTGGGCATGGCCGAACACCAGTTGCGCCGCCTGATCAACGACGGTCTCGGGCACCGCAACTTCTCGGCCTTCGTGAACGGCTATCGGCTCGCCGAGGCGCAGCAGGCGCTCGCCGATCCCACCCAGGTCGAGGTCTCGATCCTGACGATCGCGCTCGATACCGGCTTCTCCTCGATCGGCCCGTTCAATCGCGCCTTCAAGGCGCAGACCGGCGTCACGCCCAGCGCCTATCGCCGAGCGGCCCTGCCCCGCCCCAAATAGCGACTGGCCGATTTCGAAATCGGCCAGACCGGCCGCCCAGCCGCGCGCAGACCTCCCGAACGACCCGTTCGAAGAGGCCCCCATGTCCCCGAAGTTCCCCTTCCGCACCCTGCTGTGCGGCCTGCTCGCCCTGGCGCTCACGCCCCTTGCGGCGCTGGCCGCGCCCCCGGCGCTCGATCCGACCGGCGCGCCGCGCCTGTCGCGCTTCCAGGCGCGCGACGGCGCAGCCCTTGCCTACCGCGCCTATCCAGGCGGCCGCCGGGTCGCGATCCTGCTGCACGGATCGGCGGGACAGTCGCTGACCATGAACCCGCTCGCCAAGTCGCTGAACGCGGCGGGCGCCAGCGTCTACGCGCTCGACGTCCGCGGCCACGGCGCATCAGGCCCCAAGGGCGACATCGCCTATGTCGGCCAACTCGACGACGACCTGGCCGACTTCGCCGCCGTGGTCCGGCGCGAGCATCCGGGCGCCGACATCACCCTCGTCGGCTTCTCCGCCGGCGGGGCTTTCGCCCTGCGCACCGCGGGCGGGGCCGATCAGGATCTGTTCGACCGGTACATGCCGCTCGCCCCGGCGATTCCGTTCCCCTCGAAGATCGCACGCCGCGGCGGCGGCTGGGCGCAGATCGACCTCGCCCGCATCGTCGTCATCATGGGCCTCAACCGTCTTGGCCTGCACGGTTGGGACGGGGCCGAAGTGGCGCGCTTCGCCGTGCCGCCTCAGGTCGCAAGCCTGATGACGCCCGCCTACTCCTATCGCCTGGCGATGAACTATGGGGTCCGCGACCACCGCTCGGCGCTACGCGACGCCGATCGGCCCATCCTCGTTCTGGCCGGATCGCAGGATCAGCAGTTCCATGCCGACCGCTACGCGCCGGAGTTCCAGGCCGCCAATCCGAAGGTCCGCGTGCAGCTGGTCCCTGGCCTCGACCATGTCGGCCTGGTGACCCAGCCGGCCGGGCTGGCGGCGATCACCGCCGCCTTCCTCAGGCCGTGACCGGCCCGTCCAGCAGGTCGACGCCGCGCGCCAGCACCCGGCGCTGATTCACCGGCCCCGGCATCCGCACGCCCTTGCACGGCGCGGCCGAGAACCCGAAGCGGCTGAAATAGGGCTCGTCGCCGACCAGCAGCACCGGATAGCCGGCGGCCTGGGCGGCGGCGCAGGCGCGCTGCACCATCTCGCCGCCGACGCCGAACTTGCGGCCTTCGGCGCGCACCGCCAGCGGTCCCAGGAAGATCGCGGGCGTTGCGCCCACATGCACCTTCCACATCCGCACCACCCCGACCAGGCGGCCGCCGTCCCACGCGCAGAACGACATCTCGGGGCGGAATTCGGCGAACTCGCGCACGCGCTCGGACGACTTCACGAAGCGGCCCGGCCCGAAGGCATGGTCCAGCAGCGCCTCGATGGCGTCGGCGTCGGCGGGTTGTTCTTGGGTGTAGGAAAGGGCCTGGTCGGCGGGATCGATCATGAACGTCTTTGCGATGCGGGAGGCGACGGGGTCCGCCGCCATACGCGCAACGGCGCCGGCGAGCGGGGCTCTAGCTGGCGCGGCGGGCGCGCCCGGTTCGTCGCTGGCGTCGCATGGACGTGTTCCAGATCGTTCACAGGAAGCGCGGCGCATAAGGCCATGACGGGCCCGCGTCAATCGCGCGTTGCGGCGCAGGACGTCGCGGTCCAAGTTGCGCGGCCTTTGCAGTCCCCGAGTGCCGAGCTCGCATGTCCGACCAGACCGAAGCTTCCGACCAGCCGACCACCGCCCGCGAGCTCCTCGCCCACCGCGACTACATGCTGTTCTGGTCGACGCGCGTCGCATCGACCCTCGGCGTGCAGATCCAGAGCGTGGCGCTCGGCTGGCAGGTCTACGCCGTCGCCCGCCAGACCCACAGCGTCGCCCAGTCGGCCTTCTATGTCGGCATGATCGGGCTGGTGACCTTCATCCCGGTGCTGCTGCTGGCGCTGTGGGCCGGCGAGGCCGCCGACCGCTACGACCGCAAGCGCATCCTCCAGCTCTGCTACGCCGGCGAGATCGCCTCGGTGCTGATCTTGCTCTCGGCCAGCCTGTTCGGCTTCGCCACCATTCCGCTGCTGCTCGGCGTCGCCGTGCTGTTCGGGATCAGCCGCGCCTTCATGGGTCCGGCCGGCACCGCCATGGGGCCGATGCTGGTGCCGCGCAGCCTGCTGCCGCGCGCCATCGCCTGGAATTCGCTGGCCTGGCAGGGCGGCTCGATCATCGGCCCGGCGCTCGGCGGAGCCCTGGTCTCGATCTCGCCGGCCGTCGCCTACGGCACGACCAGCGGCCTCTACCTGATCGCGGTGCTGACGGTGTCGATGATCGCCATGAACACGAAGCCCGAGACCCAGGCCGGCTCGCGCTGGACCCTGATTAAGGAAGGGCTCGGCTACGTCTGGCACAACAAGATCGTCTTCGGGGCGATCTCGCTCGACCTGTTCGCCGTGCTGCTCGGCGGGGCCACCGCCCTGCTGCCGGTCTACGCCCGCGACATCCTGCACGTCGGGGCCGAGGGCTTCGGGATGCTGCGCGCCGGCCCGGCGATCGGCGCCACCCTGGTGGCGATGTGGCTGGCGGCCAATCCGATCCGCAGCAACGCCGGCCCGATCATGTTCGTCGGCGTCGCCATCTTCGCGCTCGCCACCATCGTCTTTGGCCTGTCGCAGACCTTCTGGCTGTCGGTGGTGGCCTTGGCCGTGCTCGGCGGGGCCGACATGCTCAGCGTCTATGTCCGCCAGACCCTGGTGCAAATCGTCACGCCCGACCAGATGCGCGGCCGCGTCGCCGCCGTTTCCTCGCTGTTCATCGGCGCGTCGAACGAGCTGGGCGAGTTCCGCACCGGCGTCGCGGCCCGCTTCATGGGCGCGGTCGCGGCCGCGGTCTCCGGGGGCGTCGCCGCGTTGATCGTCACCGGCCTCTGGGCCAAACTGTTTCCCGCCTTGCGCAAGGCCGACAGGCTCGAATAACAACGACGCTATTCTTTTAGGGAGATTGATCGATGGGTTCACTTTCAGGGAAAGTTGTTCTGGTCACCGGCGGCGGCAACGGCATTGGCCGTGATTGCGCGCTGATCGCGGCGGCCGAAGGCGCGAAGGTCGTGGTCAACGACCTCGGCGGCGGTCTGAAGGGCGAAGACGAAGGCTCGGCGGGTCCGGCCGAACAGGTCGCTCAGGAAATCCGCGCCGCGGGCGGCGAAGCGGTTTCCAACTCGGACAGCGTCACCGACCTCGACGCCGTCTACGGCATGGTCGAACAGGCCAAGAAGGAATTCGGCGGTCTGCACGCGGTCATCAATCCGGCCGGCATCCTGCGTGACGTCATGTTCCACAAGATGACCGAAGCCGAGTGGGACGCGGTCATCGCCGTCCACATGCGCGGCTCGTTCAACGTCGCCCGCGCCACCATCGAGCTGTTCCGCGAACAGAACGACGGCGCCTACATGTTCTTCACCTCGACCTCGGGCCTGCTGGGCAACATCGGCCAGGCCAACTACGGCGCGGCCAAGATGGGCATCGCCGGCCTGTCGCGGATCATCGCCATGGAAGGCGCGCGCAACAACGTGCGTTCGAACTGCCTGGCCCCGGTCGCCTGGACCCGCATGACCCAGTCGGTGCCGGTGAAGGACGAAGCCGCCGCGGCCCGCCGCGCCGTGATGGCCGAGAAGATCCGCGCCGACCAACCGGCCCGCTTCTCCGTCGCCATGATCACCCCGGCCGCCGCCAGCGTCTCGGGCCAGATTTTCGGCGCCTCGGGCGACAACATCATCCTCTACAGCCAACCGCGTCCGGTCGAGACCGTGACCAAGGAAGAAGGCTGGACGGTGCAGTCGATCCTCTCGGAAGCCATTCCGAAGATGGAGCCGAAGTTCACCCCGCTCTCGCGCCCGCCCCTGGCGAGCCAGGGCGGCGACGCGGCCCCGGCCAAGGCCGGCTGACCCTCGCGATAGCCTAGGACTTCAAGGCGGCGGCTCCTCACGGGGCCGCCGCTTTTCTTTACGCGCGCGCAATCGCTTACGCCGCAAGGGTTTTTGGCCTGAAACTTGCTTAACGTCAGGCGTCCATTTGTCAGGAGCGCCCCATGTCCGTGAGCAGCGTCGGCCCCGCCAGCTGGTACGCCCAGCCGCAGTTCGCCGCCCCGGCCGGCAAGGCCAAGGAAAGCGACGACACCGCCGGCAAGCTGCTCATCGAGGAGCCGGCCAAGCCCGACCGGACGCTGACCCCGGAAGAGGAAGAAAAGCTCAAAAAGACCCTGGCCGGCATGGCCGCCGGCGACTTTCAGAAAATCCTCGAGGAAGACGCCCAGCGCGCCGCCGACAAGCGCGCCGCGCAGGGCCGCGATCCGGCCGGCGCCGTCGTCGACCTGCGCGTCTGACCCTTTAGAGCCGGTGGGTGCGCACCCACTCCTCCCGCGTCAGCTCCCAATAGATTGAGCGCCGCGTCGTCCCGTCGGGCCGCACGCTGTCGATCTCGCCCATGCGCCGGAACCCGGCCGCGTCGATCGAGGCGGCCGAGCGCACATTGTCCAGCGCCGCGGTCAGCGCGATCAGCCGCACGCCCAGATGCTCGAACATGAAGGCGATCGAGCGGGCCACGCCCGACTTGCCGCTGTGCGAGTTCTGCAGATCCGCCCGCCGCGCCCCGGCGATCTCCGCGGCCGAGCGGTCGGGCCAGACGGTGAACCGTGAGTAGCCGGCGACCTCCCCGGCCTCGTCCAGCGACACGCTGAGAATGCACTCGCCCTGCTGGCGCAGCGCCTCGCTCGCCTCGACCCAGCGGCCGACGTTGGCGTGCGTGATCGGCCGCGGCAGATCGTAGATCGGGTCGGACACCTTCGGGTCGGCCAACAGCGCCGTCAGCCCCGCGACGTGCTCAGGCCCGGCGATGATCATCGCCGGCCCGCCGACGCTGCGCACCGCCGCGCGGATCGCCGCCTCTTCCTCGGGACTGACCTCAAGCACTGTCTTCGGCGGCGCACTCATCGCGTTTCCTCCTCTACCGCCGGTTGGCCCGGCCTTTGCTCCAGCCTAGCCCAGTCAAGGAGCGTTCGCATGCAAGTCGGCAGTTCAAACCTCGCCAACAGCCTTTTCTCGACCGATACGCTGAGCAAGATCGGCCAGCTCGGCAAAACCGACTCGGCAAAACCCTCCGCCGCGGCCGAAGCCGCGCGCAAGGCCGAGCTCTCCAAGTCCAGCCAACGCGCCGTCCTCGACGAGATCCGGGAGAAGGGCATCTACGCCTGGGCCCAGGAGCAGAAGCTCGAGAAGCTGAAGGCAAAGATCGAGGCCGAGGTCAAAGCCGCCAACCCCGACGCCGATCCGGCCACCGTCGAGAACGAAGTCGCCCGCCTGGTGAAGGAGGCGATGGAACAAGCCCTCAAGGCCGAGGCCACGGAGTCAGCCAAGCGCGGCGAACCGGCCAGACCGATGATCATCGACATCTCGGTCTGACGATCGCCTTTTCCGGTCTCAAGGTGTCATCCCGGTTTCGGCGCAGCCGAAGACCGGGACCCATGAACACCGAATGGATCAGAAGGCCGCTCAGCCTCGCCTCATTCTGTCAGGCGGCGCGAATGGGTCCCGGTCTTGCTTCGCAAACCGGGATGACACCGGTTGATCAGGCTCGCCAGGGGCTCCTCCCCTACACCGTCTCCCGCGGCCCCACCGGACTGGGCTGGTTCTCCGTCCGCCAGCGGATCTCGTCCTCTGTGCCGGGCAGCGGCGGGCGATAGCCCTGGATCGACCACAGCTCATAGGACGTCTCGTCGATGTGGTACTCCCAGTTCAGGCCGCGATCGCGGACGTAGGGCGCCAGCGCCTCGTCGACCATCTGGATGAACCTCGCCCGGATCTCCGGCGTCGGCATGGTTCGGGCGATGTGGTCGATCCAGATGCGCACGAAGTTGTCGACGCTCTCGCCGCCGATGAAGAACGAGTCGGCGGCGACCTCCTGGAACACCACTCCGACGTAGAACTTCGGCAGGCCGCGGGCGTAGAGCGCAGTGATCGCCTCCGACAGACCCTTCTTGTCCTCCAGGCTGAACGCCCCGACCGGGTGATAGATTTTCCAAAGCGGCATCGAACAGGTCCTTCGCTTGCGGCCCAAGCGCCGCCTTGACTTCAATAATGATTATTGTCATCATTGAATCCATAGGGTCGTCAAGAGGCAAGCCGATGAAGATCAGCAAGGCGCAGGCGCAGGAGAACCGCGAACGGATCGTCGGCGCGGCCGCCACGCTTTTTCGCGAACGCGGCTTCGACGGGGTCAGCGTCGGCGACCTGACCAAGGCCGCCGGCTTCACCCACGGCGGCTTCTACAACCACTTCAAGTCCAAGGACGCCCTCGCCGCCCAGGCCGTGGAGAGCGCCTTCGCGACCATGGCCGGCCACCGCGAACGCGCCCGCGACCTGCCCGAAATGCTCACCCACTATCTGTCGCACGCCGCCCGCAAAGCCCCGGGCAAGAGCTGCCCCGCCGCCGCCCTGGGCGGCGACGTCGGCCGCGCTTCCGACGATCTGAAGACCGCCTTCGCCGCCGGCGTCGAACAGATGATCGCCTCGGTCGAGGCGCGCCTGCCCGACACCCCCGATCGCCGTCAGCGCGCGCTGGGCGTCGTCACCCGCATGGCCGGCGCGCTGATGCTGGCCAGAGCCGTCCCCGACGGCCCCCTGGCCGACGAACTGCTGGAAACCAACCTCAGGCTGGCGATCGCCGAGGTGACCGCTCGGCCGTGATCGACCAAGACTCCCTCTCCCCACCTGAGGGGAGAGGGTTGGGGTGAGGGGTTAGCGACGCGCAGCGGCGCCCCCCGGCCTCAGCGATACCCCAACCGCCCAAGCCCCTCACCCTACCCTCTCCCCAGGGAGAGGAACGCAGCTGCACCGCCATGAACTCCCTCTCCCCACTCGAGGGGAGAGGGTTGGGGTGAGGGGTAAAGCGACGCGCAGCGGCGCCCTCAGGCCTCAGCGATACCCGAACCGCCCAAGCCCCTCACCCTACCCTCTCCCCAGGGAGAGGAACGCAGCTGCACCGCCAAGACTCCCTCTCCCCGCTCGAGGGGAGAGGGTTGGGGTGAGGGGTGAAGCGGCGCGCAGCGGCGCCCTCCGGCCTCGGACCGCCTCAGTGCTCGCCGCCGCAGTGCGAGTGATCGGCCAACGCCTCGATCACCCGGCACTCGGCCACCGCCCCGTGGCTGCAGGTCGCCAGCATCCGCGACAGCTCGCCCTTCAGCGCCGTCAGCTTGGCGATCTTGTCCTCGACCGCGGCCAGGTGCCGGCCGGCGATCTCGTCGACCGGCCCGCAGGACCCGCCCGGCCGGTCGCTCAGCTCCAGCAGCGTGCGCAGGTCCTCCATCTCGAAACCCAGCTCGCGGGCGTGGCGGATGAAGCTCAGCCGCCGCACATGCCCCGCGTCGTACAGCCGCCGGTCGCCCTCGCTGCGCGGCGGCGCGGGCATCAGCCCGGCGCCCTCATAGAAGCGGATGGTGGTCACTTTCACGCCGGCCCGGCGCGAGAGTTCGCCGATCGAGATGTCGCCCGCCATTCGCCGCTTGCTCCTACAGTGACTATAGGATGCAACACTTAGGCATGACCTACGAGATCGTCCACCACAAGGCGCCTGCGCCCGCTCCCGAAGGGGCCGCCTGCGCCTCCGCCGGCTGCGGCTGCGAGGCCACCGCCGCCGCCGTCGAGAACGGCTCTCCCGCCTTCCGCCGCGCCGTCTGGATCGTGCTGGCCTTGAACGCCGGCATGTTCGCGCTCGAGGTGATCCAGGGCCAGTTGGCCGGTTCCATGGCTCTCCAGGCCGACGCCCTCGACTTCGCCGGCGACAGCGCCACCTACGGCCTGTCGCTGTTCGCCCTGAGCCAGTCTCTCGCGTTCCGCTCCAAGGCCGCCCTGGTGAAGGGCGTCAGCCTCGGCCTGATGGGCGTCTACGTGCTCGCCGCCGCCCTCTGGCGGACCTTCGTGGACGGCACGCCGGACGCGATGACCATGGGCTGGGTGGGCGCGCTCGCCCTCTCGGCCAACGTCATCTCAGCCCTGCTGCTGCTGCGCTTCCGAGACGGCGACGCCAACGTCCGCTCGGTCTGGCTCTGCTCGCGCAACGACGCCATCGGCAACGTCGCAGTGCTCTGCGCCGCGGGCGTCGTCGCCTACACCGGCACCAAGTGGGCCGACCTCGCCGTCGCCGCGATCATGGCCAGCCTGTTCCTCTCGACCGCCTCGTCGATCATCCGCCAGGCCCGCGGCGAACTGCGGCTCCAAGCGGCCTAGCCTCTCAGACGCCGCGACCGAATCTCCCTCTCCCCGCTCGAGGGGAGAGGGCTGGGGTGAGGGGTCGGCGACGCAGAGCAGAGCCCCCCGACCTCGGTGATGCCCCAACGCCCAAGCCCCCTCACCCTACCCTCTCCCCCAAGGGGGCGAGGGAAAGTACGCCCGGACGCCCTACCCGCCAGCCCTCAGCTCTCGGCCAACGCCTTCAGCGGCGCGTCGGTCAGCCGGCGCACGATCCACTCGGTCTGCGCGCTCGCCCCCAGCGAGTCGTAGAACGCGATCGACGGCGCGTTCCAGTCCAGCACCGACCATTCCAGCCGCGCCAAGCCCTCCTCCTGGCAGCGCTGGGCCAGCCGCCGCAGCAGCGCCTTGCCGGCCCCCAGGCCCCGCGCCTGCGGAACCACGAACAGGTCTTCCAGATAGATCCCGTGCCGGCCGCGGAAGGTCGAGTAGTTGTAGAACCACAGCGCAAAGCCGACCGGCGTCCCGTCCGCCTCGGCGATGTCGCAGAACGCCCGCGGATGCTCACTGAACAGCGCGCCCTCGACGTCGGCCTGCGTCGCCTCAACCTCGTGCAGCAGCTTCTCATACTCGGCCAGGCCGCGGATGAAGCCATAGATCAGGCCCGCGTCCGCCGGGGTCGCCGGCCGCACTTGCACCTTGGCCGCCGCGGCGGTCTTCTCCTGGCCGATGCCCGTCTCTCCCGACTTCCTCGACTACGTGCTCGAACAGTTGCACCCGCTCGGCGGGATCACCCACCGCCGGATGTTCGGCGGCGTCGGCGTCTCGCACCACGAGCTGTTCTTC
Organism: Phenylobacterium sp.; assembly: GCF_013822795.1. Lineage (GTDB taxonomy): Bacteria > Pseudomonadota > Alphaproteobacteria > Caulobacterales > Caulobacteraceae > Phenylobacterium. Next base: position 38,409 of record NZ_PNLB01000022.1, on the reverse strand, counting down.
GCCCTCATCGCCGACGACGTGCTCTACTTCAAGGCGGACGCCACCACCGTCCCCGAGTTCGAGGCCGCTGGCTGCGAAGCTTTCAAGCCGTTCGGCGGCGACAAGGCGATGAGCTACTGGACCGTCCCGCTCGAAGCCCTCGAAGACCCCGACGAAATGACCGCCTGGACGACGCGGGCGCTCGACGCCGCGATGCGCGCGAAGGCGAGCAAGAAAAAGCGCTGAGCCGGCTGAGCCGGTGAGCCAACGCTCCCTCTCCCCGCTCGAGGGGAGAGGGTTGGGGTGAGGGGTAAGCGGCGCAAAGCGACGCCCTCCGGCTTCTGGGAATGACGGAACTGCAGCAACCCCCTCACCCTCCCCTCTCCCCCAAGGGGGCGAGGGAAGTGGAGCGTCGGGCCGCTCCCTATCCGATCACCACACCGGGCGGCGGCTTGCTGCTCTCGGGGACGAAGAAGTCCGGCATCAGCGGCGTGGTCGGATCGACCCGGTACTTGTCGAAGTCCCGCTCGCCCTCGCCATAGAGAAAGCTGTCGTCGATCAGGAAGTTGCCGGTGAACTCACGGCTCGGCTTCTCGAAAATCGCATGCGCCGCATCGGCCATGATCTCCGGCGTGCGGCAGGCCTTCATGCCCTCCTCGCCGGCCAGGGCGAACTGGATCGCCGCTGTGGCGATGCCGGTGCGCGGCCACAGGGCATTGAACGCGATCCCGTCCTCGCGGAACTCCTCGGCCATGCCCAGCACGCACATGCTCATGCCGAATTTGGCCATGGTGTAGGCGACGTGTCCCTGGAACCACTTGGGGCTCATGTCCAGCGGCGGCGACAGCATCAGCACGTGCGGATTGGCCGCCTTCTTCAGGTGCGGGATGCAGGCCTTGGAGGTCAGGTAGCTGCCGCGCGCATTGACCTGGTTCATCAGGTCATAGCGCTTCATGTCGGTGGCCAGGGTCGGCGTCAGCTGGATGGCCGAGGCGTTGTTGACGCAGATGTCGATGCCGCCGAACGCGGCGACGGTTTTCTCGACCGCCGCGTAGACGCTGGCTTCCTCGCGCACGTCGACAATCAGCGGCAGCGCCTTGCCGCCGGCCTTCTCGATCTCCTCGGCGGCCGAATAGATCGTGCCCGGCAGGTGCTTGTGCGGCTCGGCGGTCTTCGCGGCGATGGCGATGTTCGCCCCGTCCCGCGCCGCCCGCAGCGCGATGGCCAGGCCGATGCCGCGGCTGGCCCCGGTGATGAAGAGCGTCTTGCCGCTGAGGCTCATAGCGTCACTCCGGTGATCTCTTCCGACAGCGCCCACAGCCGCTCGGCCGATTCCGGATCGAGCGCATGGGGCATGACGCCCTTCACCGGGTTGTCCTTGCTCCAGGGCGCCGCCTCGGCGCAGTCCTCGAGGTAGAGCCCGCCGACGCCTTCCAGCTCCTCGCCGACCGCGGCCCAGACGCTGGTCGAGGCGCCCTGCTCGGGGGTCTTGAAGCCCTCACGGGCGTTGCCTTCCTCGTCCATCCAGCCCATCGCCACCATCTCCTCCTTGGGCAGGTAGCGCTGCAGCGGGGTCATGATCCCGCCGGGCATCACGGCGTTGGCGGTGATCCCATGTTCCTCGAAGCGGGCGTTGTAGCCCACCGCGAACAGCGAGTTGGCGGTCTTGGACTGGCCGTACGCCTCCCACTTGTCATAGGGCCGCGTCAGATAGTTGGGGTCGTCCCAGTTGATGTCGCTGCGCCGGTGGCCGATCGACGACAGCGCCACCACCCGCGCCAGACGGTCCTCGTCCGAGGCGTTCAGCAGCGCCCGCGTCAGCCCCACCGCCAGCACGAAGTGACCGAAGTGGTTGGTGCCGATCTGCAGCTCCAGGTCCTCGGCCGTGCGCAGCAGCGGCGTCGCCATCACCCCGGCGTTGTTGATCAGGATGTCCAGCGGCTGGTCGCCCCAGGCGTCAACGAAGGACCCCACCGAGGAAAGGCTGGCCAGGTCCAGGGTCCCGGCCACCACCTTGTCGGCGCCGATCGCCTCGTTCATCGCCACCGCCGCCTTCTCGCCGGCCACGCGGTCGCGCACGGCCAGCATGACGTCCGCCCCCGCCGCGGCCAGCGCCTTGGCGGTCTCGTAGCCGATGCCGCTCGCCCCGCCGGTGACGATGACGTTGCGGCCGGAGAGATCGTGATCGCCGGCCACCACGCGGGCGGGGGTGAAGGCGCCGAAGCGGGAGCGGATCATGGGTCAGGACACCTTGCTGAAGTCGGGGGCGCGCTTCTGGGCGAAGGCGGCGAACGCCTCCTTGGCCTCAGCGGACTTCAGCTGAGCGGCGAAGTGTGCGCCCTCTTCGTCCATGCGCTGGGCCAGGCCCGTCTCGTCGCGCATCAGCGCCTTGGTGATCACCACCGCGGCCGGCGGCCGCGCGGCGACGGCCTCGGCCGCGGCGCGGGCCTTGGCGCGGAGCTGGTCCAGCGGCACGACCTCGTTGGCGATGCCCCAGTCGACCGCCTTCTTGGCGTCGACCGCCTCGCCCAGCACGAACATCGCAAACGCCCGCGCATGGCCGATGCGGCTCGGCAGGGTGATGCTGGAGGCCGCTTCCGGCACCAGCGCCAGGTTCACGAACGGCGTGGTCAGCAGCGCGTTGTCGGCCAGATAGACCAGGTCGCAGTGCAGCAGCATGGTGGTGCCGACGCCGACCGCGCGGCCGTTGACCGCCGCGATCAGCGGGGTCTTGGCCCGCGCCAGCGCCGCCAGCAGCGGATTGCCGCCGCGCCGCGCCTCGTTCGCCGACGACTCGCCGGCGTTGACCGCCGCGAAGTCGCTGATGTCGTTGCCGGCGGTGAACATGTCGCCGTTGGCCTGGATCAGGACGCAGCGCACGTCCTTGTCGAACTCGGCCTGATCGATGGCGTCGCCCAGCGCCTGGTACATGTCCCGGGTCAAGGCGTTCTTCTTGTCGGGGCGGTTCATGGTCAGGGTCAGAACCCCGCCGGACTTCTCGATCAGAATGTGGTCGGACATAGAAATGCGCTCCTAAACTTACGCCGTATGCTAACGCGGCGGGGAGCGCGGATCGAAGCAGAATCTTCGCCGGGATGAAGCGGGATCCGACTGTTCCCTCTCCCCCGCGGGGGAGAGGGCAAGGGTGAGGGGGCCACCACCTCGCCGCCTCGCCGACGTCCGGCAGCAGAGCGCCGCTCCGCGCCGCCTCCCCTCACCCGACCTCTCCCCTCAAGCGGGGAGAGGAGAAGGTGGCTACGGCCCTAAGCCGCCCGGTACCAGATCACCCCGGCCTCGTCGGGCTCGGCGACCGCCTCGCGGCGGGTCATCAGGCAGTTGAGGTGCGCCAGGCTCTCGCCGGTCGCCATGCCCAGCACCCATTGGTCGATCTTGCGGCGGAACAGCACCGGGAACACGTCGACCGCCCGCTTCGGTTCGGCGATCAACTTGCGCAGCCGCGCCAGCCCGCGCTCGTGCCCGCCGATCAGATGGTCGATCCGCGCGTGCAGGCCATGGAACGGCTCGTTGTGCGCCGGCAGCACCAGCACCTCGTTGTCGACCCGGTCCTTGATCGCCGCAAGCGTCGTCAGCCACTCGGTCAGCGGATCGCCGTCCGGCTCGGTCGGGAACACCGAGACGTTCGACGAGATCTTCGGCAGCACCTGGTCGCCGGAGATGAACAGCTTCAGGTCCTTCTGCCACAGGCAGACATGCTCGGGGCTATGGCCCGACCCGACCACCACCTCCCAGGGCCGGCCGCCGATCTCCACCACGTCGCCGTCCGACAGCCGGCGGAAGGTGTCGGGCAGCGCATGCAGCCCTTTGCCGAAGCCGCCGAACCGGGCGCGGTAGTCCTCCAGCGCGTCGTCGTCCCAGCCGGCGGCGCGGTAGAACGCCAGGGCGTCGGCCGGGGCCTCGCGGCCGGTGTCGGCCGCCAGCGAGCGGCACATCAGGAACTCCAGGCGGCTGATCCACAGCCGGCACTGAAACTTGCGGGTCAGCCAGCCGGCCATGCCGATGTGGTCGGGATGCATGTGGGTGACGAACACCCGCGTCACCGGCTTGCCGCCCAGCACCCCGGCGAACGCCTTGCGCCAGGTCTGCTGGGTGTCCGAACCGCCCATACCCGTGTCGACGATCGCCCAGCCCTCGCCGTCCTCGATCGCCCAGACATTGATGAAGGCCAGCGAGCCGCCCAGCGGCATCCGCAGCCACTTCACGCCCGGCGCCACGTCCACCGCCTCGCCCAGCTCGGGCCCCGCGGCGAACGGATAGCTCAGCCGGGCCCGCGCCGCCTGTTCCTGGGTCTCTTCGAAACCGTCCCGCAAAGCGTCATCCCCTTCTCGTCGTCGCCCCATTTTGACCGCACTCGTGCTCAGGGCAAACGCAACCTTCAGCGCCATTCAGACGTCATTCACGACAAACTTGACCCACTGGCGCTGTGGGGGCTTATGTCCGCGCAATAGGGAACCACCCAGGAGTTTTTCGAACATGAGGCCATTCATCACGGGGCTGGCCGCCACCTTGGCCGTGCTGGCCTTGGCGCCGGCCGCCGTCTCGCAAGGCAAGCAAGCCGCCGCGATCTCGGATAAGGCGCGCACCCAAGGGATGGCCGAGGCTCCGGCCCTCGCCAAAGCCGCGGGCATTTCCTGCAACGTCACCGACGCCTTCTTCATCGGCAAGGTCGCCGACAAGAAGACGAAGACCAACACCAGCTACTACGAAATCGACTGCGACCAAGGCGTCGGCTTCGTGCTGTCGGCGGTCGAAGGCGGCGCGACCACCTCGTTCACCTGCATCGAGGCGGGCACCCCCGGTCCGGACGGCAAGCCGTCGAACCTGGCCTGCAAGCTGCCCGGCAACGCCGATCCGAAGTCCGACCTGGCCGGCGTGCTCGCCGCCGCCAAGGTCCAGTGCACGCCGGAAGCGGTCCGCGGCATCGGCCAAAGCGCCACCGCCACCTATCTCGAAGTCGCCTGCCAGGGCTCGGCCCAGGGCTATGTCCTGAAGACCAGCGCGCCGATCGATGCGGCCAAGCCGGTCGAGGCCAGCGACTGCATGGTCTACGACGGCGGCCAGTCGAACATCTCCTGCACGCTGCGCACTAAGGAACAGCGCCTGGCGGTGATCGACACCCTCGCGGCCCAGGCCAACAACGGCTGCACCGTGAAGGACAAGAAGTACCTGGGCATGTCCCAGACCGGCTCGTCGTTCTTCGAAGCCGCCTGCGCCGACGGCAAGGGCTACCTCTACCGCGTCGACGCCGGCAAGCTGACCCAGACCTACGACTGCGCCAAGGCGCAAGGCGTCATGGGCGGCTGCACCCTGACCGACACCAAGGAAGCGGTCACCGAGCAAAACGGCCTCTACACCAAGCTGGCCAAGGCTGCGGGCTTCAACTGCGACGTCTCGAAGTACGCTCCGTTCCCGAGCAGCAACAACAAGGACATCGTCGAGATGGCCTGCTCGAACCGTCCGGACGGCGCCGTCGGCGTCTTCGGCGGCCCGAACGACAAGCCGATCGTCTACGATTGCGCCCGCGCGCCGATCGCCGGCTACCGCTGCTCGTTCACCAAGCTGGACGCCAACAGCTACAGCGCCGTCACCGCCGACCTGAAGGCGACGGGCAAGGCCTCCTGCGCGGTGTCCAACGCACGCGTCATCGGCAAGTCGGCCAAGGGCACCACCTACATGGAAGTCGCCTGCGCCGACGGCCTGAAGGGCTACGTGCTCGAGTACACCGCCGACCTGAAGCCGGTCGAAGCCATCGGCTGCGCCTTCTCAGACCAGTGCAAGCTGCCGGGCAACACCTAAGCCCAGCCAGCCAAGCCAAAGCGAAAGGCCCGGGGGCGACCCCGGGCCTTTTTCTTTGGTCCTGCCTACTCGGTGCGGTCGTAGGAGAACTGGATCCCGGCCGTGCCGCCGGTCTCGATGAAGAGGTTCATGAACGCCGGAACCGTCTCGCTGCGCGCCCAGTCGCGCTGCAGTTCGCAGAACAGCTGCGGCACGCTGATCATCTTGGCCCCGGCCTGCTCGATCCGGCGCAGCGCCATCTCGTGCGCCGCAACCGACGTGCCGCCCACCGCGTCGGCGACCACATAGACCTCGTAGCCGTCCCGCAGCGCGTCCAGGGCCGGGAAGGTCAGGCAGGCCTCGGTCCACAGCGCCGTCATGATCAGCTTCTTGCGGCCGGTCGCCTCGACCGCCTTGCGGAATTCGACGTCCTCCCACGAGTTGATCGTCGTCCGGTCATAGGTCGGATAGCCGTCCAGCACCTTGCGCAGTTGCGGGATCGGCGGCTTGTTCAGCCCGGTCTTCACGTTCACCGTCGAGTGGACGATCGGCAGGCCGTAGGCCACCGCCGCCTTGGCGGTCCCGACGATATTGTTGACCAGAAGCTGGCGGTCCATCGAGGCGATCGAGTTCACCTGCACCGGCTGGTAGTCGATGATCACGAAGGCGGCGTTCTGCGGCGTCAGCAGGTGATCGCTGGCGCCGTCGCGAATGGGTTCGCTGGTCATGTGTCGTTCCTTTCAGGGGAAAAGGGACGCCGCCGGCCGGGGGGACCGGCGGCGTCAGGGGATCAGTGGGCGATCTGGCCGAACTGGCCGCGGTTGAAGTCGGCGACCGCCTGGGCGATCTCGTCCTCGCTGTTCATGACGAAGGGGCCGTAGCCGACGATCGGCTCGTCGATCGGCTCGCCGCTCAGCAGCAGCACCACCGCGTCGGTGTCGGCCCGGACCTCCAGGCCTTGGCCGTCAGGGTCCAGCATCACCATCTGGGCTTCGCGCACGTCCTGCCCGTTCACGTTGATCGCCCCGTCCAGGACGATGAGCGCCAGGGTCCGGCCTTCCTCGATCTCGAACCGGCTGATCCCGCCTTGGTTCAGGCGCATGTCCCAGACGTCCATCGGCGTGAAGGTCCTGGCCGGTCCGCGGCCGCCGCCGTACTGGCCGGCGATCACCCGCACCGATCCCGCGCCATCCAGCAGGGCCACCGCGGGAATCTCCGCATCGACCAGGGTCTGGTAGCCGGGGGCCGCCAGCTTTTCCTTGGCCGGCAGGTTCACCCACAGCTGGACCATCTTCAGGGTCCCGCCGGTGCGGGTGAAGTCGTGGGAGTGGAACTCCTCGTGCAGGATGCCCGAGGCGGCGGTCATCCACTGCACGTCGCCGGGGCCGATCTTGCCGCCGGCGCCGGTGGAGTCGCGGTGCTCGACCTCGCCGTCATAGACGATGGTCACGGTCTCGAAGCCGCGGTGCGGATGCTGGCCGACTCCGCGCGGCTTGGCCGCCGGCTCGAACTTGGCGGGACCGGCGTAGTCCAGCAGCAGGAACGGGCTCATGTGCCGCCCGTGGCTGTCGTAGGAAAACAGCGAGCGCACCGGAAAGCCGTCGCCGACCCAGTGCGGGCGCGGGGCGCTGTAGACGCCGAGTATCTTCTTCATGGTGGTCTCCTGAAGATCGGAGCGGGTCCGATCACGTTGGCTCAGGAGGTAGACCTGGGACGATAGCGGCGGTAGGCGTCGTTTCTCGACCTCAGAGTTCCAAAAATAGAACGACGCCGTGCAGGATCTGAACGACCTCTACTACTTCGCCCAGGTGATCGATCACGGCGGCTTCGCCCCGGCCAGCCGCGCCCTGGGCGTGCCGAAGTCCAAGCTCAGCCGGCGCATTTCCGGGCTCGAGGAACGGCTCGGCGTGCGCCTGATCCAGCGCTCCACCCGTCAGTTCGCCATCACCGAGGTCGGCGAGGTGTTCTACCGCCACTGCCGGGCCATGGTGATCGAGGCCGAGGCCGCCCAGGACGCCGTCGACCAGGTCCGCTCCGAGCCGTGCGGGACGGTGCGCCTCGCCTGCCCCATCGCCCTGCTGCACACCCAGGTCGCGCCGATCTTGGCCGACTTCCTGGCCCGCTATCCGCGCGTGAAGCTGCAGCTGGACGCGACCAACCGGCATGTCGACGTGGTCGGCGAGCGCTTCGACCTGGCCCTGCGCGTGCGCTTCCCGCCGCTGGCCGACAGCGACCTGGCCCACCGGGTGCTGGGCGAAAGTCCCCAGCGCCTGGTCATCCAGCCGGCCTTGCTCGCTCGCCTCGGCGAGATCCGCGTCCCCGCCGACCTGCATGGCGCGCCCAGCCTCGACTGGGGCCCCGGCGAGCACGTCTGGCGCCTGCAGGGGCCAGACGGCGCCCTGGCCGAGGTGCGCCACGATCCGGTGCTGACCACCGACGATTTCGAAACCCTACGCGCCGCCGCCCTGGCCGGAGCCGGCGTGGCCCAACTGCCGACCCTGATGCTTGGCGACACCCTGCAGACTGGCGCCCTGGTCGCCGTGCCCGACGGCTGGGCGCCGCGCAGCGGCTTGATCCACGCGGTGTTCCCGACCCGGCGCGGCCTCATGCCCGCAGTGCGGGCGCTGGTGGACTTCCTCGCCGAGCGGTTCGCGGCGCTGGCCCCGGTTTAGGCGATCCGTTCGAACGCCACCTGCGCCTGGGCCGGCTCAGCCATCTCCAGCCGTACGACCAGCCGGTCGCCGACCTCGACCTTGTGGGCGGTGACCCGCGCCACCACCGGCAGCTCGCACAGCTGCATCCGCGCGCCGCGCTCGTCGATGTCGGTGACCACCGCATCGAAGGTCTCGCCTTCCCGGCCCTGCAGCATCACGCTCTCGGCCAGGTCGATCACCGCGCGGTCGATCTGCCCCGCCTGGCTGTCGGCGCGGGCCATCACCTTGGGCAGCGCTTCGAACGCCTCGACCGCCGCGGCCGGCGGCGGCTGGCCGTTAGCGACCGCCAGGGTCGTCTCAACCACGTAACGGTCGGCCAGCCGGCGCAGCGGGGCCGTCGCGTGCGCATAGGTCGCCGCCATCGCCGCGTGCCAGGGCGCCTCGCCCTCGCGGAACGGCACATAGGCGGCCGGGGCGCCGGCCCGCCGCACGGCCAGCATGAACGCCGCCTGCTTCGGATCGTGCGGGTCCAGCCCGATCTCGAACTGCGCCAGGCTCTCCATCTGCGGCCAGCTCAGCCCGAACGCCCGCGCCGTCTGGCGCAGCCGCTTCACCGCCCAGTCGTCGGGCTCGGGCATCACCCGGAACAGGCCGGTCTTGTGCTGCTGCAGGGTCTGGGCGATCGCCAGGTTGGTCGCCAGCGACAGCGCCGCGTTCTGCTCCTCCGAACGCGCCCGCGGCCGGAACCGCAGTTGCAGCCGCCCCTCCACCATCGCCACCTCCTGCTCGGGCGGATCGACCCGCACCGCGCCGCGGCGCTCTTCGGCGGCCCGGATCCGCTCGGCCAGCTCCTCGAAGCCGTCCGGCAGATCGGCGGAAGCGACCTGGTCATAGGCCAGCTTGGCGCGGCTCTGGATCAGCGCCCGCTCGGCGCCCTCCAGCGCCACCTTGCCGTCCGCCGCCACCTTGACCGTGAACACCACCGCCAGCCGCGGCCCGCTCGGCAGCAGGCTCGCCGCCCCCTCGCTCAGCGCCGGCGGATAGAGGCTGGCCTTGCCGTCCGGCAGGTAGAGCGTCGCGCCGCGCTTCCAGGCTTCCTGGTCGACGGGGTCGCCGTCGCGCACGAACCACGCCACGTCGGCGATCGCATAGTGCAGCAGCAGGTCGCCGCCCCGGCACTCGATCGCGAAGGCCTGGTCGAGATCGGTCGAGGTCGCGGGGTCCAGGGTGACGAACGGCCGCTCGGTGCGGTCGACGTGCTCGCTGGGCGCGCGTTGCGCGGCGGCCTCGGCGGCGGCCAGCACCAGCGGCGGAAAGCTCGCCGGAACCTTGAAGCGGGTGCGAAGGTCGGCCAGGCCTTGGCTCAGCGCCTTGTGCGGATCGACGAGCGTCTTCATGCCCAAGCTCTGTCAGGCCCGCCCGCCGATGTCATCCCGCCGGACGCAAAACGATCGCCCAAACGAAAAGGCCCGCGGATCGCTCCGCGGGCCTTTCTCATTGGGTCAGGTTCGCCTTAGGCGTGCGAAAGCAGGTGTTCCGCATTGCCGCGCAGATGCGCCAGCGCCTTGGTCACGAACGCGTTGACCGTTTGATAGAAAGCCAGTTGGCCTTCGATGTTCTCGTAATCGGCAAACAGCATGATCGCCTCCATATGCTGAAGGCTATCTATGTTGCGGCGCACACAAAATCAATGGTGCGACGCAATATTTCAGATTGTGATGAAAAACGTGAAGCGCCGCAGTACGGCGCTTCAGGCTGGCGGCCGGTTGCGCTCCACGATCTTCCGCACGACCAGCCAGATCCCCACCGCCGCGACGACGAAGCCCAGCAGCATCGTAGTCGTGGCGCTGTTGAAGACGCCGTAGAGCACGACCGCCAACCCAATGACGGTCAGGATCAGCCCCAGCAGGTACTTCGCCAGCAGCGTTCCCGCGCTCGAACGAACTTCAGCCATGGTCCACTCCCGCAAACCTGCGCAGCCAATTCCGGAACGGCGTTATCTAGGGGTTGGTTCCTGGCCCGCTCAGTGCTGGGTGGCGAAGTTCTCCTGCCGCGCCTGGGCGCAGGCTTGTTCGCACATGCGGCAAGCTTCAGCGCAAATCCGGCAATGCTCCATGTGCGCGGCGTGCCGTTCGCACTCCTGCGCGCACAGCCGGCAGGCCGCTTCGCACAGCCCGATCATCTCGCCGACCAGCACCTGGTTGGATCCCGTGCGCCGCGTCGCCAGCGCCCCGGTCGTCGCGCAGACGTCGGCGCAGTCCAGGCAGAAGCGGATACACTGGGTCAGCTTGACCACCTTGTCCTCGCCCAGGCAGGCGTCGGCGCAGGCAGTGCAGGTCTGGGCGCAGTCGTAGCATTCCTCGATGCAGGCGATCAGCGCCGCATTGGTCAGCCCGCCGGCCTGGGGATGCGTCGGAATGATCTGCTGGGCGTGCATGGCGGCCTCCTGAGGTTGGGAATGTCCCCCAACCTGCGGACCGCGCCGCGGTTCCCACTCCCGCTTCGGTGAGAGTGGATCCTCCCCTCACCCTCCCTCTCCCCGCGGGGAGAAGTTGAGCCATGCCCTGACGTCCCCTCTCCCCTTCCAAGGGGAGAGGTTGGGTGAGGGGTTCGCGCCGCGGAGCGGCGCTCTTCCAGACCGCCTAGATCGCCGCTTCGATGAACTTCGGGCCGGGCTCGGCCATGGCCTTGGCGAAGGCGGCATCGAACTCCTCGGCCGTCTCGCAGCGCACGGCCGGCACGCCCAGGCCCTTGGCCAGCGACACCCAGTCGATCTTGGGATCGCCCAGGTCCAGCAACTTGCTGGCCGACGGGCCCGGATTGCCCGAGCCGGTGCGGCCCATCTCGATGTTGAGGATCCGGTACGAGTGATTGGCGAACACCACCACCGTCACGTCCTGGTTCTCGCGCGCCATCGTCCAGAGGCTCTGCACCGTGTACATCGCCGAGCCGTCGCCGTTCAGCGACACGATCTTGCGGTCGGGCGCGGCGACCGCCGCCCCAATGGCCAGCGGCCCGCCGATGCCGATCGCCCCGCCGGTCAGGGCCAGCACGTCATGCGCCTTGGCGGTCGCGCAGGGCACGGCGATGCCGCCGCCCGAGGTCACCGAGTCGTCGCAGATGATCGCGCCTTCCGGCAGATGGCGGGCCACCGACACACCCGCCGACTGCGGGGTCAGGGGCCCGGTCGGCGCGGCGTCGGCCACCTTGTAGGACTGGACCGGGCCGCTCGCCGGCGCGCCCAGGGCGTCGGCCAGGGCCGCCAGGCCGGCGACCGCGTCCTCCGACCGCTGCGCCAGGGTCGTGGTCTCGCAGCCCTCGGGCACCAGCACGCTCGGCCGGTCCGGATAGGCGAAGAACGCCACCGGGGTCACGGTGCCCACGAACACCATCAGGTCTGTGCCTTCCAGGTCGGCCAGCGCCGCCTCGCCGAAGTACTGCATCCGCGCCGGCTGGAAGACGCCCGCGCCGCGCGGCTGGCGCGCGCAGAAGGTGTCGGCCATCACCCGCACGCCCGCCGCCTGCAGGCGCGCGGCCTGCTCCAGGGCCTTGGCGCTGGTCCCCTGCCCGCCCAGCAGCACCACCGGCTTGGCGGCGGCGCGGACCTTCTTGGCGACCTCCTCGACCACGCCGCTGGCTGGCGGCGCGCGCGTCGGGACAGGGGCCTTCACCGCGCCCTTGGTGGTCTCCAGCCAGGCCGAGTCGGCCGGCAGGATCAGGCTGACCGGCCCGCCCGGCGCGCCATAGCTGGCGGTCACCGCCTCGGCGGTCAGTTCGGCGACGCTGTCGGGGCTGTCGGCCGACTTCACCCACAGCGAGTTGGGGCCGACGATGGTCGGGATGTCGGAGTTCAGCGGCGCGTCGTACTGGCGGTGATAGGTGGCGTGGTCGCCGATCACGTTGACGATCGGGGTGAAGGCGCGTCGCGCGTTGTGCAGGTTGGCCAGGCCGTTGCCGTAGCCGGGGCCCAGGTGCAGCAGGGTGCAGGCCGGGGTCTCGGCGATCCGGCCATAGCCGTCGGCCGCGCCCGTCGCCACGCCCTCGAACAGGCACAGCACCGGCCGCATCCGCGGTTCACGGTCCAGCGCCGCGACGAACTGCATCTCGCTGGTGCCGGGATTGGCGAAGCAGGCGGTGACCTCGTTTTCGACGAGGGTGGTAATCAGGGCGTCGGCGCCGTTCATCAAAACACCATCACATCAGCAGCATCGGAAAAGAGACGTTCGGCCTGCGCCGCCCGCAGCGTGCGGGCGACGGGCTGGGCGATATAGCCCTTGTCGGTGATCTCGCCGGCGTTGGCGTCGGGGGGCGTGTCCAGCACCAGCGCGCGGGCCACCTTGCCGCCCGAGCCCTTGGCCCCGGCGTTGAAGCGCTCGATCCCGGCCCGCACCGCCGCGGCGATCGCCGCGCGGTCCATGTTCGGGTTCGGATAGAACAGCAGGCCGACGGCTTCCTTGCCCTCGCCGCAGACCACGGCGTCGGTGACCGCGTCGCCCACCGCCGAGACCGCCTTCACCCGCAGGTCGCCGACCGTGACGAAGGTGCCGCTGGCCAGCTTGAAGTTTTCCGAGATGCGGCCGTCGAAGGCCAGGCCCGCCTGCGGGCTGCCCTCGTCGACGAACCGCGCCGCGTCGCCCAGCAGATAGAAGCCGTCGGCGTCATAGCTCTGCGCCGACAGCTCCGGCCGGCCCAGATAGCCGGGCGAGACCTGCGGCCCCTTCACCCGGAACTCCAGCTTGCCCGCCGACGGGGTCAACTTGACCGCCGTGCCCGGCACCGGCAGGCCGATCAGCCCCATGCGGTCGTTGCGCCAATGGACGTTGCAGGCGGTCGGCCCGGTCTCGGTCGCGCCATAGCCGGACGCAAAGCTGATCTTCTCGCCGACAGTCGCCAGGGCGACGGCCTGGATGCGGTCGCAGGTGTCCTGGCCCAGCGCCGCGCCGCCGTACTGCAGCACCCGCACCTGCTCGAAGAAGGTCTTGGCCAGCGCCTCGTCGCGCTCCAGCTCGCCGACCAGCAGCATCCAGCCGGCCGGGACCATGTTGTGATAGGTGGTCGCCACCTCGGTCAGGTTGCGCACCGTCTCGGCGAACCGCCCGGCCACCGGCTGGCCAGCGTCGATATACACGGTCCCGCCGCGATGCAGCGCCATGTGCAGGATCGAATTGGCCCCCAGGCTGTGGCTCCAGGGCGCGGAGTTGACCATCACCGGCGGCTCGTCGTCGGCGAAGCAGGCCGCGATCTGCGCGGAGTTCAGCGCGATCCCGCGATGCAGGCAGATCACCGCCTTGGGCAGGCCGGTCGATCCAGAGGTCAGCAGATACTTGGCGTGGTCGTCGGGCTGGGCGCTCGCATCGACGCCGGCCGCGCTCAGCAGCCGCGCCAGCGGCACGTCGCCCGGCCGCGCGTTCTTGCCAGCGATGACCGGCAGCCCGGCCAGGAACGGCGCTTCCAGCGCCTCGGAGAACAGGCCGGCGTCCTCGGTGTAGACCGCCGCCGGTTTGAGCACCTCGACCGCATGGGCCAGCCGCGTCAGATTCGCGCCCGGCAGCCCATACTGCGGCGAGACCGGCGCGATCGGCATGCCCTGGCTCATCGCCGCGTAGCCGACCAGCCCGTGGTCGATCCCGTTGCGCGCCAGGATCAGCAGCGGCCGGGTCCCGACCACGCCCAGTTCGCGCAGGCCCCCGGCGATCGCCCGCACCTGCTCGCGCGCCTCGCCGAACGAGGTCCGCCGCCACCCCTCGCCCGAGCGCTCGGCCAACCAGGCCCGGCCCGGCGCCTCGCGCGCCCAGCGGTCCAGCGCCTGGGTCATGGTGGTGAAGTCGCCGGAGAACGGCGTCGGATTGGACAGGATCAGCTCGCCGCCGCCCCTCTCCTCGATGTCCAGCTGCGTCGGCGCATAGCGCGCGTCGCGGAACGGGGCGTCTGTGGGGCGGATTCTAGCGTCCATGATGCGCATAGCCTTAGCGGGCGAGCGCCGGGGATGTCATCCCATCAAAGCAAATCGGCCGCGGCCTCAGGCCCCCGCCCTGGCCTCCACGGGCGCGAACGCCACGGCCGCCAACCGCCGCGCCGCTCTCGTCCGCCTCGACAGCCGGCGCGCTTCTTCCAGCCGCGAAAAGACGAACGCGCTCTCACGGGCCGCCGCGTAGGGCGCCAGCGCCCCCAGCGAGACGATGCGCAGCGCGGTGTTGGTCGCCTGCAGCCGCGCCCAGGCCCGCCGGCGTAGCGGCAGCGCCAGGCCCAGTCCCGCCGCCGTCGCGCTGCGCCGCGCAGCCTGGTACGGCGCCCAGGCGAGCACCAGGGGCGGCCATAAGCCCAGCACCAGCGCGACCAGCCCCGCCAGCAGGCCCAGGCTCGACCCCGTTCCGATGGCGATCGTGGGCACCAGGCCCGCCGCCAGGCCCAGCAGCACCCCCGCCGCGAACAGCGCGATCATCACAGTCCCGAACCAGCCGATGGCGAAGACGCTGTAGAGCGGACGGCGCGCCGCAGCCGCCGCGTCATAGGCGGCCGGGCGATGCGGGTGGCGCAGGCCGCCCCACAGCGCCGCGTCGCGCCGCCGGTCGGCCGCTGGCCGCGACCAGCCGAGCGTCAGCACGCTGATCGCCGCGTCGCGCAACTCGCCCAGCGCAAAAGTCGCCGACGAGCCGTCGACCTCGAACACCTGCCCGCGCCACTCCGTTCGGGTGGCCAGATAGACGAAGCCGACGAAGCGGCAGAATCCCAGGAACAGCGTGACGCTGGCCGCCGCGACCAGCGCCGCCGGCGCGCCCCAGGCGCCGTATCCCCGGACCGCCGCCACCGCGGCGGCCAGCGCCGCGCCGACGACCACCAGCTTGGCGAGCGCGCCGATCATCAGCTCGACCCCGAGACCGCCATAGTCCAACGGCTCGCCGTTCATGTCGGTGGCCGCCCACAGCCGCCGGCGGCTCTCGCTCCGGCCCCAAAATCGGTAAAGCCCGAGGGTGGCGATGTTCAGCGCCCCGTGGCGCAGGGCAAGCGGCAGAAAGTCCCGTGCATCCAGCTGCTGCACGAGCGTCAGACTCGGGCCGCCCGACTCGGCGGCGTTCGATCGCGACATCTACTCCCCCGCGACGAGCCTTCGGCGCGCGAGTGCGCCGGTCACTTCCCACTGTCAGTAGTATGGGGGTGAAAGTATTGCCGAGACGCGAACCCGACGCCCGCGGCTTCACCCGGCGCGGGAACTCAGCGCTCGAAGCGGCCGGCGCCCAAGAAAGCGGCGACCTGGCTCTGCACCGCCCCGGAGCGGACCATGAAGGTGTGGCCGACGTGCAGGGTCAGGAAATCAGCCATTTCCGGCAATCGCGTGCTCTCGACGCTGACCTTGCCGTCGTTGGGCCGCCCCTCGAAGCAGCCGGCGAACCAGGGTTCATAGTTCCGCGTGCCGGCGATGACGCCGACGTCCAGCGGCAGCGGCCGCGCGAAGACGGGCGGCTCGCGCGCGCCCAGCGCCTGACCGGCCGGGCCGAGCGCGCGCCTGAACCACCAATGGTGCTTGAGCTCGTCGGCGACCTCGCTGCCGGCGTTGGGCGGCCCCAGCATGACGGCCCGCCCGGCCTCGGCCACCTCGTGGTCCTGGAAGTAGCGCCGCAACAGCACGCCGCCGAGCGAGTGGGTCACGAAGTGGATGCGCGTCGCCTCGCGCCGCCGGCACTGGTCGATGTCCTGGTCCAGGCCCGCCGCCGCCGCCTCGATGCTCAGCCGAGTCGAGGGGTAGCTGCGGGCGACGACCGCATAGCCGCGGTCGGTCAGATAGCGGCCGATAGGCGCCATCGAGGCGGCGCTACGCCCCAGGCCGTGGATCAACACGACGCACTCGCCCGGTTGCGCCATCGGCAGGGCCAGCGAAGCGACCATCGCCGCCAGCAATTAGCCGCCCAGGGTCTCGGCGAACCGCACCGGCTGGCCGATGCTCGGCGCGACCAGCTCGTCGTCGCGCATCACCACCGTGCCGCGGATGATCGTCGCCGTCGGCCAGCCCTTGGCCTCGAAGCCGTCGAACGGGGTCCAGCCGACACGGGTCGACATGTCCTCGTGCTTGATGGTGCGGCGCGCCTTCATGTCGACCACGGTGATGTCGGCGTCGTAGCCGACCGCCAGCCGGCCCTTGTCGGCCATGCCGAACACCCGGTTCGCGCCATGGCTGGTCAGGTCGACGAAGCGCTCCAGCGACAGCCGGCCCTCGTTCACGTGGGTCAGCATCACCGGCACCAGGGTCTGCACGCCGGGCATGCCCGACGGCGAGGCCGGATAGGGCCGGGCCTTCTCGTCCTTGGTGTGCGGCGCGTGGTCCGAGCCCAGCACGTCGGCGATGCCGGCGGCGACGCCGTGCCACAGCCCGGCCTGGTGATAGGCGTTGCGGATCGGCGGGTTCATCTGGGCGTAGCCCTTCAGCCGCTCATAGGCTTCCGGCGCGGTCAGCGTCAGGTGCTGCGGGGTGACCTCGACGCTGGCCACGTCCTTGTGCAGCGCCAGGAACTCGATCTCCTCGCGGGTGGTCACGTGCAGCACGTGGATGCGCTTGCCCAGCGCCTTGGCGATCCGCACCAGCCGGTGAGTGCTCTCCAGCGCCGAGGCGGCGTCGCGCACTTCCTCGTGGCTGGTCCAGTCGCCGGTGCGGGCCAGCGGCCGGCGTTCGGCCAGCCGGTATTCGTCCTCGGAGTGGAACGCCGCGCGGCGGTTCACATGGCGCAGCACCTGCTCGATGCCCTCGTCGTCCTGCACCAGCAGGCTCCCCGTCGAGGCGCCCATGAACACCTTGATGCCGCAGCAGCCGGGCAGCCGCTCCAGCTCGCCCAGGAACTTGGCGTTCTCGTGGGTGCCGCCGACATAGAAGGCGTGGTCGGTGTGCATCCGGCCGGCCGCGCGATGCAGCTTGTCGGCCAGGGCGTCGGGGTCGGTGGTGGTCGGCTCGGTGTTCGGCATTTCGAACACGGCGACGACCCCGCCCATGGCGGCGGCGCGCGAGCCTGTCTCCAGGTCTTCCTTCCACTCCAGGCCAGGTTCGCGGAAGTGGACCTGGGTGTCGATCACCCCCGGCAGCACGGTCAGGCCCTTGGCGTCGAACACTTCGCCGGCGCTGGCCTGGCTCAGGTCGCCGATCTCGACGATCTTGCCGGCGCGAACGCCGACGTCGGCATGGCCGCGGCCGGCATGGTTCACCACCTCGCCGCCCCTCACGATGAGGTCGAAGGTCTCGGGCATGTGTCGTCTCTGGGCTTAACTGGCTTTGGAACTGGTTTGGGCGAGCAGGTCCTTGGCGGCGTTGGTCACCCAATCCACCGGCAGGTCCATCATGTGACAGAGCGCCTGCGAGAGGCCGGGGTCAACCTCGCGGATCTGATCGAGGCTGCGAATGCCGCGGACGATGCGGGTGTTCTCCCCCCATGGCCCATAGAGCTTGTCGTCCGACGGCCCGAACAATCCGATGGTCGGGGTCCCGGCCGCGGCGGCCATGTGCATCAGGCCGCTGTCGTTGCCGATGAACAGCTGCGCACGCTTCAGGCAGGCATAGCTGGCCAGCAGTTCGACCTTGCCGGCCAGATCGATGGTCCGCTCGCGCGGCACGACGTTGCGCAGCGCGCTGACCGCCTGTTGGTCTGCGGGCCCGCCCAGCAGCATCAGCCGCCCGCCGGCCAGCGGCCCGCCCAACAGCTGGATCGCCACCTGCGCGAAGCGTTCGGCCGGCCAGGTCTTGCCGACCCAGTTGGCGGCCGGAGCCATCGCCAGGATCGGCCCCTTGCCCGCAGTCAGTTCGTCGGTATACGCCTCGGTCGCCGCCGAGGTGAACAGGTAAGGCGACGGCGGATCGTCCTCGATCTTCAGCAGCCGCGCGGCCTCGATGACCTTGTGCACGCCGCCGCCGGAGCCGCGCTTGTAGACCGCCCGCCGCTCGCGGCGCAGGAACTGCGAGATCGCCGAACCGCGCAGGTCGACGATCAGCCCCCACTTGCGATGGCGCACCTCGCGCCACAGCTTGAACCAGTGGCCGCCGTTCTTGGCCTTCTCCAGCACGATGAGACGGTCGAGGTTCGGGACCTCGGCGAACAGCGGCGCGGCCGCCTTGCCGGCGACGATCGTGAAGCGCGCGTTCGGAACCTCGTCCAGCAATCGTTTGATCAGGCCGGACGACAGCACCGCGTCGCCGATCCGGGTCGCGGTGATGAACAGAATCGGGAAGGACCCGTGCGCCATCGTCCTTCTATAGGGCTCCTGACGCTGGCGCTCCACCCGCGCAGCCCTTAACTCCACTACCATGTCGACGCAGCCCCCGATCGCAGCCCTGTCCAGCCGAGCCCTGATCGCCGTCTCTGGCGAGGATTGGCGCAGTTTCCTGCACGGCCTCATCACCCAGGACGTCGAGACCCTCGCGGACGGCGAGGTGCGGTTCGGCGCTCTCTTGAACCCCCAGGGCCGGCTTTTGTTCGATTTGTTCGTGGTCGGACGGTCCGGCGGCGCCTTGATCGACGTCGAACGGACCAGCCGCGAGGCCCTGATCCTGCGCCTGACCATGTACCGGCTGCGCGCCAAGGTCGTGATCGCCGCCGACGAGTCTCCGGTGCTGGCCGCCTGGGGCGCCGACCCCGGCCCTGGCTGGGCGCCCGACCCGCGCCTGCCCGCGCTCGGCTGGCGCGGCTACGGCCTCGAGGCCGCGCCGACCGCCGACGAAGCCGCCTACGACGCCCACCGCCTGGCGCTCGGCGTGCCCGGCCCGGCCGACTGGGGCGTCGAGCAGACCTATCCGATCGAGGCCAATTTCGACCTGCTGCACGGCATCGACTTCCACAAGGGCTGCTTCATCGGCCAGGAGACCACCTCGCGCATGAAGCGCCGCGGCCAGATCAAGAACCGCATGCTGCCCCTGGCCTTCGACGGCGCCCCGCCGCCGCCGGGGTCCGAGCTTCTCCTCGACGGCGAACGCCGCGCCGGCGAAGTGCTCTCGGGCGCGCAAGGCCGCGCCATCGCTCTCGTCCGCCTCGACCGCCTCGAAGGCGCCCTCACCGCCGACGGCCGCGAAGCTCGCGCGGAAAAGCCGGAGTGGCTGGAAACCAACTAGATCCTCCCCCGCTGGGGAGGTGGCTCGATGCAAAGCATCGAGACGGAGGGGGCTTGCTCGCCCCTAAGATCGTCATGGCCGGGCTTGACCCGGCCACCCATACACGCCGCGCTCAGCGAACTAGACGGCGCCGTCGCCGCCTATGGGTCCCCGACACTCCGCTGCGCTCCGGTCGAGGATGACGAGCGGTAAGTGGAGCATCCCGCAAGCCCCGGCGAGTAGCGCGGCCCTAGGAGCGTTTCACGTTCGACAAGCGCGATGCGGTCGCCAACGACGCAGCCGTGGCCGCGACGCATGCCGAGGCGCACACGTCGTTCTCCCACTTCCACCCAAATTCCTGGCCGCGTACCGGTCTCGGACTCGCTCGAAAGCAATCCGACGACCGCACCTTCCGTCTCGCGCCCCGGCTCAAGGCTGATGATCGGCAGCACGAGGCCCGCAAGAACCAGCACGACCACAGACATCGCGACGGCGAGCATGATGCCGTCCCGATGCACGGCAATGAACAAGCGCAACCTCACCCGAGCAAAAAACCCCGCAGCGCCGCCAGCGTCTCGGCCGGCTTCTCCTCGGCCAGGAAGTGCCCAGCCCCCTCGATCGCCTGGCCGCGCAGGTCCTCGCACCAGGGCCGCCAGACCTGCAGCACGTCGTACCAGCGACCGACCGCTCCGTTGGCGCCCCACAGCACCTGGGTCGGGGCGGCGATCTTCTTCACGCCGCGATCGGCCTCGTCGGCGGCGACGTCGTAGGTCGCCCCGGCCCGGTAGTCCTCGCACATGGCGTGGATCACAGCCGGGTCGGCCAGGGCCTCCACATAGTCGGCGTAGGCCGCAGGCTCGAAATAGGTCGCGCCCTGGGCGATGCGGAACGCGAAGTGCACCGGGTCGGCGGCGATGAAGTGCTCGGGGAACGGATGAGCCTGCGCCAGGAAGCTCCAGTGCCAATAGCCCAACGCAAAGCGCCGGTCGGCCAGCCGCCAGACGTCGGCGGTCGGGATGATGTCCAGGAGGCTCAGCTTACCGACCGCGTGCGGCGCGTCCAGCGCCAGCCGATAGGCCGTTCGCCCGCCGCGGTCGTGGCCGACGACGTCGAAGCGGTCAAAGCCCAGCAGCGCCATCAGCGCCACCACGTCGCGCGCCATCGCCCGCTTCGAATAGGGCTCATGGTCGGGCGCCGTCGACGGCTTGGAACTGCCGCCGTAGCCGCGCAGGTCGGGAGCCACCACCGTAAAGTCCCGGGCCAGCTCCCCGGCGATCTGGCCCCACATCATGTGCGTCTGCGGATAGCCGTGCAGCAACAGCAGCGGCGGCCCCGAGCCGCCGTGCCGAAAACGCAGCACGGCCTCGCCGGTGCTCATGCGCTCGAGCTTGAAGCCTTCGAAGGACATCGCTCAGCCCTCCGCGTCGGCCGGCTCGTAGGTCAGCTGGATCGCGTCCGGACCGATCCGCTCGTGCCCGACCAGGCGCAGCCGCGGCCGCGGCCCGACGAAGTACGGACTGCCGTCGCCCAGCACGACGGGATGCAGATAGATGCGATAGGCGTCGATGAGCCCGAGCTCGCCCAAACTCTTGGCCAGCACCGGGCCGCCGACCTCGATCTCGCCGGGCTGCTCGGCCTTCACCTTGCGGAGCACCGCCTCGAAGTCCTCGCCGACCAGCGTGGCGTTCGGCCCGACCTGCGTCAGCGAGCGCGACACCACCCACTTGTGCTGCTTGCGCCAGGCGTCCGCAAACGCGCGCTCGGCCTCGCCCCAACCGGCGTCGTCGACGTCCCAGTAGCGCATGATCTCATAGAGCCCGCGGCCATAGATCGCCCCGGTCTGCTCGCGCGCCTGCTCGACGAAGTGCTGGAACAGCACGGGATCGGGCGCGAACCTGTCGTAGTCGACATAGCCGTCGAGCGACTGGTTCATTCCAAAGACGAGCCTCGCCATGCGCAGCCTCCCTTGCTTGGGGCGACGATAGCGCGATCTCGCGGAAAGGCCATTTTCCTCCCCTGCGTAGCGGGGGAGGAAATCGATCCCTCAATCGATCTCTAGAAGAACAGCTTGCGCACCGTGAACTTCACCGTCCGGCCGACCGGGTCCAGCAGGTCGGGCTGGTAGCTGATCGGGGTGGTCCCCTGCGGGGTCGTGACGTCCTGGCGCTCGTCGAACAGGTTGTCGACCGACAGCGTCGCGCGCATGCCGCGCAGCCACTTCTGCTCGCGGGCGATCGGCTGCATGCCGAGGTCGGCGAACAGCCGCAGGTTCACCGTCGTCAGGTCCGAGAATTCCAGGTCCTCGGCCGCGGTCAGGCCCGTGACCTTGGTCGCGCTCTGCCACTTGGCGTTCGCCGCTACGCCCATCCCGCCGCGGGTGTAGTTGGCCTGCAGATCGACCTGGTGGCGCGGCGAGCCGCCGCCCGAGCCCAGCGCCCCGCCGTCCAGCAGATCGAGCGTCGGCACGCCCGGCCGGATCTCGACTTCGTCCTTGAACGCCACGGTGTGATAGAGCCCGACCTGGAACACGCCGTTGCGCGGGCCGCCGGGGCCGAAGCCGCCGATCCGATTGCCGCCCCCGCCCGGGCCGCCGAAGCCGCCGCCCATCCGAGGTCCGTCGCCGCCGCCCATGCCGGCGCCGGGCGGCGGACCATCGCCAGACGGCGGGCCGTCCGGCGGGCCTTCGCCCTGACGCTGCTGGCCTTGCCCCTGCTGGCCCTGAGCTTGTTGGCCCTGGCCTTGTCGGCCCTGAGCTTGTTGGCCCTGCCCCTGCTGACCCTGACCTTGCTGTGCTTGCCGCTCGGCCTGGAACCGCTGGCGCATGGCGGCCATCTGCTCCGGAGTCGGCTGCGGGCCGACCGGGCGCGAATAGGTGAAGCCGTAGCGCAGCTCATCGCGCGATTGCTTGGCGAAGTTCACTGGCCGCGCGTCGATCAGGGTCAGGTCGCCGGCCGCGTTGCGCACGAAGCGATCGGGGAAGGCGTCCTCGATCTGGGTCGAGGCCGACGGGAAGGCCGCGATGGCGTCGTCGGTGCGGGTCGAGACGAAGTTGGCCTGGAAGTTCAGGTTGACCTTGTCCCAGGGCTTGTAGCTGACGCCCAGCTTGAAGGTGTCGCGCTGGCTGGCGTCCAGGGTCGAGAGGCCGCCGCTCACGCGGGTCACCTCTACCGTCTGGCCGGTCTGGAAGTCGAACACCCGCACGCCCGGCGTCGAGGTCAGCGGGTCGCCCAGCTGGTTCATGGTCGGCGCCTGGTCGGCGCGCGTGAACGAGGCCAGCACCCGCAGCGGCTTGATCGGGGTCCAGTTGAGACCGCCGCCGATCGTCTGCAGGTCGCCGAAATCCGACAGGTTCTGGTAGCCGAGGTTCACATTGGCCGACAGCTTGCCCAGATGCTCGCCCAGCCCCTCGCCGGCGGCGATCAGCGGCACGTCGAAATTGGCCTGCAGTTGACCGATGTTGCGGTCCAGCGTGTTCGACGCCGTCACGCCTAGCCGGTCGGCCTCGCTCTCGAACTGGGTCGCCGAGGCCCGCGCGGTCAGGGTCGTGCTGACCCGTCCGGCCGGCAGCTCCCACAGCGCGCGGTTCAGCACGATGTCCGACTGGGCCGTGGTGGTCGTGCTCTTGGTGCGGTCGGTATAGGGCAGGCCGCTGAAGTCGCGGTCGGTCGACGACTTGGCGACGTCCTGCGTCAGCCCGCCGGTGTACGACCACTGCCAGCCGGCATAGGCGCCGGCCGCTGCGGCGGCGAGCCGGCCCGACGTGGTCTCCGAGCGACGCAGCAGCGCGTCGTCCGAGAACGGCGACAGGCCGAGCTTGCCCTGGCTGTCGGTGAAATCGAGCCCGGCGTTGATGGTGCCGCTGACCCCCTCGCCCAGCGGCCGCGCATAGACCCCGTTCAGCGACAGGGCCGTGGTGTCCGAGCTCAGGGTGCGCAGGTCGCCCTCGCCGCCAACGATGTCGCGGTCGCCTTCGTAGATCGGCTTGGTGTCGGTCACCCGCGCGTCGAGCATCAGCCGCTGGCCGCGCAGGATGTTCAGGACCGAGCCGTGGCCCATCACGCTCTGGCCGCCGCCGTCCTGGGTCGGGGTCGAACCCGAGGCCTCGGCCAGGGTCGCCTTGAAGCGCTGGCGCAGTACGAAGTTCACGACCTTCTGGTCGGCCGGATAGCCGTACTTCAGCGAGACCTCTTCCGGCAGGATGTCGACCCGCACGATCGCCTCGGTCGGCAGGTCGCGGATTTCCGCAAAGCCGGTGATCCGGCCGCCGTTGATCAGCACCACCGGCCGCCCGCCCGAGCCCTGGCCGCTGGTCAGCTGCGGCGACAGCGCGTCGAGCAACTCGGTGACGCTGGCCGCGCCATAGGCCCGGATCTCGCGCGGCGAGATCGACAGCTCCGGCGTGATGTCGCCGATCACCGAGCCCGGCAGATTGCCGCGACCGGCGACGACCACCAGTTCCTCGACCTCGGTGTCGGTCTCATGCTCCTCGGTCTGGGCCAGCGCCCCTCCGGCGCAGAGCGTGGCCACGGCGACCCCGCAGAGCAGGCGGGCGGCGATCCGGCGTGGAAAAGGCGATGAACTCACGAGGTACGATCCAGTCATTGGGGAGGATGGAGGCGTGCGGCTAACTGCCTCCACTCTCCTGAACGGGAGATGAGGGAATTTCCGTCGCTCGTGTTGCGGTCGTTCGTCAGGATCGACAAAAACCTGCCGCGCGCCGATAGGCGCCGATAGACACTGAAACATGCCGCGACAAACCGCGCCCTGGCGTCGCTATCGGCGGCTTGCTGCAAGATCGGCGGCGAAACCTGCCGATAGGCCCTCTATCGGCAGGCTTGTGACGCTCCCTGCCGAAAGCCAAGACTGCGCCCCATGACCGGCGACCTGATTCGATGCGGCTGGCGCGGCATGGCCGGCGACCCGCTCTACGAGGCCTATCACGACACCGAGTGGGGCGTGCCCGAGTACAGCTCCCGCGCGCTCTGGGAGAAGCTCGTCCTCGACGGCTTCCAGGCCGGCCTCGCCTGGATCACCATCCTGCGAAAGCGCGACGCCTTCCGCGAGGCCTTCGCCGGCTTCGATCCCGAGGTCGTCGCCCGCTTCGGCGCGGCCGAGCGCGCCGCCCTGATGGCTAACGCCGGCATCGTCCGCTCGAACGCCAAGATCGACGCCGCCATCCAGAGCGCGCGGATCTATCTCGACATGCGCGAGAAGGGCGAGGACTTCAGCCAGTTCATCTGGAGCTTCACCAACGGCCGCGTGGTCCAGAACAAGTGGAGCGAGATCGGCCAGGTGCCGACCCAGACCCGCGTCGCCGAGGAAATGTCCAAGGCCTTGAAAGCCAAGGGTTTCAAGTTCGTCGGCCCGGTGATCGTCTACGCCTTCATGCAGGCCACCGGCGTCGTCAACGACCATCTGACCCGCTGCCACCGCCACGAACAAGTCAAACGGCTGGTGCGTTAGTATGCCTGACATGATGCTCGAACTGGCCTGTCCGACCGGCCCCGTCTGCGGGGTGGACGAGGCCGGCCGCGGCCCCTGGGCCGGACCGGTCAGCGCCGGCGCGGTGATCCTCGATCCGAACCGCGTGCCCGAGGGGCTCAACGACTCGAAGAAGCTCAGCGCAAAGGCCCGCGACGCCCTGGAACTGGAGATCAAGTCGTGCGCCGTGGCCTGGGGCGTCGGCTTCGCCAGCGTCGACGAGATCGACGAACTGAACATCCTGCACGCCACCGGCCTGGCCATGCGCCGGGCGGTCGAGGCGATGGCCGTCACGCCGGCCTTCGCCCTCGTCGACGGCAACTACAAGTTCAAATTGCCCTGCGAAATCAAGACCGTGGTCAAGGGGGACTCGATCAGCGCCTCGATCGCCGCGGCCTCGATCCTGGCCAAGGTCGCCCGCGACCGGCTGATGGTCGAGATGGACGGCCTCTATCCCGGCTACGGCTTCGCCGGCCACAAGGGCTACCACGCCCAGGTCCACGTCGAGGCGCTGCGCACGCTCGGCCCCTGCCCGATCCACCGCCGCGGCTGGGAGCCGATCCGCCTGGCCCTGATCGAACGCGGCGAGATCGCCCGCGTCGTCGATTGATCAATTGAATCAAGATTGACGCTTCGGCCCCGCGGACCGATCGCAGGGACATGGACAGCGCCCTCGCCCCCTCGCTCCGCCTCCAGGCCCAGGCCTGCCTGGCGCTTGGCTCGCCTTTCCATGGCCAGCTTCTGGAGCTGGCCGCCGAGGACCTCGACGCCGGCGGTCCGACCGCCGGACTGCTGACGCCCTGGAACGGCC
This sequence comes from Phenylobacterium sp., assembly GCF_013822795.1. Lineage (GTDB taxonomy): Bacteria > Pseudomonadota > Alphaproteobacteria > Caulobacterales > Caulobacteraceae > Phenylobacterium. The sequence goes on along the minus strand of NZ_PNLB01000022.1, from coordinate 12,629 downwards.
AGGACCTCCGCGGCCTGATGGCCGCGGCCGTCCCGCTGCGGCTGCTGGGGGCCCTGCACGACCTGGTGCTCAGCGGCGATGATCCTGCCCTCGCCGACGCCTATCCCAAGCCTGGAAAGGATTTCGACGCCGGTTCCGCCTGGCGCGAGGCCCGCCGCGCGATGGCCCAGAACCCCGCCCGCCTCGCCGCCTTCATGGACCACGAGCCGCAGACCAACGAGGTGCGCCGCTCGGCCGCCCTGCTAGGCGGCTTCCTGATCGTCGCCAAGGAGACAGGCTTGCCGCTGCGCTGCTTCGAGATCGCCGCCAGCGCCGGGCTCAACCTCTCCTGGGACCGCTATCGCTACGATCTTTCAAGCTCCGCCTGGGGTCCGGAAAGCCCGGTGCTGCTGCCCTCCGACTGGTCCGGGGCCTTGCCGCCCCTGGACGCGCAGGTCCGCGTCGTTCATCGCCAGGCCTGCGACCGCCGACCGGTGGACCTTAAGGATCCCGTCCAACGCCGACGTCTTGTGGCCTATGTCTGGCCCGATCAGTTCGACCGGCTCGAGCGAATTCGGGCGGCGATCGACGTTGCGCTCGCAAACGGCATCGAAGTCGAGGCGGCCGACGCCGTCGACTGGACCGCGCGTTCTGCGGCCCCGACGCGAGGCGCGGCGACGGTGATCTATCACTCGGTGTTCTGGCAATACATGCCGGCCGAGAGCCAGACTGCGCTCCGCCAAGCCATTGAAAATCTTGGCGCCTTAGCCACGCACGACGCCCCGCTGGCCTGGCTGCGCATGGAGCCGCCGCCCGAGAACATGGCGATCATGGAGGTGAGGCTGACGATGTGGCCCGGTGGACAAGAGCGCGTCCTGGCGGTCGTTCACGCCCACGGCGCGTCGGCGAGATGGACCGGTTAACCAAGATCAACGGCCGTTAACCACGTTCGGTAAACACGCGTTCACCACGAGGACTCAGGATTCTGACTCCGGACATCGAGGTGAGATTATGGGCGTTCAGGCCGACACGATCATTCACGGCGACTGCATCGAGGAGCTGAAGAAGCTGCCCGAGAAGTCGGTCGACCTGGTCTTCGCCGACCCGCCCTACAACCTCCAGCTCGGCGGCGACCTGCTGCGCCCCGACAACTCCAAGGTCGACGCCGTCGACGACCATTGGGACCAGTTCGAGAGCTTCGCCGCCTACGACAAGTTCACCCGCGAATGGCTGACCGAATGCCGCCGGGTGCTCAAGGACGACGGCGCGCTCTGGGTGATCGGCAGCTATCACAACATCTTCCGGGTCGGCGCGACCTTGCAGGACCTGGGGTTCTGGCTGCTGAACGACATCGTCTGGCGCAAGTCCAACCCGATGCCGAACTTCAAGGGCACCCGGTTCACCAATGCCCACGAGACCCTGATCTGGGCCGCCAAGGGCCGCGGCTCGCGCCGCTACACCTTCAACTACGACGCCATGAAGATGGCCAACGACGACGTCCAGATGCGCTCGGACTGGACCTTCCCGCTGTGCACCGGCGAGGAGCGCCTGAAGGACGAGAACGGCGCCAAGGCCCACCCGACCCAGAAGCCGGAAGCCCTGCTGCACCGCCTGATCCTGGCCTCCACCAAGCCCGGCGACATCATTCTCGATCCGTTCTTCGGCACCGGCACCACCGGCGCGGCCGCCAAGCGCCTGGGCCGCCGCTATATCGGCCTGGAGCAGGACGAGAAGTACGTCGCTCTGGCCAAGGACCGGATCTCGAAGATCATCCCGATCGCCCCGGGCGACCTGGAGGTCACCGGCTCCAAGAAGTCCGAGCCGCGCGTGCCCTTCGGCCAAGTGCTGGAAGCTGGCCTGCTCAGCCCGGGCGACGCGCTCTACTGCCCCAAGGGCGAGCGTATGGCCCGCGTGCGCGCCGACGGCAGCCTGGTGGTCGGCGATCTTTCCGGCTCGATCCACAAGGTCGGCGCCATGGTCCAGTCGGCCCCGGCCTGCAACGGCTGGACCTACTGGCACTTCAAGTCCGACAAGGGCCTGGCCCCAATCGACGTGCTGCGCGCCAAGATCCGCTCGGCGATGCCGCAGGCCTGAGCCCGTGGCTTACGGCCTTGGGCTTGAGCGGACGGAGAACCGCCTGGCGGCGTCGCATCCCCAATGGGGACAGGCGTTCGAGGAGGAGGCCGCCCGCATCCGCGCGGCGGTCGGCGCCGACATCCTAGCGATCGAGCACTACGGCAGTACGTCGGTGCCGGGGCTTTCGGCCAAGCCGATCATCGACCTGCTGATCGGCGTCTCCGACCTGGCCGTTGCGGACCGCCACGCGTCGGCCATGGTCGCGCTGGGCTATGACGACGCTGGCGACGGCGGCGTCGAAGGCCACCGCATCTTCGGCAAGGGCTCGACGCGCACCCACCTGGCTCACTTTGTCGTCCACGACGGCCCTGAGTGGATCGCGACGTTGCGGTTTCGAGACATGCTCCGCGCCAATCCCGAACTAAGCGCCGCCTATGAGCAGTTGAAGACCCGGCTGGTCGCCGAGCATCCCACCGACCGCGCCGCCTACACCGCCGGCAAGTCGAGGTTCATCCTGGCGGCCCTGGCCTAGAGCAAGTTGCTCAGCCCCGCCCGCGCGGCCTTGAGGAACACGCTCGGCAACGCGTCGAGACCCGAGCGCGGCGTCCAGATCAGGCCCTCCGCGTCGCCCTCGGCGCGCAGCAACCGCAAGGTCAGACTGAAGTGCGTGAAGACGTGCTCGACCTCGCCCACCGCCCGCCAGTCGGCCCCCACCGGCGCTGCCGCCGCGCCCTCGGCGTCGGTCCAGCCCGTAGCGCGCCAGTCGCTGGTCGGCAGGGCCAGCATGCCGCCGAGCAGTCCCTTGGGCGGCCGGCGCACCAGCGCCACCTCGCTCCCCCGCGTCAGGATATAGGCCACGCCGTTGCGGTGTGGCCGCGCCGCCTTGGGCGTCTTGCGCGGATAGGTCTCCGGCGCGCCGCCGGCCAGCCCGACGCAGAATTCGGCCACCGGGCAGCGGTCGCAGAGCGGCGCCTTGGGCCGGCAGACTGTGGCCCCGAGATCCATCAGCGCCTGGGCCCAGTCGCCCGGCCGCTGGTCGCGGACCAGCGCCGCGGCCAACGTCTTCAACTCTGTCTTGCCATCGGGCAGCGGCGTCTCCACCGCAAACAGCCGCGCCATCACCCGCTCGACATTGCCGTCGACGACGTTGGTCGGCAGATCGAAGGCGATCGCCCCGACCGCCGCCGCGGTATAGGGGCCCAGCCCGGGCAGCGCGCGCAGCCCCTCCTCGGTGTCGGGGAAGACGCCGCCGTGGTCGTTGGCCACGGCGCGAGCGCAGGCCAGCAGGTTGCGGGCCCGGGCGTAGTAGCCAAGCCCGGCCCAGGCGGCCATCACCTCGCCGTCGTCCTCGGCCGCCAGGTCGCTGACGCGCGGCCAGCGATGGGTGAACTTCAGGAAGTACGGCGTCGCGTGCGGCACCGTCGTCTGCTGGAGCATGACCTCGGACAGCCACACTCGGTAGGGATCGGCGCGCACGCCAAGGCCATGATCGGCCGGCCCCACCCGCCAGGGCAGGTCGCGGGCGTTAGCATCGTACCAGGCCAGCAGGCGGTCGCGGAGCGTCTCGGGCGTCACAGGGTCTCAGCTACCCGATCCTCGCCTCGGACGGGAGCCTTGTTGTAGGGTGGCGTCAGATGCCCCGTCCCCTGCCCACTCCCGCCGAAGCCGCCGAGATCCTGGCGCGCAAGCGCACGCGGCCCCAACACCGGCCGCCGCCGGTGGCCGGGCGGGGTCTGTCCAAGCTGCTCAAGGAGCTGGACGCCAAGTACGGCCAGGGTCCGGGCGCACTGCAGGCCCGCTGGCGCGAGATCGTCGGCGTCGAACTGGCCAAGCGCACCGAGCCGGTGAAGCTGACCAAGCCGCGCGGCGGCGGGCCTGGCGCGCTGGAGATCCGCGTCGCCGGCGCCTCGGCCGCGCTCATCCAGCACCAGGCGCACGAGATCGTCTCGCGGGTGAACCTGTTCCTCGGCGAGGGGGCGGTGAACAAGCTGCGCATCGTCCAGGGCCCGCTGCGCAACGCCGCTTCGATCGAGCCCAAGGCCGCCCGCAAACGCGCCGCGCCGCTCGACGCCGCCCGCGAGGCCGAGCTCGCCAGGTCACTGGAGAACGCTCCCGACGGCCCCCTGAAAGCCGCATTGCTGAGGTTGGGTCGGGGCGTTATGCGGCGGAGAACCAGCTGAGCCTGGTTGACTTTGCCCCGGCGCCCACGTTCCACGGGCCGGGAATCGCGCTTTAATCTTTCATTCGGACTTCCGCAGAGGTGCAAATGCCGAACTTCAACCGTCGTCTTCTCGTCGTTGCGGCCCTGGGCGCGCTCGCGCTGGCCGGCTGCTCCAAGAGCGGCGGCGCCGGGTCCGTCGACACCGCCGACATGACCCTGGGCGATCCGAACGCCAAGGTGAAGATCGTCGAGTACGCCTCGCTGACCTGCAGCCACTGCGGCAAGTTCAACAACGAGGTCTTCCCCGAGTTCAAGAAGAAGTACATCGACACCGGCAAGGTGCATTACACCTTCAAGGAATTCCTGACCCCGCCGAACGAGGTGGCCGCGGCCGGCTTCCTGACCGCGCGCTGCGCCGGCAAGGACAAGTACTTCCAGGTCACCGACGCCATCTTCCATGCCCAGCAGGAGATGTTCACCACCGGCGACATGCGCGGGATTCTGCTGCGCACCGCCCAATCGGCTGGCATGACCGAAGAGAAGTTCAACGCCTGCATCACCGACGAAGCGGCGCTGAAGGCCCTGAACGAGCGCGTCGAAAAGGCCGTGAAGGTCGACAAGATCACCGCCACGCCGTCGTTCGTCGTCAACGGCAAGAAGGTCAAGGAAGGCGAGATGACCATGGCCGAGCTCGACGCGGCCGTCGCCGAGGCTTCGAAGTAAGCATGCGCCAGCCGAACCGCCGCATCGCCGTCGCCGTCTTCGGGGCGGTCGCGCTCTGCGCCGGTTCGGCCCTGGCCGCCCCGGCGGCCCTGCCCGACGACATGACGCTGGGCGACCCCAAGGCCAAGGTGAAGCTGGTCGAGTATGCCTCGCTCAGCTGCAGCCACTGCGCGACCTTCAACAACGAGGTCTTTCCGGCCTTCAAGAAGAAGTACATCGACACCGGCAAGGTCCATTACACCCTGCGCGAGATCCTGACGCCGCCGGCCCAGGTGGCCGCCGCTGGCTTCATCACCGCCCGCTGCGCCGGCAAGGACAACTACTTCACCGTCGTCGACGCGGTGTTCCGCGGCCACGAAGAGATGGTCAAGACCGGCGACGCCCGCGCGGTGCTGGTCGGCGCGGCCAAGCTCGGCGGCATGAGCGAAGCGCAGTTCGAGGCCTGCCTCTCCGACACCGCCAACCTGGATGCGCTCAACGCCCGCGTGGCCAAGAACGCCAAGGACGGTGGCATCACCGGCACCCCCACCTTCGTCTTCAACGGTAAGAAGGTGAAGGAAGGCGAGATCACCGCCGCCGAACTCGACGCCGCGGTCGCCGCGGCCTCCAAGCGGTAGGAGGCGCCCCCGGCCCGTGCACTTCCAGCGGCTCCGACTCTCCGGCTTCAAGTCCTTCGTCGATCCGACCGAGTTTCGGATCGAGCCCGGAGTCACGGGCATCGTCGGACCGAACGGTTGCGGCAAGTCGAACCTGCTGGAAGCCCTGCGCTGGGTGATGGGGGCCAATTCCGCCAAGGCGATGCGCGCCGGCGGCATGGACGACGTGATCTTCGCCGGCTCGGGCAATCGCGCCTCGCGCAACCACGCCGAAGTCGTCCTGACCATCGACAATTCCGCCCGCCGCGCGCCGCCGGCGTTCAACGACGCCCCGGTGCTCGAGGTCGTGCGGCGGATCGATAAGGGCGCCGGCTCGACCTACAAGATCAACGGCCGCGAGGTCCGCGCCCGCGACGTCCAGTTGCTGTTCGCCGACGCCTCCACCGGCTCGAACTCCCCGGCCCTGGTGCGCCAGGGCCAGATCTCCGAGCTGATCGCCGCCAAGCCGCAGAACCGCCGCCTGATCCTCGAAGAAGCCGCCGGCGTCTCGGGCCTGCATTCGCGCCGGCATGAGGCCGAGTTGCGCCTGCGCGCGGCCGAGGCCAACCTCGCCCGCCTCGACGACGTCTCCGGCGAACTTGAGACCGCGCTCAACCGCCTGCGCCGCGAGGCCCGCCAGGCCGAGCGCTACAAGAAACTCTCCGCCGAGATCCGCGCCCTGCAGGGCGCGGTGCTGTTCGCCCGCTGGTCCGAGGCCCGCGACGCCGCCGTGCGCCTGCGCGAGGAAGCCGCCGCCGCCGCCGCTGCGGTCGAGGCCAACACCCGCGAGGCCGCCACCGCGACCACCCGCGCCGCCCAGGCCGAGGAGGCGATCAAGCCGCTGCGCGAGGCCGAGACCATCGCCGCGGCGATCCTCAACCGCCTGGCCATCGACAAGGATCGGCTGGAGCGCGAGGGCGAGGCCCTGGCCGCCGAGGTCGAGCGGTTGACCGGCGACCTGACCCGCATCGACGGCGACCGCGCCCGCGAGACCCAGATCGCCCACGACGCCCAGGCCGCCCTGGCGCGGCTGGTCGAGGACCTGGAAGCGCTGGAGGCCGCCATCGCCGCCGCCCCCGAGCGCGTGCCGGAGCTGGAAGCCGCCGCCCGCGCCGCCGAGGAGGCCCGCATCGCCGCCGACAAGGCGGTCGAGGAACTGGCCGCCCTGGCCGCCGCCGACGAGGCCCGCCGCCGCGCCGGCGCCGCCCGCGTCGACGAGGCCCAGAACCGCGTCTCGCGCACTCGCCGCGCCCTCGATCAGGCCAAGAGCGAGCGCGCCCAGCTAGGCCCCGCCGTCACCCCGCAGATCGAAGAAGCCCGCGCCGAACTTGAGCGCGCCCAGGCCGTCCTGGCCGCCGTTCGCGCGGCGCTCGAGACCGCCGAGGACGAGCGCGGCAAGGCCGCGGCCGCCGAGACCGAAGCCCGCGAAGCGGCCCGCAAGCAGGACGAGCACCTTGGCCGTCTGACCGCCGAGGCCCGCGCCTTGGCCCAGATCGTCGCCCAACAGCGCCGCGCCGGCTTCGCCCCGGCCCTCGACTCGGTCGTTCCGGCTCGCGGCTATGAACGCGCCGTCGCCGCCGCGCTCGGCGACGACCTCGACGCCGCTCTCGATCCCAAGGCCCCCGCCTATTGGGGCGGCGGCGAGACCGCCCCCGCCGCCTGGCCGCCCGGCGTCGAGCCGCTGGCCGGCAAGGTGAAGGCGCCCGACGCCCTCGCCGCCCGCCTCGCCCACATCGCCGTGGTCCCCCGCGAGGATGGCGATCGCCTGCAGGCGTCGCTGCCGACCGGCGCGCGGCTGGTCTCCAAGGAAGGCGACCTCTGGCGCTGGGACGGCTTCGTCGCCCGCGCCGACGCCCCCAAGCCGGCCGCCATCCGCATGGAGCAGAAAACCCGGCTGGCCGAGGTCGAGAGCGAAATCGAAGGCGTCGCCCCCAAGGCGGCGAGCGCCAAGGAGGCCCTGCAGGCGGCCTCCACCCGCGTGCGCGCCGCCGAGGACGCGGTGCGCAACGCCCGCCGCGAACCGCCGGCCGCCGAGCAGAAGGTGACCATCGCCCGCGGCGTGCTCGAGAAACTCGACCGCGAGGCGACTCGCCGCGAGGCCCAGGCCCAGTCGCTGGACGACATGATCGGCCGCTTCGAGGCCGAACTGGCCGACGCCGAGCAGATCCTGGCTGTCGCCGTCGCTGAAACCTCCAGCCAGAGCGAGGCCGGCGACCTGGTCGAGCGCCTGGCCGCCGCCCGCGCCGCCGCCGGCCCGGCTCGAGAGGCCGCCTCGGCCGCGCGCTCGGCCCTCGAGCTGGAGGTGCGCGAACGCGACGGCCGCGCCCGCCGCCACGAGAACCTCAAGCGCGACAGCGACGACTGGACCCGCCGCGGCAAGACCGCCGCGCGTCGGCTGGACGATCTGGCCGAGGGCCGCGCCAAGGTGCAGGCCAATCTCGACACCGCGCTCGAAGCGCCGGCCTCGCATCAGGAACGGCTCGGCAAGCTGCTCGACGAACTGGCCGCCGCCGAGGCCCGCCGCGCGCAGTCCGCCGACGCCCTGGCCCAGGCCGAGGCCGCCCGCACCGAGGCCGACCGCGCGCTGCGCGCCGCCGAGGGCGCGGCCGGTGAAGCCCGCGAACTGCGCGCCTCCCTGGCCGCCAAGCTGGAAGCGGCGATCGAGCGCCTGACTGAAATCACCACCCAGATCCGCGAGACCGCGCGCATCGAGCCTGAGCAACTTGGCCGCCAACTGGCTGAAGAAGCCGTCGCCATTCCGACCGACGCCGGCGGCATGGAGGCTCACCTCTACGCCCTGGAGCGCCAGCGCGACTCGATCGGGGCGGTGAACCTGCGCGCCGAGGAGGAAGCCGGCGAGCACGCCGCCCGCCTCGAGACCATGATGAGCGAGCGCACGGACCTGACCGGCGCCATCGCCAAGCTGCGCCAGGGCATCGACGAACTGAACGGCGAGGGCCGCGAGCGGCTGCTGGCCGCCTTCGAGATCATCAACGAACACTTCAAGACGCTCTTCCAGGCCCTGTTCCAGGGCGGCCAGGCCGAACTGCGACTGGTCGAGTCCGAAGATCCGCTCGAAGCCGGCCTCGAAATCTACGCCTGCCCGCCCGGCAAGCGGCTCTCGACCATGAGCCTGATGAGCGGCGGCGAGCAGGCCCTGACCGCCTGCGCGCTGATCTTTGGGGTGTTCCTGGCCCAGCCGGCGCCGATCTGCGTGCTCGACGAAGTCGACGCCCCGCTCGATGACGCCAATGTCGATCGCTACTGCAACCTGCTCGATGAAATGCGCCGGCGCACCGAGACCCGGTTCATCACCATCACCCACAATCCGGTGACCATGGCGCGGATGGATCGGCTGTTCGGAGTGACCATGGCCGAGCGCGGCGTCTCGCAACTGGTCTCGGTCGACCTGCGCCAAGCCGAGGCGATGGCGGCGCAATAAGCCTAGGTTCCGCAAGGGAATCTGCGCGGTAGCTAACGTCAGTTCCCGACAACCGAGCGGCGCGGGCGGTGGACGAGTTGTCGCGACGCCATTTTCCCAAGCAATTACAACGCGCTAAATCACACAACCCCAGCCTTGACGCACCGCACCCGCGCCTATAGGTTCCGCGCGACTTGAAGCCCCGGCCGCGGCGGGCGACGTCGTGGTTCCAAAAGGCCGCCCGACGCATGCCGCATCCGGACAATTCGCGCGACGAGGCCATTAAGCGCCTCGACGAGAGGGCTGCGGCGCTGGAACAGCGCACTACCCCGATCGTGCGCGACTACGGTTCCAAGGCCGCCGGCTACGGCTATCGCCTCATGGGCGTGCTGATAGGCGGGGTCTTTGTGGGACTGGGCTTCGGAGCTGGGGCGGACGTCGTTCTGAAGACGGCGCCTTGGGGGATGATCATCGGAGTCCTAGTGGGCTTCGGCGTTTCTATTTGGATGGCCGTTCGTTCGGCCCAGCGCATGACCGCCGAAGCGGCGAGGGAATGGGGTCCTGTGCAGGACCTCCCCCCCGACGACGAGGACGATTGAGGGAGTTCGAGGCGGCATGGCCGACCCGATGCATCAGTTCGAGATCCACAAGGTCGTGGATCTGCCTTCGTTCAGTCTGCCGGGCGTCGGCTCGATTGACATGTCGATCACCAATTCGACCGTCGCCATGCTTTTGGCTGCGGCGCTGGTGGTTGTGTTCTTCGCGGTGACCACCGCCAAGGCCGCCGTCGTGCCGGGCCGCTTGCAGGTCATCGGCGAGGGCATGTTCGGCTACATCGACGACCTCGTCTCCGGGATCATCGGCCGCGAAGGGCGCAAGTTCTTCCCCTACATCCTGACCCTGTTCATGTTCATCCTGATGATGAACTTGCTGGGCATGTTCCTGGTCTTCACCGCGACCTCGCAGCTGGCGGTGACCGCCTCGCTGGCCGTGATGACCATGCTGATCGTCATCATTTACGGCGTGCTGCGCAACGGCGCGAACATGTACAAGCTGTTCGTTCCGGCCGGCATCCCCTGGTACATGCTGATCCTGGTCACTCCGATCGAGATCCTCTCCTTCCTGCTGCGTCCGGTGACCCTCGCCCTGCGTCTGTTCGGCAACATGCTGGGCGGCCACGTGGCCATGAAGGTCTTCGCCGGGTTCATCATCTCGCTGGGCGCTCTGGCTGCCACCGGCGGCGTCGCCTCCCTCGCCTATGTGGCGGCGGCTCTCTCGCTGGGCGGCGTCGTCGCTCTGACGGCCCTCGAGTTCCTGGTCGCCTACCTGCAGGCGTTCGTCTTCGCGGTTCTGGCCTGCGTCTATCTCAACGACGTGGTCAACCTCGGCCATCACCACTGATCGGCCGTCGCACTCAACAACCCTCTTCAACTTTCAAACGGGACTGAAAACTATGGACGCTGAAGCCGCTAAGTTCATCGGCGCTGGCCTCGCTACCCTGGGCATGATCGGCGCCGGCATCGGCGTGGGCACCATCTTCGGCCACTTCCTGGCGGGCGCCACGCGCAACCCGTCGGCCGCTGGCGGCCAGTTCACCAACCTGATCCTCGGCGCGGCTCTGACCGAAGCTCTGGGCATTCTGGCCTTCGTGCTCGGCCTGCTCATCCTGTTCTCCTAAAGCCAGATCCGCAGGTCCCGAGGGGCGCGTCGTCATCGCCGCGCCCTGACCTGCGTTTATAAGGACGCCTAAGCCTTATGGCCGCCGAGACCACATCCCACGAGGCCGTCGCCGCCGATCACGGGGCTCACGCTCCGGCCGGCACGACGGAAGTCGCCGCCCATGGCGGCGGCGAGAGCGGAGGTGGCCTGCCCCAGTTCGAATTCGAACATTGGGGCGGCCAGATCGTCTGGCTCTTCCTCATCTTCGCTGTCCTCTACATCCTGCTGGCCAAGGTCTTCATTCCTCGGCTCCGCATGATCCAGGACACCCGCGCGGCGACCATCGCCGATGCGGTGACCCAAGCCCGCAGCGTTCAGGCGGAAGCCGAGGCGCAAGCCAAGGCCGCCCAGGCCGAGATCGACGAAGCCCGTGCTCGCGCGCGCGGCCTCGCCGTCGACGCCAAGACCAAGGCCGCCGCCGAACTGGCCTCCAGCCAGAAGGCCGAAGACGAACGTCTTCAGGCCCAGATGGATGAGGCCGAGGCTCGCATCCGCGGCCTGCGCGACCAGGCCATGACCAACGTCCGCGGCATCGCCGGCGAGACGGCCCAGGCCATGGTCGAGAAGCTGACCGGTCAGAAGGTGACCGCGGCCGAGATCGACGCGGCGCTCACCGCCCGCGTTCAAGGAGCCGCCTGATGCCCGCTTTCCTTAATCCCGCCAACGCGGAGTTCTGGGTCGGCGTCGGCCTGCTGATCTTCTTCGGCATCGTGATCTTCGTGGCTAAGGCCCCGAAGGCCATCAACGCCGCTCTGGACGCCACGACCGCCAAGATCCAGGCCGACCTGGACGAAGCGGCCCGCATCCGCGAGGAAGCCCAGCGCCTGCTGACCCAACTGAAGGCCGAGCGCGCCGAAGCCGAGGCGCAAGCCAAGGACATGCTGGCCGCCGCTCAGGAAGAGGCCCGTCGCTACGAGGCCGACGCCAAGGCGAAGCTGGAGGAGAGCCTGGCTCGCCGTCAGCAGCTCGCCGAGCGCAAGATCGCCAACGCCGAGGCGCAAGCCGCGGCCGAGGTGAAGGCCGCCGCCGCCGACCTGGCGGCTCAGGCCGCCGAAGTGGTGCTGACCCAGCGCCTCTCCGGCGTGAAGAGCGATCCGCTGGTCGACCGTGCGATCAGCCAACTGGGCTCCAAGCTCCAGTAGGAACTACGGTTTAGCGCCGGCGTCTGAAAAGGCGCCGGCTGCGAACCATGAAGCGAAGGCCCTTAGGCGCCAGAAGACGCTCGATCTTCAAAGCCTGATGCCAGGACATCTTCAGGATTTGCGGATCCCGCCGCAGCAGCCGCCGGATCGGCGAGATCACCCGCGGGTGCGCGTGATGCAGGCGGACGAACTGCCGCCGCGCCTTGAACGAATTGCGCAGGATCACCATCAGGCCGACGACGATCACCGGGATTCCCCCGGGACCGGGTAGCGGCGCGATCAGCACGCCGGCGAGCACGATCACACCGCCGACCATCACCAGGCCAAAGCGCACGAGTCGCCCCGCGAGATCGCGGGTGACGTCGTCGGTGGCGCGATTACCGCGCACGCTGGGCATGGCGAGTGACACGTTCATAACCTGGATTGAGCCCGCGCGCCGAACTGGGGAGGACCAGCGGTCGGGCGTCCTGCCGATATGAGAACCTATCTAGGACTCGTAAAGGCGACCCAGCGGTTAAATTTCGTCCACTTGCGGCTATTCGGCGGCGAGCGGCGCCGGGGACACACCCTTGCCCTCGGGACGCCAGGTCAAACGCGGCTTGCGGGCCGCCAGCGTCTCGTCCAGCCGGCGCAGCGGGGCCAGATAGGGGGCCCCCTTGAAGCGCTCGGCATCGCCGGCCTTGGCGGCGTGCGCCAGGGCGATCAGCGCCTCGCAGAACCGGTCCAGCTCGTGCTTGGGCTCGGTCTCCGTCGGTTCGATCAGCATCGCGCCA
>NZ_PNLB01000021.1 GCF_013822795.1 Phenylobacterium sp. | reverse complement strand
GGCGGGCGCTGACCTTTCGTCTTGTCGCCAAACCTTTCGCCTGTAAGATTTCGCGGCAAAGGCGCGCGATATGACCGAAACGAAGACGTTCGAGATCGCTGACAACATCTACCGCTTCTCGACCGCGGTGAGCGGCGTCGGTCCCGAACCGTTCACCTTCAACCAGTTCCTGATCATGGCGGACGCGCCGATGCTGTTTCACCTGGGCCACCGGGGAATGCAGGCGTCGATCGCCGCCGCTGTCGAGCGCATAGTGCCGCTGGCGCGACTTCGATATCTGGGCTTTGGCCATGTCGAGGCCGACGAGTGCGGCGGGCTGAACGCCTGGCTGGCGGCAGCCCCCCATGCTGAGGTCGTGCACGGTCAGACCGCCTGCATGGTCTCCCTGAACGACTTGGCCGATCGCGCGCCCAGGCCGCTGGCGGATGGAGAGGTGATCGACCTTGGCGGCAAACGCCTACGCTGGATGGACACGCCCCATGTGCCGCATGGCTGGGAGGCCGGCCTCTTCTACGAGGAGACCGGCGCCACTCTGTTTTGCGGCGATTTGCTGACCCATGGCGGCGATGGACCGCCGCTCACCGAGAGCGACATCGCCGGTCCTGCGATCGCGATGGAGGACGTGTTCCACGCGATGTCCATGGCGCCCAACACTGGCGCCGTGCTTCAGCGACTGGCGGAGCTGGAGCCGACAACCCTGGCGCTGATGCATGGGTCATCGTTCCGCGGCGACGGCGCCTCGGCTCTGCGCGCGCTAGCGGCGCATTGCGCCGCCGTCTGAAGGTAGAGCGTCCGCTCGATCTGATAGTCCGTCAGGACTTGGCCAGGCTGGCGGGGAGCGGAAGATCGCGGCCAGCCGCCAGCATCAGCCCTCGAAACCAGGCGTGCGCCGGGTCGCGTTCGACGGCGCGGCCCCAGTAGGCGGTGAGACTAATGGGAGAGAGCGGGAAGGGAGCGTCGAGGATGTCGATCTCATAGCTACGTTGAAAGCGCTCGGCGAGCCGGCGCTGAACCAGGGCCAGGGTGGCTGACGCCTCGACAATGCCGGGCAGGCTGAGAAACTGCTGCACCATGACCAGGTCGTGCTGATGGACGCCGATCTGGCGAAAGTTCACGTCCTGATGCGTCGCGGTGTTCTTCGGCGACATCCGGAAGCGCGCGTGCCGACTGGCCTCGTAGATTTCGCGGGTCAAAGGACCTTCAAACGTGCGGTGCTTGCGCGAAGCGATCACCACCATGTCGTCTTCGAACAGCAGCGCCGAGGAAATGTCGCGGCTGAGGCCTGTCGCGGTGTCGGCGGGAATGGCCACGACGTCGACGGCGCCGCGGACGATCTGGGACTGCAGGTCGGTCGGTACATCGACGAAGTAGACCGAGGCGTTGGGCGCCTGCTCAGCGAGCAGTCGAGCGAGGGGCGGCCCCAGCAATACGGTCACATAGTCGGCCGTGGCCACGACGAAGCGGCGCGTCTCGGTCGCGGGATCGAACTCAGGCGGCCGCAGCAAGCTTTCTATCTCGAGGCAGGCGCGCTCGGTCTGCTCGATCAGCTGGGCGCCTTTCTCCGTCAGTTCGAGGCGGCGGCCGACCATCACCAGAAGGTCGTCGTTGTAGGTCTCGCGCAACCGCGCCAGGGCGGCGCTGACGGCCGACTGGCTGAGGCCGACGATCTCGGCGGTCTTGCCGACACTGCGCGTGCGTAGAAGCTCCCGCAGGATCGGCAGGAGGTTCAGATTGTGGCGGCGTAGCAGCAAGTCGGGTTTCCCAGGGCCAAGTCGGCCGGCGGCGCGGTCAGCTTGAGGAAGCTTGCGCCAGTTGTCGACCTTGCGCGCCGCCGGCGCCCCAACGGGGCAATTGGAGTTCAGAACACCTGCAGGTCGACGGCGAAGGTCACCTTGCCGGCATACTCCGCGCTAATCGCTTGGCGTGCGGCGGGTTCCTGATCTTGAACAATCGAGGAGTGCGTGAGGACGAGTGATTTGGCTCGCGCCTCTTGCGCCAGTCGCCCAACTTCCTGCGGCGCTAGGTGCTGCAGTCGGAAGTGCTGTTCGACCAGCTTCAAGGCGCTGGCCGGGATGTCGGGTCTGCGACGGCGCGCCTCGTCGATCGCGGCGACCGGATCCATCACCTCGGCGACCAGCAGGTCCACGTCCTTGGCCAGCGCTGCGACCCGAGGGCTCGGCCCGGTATCGCCGGTGTAGACAATGGAGCGGTCGGGCAGGTCGAACCGGAACGCGAACGAAGACGTGCTCTTGTTCTCGGTCGCATCTCCGCCGAGCGAGTAGTGTGAGTTGGTTGCAGCGGTCACCTTGATCGCGCCGATCGAGACCTGGCGGCCATCGGCGATCTCGACCACCCGCACCATGTCTTGCGGCGCCTTCGGATGGCGTGCGCGCACGTTGGTGCCTGGTTCGGTCATCGGTCCCATCGCGGCCAGCAGCCCGTCCACCGTCCGTCCGATACCTGGCGGACCGTAGATCGTGACCTCGCCAGCGTTCAGGCCCTGGTAGCGCTGGCTGAGAAACGCGAAGAGGCCGCCTGTATGGTCGAAATGAAGGTGGCTGATGAACACCGTGCGGATCTCGCCGAGCCCGACGCCGGCCTTCGCCAGTTGCCACGCGGCCCCATCGCCTGCATCGATCAGCAGAGCGTCTGGGCCATATCGCAGCACATTGGCCGGCTCGGCCCGCGCGGGATTGGGAACCGGACCAGCATTGGTTCCCAGCACGATGAACTTGGACGACAAGCCGGACTCCGCCGCGCCGGCGCTGGACGCCAGGACTGAGAACGCGACAGTCAACAGGGTGGCCCTGATCTGCGTCCGAGCCCTGGCGTCGGAGGTCCCTGCGCGTGTCGATGACCGCCTCATTCCGCCTGCCCCTGCAGTTGCGACGCGAGCGCAGCCGCATCGGCCGGAGGCTCGTCGCCGCGCCAGACGATGTGCTCGTCAAAGCGGACCAACAGCAGTTGATGGCGGAAGACTTCATCGGTCGGCCGAGTTGCTGGGATCAGCGTCAGCGGCAGGCCGGCGGCCGAGGCCGCTTGAAGCAGCGCGGTCTCATCGGCGCCGAAGCTGATCAGGGTGTAGTCCGATCCTAGGCGATCATAGATCGAGGTCCCATCGTCCAGGCGGAAGTGGGGCAGCCGGCATCCTGGCGCTGTCGAGGGGGTGAAGGAGCCCATGTCGTAGGCAGGCGGAGCCTCGCCGTCGTAGGCGATGATCGGCGAGCCCTCATAGTAGTAGCCGAAGTTCAGGCCCTCAGGCGACATCTGGGGGACGTTGATGTCGAACAGGCGCTGGCCGATGAACTGTCGGATGGCCTGGCCTTCCGGTGTGTCGGCGACCAGGGCCGGCGGGATGGATCCGCCCGAGCGCATCGCCTCGATGTTCTCCATCACCTTCTTCATCGCAAAGTGCGAGACCTGTTCGGTGATCGGCTGGCGCTCGGCCTGGTAGGCCTCGAGAATGGCTGGGTCGGCCCAGCCCTTCACGACTGCGCAAAGCAGCCACGAAAGATGGGCGGCGTCGGCTACGCCGGCGTTCATGCCGTAGCCGGCGAAGGGCACCCAGAGGTGGGCGGCGTCGCCGGCGATGAAGACGCGGCCGTCGCGGAACCGCTCAGCGACCATGCGCCGGCCGATCCAGTCCTCGTGGTTGAGCACCTCCCAGCTGAAGTCAGCGTCGACGCCCAGCACGTCGCGGATCGACTCTTCAAGCGGGACGTCTTCGAACGCTTCGCTTGAGGCGACGCCGCGGTGGACGAGCCAGACGTCTTCACCGTCGATCGCTACGACCGTGCCGCTGCGCTTGGGGTTCTGCACCCAACTCATCCAGGCCGGGCGACGATCGCCGAACAGGGCTTTGAGGCCGGGGGCGCGGATCAGACTGCTGCGGGTGCGCGAGATCTCGGCGTCGCCGACCAGACTGACACCCATCGCCTTGCGGATGGTGCTGCGGCCGCCGTCGCAGCCGGCGAGATACGTCGCGCGGATGTCGAACGCCTCGCCGCCTTCACCTTTGCAGTGGAGGGTGACGCCGGTTTCGTCCTGGTCGTAGGCTTCGACGGAGGTCCGGTTCAGGACGGTGATGTTGGGCAGCGACTTCACGCGATCATAGAGGATCGGCTCCAGATAGAGCTGGCTGACGCGAACCATCGATTCCGGCGTCGGCCAGTGGCTGTCGTGGAAACCAGGATGGGTGCGCTCGGATCGGGCCGGCATGCGGATGCGGGTCAGCTCGTGGCCGGTGATCGAGGTGCAGTAGATGGTGTCGGTCGGATAGTCGTCCGGAAGACCGGCGGCGCGGACGGCCTCCGAGACGCCGAGGCGGCGGAACGTTTCCATGGTGCGGGCCGCGACCGTGTTGCACTTGGCGCTGGGCGGTTCGCCCGCGGCGCGGGCCTCGATCAGGATGACGTCCACACCCCGAAGGGCGGCGTCGATCGCCAGGGTCATGCCGACGGGGCCGGCGCCTGCAATCGCGATCGCGGTCGAGTACTTGGGCTGCATCGCAAGATTTCCAAAAGCACGCGCACCAATGCGCATCATGCTTCACTGTCCGACTAGGGCGGCGTCAGGCCAAATCGATAAGTCGCAGCGACCTATCGATCAGACGGAAGGGTCGGCCGGCGAGAAGGCGGGCGCGCAGCGGCGCAGGGCCTCGCGCAGCCACTTGATCTCCGGGTCGGCGTCGCGGCGCTTCAGCCAGATCATCACCAGTTCGAGGTCAGGGACGGGAAGCGGCGATGGCACGGCCTGCAGCGGCAGGCTTCGGATTGCAGCGGCCGCCAGGCTTGAGGGGACCAGCGTCAGACAGTCGCTCGCTGCGGCGACCAGCGGCAGGACCGAGAAGTCCGAGGTCAGCAACCGGTCGAACTGCTCGATGCCGTTCTCGAGCAGATAGCCTTGCTCGAGGCTGGCGTGCACGTCGAGGTCCAGGAAGAAACTGGCGTGCGGCCGCGCCAGATAGGCCTCGCGCGTCAGGCCGGCGGCGAGCTCGGCGTCATCTGCGCGGCCCAGGCAGACGAACGGATCGCGCGCCAGGTCCTCATAGAGGAACTCCGCCATCACCCGCGGCGCGTCGAAAATGGCGGCCAAGATGATCTGGCGGGGCGAGATCACGATGTCGACGTTCTCGAGGCGCAAGTCCTCGGCCGACCGGCCGCGGGCGGTCACCATCTGGACGCTCATCTGCGGCGCTTCCTCGCCGAGGAGGCGCGTGAGGTTCGGGGTGAGCACGGCCGTGACGTAGTCGGCGGTGGCGATGCGATAGCGGCGGCGTGACCGCTCCGGCGAAAAGGCTTCGCCGGCGAGAACATCGGCGACGGCCGCGAGCGCCGCTTCCAAAGGGCCGACCATTCGGCGCGCCTTTTCGGTGAGGCGCAGGCCCCGTCCGTCCTTCACCAGCAGCTCATCGCCGAAGTGATCGCGCAGGCGCCTCAAACTGTTGCTCACGGCCGCCTGGGTCAGGTTCAGCTCCTCGGCGGCGCGGGTAAGGTTGCGGTGCTTGAGGATTTCCCGAAGCACCGGCAGCAGATTGAGATTGGTCTGTCGAAGTCGCCGCTCGAGGTCGTCCAAGGCGAATCCATCCATTCATGAAACTTATGGCTAAGATCAGAACAGAAAAGTTCTGGTGTCACCCCAGATCCTGCACACAGGCGGTGGGAGGACGACATGAACAAGATCGCCATCGACAAAATCCCGACCGCATCGATCCTGTTGGAGCGCGCCAAGGCCCTTGTCCCTGTGCTGGCCAAGCGAGCCCAGGCTACCGAAGACGCCCGCAGCGTGCTGCCGGAGACGGTCGCCGACTTCGAGGCCGCCGGCTTCTACCGGATCTTGCAGCCGGCGCAGTACGGAGGCTTCGAGCTGCCGCCAAAGGCGCTGTTCGATGTGGCCATTGAGCTGGCCAAAGGCTGCCCGTCCAGCGCCTGGTGCATGTGTCTCATCGCCGTCCACAACTGGGAAATCGGCCTGCTGGACCCACGCGCCGCGCAAGATATCTGGGGCGGTGATACGTCCGTCCGGCTCTCATCTTCCTACGCCCCGTTCGGCGCCGTCGAGCCCGCAGAAGGCGGTTTTCTGATCAGCGGCCGCTGGCCGTTCTCCAGCGGGTGCGATCACTGCGACTGGGCGATCCTCGGCGGGCGCGCGCCCTCTGAGCCGGGGCTGCCGCCCGACGTGCGGGCGTTCATCATTCCCCGCAGCAGCTATGTGATCGACGACACCTGGCATGTGCTCGGCCTGAAGGGGACCGGCAGCAAGGATATCGTGGTCGACAAGGCTTTCGTGCCCGAGCACCTGACGCACAAATTCTCGGACTCGTTCCTCGGAACCGATCCGGGGTTGGCGACTTTCACCGCGCCGACCTTCCGCTATCCGTTTGGCATCGTCTTTGCCTACACGCTCGCGGTCGTGACGCTCGGCATGGCCGAGGGCGCGCGCGAGGCGTTCGTCGAGCAGATGCAGGTTCGCCTCGGCGCCTACGACGGGGCCAAGGCCTCGGACGATCCTTTCGTGCGTCAACGCCTGGCCCATGCTGACGCCATGATCCGTAGCCAGAGAGCGCTCCTCGACGCCAACTTCGCCGAACTTGACGGCTACGTGCAGGCTGGCGAACTGATCCCGCTCGAGGTTCGAGTCCGGTGCAAGTGGGAGGCTCAGCACCTGTCGCGGATGGCGATGCAGGCCATCGAGCTGCTGTTCAAGGCCGGCGGCGGCCGCGGCATCCGCCAGGAAAACCCGCTGCAGCGTTACTTCCGCGATGTGCAGGCGGCGTCCAACCATGCCTATCTGAACGCCGACAAGGGTGCGCTCAACGCCGGCGGAGTCCTGCTCGGGGCCGCCAACATGGACTTCGCGCTCTAGGATGGAGGGCGACACGAGCCTTGGCGCGGCGTTTAGGCAGGCGCTGCGGCGGCTGGCCGCGACACCCTGCGTGCTCGCCGCGTTCTCGGACGCCGGCGAGCGGATCGGCATGACGGCCACGGCTGTCTCGGCGCTCAGTCTGGAGCCGGCTTCCCTGCTGGCGAGTGTGAACCGAGGGCGCAGTCTGCATCGTCTGCTTACGCCTGGCCGGCGGTTTTCGGTGAACTTGCTGGATGATGGGAACGCGGCGCTGTGCCTACCGTTCGCCGGCTCGGCCCCGCAGGGCGCCCGCTTCGATCATGGGGAGTGGCGCGACTGCGACGGCGCGCCCTGTCTCGCCGACGCAGTGAGCTTCAGCTGCGCCGTCGATGCGGCGTGGGACTACGCCACACACACGATCATCGTCGGCCGGGTGCGCGAGGTGCGCGGGGCCGGCGCCGGCGCGCCAGTGGCCTATGCCGAGGGCGGTCTCCATCGCCTTTCACCCTGGGACGCTTGAAAGGCCAGCGGGCAGTTCGGGACGAATAATCAATTTTGGCGGACGCCCGGGGATCAACCGGCGGAGAGCGAGATCCTAACCTGACTGACAACGCCGGCCGGAAAGGCCACGGGCCAGACCCGGAAAGGCGATGCAGACGGAGGAAACATGGCTGACGGCAATCAAGTCCACGCCTCATGGGACCGCGAGGCGATCCTGTCTCTCTTCGACCCGGCGTCGGGCCGCTTGGACCGGCGCATCTACGACGACGAGGGGATCTATCAGCTCGAGCTGCAGCGCATCTTCGCGCGCGGCTGGAACTTCATGTGCCACGAATCCCAGATCCCCAATTCAGGCGACTACTTCATCAACTACATCGGTGAGGACCAGGTCATCGTGGTGCGCGATGGCGAGGGGCAGGTGAACGTTCTGCTCAACACCTGTCGCCACCGCGGCAACGCGCTGTGTCGGGCCGAACAGGGCAACGCCAAGTCATTCGTCTGCAGCTACCACGGTTGGAACTACGCCCTGAATGGCGACTTGATCGGCGTTCCAGGCCTGAAGACCTACTATCGCGGCGACTTCGACAAGAGCCAGCTGGGCCTGGCCAAGGCCGCGAAGGTCGAAAGCCACCTGGGCTTCTACTTCGCCACCCTCGATCCCGCCGCCCCATCGCTGCACGACTTCCTGGGCGATGTCGGGCGCTCCGGCCTCGGCATGGTCGCGGCCTATGGGGACGTGATCGTGCTGGACGGCATCCAGAAGAACGTCATCGACTGCAACTGGAAGATCGCCGTCGACAACCTCTTCGACTGGTACCACGTGATGTACAGCCACGCCTCGGCGAACAGCACAGGCTTCGTGGACCTGGCCAAGATCCTGCAGCCCGACAACCAACTCGTGATGCTGGGCGAGTACGGACACGGCATCGGCGGGCCCGGCATCCCCGAGGCGATGCAGGCGCAACTCGACATGATCGGTGACGAGCAGCGCGCAGAGATGTCGAAGTCCACGCCGTTCCGTCTGCGTCCGGCCAGCGCCAAGGACCTGATGGGGGCGACTGGCGTGCGGAGCCTGGGCCATCCGAACATCTTTCCCAATCTCTGGATCACCCTGAACGGGATGCAATTGTGCCTGCGCCTGCCGCGGGGGGCGGGGGCGACCGAGCTGTGGTGGTTCACCGTCGTCCCTAAGGACTCGTCTCCCGAGCAGCGGCGCAACGCGGTGCGGAGCGCGACCCACCTGTTTGGTCCGGCCGGCCTGCTGGAGCAGGACGATGGCGAGAACTGGAGTCAGAGCACCCGCGCCTCGCGCGGCGTGGTCAGCCGCAGCCTCGGCCATAACCTGCAGATGGGCCTCGGCCACGATCAGGCGATCGCCGGTCCGGACGGGGGCGCCGCCATCGCCACCTGCATTAGCGAGCACGGCCAACGCTGGCTCTACCAGTCCTGGACTGAATGGCTGGCGGCCAAGGATTGGGCCGACCTGAAGGCCAATCACTCCGCGCCTCCGCAGGGGACGGTCTGATGAGCGCTCTCGATACCGCCAGACCGGCGCCAGGCGCCTCGCATCAGGACCTGATGCTGCTGCAGCATCAGGTCGAGCAGTACCTCTATGACGAGGCGGCGCTGCTCGACGCTCGCCGCTATCGCGATTGGCTCGCCCTGATCGCCGAGGACATGCACTACTGGATGCCGATCCGCCGGACGGTGACCCAAAGCGACATCGCCGCCGAGTTCACGAAGATCGGCGACATGGCCTTCTTCGACGACGACCGCGACATGCTCGAGATGCGCGTCAAGAAGCTGGAGGCGGGCTCGGCCTGGTCCGAGGACCCGCCGTCTCGTTCGCGCCACTTCGTCTCGAATGTTCGGGTGGTCGAAGTCGCCGGCGACGAGATCACCGCGGAGTGTTGCTTCTGCCTCTATCGCACGCGCCTCAACACCGAGGTCGACGCCTGGACCGGGCGGCGGATCGATGGGCTGCGCCGAACCAAGGAGGGCTTCCTTCTGACCCGCCGTCATCTGTTCCTGGATCAGACGCTGATCCGGTCCACCAACATGAGCACCTTGTTCTGAGGCCGGATCAATGACGCGATTGAAGGGAGAAGTCGTCCTGATCACCGGCGGCGCGTCGGGCCTGGGGCGCGCGCTGGTCGACCGCTTCGTCGAGGAAGGAGCCAGGGTCGCGGTGCTTGACCGATCACCCGACAAGCTCGCGGCGTTGTCGGTCGCCTTCGGTGAGGAGGTGGCGACGGTCCAGGGCGATGTCCGCTCGCTGGCGGACAACCAACGCGCCGTCGCCGTCTGCTGCTCGCGGTTCGGCAGGCTCGATTGCGCCGTCGGAAACGCAGGGATCTGGGACTATTCGGTCTCGCTGGACGCGCTGCCGGAAGAGCGGCTGGACGCCGCCTTCGACGAGATGTTCCACATCAATGTCAAAGGCTACCTGCTGCTGGCCAAGGCGGCTCTCCCGAGCCTCGCAGCGAGCGGCGGCTCGCTCATCTATACCGTCTCGAACGCCGGCTTCGACCCGGCCGGCGGCGGGCCGCTCTACACCGCCGCCAAGCATGCGGTCGTCGGGCTGATCCGCCAACTCGCCTACGAGTTCGCGCCCGTCGTCCGGGTCAACGGCGTCGCCCCCGGGCCGATCGTCACCGACCTGCGCGGCGCGGGCGCCTTGGGGCTGGCTGAACAGTCGATCGGCGGCATCGACTTGGCGGCTGTCGCGGGGCCGAACATGCCGCTGGCCATGGTGCCGACAGCTGAAGACTACACCGGAGCCTACGTCACCCTGGCCAGCCGGCGCGACAACCGCGCCGCGACCGGCGGAGTAATCAGCCTCGATGCCGGGATCGCGGTGCGCGGCATCGGCCGCCCGTCCCAGGGGGCAGGCCTGTCCGCCAAGTACGGAGCGCCGCTATGAGCGCGACGCAGGGCAGCAAGCTCGTCCAGAAGGACGTGCGCATGGACGGGGTCGAGTTCTACCGTACGACGGCCGACGGCGGGGTGCGCCGCATGTTGCCGCCGGGCCGGTACTCCTACTGCGTGCTGGTCCGGCGCGGTGAGCTAAAGCTGCAGATCGACTATCCCAAGCCCGTCACCCTGTCGCTGCGAGGCGGCGACGTCGTTGCGGTCAGCGGGCTGGCCGCGCACGCCTTCCTGCCGCCCGGCGCCGCAAGCGAGCACGCGACCTTCGTGCGGGGGGCTGCGGACGCTCCCGGCGAAAGCGAGATCTTCGTCGGCGTGGCGCCGAGCGAGGCGCTCGCCCTGGGTTCGTTGGTTCTCGGTCCCATTCTGATCCGCCCAGACGAGCATCCGGACCTCTCGCGTCAGGTATGGCGGGCCGCCGACATGCTCGAGGACGAGTATCGCACCGCGTCTTCCTCCGACCATCCGCTCGTCGTGCGCCGCCTTGCCGAGCTGATGCTGATCAACCTGACGCGCAAGGTGATGCGCGACCGCGCGGTCGAGGGCGCCGGCCCTATGGGCCACGGCGTGGAGCGCCAGATCGTAAAGGCCTTGGACGCCTTCCTCGAGGCGCCTGACCGCCACTGGGACCTGCCGGGCTTGGCGAGGGTCGCCGGTATGTCCCGCACGCGGTTTGCGGCCACCTTCAAGGCCGTGACGGGAGAGACGCCGGCTCTGGCCATCACGCGGATGAAGCTGGGTTCGATCGCGCATCGCTTGGCCAACGAGAACCTTAGCGTCGAGGCGGCCGCTGATGCGGCCGGCTACAGCTCGGCTGCGGCCTTCGTGCGCGCCTTCCGCCGCGTGCACGGCGACTCGCCGGCGCGTTGGCGTCGCCGCGCCGAACAGGTCCCGCTGGAGAGATCCCATGAAGCTTGAGACGGGCCAGACGGCCCTGGTGACCGGAGCCTCCCGCGGCCTCGGGGTCGAGATTGCGCGCCGCCTCGCGGCCGAGGGGCTAGACCTGATCCTCGTGGCCCGATCGCGGGACGCGCTGGACCAGGTGGCCGGTGATCTGCGCGCCGCCGGCGCGGGGCAGGTCAGGGTTCTCGCCGCCGACATGAGCGACCTCGGCAGCCTCCCTGATTTGGCGCAGGCCGTCGGGGCGATTGATGTGCTGGTCAACAACGCCGGCATGGAGGCCGCAGCCGCCTATGACGAGCGCAGCCCCGCGGAGATCGCCGACACCATAGCGGTGAACCTGAGCGCGCCGATGTTGCTCAGCCATGCTCTGCTGCCGGGCATGCTGGCGCGGGGCCGCGGCCACATCGTCAACATCGCCTCCGTGGCGGGCCTGATCGCGGCGCCGTTCAACGAGCCCTACAGCGCCACCAAGTTCGGCCTGGTCGGCTTCACGCGCTCCTTGCGCATGACGGCCAGGGCCTGCGGATGGCCGGCCAGCGCGTCGGTCGTCTGCCCCGGCTTCATTGACGGCGCGGGAATGTTCGAGACCCTCAAGCAGGACTTCGGCGTCGTGTCGGACGGCATGGGAACTGCGCCGCTGCACGATGTCGGTCAGGCCGTAGTCGACGCCATCGAGCAGGATTTGCCCGACGTCATCATCGCTGACGGCGACCCACGACAGATGGCGGCGATGGCCGTCGTCCAGCCGCTGGCGTTCGAGACCGCAAGCTTGGGCGCTCCCAGCACCGCAATGTTCCGCGCTGTCGCTGAGGCCCGCCGAGGGGCGAGCAATCACTCAAGGTGATGGGTGGCTTCGCGACTATCGATTTCACGGAAGGGGCCGCGGTGCGGGACAACATCGCGATGGAGAACCCTATGACGGCGACGCTTGAGGCGACAATCCGGTCGGTGGCCGACCAGCTTCTGGAGGCGCGGCGCCTCGGTACGCCGATCGCCGCCGTGCGCGGCCACCTGCCGCCAAAAGACGTGGCGGCCGCTTACGCGGTTCAGAAGATCAATATCGACCGGCTGCTGGCCGAAGGTCGCCGGCGGGTCGGCCGCAAGATCGGTCTGACCTCCGAGGCTGTTCAACGCCAACTCGGCGTCGACGCCCCAGATTTCGGCGTCCTCCTGAACCACATGGATTTCAGCGCCGGTGTGATCCCGCTCAAGGGTCTGATCGCGCCGCGGATCGAGGCCGAATTCGCCCTGCGCCTGGCGCGCGACATCACCGAGCCTGGCCTTTCGGGGGCGGCGCTCGCGTCGTTCGTCGAGGCCGTCGCCGTCTCCGCGGAGATCGTCGACAGCGCCACCAAGTGGGACATCGATATCGTCGACACCATTGCCGACAACGCTTCGAGCTGCGGCTTCGCGGTCGGCGAATGGCGCCCCTACGGGGCCGACTCCAAGCTGCCAGAGCGAACGATGCGCCTGCTGTGTGACGGCGAGGTGATCTCCCGCGGGACCGGCGCGGCGACCCTGGGCGATCCGCTGAACGCGCTGGCCTGGCTGGCCGACGCCTCCATCGAGGTCGGCGAGCCGTTGCGGGCCGGCGAGATCATTCTGTCAGGCGCGCTCGGCCCGATGGTCAGCCTGACGGCGGCTGAGTACCGCGTGGAGATCGACGGCTTTGATCCGCTTGTATTGAGGGCCGTCGCATGAAGACCAAGGTCGCCATCATCGGTTCGGGCAACATCGGCACCGACCTGATGATCAAGATCATGCGGCTCTCCGATGTGCTGGAAATGGGCGCATTCGTCGGCGTCGATCCGAACTCCGACGGGCTGAAGCGAGCCGACCGACTCGGCGTGCCGATCACGTCCGACGGCATCGACGGCCTGGTGGCGATGCCGAGCTTCAAGGACATCGAGATCGTGTTCGACGCCACCTCGGCCGGCGCGCATGCGCGCCATGACGAGATCCTGCGCGCACACGGCAAGAAGATCATCGACCTGACCCCGGCGGCGATCGGCCCCTATACGATCCCGCCCGTCAACGGCCTGGCCAATCTCGACCAGCCGAACGTCAACATGGTCACCTGCGGGGGGCAGGCGACGATCCCAATCGTCGCGGCGGTCAATCGGGTCAGCCCGGTGATCTACGGCGAGATCGTCGCTTCCATCGCCTCCAAGTCGGCGGGGCCCGGCACGCGGGCCAATATCGACGAGTTCACCGAGACCACCTCCAAGGCCATCGAAGTGGTCGGCGGCGCTCGCCGCGGCAAGGCGGTGATCGTGCTCAATCCGGCTGAGCCGCCGCTGATCATGCGCGACACCGTCTACTGCCTTTGCGAGGGCGGCGACGAGAACGCCATCCGCGCCTCGATCCTTGAGATGGTGGCCGAGGTCCAGAGTTACGTGCCCGGCTACCGCCTCAAGCAGGAGGTCCAGTTCGAGAAGATCACCGACAACGAGCGGTTGCTGATCCCCGAGATGGGCGAGGCGTTCGCGGGCCTGAAGGTCTCGGTGTTCCTCGAAGTCGAGGGCGCGGCCCACTACCTGCCGGCCTATGCCGGCAACCTCGACATCATGACCTCCGCGGCGCTGAAGACCGCCGAGCGGATGGTCCAGCGCCAGGGCGTGGCGGCATGAGCAAGCTCTACATCCAGGACGTCACGCTACGCGACGGCATGCACGCCATCCGTCACAAGTACTCGCTGGGCGACGTGCAGGCGATCGCCAAGGCGCTGGACGACGCCAAGGTCGACGCCATCGAGGTCGCGCACGGCGACGGATTGTCGGGCTCGTCCTTCAACTATGGCTTCGGCGCCCACACCGATTGGGAGTGGATCACGGCGGTGGCCGAGGTGATCAGCCACGCCAAGCTCACGACCCTGTTGCTGCCGGGGATCGGCACGATCCACGACCTGAAGCACGCCTACGACCTGGGCGTCCGCTCGGTCCGTGTCGCCACCCATTGCACAGAAGCCGACATCGCCAAGCAGCACATCGAGGCGGCCCGCAAGCTGGACATGGACGTTTCGGGCTTCCTGATGATGAGCCACATGAGCCCGCCTGAGCCCCTGGCCCAGCAGGCGCTGCTGATGGAGAGCTACGGGGCCCACTGCGTCTACGTCACCGATAGCGGCGGAGCGATGACCATGGATGACGTGGCCGCGCGGCTGCAGGCCTATGACCGGGTTCTCAAGCCCGAGACCGAGCGCGGCATCCATGCGCACCACAACCTTTCCCTCGGCGTCGCGAACTCGATCGCCGCGGTTCAGAACGGTGCGATCCGCGTCGACGCCTCGCTGGCCGGGATGGGGGCCGGGGCGGGCAACGCGCCGCTGGAGGTCTTTGTCGCCGCGGCCGACGTCTACGGCTGGGAACACGGTACCGACCTCTTCGCCCTGATGGACGCGGCCGAGGATTTGGTCCGGCCGCTGCAGGACCGCCCAGTCCGCGTCGACCGCGAGACCCTCAGCCTCGGTTACGCCGGCGTCTATTCCAGCTTCCTGCGCCATGCCGAGAAGGCCGCCGAGACCTATGGCCTCGATGTCCGCAGCATCCTGCTCGAGCTCGGCCGTCGCCGCATGGTCGGCGGCCAGGAAGACATGATCGTCGACGTCGCCCTCGACCTGAAGAACCGACAGCCGGCCGCCTGATCCGGCGCGCCCCGCCAACAGCAAGAATTCCGGAGGAAACCCATGTCCGTCGTCGAGGCGCTCGCGCCGTTCACCGAAGAGTCCACCAGCCGCTTCGTCCAGACCAAGCGCTGGAAGCTGCACTACAACGAGGTCGGCAAGGGGCATCCAATTATTCTGCTGCACGGCACCGGCCCTGGCGCGACCGGCTGGAGCAACTTTCACCAGAACATGGCCGTGTTGTCGGCGAGCCATCGGGTGATCGCGCTCGACAGCCCAGGTTGGGGCGGCTCGGAGCTGTTCGAGTGCAGCGGCGAGCCGCGCAACGCCGCCAACGCCGAGGCCGTGAAGCTGCTGATGGACGAGCTGGGCATCGAAAAGGCCGCGCTGGTCGGCAACTCGATGGGCGGGGCCGCGACGCTGGAATTCATGGCGCGCTATCCAGACCGCATCAGCCACGCGATCACCATGGGCTCGGGCCTGTTCGGAGTGCCGAACATGTTCACGCCGGGCGGCCCGTCGCAGGGCATCCGGGTGATCTTCGAAACCTATATGAACCCCACCCCGGAGAACTTCCGCCGGCTGGTGGAGATCATGGTCTACGACGCCTCCTACGTGACCGACGAGCTGACCCAGCAGCGCTCGGCCGGCGCGCTGGCCCAGCGCGAGCACCTGACGAACTGGCTGAAGGGCGGCCCGCTCGGCAAGGGTGGTCCGTTCGCCGGCGTCGAGGAATTGATGGGCAAGCTGGCTATCAGCCAGGTCCCGACGCTGATGATCCACGGCCGGGACGACAAGACCGTGCCCATGGAGGTGACGCTGAAGACCGCCAGCCTAATCCCGAACAGCCGCGCGGTGATCCTGAACCGCTGCGGCCACTGGGCTCAGGTCGAACACGCCGACGAGTTCAACGGCCTGGTGCTGGGCTTCGTCGATCGCAAGCCGGCCTCGCCCTCCAAGGGCGGCTTCGGCGGCTGAGTAGGGGAGAAACGCAGATGACCATCGGATCGCTCGGCTATGTGGGCTTCAAGGCGGACGACATGGAGGCCTGGGCCAAGTTCGGGACCGAAATCCTCGGCATGATGCCGGTCGAGGCGCCGGACGGGACCCTGCGGTTCCGGATCGACGCCCAGGGCTGGCGCGTGTGCGTCGAGCCTGGCCCGGAGAACGACATCGGCTTCGTTGGCTTCGAGGTGGCCGGCCCGGCCGAACTCGCCGCCTTGCAGGGGCGATTGATCGCCGCTGGCGTCACCGTGAGCCAACCTTCGCCCGAGCACCTGAAGCTGCGCGGCGTGATGGGCATGATCGCCTGCCATGATCCGCAGGGGCTGCTGGTCGAAATCTACTACGGAGCGACCGAGCGCCGCGAAGTTCCGTTCGTTTCACCGGCCGGCGTGAGCGGCTTCGTAACCGGCGACCAGGGCCTGGGCCACGTGGTGCTGTCCGCGGCCGATATCGGCGCGGCGCGGGCCTTCTACAGCGATGTCCTCGGCTTCCGCCTGTCGGACATCATCCGGATGCAGATCACCGAAGAGTTCGGGATGGATCTGGAATTCTACCACTGCAACCCGCGCCATCACACGCTGGCGCTGGTCCCGCTGCCCGTGCCGCGGCGGCTGAACCACTTTATGCTGCAGGTCGAGAGCCTCGACGACGTGGGCTTCGCGCTGGACCGCGTCGCGGCGGCCAAGATCCCGTTGATGAACACGCTGGGCAAGCACACCAACGACCACATGGTGTCGTTCTACGCCCAGACACCGTCGGGCTTCGAGATCGAGTACGGTTGGGGCGCGCGGGACATCGACGAGAACTGGCGGGTCGTGCGCCACGACAAGACCAGCATCTGGGGCCATAAGCGCCAGCACTGACCGCGAAGGCGCGCGCTTGCGATGGCGCCTCCGCGTTGAGCGTTGTGCCGTGCCTCTGACCGGTCAGGAGGCGTCCATGGCCGGCCAGTCGGGCATGGCGATCTTCACCGGCCGGCCCGCCAGCACCCCGTCCAGATGCTGCAGGAAGCTGGCGATTCCCGCCGCGCCCTGCATGTAGCCGGTCTGGGCCTGGATGAAGTCGGGCCGGTCGCGATGCTCGGCCTGCCGCCAGAGCCGCCGATCCGCCTCCGTCTCGCTGGCGTCGAGGATCACCTCGGCGCAGCGCCGGGCAAGCCCCAGATAGTCGCTTCGGCCAGTCCGGCGGGCGAGCAGCAGGGCGAACTCGCCGATCCCGGCATCGCCGCAGCACTGACCGTGGTTGTTCCAGAATCCTGCCGAGCGGGCTTCCGGCGCCCCGGCGCCCTCAATCCCGGCGACGAGCTGATCGAGCGCATCGGCCCACTGGTTGTCACCCGTCACGGCGTGCAGCTCAAGCAGCAGCCGGCCCGTGCCGGCCGGTCCGTGGCAGGCGCCCAGGTAGAAGATCGGTTTGCGGGTGTCCTCGTTGTGGCAGACCAACCGCCCGCCCCGATCGCCGACGGGATGGCTGCGGCTCATGACATAGCGGGCGGCGGACTGGGCGGCCTCCAGGTAACGGGCCTCGCCGGTGGCGCGGTGCAACTGCAGCAGGGCGTAACCGACGCCGGCCCCGCCATGGGCGAAGTTCGGCGCCGTGAACTGGAACGGCATGTCGGCCATCATCAGCCAGCGCAGTCCGTCCGGCGTCGGCTCGCCGACTTCCAGCAGCCGCTCGGCCGCGGCCTTGGCCAGGTCGAGGGCCGCAGCATCCAGTCCCTCGCGGTCGGCGTAGAGCAAGGTCAGGATCACGCCGGCCGACCCGACCGACTGGTCGTAGACCTCACGTAGGTCGGAAAAGCCGGTAATGTCGGCGAACGGGGCCGGCTCGATCCAGCCGACGCCGGCGCCGAGCGGCTGGGCGAGGTCGCGGATCTGCTGCAGGCAGAACGCGGCCGCCTCGCGAAAGCGCGCCTGACCGGTGACGCGAGCCAGTTCGCCGAGCACGAAGACGTAGCCGCCCCAGCCCGTCGAGGCGTTGACGGAGAGATTTTCGAAGGTCGGCAGCTGCGCGAGGATCTCGTCTCCGGCCGCCAGCGCCTTCTCCATCAGCTGCGGCTCGTGGGACTGGGCGTGCAGTTCGAGCAACAGCAGGATCACGCCGCCGGCGCCATGATAGAGGCTGTGGGCCGGGCGGGCCTTGGGATGATCGTTGGTGCGCCAGACCGCGCTGCCCGGCGCCCGTTGCGACTCGATGAAGTTCAGCGCTTCGCGCGCCGCTTGTCCGTACCCGGTCATTTCCGCCCGTCCTTGTTTTGCGCAAGGCTAGCGGCGCGTCGCGCTAGAGGCCAGCGCGGAACACCCAGTGCGGCCAGACCTGTTCGGAGTGCAGCTTACGCTTCATGACCAGCTCTTCGACCGCTTCGGTGGCGCCGATGCAGGAGGGGGTGTCGGCGTCGTCGTAGACGACATACCCGCCGCGGGCCATCAACGGCCAGACAGCAGCCTGTGCGAATTTCACGCCCGAATAGATGTCGCAGTCGATGTGTGCGAGGCCGAACTGCGGCTGCTCGTGGGCGATCGCGGGGAAGGTGTCTTGGAACAGTCCTTTGACGACCACGAGGTTGGTTAGACCGAGGGCGTCGCGGCGCTCGACCAGCGCATCATAGGAGCTGTCGCCGAAGTCGCCCGGTCCGTGCAGGTCGCGGGCTGCGTCGGTCTGCGGCATGCCGGCATAGGTGTCGCAGGCATAGACCTTGGCGCCCGGCGCGACGTCCCAGAGAACCCGGGCCATGAACAGCGCGTTGCCGCCGCGATAGGAGCCGAACTCGATGACGTCCTTGCCGTCGAGATCGGCATAGAACGAGGTCAGGATCAGGAAGAGGTTCATCCGCTTGGCGTCGACCATCACCGACCAGTGGGCGGAGGCCTCCAGCCCGGCCTGGTAGAGCGGGTGATGGGCGACGAGATCAGCGACCCCGGCATGCATCAGGCCCCAGCCGCGCTGATAGCCGTCATGGGCGGAGCGGCCGCGGACGATGGTTCGCGGTGTGCCGATCTCTGGTAGCGAAATGGGGCTCATGCGCCCATTGCTAGGGGGCTTTCCGCCATTCGACAATCGTCGTTCGGCAATCGACGTTTGGCGGCTAGGCCGTGGCGGTGTCGTAGCCGCGCCAGGCGCTTTCGCAGCGCTTGGCGCGTGAGGCGCGGCGCAGGTCGTCCAGGCGGGCCTCAAGCTTGGCCGACGCCGCTGGGGCGGCCGCGCCGAGCGAGGCGGGGAAGAGGTAGGCCTGGGCGGTTTCGCCCTCGCGCGTCAATCGCTGGCGACGCGTGCTGGACACCACGGCGCGCTCGGTGAGCGCCAGTTGGGCGGCGATCTCGCGACAGGACAGGTGGCTGAAGTCGGTGCGGGGGGCGTTCATCGCCACGGTCCGCTGCGTATCAGTCGTCGAGCAGGCCGACAGCAATGCCGCCGCTGCGATCGGCAGGACCGCGCCTTTCATCCCTGGAGCCCTCCCTGAAGGGTCGTTGTTACAAAGACTTTGGCACGGCGTACGCAAATGTCTTCAGGGAACGTGCGCGAGGCGGGCGACTTCACGGAATTGCGCACGCTGGAGGCCGCCGTTACCCCCGGTAACCGTCAAGGATTGTCGTTTTCTTGAGCGCGGAACGGGCCTATATGTGGCGTTGCTTGATTGCACCGCCCGGCCGAAAGGCCGGGCGCCGTCATTTTGGAAAGACAGTCATGACCGAGATTCTGATGCCGAAGGCGACCGCTGTCTGGCTGGTCGACAATACCTCGCTGACCTTCGATCAGATCGCCGACTTCTGCGGCCTGCACCCGCTGGAAGTAAAGGGCATCGCCGACGGTGAAGTGGCGCGCGATATCCGCGGCGCCGACCCGATCGCCAACGGCCAGCTGTCGCGTGAAGAGTTGGACAAGGCCCAAGCCAACGACAAGTACCGCATGAAGGCGCAGAAGAGCCGCCATGCCGAGCTGCTGAAGCCGGTGAAGAAGGCTCCGCGCTACACCCCGGTCTCGCGCCGCCAGGACCGCCCGGACGCTATCGCCTGGTTCATCCGCAACCACCCGGAAGTGGCCGACAGCCAGATCGCCCGCCTGCTGGGCACCACCAAGGCGACGATCGACCAGGTCCGCAACCGCAGCCACTGGAACTCGGCCAACATCAAGCCGGTCGACCCGGTGACCCTCGGCCTGGCCACCCAGATGGAACTGGACGCCGTGGTCAGGAAGGCGGCCGACAAGAAGGCCAAGGACGACGCCCGTCGCGGCATCGTCGACGGCCCGACCCTGGAACCGGCCTCGGAGACCGGCGCCTTCGGCGGCGTCGCCGAGCCGGACGACCAGCCCTATGCGGCAGAGCCGCCGCACTTCGACGACGAGGACGGCGAAGAGGATTGAGGTTCGGGAGAGGGGCGGCGCTGACCGCCCCTTTTCAGTTCGCGGCGCGCGATCCGATCTGGATCTGACACGCGCAGACGACCCTGCCGATCGCCTCCGGGGACCCGTGGAAACGATCGATCAGGGTCGACTGGCGTCCGTCCCCCGCCCGCACGGACGAAGAAGAGCCTCGGCCCTAGTGCGCTTGCGCGCCTAGCGCCTCGATCTCTTCCTTGAGCTTCAGCTTCTTGAGCTTCATCTCCTTCAACTTGGTGGCGTCGGCGGCCGGCCTGTTCGTCTCCTCCTCGATCATCCGCTCCAAATTCTGGTGGCGGGAACCAAGTTCACGGATACGGGCTTCGACGGCCATGACGTGTCATCTCCTTGTCGAACTACTGTCACAGGGAGTGAACACCCGCTGGTCTGGCCTGTCAGATCACATATGTTTGCAGTGGGCTGGACCTCGCCCACGCCTTGAAACTGGC
Organism: Phenylobacterium sp.; assembly: GCF_013822795.1. Classification (GTDB taxonomy): domain Bacteria; phylum Pseudomonadota; class Alphaproteobacteria; order Caulobacterales; family Caulobacteraceae; genus Phenylobacterium. The sequence goes on along the minus strand of NZ_PNLB01000021.1, from coordinate 80,428 downwards.
GTCGGAGATACATGGGCATGAGCACACCTGCGCGCCTGGTGGTGGGCGTTTCGGGCGCCAGCGGCGTCGTCTATGGCCTGCGCGCGCTCGATGCCTGTCGCGAGCTGGGCGTCGAAAGCCACCTGGTTTTTTCCAAGGCCGCCGCCCTGACCTTGTCGCAGGAAACCGCGCTCAGCCTGGCGGAGGTCCATGCGCGGGCCGACATGGTGCACAAGGTGGGCGATATCGGCGCGGCGATCTCGTCGGGCTCGTTCCCGACCCTGGGCATGATCATCGCGCCCTGTTCGGTCCGTACGATGAGCGAGATCGCCACCGGGGTGACCTCTTCGCTGCTGACCCGCGCCGCCGACGTCACCCTCAAGGAGCGCCGCCCGCTGGTGCTGATGGTGCGCGAGACGCCGCTGCACCTTGGCCACCTGCGCACCATGGTCAGGCTGGCCGAAATGGGCGCGGTGATCGCCCCCCCGCTGCCGGCCTTCTACGCCAAGCCAACGAGCCTGGAGGAGATGGTCGACCAGTCGGTCGGTCGCGCGCTCGATCTGTTTGGTCTGTCCTGGAAACCAGTGAAGCGCTGGGGCCTGGATCTCAAGCCGCTGTCGGGGGAGGCTTAAGTCATGTCGCTGTGGGGTTGGACGCTCGAGGCCTATGCGCGCCCGGGTGTGCCGGAGGTCTGCCTGGAGCTGCAGGACGCGCATGGTCAGAACACGTCGTACTTGCTGTGGGCGGTTTGGGCCGAAGGCGCTGACCCTGCGATGCTACAGTCCGCGGCCAAGGCCGGCCGAGCCTGGGACGAGGCGGTGCTCAAGCCGGTGCGCGCCGTGCGCCGCACGCTGAAGGCGCAGTTCGAGGCCGTCGCCGACGGCGCGCGCGAGGGGCTACGTGAGGACGTGAAGGCCGCCGAGCTGCGGGCCGAGCGGGTGCTGATGGAGGCCCTCGAGGCGCTCAGCGAACACCGGCGCGGCGGTCAGCCGGCCTTGGCGGCGTTGCAAGCCGCTTCGCGCGCCTGGGGAGCGCCGGCCCCGGACGAGACCCTGGCCCGCCTGGCGCGCGCCCTGGGCTAGGTCGTTAACCGCCGCCATGGCATAGGAACGCTCCGTGACGTGGGGCGGCTAGCGTATGAACGACGACGACAGGAACGATCCCGAGGCGCGGCTGGCCGAGCGCCTGCACTTGCTGGGCCAGGAACACGCCGACCTGGGCGTGGCGGTCGAGGCCATCGCCCAGGCGCCGGTGCCCGATATGATGGTCATCGCCCGCCTGAAGCGGAAGAAGCTGGCCCTGAAGGACGAAATCGAGCGTCTGAAGGACCAACAGACGCCCGACATCATCGCCTAGGCCCGCGGACGCGAGCCGGCGCTCGTCAGCCCATCTTGAAGGCGCAGAACTTGTTGCCGTCGAGGTCGCGGAAGTAGGCGCCGTAGAAGGTCGGCAGGCGCTTGCCCGGTTCGCCGTCGCATGCGCCGCCGGCGGCCAGCGCCGCGGCGTGGACCTGGTCGACCACCTCATGCGAGGGGCAAGCCAGGGCGACCATCATGCCGTTGCCGATGGTGGCCTTTTCGCCGTCATAAGGCTTGCAGACCGCCAGCGCCCCGGCGCCCGGCGCACCATAGAACTGGATGCGGTCCATGCCGAACGAGCGCGCAACGCCTAGCGGCGCCAGGACGGCGTCGAAGAACGCCTTGGACTTCTCAAAATCGTTCGCGCCGACGGTGGTGTAGCCGATCATGGTGTTTCCCCTTTGGTAGCTTTCGCTGGCCGCTTCATAGCAAGCTGACGCGCGCGTCACCGAAGGGGAAATCGGGCCTCAGCGCTGGGGGAAGCCGCGCGCTTCACGTTTGCGGATGAACATCGCAGCATCGGCCTCGGCGACCAGCGCCTCGGCGTCCAGCTCGGGCGAGATTTCGCGCACGCCGAACGAAATGTGCAGCGGGGCGGTCCATTCGCCGAACCGGATCGGGGTGGCCTCAATGGCGTCGGCCAGCGACCGGGCTTTCGCCTCGGCGGTCTGGCGGTCGGCCTGCACCAGGATGACCGCGAACTCGTCGCCGCCCATGCGGCCGACCACGTCGCTGTCGCGGACGTTGGCGGCCAGCCGTTCGGCCACCGCGCACAGGCAGGCGTCGCCCGCGGCGTGGCCATAGCGGTCGTTGACCGCCTTGAAGCCGTCGAGGTCGAAATAGACCAGGCTGGCGGGCGAGCCGTAGCGCTGAGCGAAGGTGCGGATGCGGCCCAGCTCGCGCACGAAGGCGCGGCGGTTCAGCAACGGCGTCAGCGCGTCGCGGTCGGCCAGGCCCTCGACTTCACGCAGCTTGGCCTTGAGACGCGACACCTCGCCGCGCAGGTCGTCGATCTCGGTCAGCAAGGTGGCCAGCGCGCTCTGCACGGCGGGGGTCAGGTCGCCTTCGCCCAGTCCCAGGAACGCGGTCTTGTCGATCGGTCCGGCCGTGGTCGCCGTCGCCTGCGCGCCGGCGTGGAGCAACGCTCGCTTACGGATCGCCGAAAAGGGTTCGGTGCGTGCGCCGGTGATCTTCATACAGCCTCTCGCCCACCCTCAGAATCGGCAGGGAACCCTAAGCGTCGAGAATCCTGAACGTCCTTGGTTGCGGGCGCAAGGGCGGCGCCTATACTCCGCGCCTTTCCGAGACAAGGGGCACGTCGGAATGAGCGCAGGCAAGGCGCAAGTCGCCATCATCATGGGCAGCCGGTCGGACTGGCCGACGATGAAGGCCGCGGCCGACAGTCTCGACGCGCTGGGCGTCGCCTACGAGGCCAAGGTGGTCTCCGCCCACCGCACGCCCGACCGGATGTACGAGTTCGCCAAGGGCGCCAAGGCCGCGGGCTTCAAGGTGATCATCGCCGGGGCCGGCGGCGCGGCCCACCTGCCGGGCATGACCGCCTCGCTGACCGAACTGCCGGTGTTGGGCGTGCCGGTGGAATCCAAGGCGCTGAAGGGCATGGATTCGCTGCTGTCGATCGTGCAGATGCCGGGCGGCATTCCGGTCGCCACCCTGGCGATTGGCGAGCCCGGCGCGAAGAACGCCGGCCTTCTTGCCGCCCAGATCCTGGCGCTCTCCGATGAGGCGCTGGCTCAACGCCTGGCTGACTTCCGCGCCCGCAACACCGCCGGCGTCGCTGAAACCGTCGAAGACTGAGAACTCACATGACCGCTTCTCCTCTGCCCCCCGGCTCGACGATCGGGATTCTCGGCGGAGGGCAGCTCGGCCGCATGCTGGCGCTGGCCGCTGGCCGTCTGGGCTTCGACGTCGCCATCCTGGACCCGGAGCCGAACGGCCCGGCCAGCCGCGTGGCGGCGCACACCATCGTCGGGGCCTATGACGATCCGGCCGCGCTGGCGGAGCTGGCCAAGCTGGCCGACGTGGTCACCTACGAGTTCGAGAACGTGCCGGCGCTCGCCGTTGAGCAACTGACCGCGCTCGGCGTGCTGGTCGCGCCCGGCGCCCGCGCCCTGGCCGTCGCCCAGGACCGGGTCGAGGAGAAGACTTTCCTCAATGGGGCGGGCGCGCCGACGGTCGCCTTCGTCGCCGCCGATAACGGCGAGGCCGCCCGCGAGGCGGTCGCCGCGCTCGGCGCCCCGGCGCTGATGAAGACCCGGCGGGAGGGTTACGACGGCAAGGGCCAGATGTGGGTCGAGCACGCCGCCGATGCGCCCGCGGCGTTCAAGAAGGTTGGCGGCAAGCCGGTGATCCTCGAAGCGCCGGCCGACTTCGTGCGCGAGCTGTCAGTGATCGCCGCTCGCGGCCGCGACGGCGAGATCGCTGTCTATCCGATGGCCGAGAACCACCACGAGAAGGGCGTGCTGCGCCGCTCGTTCGCACCGGCCGCGGTCAGCAAGGAGACTGCCGGCCAGGCCGAGCGCATCGCCGCCCAGGTGCTGACCGCGCTCGACTATGTCGGCGTCATCGGCATCGAGCTGTTCGAGCTGAAGGACGGCAAGCTGCTGGTCAACGAGATCGCCCCGCGGGTGCACAACACCGGCCACTGGACCATGGACGGCTGCGAGGTCGATCAGTTCGAACAGCACATCCGCGCCGTGGCCGGCTGGCCGTTGGGGCCCACCCACGCCCACGCCAAGGTCGAGATGCTGAACCTGCTGGGCAAGGAGGCCGACGGCTGGGCCAAGCTGGCCGGCGAGCCGGAGACCCGCGTGCATCTCTATGGCAAGCGGGACGCCAAGCCGGGCCGCAAGATGGGCCACGTGAACCGGCTGAAGCCGCTGTAGCGAGGAACAATTCCTCCCCTTTTGGGGGAGGTGGCTCGATGCGGAGCATCGAGACGGAGAGGGGCTGCTGACTCAGCAAGCCCCCTCAGTCAGCCATGCGGCTGACAGTTCCCCCAGAGGGGGAGCAATTTTGGGGTTACGCTTCGGCCGGGATCGCCGAGAGGGCTTCTTCCAGTTCCAGGAAGCTCGGCTGCGCGCCCGAGGGCACGCTGCCGCGGCCGATTTCGACCGAGATCTGCGCGGCGTTGCCGTGCAGGTGGGCGACCAGCACCGACTGGATGATCTTATAGAAGGAGCCTTCCTCCTCGATGATTTCCTTCAGCCGGGCCGCGAACGGACCGACCAGGCCGTAGGCCAGGAACACGCCGAGGAAGGTGCCGACCAGGGCGCCGCCGATCATGCCGCCCAGCACTTCCGGCGGCTCGGTGATCGAGCCCATGGTCTTGATGACCCCGAGAACGGCCGCGACGATGCCCAGGGCGGGCAGGGCGTCGGCCAAGTTCTGCAGCGCGCCGGCCGGGGCCAGAGCTTCGTGGTGGTGCTTCTCCAGCTGCTTTTCCATGGCGTCTTCGACCTGGTGCGGGTCTTCGAGGTTCATGGTCATCATCCGCAGGGTGTCGCAGATGAAGTCGATGGCGAAGTGGTCCTTCATGATCTTCGGGAAGCGCGCGAAGATCGTGCTCTCCTTCGGATTTTCGATGTGGCTTTCCAGGGCGATCACGCCCTTGGACTTCATCGTCTTGGTCAGCAGGAACAGCAGCGACAGCAGGTCGCGGTAGTCCGAGGCCTTCCACTTCGGGCCGGCGAACACCTTGCCGAAGCCGCCCAGCGACGCCTTGATCACCGGCACCGAGTTCGAGATCAGGAAGGCCGCGACGCCGGCGCCGCCGATAGCCATCATTTCATGGGGCAGGGCGTGCATGATCACGCCCATGTTGCCGCCCGAGATGATGTAGCTGCCGAACACCAGCGCAAAGAGCAGCACGATGCCGATAATCTGAAACATAGGAAGACGCCGTCCCCGCGGAATTCACGGCGGAGCATGGCGGTTAATGCTTAATGCCCGGTGTCCCTTGTGCGCTTTGAGGTTTGCGCATCCCGACGGCGCGGCTTAACAGCCCTTCCATGCCCAAGTCCGCCGAAGAGCAGGAAGGCCTGCCCAAGAAGACGTTCGCCATCATTTTCGGCGTGTCGCTGGTGACCGCCATGGGAAACACCGGGATGATCTCGGTGCTCCCGGCGATCGGACGATCGATCGGCATCCCCGATCCGATGGTGGCGGCGATCTTCTCGCTTTCGGCGTTGCTCTGGGCGTTCTCGTCGCCCTGGTGGGCGCGGGCCTCCGATCGCCACGGCCGCAAGCCGTTGATGCTGATCGGGCTCTCCGGCTTCATGTTCTCGATGATCGCCTGCGCCCTGGTGGTGATGGCCGGCCTGCACAAGCTGGCGGCGCCGATGGTGATCTTTGTCTGCTTCCTGTTCGCACGGGCGCTGTTCGGCCTCTTCGGCGCGGCGTCCAATCCGGCGACCCAGGCCTATGTGGCCGAACACACGCCCCCCGAAAAGCGCACCCAGTCGATGTCGAGCCTGGCCGGCGCGTTCGGTCTGGGCACGGTCATCGGGCCGTTCGTCGCGCCGCTGTTCGTGCTGCCGCTGATCGGCCTGTCGGGGCCCATGTTCGGGTTCGCCCTGCTGGCGGGCGTCATGCTCTTCGTGGTCTGGAGGTTCCTGCCGGAAAGCAAGCACATGCCGGTCGCGCCCGTGAAGGCCCAGGTCGCCAAGGACGCGACCGGCGGCGACGCGACCAAGGAAAAGCCGATGTGGCGTGATCCGCGGGTCACGCCGTTCCTGATCTATGGGTTCATCGTCGCGGTTTGCCAGACGGCCCAGGGCCAGACCCTCGGCTTCCTGATCATCGACAAGCTCCAACTGTCGCCGCTGCAGGCGCAGGGCTTCATCGCCATCGCCATGATGTTCGGCGCCATGGCCGGATTGCTTGCCCAGTGGGGCATCATCCGGATGTTCGAGATGACCCCGCGGCAGTTGCTGCGCTGGGGCGTGGCCGTCGCCGCGCTCGGCAACGTCATCGTCGCTTTCCAGCCCACTTACGGCGCGGTCGTGGCCGGATACGCGATTTCCAGCCTCGGCTTTGGTCTGGCGCGGCCGGGCTTTACGGCCGGTTCCTCGCTGGCGGTCGGCATGCACGAACAGGCGCGCGTCGCGGGGGCCATTGCGGCCGTGAACGGCGTCAACGTCGTGCTCGCCCCGTTCTTCGTCTGGCTCTACGAGCGGATCGCCCCGGCGCCGTTCATCCTCTGCGGGGGGCTGATGGTGCTGATGCTGATCTACGCCTTCCGGAACGAGCAGCTGCGCAACGCCCATCCGCAGCCGGCCACCCGCGCCGACGCGGCGATGGCGACCCTGGAAAAGAGCGACGAGGGCGGGGTCTAAGGATCCTCCCCTCTTGGGGGACTGAAGAGCCAAAGTCCCCCTCCGTCAGCTGCGCTGACAGCTCCCCCAGCAGGGGAGCATCTCGTCGTTCAGTTCGGCAGCGCGCCGGCTTCGACGTTGAGCCGCCGCACCATCTCCATGGACAGGTAGCCGTCGGCGATCAGGCCGCGCGACTTCTGCCAGGCGCGCAGCGCCGTGCGAGTGTTGACCCCGATCACGCCGTCCGGAGATCCCGGATTGAAGCCCAGCTTGGCCAGGGCGGTCTGCGCCCCGATGCGGTCGCTGATCGCCAGCGGCGTTTCCACCGGCCAGGGCTTCACCAGCGGCGCGCCCCCGGCGAAGGCGTCGGCCAGCAGCCCGATGCCCAGCGCGTAGGCCGTGGAGTTGTTGTACTTGCGGATCGCGAAGTGGTTCGGGAACAGCAGGAAGATCGGGCCGCTCGCGCCGGCCGGGGCCACCAGCATCGCCGGCGCCTGCTCGGCAGGCGTCCAAGGGCGAGCGTCGGCTGGTTTGACGCCCAGAGCCTCCCAGTAGGGCGGCGCCTCCTTGGGGCCCTCGGTCAGGCTGTAGTCGAAGCCGTCGGGCAGGGTGACCTCGCGGGCCCAGGCCTGGCCGCGCGTCCAGCCGCCCTTCGCCAACAGGTTGGCGGCCGAGGCCAGGGCGTCGTTGGGCGAGCCCCAGATGTCGCGGCGGCCGTCGCCGTCGGCGTCGACGGCGGTCGAGAGGTAGTTGGACGGCAGGAACTGGGTCTGGCCCATGGCCCCCGCCCAGGAGCCCTTGAGCTGGGCGCGGCTGTCCTCGCCTGACTGAATGATCTTCAGGGCCGCGATCAGCTCCCCCTCGGCCCAGGCGCGTCGGCGGCCGTGATAGGCCAGGCTGGCCATCGAGCGGACCACGTCGAAGTCACCCTGCACCGCGCCGAAGGCGCTCTCCATGGCCCAGACGGCGATGAGGATGTCGCGCGGCACGCCGAAGCGCTGCTCGATCGACGGCAAGAACGGCAGCTCGTTGCGGTAGCGCTGGCCGCGGGCGATGCGATCGGCGCTGATCACGCCCTTTACATAGTCGCCGATCGGCTTGGAGAACTCCGGCTGGGCGGAATCCAGGCTGATCACGCGCGGATTGGGGGTCAGGCCCGCCAGCTCTCGGTCGACCAGTGCGCCGGGCAGTCCGGCGGCGATCGCGCGGCCGCGGAAGTCGCTGCGCCAAGCGTCGAAGCCGGCGTCGCCTGACGTGGTCGGCGGGACCAGCGCGGCCGGCGCGGGCGTGGGCGCGGGGGGCGGCCCGGGCAGGGGCGTATGCGTCGGCGGCGGCGGGGTGGGACCGGCGCAGCCGGCGAGGAGCAAGACAAGAAACAGGCGACGGTCCATAAGGAGCAACCTAGCCGTGCCCCGGGCGAGCCTCAATCACAAGGCCGCGAGTGGGCCGCGACCATCTCGCCGCGGCTGCAGCGTTGACTCTTGGAGCCCCGGCCCGTATACGCGCCCGCTCTGTAGATAACCCCGCCGGACCCGGTCCGGAGCCTTGAGATAGGTCCATGAAGGTCAGAAGCTCGCTTAAGTCGCTCAAGACTCGCCACCGCGACTGCAAGCTCGTGCGTCGCAAGGGCGTGGTCTACGTCATCAACAAGACCGACCCCCGCTTCAAAGCCAAGCAAGGCTGAGGCGACGAGGATGGCTCCTAAGGCCGTCCTCTGGGACATCGGTAATGTGATCGTGCGATGGAATCCGCGCACGCTTTACCAAGAGATTTTCAAGGAACCGGCCGATTGCGACCGGTTCCTTTCTCATGTCTGCAACATGACATGGCATGTCGCCCACGACCTCGGGGTGACGTTCGCGGACAACCGCGCGCCGCTGCTCGAGCGGTTTCCTGAATATGCCGACGCCATCCACGCCTGGGAGACCCGGTGGTGGGACATGTTTTCAGGGCCGATCCCTGAGACCGAGGCGGCGATCGAGGCGTTACACGCCGCGGGCGTGCCGCAGTACGGCGTGACCAACATGTCGCACGAGACGTTTCCGGGGACCGTGGCCATGAGCCCGGCCTTCGCGCGCCTCGCCGATTATGTGGTTTCGGCCCATGTCGGCCTGCTGAAGCCGGATCCGGCGTTCTATGCGCGGGCCTGCGATCAATTCGGCCTAGCGCCGGCCGACGTGCTGTTCTTCGACGACTCGGCGGCCAACATCGCCAGCGCGCGCGAGTTCGGCTTCGACGTCCATCACTTCACCGACCCGGCCGACGTCCGCCCGGCCCTGGAGGCCCGCGGCCTCCTATAGCGGTCAGCGCAGGCCTCCGCCGCGTCCTCTTGCCAAATATACGAATATTAATTCACATTTGTATAAAGCGAGGCCGGCAGGGCCTCGGAGGCAATTGGGGAAGGCGATGAGCAGGATGTTTGCGGCGATGACGCTGGCCTTGATGGCGGCCGGTGGGGCTGGCGCGCAGGATCGTGTCGGGGTGCGCGGAACCTGGGGTGCGCCGGCCAATGCGCCGGGCGCCTTCCACAACATGGAGGAGCTGTTCCCCTCGCGGCGGATCGCGCCGGCCGCGACGCCCATGGCGCTCAAGGAGCCGACCGGGCCGCTGGCCTTCACCTATACCTACCAGGGCAAGACCAAGACCCTGGAGGACTTCGCCGCCGCCACTCGCACCAGCGGCCTGCTGGTCCTGCACGGCGACCAGATCCTGCACGAGCGCTATTATATGGGCGCCTCGCCCGACAGTCGGTTCGTCTCGTTCTCGGTCGGTAAGTCGTTCGTCTCGACCCTGATCGGCATCGCCCTGGCCGAGGGCAAGATCCGCAGTCTCGACGACCGCATGATCGACTACCTGCCCGACCTCAAGGGCGGGGCCTATGAGAAGACCACCATCAAGGACGTGCTGGAGATGTCGTCGGGCACCGAGTTCGACGAGGAGTACACGAGCGCCAAGTCGGGGATCGCCGGGTTCCTGGGCCGGTTCGACGCCAACCAGGGCGGGCTCTACGACTACTCACGCCAGTTCAAGTCGGCCCATGCGCCGGGCGCCAAGTTCAACTACGCCAGCGCCGACACCGAGATCCTCGGCGCGCTGCTGACCAAGGCCACCGGCGCGCGGCCCGCGGACTACATGACCGACAAGCTCTGGAAGCCGATGGGCGCGGAGGCCGAAGCCCGCTGGATCCTCGACCAGCCCGGCGACGCCGGGCGCGAGGTCGCCGCCGGGGGGCTGCTGATCCGGCTGCGCGACTACGCCCGTTTCGGCTATCTCGCCGCCCATGATGGCGCGGTCGGCGGCCGCCAGGTGCTGCCCAAGGGCTGGATCGCGCTGGCCACCCAGCCGCAGCGCGCGCAGGTGCAGTACGGCAAGCTGGGCGACGGGCCACTGGGTTATGGCTACCAGTGGTGGCTGATCCCAGGCCAGGACCGCGCCTTCACGGGCGAGGGCATCTACGGCCAGTTCCTGATGGTCAATCCGGAGCTCGACCTAGTGGTGGTGAAGACCAGCGCCTGGACCGCGGCCTGGGACGATCCGATGGCGCTGGAGACCTTCGCCATGTTCGACGCGCTCAGCGCCAGCATGCGGGCTCAGTCCCAGACGCAGTGAGCGGCGGCGTGCTAGGAGAGGGGCGATGAGCACGACTCTCACCCCTCGCAAGCTGCCCACCCAGGCGCGGGCCAAGGCCAAGATCCAGCAGGTGCTGGACGCCACCCAGGCGATCCTCAACCGCGACGGGCCGGCGGCCTTGACCACCCCGGCGATCGCCGCGGAGTCGGGGGTCTCGGTCGGCTCGATCTATCAGTACTTCCCGAACAAGGAGACGATCGTCCTGGCGCTCTACGAGGCCCGTCTCGCCGAGATTCGGAATGTCGCCGCCGGGGCGCAGGACGACGGCGAAGCCGACTGGCGGACCTTCTTCCGCAAGTGGATCTCGGCCATCAAGGCGCGCGAGGAGGCGGTCGGTTACGGCCTCTCGATGAGCGCGGCCTTTGATCACTTCCCGAAGCTGGCCGAGGTCGAGCCGGTCCACGCCGAGCAGATGGCCGAGCGCGTGGTCGCCCAGCTCAAGCGGTTCGGCTCGACCTGGCCGGACGAGGCGCTCTTCGACCTGGCGATCTACGCCTACTATTTGGACTCCACGACCTGGCGGTACTGGACGGTGGCGCAAGCCCGCCTGCCGCAGGGCGTCGAGCGGCTGGTCGAGACGGTGATCGCGCTGCTGGCCCCGGCGCTGGAGGGCGGAACGCCGCCGCCGCCACCCTATGCCTCGAGGCGTCTCAACCGTTCCTGACGAACTCCAGGAACTCCTGGCGGGTGCGGGGGTCGTCGCGGATCACCCCGGTCAGGCTGCTGGTGGTCAGGCGCGAGCCAGGGGTGTTCACCCCGCGCATGGTCATGCAGCTGTGTTCGGAGACAATCACCACACCGACCCCCTTGGGCTGCAGGATGTCGTGGATCGCGCCGGCGATCTCCGAGGTCAGCTTCTCCTGGATCTGCAGGCGCCGGGCGAAGCCCTGCACCACCCGCGCCAGCTTGGAGATCCCGACGACCCGGTCGGACGGCAGGTAGCCGACATGCGCCTTGCCCAGGAACGGCAGCATGTGGTGCTCGCAGAAGCTGACCACCCGAATGTCGCGCAGCACCACCAGTTCGTCATAGCCGGCGACCTCCTCGAAGGTGCGCTCCAGGTACTCGCGCGGGTCGCTCTCGTAGCCGGCGAACAGCTCCTCATAGGCGCGGATCACGCGGCCAGGAGTGTCGAGCAGGCCCTCGCGGTCGGGATCGTCGCCGGCCCATTCGATCAGGGTGCGGACCGCGGCCTCGGCCTCGCTGCGGCTCGGACGGGTGCGTGAATGGGCCATGGCGATAACTCCGCGTCGATCCGTCTCAACGGTCGGCCAAGGCGAAGGTTCAGCAGGGCGGATGACAGGGGCCGGTCTCGCCGCTAGTTTCCGCCGCCTTTCCGCAATCCTCGAGCTGTGAGACGCTTAAGCCTATGTCCGACGACAATTCCCACGGCGACATCCTGAACCAGGCCGCCCAGGGCCAGCTCAAGAGCATCATCGAGCGCATCGAGCGCCTCGAGCAGGAGAAGACCGAGATCGCCGAGCAGATCAAAGAGGTCTTCGCCGAGGCCAAGGGCAACGGCTTCGACGTCAAGGTGCTGCGCAAGGTGGTCCGCATCCGCAAGCAGGACCGCGCCAAGCGGCTGGAGGAAGAGGCGATCCTCGACCTCTACCTTTCCGCCATCGGAGAGATTTGAAGCGGTCCCCGCCAGATCGGAAGGCGCAGGCCAAGCGGGCTGCGCTCAGCGCCCTCAAGCGCGTTCGCCGCCAGGCCGAACGCGCGGAGGTCGAGCTTTCCGACTGGGAGGGGGAGTTCCTCGGCTCGGTCGAGGACCGCGTGAAGACCTACGGCCGCGCCTTCGGAGACCCCGAAAAGGGCGGCGCGGGCGAGGCGCTCTCGGTCATGCAGACCGTGAAGCTGAAAGAGATCGCCGCCAAGGCGAAGGGCGAGAAGAAGCCCTTCCGGCGGCGACCCAAACCGTACTCGGAAGACTAGTTCCTTAGTTGCTCCCCTTCTGGGGGAGCTGTCAGCCGAATGGCTGACGGAGGGGGATTGCTGCCTCAGCAGGCCCCCTCCGTCGCGCTTCGCGCGCCACCTCCCCCAAGGGGGGAGGAATGGAGCCGCCCTTAAGCCACCGCGCTCGCGTCGTCCTCGCCGCTCGCGCCTTTGACGGCGTCTTCCAGGCCCTGTTCGCGGACCTTGCGATAGAGGGTCGAGCGGCCGATGCCGAGGCGGCGGGCCACCTCGCTCATGTGGCCGGCATAGATCTCGATGGCCAGCGCGATCAGGTCGCGCTCGATTTCTTCCAGCGTCCGCAGGTGGCCGCGGTGGTCGAGGATGCGCACCGGCGCGTCGGCCGGCATCTCGGCGACCAGCTGTTCGGCGGTCGGCAGGCTGACCGGCCGCTGGCTGGCGACCGGTTCGATCGCCTCCGGCGGCGGGGCCGCGACGCCCGAAATCGCCGGGAAGTCGAACGGCTGCAGATAGGGGGCGTCGGCCAGCACGATGGCGCGATAGACCGCGTTCTCCAGCTGGCGCACGTTGCCGGGCCAGTCGTAGCCGGTCAGGAACGCCAGGGTCTCCGTCGAGGCGCCGACCACGGTCTTGCCCTCCTCGACATTGAAGCGGCGGATGAAGTGGTCGACCAGGGCCGGGATGTCTTCGCGCCGCTCACGCAGGGCCGGGGCCTCGATCGGGAAGACGTTGAGGCGGTAGAACAGGTCCTCGCGGAACAGCCCTTCCTTTACGGCCTGGGCCGGATCGCGATTGGTCGCCGAGACGATCCGCACGTCGACCTTGATCGAACGCTTGGAGCCGATCGGGTCGATCTCGCTCTCCTGCAGGGCGCGCAGCAGTTTGACCTGCATGTCCAGCGGCAGTTCGCCGACCTCGTCGAGGAACAGGGTGCCGCCGTTGGCCTCCTGGAACTTTCCCAGGTGCTTGTCGGTGGCGCCGGTGAAGCTGCCCTTTTCGTGGCCGAACAGGATGCTCTCGACCAGGTTTTCGGGCAGGGCGCCGCAGTTGACCGCCACGAACGGCTTGCCGGCGCGCTCGGACGAGCCGTGCACCGCGCGCGCGATCACTTCCTTGCCGACCCCGCTCTCGCCGGTGATCAGGATCGGGATCGACGACTTCGCCGCCCGCTCGCCCATGCGCTTGACCATGGTCATGGCCGGCGAGTCGCCGACCATGTCGGCGAAGCTGGTGCGCCCGGTGGCGTGCTTCTTCAGCCGGTCGACCTCGCCCTTCAGCGCGCCCATCGACAGCGCGTTGCGGATCGAGACGATGATCCGCTCGGGGCTCGCCGGCTTGATGAAGAAGTCGCTGGCTCCGGCCTGCATGGCCTGGACCACGGTGTCGATGCCGCCGGTGGCGGTCAGCACGATCACCGGCTGGGCGAAGTTGCGCGCGCGCATCTCCTTCAGCGTGTCCTGGCCGCTCATGCCGGGCATGACGAGATCGAGCAGGACGATGTCGGTCGAGGCGCCCGATTGCAGGCGCGCGATCGCCGCGTCGCCATTCTCGGCGTGAGCCACCGCGAAGCCTTCGCGTTCCAGCACGGCCTGGATGAGCCGGCGTTGCGTCGGGTCGTCATCGACGACGAGGACCGTCTTGGTCATTTGAAACACCCACACCTGGAATCGGACGCTCGTTTCGCCGATGGCTTGGTCGAACGAGGCTCTTGTTGGTCCGGATTGATACATGGGCGGGGTAAAGGCCGGGTTTCGGAGTCCTGAGTCGGGGGTTAACGCGCGGCGACCCGGTCTCTACCTCGTCACTTCCGAATACCCACGTTCTGTGTTCAGCTTCTTCAGGCGCTCGTCTGACGCGTACTCGTGAAGGGTAGGGAGTGGGCTGAGTTGAACCTGCGGCGCTTCCTGAACGAACTGAAGACCCGCAACGTCGTGCGCGTGGCCGGCGTCTACACAGTCACCGCCTGGGGTGTATTCCAGGTCGCCAAGACGGTCTTCGATACGTTTGAGATGCCTAAGTGGCTGCCGGTCATCACGCTGATGCTGTTGGCCATCGGTCTGCCGCTGACCCTGCTGCTGACCTGGGCGTTCGAGCTGGCGCCGGACGGAACCATCCGCCGCACCCGCGTGGTCGGCGACGACGCACCCAAGCGCATGAACTGGATGGACTGGACCGCGCTGGCCGCGATCGGGGCCGGCGTGGTGATCTTCGTCGCCAGCGCCGTCGGGCTGGCCGGGTCGCTGCGCGGCGATGCGCCCAGCCTGACCGCCGCGCCCAGCAAGTCGGTGGCGGTGTTGCCGTTCGCCAATTTCAGCGCGGCCAAGGATTCCGAGTATTTCGCTGATGGCCTGACCGAAGAGGTCACCAACAGCCTGGCGCAGGTGCCCGACCTGAAGGTCGCCGGCCGCACCTCGGCCTTCTACTTCAAGGGCAAGAACGAGGACATCCGCGAGATCGGCAAGAAGCTCAATGTCGCCCACGTGGTCGAGGGCAGCGTGCGGCGGTCCGGCGACCGCCTGCGGGTCACCTGTCAGCTGGTCAGCGTCAAGAACGGCTTCCACCTGTGGTCCGAGACCTACGACCGGCCGATGAACGACGCCTTCGCGATCCAGAGCGAGATCGCCGACGGCGTGGCCAGCGCGCTGAAGGTCGAGTTGCGCGCCGGCGGCGGGCAGGTGGTCGCTCGGCAAGCGCAGCGCGATCCGGAAGCCTACCGCCTGGAGGTGGTCGCCAAGGGGCAACTGCGTCGCCGCGGCAAGGACCACGTGATGGCCGCGCAGGCGATCTATCGGCGGCTGATCGACATGGAGCCGGGCAACGCCGACGTTCGCGCCGCCTACGCCTACACCACCGCCTACCTGGCCCAGAACCATCTGGAAGGCGACTTCATGCCGGCCGTGCGCAGCGCCGAGGAGCAGATATCCAAGGCGCTGGAGATCGATCCGCAATCGTCCGCCGCCTATGTCGCCAAGGGCATGGTCGCGGCGATCCGCTTCGTCCGAGAGGGCTCGGCCCAGGCCGAGGTCGACGCCGAAGCCGCCTACAAGCGCGCCGTCGACCTGGCGCCGCGCGACCCGGAGGCGCTCAGTCTCTATGGCGACTATCTGGCCGCCCGCCGGCCGAAGGAGGCGGTGACCTATCTGCGCCGGGCGCTGGAGATCGACCCCCTCGACCGCATCGCCAACAACGCCCTGGCTGGTTCGCTGGCGGCCACGGGCCATTTGGACGAGGCCGAGCAGCGCCTGCGGGCCAATATCGAGTTGTTCCCCGAGTTCGTCGACGCCAAGGAACAGCTCGGCGAGGTGCTGATCGAGCAGGGACGCCTGGACCAGGCGGTGGTCTGGTACCGGATGGCCGCCGAGCCGCAGACCGATCCGGCCTCGTCGATCCAGCTCGCCAACCTCTATTACAATCTCGGCCTGCCGGCGGAAGCCGACCGCGCGTTGACCCCGTGGACCGATCATCCGGTGGTCGGGCCGGTAGCCCAGGCCGTGCGCCTGATCATCGCCAGCGACTTCAACGGGCTGGCCACTCTGTCGCGGACCAAGCTGGCCGAGCCCGAGGCCGATCCGCTGTGGCACAGCGGGCTGGCGCTCGCCTCCTCGCAACTCGGCCAGTACGATCAGGCGCGGGCTGAGTGGCTGGTGATGTCGCCTGAGTTGTTCGCGCCCTCGCCCAAGGTCTCCACGCGCCTAGCCAACGAGGCGGTCGACGCGGCCTACGTGATCGACCGGACCGGCGACAGGGGCCAGGCCCGGCGCATCCTGCTGGCGATGCTGGCCGCCACCGAACCCAAGCCAGGTCTGCGCCAGCCGAACGGGCGGCGGATTGCGCGGGTGAAGGCCTATGTGATGCTGGAGGACCGCGACCGCGCCCTGGCCGAACTGAGGGCCGCCATCGATAGCGGCTACCGAACGCTCTACGATCTCGACCTGTTCACCCGACTGGACGCCTATCCGATGATGGCGCCGATCCGCGGCGATCCACGCTTCCGGGCGATGATCCGCGAGGTCGAGGCCGACAACCGAGATATGCGGGCGGCTTTGCAATCCAGCGCCCCGCCGGCCGGACCGCCGCCGCGGCGTTCGTGACCCTCAGGTACGGATGCGCTCCAGCAGGGCGCGCAGGGTGGCGAGTTCGTCCGCGCTGAAGCCTTCGGTCAGGTCGCGGTCGTGCGCGCGCACCAGCTTCACGATCTGCGGCATCCGCGAGCGGCCATGGTCTGTCAGATGTAGGGCCTGTGCGCGGCCGTCGCCCGGCGCTGGCCGGCGCTCGATCAGGTCCTGTGCGGCCAGGGCGTCGACGATCGCTAGGGCGCCGGAACGGGCGATGCCCATGATCGCGGCCAGTTCGGTCTGCTTGAGCCCCGGATTGGCGTCGATCAGCACCAGGGCCGAGAACCGCTGGGTGGTGATCCCTTCCGCGCCCAGCCGCGCGTCGAAGGCCTCGGTCATGCGGATCTGCGCACGGCGCAGGGCGTAGCCGGCCAGTTCATCCAGCACGCCGTAGTCAACCCCCGGTCGCTGCGGCTCGAACCGTTCGCTCATCGCATCGCCTCCACGCCCCCGCGTTCATCGCCGTTCGCGACGGCCCATTGAAGTCCAAATCTAGATTGTTATGGTGCATAACAATATGCGCGGGCGGAACGCGCGCGCCAGGGAGGCGACGATGAAAGCGATCATTGCCGGCGCCGGCATCGGCGGTCTGGCCGCCGCCCTGGCGCTCCACGCCGATGGGCATGACGTCACCGTCCTCGAGGCTGTCGCCGAGGTTCTGCCGCTGGGTGTCGGCATCAATCTTCTGCCTCACGCCGGCGAAGTGCTCGCCGAACTCGGCTTGATGGACGCGCTGGCGGCCCAGGCGGTGGCGACGCGCGAACTGGTCTATTTCAATCGCCTCGGCCAGCGCATCTGGGGCGAGCCTCGCGGCCGCTTCGCCGGCCATGCGACGCCACAGCTCTCGCTGCCGCGCGGCGTTCTGCAGTCGGTTCTATTGGAAGCCGCGCGTGAGCGCCTGGGACCAGAGCGGGTCATCTGTGACCGGCGACTGGCGCGCTTCACCCAGAACGGCGCGGCGACATTCGTCTCGGCCGCGGGCGAGGAGTTCACCACGCAGGGCGACGTGCTGATCGCCGCCGACGGCATCCATTCAGCCGCGCGCGCGGCGCTCTTTCCGGGCGAAGGGCCGCCAGTCTATTCGGGCCGTACGCTTTGGCGCGCTACGACCCTGGTGGAGCCGTTCCTGACCGGCGCGACCATGATCATGGCCGGCTGGCAGGATCAGAAGTTCGTCGCCTATCCGATCAGCCCGGTACAGGCCGACGGCCGCCAGCTGATCAACTGGATCGCCGAGCTCAGCCTGCCCGAGCGTCTGCGCCGCGAGGACTGGAACCGCCGCGGCGCGCTGGAGGATTTCCTGCCGCGCTTCGCGGACTGGCGCTTCGACTGGCTGGACGTGCCCGGCCTGATCACCGGCGCGCAGACGGTCTACGAGTATCCGATGGTCGACCGCGATCCGCTGCCGCGCTGGACGCACGGCGCGGTCACTCTGCTCGGCGACGCCGCCCATCCGATGTATCCGATCGGCTCGAACGGGGCGAGCCAGGCGATCCTCGACGCCCGCGCCCTGGCTCGGGCGCTGGCCGCCGCGCCCGACGCTGCGAGCGGCTTGGCCGCCTACGAGCAGGCGCGCCTGGCCCCGACCGCCGCCATCGTGGTCGCCAATCGCGGCAATGGCCCTGAGCAGTGCATGCAGCTGGCCCACGAGCGCGCGCCGCAGGGCTTCGACCGCGTCGAGGACGTGTTCGAGACCGGTGAGCTGGAGACCATCGCCGCCCGCTACAAGGTGCTGACCGGACTGCGCCCGAAGGAGACGCAAGCATGACGCCGGAACTTTCGCCGTTGATGACGCTGGAGGTGCTGGTCGGGTCGCCGGTGTCGGTCGACGCCGCGCCGCACGGCCGGCGCTTCATCCCGATCATCGGTGGGATCATCACAGGCGGGCTGGATGGCGTGGTGTTGCCGGGCGGCGGCGACTGGCAGACCCTGTGGCCGGACGGGCGCATGGACATCGCCGCCCACTACGTCCTCGACATCGCCGGGCAGGGGACCGTCGAGGTCCGCTCGGAGGGCCTGCGCCACGGCCCGCCGGAAGTGCTGGCGGCGCTGGCGCGGGGCGAGGCTGTGGATCCGACCAGCTACTACTTCCGCACTGCTGTGCGGCTGCGCACCGCCGCGCCCGGATTGGAGCGGCTGAACCGACTGCTGGCGCTGGCGGTCGGCGAGCGGGCCGCCGACCGGGTGCGGCTGCGCGTCTACGAAATCGGATAGGGGACAGGAAGATGGGTAAGCGTTTCGTGACTTCCGACGGCGTCGGGATCGTCTGGCACGAATGGGGCGTGGAACTTCCGGGGCCGCCGGTGGTGCTGCATCACGGCTTCGGGGCCAACGCCAAGCTCAACTGGCTGGGGGCCGGCGTCATCGCCGCCCTGACCGCGGCCGGGCGCCGGGTGATCGCCATCGATGCGCGCGGCCACGGCGAGTCCGATAAGCCGCATGATCCGGCCTTCTATGGCGAGGACCGGATGGCGCGCGACGTCTCCGAACTGATCGACGACCTCGGCTTTTCCGAGTTCGACCTCGTCGGCTACTCGATGGGCGCCATCGTCTCGCTGATCGCCGGAACGCGCGAACCGCGCATCCGCCGGCTGGTCATCGGCGGGGTCGGCGACGGCATCCTGGCGCAGGGCGGGGTCGACACCCGCGTGGTCGATAACCAGGACATCGTCAAAGCCTTGCTGGCCGACGATCCGGCCGACATCCCACCGTCGGCCCGCGGCTTCCGCCAACTGGCCGACGCCACCGGGGCCGACCGCAAGGCGTTGGCGGCCCAGGCCCAAGTGGTCCACGCCAGCCGCATCCCGCTAGAGGACATCAAGGCGCAGACCCTGGTGCTGGCCGGCGATAACGACCCGCTGGCCGCACGGCCCGAGCGCTTGGCCGCCGCGATCTCCGGCGCGCAGGTGCGGATCGCGCCCGGCGACCACCGGAGCGTCGTGGCCGCGCCGCAGTTCGCCGCCGCCCTGGTGGAGTTCCTCGCCTAGCCGTTTTCGAATGGCTGGGGTTCGGATTTGCGTAGTTGCACGATCGGCCGCCAAGCTCGACCTTGGCGGCCTGGTCCACCGGAGCCACGCGCCATGTTCGTCGGCCACTACGCCGCCTCCCTCGCCGCCAAGGCCATCGAGCCGCGCGCCCCGCTGTGGACCTACGTGATCGCCGCCCAGGCCATCGACATCGGCTGGGGCGCGCTGGTCATGGCCGGCGTCGAGAAGGTGCGCATCGATCCCAGCCTGCCGGGCAGCGCCCTCGACCTCTACCACATGCCCTTCACCCACAGCCTGCCTGCGGTGGTGCTGTGGTCGCTGGCCGGTCTGCTGCTGGCGCGCGCCGCAAAGCTGCCCTGGGGCGCGGCGATCGCCATCGCCCTCGTGGTCTTCTCGCACTGGCTGACCGACCTGCTGGTGCACCGGCCCGACCTCGAACTCTGGTTCGGCGGGACCAAGGTCGGCTTCGGCCTTTGGAACTATCCTGTCCCCGAGCAGGCGGTCGAGATCGGCCTGCTGGGCCTCGGCGCGGCGGCCTGGGCCTTCGTGCGCGGCCGCCAGGGCCGCACGCTGTGGCCGGTGCTGTTTTTCGTGACCATTCTGCTGGCCGTGCAGATCATCGCCATGGTCATGCCGGGCGGCGGCGACGCGGCCGGATTGGGCGGCACGGCGCTGGCCGTCTACCTGGTCGTTGGGCTAATCGCCTTCGCGCTGGATCGGCCGAGCAAGCTGACCTAGCGGCGCCCTTGCCCCTCGAAATCATCGGCGCATAGTCCCGCTAACGGCCGCGTGATGACGGCTGCTGGGAGGCGACCTATGAAAAGCTTGAAGCTGGCGGCGGTTCTCGCCGTGGCGGCGGTCTTGGCCGCATGCAGTCAGAAGGCCGAGACGGCGAAGTCGGGCAATGTCGACGGCGATCGGATCGCCGCGGCGGCCGGCAACGGCGAGTGGCTGTCCTACGGCCGGACCTATGACGAGCAGCGCCACAGCCCGCTCGACAAGATCAACGCCAGCAACGTCGGCCAGCTGGGCCTGGCCTGGATGTACGAGTTCGACACCGATCGCGGCCAGGAGGCGACGCCGATCGTCGTCGACGGCACGCTCTACACCACCACCTCCTGGTCCAAGGTCTTTGCGTTCGACGCCAAGACCGGGGCGCTGAAGTGGTCGTTCGATCCCAAGGTCGATGGCAAGAAGGGCTTCGACGCCTGCTGCGACGTGGTCAACCGCGGCGTCGCGGTCTGGAAGGGCAGGGTCTATGTCGGCGCGCTCGACGGGCGGCTGATCGCCCTCGATGCGGCGACCGGCAAGCAGGTCTGGTCGGTGCAGACCACCGATACCTCGCGTCCCTATACGATCACCGGCGCGCCGCGAGTCATCAAGGACAAGGTGCTGATCGGCAACGGCGGCGGCGAGTACGGCGTGCGCGGCTACCTGTCGGCCTACGACGTCAAAGACGGCAAGCTGGTCTGGCGCTTCTTCACGACGCCCAATCCCAATGGTCAGCCGGACAACGCCGCCTCCGACAAGGTCATGAAGGAGAAGGGCGCGGCCACCTGGTTCGGCGAGGGCTGGAAGGCCACTGGCGGCGGCGGCACCGTCTGGGACGCCATGGCCTATGATCCGGAACTCGACATCCTCTATGCAGGGGTCGGGAACGGCTCGCCCTGGAACCATGTGAAGCGCTCGGACGGCAAGGGCGACAACCTTTTCCTGTCTTCGATCCTGGCGCTGAAGCCTGACACCGGCGAGTACGTCTGGCACTACCAGACCACGCCGGGCGAGAGCTGGGACTACACCGCCACCCAGCACATCATCCTGGCTGACATGAATGTGGGAGGTACGCCGCGAAAGGTGCTGATGCAGGCGCCGAAGAACGGCTTCTTCTACGTCCTTGACCGCACCAACGGCCAGCTGATCTCGGCCAAGCCCTACGTGCCGATCACCTGGGCCAAGGGCGTGGATCCGGCCACCGGCCGCCCGATCGAGAACCCCGGCGTGCGCTACGAGAACGCGCCTTCGCTGCAGGTGCCCGCGCCGTTCGGCGCCCACAACTGGCACCCGATGGCCTTCAATCCCAAGGAAAACCTGGTCTACATCCCGGCTCAGGTGATCCCCTTCGCCTATACCCCGGACAAGGGCTACACCTATCGCGCCGGCGGCTGGAACGTCGGCACCGACTTTCTCGCCAACGCCCTGCCCACCGACAAGGCCCAGATCGCCGCCCTCAAGGCGATGGTGAAGGGCGAGCTGATCGCCTGGGACCCGGTGGCCCAGAAGGCGCGCTTCACGATCCAGCACCCCTATTTCTGGAACGCCGGCGTGCTGTCGACCGGCGGCGGCCTGATCTTCCAGGGCGCGGCCCAGGGCGAGTTCGCCGCCTACAGCGCCAGCGACGGCAAGAAGCTTTGGTCCTACCAGACCGACAACGGCGTCATCGCCGCGCCGATGACCTACGAGATTGACGGCGAACAGTACGTCGCCCAGATGGTCGGCTACGGCGGGGCCGGCGCGCTGTCGGCGCCCTTTGTCCTGCCCGACCGCCCGCGCCTGCCGGGCCGACTGATGGTCTTCAAGCTGGGCGGCAAGGCGACGGCGCCGGCCTATGTGCGGCCTGAAAAGTTCGAGATCGACCTGACGGGCGTGACCTCGACCGGCGACGCCAAGCGCGGCTTCGCCCTGTTCCACCAGAACTGCCAGGTCTGCCACGGCCCCAACGCCACCGGGACCTATCTGCCCGACCTGCGCCGCTCGCAGATGCTGCTGTCGTCCGATAGCTGGAAGTCGGTGCTGATCGACGGGGCGCTGGCCGAACGCGGCATGGCCAGCTTTAGCCGCTTCATCGACGCCAAGGGCGCGGAGGACCTGCGGGCCTACGTGCTGACCGAGGCCCGCGCCGTGCAGGCCGAGGCGAAGGCGGGTCCGGCCAAGGGCGGCCCGGCCCCGAAGAGCTAAGAGCCTGTCGCCGCCCATCCCGGTCTCGGTCGGGATGGGCGGTCGCCGCGCTGGCGACCGCGCCGCCGAGAGGCTATCTCTGAGCGCATGAACGCTCCTGTGAAATTGGACACCCTCCCCGAGTGGAACCTCGCTGACCTCTATGCGGGGCGCGAGGATCCGAAGATCGAGGCCGACCTCGCCGCGGCCAAGGCGGCCAACGATGAGCTGGTCAAGCTGAAGGGGCGCTTCACCGCCCTGCGCACCGATCCGTTGCGGTTGGGCGAGGTGCTCGACCACGGGATCGGCCTCTATGAGCAGGCGACCAACGGCCTCTGGGGCGTCGGCGCCTACGCGGCGCTGTCGGCGTCGGTGGCGCGCGACGACGCGGCCTGGGCCAAGTTCGAGGCCGATCTGCGGGCTCGCTCGTCGCAGATCGCCGCCGACAGCCTGTTCTTCACCCTTGAGCTCAACCAGCTCGAGGACAGCGAGATCGAGATGGCCTTCAAGGCCCATCCGCCCGCCGCCCGCTGGCGGCCGTGGATGCGCCGGGTGCGGCTGTCGCGTCCGCACGAGCTGACCGCCGACCTGGAGCGGCTGCTGATCGACCGGGGACCGGCGGTCGCCAACTGGACGCGGCTGTTCGACGAGACCCTGGCCCGACTGACCGCCAAGGTCGGACGCGAGAACCTGACCCTGTTCGAGGCGCTGAACCGACTGTCCGACCCGGACGGCGCGCGCCGCAAGCAGGCGGCCCAAGGCTTGGCCAAGGCGCTGGAGGAACGCACGCCGGTCCTGGCGCTGTCGATGAACACCCTGGCCTTCGAAAAGCAGGTCGAGGATCGTTGGCGCAAGTATCCGACCCCGGCCGCCTCCCGCCATCTCGCCAACGAGGTCGACGCGGACGCGGTCCAGGCGCTGGAGGACGCGGTGGTCGAGGCCTATCCCTCGGTCAGCCATCGCTACTATGCGCTGAAGGCCAAGGTCATGGGCCGCAAGACCCTCGACTACTGGGACCGCAACGCCCCGCTCGACACCGCCGCGCCGCGAACCTACGGCTGGGACGAGGCGCGCGGCATGGTGCTGGAGAGCTTCGCCGACCTGGCGCCGAAGTTCGCCGATACGGCCCAGACCTTCTTCACCCACCCATGGATCGACGCGCGGCCGCGCCCGGGCAAGCAGTCGGGCGCCTATTCGCACCCCGTGACCGCCGACCGGCACCCCTATGTGTTCATGAACTACATGGGCGAGCGTCGAGACGTTTTGACCCTGGCCCACGAGCTGGGCCACGCCGTGCACCAGACCCTCTGCGCGCCGTTGGGCACGCTGCTGGCCGACACCCCGCTGACCCTGGCCGAGACCGCCTCGATCTTCGGCGAAGGCCTGGTGTTCGAGCGGCTGCTGGCCGGCGCCTCCAAGCAGGAACGCCTGGGCCTGCTGGCCGGCAAGATCGAGGACGGCCTCAACACGGTGGTGCGCCAGATCGCGTTCCATCGCTTCGAGACCGGTTTCCACGCGATGCGCCAGGAGGGCGAGCTGGCGCCGGAAGACATCAGCGCCCTGTGGCTTGAGGTCATGGCCGAGAGCCTGGGTCCGGCGGTGAAGCTCAATCCCGGCTACGAGCACTACTGGGCCTATGTCAGCCACTTCGTGCACGCGCCGTTCTACGTCTACGCCTACGCCTTCGGCGACCTCTTGGTGCGTGCACTGATGGAGAAGCGCCGCGAGGATCCGAAGGCCTTCGCCCCGCTCTATGAAGACCTGCTCGCCGCGGGTGGAACCCGGACCTATGTCGAGGCGCTAAAGCCGTTCGGGCTGAACCCGCGCGAGAAAGCCTTCTGGGCCGCGGGCATGAGCCAGCTGGAGCGGTTGGTCGACGAGTTCGACGACCTGGTGTGAGGAAGCGGGCCATGGCCGAGGCGACGTCGAACCCTTGGCCCGCCCTCGACTACGCGAAGGACCGCGCGACCTTCGAGACCTTGCACTTGATGAGCCAGATCGCCGGCAAGGCGCGCACTGCCTGCGCGCCCTGGGTCAATCACGGCTGGCAGGTGGCGCTCTATGTCTCGCCACGCGGGCTCACCACCTCGCCGGTCCCCAACGCCGCCGGGCTGTTCGACCTGGAGTTCGATTTCGTCGAGCACCTGCTGCGCTGCCGAGCCAGCAACGGTTTTCTCGGCGAGATCCCACTCGCCGGCCAGAGCATCGCTCATGTCTATCGGGCCGTGGAGGAGATGCTCACGCGCACCGGCGCGCCTGTGCGCATTCATGGGGTTCCCAACGAGATTCCCGATCCGATCCCCTTTCTTCAAGACGCCGCGATCCGTGTCTACGACGCCGACGCGGCTTGGCGGCTGTGGCAGGCGATGATCCAGATCGAACGGGTGTTCCAGGAGTTCCGCACCGGCTACCTCGGCAAGGTCAGCCCGGTGCACCTGTTCTGGGGCTCTTTCGATCTAGCGGTGACGCGGTTCTCCGGCCGCACCGCCCCGCCGCATCCGGGCGGCGTTCCGCACCTGCCCGACAGCGTCACGCGCGAGGCCTACTCGCACGAGGTCTCCAGCGCCGGCTTTTGGCCCGGCGGCGGCCTGATCGAGTATCCCGCCTTCTACGCCTACGCCTATCCCGAGCCGAAAGGGTTCCGCGAGGCCAAGGTGCGGCCGATCCAAGCTGCGTTCCACGAGGGGCTGCGCGAGTTCGTCCTGCCCTACGAAGCCGTGCGGTCCGCGCCGGATCCCGACGCCGCCCTGGCCGAATTCCTGTTCTCGACCTACGTCGCGGCCGCCGACGCGGGAAGCTGGCCGCGCGCCGAACTGGAATGCGATTTCGGCGCGCCGGGCGTGCCGCGGACCTGCTAGGCGCGGCCCGTCTTCACTTCGCGCACGAAGGCGCCGAAGCCGGCGACGTAGCTCTTCAGCGCCGCTTCGATCGCAGGGTCGAGGATCGCGCCGGACTCGTCGAATACCTTGTGAGCTCGCGAGACCATCAGCCGGCCGCCGAACCAGGGCTGGGTTCCCAGGGTGCGCAGCACCGGCAGCCAGGCCTCCTGGCTGAGGATGGTGCCGAAGCCGCCGGGTGAGGCGCCGATGAAGGCCACCGGCTTGCCGCCGAACACTTTGGGAATGTCGCTCGCCGGCCGGGTCAGCCAGTCGATGGCGTTCTTGAACACGCCGGGGATCGAGTTGTTGTACTCGGGCGTCACCAGGAACAGGGCGTCTGCCGCAGCGATCTTGTCCTTCAGTTCCACGACACGGGTCGGCAGGCCTTCGGCCGCCTCGACGTCGCCGTCGTAGAGCGGCACGCCGCGGATGCTCTCGACCTCGATTTCCATGCCCGCCGGCGCAGCCCGCGCGGCCGCCCGCAGCAGATGGGCGTTGAACGAGCCGGAGCGGAGGCTTCCGGACAGTCCGACGATGCGGATCGGCTGGGTCATTGGACGGTTCCCTGCAGGAGTGCGTGAGCCGTTCGCTTATCCCCGATTTGCCGCGGCTTGACGACCGCTCGGCCGCGGTCAGATGCGGTCCGATTGATCGGTCGCATCTGACGGGGCTCCACGTGCCTTAGAGCAGGTCGCCGCCGGCCGCCGAGGCGGTGGTGCCGAACTGCTGATAGGCCTTGATCACATTGCGGCCCACCGTCCAGCGGTGCACCTCGTCCGGTCCGTCCACCAGGCGCTGGGAGCGGATGTGGGTGTACCAGCTGGCCAGCGGCGTATCCTGGCTGTAGCCGAGCGCGCCATGCAGCTGGATGGCGGTGTCGACCACCTTGTGCACCATGTGGGCGAGGAAGACTTTGGCGATGGAGTTCTCCTGCCGCAGGTCCATGCCGCGCTCGGCCTTGTAGGCGATGTGCAGCAGCATCAGGCGGGCCATGTAGAGTTCGCTGGCGCACTCGGCGAGCATGAACTGCACGGCCTGGCGCTCGGCCAGCGGCTTGCCGAACGTCGTGCGCTGGGTGACGTGGGCGGTGGCCATGTCGAGCGCGCGCTGGGCCATGGCGACGTTGTGCATGCCATGCCGTAGGCGGCCGTAGGCCAGCCGGTGCTGGCCCATGTTGAAGCCCTGGCCCTCGCCGCCGAGCAGGTTCTCGGCCGGGATCACCAGGTCCTTGATCTCGATCTCGGAGTGGCCGCCGCCCATGATGTGCGACAGCGGTCCCTCGACCGCCATGGTCTTGATGTCGCGCTTGATGACGTAGCCGGGATTGGGCAGCTCGACGATGAAAGTCGAGAACTGCTGGTGGCGCGGGGCGTCCGGGTCGGTGCGGGCCATGACCACGGCGAGGTCGGCGGCGCTGGCGGCCGACGAGAACCACTTCTCGCCGTTGAGCACGTAGTTTTCGTTGCCGTCCTTGACCGCGGTGGTGCGCATGCCGGTGGCGTCGGCGCCGGAGGCCTTTTCCGTCATCGAGTAGCAGACGCGCTTGTCGCCGTTCAGCAGCGGCTTGAGGAACTTCTCCTTCTGATGCTCGGTGCCGTGCGCCAGCAGGGTCAGCATGGTGGCGTCGTCGGGCCCCTGGCTGTTCATCGACAGCGCGCCGAGATGGCTGCGGCCCAGCTCCATCTGCACCAGGGCGTTGGCCAGCGGGCCCAGGCCCATACCGCCGTACTCCTTGGGGATGAAGGGCAGCCACAGACCCTGTGCGCGGGCCTTGGCGCGCAGCTCGGCCAGGACGGTCTTGAACGTCTCCTTGTCCTTCAGCCGCGCCTCGGCGGGGATGCATTCGGTCTCGACCCATTCGCGCACCCGAGCGCGTACGGCCTTTGCGTCTTCCGGAATCTCGAAATCGATCGCCACGGCGCCTATCTCCCTGTTTTGTCCTTGCGTTCCGCAGCGTCGGCGCTTGTCGTGTCGTAAGGCAAGTCCCGCTGTCCGCCTCGACGCGGCCGGCGATCAAACAATGGGGGAGGTCCATGCACTATCGCGAACTGAAGCAGGCCTGGTCGGAACTGACGGCGCCCGGCGCCCCGTTCGAGGTCGACGAGATCCCGGTGCGCGGGAACATGATCCGGATGTACAAGAACGCGCCGCCGTCGGTGCGTGAGCTCTGGCTCTCCACCGCCGCCTACGGCGACCGCGATTACCTCGTCTACGAGAACGACCGCCTGACCTACGCCCAGGCCCACGCCCAGGTGAACGCCATCGCCGCGTGGCTGTTCGCGCAGGGGGTGCAGCCGGGCGACCGCGTGGCCATCGCCATGCGCAACTATCCCGAATGGATGCTGGTCTATTGGGCCTGCCTGTCGGTCGGCGTCGCCGCCGTCGGCGTCAACGCCTGGTGGGTCACCGACGAGCTGGAATACGCGCTCAAGGATTCCGCGCCGAAGGTGGTGTTCGCCGACGCCGAGCGCCTGGCCCGGATCCAAGAGCGGCCGGCCATGGCCGAGGGGATCAAGCTGGTGGCGGTGCGCACCGACGCCCCTGCTGGCGTCATTCCCTACGCCGACGTGATCGCCGGCGGCGGGGCGATGCCGCAGGTCAGCGTCGATCCGGACGCCGACGCCTGCATCTTCTACACCTCGGGCACGACGGGCTTCCCGAAGGGCGCGCAGCTGACCCATCGCGGCTGCATCGCCAACCTGATGAACATGGGCTTCTCCGGCCAGGTCCAGGCGCTGGCCGTAGCCAAGGCCACCGGCGTGATCCCGAACCCCGAAGACGCCCCGATCCCAGCGGCGCTGATCACCACGCCGCTGTTCCACGTCACCGCCAACAATTGCGGCGCCTACGCCATCACCGCCGGCGGCGGCAAGCTGGTGCTGATGTACCGCTGGGACGCTGGCGAGGCCCTGCGCCTGATCGCCAAGGAGAAGATCACCGCCATGAGCGGCGTGCCGACCATGGCGCGCGAGGTGATCAATCACCCCGACTTCGCGACCACCGACACCTCCAGCCTGCTGACCCTTGGCGGCGGCGGCGCGCAGCTGCCGCCCGACCTCGTCGCCAAGATCGACGGGGCGGTGAAGACTGCGCGGCCGAATACCGGCTACGGCATGACCGAGACCTGCGGGATCATCACCGCGGTGTCGGCCGACTTCTTCATCGACAAGCCCGACAGCTGCGGCCCAGCCATGCCGGCCTTCGAGGCCAAGTGCGTCGACGACGACGGCAACGCTGTGCCGGCCGGCCAGGTCGGCGAGCTGTGGGTCAAGGGCGCCCCGGTCATCAAGGGCTACATCAACCGCCCCGAAGCCACGGCCGAGTCGATCACCAACGGCTGGCTGCACACCGGCGACGTCGCACGGATCGACGAGGACGGCTTCATCTTCATCGTCGACCGCAAGAAGGACATGGTCCTGCGCGGCGGCGAGAACGTCTATTGCGCCGAGGTCGAGGCCGGGATCTTCCGTCACCCGGCGGTGGCGGAGGTCACCGTCTTCGGCGTGCCGGACGAGCGGCTGGGCGAGGAGGTCGGGGCCGCCGTGCTGCTGCGGCCGGGCGCGTTTGTCTCGCCCGAGGAACTGCGCGAGCACCTGGCCGGCCTCATGGCCAAGCACAAGGTGCCCCGCTATCTGTGGTTCATGAACGACCCGCTGCCGCGCAACGCCAGCGGAAAGTTCCTCAAGCGCCAGCTGCGCGAGACGCTGAATCCCGAAAAGGCGCTCTAGGTCTCTTCCTCCCCCGCTGGTCGGGGGAGGAATGCCAATGCCTGCCGATCACCCTCGCTCGCTGTCGAGCATGACCATCTGCTGCGGGGCGTAGCGGTCGCCGGCCGCCGAGCCCTTGGGGACGATCTGCTCCAGTTCGGCGAGGTCGGCGGCGGTCAGTAGCAGGTCCACCGCGCCGAGGGCTTCGGCCAACCGCTCGGGACGGCGCGCGCCGATCAGCGGCACGATGTCGTCGCCCTGGGCCGCGACCCAGGCGATGGCGACCTGGGCCGGGGTGACGTTCCGCGCGGCGGCGAAGGCGCGCAAGCCTTCGACGAGGCTGAGATTGTGCGCCAGCGCATCGCCCTGGAAGCGCGGGCTGTGGCTGCGGAAGTCGGTAGGGCCCGAGCCCGTCGACCAGTGGCCGCTGATCAGCCCGCGCGAGAGCACGCCGTAGGCGGTGATCCCGATGCCGAGCTCGCGGCAGGTCTGCAGCACCCCGTCCTCGATGCCGCGCGAGATCAGCGAGTATTCGATCTGCAGATCGGCGATCGGGTGCACGGCGGCGGCGCGCCGTAGAGTTTCGGAGCCGACCTCGGAGAGGCCGATGTGGCGGACGTAGCCGGCCTGGACCAGCTCAGCGATGGCGCCGATGGTGTCCTCGATCGGCACGTTGGGGTCGAGGCGGGCCGGGCGATAGATGTCGACATAGTCGGTCCGCAACCGCTTGAGGCTGTAGGCCAGGGCGCACTTCACCGCGACGGGCCGGGCGTCATAGCCGAGCCAGCCGCCGTCAGGGCCGCGCTGGGCGCCGAACTTGACGCTGACGATGGCCTGGTCACGGAGCACCTGGGCCAAGGCCTCGGCGACCAGCATCTCGTTGTGGCCCATGCCGTAGAAGTCGCCGGTGTCGAGCAGGGTGATCCCCGCGGCGCGGGCGCCTGCAAAGGTGGCCAGGGCCTGATCGCGATCGGCCGGGCCGTAGAGGTCGGACATGCCCATGCAGCCGAGGCCGAGGGCGGAAGAGACGGGGCCGGTGCGGCCGAGCTGACGGGTCTGCATGTGGGGCTCCTTTGGTTGACCCCAGATTAGGTCCGCGCCATTCATCCGATAATCCGCTCATACCCTCACGAGCTGTTCGGAAATCAGCACAATGCGCCATCTGAACCTCGCCGATCTCGACGCCTTCGCCGCGGTGGCGCGCGAGCGGAGTTTTCGGCGCGCGGCGATCCTGCGCGGGGTGTCGGCCTCGACCCTGAGCCAGGCGGTGCGCGACTTGGAGAGCGAGCTGGGATTGCGGCTGCTGAACCGCAGCACTCGCAGCGTCTCGCCCACCGAGGCCGGACAGCGGCTGCTGGAGCGTCTAGGGCCGGCCCTGGGCGAGATCGCCTCCGCAGTCGAGAGCGTTCATGAGAGCGCCGGGACCGTGGCCGGGCTGCTGCGGATCAACGCGCCGGAGCCGGCCGTCGAGTTGGTGATGGCGCCGCTGGTGGCTCGCTTCCTCGAGCAGCATCCGCGCGTGCGCCTGGAGATCGTCGGCCAGTCGAGCCGCATCGACATCGTCGCTGAGGGGTTCGACGCCGGCGTCCGCTGGGAGGAGCACCTGGACCAGGACATGGTCGCGGTGCCGTTCGGCGGCCGGCAGCGCTACGTGCTGGTGGCGGCGCCCGAGTTGATCGCGGCGCACGGCCGCCCCCAGACGCCGCAGGACCTGATGGGTTTGCCGGCGATCCGCCAGCGCTTCACCAGCGGCGTGATGTTTCCCTGGGAGTTCGAGAAGGACGGTCAGGTGGTGCGGATCGATCCGCCGTCGCGGCTGGTCTCGACCCAGGTCGCGTTACAGCGGCGCGCGGCGATCGACGGGGTCGGGTTCTGGACGACGTTCGAGGGCTATGTCCGCGAGGACATAGCGGCGGGCCGGCTGGCCAGCCTGCTGGAGGACTGGCTGCCGAGCTTCCCGGGGCCGTCGCTCTACTATCCGAGC
Source organism: Phenylobacterium sp. (assembly GCF_013822795.1). GTDB lineage: Bacteria > Pseudomonadota > Alphaproteobacteria > Caulobacterales > Caulobacteraceae > Phenylobacterium. Next base: position 49,608 of record NZ_PNLB01000021.1, on the reverse strand, counting down.
CGACGCCACGTCCCGCCGCCGCTGCGGGCGTTCATCGACTTCATTCAGGCCGAGCGGGGGCGGGCGGAGTAGATCCTCCCCGCATAGGGGAGGATCTACTCTTGGATCAGCGCGAATAGGCCGGCGGGTACGGCCCCGAGAGGTCCTTGTAGCGGTCGCGCAGTTCGATCTGGCGGGAGGTCAGCGGCTGGGCCTGGCCGCGGATGAAGATCGCCGTCGGCTGGCTCAGCGGTTCGAACGGATCGGCGGTCCAGACCACGACATCGGCGTCCTTGCCCGGCTCCAGCGAGCCGACCTGAGCGTCGACGCCGAACACCTTGGCCGGGTTGATGGTCATCGCCGCCAGGGCCGCCTGGTAGGGCATGCCGTAGGCGACCGCGTTGCCCGCGTTGTAGCGCAGCTCGCGGATGCGGTGGGCGCCGCCGCTCCCCTGTAGCACGACGGTGACCCCGGCCGCATGCAGCTTGCCGGCGTTCTCAAGGCTGGAGCCGAGGGTCTGGAAGGTCTCGGGTCGGTCCGACAGCGGGTCAATGATCACCGGGACGCCGGCGGCGGCGATCTCGCGGGCCGCCATCCAGCCTTCCTCGGCGCCGGAGAGGATCACCTTGACCTTCTCTTCGCGGGCGAACTTCAGCACTGCGCGGATGTCCGAGGCCTTATGGACCACGGCGATGATCGGCATCCGACCCTCGACCACCGGGATCAGGGCTTCGAGGTCGGCTTTGGACAGCGCCAGGTCACGGACGCCGGCGCGGTCGTAGGCGACCTTGTTGCGCATGTAGTCGCGCACGTCGCGGAAGGCGGTCTGCAGGGCGACGATCTCGGCCCCGCGCGCGCCGCCGGCGACATTGGCCCCGCCGTCGCCGAATGGCACCACCATGCCGACCTTGGGTTTGACCAGGATCTCGGTCGCCTCGCCCAGGTGGATGACGGCGGCCTGGCCTGCGAACAGCGCCGCGGACTTCGTGCCGCCGCCGCCGCCCGCGGTCATCAGCTCCTCGCCGTCGTCGGCGTGGAAGTCGGCGCCGCCGCCTCCGCCGCCGGCCGAGATCGGCGTGACGATGGCTCGGGTGATACCGGCCATGCGCGCGACCGGGATCAGGGTCGAGGCCGGGTTCAACGCGTACTGCACGTCGAACGCCGCGCCGATGTCGGGGTTGTTGACCACCAGGTCGTCGCCGAGCGAGCGGACCTCGACGGCGCCGAGCAGGGCGTTGGGGGCGATGAAGCCGGGGGTGACGACGCCGCCCTGGGCGTCGATCACCTGCGTGCCAGGCGCGAACGCCAAGCGGACCGTGGTCTGGTCGAGGACGGCGGTGATCTTGCCCTTGTCGATCATCACCAGGCCGTGCGCGATCTCGCCGGCCGGACCGGCGGTGAGGACGCGGGCGTTGGTGATGACCACGGACTGCGCGAGCGCAGGGCCGGCGAGGGCGGCGGCCAGCGCCGCCAGGCTAACGACAAGCTTGCGCATCAGCGGCCCGCTCCCTGGCCGAGTTCAAAGTCCGACTTGGGCTGGTAGCGGCGGTCGTGACGGTCATAGGCGATGGCGCCGTCCAGATAGACGCGCTCGGCCTTGGCGTAGATCGAGAAGGGGTTCTTGTCCCACAGCACCACGTCGGCGCGCTTGCCCGGCTCGAGACTGCCGGTCTGCTTGTCGACGCCGATGGCCTTGGCCGGGTTGAGGGTGATCCACTTCATCGCCTCGCCCTCGGTGATCTGATAGCCGGCGGCGCGGCCGGCCGAGAGCGCCTCGGCGGCTTCCTGGTTCAGGCGCTGGATCACGTCGGGGTCGTCGGACTTGATGATCGCGCAGCCGCCCGCCGCGTGGATCATCGGGGCGTTGGCCTCAACCGCGTCCCAGGCTTCCAGCTTGGAGCCCCACCAGTTCGCCCAAGTGGCGACGCAGATGTCCTCCTTGGCCAGGATGTCGGCGATTTTGTAGGCCTCCAGCGCGTGGTGGAAGGCGGTGATCTTGTAGCCGAACTCGTGGGCGATCCCGATCATCTGGACCATCTCGTCGGCCCGGTAGCAGTGGTTCTCGACCAGAATCTCGCCGCTCAGCACGCCGGCCAGGGTCTCGAGCTGCAGGTCACGCTTGGGCGGGTCCGCCTTTTCGCCGCGGTCGGCCTTGGCGCGGTAGTCGTCCCACTTGCGGGCGTAGTCGGCGGCGTTGATCCAGGCGGTGCGATAGCCGGCGACGTTGCCCATACGGGTCGAAGGGGCGCGGTTGCGACTGCCGTAGACGCGCTTGGGGTTCTCGCCGCAGGCCATCTTCAGGCCGTAGGGCGCGCCCGGGAACTTCATGTCCTGGACGGTGCGGGCGGGCACGTTGCGCAGGGTGACCGAGCGGCCGCCGATCAGGTTGCCGGAGCCGGGCAGCACCAACAGTGTGGTGACGCCGCCGGCGCGGGCCAGGTTGAAGCCGGGATCCTGCGGCCAGACCGAGTGCTCGGCCCAGACGCCGGCGGTGTTGGGGTCGGTCAGTTCGTTGCCGTCGGAGTGGGCGGGCACGGCCGGCGACGGATAGACGCCAAGGTGCGAGTGCGCGTCGATCAAGCCGGGGGTGACGTACTTGCCGTCCGCGTCGACCATGTCGTAGCTGGCCGGGGGCACGATCTGTGCGCCGACCGCTTCGATCTTGCCGTCGCGGATCAGAACCACGCCGCGCTCGATCTTCTCTCCGGTCCCGGTGAAGATGGTCGCGTCGACCAGCGCGGTGGGACGGCTGGGCAGCGGGCGGTAGGTCGAGGCGTAGGCGTCTTCGCCGCGCCCGGAGTCGAGCCCCTTAGGCAGCGGCTTGGCCTTGGCGCTGTCGCCGGCGGCTGGCTTGCTGGTGGTCGCCGCCGTGCTGGCGCAACCGCTGAGGGCCGCGGCCGCGCACACCGCGACCGCCGTCGTCAGAACTCTCATCGTCGGAAAACTTCCCCTGCGAACTGGCCGGAACGATAGGCCGGAACCTGCGCCGTGGGGAAGGCTGAGCGGACAGCTTTGCGACCAATCGGGGTCAGAAGGGGTTGGTTTTTCCCCCGCCTTGATCGTCATCGCCAGGCTTGTCCCGGCGATGACGATCGGCGAGGCGGGACTCAGCAGTCGCCGATGCGCTCGGCGGTGATCTTCATGGTGGTTTCCTTCATGGCCGGGGTCGGGGCCGGGTCCATGACGGTCTTGGCTTCGACCGTGTAGCGGCTGGTGAAGTCGCCCGAGATGCGGCTGTCGGTGATCACCTTCATGCCGCCCTGGATCGTGCAGACGCTGTGGCCGACGATGTCAGCGCCTTCGCGGCGGTAGGATTGCTCGGAGCAGGTCATGCCGGCCTTCTGCTTGGCCGCGTCCATGTCCTTGAAGCTGGTCTTGGCGACGCAGGTCTCGGCGGTGATCGGCTTGGGCGCGGCCGACAGGGTGGTGGTCATCTTCCACTTGCCGGGCTTGGGACCTTCCAGGTCGGCGGCGGCGACGGCGGGCCCGGCCGGGGCGACGGGCGCGGCCGGGGCCGCGACCTCGGGCGCCTTGGCGGCTTCCTCTTTCTTGGAACAGGCGGCGGCCAGGACGGCGACCAGAGCCAGGCTGAGTGCGATACGCATGCGTTCCTCCGATGTTGGTCCGACCACCTCAGGGCGTATCGGCCAAGCCACAACGCACGAAGCGCGACCATGGCGCCAAGGAATGTGCGGGCCGCTGGGGTGTTTCGGCGCTTGCCATTTTTCAAACGCCCGTTCATCAGCAACGCACGATGTCCGACGATCTGACCGAAGTGCAGGCCGCCGTCGTTCCCGACGGCTTTGTCATCAACCTCTGGCAGCGCGGCTTTGGCCGCACGGTCGGCCCGTTCTATTCCAAGCGCGACCCCGTCACGAACGACGAGATCATGGCGTTCCGGGTCGAGGAGCACCACGCCAACGGCATGGGCAACTGTCACGGCGGCATGCTGATGAGCTTCGCCGACATGGCCTGGGGGCGGGTGATCTCCAACCAGCGCGAGATCGGCTGGGTGACGGTGCGCCTGACGACCGACTTCCTCTCCGGCGCCCACATGGGCGAGTGGATCGAGGGCTCCAGCGAGATCATCGCCGAGCAGGACGACGTGTTCACCGTCCGCGGCCGGATCTGGTGCGCCGAGCGCACGCTGATGACCGGCACCGGCGTCTACAAGGGTATCCGCTCCATCCAGCGCAAGCCGGGCGAGCGGGAAAAGAGGGGCGCGTAAGCCATGGCCATGGATCCTGCGATCAAGGAAGGCGCGCCGGTCGGCTATTACGACGACGACCGCCCGGTCCCGAGCCCGGGCGGCTTGCCGCCCGAGGTCCAGGCGCCGCTGCTGCCGTTCCGCGGCCGCGAGCCCGATGCGCCGGCCTGGTTCCTCGACGCCATCGCCCAGGAGCCGGAGCGCAGCTTCGTGACCTCGAAGGGCACGCAGATCGAACTGCTGACCTGGGGCGAGGTCGGCAAGCCGGGTCTGCTGCTGGTGCACGGCAATTCGGCCCACGCTGACTGGTGGAGCTTCATCGCGCCCTATCTGGCCGAGAACTACCGGGTCGCCTCGATGTCGCTGGCCGGCATGGGCGCCTCGGACTGGCGCGAGACCTACGCCTTCCAGGATTTCGCCGAGGACGCCGAGGCCTGCGCCCAGGCGGCCGGGCTCTATGCGGCCGGCAAGCCGATCTACATCGGCCACTCGTTCGGCGGGTCGCAGGTGTTCTTCGCCGCTGCGGCGCATCCCGAGCGGATGAAGGCGGCTATCATGGTCGACGTCGGCTTCGGCGGCCCGCCGCCGGACAGCCCCGAAGGCAAGCGCATGCTGGAGGAGCAGGCCAAGCGGGTCGCCAATATCCCGACCCCAGACCGCGCCCAGAAGGTCTATCCGACCATCGAGGCGGCGCTGGCCCGCTTCCGCTTCATGCCGCCGCAGGTGGCTGGCAACCTCTTCATCGCCGACTTCATCGCCCGCCGCTCGCTGAAGCGCGCGCCGATGGAGGACGGCTCGGGCGAGGGCTGGACCTGGCGGTTCGACCCCAACATGTGGAACAAGCTCGACCGCACGGCGATGAACCAGATGATGGTCGGCGGAAAGCCCAAGGTCGATGTGCCGCTGGCGCACATCTTCGGCGACCGCTCGGTGATCATCACCCGCCGGACCGAGGGTCAGACGACGCCGCTGCCCGACGACATCCTGGAGATCGCGATCCCTGACTCCGCCCACCACGTCATGGTCGACCAGCCGCTGGCCCTGGTGGCGGCGCTGCGTTCGCTGCTGGCCGTGTGGCCGGCTTAAGACAAGCGGCGCCAGGAACCCTTGAGGCCGGCCTGCGGTTCGTGTAGGTCCGGCGGCAACAGAATTTTCGAAGAGAGAGACGGCTCCGCCATGGCTTCCGAATACCACCGCGGCGACATGGACATCCACGAGCAGACCTCGACCTACCACCTGTTCGTCATGCTGACGAAGTGGGGCTCGCTGGCGCTCGCCGCCCTGCTGGTCTTCCTGGTGCTGGCGTTCTGCACCCCGACGAGCTTCCTCGGCAGCCTGGCGGTTGGCGTGATCATGGCGGTCGGCGGCTACTTCGTGCTGCGCGAGCACGGCGGCGACGACGCCCACTAAGGGCGATCGCGTTCCAAGCATTCGAAGGGCGGGCGCCGGCGACGGCGCCCGCCTTTTTGCGTTCTAGTCCAGCAGCGCCTGGATCGAGGCCAGGTCGAGCTCGGAGGCGGCGGCCTTGAGCTTGGGCTCCAGGATCTTGTGGCCGTGGCCGCCGGGGATCGGCGTGGAGATCGCCACCAGCTGGATCGCGCCCTTTCGCGCGCCCTTGTCGAAGTAGTCCGGGTTGAGGCGGACGAGCTGGGCCGCGCCTGCGGCGCAGTCGCCGAACAGCTCGCGCAGACGCGAGCTGGCGCAGGCCGGCGCGGCGAGCTGCTGCCCGGTCAACGCCGCCCGGGTCGGCGTCAGGCGCACGTCGCTCGGGATCTCCTTGGCCAGCCAGTCGAGGTACTCGCCCTTGGTCATCGGCCGGTAGGGCTGGCGGCCCGGCTTGGTGATCAGGATCACCTGGCGGATGCCGACCTGGAAGACGGGGAAGCCCCCGATTGGGGTCATCGTCAGCGGCAGGTCGCGCGGCTGGTCGAGGCGCTCGCCGTTGTCGTTGGGGTAGAGCGCCGCCAGGTTGTTGAACCGGATCTGGAGGGGCGGGCCCTCCAGGCGGCCCATATAGGCGCCGGCGGCGTCGGGTTTGGCGCCGGCCTCCAGGTCGATCATCTGGGGGATCATGGTCGCGCGGCCAAGGAACGGCTGGCCTTGCGGCTGGTCGCTGGGCGGGCTGTCGATGGTCAGGGAGCGGGTGATCGAGAAGCCGCGCGGCTGGTGCAGGGCCGGCGTGGCCAGCACCTTGTCGATGATCGTCCCAGCCTTGGCGGTGAAGGCTTTCGCCTCGGCCGGCGGCAGGGAGCCGATCACCTGGACGCTGAGCGGAGTGATGCGGCCTTTGGCGGCGGCCGAGGCTGGGCTCTGCTCGGCGAACGCCGGACTGGCCGCGGCGAGCGTGGCGAGGATTATGAGGGGCAAGCGCATGGTCAGCAGCTCTTCTCGGTCATCAGGGTCCTGACACGTTCGAGGCGGCGCGCCTGCGGCCCGGCTGGGGGCGGGGCGGCGCCCTGGGCGGCGGTGGCCGAGGCCTGTGAGCCGACGGACCGCATCATCTGCTGGGCAAGAATGGTCCCCTCTCCGGCATCGGCGCGGGCGATCATGCCGGGGCCGGCGGAGGCTAGCGCCGAGCCTGCGAAGCCCATGAATTTGCGGCCGGTTTCGGCCCGCTGGGCCCGGCGGACCTCGGCGTCCTCCAGCTTGCCGGCTTCGGCGGAAAGCGCCTCGCAGGTCAGGGTGTCGTCGCCGTGGCGGATGGCGCCGTCGGCCAGGGCGGGTGGGGCGAGGATAGCCGCGAGCGAGAGCGCGGCGGACAGGACAAGTGCAGTTCTTTTCACAGGTCACCGACTTTTTCTGGATTGAGCGGCGAACCGGTGACGCGGATGAGGGGCGCGGTCAGCCGCGCTTCGACCGGCGTGGACTGGCGTTCGACCAGGGGCGACGGGCCATCGACAAACCCTGAGCGCCAAAGGGGTTGATCGTCAAACATTTGTTTGAATGTTGCGCTGCGGTCGCTGGACAACGGCTGGCGGCGGCCTCTATGGTCGCCGTCAGGTAGGGAACGAGTAGGGGGATAAGGGGCGCATGACGACGATCGCCGTCACCAAGGAACGCCGCGCGGGGGAGACGCGCGTGGCCGCGACCCCAGAGACCGTCAAGAAACTCATAGCCGCCGGCTTTGCGGTGACCGTGGAAGCCGGGGCGGGAACCACCGCCAGCTATGTCGACGCCGACTATGAGGCGGCCGGCGCGACCCTGGCCAAGACCGCCAAGGACGCTATCGGCAAGGCCGACATCCTGTTCAAGGTGCGCGCGCCGGTGGACGAGGAGATCGCGGCGCTGAAGAGCGGCGCCGTCGTCGTCGCGACTCTCAATCCGTACGTTGAGAAGGACGCGCTGAAGGCGCTGGCCGCCAAGGGCGCGACCGCCTTCGCCATGGAGTTCGTGCCGCGGATCACCCGCGCTCAGGTCATGGACGTGCTGTCCTCGCAGGCCAACCTCGCCGGCTATCGCGCCGTGATCGAAGGCGCTGAGGCCTACGGCAAGGCGCTGCCGATGATGATGACCGCGGCCGGCACGGTCGCCGCCGCCAAGGTGTTCGTGATGGGGGTCGGCGTCGCGGGCTTGCAGGCGATCGCCACGGCGCGCCGCCTGGGCGCGGTGGTCACCGCCACCGACGTGCGCCCAGCCACCAAGGAGCAGGTCGAGAGCCTGGGCGCCAAGTTCCTGGCCGTCGAGGACGAAGAGTTCAAGAACGCCCAGACCGCTGGCGGCTACGCCAAGGAAATGAGCGCCGAGTACCAGGCCAAGCAGGCGGAGCTGGTCTCCAGCCACATCGCCAAGCAGGACATCGTCATCACCACGGCGCTGATCCCCGGCCGGCCGGCCCCCAAGCTTGTCAGCGCCGCGCAGGTCGCGTCGATGAAGCCGGGCTCGGTGCTGGTCGACCTGGCCATAGAGCAAGGCGGCAACGTCGAGGGGGCAAAGCTGGACGAGGTCGCGGTGACCGCCAACGGCGCGAAGATCCTCGGCAAGTCGAACCTGCCGGGCCGCATCGCCGCCGACGCCAGCGCGCTCTACGCCCGCAACCTGTTCGCCTTCTCCGGGCTGTTCCTCGACAAGGAGGGCAAGTTCGCCCCCGACTTCGAAGACGAGATCCTGAAGGCCGCGCTCGTCACCCAGGGCGGCGCGATCGTCCATCCCAACCTGACCGCCTGACCGGAGCCGCACCGATGGAAGCCGTCGATCCAACAGTCTTCCGCCTGGCGATCTTCGTCCTGGCGATCTTCGTGGGCTACTACGTCGTCTGGAGCGTGACGCCCGCGCTGCATACCCCGCTGATGGCGGTGACCAACGCCATCTCGTCCGTGATCATCGTCGGCGCGCTGCTGGCCGCCGCGGCGAGCGGAACGGACGGCGAGTTGACCCAGAACGTGCTGATCTCCAAGGGAGCCGGCGCCGTCGCCGCAGCCTTCGCGGCGGTCAACATCTTCGGCGGGTTCCTCGTCACCCAGCGCATGCTGGCCATGTACAAGAAAAAGCAAAAGTAAGGGGAGCGGGGGGAACATGAACGCTAATCTCGCCGCCATCGCCTACATCGTCTCGGGCGTCCTATTCATCCTGGCCCTGCGGGGCCTCTCGTCGCCGACCACCAGCCAGGCGGGCAACCGCAACGGCATGATCGGCATGGCCATCGCGGTCGGCACGGCGCTGCTGACGCTGTTCAGCCAGGGCAAGCTCGACCCGTTGACCCTGGGCCTGATCCTGGGCGGCATCGCCATCGGCGGCGCGGTCGGGGCGGTCATCGCCCGCAAGGTCGCGATGACCTCGATGCCGCAGCTGGTCGCCGCCTTCCACAGCCTGGTCGGCATGGCCGCCTGTCTGGTGGCGGTCGCCGCCATCCACACGCCGCAGGCCTATGGCATCGCCACGCCGGACGGCCTGGTGCACACGACCTCGCTGATCGAGCTGTCGCTGGGCCTGGCCATCGGCGCCATCACCTTCACCGGTTCGGTGATCGCGTTCGCCAAGCTGAACGGCAACATGTCGGGCGCGCCGATCCTGCTGCCGGCCCGCCACCTGCTGAACATCCTCATCGCCCTGGCCATCGTCGGCTTGGTGGTGGTGCTGGTGATGAGCGGCGGCCAGGCGATCTGGGCGTTCTGGGCCATCTTCGCCCTGGCGCTGCTGATCGGCGTCACCCTGATCATCCCGATCGGCGGCGCGGACATGCCGGTCGTGGTGTCCATGCTGAACAGCTATTCCGGCTGGGCGGCGGCGGCGCTGGGCTTCACGCTCGAGAACGTCACCCTGATCATCACCGGCGCGCTGGTTGGTTCGTCCGGCGCGATCCTCAGCTACATCATGTGCAAGGGGATGAACCGCAGCTTCATCTCGGTGATCCTCGGCGGCTTTGGCGCCGACGACAGCGCCGCGGCTGGCGCCGGCGGCAAGGTCGAGACCCGTCCGGTCAAGCAAGGCTCCGCCGACGACGCCGCCTTCATCATGAAGAACGCCAGCAAGGTGATCATCGTCCCGGGCTACGGCATGGCGGTCAGCCAGGCGCAGCACGCCCTGCGCGAAATGGCCGACAAGCTGAAGGAAGAGGGCGTCGACGTGAAGTACGCCATCCACCCGGTCGCCGGGCGGATGCCGGGCCACATGAACGTCCTGCTGGCCGAAGCCAACGTGCCTTACGACGAGGTCTTCGAACTGGAGGATATCAACGCCGAGTTCCCGACCGCCGACGTGGCGTTCGTGATCGGGGCCAACGACGTCACCAATCCGGCGGCGAAGACCGATCCGACCTCGGCGATCTACGGCATGCCGATCCTGGACGTCGAAAAGGCGCGGACCGTCCTCTTCGTGAAGCGCGGCATGTCCTCGGGCTACGCCGGGGTCGAGAACGAACTCTTCTTCCGTGACAACACGATGATGCTGTTCGGGGACGCCAAGAAGATGGTCGAGGGGATCCTCAAGGGCCTCTGATCGTCGAGCATCACAGGTCACTGCGGAGGGGGCGCGTCCAGGGCTGGGCGCGCCCTTTTCGTTGGCTGCCAGGTGGCGAAACAGTCAAGCTGAGTATATTTCTTAGCAACGCCTATGCGTGCGGAAGAAGTCCGCACAAGGTTCCGTGGCGCGACAATGTGTGTCACATGAAGTGCGCCTATGTGGCGGGTTTTGGGATACAAGAGCGGTCAATCAGCTTCCCCGCAGAGCGGGGCGTCGTCGCGGCTAGACCACATAACCTCTAGTGGTCGCTTGTATAGCTCGACTGTACTGGAAGAGGTCGGTTCTTGAATTCGATGACTTTGGCCGCGCACGCCGGCATGCGTCACTTTTGGGTCGAAGGCCTGCTCGCGGTCGCCTTGACCCTGAGCGTCGTCACCGCCGCCTTTGCGACCACGGCGATCGCGCCGCGCGCGCCCGAGCCGGCCCCGGTCTACGCCAAGGTGGTCGCCGAAGTCCCGCCCGCGCCGCCGCCGCCCGAGCCGGACTTCGCGTTCGGCGAGCCGGTCGCCGGACATAGCGTCAACTCGCCGTTCGGCCTGCGCCGCATGCCGTGGGAGAGCCATGGGCGGCTGCATCGCGGGGTCGACATCGCCGCGCCGTCGGGGACGCCGGTGACCGCCGTCGAGGACGGGGTGATCGTGCGGGCCGGGACCAGCCCGTCCTACGGCCGCTTCGTCGAGGTCAAGCACGACGGCGGGCTGACCAGCTTCTACGCCCACCTGGGGCGGATCGAGCGCGGGGCCAAGGCTGGCGCGACTGTGACCGGCGGGACCGTGATCGGCCGCATCGGTTCGAGCGGGATCTCGACCGGACCGCACCTGCACTTCGAGATGCGTCGCGGCGACACGCCGCTCAATCCCACGGCCTTCATGGGCCGCGAGTTCGCCACTGCAGAGCAGCTGCCGATGCAGACGGCGGCCTACTATCCGAAGAAGGTGCGGGTGGCGCAGGCCTCGGGCGGGCGCAAGCATCGCAAGGCCGCCGGCGGCGAGCGGGTGATGGCGCGCCTGGACGTCGCCAGCTAGCGCGGTCGCGGCTGGCCGAAGGCGCGGTCGGCCACGAAGCCGCCGAACAGGATCAGGACGACGGCGCTGACCGCCATCCAGGCCGGGTGCGGAATGTCGGACATGTTGAAGATCGACAGCGCCAGGACGAGCAGCGTGACGATGCGCCCGGCCCAGGGGCGGCGGCCGGCGATCAGATTGCCGACCGCGGCCCCGCCCAGCGTGCCGAGGAACCAGGCCAGCAGCACGCCGAACTTGGCCGGGGTCGGGATCTTGGCCATGACGGTGGCGAGCTGGGCCGGGTCGGTCAGGTTAACGCCCGGCGGCGGCGGGAAGATCGTGTGGCCGACGCCTTCGACCGCCAGGATGATCAGCAGGCCGACGAGCAGGCCCAGCACCACGCCCAGGGCCGTTCGCAAGATCGTCCGCAACATTCCCACCGACTCCTAGTTTCGCCGGCAACCTCGACTAGATTGGGGTGATGCTCAAGATATGCAGATGACGGCCCAGCGTTTTCACCCCTCCCGAGGCCAGATGGTGGACATCGGCGGGCGGCGGATCCGGGCCACCTCGACCGGACCGCAGAGCGAGCGTCCCCTGATCGTCCTGGAGTGCGGCTCGTTCGGCTGCGCCGCCGACTGGGCGGTGGTGCAGGAGCGTCTCGCCGCCCGTGGCCTACGCAGTCTGGCCTATGACCGGGCGGGCCTGGGCTATTCGGATCCGAGCCCCGAGCCGCGCGACGGTCGGGCGATCGCCGCCGACCTGGAGGCGCTGCTGGCGCGGCTGGGGGAGAATGGGCCGATCGTCTACACCGGCCACTCGATGGCCGGGCTGATGGCGCGGGTGTTCGTGCCGCGCAACCGCGAGCGGGTGCTGGGCGTGGTGCTGGTCGACGCGGTGACGCCGGAGATGCTTGACGAGCGCCGCACGGCCCTGGGGATCCACGCCTATCGCGGCGCGATGAAGCTGGTCGGCGCCTGGTCGGACGCGGGCTTCATGCGGCCGGTGTCGCTGGTGATCGGCGACCTGATCGGGCTGGAGGGCGAGGCGCGAAAGGAAAAGCGTCGGGTCTACGGCTCGGCCAGCCACGCCCGTTGGGCGGCCGAAGAGGTGCTGAACTGGCCGCGAACCTCCGGCCAGGGCCGCGAGGCGGGCCGCTTCGCCCCGGAGCTGCCGGTGGCGGTGGTGACGGCCGGCGATGCGGCGACCCGGCTGAAGGCGCTGCAGGTCGCACCGGCCGAGCTGTCCGAGCACGGCTATGTCGAGCATGTGAAGGGCGCCAACCACGCCAATCTGCTCGGCAAGGCCTTCGCCGACCCGATCCTCAAGGGCATCGAGCACGTGCTGCGGAGCGCTGCGCGCTAGGGCTCGCGTTCCACCGCGCCGCTGGCGGCGAGCAACCGCTCGTGCACCAGGTTGCGAATGGCGAGGCCTGGCGTCTGCGCGAGCAACGGACAGGAGGCCTCGTCGCCGTCGAGCACCACCGGGAGGGCGGCCCGGGCGCGGGCGGGGATCTCCCGCAGGGCCGCGCGCTGGTCGCGCGGCAGCTGGGCGGCGTGGCCGGCCAGCGGGGCGATTACGGCCACCCGCTCGGCGGCGATCTCGAAGCGGCCGTCCCACACCACCTGCTCTCCAGGGGCCATCATCTGGTCGGCGAGGCCGGTGCGCAGCAGTTCGCCCGGCTCGCGCATGAACAGGGCGCGCCCGGCCTTGGCCTGGATCCGTGCGCCCGACAGGGTGGCGATGAACGGCTCGTCGAGCGCCAGATGTTCCATGACCCGCGCCAGCCGGTCGGCGCGTGGCGGGCGGTTGGTTCCGGCCGCGCAGAGGGCGGCCGCAGCGACCAAGCGCGGCGGCAGGCCGGCGCGCGGCAACGCCACGACGCCGGCGGCGTCGACCTGGGCGGCGGCGGCCAGAGCGGCCAGCTCCGGCCCCAGCGGCGCCAGCGGCTCGGCCGCGTCGGGGCCGGCGAGGCGAGCCCGGGCGCGGGCGAAGCGCAGATCGTCATTGGCCGGATCGTCGATCCAGGTCTCGCCCTGGGCGGCCAACCAGTCGCGGATTTGCGCGCGGCTGGCGGTCAGCATCGGTCGCAGCAGGAACACCCCACGCCCTTCCGGCCAGGCGGGCGAGGGGGCCCATTCGCGCGGCGAGGGGGTGGTCGAGCCCGCCGCGCGCATGGCGGCGGCCTCGGCCAGGTCGCTGGCGGTATGACCGAGCAGGACGACGCGAGCGCCAATCCGCCGGGCGGCGTCGGCCAGCAGTCGGTGGCGGGCGGCGCGGGCGGCGGCGGGCAGGCCGTGGGCAGGCTTCTCGCCGGTCCAGGCCAGGGGGTGAAAAGCAGCGCCCAGCCGCAGGGCGAGCGCCGCGCAAGCGCCGCTCCACGCTGCACTGTCGGGGCTGAGCCCGTGGTCGACGGTCAGAATCGCCAGCTGCCGGCCGTGGGCCTGGGCCCAGTCGGCGGCGAGCAGCGCCAGCGCGCGGGAATCGCCTCCACCGGAAAGCGCGACGGCGATCGGCGCGCCCGAGCCGGCGGCGAGCCGGCGGTCGAGGACGGCGCGGACGCCGTCGCTCAGGCTCAGGCCGAGCACTTGGCCTGGGTGCGAGCCTGGGCCGCGCGGGTCTGCACGGTGGTCGAGGCTTTCGGATAGCGTTTGGCCAGTTCGGCCAGGGTCTGGCAGGCGTCGGCCGGCTTCTTGAGCGCGATCAGCGAGCGCGAGAGCTCCAGCACCGCATCGGGCGCCCAGGTGGTGGCGGGCCAGCCGCGGATGGCGGCGATGTAGGATCCGGCGGCGTCGGCGTGGGCGCCGCGGGCGGTCAGGGTCTTGCCCAGCCAGTAGCGGGCCTCCGGCGCCTTGGCGTTGTCGCTATAGGCCGAGAGGTAGTCGCGGAAGCCGGCCTCGGCGACGGCGTAGTCACCAGCCAGCATCGCCTGGCGCGACTGGCTGAAAGCTTCGTTGGCCGACAGGCCGGCCGTGGCCGGGGCGGGGCCGCCGGCCAGGCCGCCGTCAGCGGCTGGCCCAGTTCCGGTCGCGGCCAGGGCCCCGCTTTCAAGGTTGGCGATGCGGTCGGACAGCGATCGGTTCTCGCCGCGTAGTGCGTCGGCCTCGCGCTTGGCGAGCTCGGCCTGGCGATTGGCGTTTTCCAGGTCGCCGGTCATCCGGGTCATGGTCTGTTCCATGTCGGCCAGCCGGCGGCTGACCTCCTGGAGCTGGTAGTCGGTCTCGGCCGGCTGCACGACGACCGGCTTGCCGGAGTCGCGGCCCTGGAAGACGATGGCGCGCAGTTCACGCATCACCTGTTCCATGCGGTCCAGGCGTCGCGCGTCGCGAGCGTCGAGCGGGTCCATCGGCACCTGGGCCACCGCAGTCGAGGCGATCAGGGCGAGGGCGAGCGGCAGGGCGAGGCGGGCAAGCTTCATATCGGCATCATCTGCAGGAACGAGCGGCCAAAATGGGGCTGTTCGGTCGGGAACGTAAAGTAGAGCGCAAATGCAAAGAGGGGACCTGAAGGCCCCCTCCCGCAATACTTCAGCAACGTCGCTTACTGAGCTCCGGAGGTGATCGCCGTGTGGGCGTTCCGGTTGCGCTGGTAGGCTTCATCGTTGGCGCCGCCATCGATCGGCCTTTCCTTGCCGTAGGACACCGTCGAGATCCGCGACGGCTGCACGCCGCGCTGGACCAGGTACTCGCGCACCGAATTGGCGCGGCGCGAACCGAGGGCGAGGTTGTACTCACGGGTGCCGCGTTCGTCGGCGTTGCCTTCGATGCGGATCTGGACGTTCGGATAACGCACCAGCCAGGCGGCTTGCGCATCGAGCAGCGGGCCGGCGTCGGCGCGGACGCTGTAGCTGTCGAGATCGAAATAGACGCGGTCGCCGACGTTGACCGTGAAGTCCTGCATCGAACCCGGGATCACCGACGAGGTGAGCGGCGGCGGCGCGGGGGCCGGTTCCGGGGCGGGCGCAGGGGCCGGCGCGGGCGTCGGTTCCGGCGCGGGGGCCGGCTTCGGGCGAGAGGCGCAGGCCGTGACCGAAAGGGCGGCGGCTGCGACCAGGCCCAGTCGAAGGGCGTGCTTGATACTGAAGCGTTGCACGTTTGCTTCTCCAATTAATAAGTTACGACGACGGCGGTCCCCACAGCCAGTTCCTTGTTCTACCCGGCTTTGCCGTGGCCGGACATTTCAAAAGACCGTCTGAGGGGAAAATTGCACCTGAAAAGACTGGTTAATTCAGCAGCGGCGACCAGGCCGGGTCGGATCCGGAGCCCGGATAGGGCGCGGCGCGCTCGATCCGGCCGGTGACGTCGACGGTCCACAGCCGCGGAGCGCCGCCGGGCGTTTCGCGGCTGAACATTAGCACCCGGCCGTTGGGGGCCCAGGTCGGGCCCTCGTCCAGATAGCTGCTGGTCAGGATGCGTTCCTCGGAGCCATCGGGCTTCATGATGCCGATGTGGAACTGGCCACCCTCCTGCTTGGTGAAGGCGATGTACTCGCCGGTCGGGCTCCAGACCGGGGTGGTGTAGCGTCCAGATCCGAAGGAGATGCGGCGCGCGCCGCCGCCGTTGGCGTCCATGACGTAGAGCTGGGCGCTGCCGCCGCGGTCGGAGTTGTAGGCGATGCGCGCGCCGTCCGGCGAGAACGACGGCGAGGTCTCGATCGACGGGTCGGACGTCAGGCGGTTGCTCGCGCGGCTGCGCAGATCCATCACGTAGATGTCGGTGTTGCCGGCCCGCTCGACCGAGAAGGCCACACGGCTGCCGTCGGGCGAGAAGCGCGGAGCGAAGACCATGCCTGGGAAGTTGCCGAGCGTCTCGCGACGGCCGCTCTCAAGGTTGAACAGGTAGATCGACGAGCCCTCCGGCCGCAGGGCCATATAGGTGATCTCCTGGCTGGTCGAGGAGAAGCGCGGGGTCATGACGATGTAGGAGCCGTCGGTCAGGTACGATGGGTTGGCACCGTCCTGGTCCATGATCGCCAGCTGCTTGCGGCGGTTCAGGCGATCGCCGCTCTCGGACACGAACACCACGCGGGTGTCGAAGTAGCCCTTCTCGCCGGTCAGCCGCTCATAGACCGCGTCGGAAATCTTGTGCGCCACGCGCCGCCAGTTGTCGGGCGTCGAGGTGAACTGCAGGCCCAGCAACTGCTGTTCGGAATAGACGTCCCAGAGGCGGAAGTTGACGGTCAGGCGGCCGCCCTCGACCGTGACCTGGCCGTTTACCAGCGCCTGGGCATTGAGCACCTTCCAGTCGGGGAAGCGCGGCTGGACGTTGACGTCGAGGGTCTTCTCGATGTGCGCGGCCGGTGGGATCGGCGCGAATAGGCCCGAGCGCTCCAGGTTGCCAGTGATGACCTGGGCGATCTCGGCGCCCTGCTGGCCGCCGAAGGCCGGGATGGCGACGGGCAGCGGCTTGACGTCGCCGCGGTTGATGTCGACCTCGATCTGGGCGCGGGCCGGCGCGGTGATCGCCGCCGATGAAAGGAGCGCGGCGACGAGCGCCAGGGCCAGGGTCCTCAGGCGCATAGGGCGGTTCTCCTTGTTCACGAACAGGCCTCACTGGTCTTGAAGTTCAGGTCGAAGCGCTGACCGTAGAGCGAGCGGGGCAGCCGGGTGAACGGCGCGGCTGCATAGACCGCTCGGATCGCCCGTTCGGCCGCAGCCCTGACCACCGGGTCGGGGGAGTTTTCAGCGCCGTTCGCACTGACCTGGCCGACCTGGCCGCCGCCGCCGAGGGTCAGCGACACCTTCAGCCGTACGTTGCGGCCGCCCTCGACGTTGCAGTTGGGGTTCCAGCGCTTCTGGATCTCGTCGCTCATGCCGGCGATCGCCGCGGCCGCCTGGCCCGATCCGAGGTCGGGGCGCGCCTCGGGCGCAGTGGCCTGGCGGGCGGGGCCCTTGGCGGCGGACGAGCGCTGGGCGCCCGGTAGGCTGGCGGCCAGGGCGTCGAGGTCGAGGCCCTTCTCGGCCTTGGGCGCCGGTTTGGCGGGCGCGGCGGGCTTGGCCGGGGCCGGCTTGGGCGTCGGGGCCGGCGCAGGCTTTGGCGTCGGCGCGGGGGTCGGTTTAGGCGCCGGGGCCGGCGTCGGCGCGGGTTTGGGCGGCGTCGGGACCGGCTTGGGCGTCGGCGCGGGCGCGGCCGGCGGGGCGGGGGCCTCGGGGATAGGCTCCTCGGTCTGGGCGGGCAGCTCTTCTGGCCCCTGCTCGGCGGGGGCGAGATCGGTCACCGGCGCATTGGCGACGATATTGATCGGCACCGCCGAGCCGAGCGGCAGCTGCCGGGCCCACGGCCAGGAGATCAGGGCGGCCGCAATCACCCCTGCGTGCAGCAGGGTCGATGCGAGCATCGCGCCGGAGAATTCGGACCGTTCCCGGGCCATCGGCGCCTCAGCGCGGCTCGCCGCCCGAAGACGGTCCGCCGGTGTCAGTGATGAGGTTGATGCTGGTGAAGCCGGAGGTCGACAGCGCGGCCATCACCTGGGCGACGATTTGGTAGGAGGCGCGCCCGTCGGCGCGCACGTAGATCGGCTTGGCCTGGTCGTCGCCCGCCATGGCCCGCAGGCGCGGGGCCAGGCTGGAGAATGGCACCGCGTCTTCCTGGATGAACACCGTGCCGTCCTGGCGGATGGAGACGGTCAGCGGCTCCTTGGGGTCCTCCATGGCGCCGGCCTCGGTCTTCGGCAGCTCGACCTCGACGCCGCTGGTCAGCAGCGGGGCGGAGACCATGAAGATGATCAGCAGCACGAGCATCACGTCGACCAGCGGGGTGACGTTGATCTCGGACAGCGCCCCGCGCGAGCGGCGGCCGCGACGGCGGCGCGAACCGCCGGGGGCGGAGAAGGCGTCGTGGGAGGAAAGCGCCATGACCCTTAGCCCCGCTCGGCCAGGCGGCGCTGGATGGCGGTGGAGAGGTCGTCGGCGAAGCCTTCGAGCCGGCCGGCGTACTTGCCTGCGTCGGTCGAGAACTTGTTGTAGGCGATGTAGGCCGGGATCGCGGCGATCAGGCCGATGGCGGTGGCGAACAGCGCCTCGGCGATCGAGGGGGCGACGACGGCCAGGTTGGTCGACTTCTCGACGGCGATCGCCTGGAAGGCCTTCATGATCCCCCAGACGGTGCCGAACAGGCCGACGAACGGCGAGGCGGTGGCGACGATGGCCAGCGAGCCAAGGCCGTTCTCAACGCGCGCGCTTTCGCGGGCGATGGTGGTGTCGAGGGCGCGATCGATACGCTGGATCAGGAAGGCGGTCTGGCTCTCGGAAACTAGGCCGCGGGAACGGGCGTCGCGCCACTCCTTCAGCGCGCCCTGCAGCATGCGCGGCAGCGCCTGGGTCGGGCGCTCGCCGTGTTCGGCGGCGATGTCTTCGAGCGAGCGGCCCGACGAGACCTGGTCCTCGAAGTCGCTGGCCTGCTTGTTGAGTTTGGTCAGGCGGACGGACTTGTCGATGATCACTGTCCAGGACCACAGCGAGGCCAGGATCAATCCGACCATGACCGCCTTCACGACCCAATCGGCGCGAATGAACAGATTGATGAAGCTGAAGCTGTCGGCGGTGATCGCAGCGGGGTCCATGCGCTCGTAGGGCTCCGTAAGAATGGCAGGCGCACGACTTCAAGCCGCCCGCGGTGGCGAACTTAAGGCCATGCCTTCTGGTTAACCGACCTCTAACGCCGAAATGGTGAAGGCGGTTTTACGAAAACCTTACGCGAAGAGCGGGCGCAGGGTTTCGAGCATGCCGGCGGGCGGTTTGCGAGGGCGGCCGGCCAGGTCGATGCAGGCGGCCTCGACCTGGGCGGCGCAGATCAGCTCCTCGCCGCGGGTGATCCTTTGGCTGATGAAGAGCCGCGGGCCGCGGGCGGAGTCGTAGGTGGTGCGCACGGCCAGGGCGTCGTCGATCCGTGCTGCGCGCTTGAAGTCCAGTTCCATACGCACGATGGCGAAGGCGGCCGGATCGTCACGGTCGAGCAATTCGGCGTGATGAACGCCCGCCACGCGCAGGAAGTCGGACCGGCCGCGCTCGAAATAGCGGACGTAGTTGGCGTGATAGACCACCCCGGTGAAGTCGGTGTCCTCGTAGTACACGCGGACGGGCAGGACATGCTCGCGGCCGTCGATGACGCCGGCGGTGGGGATCGGGGTCTGCATAGTCCTTAGGTTTAGGGACGCGGCGCTGTCTTGAACAGCGCCGCGCCGGAATAGGCTACTCGACCTGGCTGACGTCGCGGACCGCGCCGCGGGCGGCGTTGGTGGTCATGGCGGCATAGGCGCGCAGGGCCGGAGAGACGACGCGCTTGCGCTCGGCGGGCTTCCAGGCCGCAGCGCCCTTGGCCTGCATAGCCGCGCGGCGCTGCGCCAGCACGGCGTCCGAGACGTCGAGCTGGATGGTCCGGCCGGGAATGTCGATGACGATGCGGTCGCCGTCCTCGACCAGGCCGATGAGCCCGCCCTCGGCCGCTTCGGGCGAGACGTGGCCGATCGACAGACCTGAGGTGCCGCCGGAGAAGCGGCCGTCGGTGATCAGGGCGCAGGCTTTGCCCAGGCCCTTCGATTTCAGGTAGCTGGTCGGGTAGAGCATCTCCTGCATGCCCGGGCCGCCCTTGGGGCCTTCGTAGCGGATCACCACGACGTCGCCGGCGACGATCTTGCCGGTCAGGATGGCGCTGACCGACTCGTCCTGGCTCTCGAAGACGCGGGCCGTGCCGGTGAACTTCAGGATCTCCTCGTCGACCCCGGCGGTCTTCACGATGCAGCCGTCCTCGGCGAGATTGCCCGACAGCACGGCCAGGCCGCCGTCCTGCGAGAAGGCGTGCTTGGCTTCGCGGATGACGCCGCCCTGGCGGTCGAGGTCGAGTTCCTTCCAGCGGCGGTCCTGGCTGAACGCCGTCTGGGTCGGCACGCCGCCGGGCGCGGCGCGGAAGAAGGTCTGCACCGCCTCGCTGTTGGTGCGGCTGATGTCCCAGCGCTCGAGCGCCTCGCCCATCGACTTGGAGTGGACCGTGGGCAGGTCGGTGTGCAGCAGGCCGGCGCGTTCGAGCTGGCCGAGGATGGCCATGATGCCGCCGGCGCGGTGGACGTCCTCCATGTGCACGTCGGCCTTGGCCGGCGCGACCTTGGAGAGGCAGGGCACCTTGCGCGACAGGCGGTCGATGTCGGTCATTGTGAAATCGACGCCGGCCTCGTGGGCGGCGGCCAGCAGGTGCAGCACGGTGTTGGTCGAGCCGCCCATGGCGATGTCCAGGCTCATGGCGTTCTCGAACGCCTTGAACGAGGCGACCGAGCGCGGCAGCACCGAGGCGTCGTCCTGCTCGTAGTAGCGGCGGGTGATGTCGACGATCAGGTGGCCGGCTTCGAGGAACAGGCGCTCGCGGTCGGCGTGGGTGGCCAGCACCGAGCCGTTGCCGGGCAGCGACAGACCGAGCGCCTCGGTCAGGCAGTTCATCGAGTTGGCGGTGAACATCCCCGAGCACGAGCCGCAGGTCGGGCAGGCCGAGCGCTCGATGGCGGCGACTTCCTCGTCCGAGATCTTGTCGTCGGCCGCGGCGACCATGGCGTCGACTAGGTCGAGGGCGACTTCCTTGCCCTTCAGGATCACCTTGCCGGCTTCCATCGGACCGCCGGACACGAACACCGTCGGGATGTTGATGCGCAGCGAGGCCATCAGCATGCCGGGGGTGATCTTGTCGCAGTTCGAGATGCAGACCATGGCGTCGGCGCAGTGGGCGTTGACCATGTACTCGACGCTGTCGGCGATCAGCTCGCGCGAGGGCAGGCTGTAGAGCATGCCGTCGTGGCCCATGGCGATGCCGTCGTCGACCGCGATGGTGTTGAATTCCTTGGCCACGCCGCCGGCGCGCTCGATCTCGCGCGCGACCAGCTGGCCGAGGTCCTTCAGGTGCACGTGGCCCGGCACGAACTGGGTGAACGAGTTGACCACCGCGATGATCGGCTTGCCGAAGTCTGAGTCCTTCATGCCGGTGGCGCGCCAGAGGCCGCGGGCGCCGGCCATGTTGCGGCCGTGGGTGGTCGTGCGTGAACGATAGGTCGGCATCGGATCGGTCCTGACGGAGATTGCGCCCTCACCCGTAGCCAATCGCGTCTCGTTGGTGAAATATATTAAGCAGCGCCTATTAGGTCGTTCGAGATATTACAGATGGACACGCGCCAGCTTCGGCACTTCCGGGCGGTGGCCGAGACGCTGCACTTCGGCCGCGCGGCGGAGCAGCTCGGCATGACCCAGCCGCCGCTCAGCCAGTCGATCCTCGCGCTGGAGCGCGAGCTCGGCGCGCCGCTGTTCGTGCGCACCAAGCGGCAAGTGGCGCTGACCCCGTTTGGCGAGCAATGGCTGGCGCACGTGAAGACGGCGCTGGAGGAGCTGGAGGGACTGCCGGAGATCGCCCGTCAACTGCGCGACGGGCAGACCGGACGGCTGGAGCTGTCGTTCGTCAGCACCGCCGACTACAGCATCCTGCCGACCCTGGTGCGGCGTTATTCGGCCCTGCATCCCGAGGTCGAGATCGCGCTCAGCGAAGCGACCAGCGACTTGCAGATCGCTGCGCTGCTGGAAGGCCACGGCCACGCCGGGATCGTCATCCCGCCGCCGGGCGGACTGCCGGACCGGCTCAGCTATCGCCGGCTGCTGCTCGAACCGCTGGTGGCGGCGGCGCCGCAGAGCTGGGTCGACGAGGGAAGGCTGGCGCATGCGGACGGGCGGCTGGCGCCGGGCGCCCTGGTCGGGGCGCCGGGCGTGATCTTCCCGCGGCGCGTGGCGCCGGCCTTCTACGACCTGGCGATCGAGACGCTGAAGTCGCTGACCGGCGGCGCGCGGATCGTGCAGGAGGCGATCCAGATGCAGACCATCATCAGCTTGGTCTCAGCCGGGATCGGGGTGGCGCTGGTCCCCGCCTCGCTGCGCCACCTGGCGCGGACGGGGGTGTGCTATCTGGGCTTGCCGGGGGACGGCCCGTATTTGGAGAGCGGCCTGGTCTGGCGCGCCGACGACGCCACCCCGACGCTGCGCCGGTTCCTGGACGTGGCGCTGCAGCCGTTGGCGTGAGCCGCCTACTCGTCGAACAGGGTCGGCTGGCCGGCGCCGGGCGGTTGCGGCGGCGGCGTCAGGCCGAGGTGGGCATAGGCCTTGGCGCAGGCGATGCGGCCGCGCGGCGTGCGCTGGATAAAGCCCTGCTGCATCAGGAACGGCTCGATGACGTCTTCGACCGCATCGCGGGCCTCGGCGATGGCGTAGGCGATGGTCTCGACCCCGACCGGACCGCCCCCGTAGTTGTCGATCATCGCCTGGAGGTAGCGGCGGTCGAGGGCGTCGAGCCCGGCCTGGTCGACGTCGAGCCGGGCCAGCGCCCGCGCAGCGGCCTTGCCGTCGATCACTTCGACCCCGTCGGCGGCGGCGAAATCGCGGACCCGGCGCAGCAGCCGGCCGGCGACGCGAGGCGTGCCGCGCGAACGGGCGGCGATCTCGCCGGCTCCATCGGGGGCGAGTGAGAGGCTCATCTTGGCGGCGGCGCCCGCCAGCACCTTGGAGAGCTCGGCGTGAGTATAGAACTCCAGCCGCAGCGGGATCCCGAACCTGTCGCGCAGCGGCGTCGCCAGCAGGCCGGCGCGGGTGGTGGCGGCGACCAGGGTGAAGGGCGCCAGGTCGATGCGGATCGAACGCGCCGACGGCCCGTCGCCGATCACCAGGTCAAGGACGTGGTCCTCCATGGCCGGGTAGAGGATCTCCTCGACATTGGTCGGCAGCCGATGGATCTCGTCGATGAACAGGACGTCGCGCGGTTCGAGGTTGGTCAGGATCGCGGCGAGATCGCCGGCCTTGGCCAGCACTGGGCCGGAGGTGGCGCGGAAATTCACGCCCAGCTCGCGGGCGACGATCTGGGCGAGCGTGGTCTTGCCCAGGCCCGGAGGCCCGAACAGCAGCACGTGGTCAAGGGCCTCCTCGCGGGCCTTGGCGGCCTCGATGAAGACCTTGAGGTTGCCCTTGGCCTGCTCCTGACCGACGAACTCGGCCAGGGTCTGGGGACGCAGGGCCTTGTCGTGAACGACGCCGCCCTCGAACGGCTGGGCGTCGGGCGAGACGATGCGGGTCACCGGCCCAGCTCCTGAAGGCCGGCCTTGATCAGGGCGGGGATGTCGGCGTCTTCGCCCAGGCGCAGGGCGGCCTGTTCGACGACGCGGCGGGCGTTGACTTCGGCGACGCCGAGGCCGAGCAGGGCGGCGACCGCCTCGCCCACCGCGCTGGGCGGCGGCGGCGCGGCCGGGGCGTGGATCTGGGCGTGGAAGGCGGCGACCGGGCCCTCGGTGAGCTGCTTGCCCTTGAGCTCGGTGATCAGCCGTACCGCGAGCTTGGGCCCGACCCCGTTGGCGCGGCCAAGCGCGGCCTTGTCGTCGCGAGCGACGGCGGCGACGAGGTCCGGCGGCGCCAGCACGTCGAGCACGGCCAGGGCGGCCTTGGGGCCAACGCCCTGGATGGCCAGCATGGTCACGAAGGCGCGGCGTTCGTCGCGGCCGAGGAAGCCGTAGAGCTTCATGCCGTTGGATTCCGACCAGATGCTCTCGACGTGCAGCACGGTCTCCTCGCCGAGCGCCGGCAGGTGGCCGAGCGTGCGCGAGCCGCAGCGCACGACATAGCCGACCCCGGCCACGTCGATCAGGGCCTCTTCCTCGCCGACCTCGGCGACCAGTCCGCGCAGGCGCCCGATCATGCGGCGGCTCCGATGCGGCGAAGCTTGCGATGGTGGGCGTGGGCGATGGCCACGGCCAGGGCGTCGGCGGCGTCGGCGGTGGTCTTACCGGCGGTCGGCAGCAGGCGGGCGATCATGAAGCCGACCTGATCCTTTTCGGCCGCGCCGGTGCCGACAACGGATTTCTTGACCACGGTGGCGGCGTACTCGGCGACCGGCAGGCCGGCGCGGGCCGGCACGATCATCGCCATGGCGCGGGCGTGGCCGAGCTTCAGGGCCGAGGCGGCGTTGTTGTTCATGAAGGTCTCCTCGACCGCAGCCTCGTGCGGGGCATGGGCGTCGACGACCTCGCTGATCGCTTCGAACAGCACCAGCAGCCGCTCGGAGAACGGCAGCGATTCCTTGGGGGCGATCACCCCATGGGCGACATGAGCTAGGCGCGCGCCGTCGACCGTGATCACGCCCCAGCCGGTGCGGCGCAGGCCGGGATCAAGGCCAAGGATACGCAAGGGAGCGGGCATGGGAATCGGCGCGTTCGTCATCTGTTCCAACGAGGGATACAGGACGTCGCCAGGGTTAAGCAAACGTTGAGGGAGGCGCCGGAGGCGCCGAGAGTTGAAGGAACCCCAACTTGGCCCAGGGGGTTCGATTCCGCGTGCATGGAAGGACGCGCGATGGACTATCGACTCTTTGTGCTGAACTCCGCCGGCAAGTTCGCTGACGTCGAGGAGTGGGACTGCGCCTCTGATGAGGAGGCGCTCGAAAAGGCGGCCCATAACCGCCACGCCTTCGGGGCTGAGCTTTGGCAAGGCAAACGCCACCTGAGCACCTTCGCCGGGCCGATCACGGCCGGGGCGGGGGACCGAGCGGCTTAGGAGCGCCAGAAGCGGAAGGCGTCCCAACCGGCCTGGATCAATTCGCGGGGCAGGCCGGCGACGTCGGTGAGCATCAGGGCGGGCGCGAAGATGATCGCCGAGGCGCCGGGTACCAGGAAGATCAGCAGGAACAGCCCGACCATGGCCAGGCCTTCGAACTTGCGCAGGCCCTGGCGGATTGAGTCCGGCAGGAACGGGCGGATCACGCCGTAGCCGTCGAGGCCGGGGATCGGCAGCAGATTGAGCACGAAGGCGGTCGCCTGCAGGAAGGCCAGGAAGGCCAGGGCGTCGCAGAGCATCCGCGTGCCGGGCGTGGCCAGCGGCGAGAGCGCCACCGCCCAGATCGCGGCCACCAGTACGATCATCACCAGCAGTGTGCCGAGCGGGCCGGCCAGCGAGGCCAGCGCCCGCCACCAGCGATTACGCATCAGGTCCTCGCGCAGATAGACCGCGCCGCCGGGAAAGCCGATGCCGCCGAGCACCACGGCCAGGATCGGGATGACGATCGAAACGCCGACATCGACGTACTTGAGCGGGTCGAGCGACAGATAGCCCTTGGCCCGGATGGTGTGGTCGCCGGCCTTGTGGGCGATGAAGGCGTGGCCGAACTCGTGGGCCATGACCGCCAGGATCCAGCCGAGGATCACGAAGGCGAAAGTCGCCAGCCGCGCGGCCAGCTCACTCGGCGCGTAGACCAGGAAGGCGCCGGAGGCCAGCCAGGCGGCCAGCAGGATCAGGGCGTTGGGGCTGACGCCGGGGCGTGGTTCGAACGTCTGGTCCTGGGTCAAGGACGGCTCACCGAAGCAATGGAATGGTCGGGCGCCTTGGCGACCACGAGGTCGGCGCGGGCGCGGGCGTGGATGATGTGGTCGTGCAGGTTCTTGAGGTTCACGTCGCGCCAGACCATGCGCGCCAGTCCGTCGGTCTGCTCGCGGGTCATATGCCGGAAGCGGGCGTAGAACGAGGTGGCGTCGTGCTCGGCCGCCTCCCAGAGCTTGAGGAAGCGGGCGACGTACCAGCGCTCGAGATCGGCTTCGGCGGCGTCCAGATAGATCAGGGCGTCGAGCAGGCCGGCCGGCCCGGTGTCGGGATGGCGCAGGGTCAGCCCCTCGATGATCAGCACGTCGGGCGGCGCGAGGGTCCGCGTCAGGGCCGGATCGATGTCGTAGACGATGTGGGAATAGGCCGGGAACTGCGCCGGACCGCTGCGGATTGCGCTCAGCGCCGCGCGCAGGGCGGCATGGTCGTAGGTGTCGGGTGCGCCCTTGGCGCCGAGCAGGCCGCGGGCTTCGAGCACGGCGTTGGGGTGCAGGAAGCCGTCGGTGCAGGCGATCTCGATGCGCGCGCCGTCGGACGCGAGCTGGGCGGCCAGCGCTTGAGCGAAGGTGCTCTTGCCGGCCGCCACCGACCCGGTGACGCCGACGATGAAGGGACCGGCCGCCGGACGCAGCGGGGCCAGCAAGTCGATGATGTGCGGCAGGCTCACGGGCGGCTCGCGAATGTGGAGCGCGACTATAGGGGCAGGCCCGCGACCTTGGCGAGATTGGGCCTGGGAATGGCCGAGACGAAGGCGCCCTGGGCGTTGGCCTTGTCACGGGCGAGTTCGGCCCAGGCGGCGGCGAAGCCGGTAGGGCTGGCCTTGCTGGCCGCGGCGATGGCGAACGCGGGCTGGCGGCCGGCCAGGGCGGCGGTCAGCGCGGCCCAGAGGTCGAGGTTCTCGGTCGGGGCCTTATCGCCCTCCGGCGGTCGGCCGGCGGCGATCAGCGCGGCGGTGCGTGCGACCGCGGCGTTGTCGATCTGGATGGAAACCGCGCCCTTCGGCAGGTCCTTCAGCGCCGCCAGCAGCGCGGCCAGAGCCATGCGCTCGGGGCTGGTGTAGCGCTCGCCGCCGGCCTGGCCGGACGCGGCCTTGTCATGGCTGCGGACATAGGCCCAGCCGCCGCACTTGAAGGCGTCGTGATAGCTGGTCTGGATCCAGATGGCGGTGCTCATCGCGGCGATCTAGCAGTTTGCGCAAACGCATGCATGATCGCTCGCCAAAAGAGAGTGTCTCATGCCCGCCACCACCAATCACACCAGCGTCGAGAAACTAAACCAAGCCAACGAAGGCAAGCTGCCGGGGCATCTGGGCCTGGTCATCACCGAGGTCGCCGACGGCAAGGTCGTCGGGCGGTTGAAGGTGCGCCAGGACCTGGTCGCCCACACCGGCTACCTGCTGGCCGGGGCGGTGCTGTCGGTGGCCGACATCCTTTGCGCCTATGGGGTATCGACCGCCTGGCCGGAGGGCGCCAACGGCTTCACCACCGCCGAGGTGAAGGCCAATTTCGTCGGCACCCTGCGCGACGGCGAGGCGATCTGCACCGCCAGCCTGCTGCACGGCGGGCGCACTACCCAGGTGTGGGACGCCAAGGTCGAGGACGCGGCCTCGGGCAAGCTGATGGCGGCTTTCCGCTGCACCCAGATCATCCTCTACCCGCGGACCTAGCCATGCGTTTGTGCGTCGTCGCGGCGTTGGCCTGCGCCGCCCTGGCCGGTCCGGCGCTGGCCCAAGGTTCGAAGGTCAGTTCGGCGGTGGAACTGGCGCGGCAGGCCGAGAGCCTGAAGCCCGGCCAATGGGTGTGGGCGCCGCAGGTCGCGCCGGTCGGTCCGATCATCGTCTATGTCGATCTCGACCGGCAACTGGCCACCGTCTACCGCAACGGCCTGCGCATCGGGGTCAGCACCATCTCGTCCGGCAAGGAAGGACACGAGACCCCGACCGGGGTGTTCACGATCCTGCAGAAGGACAAAAACCACCACTCCAGCACCTACAATAACGCCCCGATGCCCTATCAGGAGCGGCTGACCTGGGACGGGGTGGCGCTGCA
Organism: Phenylobacterium sp.; assembly: GCF_013822795.1. Classification (GTDB taxonomy): domain Bacteria; phylum Pseudomonadota; class Alphaproteobacteria; order Caulobacterales; family Caulobacteraceae; genus Phenylobacterium. The sequence goes on along the minus strand of NZ_PNLB01000021.1, from coordinate 22,038 downwards.
CGCCGGGGGGCTGCCCGGGTATCCGGAGAGCCATGGCTGCATCCACCTGCCCTACGAATTCTCCAAGCTGCTGTTCGGGGTGACGCAGATGGGCGGGACGGTGGTGATCGCCGGCCGCCACGGCGAGCCGGTGACCGCCCGCGAGGCCGGAGTGTTGGCGCCGTTCGCCGCGGGCGGCGTGGCCGAGGCGCATGTCCCGTTGAGCGGCGGCGAGGCCTATCGCTGGACGCCGGAGGCTTCGCCCAGCGGACCGGTCTCGATCATCATCTCAAAGGCCGATCAGCGCGCGGTGGTGCTGCGCAACGGCGTGGAGATCGGCCGCTCGCACGCCGAGATCGACAAGGACGCGGTCTCCACCCACGTCGCGACCCTGGCCAAGGGCGCGGATGGCAAAGCGGTGTGGCTACGGGTCGGGGCGCCGGGCCATGACGATGAGGCGGGCCAGCCGATCGATGCGGCGACCTTCGAGAAGATCCGCGCGCCCAAGGCATTTCTCGATCAGGTGGCGCAGGTGATGACCGTGGGGACCACGGTGCTGGTCACGGCCTCTCCGGTCGGGGCCGACAACAGCGGCGCGCGTCTGACCGTGCTGAGCGCTGTGAAGGGCGACCAGGTTACGCCCTAGCCCAGGGCGGCGATCGCCTTGAGGGCGAAGGCGATGTCGTCGGGCGTATTGCGGATGCTGGGCGTCAGCCGCGCGTGGGAGACGCCATAGGGCGCGGCCGACCCAATGATCCGCCATTGTCGCAGCCGCGAGACGACTCCGCGGGCCGACATGCCGGCGACATCGAAGCTGACGATCCCGGCCGACATCGTGGGACTGATCGGGGTGCGCACCCGCACGTGCGGCATCGCCGCCAGGCCGCTCTTCAGCTGGCCGGCCAGGTCGTGGGTGCGCCGGGCCACGTGCTCCTTGCCGACCGATTGATGGAACTGAAAGGCGTCGGCCAACGCCCAGACGTGCTCAAAGGCCTTGAAGCCCCCAGGGGTCATGCGCGCGGCGGTGGTCGGCCCCGGATCGTAGCCGCCGATCCAGGCCGAATAGGCGTTCGACGCCAGGAAGCTGGGGATCACCGGCGAGAGCCTTTGCAGGGCCTGGGGCGAGAAGAACACCACGCCGGTGCCGCGCGGTCCGAACAGCCACTTGTGGCAGCTGGCGACCAGCACGTCGCAGCCGAGCTCCGGCAGGGTGGTGTTCTCGACCCCGAAGCCGTGCACGCCGTCGACGCAGAAGATGATCTGGTCGGCTGGCTGGCGACCGGCGTTGATCGGCCTCAGGGCGTCGGCGATGGCGCGGATCGGCAGCTTCAGCCCGGTCGATGAGTGCACCCAGGTCAGGGCCAGCACCCGTGTGGCCGGGGTGATCGCGCGGGTGATGCGCGAGACGATGTCGATGGTCGAGGCGGTTTCGGCCCCGTCGTGCAGGGTGATCTTGCGGACCGTGAAGCCGTTGCGCTGGGCCGACAGGCGCAGCGACTCGTGGGTGACGTAGTAGTCGTGGACGCTGGTCAGCACCTCCTGGCCGTAGCGCAGGGTCAGGCCGCCATAGAGCAGGCCGATCCCGGCGGTGGTGCTCTCGCAGAGCGCGACATGGTCCGTCGGCACGCCGAAATAGGCGCCGGCGGCGGCGCGCGAGAGGTTCTGGCCGCGCTTGTTGTTGTGCTCCAGGTAGGTGATCGGGTTGCGGTCGAGCGCCATGCGGTGGCGGGTGATAGCCTCGCGCACCGGCCGCGGATTGGCGGCGAACAGCATCGCTGCGAGATCGACCTCGCTCCAGTCCAGATCCCATTGCGCGCGCAGCCGGCCCCAGTCCGGCGGCGGGAGCGTGCCCGGCGCGGGTGCCGGGGCGGCTTGCGGCAGCGGCGGCTCGTCGTCGAACTCGGCCGACGGCGCCTCGGGCGCGGGGGCGGTGGTCGCCGCGGGGGGCGGCGGCGGCGGCGGGGTCTTGGGCTTGCGCCGGGGCCAGGCGGCGGCGGCCTCGCTGGCGGCGCCCGCGACCGGGGCGGCTACGAGACCGAGCGCCAGCAGATGACGTCGGTTCAGTTTCGGCGCGTCGCCGGCCTGTCGCATGCAGCCCTCCACAACTCTCTGGAAGACAATGCGCAGCTTGTCGCCGAAGTTTCGGCCATCGGGTGAAACCCGCGGGGCGCAGCTATTCGTGACGGGGGGCCAGCTCGAAAGCCACGACGCGCGGATCGGCGTGCAACGCGGTGGCGATAGCCTGGCTTGGGATGGAGCCGCGCCGCCGGAAGGTGGCGGCGAACTCAAAGCCCTGGCCGCTCACCAGGCGATGGGTGATCACGTCGGGCTTTAGGCCGTGACGGCCGAGCAGGGAGACCAGCTCGCCCTCGGTCGCGAACTCCGAACCATAGCGCACGGTCAGGTCGACGTGGTGGTATTGCGGCAGACGGACCTCGAGCAGGCGAAAGCCCACCAGCACCAGCAGGGTGGCCACGGCGCCGCCGATAGCCAGGCTGAAGAAGCTGATGCCGAAGAGCACGCCGAGCGCGGCGGTGGTCCACAGCGAGGCGGCGCTGGTCAGGCCGCGGACCGAGAACCCTTCCTTGAAGATCACCCCGCCGCAGAGGAACCCGATGCCGGTCAGGATGCCATGCGCCATGCGTACCGGGTCGATGCGGATGACGTCGTGCGGGGTGTCGAACATCCAGCGGACCTGGTGCACGGCCGCCAGCATCAGCAGGGCCGAGGCCAGGCATAGCAGGATGTGGGTGCGCACACCTGCCGGGCGGCCGCGATACTCGCGTTCGAAACCGATCAGTCCACCGGTGAGGATGGCCCCCGCGAGGGGGGCGAGATATTCGATCACCCAATCCATGAGCTCACAACGCGCGAACTGCGGTTAAGCTTCGCAGGGGGTGCAGGCGGCGCCGCAAATCAGACAACATCCTGTTATCGAAGGGCAATAGTCGCGGCAGGCGGCGCCGTTGGGCGCCACGCGACGGGGGATTGGAGAAATCGTGCGCAGGATCGTCTTGGTTCTTACCGTCGCCGGCATGGCGCTGGGGCTCGCCGCGTGCGGGCACAATGTCGAGCAGCGGGCCGCCACCGGCGCGGCCGCCGGACTGATCGTCGGCGGGCCGGTGGGCGCGGCGGTCGGCGCCGGGGTCGGCGTGGTGGTGAGCAAGGCCGCGGACAACTAGCGCTGTCCGCGGCGGAGGGGTTCGGCTTAGCCGAACTTCTCCATGTCCTCGTCGGAGATGTCGTAGTCGCCGTAGACGTTCTGGACGTCGTCGTCGTCGTCCAGGGCGTCGATCAGCTTGAGCAAGGTCGGGACCGCCTCGGCGTCGACATTGACGTAGGTCTTCGGCCGCCAGACGATCTTGCTGGTCTTGGCTTCGCCCAGCACGCCTTCCAGCGCCGCGGCGACTTCAGCGAAGTCCTCGAAGGCGGTGTAGACGATATGGCTTTCTTCGTCGGATTCGACGTCCTGGGCCCCGGCCTCGATGGCCGCTTCCATGACCTTGTCTTCCGAGCCGACGCTGGCCGGGTAGGTCAGCTCGCCGAGGCGGTCGAACTGGAAGGTCACCGAACCTGAGGCGCCGAGGTTGCCGCCGTTCTTCGAGAAGATCGTGCGGATGTTCGAGGCGGCGCGGTTGCGGTTGTCGGTCAGGCCTTCGACGATGATGTTGACGCCGCCCGGGCCGAAGCCTTCGTAGCGCACTTCCTCGTAGTTCTCTCCGTCGCCGCCTGCGCCCTTCTTGATGGCGCGCTCGATGTTGTCCTTGGGCATGGACTCGGCGCGCGCGTTGGTCACGGCGAGCCGCAGGCGGGGGTTCATCGCCGGGTCGGGCATGCCCGACTTGGCGGCGACAGTGATTTCGCGTGACAGCTTGGAGAACAGCTTGGACCGCGCCGCGTCTGCGCGGCCTTTGCGGTGCATGATGTTCTTGAACTTGGAATGTCCGGCCATGTGTCTCTCTGAAAGGTCAGTGGGCGGCTTCTAACCTCAGAGGCGTTTCAACGCCAGCGGGGCCGGAACCTGCTAGCCGCACAGGGGTTAGGCCTGCGCAGACACCGGAGCCTAGCCGATGACCGACTACTTCGACGACGTGCTTGACGAAGAGCCCACCGGATCCCTGGTGCGCTGGATGGACCGCCCGCCGATACAGGTCGGGGCGGCGACGCTGTCCGGCGCTGTCGCAGGAGCCTTCCTGCTTGGCGCGGTCGCGGCGCTCGGATTGGTGATGCTGAGCCGCCGGACGACTATTGAGCCGCGGCTTCGCAATCAATTCTCTCGACTGCTCCACTAGCCAGCCGGAACACCGCGTCCTGGGGCACGTCCTGCGCCCAGGTCTCAGCGCGTGACAGGCCGAGATAGGCGCCGCGGACCACGCGGCCGGAGCCGCCGTGGCTGACGACGATCACCTTGCGCTCCGGTTCCGGCGGCAGGCTGGCCAGCCAGTCGCCGACGCGGGCCTCGACGCCCTCATAGCTCTCGCCGCCCGGGGCGGCGAACTGCCAGCCGCCCAGCCCGAAGGTGTCGGGATGCTCGGCCGCCAGCTCGTCGCGCAGCCGCCCGTCCCACTGGCCGAACGACACTTCGATCACCCGGCGGTCGGTCTCGACCGGCAGGCCGAGCGCCTCGCCGATCAGGCCGGCGGTCGCCTGGGCGCGGCCGAGCGGGCTGGAAATCAGCCGCCAACCGTCAGGTTTCGCGATCAGGTCTCGCAGCAATCGGCCGATAGCCGCGCCTTGCGCGCGGCCGAGCGCCGTCAGCGGGGAGTCGAGATGCCCCTGCATCCGGCGCTCGGCGTTGAACGCGGTCTCCCCGTGGCGGACCAGGTAGATCATGCCGCGATCGGTTCGCAGGCCAGGCGTTCGACCTCGCCGCCCCAGAGGCGGAAGAGCGCGTCCTGGGGCGTGTCCTGCTCCATCGTCGCCTCGCGCGAGAGGCCCTGATAGGCGCCGCGCATCAGCACCCCGGCAATGCCGTGGCTGACGGCGATGACCTTGCGCTCGGGCTCGGGCGGCAGGTTCGCGAGCCAGGGGCGGACCCGGGCGTCGACGTCCTCGAACCGTTCGCCGTCCGGACTGCCGAACACCCACTCCCGACTGGCGAAAGTCTCCGGATGCTCGACCCGCAGGTCGGCGTACATGCGGTTCTCCCACGAGCCGCAGCCGACCTCGATCAGGGCCGGATCGATCTCTACCGGCAGGCGCAGCGTGCGCGAGACGATAGCGGCCGACTGGCGGGTGCGGCGCAGCGGGCTGGCGAGAATGCGCCAGCCCTCCAGGTCGCCGATCTGGTCGGCCAGCACGTTGGCCATGGCCTGGACCTGGGCCATCCCCAGCGAGGTCAGCTGGGAGTCGGTCTGGCCTTGCAGCCGGCCGTCGCGGTTGTAGTCGGTCTGGCCGTGACGCAGCAGGTAGATCATTTTTTGCGACGCACGACCGGATGCGAGGACGACAGGCCGCCGTCGACGACGATCGCCTGGCCGTTGACGTAGGAGCTTTCGTCCGACGCCAGGAACAGGGCGGCGTTGGCGATCTCGATGGGCACGCCGCCGCGGGTCATCGGGTTCAGCTGGCCGATCTTGTCCTCGTTGCCGCGGGCGCGGGCGCCGTCGAAGATCGCCTGGGTCATGCCGGTCTCGATCAGGCCCGGGCAGATGGCGTTGACGCGCACGCCGGTGCCGTAGAACTCGTTGGCCGAGGTCTGGGCGAGGTTGATCACCCCGGCCTTGGAGGCCGAGTACGGCGAGCCGCCGGCGCCCGAGCGGATGCCCGCGACCGAGGCGGTGCAGATGATCGAGCCCTTGCCGGTCGGGATCATCACCCGCGAGGCGTGCTTCACCAGCAGGAAGGCCCCGATCAGGTTGACGCGCAGGATTTCGGCCCAGAAGGCGCCGTCCTGCTCGTCGAAGCCGGTCCAGCCGCCCGAGATGCCGGCGTTGGCCCAGGCCACGTCGAGGCCGCCGTATTCGGCCACGGCCTTGGCGACCAGGCTCTCGACGAAGGCTTCGTCGCCGGCGTCGCCGGTCAGGGCGAGGGCCTTGCCGCCGGCCTCAGCCACCAGGCGGGCGGTCTCGACCGCGCCGTCGGTCTTGTCGGCGATGACCAGGCTGGCGCCCTCGGCCGCGAACAGCAGCGAGGCGGCGCGGCCGATGCCGGAGCCGGCGCCGGTGATGACGGCGGACTTGCCGGAGAGACGTCCCATGGGGTGTTCCTTGTACTTGAAGATCAGGCGCGCGCGGCGGCGGCGAGGATGGCGTCGATGAAGGTGTCGTAGAGCCCGGGGGGCACGTTGTGGCCCATGCCCTCGACGATGCGCAACTCGGCGCCCGGAATGGCCTTGGCCGTGGCTTCGCCGCCGATGACCTGGATCAGCGGGTCGTCGGCGCCGTGCAGCACGACGGTGGGGACGCTCAGCTTCGACAGCCGCTCGGTGCGGTCGCCGTCGCCGCGGATGGCGCCCATCTGGCGCTGGCTGGCGGTGGGCGTATAGGCGCGTTCGTACTCGTCGATCACCCGCTTGCGCAGGGCCGCGTCGTCCCAGGGATAGCCGGGGCTGTCGATGATGCGGGCGTTTTCCATGGCATGGGCGACGAAGGCCTCGAAGTCGACCTTGGGGTCGGGCGCGGGGGCGGTGAGGACTGCGCCGGCGCTGGGGGCCGGATCCATGGTGCCGGCCGCGCCGGTCGCGGACATGATCGAGGTCAGCGACAGCACCCGATCCGGATGCTCGATGGCGACCAGTTGGGAGATCATGCCGCCCATGGAGACGCCGGCGATGTGGGCCTTGGCGACGCCCGCGGCGTCGAGCACCGCGATGGCGTCCGCCGCCATGTCGGACAGCGAATAGCGGTCGCCCGGCTGGAACCAGGTCGACTTGCCGACGTCGCGGTTGTCGAAGCGGATGACGCGGAAGCCGTGCGCCGCGAGCTTCTCGCAGAACACGTGCGGCCAGCGGGTCATCTGCGAGCCGAGGCCGTTGATCAGCAGGATGGCCGGCGCGTCGGCGGCGCCGAAGGATTCGTACTCGAGTTCGACCTGACCGTTCTTCGCGCGGGGCATGCGGGCTTCTCCCAATCAGTTCCTCCCCTCTTGGGGGAGGTGGCGTTCGGCGCGAAGCGACGAAAGACGGAGGGGGCCTGCGGCCGATGGGCCGAAAGCCCCCTCAGTCAGCTTCGCTGACAGCTCCCCCAGAGGGGGCGCAATTGGCGATGCCTTACGGCACCATCACCACGCGGCCGACGGCGGCGCGGCTTTCGATGTAAGCGTGGGCGCCGGCGGCGTCCGACAACGGAAAGACCTTGTCGATCAGCACTTCCAGCTCGCCCTTGGCGGCGTCTTCGATCAGCTGCTGGATGTTGTCGTGGACCCGATCGGTGCCGATTTCGGCGCCCAGGAACACGCCCGACAGGGTGCGGTTGCCGCCCATCATCGAGCCGACATCGGCGACCATCGGTTCGCGGCCGGCGGCGCCGACCATCGAGACCCGGCCGCGATAGGCCAGGGCGTTGATCGAGCCTTGCAGGGTCGGGCCGCCGACCGAGTCGACGATCACGTTCGCGCCCTTGTTGTCGGTCAGGCGCATGACCTCCTTCACCACGTCCTCGCGGGCGTAGTTGATGCCGTGATCGAGGCCGAGCGGCTTCAGGCGCTCCAGCCGCTCGTCCGACGACGCGGTGGCCAGGATCAGGCCTGCGCCGGCGCGCTTGGCGAGCTGGATGGCGGCGACGCCCACGCCCGAGGCGCCGGCCTGGATCAGGACGGTCTCGCCGGGCTGCATGCGGCCGAATTCGAACAGGCAGTCATGGGCGGTGCCGAAGGTGACCGGAATGGCGGCGGCCTTCTGCATGTCGTAGCCGTCCGGCACGACCCAGCAATTGCGAGCGGGAACGGCGCGCAGGGCGGCGTGGCTGCCCCAGCTGTTCAGGGTGGCGACCTTTTGGCCGACCTTCAAATGGGTGACTTCGGAGCCGACCTCGATGATCTCGCCCGAGGCCTGGTAGCCGACCACGTGCGGGTTGGTCATCAGCCTGCCGCCGAAGCGGCTGAGGACGTCGCCGCCTTCGATGGCGATGGCTTCGACCTTGATGATCACGCCCTTGGGGTGGCACTGCGGATCCGGGATTTCCTCGTATTTCAGGACTTCCGGACCGCCCGTCTCGTAATAAACCGCAGCCTTCATGTGGTTCCTCCTAATGACTTAAACAATTGTTTGAGGACGCTAGCCAAGACCAGGGGGGCGACGCAAGGGAAAGCGTGGCCACCCAATAGGCATCCCCGCCATCACACGAGGCTGTGACGGGCGCATGGCGGTGCAGCGCTTGCAGAGCTTGCCCGAACGCCGTTTTTCTGTACCAGAACGGCACACCTTCGTTCGGCTCGCGGCGTTAACCTAATGGCTCTGCTCGACAGTCAGGAAGTCGCGAACGATCCGCCATCGCCTGACGCCGTGCGGCTGGTGATCGAGACCATGTACCAGGTGGCCGCCAATCCCGAGGCCTGGGAGCGGCTGATCGACGTGCTCGACGAGGACGGGCTGGGCCGCGATCCCGATCCCGAGATTCTGCGCGGTCTGGCGCTGAGCGAGAACATCGCCCGGCTGGCCAGCCGGCCCGACGAGGGTTCTGCGACGAGCGGGCGCCCCGACATCGGCTGGCTGCTGCTGAACCCGCGGGGCAAGGTGATCGCCCACAATGGCGCGGTGCTTGCGGCCCTGGGAGGGGCGGTGTCGCGGTTGGAGATCGGCCGGCCGGTCGCCTTTCACGACCCCGACAACGCCGAAGCGCTGGTCGCCGCATTGGCCCGAGCACGGGGACAACAGCGTGGCCAGATCATCTTGAAGCTGGAGCGCGGCAGTGACGATGGCCCGGGCTTCGCCTATGTCGTCCCGGCCCGCTCGCTGCCAGGCTTGGCCGACCTGCCGGTGCTGGCCGCCGAAGACGAGAGCTTTGCGGTGGTGTTTCCCGCCGCGGCGGAGGCCGGCCAGCTGTGGAGTTCGCTGTCGGAAAGCTTCGGCCTGACGCCGGCCGAGGTGCGACTGGCGCGCAAGCTGCGAGACGGCCGCTCGTTGCAGGACGCCGCCGACGAGCTGTCGGTCAGCGTCAACACCGTGCGCAACCAGCTGCGCGCCGTGTTCGACAAGATGGGGTTGAAGCGGCAGAGCGACCTGATCAAGGCCCTGACCGAGCTGTCGGCCCTGGCCGGGATGATCGAGGCGGACGATCCGGTCCGCGCCCAGGAGGAGGCGATCGCCCAGGCTCCGCCGCTGCGTTTCGTCACTCTGTCCGATGGTCGGCGGCTGGCCTATCGCGAGTACGGTCATCCGGGCGGCCGGGCGGTGCTGACCTTCCATGAGGGGCTCGGCTCCAGCCTGCTGCCGCCGGAGACCGACGCCGTGGGGCGGCGGCTGGGCCTGCGCGTGGTCAGCGCCGAGCGGCCGGGCTTTGGTCAATCCGACCCGCGGCCCGACTACAGCTTCGACGGGGTCGCCCAGGATATGGTCGAGCTGTGCGACCAGATCGGCCTGGAGCGGCTGCAGATCGCCGCTGCGCTGTCCGGCACGCCCTCGGCCATCCAGACCGCCATCGCCTTGGGCGAGCGAGCCGAGCGGGTGCTGATCTGTTCCGGCCGCCCGCCCCGCGGCCTGCCCGACCCAACGCGCAACCCGCTGACCCTGATGCGCAGCCGCATCGAGGCCAATCCGTGGTTGGTGGAGACCTTCCTGGCGGTGCTGCGGCTACGGCTGTCGCCGGCGATGATGATCCGGGTGATGCAGCGCTCGAGCGCTCAGTCGCCCGGCGACCAGGCCTACCTGGCCGCTCATCCGGAAGCCGCGACCTATGTCGCAGCTTACATGACCGAGGCCCTCGCCCGTTCCAGTCGCGGGCCCGCGGACGAACTGCGGGCCTTCCGGCGGGGGCGCAATATGAGCGTGAACGGGCTGAAGGCGCCGTTGATCGTCTGGCACGGCGAGCAGGATCGGCTGACGCCGCTGCCACAGCTGCTGGCGTTTCTGGGCGAGCATGCCAGCGAGGTGCATGTGCGGCCGGGCGTCGGGCACTTCCTCGTCTTGCGGCACTGGGACGAGATCCTGCGCGAGCTGGCCGCGGCCTAGTGCATTTGGGTCATGCGAGCCGCGGGCGACGCAGGCTCTGCTGAAGGTGCGGCGGGCTAGAGCTGCAGAGAGCCCGCTAGCGACATTCTTGGGATTCGACGGCGGCGGTCTGGCGCCGGCGCCGTCGAGGGCCCGCCGCCTTGGCTCCACCCAGCCTTCGCGGCGGGTCCGCCCTTCGCCAGGGACCATCGTCCCGGATCCTGGCGTGACCACGGTCGACGACCGTGGACGAGAGCGAGGTCGTCAGGGTGTTTAGGCCCCCCGGCGCACCCTGACCGGCTTCGGGGGAGGTCGGTCAGGCCTCCGAGGCGGCGGACACGGTCCCAAGGGGCCGTGTCCGCCATCTCACTTCGGGCGATCAGTCGTTGCGCTTCACATAGGCGCGGATCGCGGCGATGACGCGGTCCTGGTCGTCCTGAGTCAGGTAGGGGTGCATCGGCAGGCTCATCACCACCTTGGCCTTGGCGTCGGTGACCGGCAGGCCGCCCGGCGCCGGATAGACCGAATAGACGTCCTGGCGATGAATCGGGATCGGGTAATAGACGGCGGTCGGCACGTCCTGGCCCTTCAGGTGGGCGATCAGGCCGTCGCGGTCGTCGGTCTCGATGGTGTACTGGGCCCAGACGCTGACGCCGCCCTCGATGACCTTCGGGACCTTGACGACGTCGGAGAGGCCGGCGGCGTAGCGCTCGGCGACGCGGTTCCGGGCGGCGATCTCATCGGCGAAGATGGTCAGCTTCTGCAACAGCACCGCGGCCTGGATGGTGTCCATGCGGCTGTTCATGCCGATGCGCAGGTTCAGGTACTTGGGATCATGGTCGAAGGTCTTGCCCTCGAGGTCGGACTTCACCGCCTGGCCGTGGACGCGCAGGCTGACCAGCAGGTCGTGCAGGCGCTCGTCCTTGCATAGCACCGCCCCGCCGTCGCCGTAGCAGCCGAGCGGCTTGGCCGGGAAGAAGCTGGTGGTGGTGACGTCGGCCCAGTGGATCGGGTGCTGGCCGTTCAGGGTGCAGCCGAAGCCCTGAGCGCTGTCGGAGATCAGCTTCAGGCCGTGCTTCTTGGCCACCGCCGAGATCGCCGGATAGTCGGCCGGCTGGCCGAACAGGTCGACCGCGATCACCGCCTTGGGGGTCAGCTTGCCTTCGGCCTTCACCGCTTCGATGGCGGCGTCGAGGGCGACTGGGTCGAGGTTGTAGGTGTCGGCCAGGACGTCGACGAACACCGGCGAGGCGCCGACCAGCGGCATGACCTCGGCGGTCGCGGCGAAGGTGAATGAGGGGCAGAACACCGCGTCGCCAGGGCCCACGCCCCAGGCCATCAGCGGCAACTGCAGCGCCTCGGTGCCCGAGCCGCAGGAAAGCACGTAGGGCGCGTCGCCAAAGGCGCCGAGCTCCTTCTCGAACTGGGTGATCTCTGGGCCCATGATGTAGGCGCCGGACCGCACGACCTTAAGGATCGCGTCCTCGAGCGGCTGGCCTAGGCGCGCGCGTTGGGCTTGCAGGTCGATGAAGGGGATCGGCATGTCGGCATCTCGCATAACGAAGCGGCGCGCTTCATGGCACGGGTCGGTAGCCTAGGCCAAACACGCTTGTTTTCGGAACGTTTCGCCCGAAACGAAATGGTCCCGGGGCGCCCCCCGACGCCACCGGGACCGGGCCCCTCCACGCCCGGCTGGCGCGCCTGGGCGGTTGAGGGACCCATTCGAACGAGACGCCACGTGGCGGCTGTGGAAGCCGAGGGAACGGCGCGGTCATTCCGTCAATCGTGGAGCAACGTCTAAATGTTCGCGAAGTCACGATGGGGGAAATGTTCTCCGCAAATTGCGGAATTTGCGGCGTTTCAAGATTATATAACCGTGTAATCTAAGTAATCGGGGGCAGGGGGAGGCGCAGGGCGCCGATCAGGGCGGCGTCGCAGCGGTCGCTGAAGCCGCATTTGGCCCGGCCAAGGTCGGTGTCCTCGTAGCGCAGTTCGAAGGTGACCTGCTTCCAGGTCGCAGCCCCGCCCAGGGTCCAATAGGTGCGGTCCTGGCCGCGTTCGACCCAGCGGCGGCCGAGCCCGGCGTTCAGCGTCAGTCCGGGGCGAACGGCGTAGGCGGCCTCGCCCTCCAATCGCCAGGCTTGGCCCGCGCCATAGGAAGCCTCCGGCACGAAACTGGTCGTCGCCGCCAGCGTCCAGGGCCCGTCGGTCCGACGCGCGGCGGCCTTGAGCTGCACGAAATTGTAGGTCGGGCCCCAGACGTGCTCGTCGGGGAAGGCGGTGAACATCGCTTCCACCGTCAGGCGGGTCTTGCCGTCCTTCAGATCGAGGTGCTTGCCGCCATAGAGGTCGAGTTCGTAGGTCGGGCCGCCTGAGCCGTCGTCGAAATCGACCTGGGTTGCGAACAGCCCGGCATAGAGCCCGTCGCGCCGCTGCCAGTGGACATAGCCCTGTAGCGCCGGGCCGTCGGAGTTGCTGACCCCCTGGTAGCGGTAGTCGCTGGTCAAGGTGAGCGCAGAGAAAATCCCGCCCCAGTCGGACTGGGCCAGCGCGCCGGTCGGGAGAAGACCGGCCGCCAGGGCGGTGAGCAGCCCGCACGGGGGAGCAAGCGATCGCAGTTTCATTTCGACCTCGCTCTCTGAAGTTCTGAGGAGGTCAGGGGTACCGGGCGTGGGATATCAATGTTACTGAAATCGCTGCATGAGTGATTTCGATATCAATCAAGTCAGGCGGCTGGACGGCGGGCTGCTGCTGGTGTTCCGCGAGCTGGTGCGGCGGCGAAAGGCGCAGGAGGCGGCGCAGGCGCTGGGCCTCAGCCCCTCGGCGGTCAGCCATGCGCTGGGCCGGCTGCGCGACCTGTTCGGCGACCCGCTGTTCGTGCGCAAGCCGCACGGGCTGGTCCCGACTCGGCGGGCGCTGGAACTGGAGCCGCAGGTCGAGGCGCTGCTGGCTCTGGCTCAGGGCGCGCTGGGCGGCCGAGAGGCCTTCGACCCGGCCGCCAGCACGCGGGTGTTCCGGATGTCGGCGCCGGAATTCGTCACCGACCTGATCGGCGGGCGTTTGCTGAACCTGCTGGCGCAGCGAGCCCCGGGCGTGGTGTTCACCATCGAGCACCTGGCGCAGGACCGGGCGCTGGAGTCGCTGCGCCGCGGGGAGATCGACGTGGCGGTCGGCCGTTTCGCCGCCGGCTTTGGCGGCGTCCGGACCGAGGTGCTGTACGAGGACCGCTACTGTGTGGCGGCGCGGCGCGGCCATCCGCGGATCGACGGGCGCATTGACCTTTCGACCTATGCCGAGGTCGGGCACGTCTACGCCATGGCGGGCAGCGAGACGGCGGGCGACGAGGCGCTGCCCGCGGCGTTCGAGATCCCGATCGTGGCGCGGGCCGGCGCCCCGCACTGGCTGACCGTGCTGATGATGGTCGCCGCCGGCGACGCCATCGCCACCTGTCCGCGGCGGCTGGCCGAGCGCCACGCCGACATGCTGGGTCTGCAGGTGCTGGATCCGCCGTTCGAACCGATGCGGTTGACGGTGGAGGCGGTCCGCCGCGGCGATACCGACGATCCGGGCGTCGCCTGGTTCCTCGATCAGGTCCGGGCCGCAGCCAGCTAGATCGCGAGGTCGAGTTCGCGGCGCAGGTGTTCACGCGTGGCGGCCTCGAAGGCCTCTGGCCAGGCGAGGCCGAGGCGGTCCGCCAGCGGGCGGGCGTGGGCGAGAAACAACCGGGCGATCTCGCCCTGAGCCGCCAGTAGGGCCGCGCGCTCGGCGGCCGGGGCGGGCAAGGCCTCGAGCGCGGCGCGTTGATCTTCACGCAGGAAGCCCTTCAGGCGTTTGGCGCCGCGGGCCGAGCGGGGCACGCCGTTCGCCTCCAGCATCAGTTCGACCAGCATGCCGCGCAGCAGCTCGACGCCCTGCTGGCCGACCAGCCACTCCTCGCGGCCGATACAGACCGGCGAGAGGCCGAGCACGCGCAGGAATTCGTGGACGAGGCGCGAGACGCGGCCGGCGGCGTCGGGATCCGGGCTGGCGGGACGCGGCGGCGGAGCGTCGGCAGCGCCCGTCAGGTGGACGAGTCCAGCGCCGTCCTGAAGGGCGAATTCGGCTGGGGTCAGGAAGGCGAGGTCGAAGCGGGCCCAGGCGGGCGTGACGCCCGAGAAGATGCGGCCGTGAACGAGGCGCGAGAACACCGTGGCGGGGAGCTCGATCACGCCGGCGGCGCAGTCGCGCAGGCAGGCGGCGGGCTCATCCGCCACCAGCGTCAGGTCGACGTCGCTCCAGGCGTCGCCGTCGCCCTTGCCGAAACTGCCCGACAGCCAGGCCGAGCGGATGCGCGGGTCGGCGGCGAGCGCAGCGAGGAGTTGGTCGAGAAGAGCCTGCTGATCCTCGGTCATGAGCGGCAGGCTGGAGGGGCAGGCAGGCGGCGGCAAACGATTTTGCCGCCGCCTGTCCGTGAGCTTTGGGCTCAGATCTGGCGCGTGCGGCCTTCCCAGTAGGGGGCGCGGACCTTGTTGCGCTGGATCTTGCCGGCTTCGGAGCGCGGCAGGTCGTGGACGAAGTCGAGGCTGCGCGGGACCTTGAAGGCCGGCAGGGCCTTGCGGCCGAAGTCCAGGATCTCCTGGGCCAGTTCCTCGGAGGGCTGGTAGCCCGGGTTCAGCAGGATCACCGCCTTGACCTGCTCGCCCCACTCGTCGTGCGGCACGCCGACCGTGGCGCTGTCGGCGACGGCGTCATGCTTGATGAGCTCGTTGTCGACTTCCTGCGGGTAGATGTTCACGCCGCCGGAGATGATGGTCTCTGCGTTGCGGCCGGTAAGGAACAGATAGTCGTCCTCGTCGAAGAAGCCGACGTCGCCCATGGTGAAGAAGTCGCCGACGCGGTTGGCGGCGGTCTTGCCCGGGTCCTTGTAGTACTGGAACCCGCCGCCGGGCGGCAGTTGGTGGTAGATGCCGCCGGGCACGCCGGGGGCGCAGTCGTTGCCTTCCTCGTCGAGGATACGGACCTGCAGCAGGGCCGGGCGCTTGCCGACGCTGCCCGGCTTCTTCAGCCATTCCTCGGACGAGATGGTGAAGCCCGCGCCGCCTTCCGAGCCGGCGTAGTACTCGCTGAGCACCGGGCCGAACCACTCGATCATCGCTTGTTTGACCTCGGGCGGGCAGGGGGCCGCGCCGTGGACGATGTACTTCACGTGGTCGACAGGGTAGCGGGCCTTGACCTCGTCGGGCAGCGACAGCAGCCGCTGGAACATGATCGGCACCAGGTGCAGGTGGGTGATCTTCTGTTCCGAGATCGTGCGCAGGACCAGCTCGGAGTCCCACTTGTCGATGAAGTGCAGCGGGGCGCCGGCGCCCATGGCCGCGCGGATGTCGAAGGCCAGCGGAGCGGCGTGATAAGCCGGGCCGGCGCAGAGCTGGATGGAGTCGTCGTCGTAGCCGCGCATGCCGTACATCGCCTGCGGGGTGATGGTCGGGGCCTCGCGGAACACGCCCTTCGGGCGGCCGGTGGTGCCCGAGGTGTACATCATCTGGTTGCCGAGCACCGGATCGTCGATGTCCGAGCCGTCCAGCGCGGCGATGGCGTCGTCATAGCTCTGGAAGCCGGGGATCTCGCCGCCGACCGCCAGCTTGAGGACCACGTTGGGGCATTGCTCGGCGGCCGGAGCGACCGAAGCGACGCGCGCCTCGCCGACCAGCACCTTCGCTTCGCAGTCGTTGATGATGTAGGCGATCTCGTCGGTGGTCAGGTGCCAGTTGACCGGGGTGATGCGCAGGCCCGAGCGCAGGGTCGCAGCCTGGACCTCGATGAATTCGGCGCGGTTGGAGCAGACGATCGCCAGGGCGTCGCCGGCCTTCAGGCCATGCTGACGGAAGAGGCGGGTCAGTTTGTTGGCCGCGGCGTTCACCTGAGCGAAGGTCCGCGCGCTGCCGTCAGGATTGACCACTGCGACCTTGTCCGGCTGCAGCCCAGCCCAGACGGCGGTGGTCATGCCGGTCGCCGCCGCTGCGTTCAGGGCGTCTTCCAGGCTCATGCGCTCTTTCAAATCTTCCATCAAATTCCTCCCGTCGCCGACGGCCGGTGAGGTCCGCGCAGCGATCTTTTCTATGATCCGAGACGGCGTTTCCCCGGCGGCCGCCACGCGAAATATGCGTTGCGGGATGGGCCGCTTCCGTTTCGGAAACCTACAATCACACGGCTGAGGGCCGCCGACAACGGCGTGCGGCATCCGAACATGGGCCGGATCAAAGACGGGCGCTCGCCCAGCGCCAGGCGGCGTAGCCGGCGGTCGCGGCGCAGGCGGTGAGGAAAGTTCCCCAGGCGATGTCGGCGAGGGTGATCGTCCAGGACCAGGTCTTCAGCGTCGCCTGGTTGGTCAGGTCGTAGGTGGCGTAGGCGACGAAGCCGAGCATCGCCCCGTTCAACGCCGCCCGCGGCAGGCCCGCGCCCTCTCGCGCCGCCGGCAGCACCGCCAGGGCGAGGATCCCGGCGATGTAGACCAAGTAGAAGACGACCGCGGCAGGCAGGTCGAAGCGCTCGGCCAGCACGGCGTCGAGGGCCGGGCGATAGAGGCGCGGCCCGATCTGAGTGAGCCAGACCGCGTCGATCACAGCGAAGGCGACCCCGGCGGCGAGATAGGCGGCGGCCAGGGCGATCATGCCGGCGCCATCAGATAGTGGCTGACGCCCCACTCGGCGCCGCCGCGATGACCGAACAGGCCGGCGGTCGCCAGGAAGAACAAGCGCCAGCGCCGGCCCCAGAGGATGGAGTCGTCGCCATAGGTCTGGACCAGCAGTCCTTTGATCGCGTCATGGCGGCGATCGTAGTTGGCCAGCCAGTCGTGGGCGGTGCGGGCGTAGTGAGTTCCGCTCCAGCGCCAGTCAGCCTCGACCCGGAACTCGTCCGGAAACTGGCGGGCCAGGTCGTGGCTGGGCATCACCCCGCCGGTGAAGAAGTGGTGGGCGATCCAGTCGGCCTCATCATCGACGTCGAACCGGTAGGGCGTCGTGCGATGGGTGAAGACGTGCAGGAACAGGCGGCCGTCGGGCTTCAGCCATGTCCGGGCCCGGCTGAGCAGGGCGCGCCAGTTGGCCATGTGCTCGAACATCTCGACCGAGACGATGCGGTCGAAGTCGGTATGCGGCGGGACGAAGTCGTTCATGTCGGCGGTGAGCACAGACAGGTTGGTCAGGCCGCGTTCGGCGGCGCGGGCGCGGATGAAGGCGCCCTGGCTGGCGGAGTTGGAGACCGCGACGATGCGGGCGGCGGGAAACGCGCGGGCCATCCACAACGACAGCGAACCCCAGCCGCAGCCGAGCTCGAGGATCGCCTGGCCGTCGTGGAGCACGGCGTGGGCCGCGGTCTCCGACAGTGCGGCCTCCTCCGCCTCGGCCAAGGTGCGGACACCGGGCGGATAGTAGGCGGACGAGTACTTGAGCTGCGGGCCGAGCACGGCCTGGAAGAAGGCGGCGGGCAGTTCGTAGTGCTGGGCGTTGGCGGCCTGGACGTGCTCGGCGATCGGCCGGGCGTCCATTTCGCGGGCGAAGTCGGCGGCGCTCCGCGGCGGCTCCGTGGTCAGGTTGCGACGCGCCCCGGCCACCAACAGGCCGATAGCCGCCCGCCGCGCCGCGTCCGGCAGCGGCGCGCCTTCGAAGGCGTGGATCGTCGAAGCAAGCAGCCGCATGGGCGCCTCCGGAATGATTCCGCACCCAACAGGTACGGCGCAGATCGGGGCTTGGATGCGGCGCTGCATCCGCGGGCGGGGCGCGGTCGTAACTCCCAAGACCGGCCGCTGGCCGCAGCGAGCATGGGAGCACGACGTGACCTGGGAGCCGCCATTGAAGGTCGCCGTGATCGGCGGGGGCGTCGCGGGGTTGTCCGCCGCCTGGCTGCTGAGCCAGCGCCATGCGGTGACGCTGTACGAAGACGAGGCCCGGCTGGGCGGCCACGCCAACACGGTCGAGGTCCGGGGCGCCGGCGGGCCGATCGCGGTCGACACCGGCTTCATCGTCTACAACGAGCCCAACTATCCGAACTTCACCGCCCTGCTGAACCACTTCGGAGTCGAAAGCCGGGCGGCGGACATGGCGCTGAGCGTCTCGCTGGACGACGGCGATTTCGAATACTCGTCCGGGGCGCTGTTCGCCCAGGCCAGCAATCTGTTCAGCCCGCGCTACTGGGCGATGCTGCGCGACGTGACCCGGTTCTATCGCCAGGGGCCCAAGGACCTGGCCCAGCTCGAGGCGCCGCTGACCTCGCTGGACGATTATCTGGCGCAGCGCGGCTACTGCCGGGCGTTCTGCGACGATCACCTGCTGCCGCAGGCTGCGGCGATCTGGTCGACGCCGCTGCGCACCATCGGCGAGTATCCGGCCGCCGCCCTGATCCGGTTTTTCCAGAACCACGGCATGATGAGCGTGTTCGGGCGCGGCGCCTGGCGCACGGTGTGCGGCGGCAGCCAAGCCTATGTCGGCAAGCTGGCGGCGGCGATCGAAGGAACTGTGCGGCTGTCGCGGCCAGTGCAGGCGGTGCGCCGCGACCTGCTGGGCGTCGAGGTGCGCGAGGCGAGCGGCGCCGTCGAGCGGTTCGACCAGGTGGTGATCGCCGCCCATGCCGACACGGCTCTGGCGATGCTGCACGATCCCGATCCGTTGGAGCGCGAGCTGCTGGGCGCCTTCCGCTACAGCCAGAACCTGGCGGTGCTGCACACCGATGCGCGGCTGATGCCGGTGCGCCGGGCGGCCTGGACAAGCTGGAACCACATCGGCCGGCGCGAGGAGCCCGGAGAGGGCTGCGTCACCTACTGGATGAACCGGCTGCAGTCGCTGAACTATCCGCAGGACCTGTTCGTGACCCTGAACCCGACCCGCGAGATCGAACTGGAGAGCATTCTCTGGGCCGACGCCTATGCCCATCCGCAATTCGACGCCGCGGCCATCGCTGCCCAACGCCAGTTGTGGGCGCTGCAGGGACGGCGGCGGACCTGGTTCTGCGGCTCGTACTTCGGGCATGGCTTCCATGAGGACGCGCTGCAATCGGGGCTGGCGACCGCCGAGGCGCTGGGCGGCGCGCCGCGGCCCTGGCGCGTGGCCGACGAGTCCAGCCGCATCCACCTGCCGCCCGAGCGGCGGGCCGGATGAGCGCGCCGGCCAGCGGCCTCTATGCCGGCCGGGTCACCCACCTGCGCCGCCGCCCACGCCGCCACCGGCTGACCTATCGAATCTTCATGCTGCTGCTGGATCTCGACGAGATCGAGCCGCTGGCTCGCCGGTTGAGGCTGTTCGGCCAGGGGCGACGCGCGCTGGCCAGTTTTCATCCGGCCGACCACCTGCATGGCGACGGTCGACCGCTGAAGGCGCAGGTCGAGCAGATTCTGGCGGATGCGGGATTGAGCGGCGGCGGGCCGGTGCGGGTGCTGTGCATGCCGCGGCTGCTGGGCGGAGCGGGGTTCAATCCGCTCAGCGTCTGGTTCTGTCATCGCCGCGACGGCGCGCTGAGCGCTGTGCTCTATGAGGTGAACAACACCTTCGGCGAGCGCCACCTCTACCTGGTCGCGGCGCCGAGCGACGGCGGGCCGATCCGCCAGCTTTGCGACAAGCAGTTCTACGTCTCGCCGTTCATGGACATGGGCCTGACCTACCGGTTCAAGGTCTTGCCGCCAGGTGATTCGGTCGCCGTGGCGATCGAGGTCGAGGACGACGCTGGGCCGGTGCTGTCGGCGGCGTTTCATGCGCAGCGGCGTGAGCTGGCCGACGCGGCCTTAGCGCGGGCCTGGGCCGCGCATCCGCTGATGAGTCTCGGCGTGCTGTGGGCGATCCGCTGGGAAGCCTTGTGGTTGTGGGCCAAGGGCGAACCGCTGCGCCCGCGGCCGGCGCCGCCGCTGCGGCTGGTGACCATCGGCGCGCACACCGGCTGCTAGAAGCGGCCGTGTCACACAACCTGCAAAATCTGCGATAACGTCAAAACAAGTCTGGCGCGCAGCAGACGTGCGCGTCAGAATGCGCCGCACACTTCAAGATGGAAACTTGCCATGAGCGAGTCACGCCCCTCCCAGCGGGGCGCGCGCAGCTCTGACTCCACCGTAGCGCGTGTGGACGTCAGCAAAATGCCGCGCGTGCTGCAACGGATCACGGCCCGGGCCCTGCACTATCCGGGGCGGATGGCGCTGGCGATCGGCTGCTCGCTGGGCGCGGCGGTGGCCAGCCTGACCCTGCCGCGGCTGTTCGGCCAGGGGGTCGATCAGGCCGGCGCGCTGCTCAAGGCTGGGGCGGCTCATGCCGGCGAGGCGCAGGGCGCGCTGGTCGCCACGGCGCTGCTGGTCATCGCCGCCACGGTGATCCGCGGCGTGCTGACCATGATGACCGGCTACCAGTCGGAATATGTCAGCCAGCGGGTCGGCTATGACCTGCGCCTGGAGTACTTCCAGCAGCTGCAGCGGCTGAGCTTCGGTTTTCACGACCGCATCCATTCCGGCGACCTGGTCACCCGCGGCATGCTCGACCTCGAGGGCGCGCGGGTGTTCATCCAGAACGGGGTGATGCAGCTGGTCTCGCTGCTGCTGCTGCTCGGTTTCGCCTCCTACATGATGCTGAGCACCGATCTGGTGATGGGGCTGATCGGCCTGGCCTTCGTCCCGATCGCCGGCTTTGCGCTGGGGCGGATGGGCTTCCTGCTGCGGGTCACCTGGCTGCGGGTGCAGGAGCTGATGGCGGTGCTGACCCTGACCATGGAGGAGAACCTCCAGGGCATCCGGGTGGTCCGAGCCTTCGCCGGCAAGCGCTTCGAGATGGGCAAGTTCGACGCCGCCTCGAAGGACGCCCTCGACTACTCCTACAAGCGCATCACCCTGCGGTTCCGGGCGGTGGCGGTGATGACCGTGTCGTTCTACGGCTCGATGGGGGTGCTGCTCTGGTACGGCGGCCACAAAGTGGTCGGCGGGCAGATGAGCGTCGGCAAGCTCACTGAGTTCCTGACCTACATGACGCTGCTGCAGACGCCGATCCGGCAGATCGCGATGATCTTCAACGCCGCGGCGCGGGCGACCTCGTCCGGGGCGCGGCTGTTCGAGGTGCTGGACCTGGAGCCGGAGATCGCCGACGCGCCGGGGGCCAAGCCGCTGGCGCCGAGCGCCGGCACGCTGCGCTTCGAGCACGTCGACTTCGCCTTCGATCCGGACGGCAAGCAGATCCTGCGCGACGTTTCCTTCGAGGTCCGCGCCGGCCAGACGTTGGGCATCGTGGGCCCGCCCGGCAGCGGCAAGTCGACCATCGCCAACCTGATCCCGCGTTTCTACGACGTGACCGGCGGGGCGATCACCCTCGATGGCCAGGACATCCGCGACGTGACCCTGGCGTCGCTGCGCGAGTATGTCGGGCTGGTGCAGCAGGAGTCGTTCCTGTTCGACGCCTCGATCGGCCACAACGTCGCCTACGCCGATCCGTGGGCGGACGATGCGCGCATCGAAGGCGCGGCGCGCACCGCCCAGATTCACGACCACGTCGCCGGCCTGCCCGAGGGCTACGAGACGCGGGTCGGGGAGCGCGGCGTGGCGCTGTCAGGCGGCCAACGCCAGCGCCTGAGCATCGCGCGCGGCGTGGTGCCAGGCCCAGGCGTGATGATCTTCGACGACTCCACCGCCGCCATCGACGCGGTGACCGAGCGACGGGTGCGCGACGCCCTGGCGGAGGCCACCGCGACCAAGGCCACGATCATCATCGCCCACCGGCTGTCGTCGCTGATGCACGCCGACCATATCGTGGTGCTGGACGACGGACGGGTGGCCGAACGCGGAACCCACGCCGAATTGGTCAAGGCCGGCGGGGTCTACGCCGATCTCTACGAGCTGCAGACACGGTCCGACGCCGAGGCCGTGCTGGACGAGGACGCCGCATGAGCCAGGATCAGGTCAGAAAGCCCCGCGCCTCGCTCGGCTCGTCCGAGGGCGAGGACATCTTCGGAACCTTCGACGCCGGGGTGGCCAA
>NZ_PNLB01000020.1 GCF_013822795.1 Phenylobacterium sp. | reverse complement strand
CCTAGTTCGTCCCGGCGGCGTCCCCGTCCAGGGAGGCGGCTGTCTAGAGGGCCACCCCGTCCTCGTCAACCAGACTTTTCAGTCTTTTTGCGGAAGCTTCGGAAACCCGAAAATTCAGCGCAAAAATCACCGCGGGGGATCCGGATGGTATTCCCCAGAGCGCCGCGGCGATCGATCGAAGGAGCGGAACTTAGTCACGAGCTGCTCACAAGGCAAGCGATTTTCACAACCTGCGGCAAGATTGGTCGCAAACCACGGCCACGCTTGGCCTCAAGCGGCTAGGCCAGCGCCCGCCGGCCGACGATCCGCAGTCCGTAGCCCCCAGATCCCGGCAGCACGGTGGCCGAATTGGACAAGAGCTCCATGTCGCGCACGCCCAGATCCAGCAGAATCTGCGCGCCGACGCCGTAGTCGCGCAGCACGTTGGCGCCGAGATCGGCCCCCGGCTCGGCCCCATAGCGTTCCGACAGCCAGGCCGGGTTCGAGTCGCGGATGAACACGGCCACCCCGGCGCCGTCATAGTCGGCGATCGCCTGGAGGGCTCGCTGGACATAGTCACGACGCGCTTCGTTGTGGCCGAGCATGTCGGCCGCCAGGTCGACGCGGTGCATGCGCACCAGGGTCGGCTTGTCGGCGTCGATCTTGCCCTTGGTCAGGACCACGTGCTCGGTCTTGTCGAGAATATTGCGGTAGATGACCATCCGGAAGCGACCGCCGAAGGCGCTGTCGAACGGCGTCTCCAGCACCCGCTCCACCTGGCGCTCGGTGCGCCGGCGATAGGCGATCAGGTCGGCGATGGTGCCGATCTTCAGCCCGTGCAACTGGGCGAACGAGATCAGGTCGGGCAGGCGGGCCATCGACCCGTCGTCCTTCATGATCTCGCAGATCACGCCCGCCGGATTGAGGCCGGCCATGCGGCTGATGTCGACCGCGGCCTCGGTGTGGCCGGCGCGGACCAGCACGCCGCCGTCCTTGGCCACCAGCGGGAACACATGCCCGGGGGAGACGATGTCGTCCGCCCCCTTGGTCGGATCAACCGCCACGGCGATGGTGTGGGCGCGATCATGCGCCGAGATGCCGGTCGTGACGCCCTCTCGCGCCTCGACTGAGACCGTGAAGGCGGTGCCGTGGCCCGACTGGTTGTCGATGGCCATCGGCGGCAGCCGCAGCGCCCGCGCCCGTTCGGCGCTGATCGACAGGCAGATCAGGCCGCGCGCGTGCTTGGCCATGAAGTTGATCTGGTCGGGCGTGGCGAACTGCGCCGGGATGATGACGTCGCCCTCGTTCTCGCGGTCCTCGGCGTCGACCAGGATGTACGGACGGCCATTGCGGGCGTCCTCGATGATGTCCTCGATGGGCGAGATCGCCGACTCGTGAGGCGCATCGTCTGAGTGGGAGGTGGTCATACTCGGGCTTTCATCTTGGCGAAGTCCAGGACCTGCTCGCCGACCGTGGCCAGCTGCCAGGCGTCCTTCGCCTCGATGCAGCCGCCCTCGGCGTCGAACAGACCCGTCGTGGCGTTCAGGGCCGCGCCGAACGGCGTCGGCCAGCCCCGCAGCGCATGTACGATCGAGCGCAGGGTGGTCAAGGTGGTTCCGGCCGCCTGCCAGCCGTCGGCGGTGATGACGCAGCCCACGGCGCGGTCGGTCAGATAGGGCCGATCATCGCCGCGCAGCATCTCCAGGGTATCGAGCGCGTTCTTGATCACCCCGGAGATCGAGCCGTGATAGCCCGGCGAGGCGACGATCAGTCCGTCGGCCGCGCGCACCGCTTCGGCCAGCTCGACCTGCTCGGGCGTAGCCTCGGCGATCGCCGGATTGTAGATCGGCAGGCGGGCCAGGAACTCACCGCCCAGCAGGCGGGTCTCCCCGCCTCCGGCCTCGACCGCCCGCAAGGCGACGCTCAGCGCCCGCTCGGTGCTCGAACCAATCCGGGTGGTGCCGCCGATGCCGACGATCAGCGGCTTGCGCGAACTCATGAGGTCCCCTCGAACAGCTTCTTCAGTTCGGTCTTCACGATCTTGCCGTTGGCGTTGCGCGGCAGCGTTTCGGGCCAGAAGCGCACCTCCACCGGGACCTTGAAGGCCGCTAGGCGTTCCCGCACGAAAGCGCGCAGCTCGTCTTCGGTCGCGGTTCCGCCGGGCTTGAGATGCACCACCGCGACGGGCTCCTCGCCGAGGGTCTTGTGCGGCCGGCCGACCAGCGCGGCGTCCATCACGTCGGGGTGGTCGTAAAGCACGTTCTCCACCTCCACGCAGTAGATGTTTTCGCCGCCGCGGATCAGCATGTCCTTGGCCCGGTCGATGATGAACAGGAAGCCCTCCTCGTCGATCCGCGCCAGGTCGCCGGTGCGCAGCCAGCCGTCGACGAAGGTCTCGGCCGTGGCCTCGGGCTTGTTCCAGTAGCCCTTCACCACCTGCGGGCCCTTGACCCACAGCTCGCCGACCGCATTGGGGGCCAGCACGGTCACGCCGTCCGCGGGGTCGCGGATCTGCATCTCGCCGACCGGCGCGGCCGGGCCGGCGCTGGCCGGGCGGTTCTCATAGTCCTTGCCCAGGTGCGAGGTGAAGGTCGCCGTAGTCTCGGTCATGCCCCAGCCATTGCCGGGCTGCGAGGCCGGGAACACCTCGACGATCTTGCGCACCAGTTCCGGCGCCGACGGCGCGCCGCCATAGGCCACCGACTGCAGGGACGAGAGGTCGTACTTCTCGCGCGCCGGATGCTCGATCAGCTGCCAGGCGATGGTCGGCACCCCGCCGGTCGAGTTGACCTTCTCGCGCTCGATCAGCGCCATCGCCGGCTCGGTGTCCCAGCGGCGCATCAGCACGATCTTGCCGCCCGCGTTCAGCGCCGGCGACAGGTTCGCCGACAGGCCGGTGGCGTGGAACATCGGCACGACCAGCAGATTGACCCGCTGCGGCAGCTTGTGCGGATCGCTTTCCGGCAGCGGCTGGCCGGCGCGCAGGAAGTTGCGGGTCGCCGAGATGCCGCTGGCCATGATGTTGGCGGTCATGTTGCGGTGGGTGCCCAGCGCGCCCTTCGGTTTGCCGGTCGTTCCCGACGTATAAAGAATGGTGGCGTCGTCCTCCGGCGCCAGCGCCACGTCCGGCAGCGGCCGGTCTGCCAGCTGGCCCCAGTCGTTGACCTGGCCGATGACGTCTTCCAGTCGGCGGACCTTGTCGTCGCTCGGATCCCCGGCCAGGCGTGGCACATAGACCTTCTGCAGATCCGGCAGGTTCGGGAACGAGGCGGTGATGCGCTCGAGCCGTTCGTCGTCGACGATGGCGACCTTGGTTCCGGAATCGGCCAGGCCGTATTCGAGCTCGGGCCCGGTCCACCAGGCGTTCAGCGGGGTGACGATCGCCCCCGCCAGGATCCCGGCCCAGAAGGCCACCGGCCATTCGGGAATGTTGCGCATGATGACGGCGACGCGGTCGCCCTTCTTCACGCCGTCAGCCTGTAGCTGGTGGGCGAGCGTGATGGTCGCGCGGGCGAAACTCTCGAAGGTGGCGCGGTCGTTCTCGTAGACCAGGAACTCCCGGTCCTTGAAGGTGCGGCCGTTGAGAAAGATGTCGCGGAGCGTCGGCGGGGCGTTTTTCCAGGTACGGGTTACGATCCCGCGGATCGGCTTTTCCTCGATCTCGAAGCGCTGGCCGGGGGCGGTGAGCCGGGCGTGGGCCTCGGCGAGCGTCATGACGGGCCAGGCGGGAGCGGCCGGCGGCGCGGAATCGGTCTGAACGTCGGTCACGAAAATCCTCGAAATCGAATAGCTCAAATAGATAGGGCGGCCCCTAATCAGAGGCCGCCCCACACACTAGTCTCATGCTCTTGCGGCGGTACAGCCGTTAGGCGCTCGCTGCGCTCCTGGCCCGCTCGGCCTTATAGGCCTCCTTCAGCTCGGCCAGCTCCTTGGCGTACTTCTCCTCGGCCGCCTCCTTGAGGCGCGGGAGGTGGTAGTTCGGGAACAGGTCGTTGTCGGGCCGATAGTCCTTCAGCACCTGCTTGGCCAAGGTGACCTTGTGGACCTCGGTCGGCCCGTCGGCGATGCCCATGACCAGCGAGCTGGTGACCATGTGCATGAACGGCATCTCGTTGGAGACGCCCAGCGCGCCGTGCAGGTGGGCGGCCTTGGTGGCCACGTCGTTATAGACCTTGGGCATCGCGACCTTGATGGCGGCGATGTCCTTGCGGACCATGTTGTAGTCCTTGTGCTTGTCGATCAGCCAGGCGGTGCGCAGCACCAGCAGGCGGAACTGCTCGACCGCGATCCAGCTGTCGGCGATCTGCTCCTGGACCATCTGCAGGTCAGCCAGCTTGCCGTCACGGGTGGTGCGCGAGACCGCGCGGCGGCACATCAGGTCCAGAGCGTGCTTGCAGGCGCCGACCGTACGCATGGCGTGGTGGACCCGGCCGCCGCCCAGGCGGACCTGGGCGATCACGAAGGCCGCGCCCCGCTCGCCCAGCAGCGCATCGTAGGGCACGCGGACATTGTTGTAGCGGACATAGCCCTCGTTGCCGCCGCCGATCTCACCGCCGCCGCCAACGCCGACATTGCGGATGATCTCAACGCCGGGCGTGTCGGTCGGCACCAGGAAGATCGAGGTCCGGCGATAGGGGTCCTTGGCGTCCGGATCGGTCACCGCGTAGAGCACCAGCACCTTCGAATAGCGGGCGTTGGTGGAGAACCACTTCTCGCCGTTGATCACCCACTCGTCGCCGTCCAGCACCGCGCGGGTCTTGAAGGTCAGCGGGTCGGAGCCGCCGGTCGGCTCGCTCATCGAGAAGGCCGAGCGGATGTCGCCGTTGAGCAGCGGCCAGAGGTACTGCTCCTTCTGCTTGTCGGTGCCGTAGTGGGCGATGATCTCGGCGTTGCCGGTGTCGGGGGCCTGGCAGCCGAAGATGGTCGGGGCCAGGCTGTTGCGGCCGAGCTTCTCGTTCATGAGGCCGAGCTTGAGCTGGCCATAGCCCTGCCCGCCCAGTTCCGGACCGAGGTGACAAGCCCACAGGCCCTGGTCCTTCACCTTCTGCTGCAGCGGCTTGATGAACTTCTCGCGCCCGAGCGAACCGCGGACCGCCAGCCCAAGCTGCGAGAGCGGTTCGACCTCCTCCCGCATGAAGTCCTCGATCCAGTCGAGCTTCTTCTGGAACTCGGGGTCGGTTTCGAAATCCCACGCCATCTGGCGTCTCCCATCTTTGCTTACGAATCGCGATTTTTCAAAAAAGCGGTATGGTATGGCGCGCAGCCACACAAAATTGTTGCGCGCGGACAGCCGGTTAGCCGCCCGCGCTTGTCGACATTATCAAACGCTTGTTTGCGTGACGCAACGTCGCCGATGCGGCTTGGCTGCGTTTTCTAGGCTCGGCCCTATTCGGCCGGCGCCTTTGCCGGAGCTTTGACCATGCCGCCCACGGAGGCGTGACGCGCGGCGCCGTCGAGCACCTCGGTCTCCTCGGCCACTGTGGGCGGGCCCATGCCGGTGTCGGGGGCCGATCCCACGGGAATGCCCTCCATGAGCCGAGCCTTGCGCCAGCCGCCCCAGCGGTAGTAGCCGGCGGCCAGGACCAGCGACATGATCGAACCGAGCGGGAAGCTCCACCACACGGCGTCCTGGCCCAGGGTCGGCTCGAGATAGTGCGCGAACGGGATCCGTACGAACCACATCGCGATCAGCAGCCCCAGCAGCGGCGGCCACACCGCGCCGGTGGCGCGAATGATGCCGTTGAGCACGAAGGCCATGCCGAACGGGATGAAGCCCCATAGCGCGAAGGCGTTGATGTGCATGGCGATCGCCATCGACGGACTGTCGGACGGCAGGAAAGCCATCAGCACATAGGGCTCAACCAGATAGATCAGCGCCACCGGGATCCCGGTCATGAAGGCGGCGATCAGCACGCCTTTGCGCGCCACCTGGCTGACCCGGTCCATCTTGCCGGCGCCGACGTTCTGGGCGGCCATCGACGAGACCGCAGCGCCCAGCGCCATGGCCGGCATCTGGATGTAGGTCCACAGCTGGATCGCCGCGCCATAGCCAGCCGCCGTCGCCGAGCCGTAGGCGTTGACGAAGCGGATCATCATCACCGCCGCCCCGGAGATCACCAGCATCTGCAGGGCCATCGGGAAGCCCTTGACCACCAAGGTCTTGATGATCGCCAGCTCAGGCCGAAACAGCTTCCAGTCGCCGCGCTTGAGGATCAGCACGCTATCGGTGCGGTAGAGGTAGACGATCATCACCGTCAGGGTCAGCGTCTGGCTGATCAGGGTGGCGGTCGCGGACCCGGCGATGCCGAGACGCGGGAACGGCCCGAAGCCGGTGATCAGCATCGGATTGAGGATCACGTCCAACCCGACCGCGGCGACCGAGAACCAGAACGGGGTCTTGGAATCGCCGGCCCCGCGCTGCGCCATCATCACGAACGAGAAGAAGTACATGAACGGCATCGCCGCGAAGATCACCCGCAGGTAGGTGATCGCGTCGCGCGTGGCGTCCGGCGGGGTCTGCATGATCTTCAGGATCGACGGCGTCAGCAGGTAACCGGCCACCCCCACCGTCAGCGACAGCGCCAGGAAGAAGGTCGAGGCCGAGCCCACCACCCGCTTGACGGTGGCCACGTCCTTGGCGCCGACCGACTGCGAGATCAGCAGGTTCGCGGCCATGGTCATGCCGAACACCGCGCCCAGCATCAGGAAGAAGATGTTGTTGGCGTTGACCGTCGCGGTCAGGGCCGCCTCGCCCAGCACGTGGCTGACCCAGATGGCGTTGGCCGAGCCGTTCAGCGACTGCAGGATGTTGGAGCCCAGCACCGGCAGGGCGAACACGATCAAGGTCTTGCCGATCGGGCCGGTAGTCAGGTCCTGCATGCCGCCGGGATGGCCGGCAGGCGCGGACGCGTCCTTCTTAACCGCTGAATTCACTTCGCTCCCCAGGGCGCTGAAGAATATGCGCCGTCCGGCCGCCCGACCTCGCCCATGAAATGAGGGCGCTGATTTGCTTACGCCCCGGGCGGCAGGCGAAGCGACTGTAGGCGCGCGCCTGCGCCGCCTCAAGCATCCGGAGTGAGCTTAGCGGGAAGAAATCCCCAGGTTGCGGCGGACGCGTCAGCCCGGGCGCCGCATGAGCGCCCGGGCCTGCAAAGGCGACCTAAGCGCTCGCCAGCCGGCTCTTGACCCGGCCATAGGCGAGGTAGGCGACAACGCCGACGGCGTTCCAGATCAGGAAGTTGACCAGGGTCGACACCGGCAGGGTGGAGAACAGATAGAGACAGCCGAGCACCGCCGCCGGGCCGACGATCCACCACAGCGGCGTGCGGAACGGCCGCGGCAGGTCCGGCGCACGGCGGCGCATCAGCATCATCGCGATGGCGGTGGCGATGAAGGCCAGCAGGGTGCCGGCATTGGCCAGGGCGGCGATCTCGTCGAGCGGCAGGACGCCGGCGATGCTGGCGGCCACCACGCCGGTCAGAATGATCACCGGCGCCGGCACGCCGCGGGCGCCCACTCTTGAAAGTCCGCGGGGCAGCAGCCCGTCGCGGGCCATGGCGAAGAAGATCCGGCTCTGGCCGAACATGAACACCATGATCACGGTCGGCAGGGCGACGACCGCCGCCCCGGCGACCACGGCGGCGACCTGCGGATGATCCAGACTGCGCAGAATGTAGGCCAGCGGTTCGGGGCTCTTGGAGAACACGTCGAAGGGCGAGGCGCCCAGCGCCGCGGCGGCGACGATCATGTAGATGGCGGTGCAGGCGAACATCGAGCCGATGATCCCGATGGTCAGGTCACGGCCCGGGTTCTTAGTCTCCTCGGCCGCGGTCGAGATCGCATCGAAGCCGTAGAAGGCGAAGAAGATGATGCCGGCCGCCGCCGCCACGCCGCGCTTGACGCCGTCGGCGTCCATGGTCGCGCCATAGCCGAACGGAGCGAAGGGCTCGAAATGCGCGGCGTCGAACGCCGGGATCGTCAGGGCCACGAAGGCGGCAAGGGCGACGATTTTCACGATCACCAGGATGAAGTTGACCGTGGCGCTTTCGCGCGTGCCGACCAGCAGTAGAGCGCTGACCACCAGGGTGATGAAGACGGCCGGCAGATTGATGATCCCGCCCGCATGCGGCCCGGCCAGCAGCGCTTGCGGCACCGACCAGCCCGCCTGCTGCATCAGCCCGCCGGCATAACCCGACCAGCCGACCGCCACCGTCGAGCAGACGACGGTGTATTCGAGGATCAAGCTCCAGCCGACGACCCAGGCGGCCAACTCGCCCATGCCGACATAGGAATAGGTGTAGGCGCTGCCCGCCTGGGGCATCATCGTCGACATTTCGGCGTAGCAGAGCGCCGCGAAAGCGCAGACCCCGCCAGCCAACGCGAAGGATAGAATCACCGCCGGGCCGGCCAGCCCCGCGGCGACGCCGGTCAGGGTGTAGATGCCGGTGCCGATGATCGCACCGACGCCGAGGGCGACCAGATGCGGCCAGCCAAGCGTCGGGATCAGACCATGCCCGTCATGGGCCGCCGGCGGCTCCATCGACTTGCGTCGCGTCACGAAACTCATGGACTTCCCCCGAAGGCTTATTCTTGTCGCACGACCATGACCCGGCGCACGTGAGACTTGAAGTGGGATGATTCTTCGCCGTCCGGCGAGCATTGTTGGCCGAAAATACCTTGGCGATGGATTGCGCAGGCGCCAGCTTTCCTGAACTCGCTGTGAAGGTGGACTGATTATGCGTCTCGTGCCCCTGGCCCTTGTTCTCGCCCTGGGCGCCACGCCCGCGCTCGCCGACGACGCGGCGCTGGACCGGCTGATCGCCGACTACGAGCTCTACAGCCTCTCGCAGAATCCGATCGAGGCCGGCCAGCAGGGCGATCGCGACGCGCTGTCCCGCCTGCCGGACAATTCGCCGGCCGCCGACGCCGCGCGCACCGCCGCTCTCAAGGCCTTCGCCGCGCGGACCGAAGCCATCGCGCCGGGCGAGCTCTCCGACGAGGGGCGCATCAATCGCGAGTTCCTGGGTTGGACGCTTGAGCGCCAGCTGCAGAGCCTGGCCTTCGACGAGGCGCGGATGCCGTTCTCCTCGGACAGCGGCTTCCACTGGACGCTCGGCTATCTCGCCGCCTCTACGCCGATGCGCAGCCCCGCAGACGCCCGCGCCTGGATCGCCCGCCTGGAGGCCGCGCCGACCTACTACGCCACCGAGATCGCCAACGCCCGGCGCGGGGTGAAGTCCGGCTTCACTCAGCCGCGTTCCACGGTCGAACAGGTGCTGGCCCGCGCCCGCGAGCAGGCCGCAGCGCCGGTTGAAAGCGATCCGTTGCTGGCCCCGCTCGAGCGGTTGCCGGCCGAGATCCCCGCCGTCGAACGAGCAGCGCTACGCGATCAGGCCGTCGCCGCCATCCGCGACAAGCTGCGCCCCGCCCAAGCCCAGTTCGTGACTTTTCTCCACACCGAATACCTGCCCAAGGCCCGCAAGAACCTGGCGGCCCGCAGCCTGCCGGACGGCGAGCGCTACTACGCCTGGCTGGTCGCCGACCATACGACCACCGCGCTCAACCCCGACCAGATCCACCAGAACGGCCTCGCCGAGTTGCGCGCATCCGCAGCGAGATGAATGCGGTCATCGCCGAGACCGACTTCAAGGGCGACTTCGCCGCCTTCCAGGCCCACCTGCGCAGCGACCCGCAGTTCTATGTGACCAGCCGCCAAGCGCTGCTGGAGAAGGCGTCGGAAATCGCCAAGCGGATCGACGACCAGTTGCCGGCCTGGTTCGGAACCCTGCCCCGCCTGACCTACGGCGTGCGGCCTGTGCCCGCCGACATCGAGAAGACCTACACCACCGGTCGCTACTTTTCGGGTAATCCCAAGCTGGGGATCGCCGGCGGCTACATGGTCAACACCTATGACCTGCGCCAGCGGCCGCTCTACGAACTGCCGGCGCTGACCCTGCACGAGGCGGTGCCCGGCCATCACCTGCAGATCGCGCTCGGCCAAGAGGCCGAAGGCGTCCCCTACTTCCGCCGCGAGGCGAACGTCACCGCATTCACCGAAGGCTGGGGGCTCTATGCCGAGAAGCTGGGCGGCGAGATGGGCATCTACCGCGACCCGTACGAGCGGTTCGGCCGACTGTCCTACGAGATGTGGCGCGCCTGCCGGCTGGTCGCCGACACCGGCCTGCACTGGAAGGGCTGGAGCCTCGACCAGGCGCGCGAGTGCTTCACGAAGAACTCGGCCCTCTCGCCGCTGAACATCGAGGTCGAGCTGGCCCGCTACGTCTCCTGGCCGGGTCAGGCCCTGGCCTACAAGACCGGCGAAATGAAGATCGTCGCCATCCGCGAAAAGGCCAAGGCGCAGCTGGGCGGGAAGTTCGACATCCGCCGCTTCCACGACGCCATGCTGCTGACCGGCCCCATGCCGCTCGACATGCTGGAGCGGCGCATGGACGGCTGGATCGCGGAGGAGAAGGCGCGCTGACCAATTCCTCCCCCTCTGGGGGAGGTGGATCGATGCGTAGCATCGAGACGGAGGGGGGTCTTCTGACTCAGTCCCCCTCAGTCAGCTGCGCTGACAGCTCCCCCAGAAGGGGAGCAATTGAGATGTTAGTCCGGCCAGAGTTCCTGGACGTCGCCCTTGCGGTTCAACACCCGCACGGCGCGCTTAACCACCATCAGCAGCCGCTCCTTGCGGGCCGGCTCGTCATAGGTCATCGCGCCGCGGGCCATGCCTTCCAGCAGGAAGCGGCCAAGGTCGCGGCTGGTCTGGAAGCGCGGATCGACGCCGGCCTGGGCAAGCGCCAGGAAACGATCGCCGACCTGGTTGCGGTCGAAGGCGCTCTGGGCGTCGGCCAGGCGCACGCGCAGCATCGCATCGGTGCGCGCGGCGGCTTCGAGTTCGGCGAAGGCGATGAACGGGATTTCGTGCAGCAACGCCCAATAGGCGTCGATCGCATGCTCGGCGGCGTCCACGCCCGGCGCCATCGGGCCGGATGCCGCCTGTTCAAATAGCCGGGCCCGTTCCACTTCGATGTAGGCGATGGCGGCCTCGACCAGCTCTTCGCGGCTGGCGAAATGGTAGAGCATCGCGCCACGGGTCAGGTTCGCCGCGTCGGCGATCATGGCGTTGGTGGCCGCGTGATAGCCGGTCTCAGCAAACAGCCTCATGGCCGCGTCGAGGATACGCGCGCGGGTGCGCCGAGACTTCGGCGTCTCCTTCGCAGGATAGGTTCGGGCGTCCATCGGACCTTATTTCGGAAGACCTGGGGAGGGTCGGCCTCGACCAAACCCTTAATTCAAAAGGCGCCGAGACAAAAGGGGCGCGGGCGGTTTCATGAGAATGACATGCAAGCAGCCTAACCGATGAGCAGTTCTGGCCGGCCAAGGGGGCACGGAATGGCAGATCTGGCGATCCGCAACTACCGAGCGGTTTTTATCTCTGACGTTCATCTGGGCACCAAAGGCTGCCAGGCCGAGCTGCTGCTCGACTTCATCCGCCATATCGAGTGCGAGAGCCTCTATCTGGTCGGCGACATCGTCGACGGCTGGAAGCTGCGCTCAGGCTGGCACTGGCCGCAGTCGCACAACGACGTGGTGCAAAAGATCCTGCGCCTGGCCCGCAAGGGCGTGAACGTCATCTATGTGCCGGGCAACCACGACGACCGCGTGCGTGAGTTCGTCGGGGTCCACTTCGGCGGCGTGGTGGTGGTGCGCGACGCGATCCACGAGACCGCCGACGGCAAGCGCTTCCTGGTGCTGCACGGCGACGAGTTCGACGGCGTCGTCCAGCACGCGCGCTGGCTGGCCTTCGTCGGCGACTACGCCTACCGGGCGCTGATCGCCGCCAACACGCTCTTCAACCGCGTCCGCCGACGCATGGGCTTCGGCTACTGGAGCCTCTCGGCCTTCCTGAAGACCAGGGTCAAGAACGCCCTGCAGTTCGTCGAGAACTTCGAGGCCGCGGTCGCCGACGAGGCCCGCCGGCGCGGCGTCGACGGCGTCATCTGTGGACACATTCACAAAGCCGAGATGCGCGACATCGACGGGATCGCCTATATCAACGACGGCGACTGGGTGGAGAGCTGCTCGGCGCTGGTCGAACACCACGACGGCACGCTCGAGATCCTCCACTGGGCCAAGCTTCGCTCGTGGTCGGCCATCGACCGGACCATCCGCCTGGTCGAACCGGTCGAGCCGCTGCCCACTCCGGCGGCGGCCTGAGCCGCGGATCACCCCTGATTGACAGCCCTGCTGATTTGGTGACAGTCCCGCTGTCATGTTGCCGCCGACCCGCTACGCTTCGAGCCTGCGCGACCGCCAGAAACAGGCGACCCGCGACCAGATCATGCACGCCGTGGCGCGCAAGCTGGAATCCGGCCCGCTCGAGGACCTGAGCTTCGCTGACATCGCCGTCGAGGCTGAGGTCGGCGAGCGCACGGTCTATCGCCACTTCCCCACCAAGGAAGCGCTGCTGGGCGCCTTCTGGGCGTGGCTGCAGGCCCAGGCCCTGACGCCGACCCGGCCGGCGACCCGCATCCGCGACGCCATCACCGCCCCCCGCGAGAACGGCCACAAACCCATGCGCATCCTGCTGGTGACCGACGCCTGGGAGCCGCAGGTCAACGGCGTGGTCCGCACCCTGTCGCGCGTGGTCGGCGAACTGAAGGCGCTGGGCCATTCGGTCGAGGTGATCAGCCCCGACCAGTTCAAGACCTTCCCGCTGCCGACCTATCCCGAGATCAAGGTCGCCCTGGCCGCCCATGAACCGGTGCAGGAGCGCTTCAAGGCGTTCGAGCCCGAGGCGATCCACATCGCCACCGAAGGCCCGCTGGGCCTGGCCGCGCGCCGCATCTGCGTGGAATGGAAGCTGCCGTTCACGACCAGCTACCACACCCGCTTCCCGGAATACGTCTCGGCCCGCCTGCCTTTGCCGCTGGCCGCCGGCTACGCCTACATGAAGTGGTTCCACAAGCCGTCCGGCCGGATGATGGTCACCACCCCGACAATGAAGGACGAGCTGGAACGCCACGGCTTCGGCAACATCTCGGTCTGGTCGCGCGGGGTCGACACCGTGATGTTCCACCCCAAGCGCGAGGACGAACCCGACGTCTTCGCCGGTCTGGCCCGGCCGATCTTCCTCTCCGTCGGCCGCGTGGCGGTGGAGAAGAACATCGAGGCCTTCCTCGGCCTCGACCTGCCCGGCACCAAGGTGGTGGTCGGCGACGGCCCGCAGCGCGAAGAGCTGATGGAGCGCTATCCCAACGCGGTGTTCACCGGCGCCAAGTTCGGCGACGAACTGGCCGCGCACTTCTCCTGCGCCGACGTCTTCGTGTTTCCCTCGCTGACCGACACCTTCGGCCTGGTGATCCTCGAGGCCATGGCCGCCGGCATTCCCGTGGCGGCCTATCCGGCTCCCGGTCCGATCGACATCCTTCCGGGATCGGGCGCCGGCGTGCTCGCGCACAGCGCCACCGAAGGCCTGCGCGAGGCCTGCCTGGAGGCCCTCAAGCTCGACCGCAAGACCGTCCGCGCCTTCGCCGAAGGCTTCTCATGGCGCGCCTGCGCCGAGGACTTCGTGAAGAACCTCCAGCCCTATCCCGAGCCGGAGAAGACTCGCTTCTGGCGCAAGCTGCGCCGCCTGGCCCGCGTGCGCCGGCGCCGGCCGGAGGCCGCATAGGGGATCGCCGAATGTCCGTCAGCGTCGAACGCGTCGAATTCCCCGGCCATTCGGGGGCGACGCTCGCCGCCCGCCTGGACCGTCCGAACGGGCCGATCCGCGCCTACGCCCTGTTCGCGCACTGCTTCACCTGCTCCAAGGACCTGCTCGGCGCGCGCCGCATCGCCACCGACCTGACCCGCATCGGCGTGGCGGTGCTGCGTTTCGATTTCACCGGCCTCGGCTCCAGCCAGGGCGAGTTCGCCTCGACCAACTTCACTTCCAATATCGAGGACCTGCGCGCCGCCGCCGACTATCTGCGCCAGCATCACCGCGCCCCCTCGCTGCTGATCGGCCACTCGCTGGGCGGCGCTGCGGCCCTGGCCGTGGCCAAGGACCTTCCCGAGGTGCGCGCGGTCGTCACCATCGCCGCGCCCGCCGATCCCGCCCACGCGCTGAAGAACCTCGGCTCCAGCCTCGAGCAGATCGAGGCCGAGGGCGAGGCGCAGGTCGAACTCGGCGGCCGCCGCTTCACCATCCGCCGCCAGTTCGTCGAGGACGTGCGCCGCCGCAACCTGCGTGACGCGATCTCGGCGATGAAGAAGCCGCTGCTGATCCTGCACTCGCCGATCGACCAGACGGTCGGCATCGAGAACGCCACCCGCATCTTCCTGGCCGCCAAGCACCCCAAGAGCTTCGTCTCGCTGGACAAGGCCGACCACCTGCTCACCGATCCGGACGACGCGGCCTTCGCGGCCCAGGTGATCGGCGGCTGGCTGCCCCGCTATCTGCCGGCCGACCAGCCGCAGGGCGAGGAAGCCATCGAGCACGTCCGGGTCATGGAGACTGGCGACAGCAAGTTCCAGAACACCGTCCAGGCCGGCCGCCATCGCCTGTTCGCCGACGAGCCGCAGAGCGTCGGCGGCGGCGACACCGGACCCTCGCCCTACGATCTCATCTCCGCGGCGCTGGGCGCCTGCACCTCGATGACCCTGCGGCTCTACGCCGACCGCAAGGGCCTCGACCTCGGCCGCATCCAGGTCGACGTCAGCCACGAGAAGATCCACGCCCAGGACGGGGTCGGCGGCGGCGATTCGCCGGTCCGCCCGAAGATCGACTGCTTCACCCGGGTGATCTCGATCGAAAGCGAGCTCGACGACGATCTCGCCGCCAAGCTCGTCGAGATCGCCGACAAGTGCCCGGTCCACCGCACGCTGGAGAACAGCTCGGCCGTACGCACCGAGGTGCGCCGCGCCGGCTAGCCGCGTACCCGCGCGCCGCGCTCGTACCAGCCCTTGCTGGCGTTCACGATCGCCACCACCGACAGCATCACCGGAACCTCGACCAGCACGCCGACCACCGTGGCCAGCGCCGCGCCAGACTTGAATCCGAACAGGCTGATCGCCGCAGCGACCGCCAGCTCGAAGAAGTTGCTCGCCCCGATCAGGGCCGAGGGACCGGCCACGCAATGGGCCTCGCCGCAGACGCGGTTGAGCAGATAGGCCAGGCCCGAATTGAAATAGACCTGGATCAGGATCGGGACCGCCAGCATGGCGATGACGGCCGGTTGGGCGATGATCTGCTCACCCTGAAAGCCGAACAGCAGCACCAACGTCGCCAGCAGCGCCCCGAGCGCGACGGGAGAGAGCCGTGACAACGCCGCGGCGACCAGGGCCTGTCCGCCACGCTTGATGAGCGCCGCGCGCAGGCTCTGCGCCATGACCACCGGCACGACGATGTAGAGCCCGACCGACAGCAGCAGGGTCTCCCAGGGCACGCTGATCGCCGACAATCCCAGCAGCAGCCCGACGATCGGCGCGAAGGCGACGACCATGATGGCGTCGTTCAACGCCACCTGGCTGAGCGTGAAGTTGGGCTCGCCACGGGTCAGGTTGCTCCAGACGAAGACCATCGCCGTGCAGGGAGCCGCCGCCAGGATGATCAGTCCGGCGATGTAGCTGTCGATCTCGCCGGCCGGCAGGTAGGGACGAAACAGCCAGCCGATGAAGACCGCGCCCAGCGCCGCCATCGAAAACGGCTTCACCGCCCAGTTGATGATCAGCGTCACGCCGATGCCGCGCCAATGACGTCCGACGCTGCGCAGGGCGGCGAAGTCGACCTTCATCAGCATCGGAATGATCATCAGCCAGATCAGCCCAGCCAGCGGCAGGTTGACCTGGGCCACCTCGGCCGACCCGATGGCCTGGAATGCGCCGGGGAACAGATGCCCGAGGCCGACGCCGACGATGATGCACAGCGCGACCCAGAGGGTCAGGTAGCGCTCGAAGACCGACATTTCACTCGGCCCGTTCGGGCGCGTCGGCCTGCTCGTGGATCTCGCGCAGGCGGGTCTGCAGCGACATCTGGTCGATGGTCTCGAGCGGCAGGCTGAGAAACAGGCGGATCCGCGTGTCCAACTGCCGCGCCGCCTCGGCGAAGGCGGCGGCGACCTCGGCCTGCGTCCCTTCGGCTGCGGCCGGATCGGGGATGCCCCAATGGGCGGTCATCGGCTGCCCCGGCCAGATCGGGCAGACTTCGCCCGCAGCGTTGTCACAGACGGTGATGATGAAATCGAGCCGCGGCGCCCCGGGCTGAGCGAACTCGTCCCAGGATTTCGAGCGGAAGTCGGAGGCCGCGAAGCCCAGCGCCTCGACCAGCGCCAAGGCGTGAGGGTTGACCTCGCCCTTCGGCATCGAGCCGGCGGAGTAAGCCTGGAAGCGGCCGGCGGCCTCCTTGTTGACCACCGCCTCGGCGATGATCGAGCGCGCCGAGTTGCCGGTGCAGAGAAACAGGATGTTGTAGGTCATGCGGAGACTCCGTTGGGTGTCAGGCGGCGCAGCATCCGCTGGCCACCTTGGCCAGCGGCGCGCAGATCTCGGGCGACCCAGCGCAGCAATCTTCGACCAGGTAGGCGAGCAGCTCGCCCATGGCGTCGTAGTGGGCCCGATAGATGATCGAGCGCCCCTCGCGCTGCGAGGTCACCAACCCCGCCTGCGCCAGGATGCCAAGATTGGTCGACAGCGTGTTCGGCAGCATGTCGAGCCGGCGCGCCAACTCCCCGGCGGCAAGCCCCGCCCCGCCGGCCTGAACCAGCTGTCGGAAGGCGGCGAGACGTCCCTCATGGGCGAGAGCGGCGAGGCTGGCGACGGCGCTTGTCATTTCCATATTTCTAGAATAGTCGAATTATATGACAGACGGAAGACACCTTCCGCATTTCGGGAGCCCCGCCTTGACCGACTTCCCAGCGCTTGAGCCGCAGTTCCTTCGCCAGCCCGACCATGACCAGCTCGAGCCGGTCGCCCGCGCGACGCATCCGCCGCGCATCCTGCTGCTCTACGGCTCGCTGCGCGAACGCTCCTTCAGCCGGCTGCTGACCGAGGAAGCCGCCCGCATCCTGCAGGCGCTGGGCGCCGAGACCCGCACCTTCGACCCGCGCGGCCTGCCGCTGCCGGACGGCGCCGACCCCAGCCACCCCAAGGTCCAGGAACTGCGCGAGCTGTCGCTGTGGTCCGAGGGCCAGGTCTGGTGCAGCCCCGAGCGCCACGGCACGATCACCGGGGTCATGAAGAGCCAGATCGATTGGATCCCGCTTGAGGTCGGCAGCGTCCGCCCAACCCAAGGGCGCACCCTGGCGGTCATGCAGGTCAGCGGCGGCTCGCAGTCGTTCAACGCCGTCAACGCCCTGCGCGTGCTCGGCCGCTGGATGCGGATGATCACCATCCCCAACCAGTCGTCGGTGGCGATGGCCTGGAAGGAATTCGACGAGGCCGGCCGCATGACGCCCTCGTCCTATTACGACCGCGTCGTCGACGTGATGGAGGAGCTGGTGAAGTTCACCCTGCTCACCCGCGACCGCGCCGACTACCTGGTCGACCGTTACAGCGAGCGGAAGGCTGCAGGCCCCGCCGACCCGATGGAAGCGCTGCGCGCCAAGGCAGTCGGCTGAAACGCAGAACGCCGCGGATCTTTCGATCCGCGGCGCTCGCCAGCTCTC
This sequence comes from Phenylobacterium sp., assembly GCF_013822795.1. Lineage (GTDB taxonomy): Bacteria > Pseudomonadota > Alphaproteobacteria > Caulobacterales > Caulobacteraceae > Phenylobacterium. The sequence continues at coordinate 84,740 of NZ_PNLB01000020.1, read as the reverse complement.
CTGGTGCTCGGCTTAGGCGGCCGGGCGCGCCATCGGCGTCAGCTTCTGGGCGACGGCCTTCTGGCCGTCGTGCTGGCCGGCCGGCAGCGAGATCAAGCCGCGGCTCGCCAGGTACCCGCCCTTGCCCGTCGCCGCGTCGGAGACGAACTCGTTCAGGTATTCCTGCAGGCCCTGGGTCACCCCGATGTTGGCCTTCTTCACATAGATGTAGAGCGAGCGGGCCAGCGGGTACGAACCGTCCGCGATCGTCTGAGCGGTCGGCTTCACGCCGTTGACCGAGGCGCCCTTGATCTTGTCCATGTTCTCTTCGAGGTACGACCAGCCGAAGACGCCCAGCGAACCGGGGGTCTTGGTCAGGGTGCCGACGATGGCGTTGTCGTTCTCGCCGGCGTCGACCCAGCCGTCCTTGCGGAGCGGGTCGACCACTTCCTTGAACTTCTTCTCGTTGTTCGAGCGCAGTTCTTCGGCGGTCGGGAACTTGCGGGCCCCGGCCTCGATGGCCAGCTCGACGAAGGCGTCGCGGGTGCCCGAGGTGGGCGGCGGGCCGTAGACGTTGATGCGGTTGCCCGGCAGGCCGGTGCCGATCTCGTCCCAGGTCGCATAGGGGTTCTTCACGAACTTGCCCTGGCGCAGCACGTTGGCGGCCAGACCGAGGTACAGGTGCTCGGTCTTGAAGCTGTAGTCGGCGCCTTCCTTGTCGGTGGCCACGACGATGCCGTCGAAGCCGATCTTGATCTGGACGATGTCCTTCACGCCCTTGGCGGCGCAGGCGTCGAACTCAGACTTCTTCATCGGGCGCGAGGCGTTGGCGATGTCCGGGAAGGCGTCGCCGACGCCGCCGCAGAACAGCTTGATGCCGCCGCCGGTGCCCAGGCTCTCGACCTTGGGGGCCTTCTTGCCGGTCTTCTTGGCGTAGTTCTCGGCCACGCGGGTGGCGAACGGGAACACCGTCGAGGAGCCGGCGGCCCAGACGTAGTCGCGGGCGGCGAAGGCCGGGGCGCCGGCGCCCAGGGTGGTGGCCGCCACGGCGGCGCAAAGCAGAAGCTTCTTCATGACTTAAGTCTCCTTCTGGCGCTGCGACTTAGAAGTCGAGCTGCGCTCGGACCTGGAATTGCTGGACCTCGACGTCGCGGCCGGGGCCGGGATTGTCGATGTCGGCGTTGGTGTAGTTGGCCTGCAAGCGGACATAGGCGGTCGGGTAGTAGTTGGCGCCGAGGGTCACGCCCTTGTACTTGCCGGCGTCCTGCGACAGCGTCCGGCCGGCCGCGGTGGTCGCGGTGTCGTAGGCGTCGGTCAGGTCGGCGTAGTCGTAGCGGGCCAGCAGTTCGACCCCGCCCCAGCCGCCGGCGGTGATCGGGTTGAGGATCTTCGGACGACCGAACTCGCCCTTGGCCGCGTCGTAGGCGCGCTGCTCGCCGGTCGGCCAGAAGCTGACGAAGGCGTAGCCGGTCTGGATGGTCGGATCGCCGCCCGGCTGGACGGTCTTCAGACGGTCGATCTTCATGCTGGCGTACTCGCCCTGCACCGAGAACGGACCGTGCTGATAGGCGCCTTCGAAGGCGATGGTCTGGTCCGTGTCGCCGATGGCGCCGGTCGAGTAGTAGCGAGTGTTGCCGTAGTTGGTGTTGGTGCGGCCGCGATAGACGAAGGCCGCCTCGTCGCCGTGGTTGCGGCTCCGTGCCCACAGGCCCAGGTGGGCCTTGTCGATGTCGTTGTTGATCGGCGCGAAGGTCACGCGGCCGGTCACGCCGACGCGTTCCTTGCTGCCCGGATTGGCGCCGGCGGTGTTGTCGACGTCGGCGCTGTTCAGGCTGTCGCCGGCCAGCTGGCCGGTGACCGTCCAGTTCAGGCCGTTGGCCTTGGCGACGACCGACATCAGGTATGAGTCGGTGGCGATGTCGCCGTACGGACCGCGGTCCATGAAGCTGATGAAGCGGGTCGAGGTCATGTTCTCAAGACCAGCGGCCTTGATGTTGCCGACCATCAGCGAGGTCATGTCGGTCGGCTTGAACTCGATGACGACGTCATCCCAGGCCCAGGCCGCGCCGTTCCACGAACCGCCTTCGACCTTGTAGGCGAAGTAGTTGTTCAGCTTGCCTTCGACGCCGAGGAAGACCTGGCGGCCGCGGGTGTTGCTGGTCTTGTAATCGGCCAGCGCGCCGGCCCGGTCGACGTCCTGATAGACGTAATCCAGCAGCACCCGGCCGCGAACCTTGAATTGGACGTCGTCGTTGGTCCACTGCGGCGCGCCCTTCCAGGCGACGGTGGTGTCTTGAGCCTGGGCGCCGCCGGCGAGGGCCAGCGCCAACACGCCAAACGCCGCCCCGGCGCACAGCGAGGTTTTGATCGTCATTATCAGGATCCTTGTAGAGCTATCCCCGTGAGCCCTTTCAGAGCTTGCGAGGCGGCTTAACGAGGTCCCGTGACGCTTCAGCCAAGCTTCCGCGACAGCTGGTCGTCAGTTTGGTGACGGATTTGCGATGCCCCTTCCTGGGGCGCATTTCGACGCCTCCAAGAGACGTCAATTCCCTTACGCATCAAGGGTTCTGAAAATCATGCCGCGCCCGGCGGCTTCGCGGCGGGGCGCACGATCGGCCCCGCCTGCGACATTCTGGTCACGCTCTAAAGCAGGCGTGCACGGATGGTTTGTGACAGCAGGTCGATCAATGTGACAGCCGCCACGATGACGATCGCGATCGCCGCGACTCGCGAGTACGAGAACGAGTTCAGGCTGTCGAACAGGATCTGGCCGATGCCGCCGGCGCCGATCAGACCCAGCACCGTGGCGGCCCGGCTGTTCGATTCAAACCGGTAGAGCGCATACGAGGTCCACAGCGGCGCGACCTGCGGGATCACCCCCCAGACCACTTCCTGCAGCGGCGCCGCGCCGGTGGCGCGCACGCCCTCGACCGGGCCCTTGTCGATCGACTCGACCGCCTCGGAGAACAGCTTGCCCAGCACCCCGCCGGTGTTAAGCGCCAGGGCCATGACCCCGGCGAACGGGCCCAGGCCCACGGCGACGACGAAAACGGTGCCGATGACTAGGTCCGGCACCGAGCGCAGCACGTCCATCAGCCGGCGAATCGGCAACTGGATGTAGGACGGCGTGACGTTGCGCGCGCCCAACAGGCCGAGCGGCACGGCGATCAGCACGGCGATGGCCGTACCCCACAGCGCGATCTGGATGGTCAGCCACATCTGGCCGACCAGGAACTGCCAATCGCTAAAGTCGGGGTGCAGGAATTCGCGGCCGAACTGCCGCATGTTCTCCGAATTCTCGAACAGCTTCGGCAGCTTGTTCATCTCGGCCGGGCCGAAGCTGATCACCAGCAGCACGATGATCCCGCCCCATAGGCCGAGGTCGAACAGCTGCTGGCCCAGGGGCCGCGACGGCGGCTTCAAGAGGTCGGTGTTGGTCACGCTGGCGGTCACGGAAATGTCCTACTGGGCCGCGACGGGCTGGCCGGTCTTGGCCTCCAGCGCGGCGCGCTCGGCCGCGATGGTGTCCAGCGACTTCTGGGCCTGGGCTTCCTTGACCTTGTCGCCGGTGTTGCGGGCTTCCAGCAGCTGCTCGGTCGCCTCCATCTCACGCACGGGCAGCAGGTGCGAGTTGTCGGCCGGGCGGAAGCCGCCGATCGACAGCGCCGCCAACAGCTTGCGCTGGCGCTCCGCCTCCGGCCCCTCGCCCTGGGCATAGGTCAGGAAGAACTGCCGCAGCTTTTCCTTCACCGCCGGGTCCAGGTCGCTGCGCCAGATGATCGGATCCTCGGGGAGCTTGGGGCTTTCCCAGATCACCCGAACCTGGTCGGCGACCGGCGAGCCGCGCTCGCGTTGCAGGCGCAGGGCGGTGGAGTTGTTGGTCGCCACGTCGAGCACGCCCTTGGCCACCGAGAACAGGTTGGCCTGGTGATTGGCGGCGCGCACCTGCTTGAAGCAGGCTTCCGGGCGAATGCCCTTGGGCGCGAACAGATAGGTCATCGGCGCCAGCGTGCCCGAGGTCGACTTGGCGTCGCCGATGCCGAAGGTCAGGGTCTTGTCGCACTTCAGCACGTCTTCCAGCGTCGTCTTGGACTTGGCCGGCACGATCAGCAGCGACTTGTAGCCGTCCGACCCGCTCGGATCGAAGGTGCGGGCGAAGACCTCGCCGTTGGAGCGGCGCACGGCCTCCAGGCCCGACTGGTTGGAGAACCAGCCCGCATCGGTCTGCTTGAAGCGCAGCGCCTCGATCAGGGCGGTGTAGTTCGACGCGAAGAACGGCTTCACCGGAATGCCGATCGACTTTTCCATGTCGGCCAGGATCGGCTTCCAGAAGGTCTCCATGCTGGTCGAGTTCTCGGTCGCCAGGATCGAGAAGTTGACCACCTTCGGTGGGCCGCCGGCCGGCGTCGTGGTTTCGGACTTGCCGCAGGCCGCAACACTAAGGGCGGCCAGGCTGCTGCCGATGAGCAGGCGACGGTCGATCATTGCGGGGCTCCTTCCCAGAACACGTCCTCGAATTCCGGGCCGTAGATGTCGATGAGCTGTTTGCGTTCCAGGCCCGAGGCCGGACCGTCGTAGACGACTTTGCCCGCCTTGAGCGCGACCACGCGGTCGCAGTAGCGCAGGGCGTAGTCGACCTGGTGCAGGGTGACCACGACCGTCAGGCCGTCCTGCTGGTTCAGGTCGCGCAGGATCTCCATGACCCGCCGCGCCGACACCGGGTCGAGCGAGGCGACCGGCTCGTCGGCCAGGATGATCTTGGCCTTCTGGACCAGCGCACGGGCGATCGCGCCGCGCTGCTGTTGGCCGCCCGACAGGGTGTTGGCGCGCTGGCCGGCGTATTCGGCGACGCCGACGCGGGCCAGGGCCGCCATGGCCGCCTGCTTGGTCTCGGCCGGCCAAAAGCCGAACACGCCGCGCAGGAACGCGATGCGGCCGAGCGAGCCCAGCGCCACGTTCGAGAACAGGGTCAGGCGGCCGACCAGATTGAACTGCTGGAAGATGAAGCCGATGCGGATGCGCGCCTCGCGCACCTTGCCGCTGATCTTGCCATCCGACTGCACGACGCCGCCGAACGCCTCGATGCGGCCGGCGCCGGCGTCGATGGTCTGCAGGCCGCTGATCGAGCGCAGCAGCGTCGACTTGCCCGAGCCCGAAGGCCCGATCAGGGCGATCATCTCGCCTTTGCTGACATTGAGGGACACGGAATCCAGGGCGCGCCGCGAGCCGAAGCTCTTGGTGGCGTTCCGCACGGACAGTACGGCGGCTTCAGACATAGATGGCGAGGCTTCCCCGGATCAGCGCGCGCATAGGTACCGACTGGCTGTGATCGCCGACCCCTGCGACGGCTTCATGACACGAGGCCCCGCTTTCGGTCCAGCACGCGATAGTATCATGCCATGTCACACGCCTTCGACTGCTCGTCGCCGGTCAGTAGTGACCGTCCCCGATCAGTAGCGAAAGCTCATCCCAGACGAAGACGATGTTGTCCGAGCGCCAGAGCGGCCCAGGATCGGTGAAACCGCCGGCCCGGCGGCCGCCCAACCGCTCGTAGAACGCGATCGCCCGCGCATTGCCGACCACCACCGCCAGCGCGCAGCCGCCATAGCCCCAGTCGGCGAGCTGGCCTGCCAGCGCCGACATCAGCCGCCGCCCGATCCCGGCGCCCTGGACCGACGGGTCGACGTGCAGCCAGCGAATCTCGCCGCGGCCGGCGAAGGTCTCCTCGGTGGGCGCGCAGGCCGTCCCAAATCCGACCAGCCGCCCGGCGCGCTCGGCGACCAGGGTCGTGCGTTGTGGGTCGGTCTCGCCGAGGACCTCCTCCCACCGGGCGCGGCGCACCTCCTCGGTCAGCGCCTCCCAGGCGGCCGGAGTCGCGAGGTCGCGATAGGTCGCGCGCCAGACCTCGTCATGCATCCTGGCGATGTGGGCCGCGTCCTCGAAAACCGCTGTACGCAAAGCGATCGCGGCCTCCGTAAAATCCCTTGAAACCATGTTGCGTCCGCCCCATCGCAAGCCCTGGCCGGGCCTGGGTTTGATGACAATTTTTGGGCAGGGACACAAACCCCTTTACATCGGGGGGCATCGCCCCTATTTCGCAGCGCTCCGGCGGACCCGATGTCCTCAAAAAGCGCTGCTAACGCCGGCTGGGTTCAACTGCCAATGGGGGCTACGTGAATTGCGCACGTACCATACGCCCCTGGACCTGGTCCGTGAGCGGCCACCGGAACGCCCTGTCGCCATTGCGCGACCGGACGCGGTGGCGGTAGCGGCGCGCTGGTTCCAGGAAAATTTCAAAGGCGACGTCTTTTACGCGGTGAAGGCCAATCCTTCACCTTGGGTCATCAAGGCCCTCGTTGAAAACGGCGTGACGTCTTTCGATGTGGCTTCGGTCCCCGAGATCGAGCTGGTCGCGCAGCACGCGCCGGGTTCCCGCATGGCCTTCATGCACCCGGTCAAGAGCCGCGCGGCGATTGCGGCCGCCTACTTCGAACATGGCGTGAAGACCTTCTCGCTGGATACGCACGAGGAACTCGAAAAGATCCTCGCCGCGACCCAGGGGGCCAAGGACCTCAACCTGATCGTCCGTCTCGGCGTCTCCGCCGAGGGCGCGGCCTATTCGCTGGCCGGCAAGTTCGGCGTCGACCCGCATCAGGCCCCTGGTCTGCTGCTGGCCGCGCGTCGTGCGACCCAGGACCTGATGGGCGTCTCGTTCCACGTCGGCAGTCAGTGCATGCGTCCGACCGCCTACCAGGCGGCGATGACCCAGGCCTCGCGCGCCCTGGTCCGCGCCGGCGTGTTCGCCGACGTGGTGGACGTGGGCGGCGGCTTCCCGTCGGTCTATCCCGGCATGGTTCCGCCGGATCTGGCCGACTACATGGACTCCATCGACCGCGGCTTCGCCGAGATGATGGTGCACGAGACGACCGAGCTGTGGTGCGAACCCGGCCGGGCGCTGGTCGCCGAGGGCTCGTCGATCCTCACCAAGGTCGAACTCAAGAAGGGCGACGCGCTCTATCTGAACGACGGGTCCTACGGCTCGCTGTTCGACGCCGCGCACACTAAATGGCCCTTTCCGGTCAAGCTGCTCCGCAGCGAGAACGGCGAGGCCAAGGAAGTCCAAGGCGCGCTGAAGCCCTATCGCTTCTGGGGTCCGACCTGCGACTCGCTCGACCACATGCCCGGCCCGTTCTGGCTGCCGGAAGATGTGCGCGAGGGCGATTACATCGAGATCGGCATGCTCGGCGCCTATGGCGTGGCGATGAACACCCGCTTCAACGGTTACGGCGACGCCGAGACCGTCGAGGCCTCCGACGCGCCCATGGCCTCGATGTACGGCCTGGCCCGTCGGTCGATTCCGGTTCCCCGTCAGGAGAACCAGAATGTCGTGAAGCTGTCGCGTGCGCGCGGAAAGAAGCGTCGGCGGAAATAAGCCGGGCGCTGGAAAGTTATAGGCGCGGCCGGTCGCTCCGTCCCGGTCGCGCCTCTTCCATTTTGGACGGGCGCTCAAACCTCAAGGGATCTTGAAGAATGAACGCTGACGTTCAGAAGTCGAACCGCAAGGCCGAGCTGCTGGCCAACACCGTCGAGCACGTGGCGATCGATCAGTACGACGCCCGCCCGATCGTCGACGCCATGCGCAAGATGAGCTTCACCAGCCGCGACACCGCGCGCGCCGCCGACATCTGGTCGATGTCGCTGGAAGACAAAGAGTGCTCGACCTGGCTGACCCTCGCGGGCTCGACCAGCGCTGGCGGCTGCATGCACATCTACCGCGACATGGTGAAGTACGGGATGATCGACACGATCGTCGCCACCGGCGCCTCGATCGTCGACATGGACTTCTTCGAAGCCCTCGGCTTCAAGCACTATCAAGCCCAGTCGGACGTCGACGATCGCGACCTGCGCGACCTCTACATCGACCGCATCTACGACACCTACATCGACGAGGAAGAACTCCAGAACTGCGACGGTACGATCTACGAGATCTGCAATCTGCTGGAGCCGCGCCCCTACTCGTCGCGCGAGTTCATCTGGGAGATGGGCAAGTGGCTGGCCGCCGGCAACGCCAAAAAGCCCGACTCGCTGATCGAGACCGCCTATCGCGAAGGCGTGCCGATCTTCTGCCCGGCCTTCGTCGACTCTTCGGCCGGTTTCGGTCTGGTCAAGCACCAGGTCGAGCGCATGAAGGAAGGCAAGCCCTACCTGACCATCGACGCGGTCGCCGACTTCCGCGAACTGACCGACATCAAGCTGGCGGCCGGCACCACCGGCCTGTTCATGGTCGGCGGCGGCGTGCCGAAGAACTTCGCCCAGGACACCGTGGTCTGCGCCGAGATCCTCGGCCACGAAGCGGCGATGCATAAGTACGCGGTCCAGATCACCGTGGCCGACGTGCGCGACGGCGCCTGCTCGTCCTCGACGCTCAAGGAAGCCTGCTCCTGGGGCAAGGTCGACGTGACCTGGGAACAGATGGTCTTCGCCGAAGCCACCACCGTGGTGCCGCTGATCGCGTCGGACGCCTGGCACCGCGGGTCGTGGAAGACCCGCACCAAGCCGCGCTGGAACAAGCTCTTCGAAAAGAAGGCCTAAGACTCAACAAAACGGCGTCCCTCGGGACGCCGTTTTTCTTTGCCCTATTCGCCGGCCATGAAGCGCTCGAACCGGTCCTTCCAGTCGGGATGCCAGCGCGACAGCGCCGGGCGGTTCTCGACGATGTCGCCGGCGGTCCACAGCACCCGCTTCTCGTCGACCGCCCGCGGCGTCTCGTTGTCCTCGCACCACAGATAGAACTCGCCGCGCGCGATCCCCGCCAGCATCCGCTCGACCACCTGCTCGGAGGTCCAGGCCGAGGGCGGACGTTCGGGGATCCGGCTGGCGACCATGCCGGTATAGGTGAAGCCCGGCACCAGCAGATGGGCGCTGACCTGGCAGCCGGCGGTGTTGCGCAGCGTATGCGCCAGCCCCTCGGTCAGCGCCTTCACCCCAGCCTTGGAGACGTTGTAGGCGGTGTCGCCCGGCGGCATGGTCACCCCCTGCTTGGAGCCGGTGTTGATCACCAGCCCCGGCGCGCCGCTGGCCGCCATCGCCGGTACGAAGGCCTGCACGCCGTGCAGCACCCCCATCAGGTTGACGCCGAGCACCCGCTGCCAGCCGGCCGGGTTGGAGAGGGCGTCGCCGCCGCCGCCGACCCCGGCGTTGTTCATCAGCACGCTGACCGGCCCCTGCCGCTCGGCGACCTCGCGCGCCAGGGCCTCGACGGCGGCCGCGTCGGAGACGTCCAGCGTCACCGCGATGGCCGCCTCGCCCAGTTCAGCCTGCACGGCATCCAGCCGCGCTCCGTCGGCGTCGGCCAGGCAGACGCGCATCCCCGCCCCTGCTAGCCGCCGCGCCGCGGCCGCGCCGATGCCGTTGGCCGCGCCGGTGACGACGGCGACGTTTCCAGGTGCGATAGCGGGATGCATGGCGGTCTCCAGGGCCGAGGGCTTGTCGGCGTCACCTTAGCGGTAAAACTGCCGCTTGAACCGCGCGCGCAGCTCCGCATGATCGGTCCCCAGTTTGGGAGGCATGTCATGAACCGCATAACGATCAGCCTGGCCGCCGTGGCCGCGCTCGCCGCCGTCGGCGGAACCGCGCTCGCCCAGCAACAGGCCAAGCCGGCCCCCAGCGGCTATCTCGGCGAGGCGGCGCCCGACAGTTACAAGATCCTCCCGCCGGCCCCGACGCCGGGCACGATCCGCTACCAGGCCGACCGCTCAGCCTTCCTCGCCACCCGTTCGCTGAAGGACAGCCCGCGCTGGTCGCTGGCGACGGCCGACGCCGACGAAGCCGCCATCGTCAAGGACATGAGCTGCGCCATCGGCATGGAGCTGACCCCGCAGGCCGCGCCCAAGCTGACCAAGGTCCTGATGACCGCCCGCTACGACGTGCGCCGCGCGGTCAACCACCCCAAGGACATCTACAAGCGCCAGCGCCCCTATCTGATCGACGAGGGCGACATCTGCGTGGCCAAGACCGACGGCCTGGCCAAGAGCCCCGACTATCCCTCCGGCCACACCACCTGGGGCTGGACCGTGGGCCTGATCCTGGCCGAGCTGGTCCCCGACCGCTCCACCGAGATCCTCGCCCGCGCCCGCTCGTTCGGCGAGAGCCGGCTGATCTGCGGAGTGCACAACATGAGCGCGGTCGAGGCCGGCCGCACCAACGGCTCGATCGTCGTCGCCGGCCTGCACGGCTCGGCCGCCTTCCGCGCCGACATGGACGCCGCCCGCAAGGAGATCGCCGCCCTGCGCAAGTCGGCCAAGGTCCCCGACGGCGCGGCCTGCGCAGCCGAGGCCGAGCTGATCGGCAAGTCGCCCTACAACTAGGCCCTAGAACGGAAAGCTGGTCGCGACCTGCAGGCCGACCAGCGCCAGCATGGCGGCCAGGCTGACCAGGTGGTCGCGGTAGACGTCCACCGCCAGCTTGGTCTGCACCTCCGGCGTGTCGATCGCCTGGCCCAGCCGCACGGCGTTGCGCCAGGTCCGCCATAGCCCCAGCCCGATAGCGACCGCGGCCAGCGCCAGCGAGGCCGCGCTGACCCAGATCGGCTGCACGCGCTCGAGCATCTGAATGAGGATGCCGGCCAGCGTCAGCGCCAACACCGACGGGTTCAGCCAGTTCATCGGCCAGGCCCCGGTCGTCACCCGCCGGTAGTAGGGCGCGATCGAGGTCAGCACCTCGTCAGGGGCACGGTCGGGGCCGCGGCGCTGGACCTGCACATCGAACGTCAGGTGGATCCACAGCACCGCGGCGAGAAAGCCGGCGCCTGCAGCGATCACGGCGTTCATGGTCATCGTCCTGCTGGCAGGGCCCGCCCCCGCCCGCTCAGTTCGGGATTTTCCGCCGCAGATGTCAATTCCGCGGCTCAGATCCCGGCGTACCACTCGTAGCCGCGATCTTCCCAGAACCCGCCCTTGCCGCCGCCGATCCCGGCCAGATCGGCCACCGCCTCGATCCGCATGACGTACTTGGCGTGCTTGTAGCCGAGCTGGCGCTCGACCCGCAGCCGCAGAGGCGCGCCGTGCTTCACCGCCAGCGGCGCGCCGTTCATGTCGTAGGCCAGGATGCTCTGCGGGTGATAGGCGTCGATCAGGTCGATGCTCTCGTAGTAGCGGCCCAAGGCCGCCGGCGCGTTGGGGTCGAGAGTGTCCGCGCAATGGAAGACGATGTAGCGCGCGCTCTCCTTGAGCCCGGCCCTGTCCAGCAGCGGCCCCAGCCGCGCGCCGCTCCACTGGCCGATCGCCGACCAGCCCTCGACGCAGTCGTGGCGGGTGATCTGGGTGCGGGCCGGCTGGGCGCGCAGTTCGGCCAGGCTCAGCGACAGCGGCCGCTCGACCAGCCCGTCGACGACCAGCTTCCAGTCGGCGAATCCCGCCTCGACCAGGGCCCGGTATTCCGGGTCGCCGGGCGCGGTGGAGCCGTTGGCGCGGAAGTCCGGCGAGATCTCGGCGGGGCTGAACTCCTGGGCCAGCGCCTTGCGGTCGACGACCAGCCGCTGCGCGCGCCGCGTCAGCCCCTCGGCCATGGCCAGCCCCTGCTGCACGACCGGATTCATCGTCAGCTTGTCGCAGCCGGCGAGGAGCGCCCCCATGGCGGCGGCGGCCAGGCCCGACAGCCAGCGGCGGCGGTCGATCATCGCGCGTCCTCCCGGATGGCGAACTTGCCGGTGATCATCGAGCGCAGGCCGTTCACCGGCCCGGACAGCAACACCATCGCCAGGTGGACCACGGCGAACAGCACGATCAGGCTCGCGCTGATGAAGTGCAGCGTGCGCGCCGACTGCCGGCCGCCGAACAGTTCCGGTAGCCACGGAAAGCCGGCGTTCATCCCCGGCGACATCGACAGCCCGGTCAGCACCATCATCGGCAGCAGGACGAAGATGACCGCCAGATAGGCCAGCTTCTGCAGCGCGTTGTAGCGCCGCGCCGCCTCGCCCTTGGCGAACCGCAGCCGCGCGTGGTCGACGATCTCGCGCAGCAGATGACGCGGCGCCAACTGGTCCCGCCCCGGCAGCAGGTCGCGGCGGAAATGGCCGCCGATCAGGCCGGCCCCCAGATAGACCAGCCCGTTCACGACAAAGAGCCAGGCGAACGCGAAGTGCCAGCGGCGGCCGTCGGCCAGGCTGCGATAGCTGGGCAGCGTCGCCCAGGACGGAAAGCCGCGCACCTCGTTCCCCGAGAAGCCCAGCACGCCGGTGGTCTCGAACATCGCCGGGCCGAGCTTGGTGATCCCCACCGCTTCGCCGCCGCGCTCGGCGGCGACCATCGCCACCCACGGCCGCGCGAAGGTCGAGACGTCGCCCCAGTAGAGCGCCGGGTGGGCGTTGAAGATCTGCAGGCCGCTGAGCAGCAGCACCAGCAAGGCGGCGGCGTTGATCCAGTGGGTCAGCCGGGTCGTCAGGCCGTGCCGGCGGACGAACGTACGAGGCGGCGGCATTTCAGCTTCCTCCGGGACCACTCGACTGTGCCATGCAGCGAGTACGGGGGCCACTGCGCGGCGGATGCCCGGAACTTGCGGCCCGACCGACGATTTCTGCATCGAGCCCCTGGAGTATCCCGATGCCCGCCCCCCGTGAGCCGCACCCAGACCAAGCGCCCCCCGAACGCCGTCCTTCCAAGGAGGCCAGCGCCAAGACGCAAGTCCCCGACGAAGGCCGCAGCTTTGACACCGACGCCCCGCCCGGCGGGTACATGGGCTCGGGCGGCGATCCGGCCGAGGGCAAGCACGACTAGACCTTGCGGACGAACTCGGCGCGCAGCACCAGGCCTTTGATGGCCTCGTGCCTGCAATCGATCTCCTGCTCGTCGCCGGTCAGGCGGATCGACTTGATCACCGTGCCGCGTTTCAGGGTCTGGCCCGCGCCCTTGACCTTCAGGTCCTTGACCAGGGTGACGCTGTCGCCGTCCGCCAGCAGATTGCCGACCGAGTCGCGAACCTCGACCTGGCCGGCCGTCTTGGCGTTGGCGGCCGCTTCGGCGGCGCTGACCCATTCGCCCGTGGTCTCGTCAAAAACGAAGTCGTCGCCGCTCATCTGCGCCTCGCAATAGTCTGGAGGCCTCGCCTAGCGCCTCGCGACCGCAAGGGCCAGCCTCCTGGCGCGCGGCGGCCTCTCCCCCTAAGGTTCGCGCCGTTTTTTGAGTGTCGGGGGAGCGTGCAAGTGAACGAGCAAGGCGTCGAGGTCTGGAGCGGCGGCGTCAACACCTGGGAATGCGACGAGATGGGGCACATGAATGTCCGCTTCTGGGTCGCCAAGGCCCAGGAGGGACTGGCCGGTCTCGCCGCGCTCCTCGGCATGCCGCGCGCCTTCGCCCGCGACGGCGAGTCGACGCTGGTGGTCCGCGAGCAGCACATCCGCTTCCTGCGCGAAGCCAAGCCCGGCGTCTCGCTGCACATGACCGGCGGGGTGATCGCGCTAGGCGAATGCGACGCGCGCCTGCTGCTGGTCATCCGCCATATGGACGGCCAGCCGGCCGCGACCTTCCAGCTGGTCGTAGACCATGCCACCACCCGCGACCTGCGGCCATTCCCCTGGCCGCAACGCCTGCGCGAACAGGCCAGCGCCCTCTTCGTCGAGGTCCCCGCCTTCGCCGCGGCGCGCAGCATCGACCTGTCGCCGGTCGTGGCCACCGCCTCGCTGCAGCGCGCCGACAAACTCGGTCTCAAGCGGATCGGCCTGGGCGTGATCGGTCCGGCCGAATGCGACGTGTTCGAGCGCATGCGGCCCGAGATCTTCATCGGCCGGGTGTCGGACGGCGTCGGGCGGCTGTTCGGCGAGCCGCGCCCCGGGCCGGCCGATGGCGACCCCGAGGCGCGGATCGGCGGCGCGGTGCTCGAATACCGCGTGCTGCACCTGGACTGGCCCCAGGCCGGCGATGGGATCGAGCTGCGCTCTGGGTTCGCCGGCTGCGATGCGCGCACGCGGCGGGTCATGCACTGGATGGTCGATCCGCAGAGCGGGCGGCCGTGGGCCAGCGCTGAGGCGGTCGTGGTCTCGTTCGATCTCGACCAGCGCAAGGTCGTCGACATCTCAGAGGAAGCCCAGGCGGCCTTCCGCGCCGCCTCGCCCCCCGGCCTGGCGCTCTAGGATCGCGGATCGGCTGGGGCTATCGGACCGCGGCGCGCAGTTCCGCCTGCACCAGGTCCGGCCGCTCCATCGGCAGGAAGTGGCTGGTTCCGGGGATCGTCTGCACCGCAATCCGGCCAGCGGCGACCAGCGCGTCGAGCTTGGGGTCCTCGCGGCAGGTCGAACCTTCCTCGGCCCGCAGGATGCGGATCGGAACCTTGGCCTGTTCGAAGGCGCCCCAGGTGTCATGGGCGTGCGAGGCGAAGTTCGACGCCTCCCACTCGGGGGCGCACGACAGCTCCACCTGCCCGTCGTCGCGCTCGCGGAAGCCGTCGGCCACGTAGTCGGCCAGCATCTCCCCCTGCCAGGTGCGGAACGCGCCGCGACCGGTGTAGGCCGCGACCACCGCAGCCTTGTCGGGGAACACGGCGCGGCGGCGCAGGGCGCCCTGCACCAGAGGCGAATTGCTCACTTGGGACGGATCCACCGGCCCGGCCGCCGGCATCACCACCGGGTCGAACAGCACCACACGGCGCACGCGTTCGGCCGCCAGCGCCTGGGCCAGCACGCAGGCGGTGCCGCCCATCGAATGTCCGGCCAGCACCACATCGCGCAGATCGAGAGTCGCCAGCAGCGCCAGCAGGTCGTCGCGCAGGCCGTTCCATGAGGTCCGCCCCACGGTCTCGGCCGGCAGGGTCGAGCGCCCGTGACCGCGCTGGTCCACAGCCAGGATCCGCAGCCCCTCGGCCAGGGGCGCGAGAATGGTGCGGTAAGTGCGCGCATTGAAGCCATTCGCGTGGACGAAAACGATATCGACCGGCCGGCCGGAATCGCCGAAATCCAGCGCCGCCATCGACCCGCCGCGATCCTTCAGGTCGATCAACCGCGCCCGCGGCGCCTCCGCCAAAGCCGATTCCATCGCAAAACCCTCCGCCGACCGCCGATCTGGGCCGGTCACATCCTTCGAAACCACATTGACGCGCGGTTCGACAACACCCTCCAAGCCCTTGGTTTTCGGGGGTATGGGGGCAAGGGTTGCAAAAGTGATCACGAGGGCGTGAATTAAAGCCTTGCCCTGAGCGCCAAGCCGGGCATATTCCGAAGCAGCACAGCGATGTTCCCCGTCAGGGGCGCCTCGTTGGGCGCCTTCTAACCTCCGTTTCCAGGGGACCCAGGACATGACCACCGAAATCCTTCGCAAGCTGCTCGTCGCCGGCGCCGCCGTCGCCGCTCTGTCCGTCGCCGCTTGCGGCAAGCCGGCCGAAAAGGCCGCTGACGCTGCCGAAGCCACCGCCGAAACCGCGACCGACGCCGCCGCCACCGCGACCGACGCCGCCGCGACCGCCGCTGACGCCGCTGCCGACGCCACGAAGGCCGCTGGCGACGCGACCGCCGCTGCCGCCGCCGCTCCGGTTGACGCCGCTGCCGCCGCTGCTGCTCCGGCCGCTCCGGCTGCCGACGCCGCTGCCGCTCCGGCCGCGAAGTAAGTCTTACGAACGCATCAGCGTTCTTAAGCGAAGGGCCGCCCTCCAGGGCGGCCCTTTTCGTTTGCGCGTTATAACGGCGCGATGACCGACGAATCCCCCCTCGCCTGGACCGACGACGGCCAACCGCGTTCGCGCCTGTACGGCGACGTCTACTTCTCCGCCGAGGACGGCCTGGCCGAAACCCGCGCGGTGTTCCTCCAGGGTTGCGGCCTGCCGGAGGCCTGGGCCGGACGCAGCCGCTTCACGGTCGGCGAGTTGGGCTTCGGCACCGGCCTCAACATCCTGGCCCTGCTCGATCTTTGGCGGACCGGCGCCCCGCCAGGCGGCCACCTGCACGTCTTCAGCGTCGAAGCCCATCCGATCACCGCCGACGAGGCCGCCCGCGCGCTGTCGCGTTGGCCCGAGCTGGCCGACCTGGCGGCGCTGCTGGTCGCCCGCTGGCCCGGCCGCGCCCGCGGCTTCCATCGCATCGAGCTGCCCGAGGTCTGCGCGACCATCGACCTGGCGGTGATGGACGTCGAAGCCGCGCTCAGCGAGTGGTCCGGCCAGGCCGACGCCTGGTTCCTCGACGGCTTCTCCCCGGCGCTGAACCCGGCCATGTGGCGCGAGGAGATCCTTGCCCTGGTCGCCGCCCGCTCGGCGCCCGGCGCCCGCGCCGCCACCTTCACCGTGGCAGGGGCCGTCCGCCGCGGGCTGGCCGCGGCCGGCTTCGAGGTCGACAAGCGCCCAGGCTTCGGCCGCAAGCGCGAACGGCTGGAAGCCCGCCTGCCCGGCGCCCCCGAGCCGCGGGCGCTTCCGCGCGTGGCCATCATCGGCGCTGGGATCGCCGGGGCCAGCGCCGCCCGCGCCCTGCGCGCCCTGGGCTGCGATCCGATGGTGTTCGACGCCAAGGGCGCCGGAGCTGGCGCGTCGGGCAACCCCGCCGCCCTGGTGACGCCCCGGCTCGACGCCGGTCTTGGCCCGCTGGCCCGATTGTTTGCCCAGGCCTTCGCCCGCGCCACCCGGCTCTACGAGCCCCTGCCCGGCGCCGTCGTCGCCCGCAGCGTGCTGCAGATCGCCGGCGGCGACCGCGACGTCGAACGCTTCGGCAAGATCGCCGCGTCGGACATTTTCGAGCCGGACGCCCTGGTCCCCCTGGACACGGCCGAAGCTACCGTCCGCCTGGGCGAGCCTTCACCCGCCCCTGCCCTCGACCTCGCCGCCGCCCTGGTGGTGGAGCCAGCCGGCATCCTCGATGCGTGGAACGGGCAGGTTCTCCGCGCCGAGGTCGCTCAAGTCGTCCCCGGCCCCGCGGGCGTCGCCCTGCTCGATTCCGCCGGCGGCACGATTGTGGAAGCCGACGCGGTAATCCTGACGATAGGGCCCGCCATCGGCGCGTTGCTGAACGGTCTGCCGATAGCCCCGGTCCGCGGTCAGGCGAGCTGGACCGATGCGGTCACGCCGCCTCAGGCCGCGGCCTGGGGCGGCTACGCGGTCCCCACCCGCAGCGGCCTGCTGTTCGGCGCCACCCACGACCGCGGCGTGACCGAGACTGACGTTCGCGACGACGATCACGGCCGTAACCTCGCCGCCCTGGCCGCCGCCCTGCCTCGGCTCGCCGCGTCTGTGGATCCAGCCGGCCTGCAAGGCCGCGCCTCGGTGCGGGCCACCACGCCCGATCACTTGCCGTTGGCTGGTCCCGCGCCAGGCCAGGAGGGCGTCTACGTCCTCGGCGGCCTGGGGTCGCGCGGCTTCTGCCTCGCTCCGCTTCTGGCCGAGCATGTCGCCGCCCAGGCGCTCGGCGCGCCCTCGCCCCTGCCAGCGCCGCTGGCCGAGCTGGTCGCGCCCGACCGATTCCACAGGCGCGCCGCACGCAAAGGTCGTAGCCTCGCTTCCGAAATCGTCAAAGGAGCATGACCATGATCAAGGTCTTCGTCGGCGCCGCGGGCGCGTTCGCCCTGGCCGCCTGCAGCACTCCGCCCGTCTCGGACGCCGCTGTCGCCGCCGCCAGTCCGGCCCGCAACTGCTTCTGGGCCAACAGCGCCAACGGCTTCAACGCGGTCGACGAAACCACCGTCTATGTCAGGGCCGGCGTGCGCGACGTCTACCGGCTCGACCTGTTCGCCCGCTGCCCTGACATCGACTGGAACCACGCGATCGGCCTGGTCTCGCGGGGCGGCAATTCAATCTGCTCAGGCTTCGACGCGACGGTCATCACCAAGGGACCGTTCGGGCCGCAGCGCTGCGAGGTGCGCACGGTCACCAAGCTGACCCCGGAAGAGGCCGCGGCCCTGCCGTCGAAGTCCAAGCCCTGAAACGAAAAAGCGGGCGCCGCCTTCGAGGGGGCGACGCCCGCAGTACGGCCCTACGCGTCGCCGCGTACGCCGGAGGCTCGGATCAGAAGCGCTTCTTCAGCGCCACCGCGTAGACGCGGCCCAGCGGGTTCCCGCTGCCCGGGTCGTAGTTGTACTGGGTGCCGATCGCGAACGGCGGCTCTTCGTCGAAGATGTTCTGAACCGTCAGGGTCGCGGTGGTGTCCCACGGCAGTTCGGCCCGATAGGTCAGGTCGTGCTGCCAGTACTCGTCGATCTTGATCGACTGGTGCAGGGCCGCGGCCAGGGCGATCGAGTTGGTCTCGACCTGGGTGGTCGAGGACACGTGGCGGATCTGCCAGCGGAGGTTATGCATGCCGCTGGCCCAGTTCACGAAGGCGTTCGCCCGCAGCCTGTTGTAGCCGGTGAATAGCGAGGCGCGGTAGGTGCCGGCCCGCTTCTGCACGCCCGCCGCGTTCGAGGGGAAGCCCTCGATGTCGTAGGGCTCTTCATCGAACTTGATCAGGTAGGTGCCGTCGAACCCGGCGCTGAGGGCGCCGTTGAACAGCTCCCCGACGTCGAGGTTGGCCTGGAAGTCGACGCCCGACGTCTTCACGCCGCCGCCGTTGATGTACTGGGTGCGGTACGAGAGGATGTTGGCCCGACCGCAGTTGCCGCCGGTGAAGGTGAACCGTGCCTGGACGGCGGCGTAGGCCGCGTTGCCGCAGTTGCCGGTCGCCGAGCCGCCCGGGAACATCACGTTCAGCAGGTCGGCGGTGGCTTCCGAGGTGAGCGGATCCTCGAAGTCGAAGTCCCAGTAGTCGATGGTCGCGCGGAAGTTCGAGAACTCGACCACGCCGCCGATGTTGTAGGT
Organism: Phenylobacterium sp.; assembly: GCF_013822795.1. Taxonomy (GTDB): domain Bacteria; phylum Pseudomonadota; class Alphaproteobacteria; order Caulobacterales; family Caulobacteraceae; genus Phenylobacterium. The sequence goes on along the minus strand of NZ_PNLB01000020.1, from coordinate 66,005 downwards.
GAAGGCGGTTTCCGGTTCGAGGTCCGGGTTGCCGTAGAGGTCGTTGGCCCGGTAGGTGCCGTTCGCGTTGGTCAGGTTACGCGCGAAGTTGGTGGTGGTCAGGGTCGCCGCCGGCGCGCGGTAGGTGGTGCCCACCGAACCGCGGAGCGCCAGCCAATCCAGCGCCTGCCAGCGGACCGAGGCCTTCGGGTTGAAGGTGTCGCCCTGGCTCTCGTAGGTCTCGTAGCGCCCGGCCAGCGTCAGCTCGAGGCCATCGGCGATCGGGATCAGGGTCTCGGCGAACACCGAGCTGATCTTCCGGTTCACATCGTAAGGCCGCAGGTTGGCGTTGAACAGGAACGGACCGTTCGCCGTGGTCGGGCAGAACGGCGAGCCGTCGCCGTAGGGCGGGCTATCCACGCAAGGCGTGGCGTTGGCGTCGTAGTAGACGTCCGGGTCCTGGATCGTGCGGTCGTAGCGGTACTGCGCGCCGGCCGCCCAGGCGATGTTGCCGCCGCCGACGTCCCAGGGCAGTTCGCCGTTGAAGACCACGTCGGCCACGAACAGCTCCGACGAGATCTCGTTGCGCTGCTTTTCGTCCATCCACTGCACGACGGCGCTGCGGTTGGCCGCCGCGTCGTTGAAGCCCGGAATGGTGCTGTTGGCCACGTAGAACGGGTTGGCGCCGACCTGCGCCAGGCTCTGGTCGAAGGCGTTGGTGAACGGGTTGAAGAAGAAGCAGCCGAGCGCAGCGTTGCCGGCGTTGGTGGTGAAGTTGTTGGTCTCCGCGGCCGTACACTGGTCGGCGTTGCCGTCGCGGCTGCCGAAGCCGCGCAGGGCCATCTGCAGCCGGTTAACCGACAGGTCCTCGAGGTTGTAGTTGTAGTCCTGCTTCTGCCAGGTCAGGGCGACGTCGAAGCCGATGTCGTTGAAGATCTTGCCCTTGAAGCCCCCCGCCACCCGGGCCGTATCCACCTTGTAGGAATAGTGAGCGTGCCGGTCGTCGGTATACGGGTTGCCGCCGAAGCCGATCGGGCGCCAGACGCTCTGGCTGGTCGCCACGCCGTTGGCCAGGGCGCTGGCCACGCCCGCCCGCGCCAGGGCTAGGCCCGCCGCGCAACTGGCGGCGTCGACGCCGTAGGGAAGCACCGTGCCCGTGCAGTTGGCCGCGTTGATCTGCGAGACCAGGGCCAGCAGGCCGGGGTTGGTGTTGGGGATGTAGAAGTTCGACTGCTCGCCGGTGCCGGTCGCCGGGATCGGCGAGACGCCGCCGCCGGCCGAACCGCCGGAAGCCAGGATCGGCGCCGGGAACTGGTTCGGCCCGGTCACCGCCCAGCTTTGCAGCGGGGTCTCGTGCATGGCGTACAGCACCTCGATGTTGGCGCTGAGGGTGTCGGTGATGTCGAAGTTGAACTTGCCGTAGGCCTGGTAGTGGTGCTCGTCCTCCACCAGGTTGTCGAAGGTCGTGTACTGGAAGTTACAGACCCCGCTGTTGGGGACGACCGTGCGGGTCCCGATCAGGGTGGTGAGGCTGTAGGGGGCGCCGCCGTTGGCCGCGCAGCCGATGTCGGGCAGCACGCCGTTGAAGCTGGCCGCGGTGAAGCCGGTGTTCGGCGAACCGGTCGGCGTGGTGGTCGCATAGGTGTAGCCGCCGGGGTTGCCGGTCGCGGCCCAGCCGCCGAGCGGGTTTTCCAGGAAGCCGTCGACGCCGGTGCGGATTGCCCAGTCGCGCTCGAAGATCGGCATCTCGGACCGCGCGCGATAGCCCAGGGTGATCAGGGCGTCGGCGTTGTCCCACTTCTTGCCCCAGGCGAGCGAGGCCTCGTAGTCGCCGTCGGAGCCTTCGATCATCTGGTACTGGCCGGTCACTTCGAAGCCGTCCAGGTCGGTGCGGGTGATGAAGTTGACCACGCCGCCAATGGCGTCAGAGCCGTAGGTCGCGGCCGCGCCGTCCTTCAGCACCTCGACCCGGCCGATCGCGGCCGTGGGCAGCAGGTTGATGTCCACCGCGTTCAAGCCCTGCGGCGAGACAGGGACGCGACGGCCATTGAACAGCACCAGGGTGCGGCTGCCGGTGACCGCCGAGTTCAGGCTGCGCAGGTTGACCGTCGCTGCGCCCGACCCGGAGCCGAAGCGGTTGTTCTCCCCGATCACCGCCCCCGACGACGGGATGGTCTTGATGAACTGGACCATGGTGGGCGAACCGCGGGCCTCAAGCTCCTTGGAGCCGATGACGTCGACCGGCAGGGCGGCGTCCTCGGGCGTACCGGCGATGAACGAACCGGTGACCACCACCTCCTCGACGGTCGAGGCCTGGGCATAGGCTGAACTGTTGGCTGAAATTGCCAGGACGACGGCCAATAGCGAGCCGCCGCAGAAATAACTGCTCTTCAACATTGGTTTCCTTCCCCCTCGAGAGCCGCCCCCATCTGGTGCGGGGGCTTTTGACTCATGAGCAGAAAGATCTTCGAACGGCCCCGCTGGGAGCGCCACTATTTTTCAAGATCGCAACATACTGTTGTCTTGAACCAGTGAGCGCACGGCTCGCGGTAGTGATCAGCGTTCATAAACCGCTGATATAGCTTACATTTGCCAAGCCGAAGAACGCCGATCCCTTAAATTTCAAAGGTTTCACTACATTTCAGGCGTAACGGTTCGATCCGCGTCAGGGGCGATGCCGACCCGTCCGCGCCCCGGCCGCGCAACTGACGTCACGGCAAGTTGAGACGTAACTGTTGCACGAAATCCCCGTTTCGCCGCCCGTCCGGGAGGGCTTACGGCCACGCGTACCCTACACAAGACAAAACGCCGCCCCCTCTCGGGGACGGCGTCTGCCTACGCATACCTGGAACTGAAGCTTAGAAGCGCTTCTTCACGGCCACCGCGAACACGCGGCCCAGCGGGTTGGCGCTGGAGGGGTCGTAGTTGTACTGGGTGCCGATCGCGAACGGCGGCTCTTCGTCGAAGATGTTCTGCACGGTCGCGGTCAGCGTGGTGTCCCACGGCAGTTCGGCCCGATAGGTCAGGTCGTGCTGCCAGTATTCCGGGATCTTGGTCGTCGTCTTGGTGGCGAGCGCCAGGCCGATCGAGTTCGACTCCGTCTGGTTGACCGAGCTGATGAAGCGGGTCTGCCAACGCAGGTTGTGGATGCCGCTCGCCCAGTTGACGTAGGCGTTTGCCCGGATCCGGTTGTAGCCGGTGAAGATCGACGCGCGGTAGGTGCCCGCCCGCTCTTGGGTGCCGCGGGCCGGAGCCGGGACGCCTTCGATCAGGTAGGGATCCTCGTCGTACTGGATCAGGTAGGTGCCGTCGAAGCCGGTGGTCAGCTGGCCGTCGAACAGGTCGCCGACGTCGAGGCTGGCCTGGAAGTCGACGCCCGTGGTCTTCACCTTGCCGCCGTTGATGTACTTGGTGCGGTAGGACTGGACGTTGGCGCGGCCGCAGCCCAGGTCGGTGAAGGTGAAGCGCGAGCGCAGCGCCACATAGGCCGGATCGGTGCTGGTGCAGACGTTCGCGCCCGTGGACGGGAACGCGGCGGCCAGCATGTCGGTGGCGCTTTCGAGGATCAGCTGGTCTTCGAAGTCGAAGCTCCAGTAGTCGACCGTAGCGCGGAACGCCCCGATCTTGGCCATCGCGCCGACGCTGTAGGTGAACGCGGTTTCCGGATCCAGGTCGGGGTTGCCGTACTGGTCGTTGGCGCGCCAGGTGCCGTTGGCGTTGGTCAGACCGCGGGTGAAGTTCGTGGTCGTGATGATCGCCGACGGGGCTCGGTAGGTGGTGCCGACCGACCCGCGCAGGGCCAGCCAGTCCATGGCCTGCCAGCGCAGCGAAGCCTTCGGATTGAAGGTCTCGCCCTGGCCGGCATAGTACTCGTAGCGGGCCGCCAGGGTCAGCTCGAGGTCGTCGGTGATGGGCAGCAGGGTTTCGGCGAAGACCGAGCTGATCTCACGCGAAACGTCGTACTGCGCCAGGTTGGCGTTGAACAGGTACGGCCCGGTGGGCACCAGGCAGTAGGGCTGGCCGTCGCCGAACGGCACGGAGTCGACGCACGGGGTGGCGTTGACGTCGTGCAGGATTTCCGGGTTCTGACGATACTGGTCGTAGCGGTACTGGGCGCCGGCGGCCCACTTCACCTGACCGCCGCTCAGCTCCCAGGGAAGGTCGCCGTTCAGGATCAGGTCGGCGACGAACAGCCGGGTCGACATCTTGTTGACCAGACGCTCGTCCATCCAGTCGACGACCTCGTTGCGAGCGGCGACGGCTTCATTGAAGCCCGGGATGGCGCTGGAGCCGATGTAGAACGGGTTGGCCGGGACGTCAGACAGGCTCTGCTCGAAGCCGTTCGAGAACGGGTTGAAGTAGTAGCAGCCCATCGCCGCGTTGCCGGCGTTCTGCGTCCAGTTGGCGGTTTCGGCCGCGGTGCACTGATCTGCAGCGCCGGCCCGGCTGGCGAAGCCGCGCAGGCCCTGCTGCAGGCGGTTGACCGAGAGGTCTTCCTGCACGCGGGTGTAGTCCTGCTGCTGGTAGGTCAGCGCGCCGTCCCAGTTGATGCCGAACGGGAGCTCGCCCTTGAAGCCGCCCGACACCCGGAAGGTGTCGACCTTGTAGGAATAGTGGGCGTGCTTGTCTTCGGTGTACGGGTTGCCGCCGAAGCCGATCGGACGCCACGAGGTCTGGCTGGCCGCGACTCCGTTGGTCGCCGCCGTCGCCACCGCCGCGCGCGCCGCGTTCAGCGCCGTCTGGCAGCTGGCCGCGTCGATGCCGTAGGGCAGGACCGTGCCGGCGCAGTTGGCGCCGTTGACCTGGCTGATCAGCGCCGCCAGGCCCGGGTTGCTGGCCGGGATATAGAAGCGGCCCTGGTCGGACGGGGCCAGCGCCGGGATCGGCGAGGTGCCGCCCGCGCTCAGCGGGGTCGGGAACTGGTTCGGCCCGGTGACGGCCCAGCTTTGGTTGGGCGTGTCGTGCATGGCGTAGAGCACTTCGATGTTGGCCGACAGGGTGTCGGTGATGTCGAAGTTGAACTTGCCGTAGGCTTGGAAGTGCTCTTCTTCCTCAACGAGGTTGTCGAACACCGTGTACTGGAACTGGCAGGAGTTGGCGTCGGGGTTGAGCTGACGCAGGCCGATCACGGCCGAGATGTTGTAGGGCGCGCCGCCATTGGCCGCGCAGCCGATGTCCGGCAGGCCGGCGCCGAGCGTGGCCGAGGTGAAGCCGGTGTTCGGGCTGCCCGCGAACGACGAGATGACATTGTATTGGCCGGGGTTGCCGGTGCTGGCCCAGCCGCCCAGCGGGTTCTGCAGGAACCCATCGACGCCGGTGCGCAGGGCCCACTCACGTTCGGAGATCGGCAGCTCGGAGCGATGGCGATAGCCGATGGTGACCAGAGCGTCGGCGTTGTCCCACTTCTTGCCCCAGGCCAGGTTGGCTTCGTAGTCGCCGTCCGAGCCGTCGATGAATTGGTATTGGCCGCTGAATTCGAACCCGTCGAGGTCGGTGCGGGTGATGAAGTTGACGACGCCGCCGATGGCGTCCGAGCCGTAGGTCGCGGCCGCGCCGTCCTTCAGCACTTCCACCCGGCCGATCGCGGCCGTCGGCAGCAGGTTCACGTCGACCGAGTTGAGGCTCTGCGGCGAGACCGGCACGCGCCGGCCGTTGAACAGCACCAGGGTCCGCGAGCCGGTGCTGGGCGAGTTCAGGTTGCGCAGGTTGACGGTCGCAGCGCCCGAGCCCGAGCCGAATCGGTTGTTTTCGCCGATCACCGCGCCCGACGACGGGATGGTCTTGATCAGCTGGACCATGGTCGGCGAACCGCGGGCCTCAAGCTCCTTGGAGCCGATGACATCCACCGGCAATGCGGCGTCTTCAGGCGTACCGGCGATGAATGAGCCGGTGACGATCACCTCCTCTACCGTGGCGCCGCCGTCCTGGGCTGCGGCCGTTCCCGACACGCCAAACGCCAGGGCGACGGCCAAAAGCGACCCGCCGCAGAAATATCTGCTCTTCAACATAAGTGTTTCCTTTCCCCCTCGAACGCGCGCGGCGATTGAAATGCCGCGTTTGTCTATGTTCGAGTATGGCGATCATCGACGTAGACGAGCCGAGACGCCAGAGCGTTGTTGCACTCATTTCAAACTTGAAACGCACACCAATTCAGCGCACATTTTTGACATACCCGAGAGTTTTGGAGTTAAACCGCATACCGCTTTGAGTAAATTTTGATCACTCAAGAATAATACTTACTAAGCCATTGGTTTCACGCATTTTCCGGAATTTTAGACCCATCCAAACGGCGCCCGGATCAAACCGGTGCTTCGAATAACTCGCTGCGCGGTGGAATCCGGGACGGCCGCCGCCCTCTGGTAGGTGTGGCGCCGGCGCCGCGGCCATAGAAAAAGGCGCCGCAGGGGAAGCCCGCGGCGCCTTCAAGACAAAATTGGAGTCGGCTGCGAGGCGCGCCTCGCAGCCGTCCGGAGACGTTAGAACTTCTTCTTCACGGCCAGCTTGTAGGTGCGGCCCAGCGCGTTGCCGGTGAACGGATCGTAGTTCAGATCCAGGCGGGCGAACGACGGCTCGACATCGAAGAGGTTGTCGATCGAGACGTTGACCGTCACGTCCCACGGCAGGAAGACGCGGTAGTCGAGTTCGTGCACCCAGCTCTCGTCGATCTTGGCCCCGTTCGGCTGGATCGCCCCGTTGACCGGGTTCGGCGCGAAGATCGAAGCCCGCTGGTCGACGTAGGAGTCGATGTAGTTGATCGTCCAGCGCAGGTTGTGCGGCCCATGGCTGTACTCGGCGTAGGCCGAGCCCTTGAGCTGCGGCAGCGACGTCGCGGTCAGCTGGTAGTTGAGGTAGCCGACAGCGTCGAACGCCTTCTCGACCGTCACGTCGCCGATCTTGAACGGATCGACCTTGTACTCGAGCGTGTAGGTGACCGAGCCGCCGACCCGCAGGTCGCCGCCCCAGACGTCGCCGGCGTCATAGTCGGCCAGCACGTCGATGCCGGAGGTCTTCACGCCCGGGCCGTTGGTCCAGTTGGTCCGCACCCGCGAGATCGTCGCGATGTTGCAGGCGCCCTGGAACACGAAGCGGGCCTGCAGGTCCGCAAAAGCCGCCTGGCCACAGTTGGTCGAGGCGCCGTTCGGGAACATCGTGTTGACCATCGAAGCCGAAGGTTCGGCGACGATCGGGTTCTCGAAGTCGAAGTTCCAGTAGTCGATGCTGCCCTTGAAGTTGCCGACGTTGAGGATCGCGCCGACGCTGTAGGTGGTGGCCTTTTCCGGCTCCAGGTCCGGGTTGCCGAAGATGTCGATGGCGCGGAAGGCGCCGCCGATGAACGACAGGGCGGTGACGCTCGACGTGGTCAGCTGCGTCAGCGGCGGGCCGCGGAAGGTCGTGCCGGCCGAGGCGCGGAACGCCAGGGCGTCGGTGGCCTGCCAGCGGATCGCGACCTTCGGGTTCAGGGTCGAACCGGTGTCGCCGCCGTAGTCCTCGTAGCGGGCCGCCAGCTGGATCTGCAGGTCGTCGGTGACCGGCAGCGCCATTTCGGCGAACAGGGCGTAGACGTCGCCCTCGAGGTCGGCTTCCTCGCCCGTGCCCAGGAACATCAGCGGGCCGTTGCGCACCGAGCAGGACGTCGAGCCGTTGAACGGCGTGTCGATGCAGGGGTTGGCGTCGATGTTGCTGAGGTCGTTGTAGGACGAGGAGAAGAAGCTGCGGCGGAACTGAGCCCCCGCCGCCCAGCCGACCGCGCCGCCGCCCAGCTCCCAGCCCAACTCGCCGTTGAACACCGCGTCGGCGACGAACAGCTTCGAGGTCTGCTTGGTCGAGACCTCCTGGAAGAACCAGCGCACCAGCTCAGGATTGTTGGCGAGCGAAGCGTTGAAGTTGGGGTTGGTCTGGCCCGTGATCGTGTTGTTGGCGATCGCGTTGGAGAACGGGTTGAAATAGTAGCAGCCGAGCGCGGTGTTGCCGGCGTTGGTGGTGAAGTTGTTGGTCTCGGCCGCCGTACAGCCGCCGGCCGTGCCGTTGTTCAGCGAGCCGTAGCCGCGCAGGGCCAGCTGGAAGCGCGACACCACCGTGTCGTAGCCGGTCCGCACGCCGGTTTCCTGGCCGTAGGTCAAGGCGAAGTCATAGCCGACCGCGTCGTTGAACTGACCCTTGATGCCGCCGCTGACACGGAAGGCGTCATAGTGGCGGCGGCCTTCGGAAGGTCCGTAGTCGAAGGCCGGGTTGCCGCCGAACGACAGCGGCCGGTAGCGCACGCCCGGGATGTGGACGCCGGTCGCAAAGGCCGGGATCTGCGTCGGGTTGGCGTTGCGATAGGCGATGAAGCCTGGGTTGCTCGCCGGGACGAAGTAGCCCGCCAGCACCGAGGCCGGCAGCTGGCCGACAGTCGGGTTGGTGGCGGCCGTCGAGGTTTGCAGCGCCAGATACGACGGCGAGGTTTTCCACTCCGGCACGTCGGTCTCAGAGTAGAAGGCCTCGATGTGCAGCTGGGCGTTTTCGCCCAGATCGGCGTTGGCTTCCCCATAGAGCTGGAAGCGATCTTCTTTCTCGACGAGGTTGTCGTAGGGAATGAAGTTGAAGAAGCAGGCCGGCAGCGCGCCGCCCTGGACCACGCCGCCCAGCGAGGCGCAGCCGTTGTCGAGCGCGAAGCCCGCCGCCGGCGTGAAGGCCCCGCTCGGCAAATTGGTCACCGGCAGGAACGGGGCGACGGCGTTGCCCGCCGACCAGCCGCCTTCCGGGTTGTTGAAATAGGACTGGCTGGCCCAATCGCGTTCGGTGGTCGGCAGCTCCGAACGGTGCTGGTAGCCGGCGCTCAGCAGGACGTTGCCGTTCTCCCAGGCGTGGCCGAAGATAATGCTGCCGTCGTAGTCGCCGTCCGAGCCGTCGATGTAGCGATAGCTGCCGTTCAGCTCGAGCCCGCTGAAGTCCTTGCGGGTGATGAAGTTGACGACGCCGGCGATGGCGTCCGAGCCGTAGGTCGCGGCCGCGCCGTCCTTCAGCACTTCGATACGGCCGACCGCGGCCGACGGGATGATGTTGGTGTCGACGATCCCGGCCCCGGCCTGGCCGAAGGGGTTCGACGCCATGCGGTGGCCGTTGATCAGCACCAGGGTGCGCTGGGCCCCAAGGCCGCGCAGGTTGACCGAGCCGGAGCCTTCCGAGCCCTGGGCCCGGGGATCGAACTGGTTGGTGTCGCCCAGCACCCCGCTGGAGACCGGCAGCGCCTTCAGAAGTTCGACCGTGGTGGGCGAGCCTTGCTTGGCCAGGTCGTCGGCGCCGATAACGTCCACGGGCAGAGCCGCGTCCTCGGGCGTGCCCCGAATGAAGGACCCGGTGACCACCACTTCCTCGACAGTGCTGGCCTGTTGGGCAAAGGCCTGGCCGCCGAGGGCCAGAGCGACGGCCATGACGGAGCCGCCGCAGAGATACCTGCTCTTCGACATAATTTTCCTCCCCCTCGACGGACGCCGTTTTCGATCTGACGCGATGGTCGCCCGTGGGTAAGGAGGATCAAACGCGCGTTCGCGGCCGCCACGCTAGGTGAATTTTGCAGGCTCGAAATAATGCATTCGAACTGCGTTCAAATCGCAACACCGTTATTCGACAAGGATTTTTGACGCCCGAGATCAAAACTGGACCGCTCGCCTCGGTCTGACGTCGCGTCCTCTTGGCCTCGGCACGCGCCCGGAGTGCGGCCTCAGGGTTTTGCCCCATAGGCGCAACCTCGCGGCGCCGCTTAACTGGACAGATGACGTGGGCGGCTTTCTCGCATCGAGTACGGCTAGCGGCGGCGGCGCTGGCCACAGCGCTGGCCTCAAGCGGCTACGCACAGGCCCAGGAGTTGCGGGTCGGCGCCGGGTATTCACCCCATGGCCCCGAAGAAGGCGCCTCGGTGATCGTCGAGTACCTCTTCCCGCCGGCCCCGGCCCTGAAGGTGATCGGAACGCCAAGGCCGTTCCTCAGCACCCAGCTCAGCCTCGGCGACTACACCAACTACGTCCAAGGCGGACTGATCTGGCGCTTCGAACGCCAGCGGACCTATCTGGACCTGGGCGCCGGCGTGGCCGTGCACGACGGCTCGCTCTATCTGCCGCGCCCGCAGGTGGGCGTGCCGGACGAGGAGAACCAACGACGCCGGGCCGTGCGCGACGAGTACATCGAGTTCGACAAGCGTTGGGTGTTCCACGCCACCTTCGCGGTGGGCTACCGGCTCAACGAGCGCTGGGCCGTCGAGTTCGAGGGCCAGCACTGGAGCAACGGCCAGTTCGGCAGCGACACCCACGACGGGGCCGACAGCCTGGGCCTGCGGGCGGCCTACAGCTTCTGACCGCGGACAGCCGCGCACACGCAGACGCTAGGCTGCGGCGACGTGAAACCAGCTTGTGAAAAGGGATGGTGGACGTGACAGGGATTGAACCTGTGACCCCCTCGATGTCAACGAGGTGCTCTCCCGCTGAGCTACACGTCCGAACCAGTCGGCTCCCTTTCGGGAACGGGAGGCGGCGGTATAGCGGCGAGGACCGGCTTGCGCAAGCACCCTCAGCCGCATTTTCACAGCCTTATGCGGCGGCCATCATCCGCTCGACCTCGGAGACGATCTCACGCAGGTGAATGGGCTTGGACAGCACCTTGGCGCCGGGGGGCGCGCTCTCGCCGGCGGCCAGGGCCACGGCGGCGAATCCGGTGATGAACATGATGCGCAGGCCCGGGTGCCGGGCGGCGGCCAGACGCGCCACCTCGATCCCATCCATGCCCGGCATGACGATGTCGGTGAGCAGCAGGTCCCAGTCCTGGTCGAGCACCGCGGCGGCTTCCTCGCCGTCGGCGCAGGAGGTCACCTCATAGCCAGCCCGCTCCAGAGCGCGGGACAGGAAGCCGCGCAGCGAGTCGTCGTCTTCGGCGAGGAGAATTCGGGGCATGGGTAGCTCGCAGGTGCATAGTCGTAAGGCTCCACGTTAGCCGCACAGACGTAAATCGCCGATGAACCGCGACGCAGACGCCCCTGAATGACTCAGGGCGACCCGCCTCGTGCTCCTGGCGGCGCGATGTGTTTGACCCACGCGAAGACGCACCGTCATATGGCGGCGATGAACGCCTGGGAGCCCCTCGCCGCCGATCGTCCCGCGCCGGCGCCATCGCCCTTCGAGGTACGGCGCGCAGCGTCTGACGGCGGCCCTGCGCCGACCCCCTTGGTGTTCGCCTCCCCCCACTCCGGACGGCTCTATCCCGACGACATGATGGCCGCCGCCGCGCTCGACGCGCTGGCCATCCGCCGCTCGGAGGACGCCTTCGTCGACGAGTTGATCGGCTCGGGCCCGGCCCAGGGGGCGGCGCTGATCTGCGCCAACCTGGCCCGCGCGTACATCGACGTGAACCGCGAGGCGTTCGAGCTCGACCAGGCGATGTTCGCCGACGAACTGCCCGACTTCGCCCGCGCCCGCACCGCCCGCGTCGCCGCGGGCCTGGGCGCGATCGCCCGGGTGGTCTCCGAAGGCCAGGAGATCTATGCCCGCAAGCTGACCTTCGCCGAGGCCCGACGGCGTATCGAGGGGGTGCACGCGCCCTATCACGCTGCGCTCGCGCGGCTGCTGGGCGAGGCGCATGCCGCCCATGGCTACGCGATCCTGATCGACTGGCATTCGATGCCGGCGGCGGCCGCCAAGGCCGGCGGCCGCGACGGTCCCTGCGACATGGTGCTGGGCGACCGCTTCGGAGCGTCCTGTTCCAGCCTGGTGACCCAGAAGGTCGAGCAGGAGCTCGAGGCCCGCGGCTACAAGGTCGCCCGCAACGCCCCCTACGCCGGAGGCTACACCACCGAGCACTACGGCCGCCCGAGCCGGCGGACCCACGCCCTGCAGATCGAGATCAATCGCGGGATCTATCTGAACGAGGGGACGCTGGAACCCACCAAGGGCTTCAGCCGCCTGAAGGCCGATCTCGACGAGGTGATCGCCGCGCTGGGCGCCGCGGACTGGGTCGGCGTGAAATAGCCTAGGCCGGCCGGCGCGCGCGCATGGCCTGATTGATCGTCCCGTCGTCCAGCCAATCGAGTTCGCCGCCGACCGGCACCCCGCGCGCCAGCATGGTGACGCTAACTCCCGCCCCCTCCAGCCGCTCGGCCAGGTAATGCGCGGTGGTTTGGCCGTCGACCGTCGCCGGCAGCGCCAGGATCACCTCGCGCACGCCGGTTTCTGCGGCGCGGGCCACCAGCGGCCCAATGCGCAGCGCCTCCGGGCCGACGCCGTCCAGGGCCGAGAGCAGCCCGCCCAGCACGTGATAGCGTCCGCGGAAGGCCGCCGCGCGCTCCATGGCCCAGAGCGCGCCGACTTCCTCGACCACGCAGATCAGTGAGGCGTCGCGGTGAGCGTCGGCGCAGATCGCGCAGGGGTCCTGGGTGTCCAGCGAGCCGCAGACGCCGCAGGTCTTCACCCGCTCAGCGGCGGTCGACAGCGCCTCGGACAGCGGAACAAGCAACTGATCGCGGCGCTTGAGCAGGGCTAAGGCGGCGCGGCGCGCCGACCGGGGCCCAAGACCCGGCAGCTTGGAGAGCAGCGAGATCAGACGCTCGATTTCAGGTCCGGCGGAGGCGGCCAAGTCAGCTCCTGGCTAGGCGAGAGGTGTAGTGTGCGCCACCCTGACGGTGATTCAACGGCGGCTCGTTCATGCAGATTGTCGAGACTACCCATCTAGATGTCGAGGGCAGCGCTCGCCATGGTCGTTTCTGATCTTCCGCAGGTCGAGGGCGCGCAAATCGCCCTGATCTCAGGCAGCGCCGTCGCCGAGCTGCAGGAGTTGCTGGAACGCTGCGCCGACTTCGAGGTGATGGTCACCGGCTCGCCGCCTGACGCGTACGCGGCCGCCGACCTGTTGGTGGAGGTCCCGCCCGACCACGCTTTGCGCGACAAGCTGGTCATCGGGATCTGGACCGACCAGGGACTGACGGCGGCCATCGATCTGCTGCGGGACTTCCCTGACCCGCACGCCTGGTACCTGGGCCTGCTGCTGGTCGCGCCCGAGGCCCGCGGCCAGGGGCTGGGCCAAGCCATCGTTGCGGCGCTAAGGCCCTGGATTATCGCCCAGGGCGGCTGGACGATCCGGCTGATCGTCCAGGAGCAGAACCCCGACGCCCTTCGCTTCTGGACGCGGCAAGGCTTCGTGGAGGTGGGGACCGCCGCTCAGGTCCTCGAAGACCGAACCAACACGGTGAGGCGCCTGGAGCTTCGGCTCTGACCTAGAACTTCGGCATCCCCGGCAGGCCCATGGCCGCCAGCGGGCCGGCGGCCTCGCGCATCAGTTCGGATTGCTGCGCGTCGAGCTTGCGCTTGGCGTCGGCGTGAGCGGCGACGATCAGGTCGGAGATCACCTCGCCCTCGCCGGGGGCCAGCAGGCTTTCGTCCAGCTCGACGCCGGCCATCTCGCCCGTGCCCTTCAGGGTCACCTTGACCATCCCGCCGCCAGAGGTGCCGTCGACCACGATCTCGGCGATCCGCGCCTGAGCATCGGCCAGCTTCTGCTGCATGGCCTGGGCCTGCTTCATGATGGAGCCGAGGTCTTTCATCGCAATCTCACTCTTCGTCTTCTTCGTCTTCAAGCGCCTCAGCCGCAGGCGCTTCGGGCAACGGGATGTTGCGGATGCTGACGATTTCCGCCCCCGGGAAGGCCTGCATGACGGCGGTCACGAAGGGATCGGACTCCACCTCGGCCCGCGTTTCCTGCTTCTCGCGCTGATCCTGCTCCCAGCGGCTCTCGGTCCCGCCGCCGCCGCGCGCGGCGATCAGCCAGGGCTGGCCGGTCCATTCCTTCAGGCGCGCCACCAGGCGCTGGGCCAGGTTGTTCGGGCCGCCCGGCACGGGCTCGTACTCGATGGCCCCCTGGCGGAAGCTGATCGGGCGCACATAGCGCTCGACGTCCAGCTGCAGGACGATGTCGCGCCTGGCCTTGATCAGCGCCAGCACGTCCGCGAACGAGTTCAGGGTCGGGACCGCGTCGGCCTGCTCCTGCGGCGCCGTCATGACCCGGGCCTGGGCCGTCACCCCGCCGCCGCCGCCCATTGCGGCCACGCCGCCGCCGCCACCGCCGCCGCCGCCCGGCGCGGGGCCGCTCGGCAGCTGGTCGCCGGCCGCCAGGCGCTTGAGCGCCTCTTCCGGGCCCGGCAGGTCGGCCGCATAGGCCAGGCGAATCAGCGCCATGTCGCAGGCCGCGGCGGCGTCGGGCGCGCGGCGAACTTCCTCATGGGCCTTCAGCAGCATCTGCCAGATGCGCGAGAGATTGCCGGCCGAGACCGCGGCGCCGACCGCGGCCAGTCGAGCCGCTTGTTCCTTGGGCAAGGTCAGGGCCTGCGGACCGATCGCCTTGGCGACCGAGGCGCCGTGGGTGTGGTCCATCAGGTCCAGCATCACCTGGCCCGGCTCCGCGCCGAAGTTGTAGAGCCCCCGGAAGGTCTCCACCGCCGGTCCGGCCTGGCCGCGCATCACCTGTTCGAACAGGCTGATGGTCTGGGCGCGGTCGGCCAGACCCAGCATGTCGCGGATCGAGGCCGCGGTGACCGTCTGGCCGGCCTCGGCCTGGACGATGGCCTGGTCGAGCATCGACTGGGCGTCGCGCATCGAACCTTCGGCCGCGCGCGCGATCAGCAACATGCCCTCGGCCTCGACCCGCGCGCCTTCCTTTTCGGCGATCATCTCGAGGTTCTTGACGATCACGTCGGGTTCGACGCGGCGCAGATCGAAGCGCTGGCAGCGCGACAGAATGGTCACCGGGACCTTGCGGATCTCGGTGGTCGCGAAGATGAACTTGGCGTGGGGCGGCGGCTCTTCGAGGGTTTTCAGGAGCGCGTTGAACGCCCCCGTCGAGAGCATGTGCACCTCGTCGATGATGTAGACCTTGTAGCGGGCCTCGACCGGCGCGTAGCGCACCCCATCGAGCAGCTCGCGCATGTCGTTGACGCCGGTGCGGCTGGCGGCGTCCAGCTCCAGCACGTCCATATGCCGGCCTTCGATGATGGCGCGGCAGTGGCGGCCCTCCTCGCGCAGGTCGAGGCTCGGCTCGTGGACGGCGTCGGTGTCGTAGTTGAGCGCCCGGGCCAGCAGGCGCGCGGTCGTGGTCTTGCCGACCCCGCGCACGCCGGTGAGCATGAAGGCGTGGGCGATCCGGCCGCTGGCGAAGGCGTTGCGCAGCGTGCGCACCATCGCTTCCTGGCCGTAGAGGTCGTCGAAGGTCCGCGGACGGTACTTGCGGGCGATGACGGTGTAGGCGGCCGATTCCTCGGCGCGGGGCGCAGGCGGCGGCGCGGGAGGCGCGCCGAACATGTCGCTCGTATTGGGATCGCGCTCTAGCGTCTCGGGTTCGTCGTCTTCTGCCATTGGCGCCCGAGGATGGAGGCTTGAGCCTTGTGGGGCTGGGTGGAGACCGAACGACGACCCGGAGCGAAACTCGTTGTGGCTGCTTCCTTCCGGACCTGACCAGGTTGGCGAGGCGTCCGCCCGTCGCCGATCTCCGCCCCCTATATCGCGACCTTGGCGCTCGCGCGCAAGCGCCAGCACAGCTACAACTCCGCCCATGCCGCTTTCAGCCCATCAAAACACCTTCGCCGGCAACCCGCTGAACCGCGCCAGCGAAAGGCGCGGCGACGTTTCCTGGCTGACCGAAAAACTTCTGGCCCAGGACTCGCTGGCCATCGCGCTCTGGAACGGCCAGCCGTTCGTTGAGTCGACGGCCGACGGCGGCGTGCAGATCGCCTACCTGCCCTCGCGCATGGCCGAAGACTTGGCGGGCGGCGCCGAACGCCTGCTGTTCATGGGCCTGTGGCAGGAAACCGCAGTCTTCGCCGTCGACCTGGAAGGCGGCCACGATCCCGCCGACGGCCCGCTGGCCGGGCTCGGGCGATTCGAGGACCTGCGGGCCATGGCCCTGCGCCTGCCGGCTACCGACGCGGCGATCATGGCCACCGCCAAGTCGATGTTCGAGTGGCGGCGACGCCACCGTCACTGCTCGTCCTGCGGCGAGCACACCGACGTGGTCGACGGCGGCTGGAAGCGCGCCTGCCCGGCCTGCAAGGCCGAACACTTCCCCCGCACCGACCCTGTGGTGATCATGCTGGCGGTGCACGGCGACCGCTGCATGCTCGGCCGCCAGGAGATCTGGCCCAAGGGGATGTTCTCAGCCCTGGCCGGCTTCCTAGAGCCCGGCGAGAGCATCGAAGAGGCCTGCGCCCGCGAACTTGAGGAAGAGGCGGGACTGAAGACGCTGTCGGTCGAGTACCATTCGACTCAGCCATGGCCCTATCCGTCGTCGCTGATGATCGGCCTGATCGCTCAGGTGGCCAGCGACGAGGCGACGCCTGACCAGACCGAGTTGTCGGAAGTGCGCTGGTTCACCAAGGCCGAGGCTCGGGACGTGCTGGCCGGCAAGGTCGAGGGCACATTTGCGCCCGGGGCGATGGCCATCGCCCACCAGCTGCTGAAGACCTGGGCCGAGAGCGAATAGATCGGGGTTTCGTCGGGGGAAGATCGGGTCGCGGTCCTGTCGAGCACAGACCGGCGAGCGTCTGCTGGGAGCGTCCGGTGCAGCCGCGCCGGGCGAGCAGGCCCGAAAGGACTCCTCCCATGCTTGCCAAGACCCTGCTTATCGCCCTCTCCGCCTTGGGACTGACCAGCGCAGCTCACGCCGCCGAGCCGGTCGAAAACGCCGATCAGACGATCTCGGTCGCGGTCCCCTACGGCGACCTGAACATCAACCGCGAAGCCGGCGCCACCGTCGCGCTGCGGCGGATCAACAGCGCCGCCGGCGAGGTCTGCGGCCGCGAATCCCAGGTGACCAGCCTTGACCGCGTCGCCCTGCACCGGGCCTGCGTCAGGTCGACCGTCGACCGCACCGTGATGCAGCTGGGCAATCCGGTGATCGCCGCCTTGAACAGCGGTCAGGAGCAACGGCAGACCATGCTGGCCTCGCGCCGTTGACCTCCAGGACAGCCGGCTCGCCCCTGGATGTGTGGCGAGCCGGTTCCCCGGCTGATATCCTGCCCGAACGCGAAATCAGGGCATGTCCCATGAGCGCATCGGACTTCGGAGACGCCGAGGCGTCCGGCCACCGCAACGGCGAGCCGCACGCCAACGGCCGGACCGCCGGCCAGATTCGACTGGCCCAGGAACAGCCGCTCACCCTCGGCCCCCTGCAGATCGACCCTGCCCTGCGCCGCGTCGCCCACGACGACGGCCGCGAGGAGTTCCTGCAGCCGCGGGTCATGCAGGTACTGGTGGCGCTGGTGCGGGCCGAAGGTCAGATCCTCTCCCGCGACGACCTTCTGCAGTGCTGCTGGTCAGGCGTGGTGGTCGGCGAGGACGCGATCGACCGGGTGATCGGCCGCCTGCGGCGCCTGGCCGACTGGGCCGGCGGGAGCGCCTTCGACGTGCAGACCATCACCAAGGTCGGCTATCGGCTGACCTCGTCCGCGCCCCGCGCCGATTCCTCGGCCGGCGCGCCCCGGGCGACGCGCAGTTCGATCTGCGTCCTGCCGTTCGCCAACATGAGCGACGACCGGCAGCAGGACTACTTCAGCGACGGGATCAGCGAGGACATCATCACCGACCTCAGCAAGGTCTCCTCGCTGTTCGTCGTCGCCCGCACCAGCAGCTTCGCGTTGAAGGGCCAGAACCTGGACGTGCCGCAGATCGCCCGTCAGCTGCACGTCGGCCATGTGCTCGAGGGCAGCGTGCGCAAGGCGGAGGGCCGGGTGCGCATCACCGCCCAGCTGATCGACGCCGAGACCGGCGGCCACGTCTGGGCCGAGCGCTACGACCGCGACCTGAAGGACATCTTCGCCCTGCAGGACGAGATCTCGCAGGCCATCGTCGCGGCCCTGAAGCTCAAGCTGCTGCCCGAGGAAAAGCGCGCCATCGAGCATCGCGGAACCACCAACCTGGAGGCCTACAACCTCTACCTGCTGGCGCGGCGCTACTACGTGGCCGGCTGCGGCGGCGATACCCGCGCCCTGGAGGCCATCGAGCGGATCAGCCAGAGCGCGATCGAGATCGACCCGAGCTATGCCCGCGCCTGGACCCTGCTCGGCGTCGCCCAAACCCTGCTGCACTTCAACTATGGGCGAGCCGGCGAAAGCGGGCTGACCGCCATCCAGCGGGCCCTGGCGCTCGACGAGAACCTGGCCGAGGCGCATGCGGTGATGGCGCGGCATCTGTCCGAGCAAGGTCAGCGCGACGAGGCGTTCGCCCGCGCGGACCTCGCCCTGGCGCTCGACCCTGAATCCTGGGCCGCCAATTCCGAGGCCGCGCGGCTCTACTACAAGGCCCACCGGTTCGAGGAGGCGATCGGCTACTGGGAAAAGGCCACCGTCCTGCCCGAGACCTCGCGGAGCGACCCGGGATTGCTGATGTCCTGCTACTCGGCGGTCGGCGACGACGAGGGCGCGCAGCGCGCCGCCAGGATGGCCCTGGCCCGCGCCGAGGAGGCCCTGGCCCAGGATCACGTGGACGGCGCGGCGATCGGCTGCGGCGCCAGCGCCCTGGCGGTGCTGGGCAAGCCCGACCAGGCCCGCGACCTGGTCCGCCGCGCTCTGCTGATCGATCCCGACAATCTGCGCATGCGCTACAACTTCGCGTGCGGCGCGGTGATGTACCTCAAGGACGTCGACATGGCGCTCGACCTGCTGGACTCGGTCTTCGCGAAGATGTCGGTCAGCTGGCTGCGGCACGCCGAGCTGGACCCGGACCTGGATTCGATCCGCAACCTGCCGCGCTACCGGGCGCTGGTCGCCGCGGCCGAGCAGCGCTTCGCGGCCGCCGGGGTCCTCTAGGCACCGACCTTCAGGCTGACCTCGACGTCGTCGCCGCGCCGCGTGCGGCGCTCAAGCCGCGCCTGGCCGATCGCATTGGACAGGTCGGCCGCGAAGGCCCGCACCTCGGGCCGCAGATCCCCCAGCACAACGATCCGGTAGGGCGGCGACAGCTCGCTCATGGTCCCGAAGACCATCGAGTCCACGAAGGCCTCGACGCTGGAGCCGTGGCCGGGCAGCGCCTGGATGGTCTCCTGCAGCAGCTTGGCGAATTCTTTGCGGTTCCAGCAGCGGCTGGCGTCGATCTCGATCGTGTTCATCAGCCTGCCCGCGCGCGGAAGGGGTCGGCCGGATAGACGCCGAGGATTTCGAATCGCTCTGAGAAGAACTTCAGTTCGTCGAAGGCCAGGGCCAGGCCGCGGTCCTCGGGGCGGCCGTCGACCTCGGCATAGAAGAAGGTCGCGGTGAACGCGCCGTTCTCCATGTAGCTCTCGAGCTTGGTCATGTTGACGCCGTTGGTCGCAAAGCCGCCCAGCGCCTTGTAGAGCGCGGCCGGCAGGTTGCGGACCCGGAAAATGAAGCTGGTCACGCACGGGGTGGTGAACGGCGGCGGCGGCGGGTCCTTGTCGGCCGTCATCACCAGGAAGCGCGTGGTGTTATTGTGCTCGTCCTCGATGTCGCGGGCGACGATGTCCAGGCCGTAGAGCTCGGCGGCCAGGGCCGGCGAGACGGCGCCGCGGGTCGGATCCGGATGCTCCGACAACAACTTGGCGGCGAGGGCGGTGTCGCCCACCGGCTCGGTCTTCAGGCCCATGCGGCGCAGGGACTTGCGGCACTGGCCGAGCGCGATGGGCATCGAGGCGACGGTCTTCACGTCCTCGAGCTTCACGCCGCGGTTGACCATCAGCTGGAAGTGAATCGGCTTGAACCGCTCGCCGATGATCTTCAGCCCCGACGAGGGCAGCAGGTGGTGCACGTCGGCGACGCGGCCGGCGATGGAGTTCTCCACCGGGATCATGCCCAGTTGGCAGTCGCCCAGCTTCACCGCGTCGAACGCCTCTTCGAACGAGGCGTGGGGGACCGGCTCCATGTCCGGAAACGCTGCGACGCAGGCCTCGTGGCTGTTGGCGCCGAGCTCGCCCTGAAAGGCGATGCGTCCCTTGGTCATGCGTGGTCCCTTGCGTACTGGCGGGCTTTTTCGAGGTCGGCGGGGTTGTCGACCGAGATCGGCGCCTCGTCGATCACCGCCGCCCAGATGGACATGCCGAGCTCCAGGGCGCGCAGCTGTTCCAGGCGCTCGCGGATCTCCAGCGGCGACGGCGGGGCGGCGCAGAACCGCGCCAGCGCCTCGCGGCGATAGCCATAGACCCCATGGTGCAGCCACACCGGCGCGTCGCCATAGAGCACCGAGCGGGTGAAATAGAGCGCCCGGGCGCTGCGGCCGTCGGCGGCCATCGCGGCGACCACCTTGGGAATGTCGGGATTGCTGCGCTCGGCGACGTCGGCCTCGGCGACCATCACCGTGGAGATGTCGCAGCTCGGCTGGTCGGCGAGCAGCCGCGCGGCCGCCTGGACGACCGCGGGCGCCACGAACGGAATGTCGCCCTGCAGATTGATGACCACGTCGTGCGCGCCGGCCGGGTCCAGCGCGTTCAGCGCCGCCAGGATGCGGTCCGAGCCCGACGGCAGGTCAGGATCGGTCAGCACCGCCTCCCCGCCCGCGCCCTTTACGGCCTCGACGATCTCAGCGTCGCCGGCGGCCACGGCCACGGGTCCGACGCCGGCGGCCTGCGCCTGGCGCAGTACGCGGACGATCATTGGCAGACCCTCGATATCGGCGAGGGGTTTTCCCGGCAGCCTGGTGGCCGCCATACGGGCTGGAATGAGGATGATCGGTTTCATGACACCCGGAAGCCACCAACTGGCTGGTTGCGCGGGCGGCGGTAGCGTGTAAGAGAGCCGGGCGCAATAAGGGGCGGGGATTCCCGTGCTGACGTCAGCCTGCATTTTGGCTGGCCGTTGAGAGGGCCGATTTAGAGACTATGAGCGACTTGACGTTCAATAAAGTCGCGGGCGCCGTGCTTGCGACCGGCTTGGCCATCGTCGGCCTGCGTGAAATTTCGTCGGGCGTGTTCGCCCAGCATCCGGTCGAAAAGCCGGGCTACGCGATCGAAGTCGCCGAGGATGCGGGCGCCGGCGGCGCTGCGGCCGAAGCGCCGATCGACTGGGGCACCGTGCTGCCGACCGCCGACATCAAGGCGGGCGAAGCGGTCTTCGCCAAGTGCAAGTCCTGCCACACCATCGAGGCAGGCGGCGCCAACGGCACCGGTCCGAACCTGCACGGCATCCTTGGCAAGAAGTCCGGCCAGCACGCCGGCTTCGCCTACTCGCCGGCGATGGTCGAACACGGCGCCAAGCTCGGCGTCTGGTCGTTCGAAGAGGCCTCGGAGTTCCTCAAGGCTCCGCAGAAGCACGTCCCCGGGACCAAGATGACCTTCGTCGGCCTGAAGAAGGCCGAGGACCGCATCAACCTGCTGGCCTATCTGAACTCGCAGGGCTCGAACCTGCCGTTCCCGGCGCCGAACCCGGCCGCTGCTGCGGCTCCGGCTGCGGACGCCGCTGCGGCCCCGGCCGCCGACGCGGCTGCTGCTCCGGCCGAAGGCGCTGCTGCGGCTCCGGCCGCGGCGGCCCCGGCTGCTCCGGCCGCCGCGCACTAAGCCTTTCTAATACCGGCGGAAAGCGGTGGGTTCGCCCACCCCCGCCGCGACGTAACGAGCCCTTGTCACCGACAAGGGCTCGATTGCTGTGGCCATATGGTGCGCGTTGGCGTGCACTATCTGCTCGCCGTCCAGCATCATGGCCACGTGGCCCTTCCAGAACACCAGATCGCCGCGCGCCAGCTCGCTTTCGGCCACCGCAACCCCGCCCAGCGCCTGCTGGTCGGTGTCGCGCGGCAGGGCGATCCCGCAGGCCCCAAACGCTTGCAGCGTAAGGCCCGAGCAGTCGAGGCCGAGGCTCTCGCGCCCGCCCCAGAGGTACGGCGTCCCGAGATAGCGCAGCGCCACCGCGGCCGGATCGGTCTCGAAGACGCCGACCTGCGCCAGATGATCCTCCACGAACCAGCCGATCCCGGCGGCTTTCGCGAAGCGGCCTTCACGAGATTCGATATCCAGCAAGCTGCCGAGTGAGTACGGGCCGAGCGCCCGCGACTTGATGCTGGGCGCCTCGAAGGCGTAGCTGCGCAGCGCCGATAGCTTCATATTCGGCGCTCTATCGGCAGGTTTCAGCGCCGATAATTCCACAAACCCGACATAACCGTCGCGGCGGGCCTGGCCCCAGGCATAGCCGTCCTGCGCGTCGAGGACGTCAAAGCCTTCTCCGTAAAGCAGTTGATCGACCTGCTCGGCGCCGGCTTCGGCCGCGCGCAGGATCCCAGCGGCAGGTTTATCGCAGACATATCGGCGCCTATCGGCATAGCGATCGGCAGAAACGATAGCCTCCAGCTCGCGGGCGGCCAGGTCGCCGCGGGCCAGCGTCACGCGCGGATCGAAGCTCACGCGAAGCGGCCCGCGATCATCGCGTAGAGCGCGCGAATCGACTGCGCCTCGCCGCCCGAGGGCCAGCCGGGCCGGCCGCGCGGGTTCCAGGCGAAGATGTCGAGATGCACCCACGGCCCGCTCGGCGCGAACTTCTGCAGGAACAGGGCGGCGGTGATCGAGCCGGCCTGGGCCCAGGCGTCGGAGTCGTTCTTGATGTCGGCGACATCGCTATCGATCGAGTCGACATAGCCCTGCCACAGCGGCATCCGCCACAGCGGGTCGGCGACGGCCGCGGCGGCGGCCTCGATCTGGGCCGCCAGCTCCTCGTCGTCAGTGTAGTAGGGCGGCAACTGCGGGCCGAGCGCCATGCGCGCCGCCCCGGTCAGGGTGGCCAGGTCGATGGTCAGGGCCGGCTCCAGTTCGCCGGCGCGGGTCAGGGCGTCGGCCAGGATCAGCCGCCCCTCGGCGTCGGTGTTGCCGACCTCGATGGTCAGCCCCTTGCGGCTGTCCAGCACGTCGCCCGGCCGCATGGCGTCGCCCGAGATGGCGTTCTCGACCACCGGCAGCAGGATCGCCAGCCGCACCGGCAGCTTCGCCGCCATGATCATCCGGCCCAGCGCCAGGGCGTGGGCGGCGCCGCCCATGTCCTTCTTCATGTTGCGCATGCCGGCCGGCGGCTTGATGTCCAGGCCGCCGGTGTCGAACACCACGCCCTTGCCGACCAGGGCGACCAGCGGCTGGCCGGCCTCGCCCCAGGTGATCTCGATCATCCGCGGCGCGCGCTCAGGGACAGCGGCGCGGCCGACCGCATGGATGGCCGGATAGTTCGCCTCCAAGAGGCCCTCGCCGGTGACGACGGTGATGCCGGCGCCGTGCTGCTCGGCGATCTCGCGGGCGATGGTCTCGATCTGCAGCGGCCCCATGTCGCCGGCCGGGGTGTTGACCATGTCGCGGGCCAGGGCGCAGGCGTGGGCGATGCTCCGCACCTGCGCGACGTCGACGCCGTCGGCCGCCACCAGGCGCGGATGCTTCTCGCGCTTCTTCTTGTAGCGATCGAAGCGATAGCTCCCGAGCGCGAAGGCCAGGGCGATCTGGTCGGCGGCGATCTCGGCCGGGGCCGAGGCGATGCGGTAGTCGCCGGCCGGCAGCTTGGCGGCCAGGGCGCGGAAGCTCTGGGCGTCGCCGGCCGATCCCAGCCCGAGCAGCACCCGGTCGATCCCGCCGGCGGTGTCGGGCACGACCAGCACCTGGCCGGCCTTGGCCTTGAACTCCGAGAGCTCGGCGAAGGCCTTCACGAACGCCTGGCGCCCGTCGAGGAAGCTCGCCAGCTCGCTGTCGCGCAGGGCGTGGACGGGGACGACGGCGCCCTCGGCGTGATCGACGACGACTTCGGTCATGGCGCTCTCCTGCCCCGCCGGCGGCGGACAATTATGCTTAACGCTTCCTTTAAGCGGGCAGGGGGATGCTTGGGCGCAGTCTCCCGGAGCCCGTCATTCCATGTGTCGCATGTCGGCCCTCGCCGCAACCGCCCTCGCTCTCGCCTTAGGCGCCACCCCGGCCCTGGCCGCACCGTTCGGCAAGAGCGCCGACAAGCCGGCGGACAAGGCGACGGACAAGGCCCCGGCCGCCGCCGCCCCGGCCCCGCGCAAGGCGAGCGCGCAAGAGCGCGCCCAGGTGGCGCGGCTGGACCCGTTGGCCCGGGCCGCGTTCTGGGCGCATGAGGCCGAGCTCGATGCGAACGACGCCGACGCCGGGGTCAAGCTCTCCCAGGCCCTGCGTCAGCTGGGCAATTACGGCGACGCCCTGCAGGCGGCCGAGCGCACGCTGATCATCGCGCCGAACAATGTCGAGGCGCTGCTGGAAGTCGCCCGCAGCCAGGTCGGCCGCGGCCAGGGCTTCTACGCCATCGACCCGGCCCGCCGGGCCGAGAAGCTGGCCCCCCGCGACTGGCGCATCCCCTCGCTGCTGGCCGTCGCCTATGAGCAGGCCAGCCGCTTCGACGAGGCGCTGGCCGCCCACCGCCAGGCGCTGGCCTTGTCGCCGGACAATCCCGTCGCGCTGGGCAATCTCGGCATGTACTACGCCGCCCGCGGCGACACGGTGAAGGCCGAGGCGACCCTGCGCCAGGCCGCCGCCCGTCCCGACGCCCCGATCGCCGTGCGCCAGAACCTGGCCCTGCTGGTCGGCCTGTCGGGCCGTATCGACGAGGCCGAGCGCCTGGTCCGCCAGGACCTGCCGCCGGAAATGGTCGAAAACAACCTCGCCTGGCTGCGCAGCGCCCGCGCCCCGGTCGTCGCCAGCGGCGGCGCGCCGAGCACCCGCTCGTGGGAGAGCCTGCGCACGCCGTAAGGCGCCGCGCCGGCCCCGACGGTCAGTGCGATGTCGCGCGTTCTTCCTGGATGATCGCGACCAGCGTCTGGCGCCCGTCCGGCGGCCAGAACGCGATCTCCAACAGCAGCTGTTCGATCTCGTACGGCGCGGCGGTCCGCAGCCATTTGCGCAGTTGGGCGGTCGACTTGAGGGGAAGGCGCGAAACCAGCGGCGTCATGGCCGGCCTGCTTGATTGATGTCGCATGGGCGCGGAGCCGGCGTCGGCGGCGAAGGCTCGGCCGCCTTGCCCTCCAGCTCGGTCGGCGGCGCCGCGTTCTCCCGCCTCAGCCAGCGATGATTTGCGCGACTGTCAGAGAGCGCGCCGCCTGGATAGAGCTTCATAGCGCAGCGCTCGGCCGTTCGCCGGCTGACCGGCGGCCTCGAGACGCCACCAGTCGACCGCCTTGCCAGACCGAGACCTTCGTTGCGCTGTCGTGTTCGCCAAGGATGGCGGACGCCCGCCGCTTTGCCCGGGCGTCGCTCGAACAGTAGATGGCCTCGAAGGTGACGGAAACGCCGTCGGCTTTGGCGGGGTAGATCATGTAGAGCTTCACATTGAGCTCCTGAGAAAATTGGCAGCTTGGGAAAAGCTTCCAACAATTAGTAGAAATTGCCCCAATATTCACTGATCGCCACGGTACGCCGAATTTTCCCGACTTGATATGACATTCGTGATTTATTCGCTCACGGATATCCAAACCTAATTGTTGCAACGATTCTCATCTTGAGCGGTTTATCCTCAATGGACATTCGACCGACGCCTCTTGAGCGTGCATTTGAACTCGCCCGCACGGGAGAATTTGCAGGACTGGGGGCGGTCCTCGACCGACTGCGCGCCGAGGGTTTCAGCCTGACCCAGGTCGAGGGACCGATGCTCAAGCGCCAACTGCGCGAGCTCTGCACGACCTCGCGCGCACGCCTGGCCCACGACGAGTAGTCCCGGCCGCCAGCGCGGCGTCGGTTCGAAGACGCGGCGGCGGCGGCGTCAGGCCTTGGGCGGGAAGCGGGCTTCGCTGCCGGCGATGAGGTCGTCGAAATCCCGGATCGCGTCGCGCAGCTGATAGATCGCCTCGACGCCGACGTCCTTGTTGTCGGACATGATCTGGTAGGTGCCGTCTTCGATGCGCGAGAGCTGCTCGATCAGCAGCCCTCGGAGATACGACCAGCGCTGCCTGATCTCGGCGGGCGTTTCCATGTCCAAACGGTACGCCCGTTACCCAGGGGGCGCCATCGCAAAGCCGCCGGTGTCACGGCCACGCGACCAAACCGTCGCGGGGCTGACGCAAGGGCCCTGCAGGCTGGCGGCATGCGAATCGCGGCGCCGCTCGGCCTGGCTCTCGCGCTGGCGGCCAGCCAGGCGCCGGGCCTTGCCTGCGCCGCGCCGCCGATCGAAGCGGCGTTCGGCAACACCGTCGTATCGACCTTTCCCGACGGCAAGACCCAGCACATCTGGTTCGACGCGGGCGGCGCCTATACCGCAGTCGGCCGGCGGGGGCAGCGCTCCAGCGGGCGCTGGAGCCTGCGGGCCGACGAGATCTGCCTGCGCCAGCTGCGGCCCTTCCCGGCCCCGATCCTCTACTGCACGCCGGTCCCCGACGACGCGGCGACCGCCGCCTGGACGTCCAAGGCCCTGGACGGCCAGCCGGTGCGGTTGAAACTGGTGCGCGGACGGTTTGGGCCGTGAACTCACCCGCTCATCCCCGCGAAGGCGGGGACCCAAACCGCGTTTCAGTCACACGGGCCGAGCCAGGATCAGCCGTCGCTTGGGTCCCTGCCTTCGCGGGGATGAGCGGTGACTAAGGCTTCAGCACCGCCCGGCCGTTGATCTTGCCCTCGCGCAGGCGCTGGTAGACGTCGACCGCCTGGTCGAGAGCGAAGGTCTCGATGTCGGCCTTGATGGCCCCGGACTGCGCCAGGGCGATGACCTCCATCAGCTCGGTGCGCGAGCCCCAGTAAGGGATGGAGACCTGCGTGCCGTAGGGCGGATTGTTCGCCGAGTAGCTGAGCACGCCGCCGGCCAGGCCGACGATGGTCAGGCGGCTGGCGCGGCCGACCGTGCGCGCGCAGAGGTCGATCGTCGGCTGGGCGCCGACGAAATCCAGCGCCACGGTGATCCCGCGCGGGCCGGCGAGGTCGGAGATCTCCTCGATCGCCAGATCGGCGCCGCGGGTGTTGACCGTGTGCTTGACCCCGAGCTTGCGGGCGTGGGCCAGCTTAGCCTCGTCGATGTCGCCGGCGATCACCTTGACGCTGGTCAGGGCCTGGAGGATCTGCACGGCCATGTGGCCAAGGCCGCCGACGCCGAGCACCAGCACCGTAGCGTCGGGGGTCAGCAGCGGCGCCGCCGCCTTGATGGCGTGATAGGGGGTCAGGGCCGCGTCGCTGAGCGGGGCGGCGGCCAGCGGGTCGAGCCCGCCCAGCGGCACCAGCAGCCGGGTCGAGGGGACGATCATGAACTCGGCCATGCCGCCGTCGGAGCCCAGGCCGCCGCCATAGCTGGGCAGGCTGGCGTGACGCTCGCAGTAATTCTCGGCCGAGGATTGGCAGGTCTTGCACTGGCCGCAGCCCCAGGGGCCGTAGACGGCGACGGGATCGCCCTCCTTCCAGCCGCTGACGCCCTCGCCCAGCTGCTCGATCCAGCCGGCGTTCTCGTGGCCGAGGGTGAAGGGGCCGAGCCCGCCGAGCCCGTGCTCGAGCACGTGCAGGTCGGAGTGGCAGACCCCGGCCCCGCCCATGCGCACCAGCACCTGGCCGGGACCGGGAACGGGTTTGGGGATGTCGACGATCTCAGGCGGACGACCGGACTCGATGAAGCGGACAGCCTTCATGCCAGGACTCCTGGTTGTGAGGCGGGAAGTTTGGGCGCCTGGCGGAGGGGAAGGCAATGGGGGTGCCCACGCCCTCACGTCCTCAGAGGAATTCCTGACGCGTGCACTCGGCGAAACGAACTATCGACTCCGGCATCGTCCAGCAGCGAGACAAATGCCTGCCATAGGGCGAAGCGATCCTGACTTGGTCCAATAATTAGTCGATGTATGAGGCCATTCAAATCCGCACCGACAAGACCATCGATCGGAGAATCTATTAGCGGTATCGACTGAATTACCTGCGGAACACCCGATATAGCGCGTATGCTTTGATTGATAACCGGAGACTTCATAATCATGGGCGAGTAAATCACTCGCCACTCGCGCTCTTCTGCAAATCCTGGGTGCTTGGTGCAAAGGGTCGCGTAGCGAAAGACCGTGAGAAGACAATCGATAATCCAATCGGGCTGGCGCGAAGCAATTAACTCAATTGACCCCTCCACATTGTCCACGATTCGGGCGAACGACTTCGAGAACTGCGCTTCATCAGCATATTCAACCGGATGTGAATTTGCGCCTAGCGCATCTGACGAAGCCGCAAACGGAGTTAGATTAAGTACAAGCGCCACACCCCGAGTTGAACCGTATGCGCGCCACATCGAGAGTCGGCCATTGTCGTCCTCGCTCGCCAGGTGCTCAGAGACACTGGTGAGGTAAGTGTTCGCCCTCATATTCGGTAGCCATCGGTCATAGGCCGCGGTCAACGCGTCCCACGCGCCGGCATGAACATCATTCAGGATCTTCTTCAGCCGACCACCAACGGGTTCGTCTTTCAGCGCGAACGACAAGCATTTCAGACCGTGCTCAATCTCTGAGTAGTCGTTCATTGTTACCGCATTGCGCATCCAAATGGATTTGCTCTGAATTATGCCCATAGCCCCCTCGGCTGAGGTGTAGTGCACAAACTTTCCATCGCGCGCGTGAATTTCAGTAAGTCTCTCTAACACTGACGGGAAAAACAGGCGCTGAAACTCAACTTCCTCGGGATCATCTAGAACACTATGCATATATATCCTCAATATAACTAAGGCGAACGGCCAATGTATAATACATAGCGAAGTCTACCCCGCCGCAATATGAGCGGAGGCACGAAAAAGCGAAGCGCAAACTCAAAGAGCTTCTCGCAACGCTCCATCCCCAGTCCCTGCCCCGCCGCCCGCCTGCACCTACCCGCGCAAGACCCCAGGCATCGAGTCCTTAGGGGAAACGCGCAGGGCGCCTACGCACTTCACCCTATGCTACGCCCGAGCTTTCGGCCGCATCCTCCAGCTTCCTGATTTCTTCAAGAGGCGCAGGGTGATGGCCAGCGAAGATGTCGTTCAAGACAATCCCGTTCCGCAACTCGACACCAGCGAGCCGCCCGCCGGCTCGGATCGGCGTGCGTTCATGGTGCGCAGCGCCATGGCGGCGGCGATCGCCACCCTGACCGGGCGGCCGATCGCGGCCTTCGCCCAGACGCCGGCGACCTCGCCGCAGGACTCGGTCAAGCTCAGTCCGAGCCTGAACGTGGTCAAGCAGTCCAAGGGTCCGGTGATGACCCTAGTGGACGAGTTCTACAAGGTCGGTCCCGGCCCGTCGTCGTCGCACACCATCGGGCCGATGCGGATCACCTATGACTTCTATCAGCGGGCCGCCAAGCTGCCGGCCGACCAGCTGAACCAGGCCACAGCCCTGCAGGTGAACCTGTTCGGCAGCCTGAGCGCCACCGGCAAGGGCCACGGCACCGAGCGCGCGGCGCTGGCCGGGCTGATCGGCAAGGAGCCGGCGACGGTCGATCCGGCCTTCCTCGACAGCCTGGCCGCCGATCCGAACCAGACCTTCAAGGTCAAGCTCGGGAACAAGGAGATCCCGGTCTCGCTGAAGAACATCGTCTATGACGCCACCAAGGGCGACTTCCACCATCCCAACACCATGACCGCCAAGCTGCTGGCCGGCGACAAGGTGCTGCTGGAGCAGGAGTACTATTCGGTCGGCGGCGGCTTCATCGAGTGGAAGGGCTACGAGCCGCCGAAGAAGAACCCGCCGAAGTATCCGTACGAGCGGATCAGCCAGGTCATCGAGTACTGCAATCGCGACAAGATCACGATCGCGCAGCTGGCGCGGGAAAACGAGAAGGCGATCTCCGGCAAGAGCGACGCCGAGATCGACGCCTTCCTCGACAAGATCCTCGGGGCCATGGACGCGACGGTGAAGACCGGGCTCGCGGCCCCGACCTCGACCCTGCCCGGACCGATCAAGCTGAAGACCAAGGCGCACGACGTGCATGAAAGCGCCCTGAAGCAGGAAGGCGAGGCGCGCCGCGCGATCGGCCTGGTCTCGGCCTACGCCTTGGCCGGCTCGGAGGAGAACGCCCGCGGCCACCTGGTGATCACCGCCCCGACCGGCGGCTCGGCCGGGGTGCTGCCGGCGGTCATCTACTCGCTGGGCCCGAGCGGGGCGAAGATGTCGAAGGAGAAGCTGCGCGAAGCGCTGCTGGCCGGCGCGGTGGTCGGCTATCTCTGCAAGCACAACGCCACCCTGTCGGCGGCCGAGGGCGGCTGCCAGGCCGAGATCGGCGTGGCCTCGGCCATGGGCGCGGCGGCCATCGCGCAGGCCTATGGCGACCCGCCGCAGGTGGCGGCCAACGCCGCCGAGGGCGCGCTGGAACACCACCTGGGCATGACCTGCGATCCGGTGGCCGGCTTCGTGCAGATCCCCTGCATCGAGCGCTGCGCGTTCGGGGCGGTGAAGGCCTGGACCGGCTATCTGATCGCCAAGAACGAGATCCCGGCCAACCGCCGGGTGGACTTCGACTCGACGGTCGACGCGCTGGCCCTGACCGCCAAGGAGATGAACTCCAAGTACAAGGAGACCTCCGAAGGCGGCCTGGCGGTTTCGCTCGTGCTTTGCTGAGACGCCGATGCGGCCGGGGGCGTCAGTCGCGCAGGCGTTCGCGGTCGGCGCGCTGGCCGCGGCGTTCGCGACGAGCGCCCAGGCCCAGGCCCAGGCGACGAACGCCGAGCTGCAGCAGCAGGTCAGCGCGCTGCAGGCGCAGTTGCGGGCCATGCAGGAGCAGCAGCAGGCGCTGACACAGACGCTCGGCCGGCTGCAGCAGCAGTTGGACGCCCGGCCGGTGGCGAGCGCCGCGCCGCCCGCCCCGCCCCCGACGGCGACCCCGCCCGCCCAGACGGCGCTGGCCCCGCCGCCCGTCGCAAAAGCCTCAAGTGAGTCGATGGGGCAGAAGCTGGCCGAGCGCTATCAGGACGGCATCGTCATCTGGCAGACGCCGCCGGACGCCGACGTTCCTTTCCTGCTGAAATACAACATCAACTCGCAGGTCCGGTATCTGAACACCACCTCGGGCGACGACACCTTCACCGATCACCTGGGCGTCGAGCGCGGCGTCAATCTGCGCAACGACATCACCGTCAACCGCACGATGTTCATCCTCGGCGGCTACATCTTCGACCCGCGGCTGCGCTACAGCTCGACGGTCTGGACCTCGGCCGGATCGAACTCGATCGTCATCGCCGGCAACATCGGCTGGCAGTTCAACAAGGCCTTCACCCTGACCGGCGGCTATACCGGCGTGCCGGGCAGCCGCTCGCTGGTGAACACCTTCCCGTTCTTCCAGTCGACCGACCGCAGCATGGCCGACAACTTCTTCCGCCCCGGGTTCACGCAGGGGATCTGGGCCAACGGCGCCCTGCCCTACAAGCTGAATTACCTGGCCTTCGTCGGCAACGGCCTGAACACGCTGAACCTCTCGGCGGCCAAGATCGACGAGGACCTGATGGCCTCGGCCAGCGTCTGGTGGGAGCCGCTCGGCGACTACGGGCCGCCTGGCAAGTCGCGCAACATGTACGACGACTACTACGCCGCGCCGAACCTGCGCATGCGGCTGGGCACGTCGTACACCTGGGCGCGGGAAGACCGCTTCTCCGATCTCGACCAGTCGAGCCCGGAGAACACCTCGATGCACAATTCCGACGGCGTGCTGATGTTCGCGACCGGCGCCTTCGCGCCGGGGGTGACGGTGGACAACGCCACCTACCGGATGTGGGCCATCGACCTGGGCCTCAAGAAGTACGGCTGGTCGCTGAACGGGCAGTACTATTTCCGCTGGATCGACGACTTCAAGGCCGACGGGCCGATGCCGATCGACAGCATGTTCGACCATGGCTTCGAGCTGTCGGCGGCCGGGTTCATCGTCCCCGAGAAAGTCATGGCCTATGGCCGCGGCTCGATGGTGTTCGGCGAGTTCCGCGACTCCTGGGAGGCCGGGGTCGGCGTGAAGTGGTACTTCGTCCCGACCGAGCGCATGTGGCTGACCGCCGAGGTGATGCGCGTGGTCGACACGCCCTATGGCGGGGTCTTCACCCCCTACACCGCCGGCCTGACGGCCTGGGTCCCGATGGTCCAGGCGGTGCTGGCGTTCTGACATCGATTACGCGCCGACCGCCTGCGCTTGGCGATTGCAGAACGCCGATAACATACTGTATGTTCGAAAAATAACGAGCCGCGATAAGCGGTCGCGCGGCCTTGTCCGGGCGGCCGAACAAGCAGCAACAGATTGATCAAGTTGGGGAATTTTGCATGACCGCCGTCACCGACGCGCCCGCCAAGCGCCAGATCGACAAGCAGGCGCTGCTGGCGAAGTACATCGCTGAGCGCGACAAGCGGCTGCGGACCGACGGGAATGATCAGTACCAACAGCTGACCGGCCGCTTCGCGCATTATGCGCAGGATCCCTACACCCCCGTCGTGGAGCGCGAGCCGCTGACCGACCACGTGACCTTCGCCTTTGTCGGCGGCGGCTTCGCCGGCCTGGTGACCGGGGCGCGGCTGGCCGAGCAGGGCGTGACCGACGTGCGCATCATCGAGAAGGGCGGCGACTTCGGCGGCACCTGGTACTGGAACCGCTATCCGGGTGCGCAGTGCGACACCGCCTCGATGATCTACATGCCGCTGCTGGAAGAAACCGGTCACATGCCGACCGAGAAGTACGCCCACGCGCCGGAGATCCTGGCCCAGTGCCAGCGGATCGGCAGGCAGTTCGGGCTGTACGACAAGGCGCTGTTCCACACCGAGGTGACCGACATCGCCTGGGACGAGGCGAACTCGCGCTGGGTGATCTCGACCAATCGCGGCGACGCCTTCACCGCCAGCTTCATCGGCCTGGGCACCGGACCGCTGCACGTGCCCAAGCTGCCCGGCATTCCCGGCATCGAGGGCTTCAAGGGCCACGCCTTCCACACCAGCCGCTGGGACTACGACTACACCGGCGGCGATCCGGGCGGGGCGCTGATGGAGAAGCTGGCCGGCAAGCGGGTGGCGATCATCGGCACCGGGGCGACCAGCGTGCAGGCCGTGCCGCACCTGGCCAAGGCCTGCAAGGAACTCTACGTCGTGCAGCGCACGCCGTCCTCGGTGGACGTGCGGGCCAATGCGCCGATCGATCCGGAGTGGTTCGCGGGCATCGCCACCCCCGGCTGGCAGCAGCGCTGGCTGGAGAACTTCACCGCCAACCAGGCCGGCGGCAACGCCGACGAAGACCTGGTGATGGACGGCTGGACCGACCTGTCGCGCCGCATCCGCGCCAAGATCATGCAGCTGGCGCCGGAAGACCGCACGCCGCTGAAGATGCTGGCCGCCTATGAGGACTCCGACTTCGAAAAGATGGAGGAGATCCGCGCCCGCGCCGAAGCGGTCGTGCAGGACGGCGACACCGCCGAGAAGCTGAAGGCCTGGTATCGCCAGCTCTGCAAGCGCCCGTGCTTCCATGACGCCTACCTGCAGGCGTTCAACAC
Organism: Phenylobacterium sp.; assembly: GCF_013822795.1. Classification (GTDB taxonomy): domain Bacteria; phylum Pseudomonadota; class Alphaproteobacteria; order Caulobacterales; family Caulobacteraceae; genus Phenylobacterium. Next base: position 32,668 of record NZ_PNLB01000020.1, on the reverse strand, counting down.
CCCGGGCACGGTGCTGATCGACACCGACGGCGCGGGCGTCGAGGCGATCACCGAGAACGGCTTCGTGGTCGCAGGCAAAGAGTATGAGGTCGACTGCATCATCTACGCCTCCGGCTTCGAGGTCGGCACCGACTACAAGCGCCGCTCGGGCTTCGAGGTCGTCGGCCGCGACGGCCTGACCCTGTCAGAGGCCTGGGGCGAGGGCATCAAGTCCAAGCACGGCATCCACGTGCGCGGCTTCCCGAACGCCTTCTTCGTGCAGCCGACCCAGGGCGCGAACCTGATCTCGAACATCCCGCACAACCTGACCGACTCCGGCCGCACCATCGCGGTCACGATCAAGCACGCCCTGGACGGCGGCCACCGCGAGGTCGAGGTCAGCCAGGAGGCGCAGGACGCCTGGGTGGCGCTGATGCTGAGCGGCATGGGCCGGATGATGGGCGCACCGGACTGCACGCCTGGCTACTACAACAACGAGGGCAAGGACCCGGGCCCGGCGGCCAAGCTGAACGTCGGCTATCCGGCCGGGGCCAGCGCCTACTTCCAGTACATCGACGGTTGGCGGAAGTCGGGCCAGTTCGAAGGGCTGGAGTTCCGCTAAGAACCGCGCCCCGCCGCGAAGCGGTCGTCGAAATCGCGGGAGAGATCCCCGAGGGTGACGGCCGCGAAGCGCGCGGAGATCAGGTCGCGGGCCTGGCTAAGCGTTCCCTCCAGCGCGCCGTTGACCGCCTGTTCGACCAGGCACTCGGGATGGTCCTGCGACTGGCCGATCGCGAACAGCGTCGGCTCGTCCAGCGCCCGGTAGATATCCATCAGGGTGATGTCGTCGAGGCGCCGGGCCAGCGCCCAACCGCCGCCCTGCCCGGGCTCCGAAGCCACCAGCCCGTCGCGGCGCAGGCCGGCCATGGTGCGGCGCACGACCACCGGATTGGTCGCCAGCATCGCCGCCAACTGCTCTGAGGTGGCCTTGCCGCCCAGCCGGTCCATGTGGATCAGGGCGTGCAGCATTCGCGAAAGTCGGCTGTCGGTGCGCATGCCGCAGATATGGCCCCTGCGCACAATCGTAACAAGATCAGTTGCGGAATCGATCGCCGCGCCCATATCCGTAACTTCGAAAGTATCGAATGCGGAGATGGACGATGTACGACGCGATCGTGGTGGGGGCGAGCTTCGCCGGGCTGTCGGCGGCGATGCAGCTGGCGCGGGCCCGGCGCAAGCTGCTGGTGATCGACGCCGGGGCGCCGCGCAACCGGTTCGCCGACGCCGCGCACGGGTTCCTCGGCCAGGACGGCGTCGCGCCGGCGGCGATCATGCGCACCGGCCTCAACCAGCTCAGCGCCTATCCAAGCGTCGAGTTCGCCGACGGGCTGGCGACCCGCGCCTGGGGGGAATGCGACGCCTTCCGGGTACAGCTGGACGACGGGGTGGAGCTGGCGGCGCGGCGGCTGATCCTGGCCACCGGCGTGCGCGACGCCCTGCCCGACCTGCCGGGCCTGGCCGAGCGCTGGGGCAGGAGCGTGCTGCACTGTCCGTACTGCCACGGCTATGAGCTGAACCGCGGGCCGCTGGGCGTGCTCGGCGGCGATCCGGCGCTGGCCCTCAAGGCCGGGCTGATCGCCGAGTGGGGTCCCACGACCCTGTTCCTGCAGGGCGGGGCGGCGCCCGGCGGCGAGACGGCGGCGAAGCTGGCCGAGCGCGGGGTGAGCATCGAGGCGACGCCCATCGCGCACCTGGTCGGCGAGGCGCCGCGCTTGTCGGCGGCGCGGCTGGCCGACGGCCGCGAGATCGGGCTCGCCGGGCTGTTCGTGGCCCCGCAAACGAGCCCGGCCAGCCCGCTGGCCGCGCAGCTGGGCTGCGCCTTCGAGGACGGCATGACCGGCCCCTATGTGCGGGTCGACGGGAAGCAGCAGACCAGCGTGGCCGGCGTCTATGCGGCCGGCGACCTGGCGATGCAGATGCACAACGGCACGCTGGCCTCGGCGGCCGGCGCGATGGCCGGGTTCGGCGCGCACCAGTCGCTGGTCGGGCTTTAGCTTTCCGCCACCCGCTCGAGACGGCGCAGGTCGAGCACCTCGACCGCGCCGTAGTCGAGGCCGATCAGCCCGTCGCGAGCGAACTCGGCGAGCAGGCCGTTCACGGTCTTGCGGCTGAGGCCGATCATCTCGGCCAGCGCCTGCTGGCTGAGCGGCAGCCGCGGCGGGCCCAAGCGACTGCGGACCATCGCCGCCAGTCGCGAGGCCAGGCGCTGGCGCGGCGGCAGCGAGATGGCGTCTGCGGCCAAGTGCACCGCCCCGCGCAGCTGCAGATAGACGAGGCCGGCGAGCGCGCGCCAGATCTCCGGCCGGGTGCGGGCGATGCGCTCAAGCCCGGCGTCGGAGACCCGCAGCAGCAGGCTGTCCTGGGCGCAGACGGCGGTGACGATGCGCGGCCCGCCGCCGAAGGCGACGCTCTGGCCCAGCGCCGCGCCGGGACCGGCCTGATTGAAGCGCACCTCGCGGTCGCCGGGCGCCTGGCAGTAGAGGTCGACTGCCCCCTCGATCACCGCCAGCAGGCCGGTCTCTTCGTCGCCCTCGGCCTGGGCCCAGCGCCCGACGCCCAGCCGGGCGAGCTGGCCTTCCGCCAGCAGGGCGTCGGCCAGCCCCGGCCCATAGGGCGCGAGCCAGCCGGCGGCGGTCAGGACCTCCAAAGCCATGCGGCGATCGTCGGGCATGGGAAGATTGTAACCCTGGTGACAATCATGCGCGAGCGGCGTTCCTAGGCTCGTGAAAATACAATCGCCAGGGAGGCGACCATGACCGCCATCGTCCGCGAACTCGAAGGCTGCGGCGCCGAGATCGCCAATGTCAGCCTGCCCGCCGCCAGCGCCGCCGACATCGACCTGATCCGGCAGACCGTCTTCCGCCGCGGGGTCGCCTTCCTGCACGGGCAGCACCTGACGCCCGAACAGCACATCGCCTTCGCCGAGCAGATCGGGCCGATCGTGGTCAACCGCTACTTCCCACCGTCGGAGAAGTACCCGCAGATCGCCAAGGTCGAGAAGACCGAGGCCCAGACCACCAACATCGGCGGCGGCTGGCACACCGACCACAGCTATGATGTCGAGCCGGCGATGGGCTCGGTGCTGCTGGCCATCGACACCCCGCCGAGCGGCGGCGACACCATGTTCGCCGACATGTACGCGGCCTACGAGGCGCTGTCGGACGGGCTGAAGGCGACGCTGGCGGGCCTACGGGCGATCCACGCCTCCGAGCACATCTATGGAATGGACGGCGTCTACGGGAAAACCGACCAGGCGCATCTGGCCGGCAAGACCGACACCCCAAGCGCGGTGCATCCGGTGGTGATCACCCACCCCGGCAGCGGCCGCAAGGCGCTGTACGTGAACCCGGCCTTCACGCTGGGCTTCGAGGGCTGGAACCGCGAGGAGAGCCGCGCCCTGCTGGCCTATCTCTACCAGCATGCGGTGAAGCCGGAATTCGTGCACCGGTTCTCTTGGAAGCCCGGCTCGATGGCGATCTGGGACAACCGCGCCACCTGGCACCAGGCGATGAACGACTATCAGGGCCACCACCGGCTGATGCACCGCATCACCATCGCCGGCGGTCCGCTGGCGGCGTAGCGGACGGCGGCCGCTAATCGACGCGAGGCAGGCCGTGATGCGCGGCCAGCCTCGCTCGCCGTCGTCGAACGTCGATTATGCCGCCGCGGCGTCTTCGGCCGCCTGGAGTGAAGAGCGCGCCTGCTCCCCCGCATTCTCCACCGCCGGGGGGCGGGTGAGGATGCGATAGGTCAGCCAGAACAGCAGCCACAGCACCGGCGCGATGATGGAGATTCCTCTATGGCTCGCGTCGAGCGTAACGCCTGAGCCGTCGTCGTGCATCGCGGCCGACCAGGCCAAGCCGTATCCGCAGGCCAGCCACGTCAGGGCGAACCACGACAGGAACTGCCGACCTGTGCCGCGCGCGATGATCTCAGGGAAAATGAAAGCGATCCCCACCCCCAGCACCGTCAAGTCATAGTCGTAGCCGTACGGGCTCACGCAGACGGTCGCAGCGCAGGCCAGGGCGGCGAGGCGGTTGAAGGCCACGCCCTTGATGCAGGCCATGCTCAGGATCCCCAGCGAGACGACGGCGCTCACCACTTGCAGGGCCATGGCCGCCGCGGGGCCGGCGCCGAGGCTATGGGCGGCGGCATAGACCGAGTTCATGCGGAAGAGCGGATAGTAGCCCGCCGCCAGGAAGAGGCCGGCCTCCCTCACGGCATTGCGGAAATCGAGCCAGACCCCAAGGCCGTAGGCCGCTGTGGAGATCGCCAGCAGGGCTAGAGCGACCACCCCCGCGATGACGACCACCGACCATCGGCGATGCAGCAATACGAGCAGACCAGCGGCCACAGCCAGATGCGGCTTGATGATGAGCAACCCGAGCGGAAGACCGGCCATGCGTCGATTGTCGCGGAACGCCAGCAGGAAAGCGCCGATCAGGCCGGCGATCAGGAAGCCGTTTTGCCCGGTGCGGAGGTTGATAAGAATCGTCGGAGCGACGGCCACCAACACGCCCGGCAGCCAGGGACCGGCGATGCGTCGAAGCACCCAAGTGTAGAAGGCGAAGCTTCCCAAGGCGAACAACAGGAACGCCGCGCCGATCGGGAGCCCTGCGAGACCTTGCATCGCCAGCGTGAAAGGCGGCGGGTAGGTCCAGGGCATGAAACTGGACGTGCCAGCCATCTCTAGCTGGGCGGCCAACATCGACGTCGCGTGATAGGCCTCCGACACCCGGCCCTCGAGCGCCAGCCGGCCCGCGAGATGGAAGGCGTCGAAATCGGTCAGCACCTTTTTCAGGCCGAGGAGTTCGGGGGCCTGAAAGCGCACCGCGGATATTGCAGCGAGCAGGCAGCCGGTCAGGATCAGGGCGAAGATCAGCGGCCGGCTGCGGCCGATCCTTTCCCCGAACGCAGTATGATCCCGGGCCACAGCTTCGTCCTTTGAATTTGCCTTCAGGCGGCGCCCGACTCTTCGCACAGGGGCGCCGCAGCGGCTTTGTCGGGCGATCTACATTTGCGCTGCGCGCAGCGCTTCTCGGCCGACACGTTCGTTGAGCCCGAAACGTCGCGCCAACGTGCTGAATAGTTTCTTAAGTGGCAGGCGAAATGTCTGGCCAGAGGCGACCGAGGCTAAGGCGCCGGCGGCGATAGCTCTCTGAGGATGGCGTCAGGGTCGGCGCCCAGCTTACGGACGCGCTCGCTCCAGCGGTCGAGGGCGCGGTCGTAGTAGTCGAAGATGCAGGGATCACAGCCGCGCCGGCAGCATTCGTCCTCGTGGGGTCGGGTCGGCGGCGGCGGGATCGAGGCGGTGCTCACCGCCGAAGGTCTAGTCGCCTTGCCTGGCGATGAACAGGCCCGGACGCGTCTAGCCGCCCGCCGCGCTCGCCCGCATCAAGTCGCTGACCTTGAGCGCGGCCGGGCCGAGGATGACGATGAACAGCACCGGCAGGAAGAAGACGATCATGGGGATCGTCAGCTTGGCCGGCAGCTGGGCGGCCTTCTTCTCGGCCGCGGAGATGCGCATCTCGCGGTTTTCCTTGGCCATCACCCGCAGGGCCGCGCCCAGCGGCGTGCCGTAGCGCTCGGCCTGGATCATCGCGGTGGTGACCGATTTGATGCCCGGATGGTTGGTCCGCCGGGCCAGGCCCTCATAGGCCAGGCGCCGCTCGGGCAGATAGGAGATCTCGGCGGTGAGCAGGGTGAGTTCCTCGGCCAGCTCGATGGAGTTGCCGCCGATTTCCTGGCTGACCTTCTGGATCGCCGCCTCGATGGACATGCCGCTTTCCACGCAGATCAGCAGCAGATCGAGCGCGTCGGGCCAGGCCCCGACGATCGAGTCGCGGCGCTTGGTGGCGACATTGCTGATGAAGATGTTCGGCGCGTAGTAGCCGCCGATCAGGCCGACGACCGCGAAGAAGAAGCGGGTCATCGGCGGCAGGCCGAAATCGTTGATCAGAAACAGGTAGGCCCCGACCACGATGAAGAACACGAACGGCAGGATGAACCGGAAGAAGTAGAAGGTGGAGACCGGGCGCGGGCCGCGGAAGCCGGCCTGGGCCAGCTTGTCCACCACCTGCGGGTCCTCGAGCAGGCGCGAGAGCTGCAGCCGCTCGACGACCCTCTTGTAGAGCCCCTCGTCGACGTGACGCAGGGTGCTCTGGCCGCGAGCGCCGGCCAGGGCCTCGCGCGATTTGCGGCGCAGCTCCTCACGGCGGGTCGACACCGATTTCAGCCGCGCCTCGAGATTGCGGCGGTCCATCATCGGCATGGCGATGGTGACGATGGTGGCGAAGCAGACCAGCGCCACGAAGGCGGTCAGCAGATTGGCGGGGTTGGTGAGCGCCTCGACCATGCCGTCAGAGCCTGAAGTTGATCATCTTGCGCATCGACATGACGCCGAGCGACATCCAGAAGGCGCCGACCATCAGCATCACGCGGCCGCGCGGATCGGTGAACAGCGGGCCCATGTAGTCGGGCGCGGTGATGAAGATCAGGATCGCCACCGCCGGCGGCAGACAGCCGATGATCGCCGCCGAGGCCACCGCCTCGGCCGACAGCGCCTTGACCTTCTCGCGCATCAGCTTGCGCGAACGGATGACGGTCGAAAGGTTGCCCAGCGCCTCGGCCAGGTTGCCGCCGGTCTTGGCCTGGATGGCGAGCACGATGGCGAAGAACCGCACCTCGGGAGTCGGCATCTCGGCGTGCATCTTCTCCAACGCCTGGTCGATGGTCAGGCCCATGCCGATGCCTTCGACCAGCCGGTTGAACTGGCTGGCCAGCGGCTCGGGCGCCTCCTTGCCGATGACCCGCAGGCTGTCATGCACCGGCAGGCCCGACTTGATGCCGCGCACGATGATGTCCATGGCGTCGGGAAAGGCTTCGGTGAACTTCTTGATCCGCGACTTGGCGAGGGCGCCGACCACCCAGCGGGGCAGGCCAAGGCCCGCCGCGAACGCCAGGCCGAAGGCGACCAGCGGCATCTTGGTGACCGCCCAGGCGACCAGCAGCACCAGCACGGCGAGCCCCGCGCTGACCAGCCAGAAGGTTCCGACCTTCATTCCCAGGCCCGCCTGGCGCAGCTTGGAGGTGATGCTGAGCAGCGCCTTTTTCTGCTCGCGGTCCTGGTCCTTGAGGGTCTTGAGGATCTGCTTGCGGCGCTGTTCCTGGGCGTTGACCGTCGGCCGGCGGCGGTTGGCCTCACGCACCTCGTCGCCGCCGACCAGCGCCTGAGCGCGCTTCAGCGTCTTGGCGTCAGCGGTCGAACCGCCAGCCAGGGCGAGGCCGACGCCAGCGATGGCGACGAACCCGAGAACCGCGATCAGCAGCGTCAGCAGCATCGGCTATTCGGACGCATCGAGGGCTTCGGCCAACTCGCGCTCCAGGCCGTAGTACCGAGCCCGGTCCCAGAACCGCGGCCGGGCGATGCCGGTGGAGCGGTGACGGCCCAGAACCTTGCCGTCGGCGTCGTCGCCGGTGATCTCGTAGACGAACAGGTCCTGGGTAATGATCACGTCGCCCTCCAGGCCGACCACCTCGGTGATGTGGGTGATGCGGCGCGAGCCGTCGCGCAGGCGGGCGGCCTGGATGATCACGTCGACCGAGCCGACGATCATCTCGCGGATGGTCTTCGAGGGCAGGCCATAGCCGCCCATGGTGATCATCGACTCCATCCGGCTGATCGCCTCACGCGGGGAGTTGGCGTGCAGCGTTCCCATCGAGCCGTCGTGGCCGGTGTTCATCGCCTGCAGCAGGTCGAAGGCCTCCGGGCCGCGGACCTCGCCGACGATGATCCGTTCCGGACGCATCCGCAGGCAGTTCTTGACCAGGTCGCGCATGGTGATCTGGCCCTGACCCTCGAGGTTCGGGGGGCGGGTTTCCAGGCGCACGACATGCGGCTGCTGGAGCTGCAGTTCGGCGGCGTCCTCGCAGGTGATGACCCGCTCGGAAGGATCGATGAAAGCGGTCAGGGTGTTGAGCAAGGTGGTCTTGCCCGAGCCCGTACCGCCGGAGATGACCAGGTTGCATCGGCAGGCGCCGATGACCCCGAGAACCCGCGCCCCTTCCGGGCTGATGGAGGCGTACTCCACCAGGTTCTTCATGGTCAGCTTGTCCTTCTTGAACTTCCGGATGGTCAGGGTGGGACCATCCAGCGCCAAGGGCGGAGCGATGACGTTGACGCGGCTGCCGTCGGGAAGGCGCGCGTCGCAGATCGGCGAGCTTTCGTCGACCCGGCGGCCGACCTGGCTGACGATCCGCTGGCAGATGTTCATCAGCTGAGAGTTGTCGCGGAAGCGGACATTGGTCAGCTGGACGCGGCCGGCGACCTCGATGAACACCCGGCCGGCGCCGTTGACCATGATGTCGGCGATGTCGTCGCGGGCCAGCAGCGGCTCCAGCGGGCCGTAGCCGAGGACGTCGTTGATGATGTCCTGGACGAGGGTGTCCTGCTCGGCCACCGACATCGAGACGTTCTTGATCGCCACCAGCTCGGCGACGATGTCGCGGATCTCCTCGGCGGCCTGCTTGGCGTCGAGCTGGGCGAGCTGCGCCAGGTCGATCGTGTTGATCAGGGCGTTGAAGATCGTGGTCTTGGTAGCGTGGTAGTAGTCGCTCTGCTCGCGCACGACCTGGGTCGCGGGCGCGGCCCCCTGCGCGGCGCGGAGCTGTTCGAAGCCCAGCGTCGGCTTGGGACCGGCCGCCTTGGCCGCCGCACGCTCGGTCGGCGGCGCGGTCTGCACCGGCGCGACCGGAGCGACGGGCTCGACCCGCTGCGGACGCGTGGCGATCGCCGGACCTTCGGCGGCGGGGGGCGGCGCCTGACGCGGCGCCTGCGACCCGCCTTCTGTGGGGCGCTTGCCGAACATCTACTTCTTCTTGAACAGGCTGGAGAGCATCGAGGTCTTCTGGACCTGCGGCGGCTCGCGACGGGCGATCTGCTGGGCCAGCTGGTCGAGGCCCTCGGCGGACTTCGACTTCGGCCCCACCTCGCTGATCATCTGGCCGTTGTTGGCGGCCTGGCCGAACAGCTTGGGATCGAACTGGAGGCAGAGGGCGGGGCTGAGGTCGAGCGCCTCGCCGAAGTCCTTGACCGGGATCTCGGGGCGGCCGGGGACCCCGACCTGGTTCAGCACCAGACGCGGCGGGGCGTCGTTGGGCCGGGCGCGGCGCACCAGATCGACGATGTTCTTGGCGTTGCGCAGCGACGCCAAGTCGGGCGTCGCGACGATCACCAGGTCGTCGGACGACAGCAGGATCTTGCGCTTCCAGGCGGTCCAGACGTGCGGCAGGTCGAGCACCACGAAGGGCGCGGCGCCGCGGATCTTCTGGGTGACCTCCTCGAACGCCTCGGCCGAGATGTCGTAGTCGGCGTCGAGCGTGGCCGGGGCGGCGAACAGCGACAGCCGATCGGTGCAACGGGCCATCATCCGGTCCATCAGCACCGGGTCGAGGCGGTCGGGCTGGCTGAGCGCGTCGGCCACGCCCTGCAGCGGGTCCTGGTTGAAGTCGAGCCCGGCAGTGCCGAACGGCAGGTCGAGATCGACCAGCACCGCGCCGGTCTGCAGCCGCTCGGTGATCGAGTGGGCGACGTTGTGGGCGATGGTCGAGACCCCCGCCCCGCCCTTGGCGCCGCAGAAGGCGATCTGGCGGCCGATGAACGGCGCCGAGGGATCGGAGTAGAGGCCCGTGGCGGTGCGGACCAGCAGCATCGGGTTGAGCGGCGGCACCAGGTATTCCGACACCCCACGGCGCATCAGTTCGCGATAGAGGGCGATGTCGTTGGCCGAGCCGATGACCACGACCTTGGTGCCCGGGTCGCAGACCTCGGCCAGACGATCGAGATGAGCCAGCAGCACCGGCGCCGGGTCGGCGCTCTCGACCATCACCAGCGAGGGGGTGGCCTGGCTCTGGTAGGCCTCGACCGCGGCGGCCAGACCGCCCATGCGCACGACGACGACGCCGCGCTCCATGCGGCGGTCGGCGGCGGCGACCTCGGCGAACTCGGCGGTCTCGGCGTTGGCGCAGTAGATGTGGACGGTGATCCGCGGCAGGCTGGCCTCGCCGAAGGCCGCCTCGGCCCCGGCCATCATGTCGTGCACCGGATTGGCGGCCGGCCGCTCGGGCGGCAGCGGCGGCACGACGGCGGCGTCGTCGAAGTCGTCCTCGGCGGCGGCCTCGAGCCGCGACTCAGCGCCGGCGCTCTCGCGCACCGGCGGCAGGTCGGCGAAGGGGTCGGCGAACGGATCCGCCGCGGCGGCCGGCGGCGGCTCGCGCCAGGCCGCGTCCTGCGGCGCGTCGAACTCGTCGTCGGCGTCGAAGTCGAGATCGAAGGGATCTTGGCCCTGCTGCGGGTTCATCAGTTCACCACCTGCGAGACCGTACCCCGCGCCTGACTGTCGGCGGCCGAGGCGGTGACCTCGCCCTTGCGATACTTGCCGAGCGCGACGTCGCGGCGCTGGGCGTCAGCCGGATCGATGGCGGCGGGGCCGAGCAGGTCAGCCGGGTTGGCGATCTGGGCCGCCATGTTGGCGGTCACCGCGCAACCGAACTGGGACTGCACGTGGTTCGACGCCGAGCGCGAGATATTGTCCCAGCTCTCGCCGCAGCGGGGGATGGAGACGGCGTAGCCCTCCCGGGCGACGATCAGCGGCGCTCGCGGGTCGCCATTGGCCTCATAGCCCTGGATGCGGACCTCCGCGCCGTAGCTGGCCAACACCGCGCGGGCTCCTTCGGCTGCACGCGAGACCGTCGCCGCATCGGGCCCGCCGACCGGGGCGCGCAGGGTGATCGGTCCGCCTGCGCCGAGCCGCCAGTCCCCCGCGAACCGCGCCAGGGCGTCCTGCTGGGTCGACGACATGCCCTGGGCGTGGACCGCCAGGCGGATCTCCTCGGGCTGCGGCCGGACGTCGGCCGCCCACAGCTCGGTCGGGGTGCGCGCCGCCTCGGCGCGCGACAGCTCGGGCGCGCGGGGCGGGCCGCTGGCGCACGCGCTCAACGCGGCGCCGGCAAACAACAGGACGGAAAGGCGAAGTGCGCTCATTCGATCACGTAGCCGTGCGGCCCCTGATAGTTGCGCCCCGATTGCGCCTGGGGATTGGCGTTGTAGGCCTTGATCAGCGAGCCCATCAGCACGGTCGCGGGATCGTCGGCGATCTTCAGGCCGTCGGCCGGGGTCTGCAGGCGGCTGGGGCTGGTTGCGTCGACAATGTAGGGCGTCACCAGGATCACCAGCTCGGTCTCGCCGGCCAGATAGTCGCGTGAGCGGAACAGGGTTCCCAACACCGGCAGCGTGGTCATGCCGGGCAGGCTGTCGATGTTCTGCTTGGTCTTTTCCTGCAGAAGCCCGGCGATCATCATCGAGCCGCCGGAGGGCAGCTCGACCGCGGTCTCCGCACGCCGGACGGTCAGGGCCGGAATGGTCAGCGCCGTGCCCGTGCCAGGCGTGCTGACCGAGAAGGCGCCCTGGCTGGTCAGTTCCGACACCTCGGTCGATACCTTCAATGCGATTCGACCCGACGACAGCACCATCGGCGTGAAGCCGAGCCCGACGCCGAACGGCTTGAACTGGACGCTGACGGAGCCGTTGGTGTCCTGGGCCACCGGGATCGGGAACTCGCCGCCGGCCAGGAACCTCGCCGACTCGCCGGAGACCGCGCTGAGGGTCGGCTCGGCCAGGGTGCGGACCAGACCCACGCGCTCGAAGGCGTGAACGGTCGCATCGCCCTGGTACTTGCCGCCGATCTCACGCACCTGGGCGCTGCCGCCGCCGAGCAGAGCGCCGTTGACCGCGAAGCTGGAGGTCGTGCCGAGCAGGAACTGGGTGTCGCCCAGTTCGCCGAGGATGGCGTTGAGGTTGAAGCCCAGCTGCTTGATGACGTTGCGCTGCATCTCGACGATGCGCACCTTGAGCATCACCTGATCCTTGCCGGCCACGGCCAGCATGTTGATCACCTGCTCGGGCTTGCCGACCGCGGCGCGGGCGATCTGCAGCGCCTTGTCGGCGTCGGCCAGGTTCGCCACCTGGCCCGAGAGGATCAGGCTCTCGTTCATCGAGTCGACCTGAACGCGGGCCCCCGGCACGATCCGGTTGATGGTCTGGGCGACGGCGGTCGGGTCCTGGTCGACGCGGATATCCAGCGCCAGGATGCGGCGGCCGGCGGAATCGAAGAACACCGCGTCGGTGGTCCCGCTCTTGAGCCCCAGGATGAAGATCCGTCGCGGCGAGCGCAGCATGGCGTCGGCGACGCCCGGATTGGTCACCAGCACGTCGCGCACATCGACCGGCAGTTCGATGATCGCCGACTTGCCGGTCGGCAGGTTCAGCGCTTGGGAGGCGGTCCCGCCGGTCAGGTTGACACGGACCACCGCCGACTGGGCGGCCAGGCCCGCGGCCATGGCCGGGGCGGCGGCCTCGGCGGCCTGAGCGAACGCGGCGCCCGGCGCCAGGGCGGCGGCGAAGGCGGCGAGCGCGATGAGGGTGCGGCGCAGCGTCATGGATTGGCGACCTCAGTGACCTGCCCGGCGCGGAACACCCGCACGCCCTGGGCGGAGGCGCGGCTGGCGATGCCGCGGCCCGGCGGCCCGCCGATGTCGGCGTAAGAGCGCAGCGCGAGCTGCATCTCGCCCTGGGCCTTGCCGCGGGCGATGACCTCGACGTCGGTGGCGGGGATCTCAATGGTGGCGACGCCGCCGACAATGGTGCGGGCGTCCTTGGCCGGCTCGATGTTCTGGTCGATGGCCAGCACGCGGACGTTGCGCATCAGCACTTCGGTCAGCATCGTCTTGGAGCCGCTGCTGGAGTCCGAGCGGCTCTGCAGCACGTCGACCCGGTCGCCCGGCAGGATGAAGCCGCCGGCGGCGGTCTCGGCGTTGATCGGCACGGCCATGGCCCGCATGCCCGGCTGCAGCACCACGGCCATGAAGCCGCTCTGGCCGGCGCGGACCACCTTGCGGGCCACCACCGGCTCGCCCGCGGCGAGGGCTTCCTTGACGATGGCGCCCTCGAAGGCCTGCATCGCGCCCTGCGGCATGACCAGATCGTTGGCGGCGCGGGCCGCCTTCTGGACCGCCTTGTCGGGCATCTTGGCCGGCAGGGCCGGCGAGGCGCCATCGGTGACGAAGGCGGCGTTGAGCGCATCAGCCGGCCAGGGCTGCCAACCGAGGTCGGCCGGGGTCAGGCGGGTGCCGATCGGCAACTCGCGCTTGGCGACCAGCACCTGGACGACAGGCTTCGGCGGCGGAGCGGCGGCGACCGCGTCAGGCCGCTTGGGGGTGACCATGCCGCGGACGATGAAGGCCAGTCCGATGGCGGCGATCGCGGCGACGGCCAACAGGGCGATGCGGGCAGAACCCATGGTCGGTGCTCGAGGCTCCGCGCAAGCGGGTGACAGGCGAGCGCGCCGCAGTCCGCCGGCGCACGCGAATCGGTCGACCGGCGTTTTGCCGGCTAGGTCTGTTTTCGGGCCCCATGGTTAACGCGCCCTAAAGCCACGGTTAGAAACCGGGCCAGGCCTGCATCAGCGGCGAGGCCGGGAAAGTCGCCAGCGCGCCGACCGCGATCGCCACGCCGTAGGGCACCGCCTCGTCCGGGTCGGCCAAGCGTCCGAACCAGGCCGGCCCGCTGAGCACATAAGGGCGCAGGATCGGCGAGCGCAGGCTGAGCAGGCCGAGCGCCAGCGCGCCGCCGGCCAGGCCGGTCATCACCACATAGGAGAGCGCCGCCGGCGCCCCGAGCCAGAGCGCGGCGGCCGCAAACAGCTTGGCGTCGCCGCCGCCGATCCAGCGCAGGGCGAACAGCGCGACGCCGACCGCCAGCGCCGCGAGGCCGACCAGCAAGTGCGTCCCAATGGCCATCGGCGCGACGCCGAGCAGCAGCGCCGCCGGGAAGAAGGCGACAATCAACAGGCCCGAGATCCAGTTGGGAATGGTGAAGCTGGTCAGGTCGCGCAGCGCGCCGACGATCACCAGCACCGGGAAGAAGAGCAGAAGCGCGGCGGCGAAGAGCGTGATCATTTCTGGGATCGGTCCGGCCTTTTGTTCAACGGCACTTTGCGCGCGCAGCCGTGAATGGATGATTGAAAAGAAAAAGGGCCGCTGCGGAGAGCGGCCCTTTTTCTTGTCAGTCCCAGGCGCCCTATTGCGAAGGCAGCGTCTGAGGGAAGGCGTTGGCGACGGTCTGCAAGACCCCGGTCAAGGCGGTGGTCAACGGCCCGAAGGCGGCGACCAGGACCACGGTGATCATTGCGGCCATCAGGGCGTACTCGACAGCGGTGGCGCCCGATTGTTGAGCGAAGAACCTCTTGAGCAGAACTTTCATTCCAAAGCCCTCCTAGCAGACCATCTCCATAGAGACGCAACCGCGGCGGCTTGCGCCGCCGCGATCGGTCAATCCGTCGCCTCTTACGAGGTCGGCGGGGTCACCAGCTTGGTCTGGATGCCCTGGAACGAGGTCTTCAGACCCGAACCCAGGTAGCCCATGGCGGTGACCAGGGCCACGGCGATCAGGGCCGCGATCAGGCCGTACTCGATGGCGGTGGCGCCGGATTCGTCGTTCAGGAAGCGCGAAACGAACTTCGACATGCTCGATCTCCTTTGTTTTGGCGAGCTGACTGTGAGGCATCAAACCTTTTGGTCTGCTCGCCCCGAAACGCAGGATGACTTTCGCAAGGTTGGCTTAATTGGCAGTAAACAGTCATGTATAAACGCGTCTTTACCAATGGTTTACTTGCGTTTACTGTAAATATTGATTAACCACGCAGCTAAAATCGGGCATTTTCCGCGCTTCGACATAATGATTCTCGCGCACGCGAGGGGCCGAAAGTTCAGGCTTTATTGACCATTCCAATCGAGTCTTCGCTCGACGTCCTCCTGCCGGAACAGCCCATGCGCCGCTCGATCCTGTCCCTGACGCTCGCCTTGGCCGCCCTCGCCGGGGCCGCCCAGGCCGCACCGTCGCTGGTGATTCCGATCGACCAGAGCACGCCCATGACCCTGCCGCGCGGAACCCGCGACGTGCTGATCGGCAACCCGGCCATCGCCGACGTGTCCGTGATCGACGCCGGCAAGGCGGTGATCAGCGGCCGCGGCTACGGGGTGACGAACCTAGTGGTGATCGACCAGCTGGGCCGCACGGTGCTGGAGCGCCAGGTGGTGGTCACCGGCCCGAGCGAAGGCCGGGTGTCGGTGATCCGCGGCCCCCGGGTCGAGGAATACGCCTGCGCCGGCGGCTGCGAGCGGTCCGGCGGCGACAAGGGCCCGGGCGGCGATTCAGCAAAGCCTTAAACCTCCAGTTAGCCAGATTTAGCTAGCCTCCAGCGGTCAAGCTCCCTGGAGACGCCATGTCGCGCTCTGCAAATCAGCTCCGCACCGTCATTCGGCGGTTCGTCCGTTCGCGCCGCGGCGCGACGGCGGTGGAGTTCGCCCTGATCAGCATGCCGCTGATGATGCTGATGTTCGGGGTGCTGGAGCTGGCGATGATCCTGCTGGTCTCGGCGACCCTGGACACCGCCACCGACTTCGCCGCGCGCAACATCCGCACCGGCCAGTTTCAAAGCGGCCAGAGCAGCGCGCCGGTCACCCAGCAGGGCTTTCGGCAACTGGTCTGCGTCAACATGAGCTGGCTGAAGCGGATGTGTTCGGTGGCCGCGCCCAAGCCCGGCGATCCCGACCCCAATCCGCTGTTCGTCGAGGCCCGGACCTTCTCCACCTACGTCAGCGCCGGCGCCGCCGCGCCGCGCGATCCCAACACCTTCGATCCGCAGCAAACCAACTGGTGCGCCGGCAACCCGGAGGACATCGTGGTGGTCACGACCTACTATAAATGGCCGATCGTCACGCCGCTGATCCGCCCGCTGTTCAAGAACTATGAAGGCGGCCGGATGATCAGCTCGACCCGGCTGTTCCGCAACGAGCCGTACAATCCCGCGCTCCGCCCGTACGGAGACCGCACCACATGCCCGTGAAACAGGACCTGCTTCGCGACCGGCGCGGCTCGGCCGCCGTCGAATTCGCGTTCATCGTGCCGATCGTGCTGATGCTCTACTTCGGCATGGTCGAGGCCACCCAGGCGCTGCTGGCCAATCGCCGGGCCAGCGCGACCACCACCGCGATCGGCGACCTGGTGACCCAGCAGGCGCAGGTCACCACCGCGGACGTGACCGGCATCTTCAACGCCAGCACTTCGATCATGAAGCCGTTCCCGACCGACCAGCTGGCGATCCGGGTGACCAGCATCGAGATCAGCGCCAACGGTACCCCCGTCGAAAAGTGGACGCTGGATAACGGCAAGACCATCGCCAAGACCGACTTGACGACAGTGGCGACCTCGATGCGGACGCCGAACACCGCGGTGCTGCGGGCCGAGACCGTGTACACCTACCGCACGCCGTTCCAGAAAATGCTGCCGGGCCCCTTCACCTTCCGGCACAAGATGGACCTGGCGCCGCGCGCCGGGGTGCCGATCGCGCTCAACTGACCGCAGCGGCCAGGCGCTCGACCAGCGTCGACGGCTCCCAGGAAAACCCGTCCAGCGAGCGCACCGGGCGCACGCCGATCAGGCTGTTGGTCAGGAACGCCGCGTCGGCGCGGGCCAGTTCTGCGACGCCCGAGCGGGTCTCGACCACCGGCAACCCCTGCCCTGTCGCCGCGGCGATCACCTGCGCGCGCATGGTCCCGGCCAGCACTCCGCAATCGAGCTGTGGCGTGTAGAGCCGCCCGCCCCAAAGCCAGAAGACATTGGCCGCGGCCGCGCAGGCGACGTCGCCGCGCGTGTTGAGCATCAGCGCCTCGTCGACCCCGGCCCCGCGCGCCTCCGCCCTGGCCAGGACGTTGTCGATGTAGGACAGCGTCTTCAGCCGCGCGGCCGGCGAGAGGTCGTTGCGGCGCACGGTGCTGGTGATCAGGTCGGCGGGTTCCTGCGACGCCGGGGCCGGGGCGGCGGTGGCGATCAAGCGCACGGCCGGGACGTCGGGGCGGTCGAGGCCGCGGCCGCCGGAGCCGGCGGTGAGGGTCAGGCGCACGGCGACGCGCGTCGCCTCGAGGCCGGCCAGCGCCGCCGCCATCACCCGCGCGGCCTCGCCCCGATCGAGCGGCGGCAGGCCGAGGGTCGCGCAGCCGGCGGCCATGCGGTCCAGATGCGGACCCGGCGCGACCAGGACCCCGTCCACCGCCAGCAGGGTTTCGAACAGGCCATCGCCCAGCAGCAGGCCGCGGTCGTCGAGGGGGATCATGCGCGGGGCGCCTCCGTGAGCGCTTTGGCGAGCGCAGCGATCTTGGCCTCGGTCTCGAGCCGCTCGGCGAGCGGATCGCTGCCTTCGACGATGCCGGCCCCGGCCCGCGCCTCCACCCGCCAGCCGCCCGGGGTCTCGACGCAGGCGGCGGTGCGAATCAGGACGCTGGAATCGAACTCCCCGTCGGCGCCGGCCCAGAACAGCGAGCCGCAGTAGGGGCCGCGCGGGGTCTCCAGCCCAGCGATGACCTTCATCGCCTGGACCTTGGGCGCGCCGGTGATCGAGCCCGGCGGAAAGGCGGCGACCAGCAGGTCGAGGGCGTCGCGGCCGGGGCTCAAGGCGCCGGTGACCGTCGAGACCAGGTGGTGGACATTGGCGAAGCTCTCCAGCGCCCAGAGGCTGGGAACCTTGACGCTGCCGGGCGCGCAGACGCGGGCCAGGTCGTTGCGCATCAGGTCGACGATCATCAGGTTCTCGGCCCGGTCCTTGTCGCTGGCCAGCAGTTCGGCGGCGAGCGCGGCGTCGGCGGCGGGCCCCTCCCCGCGCGGCCGGGTGCCCTTGATCGGCTTGGTCTCCACGCGGCCGTCACGGACCTGCAGGAAGCGCTCGGGCGAGTTGGAGACCAGAGCCAGGCCCGGCAGGCGCAGATAGGCGGCGAACGGCGCGGCGCTCTGGTCCAGCAGTCGGGCGAAGAGGTCGAACGGCTGCGCGCCGGGCGCCAAGGCGCCGGTCCAGGCGCGGGCGATGTTGGCCTGGAAGATCTCGCCGGCGCGGATACGGGCGACGACCTGCGCGACAGCGGCTTCGTAGGCAGCGGGATCTGACGCCTGCAGCGGGCCGGCCAGGACGCCGCCACGCGGCGCGAGCGGCGCGGCGTCCATCCAGGCGAGCGCGGCGCGGGCGCGGGCCTGGGCGGCGTCGTGATCGCCCGCGCGGCCGACGGCGACGACGATGCGGGCCTGATGGTCGAACGCCAGCAGGACGTCGTAGCGGGCGGCGGCGAGGTCGGGCCAGGCGCCCTGGCGCGGCAGGCCGAGGGCCTCGACATGGTCGCCGAGTTCGTAGGCGGCGAGGCCGACCACGCCGCCCTGGAACGGCGGGCCTTCCGTCGCCCCCGGCGACGCGGGTCCGAGCAGGTCGCGCAGGCGGGCGAAGGGTTCACCGGCGTCGCCGGCGTGGTGGGTGAAGGTCGCGGCGGGAGCGCGGGCGACATAGGACCAGCGCGCGTCCGGCCCGCCGGTGACGAGACCGAGCGCCCAGGGCTCGCCCGCGAAGGCGCTGAGCACCTCGGCCGGTTCGCGCCAGGGCGCAGAAAGCTGGGCGACGCAGGTCATGGGCCGGGCCTTAGCCCCAGCGCGGCGCGAGGGAAAGTCAGATGCGGCGGCCGCCTCCCCGCACGAACAGCAGGCCGACGAAGCCGATGGCCAGCAGGATGATCACCATGGCGAAGCCGCCCTGCTGGCTGTGGGTCGCCTTGGTGCCCCAGTTGACCATCATCGGCCCGAGCCAGCCGGTGGCGACGCCCGACAAAGCGTAGACCCCGAAGAAGGCCCCGGTCTGATCGGGCGGGGTGATCCGGGTCAGCATGGTGCGGCTGGAAGCGTACTGGGCGGTGATGAAGATGGCGTTGGAGAAGCCGATCAGGATGAAGATCCATTCCGGCAGGGTGCGGAACACCGGCCCGTCCCACATCGGCGGATGGGCGGCCGGGTCGAAGGCCCAGAAGTAGAGGATCTTGTCGGGGCCCATGCCGAGCATGGCGATGATGCCGAGCAGCGACATGAAGATCTCGACCCGCACGGCGCCCTTCGGGCCAAGGCCCGCGTCCAGCCAGCGGCCGACGAAGCCGCCGAACACCGCCAGGATGGAGAGCACGATGCCGTACATCAGCATCTCCAGCGCGCCCCACTTCATCACCCCGATGGCGTAGAGCCCAGCGTAGATGAGGATGGCGTTCATGCCGTCGACGTAGAACATCCGGCTGACCAGATAGATCGCCGCGTCCTTGTAGCGGCGCACGGTGGCGACCATCCGCACCAGCTGGACCGCGCCGTTGCGGAAGGCGGTCAGCATTGGAATGCCGGTCTTCGGCGCGTCGGGCGTGAATAGGAACAGCGGCAGGGCGCCGAGCGCGAAGATGCCGGCGGCGAGCAGCGCGACCACGCGCTCCGGCTCATGGCTGGCCGGGTCGAGGCCGAACAACGGCGCCTTGGGCACCCAGGCCCAGTCGACCTTGCCCGGCAGGGCGAAGGCCCAGGCGGTGAAGGCCAGGGCGACCACCGAGGTGAAGTTGCCGAGCGCCAGGGCCAGGCCCGAGGCCTTGTGCGCGCCGGAGAGGCCGGCGGCGCGGACCAGCAGCGAATTGTGCAGCACCTCGCTGAACGCGAAGAGCAGGCCGATGGCGGTTGTCAGGAGCATCACCATGGTGACGGTCAGGCCGCTCTGGTCGGGCCGGGCCCACCACAGCATGACCATCATCGGGACCATCAGCGCGACGATCAGGCCAAGCCAGCCTTTGCGCGGTCCGAGCTGATCGATCGAGGCGCCGAGCAGCGGCGCGGTGAGCATCACCGCCCAGCCGGCGTACTGGCTCCACTGGGAGATCACCTCCTGGCCGCGCACCGGATCGCCGACCATCACCCCCGCCACATAGGGCATGAAGATGTAGATGGTGATCAGGATGACGTAGGGATTGCGGGCGCCCTCGAACAGCGACCAGGCGACCCCGCCGCGGTTCAAGCGGCCGTCGCCCATGACCTCGGCGTCGATCGGCAGGTCGGCGACGGACCCCGATCCGCTAGCTTCAACTGTACTCAAGGGACTCTCCCGGACGCCCGCTCATGGCGGCGGACTTGGCCGGCACGTTACGCCCCGCCGCGGGCTTGGGAATCGAAAAAGCGGCATGGCCTGCAGATAACGGCGTTGCCCGACCGACGCGGCGGCGGCATAGTCCGCGCGTCGACAACGGCCCACGCTACGGGCCGGCGCAGGGAGAGTGAAATGAGAACGTTCGTGTCCAGCCAGAAAGGAAATTCCTCGCAACAGGACATGATCGTTCATGCAATCACGTACTCCGGGGGCGCTGGCGCAAGCAGACGCGCGGCATAACCCCCAAAGCTTCCGGCCGAGCGCCGGACCTTCGGCCCAGGCTCGCGCCCGGGCGCTGAAATTCGTTTCCTACTATCGACAGCACATTCCGCTGCTTGTGGCGGACTTGGCCTGCGCGGTGCTCGTCTCGGCGACGGCGCTGTTCCTGCCGCTGTGCGCCAACTACGTCGCCCGCCAGCTTGGCGCGAGCGGCGAAGCGCCATTGGCGCTGAGCGGCATCTACGCGGTCGGCGGGCTCATGCTGGGCCTGCTGGCGGTGCAGGTGCTGGCGACGCTGTTCGTCGACTACCAGGGCCATGTGATGGGCGCGAAGATGGAGAGCGCGCTTCGCAAGGAGCTGTTCGAACACTGCCAAACGTTGCCGTTCCGGTTCTACGACCAGACCCGGGTCGGGCAGCTGATGAGCCGGATCACCAACGACCTGTTCATGCTGGGCGAGCTCTATCACCACGGTCCCGAAGACCTGGCGATCGCGGTGCTGAAGTTCGCCGGGGCGATCGCCATCCTCGCCTATCTCGACGTGCCGCTGACCCTGATGATCGTGGCCATCATCCCGTTCGCGGTGATGTACGCCCTGCACTTCAGCGGCCGCATGAACATCGCCCTGACCCAGTCCAAGCGGCAGGTCGGCGCGATCAACGAGCGGGTCGAGGATTCGCTGGCCGGCATCCGGGTGGTGAAGTCCTTCGCCAACGAGGACGTCGAGAACCGGCGTTTCGAAGCGGAGAACCTCAAGTTCCTCGACACCCGGCGGGCCGGCTACAAGAGCGAGGCCTACTTCTCGGTCGGGACCACCACCTTCGCCCAGCTGATCACCGTGGTGGTCATCGTGGCCGGAGCGGTGCGGGTGCAGCAGGCGCAGCTCAGCGTCGCCGACATGCTGACCTTCCTGCTGTGCGTGGCGGTGCTGATCGATCCCGTGCAGCGGCTGGCGAACTTCGTGCGGCTCTGGCAGCAGGGCTACACCGGGTTCACGCGGATGATGGAGATCCTGGAGACCGCGCCGGAGGTCGCCGACCGGCCCGGCGCGATCGAGCTGGATCGACCGCAGGGGGCGCTCGCGTTTCGAGACGTCAGCTTCCGCTACGAGGAGGATGGCCCCCATGTGCTGCGGCACGTCACGCTGGACGTCGCGCCCGGCGAGTTCGTGGCGCTGGTGGGGACGTCAGGGGTCGGCAAGACGACGCTCTGCTCGCTGATCCCGCGGTTCTATGAGCCGAGCGGCGGGGCGATCGAAGTGGACGGGGTCGACGTGCGCGACCTGACGCTGAGCTCGCTTCGGCGCAACGTCGCGGTCGTGCAGCAGGACGTCTACCTGTTCGCCGGCAGCGTGGCGGAGAACCTGCGCTACGGGCGGCCGGACGCGAGCGACGAGGAGGTGATCGAGGCGGCCCGGCGGGCCAATGCGCACGAGTTCATCAGTGCGCTGCCGAAGGGCTACGACACCGACATCGGCCAGCGTGGGGTGAAGCTGTCGGGCGGGCAGAAGCAGCGGCTGACCATCGCCCGCGCGTTTCTGAAGGACGCGCCGATCCTGATCTTCGACGAGGCGACCAGCGCGCTCGACAACGAGAGCGAGAAGGCCGTGCAGCAGGCGCTGGGCGAACTGGCCAGGAACCGCACGACCCTGGTCATCGCCCACCGGCTGTCGACGGTGCGCAACGCCGACCGCATCCTGGTGCTGACCGACCAGGGCGTGGCCGAGCAGGGCAGCCACGAGCAGCTGATCGCCTCCGGCGGAGCCTATGAGCGGCTCTACCGGATGCAGGCGAGCATCTAGGGGATTGAGACGATGCTCCCCCGCTGGGGGAGCTGTCGGCCGCAAGGCCGACTGAGGGGGACTTGGCTCAAGCGCGCTTGAGAGAAGTCCCCCTCAGTCTCGATGCGTGGTATCGAGCCACCTCCCCCAGAGGGGGAGGATCTTGGGTCGAGCTAGCCCAGCTTCGCGTCGGCGGCGGCGACGGCCGCCTGGCCGTCGGCCTTGAAGCCCTGGGCGGCGAGCGCTTCGGCCAGCGCGTTCAGGCACAGGCGGACGTGCCAGGGGGTCGCCGAGGCGCCCATCAGGCCGATGCGCCAGACCTTGCCCTTCAGCGGGCCGAGGCCGGCGCCGATTTCGAGGTCCCACTTGTCGAGCACATAGGCGCGCACGGCGCCTTCATCGACGCCGTCGGGCACGATCACCGCATTGAGCTGCGGCAGCCGGTCCTTGGCGTCGACCAGGAACTTCAGGCCCAGCGCTTCGATGCCGGCGGCCAGCGCTTCGTGGGTGCGGGCGTGGCGGACGAGCACGGCCTGCTGGCCTTCCTCGAACAGCGCCACCAGGCTTTCGTGCAGGCCATAGAGGGCGTTGATCGGCGCCGTGTGGTGATAGGTGCGGCCGCCGTCGCCGCCCCAGTAGCTCATCAGCAGATTGAAGTCGCAGAGCCAGTTGCGGACCTTGGTCTTGCGGCCGGTGATGGCTTCCTGCGCGCGCTTCGACAGCGCGATCGGCGAGAGGCCCGGAGGGGCCGAGAGGCACTTCTGGGTGCCGGAATAGACCGCGTCCGCGTCCCAGGCGGCCACGTCGACGGTCACGCCGCCGAGCGAGGTCACGCAGTCGACGATCGAGAGCGCGCCGTACTTGCGGGCCAGGCCGCAGAGGGTGGCGGCGTCGGAGCGCGCGCCGGTCGAGGTCTCGGCGTGGACGAAGGCGAAGACCTTGGTCGGGGCGGCCTTGAGCGCTTCCTCGACGGCGGCCGGATCGACCGGCTTGCCCCACTCGAACTCGACCTTCACCACCTCGGCCCCGGCCCGGTCGGCCATGTCGGCCATGCGGCCGCCGAAGGCGCCGTTGATGGCGATGACCGCGCGGTCGCCCGGCTCCAGCAGGTTCATGATCGCCGCTTCCATGCCGGCGGTGCCGGGCGCGGGCAGCGGGACGCAGGCGTGGTCGGGGGCGTTGAACAGCCGAGCCAGCGCGCCCTTGATCTCTTCCATCAGGTCCTGGAACTGCGGGTCCAGGTGGCCGATGGTCGGACGGGCCAGGGCCGACAGTACGCGGGGGCTGACGTCGGAGGGGCCGGGCCCCATCAGGATGCGCCGCGGCGGCTGGAAGCTCTGCATGACTGGTCCCCGTCTTTGTTGGTTGCGGGGACGCTTAGGGGATCGGGCGGACGATGTCAGCCCAGGGAAAGCCAGCAAGTGTCATAGATGCTCCCCTTCTGGGGGGAGCAGTCCGCCTTGGCGGACTGAGGGGGACTTTGACACTAGTGCGCTGAGAGCAGTCCCCCTCCGTCTCGCTGCTGCGCAGCGATCCACCTCCCCCAAGAGGGGAGGATCTGCAATCAGCCCAGGATGCGGGCCTCGATCTTCCCGCGCAGCGCCCGGTCGACGCCGAGCACCTTTTCCAGATAGCGGTCGACGGTGCCGTGGCTCTCGGTCATGGCGGCGAAGGCTTCGGCCAGGAACGCCTCGTTGACGCTGACCGCCTGGCGCAGGCCCGCGTCGTCGACGGTGACGCCGGTCAGGTCGCGGATCCAGGGGCCGAGGAACTCGACGCGCTTGTCGATGGCGGCGGCGTCGTTGGTGGCCAGGTAGTCGGCCATGGTGTCGTCGCGGTGCACCCCGGCGATGTGGTGGGTCAGGGCGCAGATCATGCCGGTGCGGTCCTTGCCGGCCGCGCAGTGGACGACCACCGCGCCCTCGGTGCTGGCCAGGGTCGCGAAGTAGCGGCTGAACAGGTCGATCATCCGCTCGGCGTGCGGCGCGGCGCGATAGAACTCGAGGCTGTCGTTGAAGAACCAGTCGGCGTTGACGCTCGGCGCGGCCTTCAGGGCGTCGGCCCAGTCGTGCTCGGGCCCGTCGATGTCGTTCTCGATCACCGCGCCCGCGAAGCCTTCCCAGCGGCGGGAGGGTTCGCGCTCGCGCTCGCGCCGGCGGCGCAGGTCGACGATCACCCCGACCCCGAGGTCGCGCAGGCCGGCGAGATCGCCGTCGGTGGCGTAGGCGTGGTTGGCCGAACGGAACAGCTGCCCCGCCTTCAGGCCCCGGCCGCAGGCGGTGCCATAGCCGCCGAAGTCGCGGAAGTTGTCGATGGCTTCGAATTTGATCGTCGTCATGGCGGCCGATTTAGCGCTTCTGCGGCGCGATTTCGAGAGGGCGCGGCGCCTCAGGCCCAGCCCAGCAGGGTGAGCAGGCCGATGGCCAGCAGACCGAGCAGCAGCAGCGACAGGCTGGCCGCCGCAATCACCCGCGGACCAGCCCGCAGCAGGGCGCGGACGTCGGTTCCCAGGCCCAGCGCGGCCATGGCGGCGATGGTCAGCCAGGTGGAGATCTGGCCGGCGGCATGGATCGTCGCCTGCGGCAGGACGCCGGCCGCGCGCAGGGCGGCGAAGGCCAGGAACGCGACGACGAACCAGGGGACCAGGCGGCGCCAATCGGTGCGCTCGCCGCCGCGCGACATGAGGCCGAGCGCCAGGCACACCGGCCCCAGCGTCACCACCCGGGTCAGCTTGACCAGCGCCCCGACCTGCACGGCCGCCGCCCCAGCCGGCGCGGCGGCGGCCAGCACCTGGGGCACGGCGTAGACGGTCAGCCCGGCGAAGGCGCCAGCGGCCAGCGGCGAGAGCCCGAGCAGCACGGCGAGCGCCGGGGCGGCGAGCACCACGCCGACCCCGAGTACGGCCGTGAAGGCGATGGCCGAGGCGACGTCGTCCGGCTCAGCCCCGATCACCGGCGCGACGGCGGCGATCGCCGAGTTGCCGCAGATCGAGTTGCCGGCCGCGATCAGCACCGCCATGCGGCGCGGCAGGCCGAAGGCCCGGGCGATGGCGTAGCCGCCGGCCACCGAAAGCGCGACGACCAGGGCGATCCCGGCCAGCATCGCCGGTCCGACCGCCGCCAGGCTGGCGGCGCTGACGCCGGCGCCGAGCAGGGCGACGGCCAGTTCGAGCAGGGTGCGGGCGCTGAACTCGACGCCGCCGGTCCAGAGCGGCCCCGGCATCCAGAGGGTGCGGATCGCCGCGCCGAGCAGAATGGCCAGGACCAAGGCTTCCAGCCAGGCGCGGCCGGCGAGCTGGGCTTCAAGCCCCTGCAGACCGACGGCGGCCAGGCCGAGCAGGGCGCAGAGCAGAACCCCGGGAAGACGATGGCGGATGGCGAGGGCGATGGACATGCCCCCTTGTCCGCCTCCGCATTCAATCACTCCAACGCATTATTCTTGCCATAACAATCGTGAAATCAGATCATTAGCGCATGACCCTGGAACAGCTGCGCATCTTCGTGGCGGTGGCCGAGCGCCAGCACATGACGCGGGCCGCGCAGGCGCTGAACATCACCCAGTCGGCGGCCAGCGCGGCGATCGCGGCGCTGGAGGCGCGGCACGACACGCGGCTGTTCGACCGGGTCGGCCGCGGCCTGGCGCTGAGCGAGGCCGGCCGCGCCTTTCTGCCCGAGGCCCGCGCGGTGCTGGCCCGGGCCGCCGACGCCGGCCGGCTGCTAGACGACCTGGCCGGGCTGAAGCGTGGGCGCATCGACATCTTCGCCAGCCAGACGGTCGGGTCCTATTGGCTGCCGCCGCGGCTGGCGGCGTTCGGACGGGTCCATCCGGGGATCGAGTTGAACCTGGCCATCGGCAACACCGCCCAGGTCACCGAGGCGGTGCTGAGCGGGGCGGTCGAGCTGGGCTTCGTCGAGGGCGCGGTCGAGGCGCCGTTGCTGGAGCGGCGGCAGGTGGGCGCCGATCGGCTGGCGATGGTGGCGACGCCCGATCACCCGCTGGCGCGGGACGCTGCGTTCGAGATCTCGGCGCTGGCCGACCATCGCTGGGTGCGGCGCGAGGCCGGGTCGGGCACCCGATCGGAGTTCGAGCAGGCGCTCCGCGACCTGGGGGGCGATCCGGACGCCCTGCCCTGCGCGCTGGCGCTGGCGTCGAATGAGGCGATCCTGGCGGCGGTGGCGCAAGGCGGGCTCCTGGCGGCGGTGTCGGAACTGGCCGCGCGACCGCTGATCGCGAGCGGCGCGCTGGTGACGATCGGTCCGGAGCTGCCGCCGCGCCCGTTCGACCTGGTCCGCCACCCCGAGCGCCGGCCGAGCCGCGCGGCCGCGGCGCTGCTGGAGAGGCTGGACTAGGCCGGTTCGGCGGCGACCACGTAGTCGTGCCCATGGGCTAGCCCGTCATCGCGCCGGCACAGGTCGAGGCTGCGCTCGCGCAGCGCCTCGATGGAGTTCTCCATGGCCGCAGCGAGTTGCGGATCGGCGAACCTGGCGAGGCGGCGCGCCGCCATGTCGAGCTGCCCGTTCACCCACGTCTGGCGATAGCGGTTGGCGAAGCGTCGTCCCGACGTCACCCGATAGCCCGACGTCTGCAGCGCATTGACCACCCACTCGGCCGGAAACTCACGATAGGGCGTCTCGCCGGCGAGCAGCAGCACCGCATCGCGCAGCCGCCCGATGTCGCGCACCACGCGGGCCGCCTTAGTCGGCGCCTCGCCCACCACGTAGGGATCGAGCCCGACCACATAGAGACGCCGCTTCACCGACGGCCGCAGCCGCGCGAACAGCTGCGGCTGGAAGTAGGGCGAAAAGCCCTCGACCGCGCCGACCAGGTAGTCGGCCAACACGGTGTCGAAGCCCTCCCCCGCCAGCAGCTCCGGGTCAGTCCAGTTGCCGACGATCAGCCGGTCCTGCGCGCGCAGCCGCGCCCCGACGCGGCCCTGGACCTGCGCGCCGTGCCCTGCCGAGCCGGTGACCGCGCACCAGCGGTCGGTGGCCAGCGCGCTGGACCAGAGCGCGGAGTTCACGCCGGTCCCGGCGTCGAGGAAGGCGCCCCACGGCGCATCGCCCTGCAGCTGTTCGATGTGGCGGAAGAGCGCCGAGGTTTTGGGTGGAGCGGTAGACGGCATCTTGATGAGTGTTACGTTATAACATAATGGACGCGGCTTCAGTCATGAGCCGGGGTCCCGTAAAATGCAACTTCGAACGCTTCTCCTCGCCGCCGCCAGCCTGTCGGCGAGCGCCACCGCGGCCTGGGCCGACCAGTCCGGACCGGGAACCGAGGTCGGCGAGATCGTCGTCACCGGCGACCCGCTGGGCCGCTCCGACAAGGACGTCGCCTCGAGCGTGGCGGTGGTGCGCGGGCAGGACCTGGACCATCGCCGGCAGTCGACCCTGGGCGAGACCCTGACCGGTCTGCCGGGGGTCAACTCTGACACCTTCGGCGGCGGCGCCAGCCGGCCGGTGATCCGCGGCCAGACCGCTCCGCGGGTGAAGGTGCTGACCGACGGTTCGGCGCTGATGGACGCCTCGGAGGTGTCGCCGGACCATGCGGTGTCGGGCGAGCCGCTGCTGCTGGACGGCATCGAGATCCTGCGCGGGCCGAGCGCCCTGCTCTATGGCGGCGGCGCGATCGGCGGGGCGGTCAACCTGATCGACAAGAAGATCCCGACGGCGATCCCCGACGACGGCTTCGAAGGCGTCGCCGAGGTGCGGCTCGGCTCGGCCGACAACGAGCGCGCCGGCGTGGTCGGGGTCACCGGCGGGACCGGGAACTTCGCGATCCGGCTGGAGGCGGCCGGCCGCCGGGCCGACGACTACGAGGTTCCGGACTGGCCGGAAGACACGCTGGACGGCTCGTTCAACCGCAGCCGCACCGCGACGCTGGGTCTGTCGTGGGTCGGCAGCCAGGGTTACCTGGGCGCGGCCTATACCGACCAGCGCAGCACCTACGGCCTGCCCGGCCACAGCCACGAATATGAGGACTGCCACCCGCACGGCTCGAGCCTGCACTGCGGCGGCCACGATCATGACCATGAGCACGAACATGGCGAGGGCGACGAGCACGGCGCCCCGATCGTCGAGCTGAAAAGCAAGCGGGTCGACGTGCGCGGCGAGCTGCGCGACCCGATCGCCGGCATCGAACGCATCCGCCTGCGCGGCGGCTATACCGACTACGCCCACGACGAGATCGACGACGGCGTGGTGGCGACGACCTTCTCCAACAAGGGCTACGACGCGCGGGTCGACGCGCAGCACGCGCCGATCGGCGCCCTGCGCGGGGTGGTCGGGGTGCAGACCGCGCGCAGCGACTTCGCGGCGGTGGGCGCGGAGTCTTTCATTCCCAAGAGCCGCATGACCAACTCGGCGATCTTCGTACTGGAGGAGCTGGAGCTCGGCGCCTGGCGGTTCGAAGGCGCCCTGCGCCAGGAATGGCAGGACGCCCGCGCGGTCGGCCGCATCGACACCGACCACAGCCCGTTCTCGGCCTCGGCGGCGGCGACCTGGCGGCTTTCGCCCGACTATACGGTCAGCCTGTCGGCGGCGCGGTCGCAGCGCGCGCCGAGCGCCCAGGAGCTGTACGCCCGCGGCGTCCACCTGGCGACCAACACCTACGAGATCGGGACCGCGACGCTGGACGTCGAGACCGCCAACTCGGTCGAGCTGAGCCTCAAGAAGACCGGCGGGGCGACGACCTTCTCGGCCAGCGCCTATCGCTACGCCTATGACGGCTACATCTTCGCCCGCACCCTCGACCAGTTCGAGGACTTCCGGCTGATCCGCTACAGCCAGGCCGACGCGACCTTCACCGGGGTCGAGGGCGAGGTGCGCCACGCCTTCGCGCCGGGCCTCTCGGCGGCGGTGTTCGGCGACTATGTGCGCGCCGAGTTCGACGACAACGGCGGCGACCTGCCGCGCATTCCGGCCGGGCGGCTGGGCGTGCGGGGCGATTTCGCCCGCGGCGACTGGTCAGGGAACCTCGAATACGTGCGGGTCTTCGAGCAGGACCGCATCGCGCAGTTCGAGACCAAGACCCCCGGCTACGACATGGTCAACGGCACGCTGGCCTACGACTTCGCCGCCGCGGGGTTTGCGAGCCAAGTCTTCGTGCGCGGGACCAACCTGCTGGACGAGAAGGCGCTGAACCACGCCTCGTTCATCACCGACGTCGCCCCGCTGCGCGGCCGCAATTTCGCGGTCGGCCTGCGGACGAAGTTCTAGACGTCATTTCACCAGGCTCGTCATGGCCGGGCCGCCAGGTCCCGGCCATCCATAGACGCGGAGCCTGACCACTACAGCAGGCGCATATGGATCCCCGGCACGCATACGCGGCCGGGGATGACGAGAGTGGGAAGCGGCGGCTGCCAATAAACGAAATCGCAAGGGCGCGCATGCGTCGGTGGGGCATGCCGACTGAAGATCAGCCGCCTACGTCAACGCCGCGTCAAAGGCCGCTGGCCGATTTGGCTGAAGGGCAGCGCCATAGCCTTTGGCAGGGATACCAGAACATTTCGAATGCGCCGGCGGCGGCGCTCGGCGCGGCGCTTTCACCCATGAAGACGGCGCACAGCGTGCGTAGCGGCATAGAGACCGGCGCAGCGTGCATTTTCTCGTTAGCTCTCGTGCACGGAGCTCTTGCGGTGTCGGGGATGCTCGAACCGAACCTGTCGCGCTTGGCGATCCACGGATTCCTCACGCTGACCGCCGTCCTCGCGTACTACGCCATTCTGCATGGCCGCACGATTTGGCCGAGCCTGATCGTGTTGGGCTGGTACCTTTTCGAGATCTTCCTCAGCCGTCGTCTACTCGGCTATGCCTTGGGCGCGACGACGTTCAACGTCATCATGTTGCCTTGGGTGCTCTTGGCGGTCCGAGCTTCGTGGCGCCGGCGACAACTGGCGAAATCGCCTGCCGCCGGCGCTGCCGCCGCGCCCTAGCGGAACGGCGGCTCGTCGAAGCTGCGCAGCTTGCGGGAGTGGAGCTTGGGGCCCTCTTCGCGCAGCAGGTCCATGGTGGCGATGCCGATCTGCAGGTGCTGGCCGATGGCGCGTTCGTAGAAGGCGTTGGCCTGGCCCGGCAGCTTGATTTCGCCGTGCAGCGGCTTGTCCGACACGCAGAGCAGCGTCCCGTACGGCACCCGGAAGCGGTAGCCCTGGGCCGCGATGGTGGCGCTTTCCATGTCGATGGCGACCGCGCGGGACTGGTTGAACCGCAGCGACGAGGACGAGAAGCGGAGCTCCCAGTTGCGGTCGTCGGTGGTCACCACCGTGCCGGTGCGCAGCCGGCGCTTGAGCATCTCGCCGCTCTCGCCGGTGACGGTCTCGGCGGCGCGGTTCATGGCGACCTGGATCTCGGCGATCGGCGGGATCGGGATTTCCGGCGGCAGCACGTCGTCGAGCACATGATCGTCGCGCAGATAGGCATGGGCCAGGACGTAGTCGCCGATGGTCTGCGAGCCGCGCAGCCCGCCGCAGTGACCGATCATCAGCCAGGCCTGGGGCCGCAGCACCGCCAGGTGGTCGGTGATGGTCTTGGCGTTGGACGGGCCGACGCCGATGTTGACCAGGGTCAGGCCGCGCTTGCCCTTGGCCATCAGGTGGTAGGCCGGCATCTGGTGCCGACGCCAGGCGCCGTCGGCGATCACTTGCTCGGGGTTCTCGGTTTCAGCGGTGACCAGCACGCGGCCGGCGGCGCTGAGCGCGTCATACTTGCCCTCGCGGATCTGCTGGCAGCCCCAGCGCACGAACTCGTCGACATAGCGGTGGTAGTTGGTGAACAGGATGTAGGGCTGCACGTGCTCGGCCGGAGTGCCGGTGTAGTGCGCCAGCCGCGCCAGCGAGAAGTCGGTGCGCAGGCCGTCGAACAGGGCCAACGGCCGGGTCGGCTCCAGGCTCGCGTCCCAGAAGCCGTCGGCGATCTCATCGCCGATGTGCGCAAGCTCGGTGGTCGGGAAGTGACGCGCGATCTCGGCCGAGCCGATGTCGGCCATGGCCAGGTCGACAGCGCCGTCCAACACGTAGGGGAACGGCATCTCCTGGCGCGAGCGCCCGACCTCGATGGTGACGTCGAAGTCGGCCATCAGCAGGCTGATCTGCTCGGTCAAATAGTCGCGGTAGAGGTCCGGCCGGGTGACGGTGACCGAGTAGGCGCCCGGCTGCGAGAGGCGGGCGTAGGCGCGCGACAGGCGCGGGTACTTGTGCCCCGGAGGCCAGGTCAGCCGCAGTTCGGGATAGGCGAAAACACCTTCGGCGCGGGACGCGGGGCTAGGCGGAGGGCCGCCGGCCAGGAAGGTTTTCAGGGCGCTCCGCAGAGCTTCGACGGTCGTCTGATATTCGGTATTGAGCCGCTCGACGATGGCGGCTGCCTTCTCTTCATTGAACATGGGTCAGTTTAGCCTGCTCTTGTGCAGGTTGCGAGACGTCTCTTTCACGCTTTTGCAAAGCTATGGACGAAAGCCCCCATTGTCGGCCACAAGGCCTGCTCTAGTGACGTTGGGGGACCCGCCATGAACAGACTTTTCACCGCCTTCATTGTTGGGGCGATGGTGCTCGGGGTCCTCGTGGGCTGGGGCGTGAACCAGGGCCTGAGCCCGGAACAGGCCAAGTCCGTCGCCGAAAACCTGACCATCATCACCGACGTCTTCCTGCGGCTGATCAAGATGATCATCGCCCCGCTGGTGTTCTCGACCCTGGTGGCGGGCATCGCCCACATGGAAGACGCCGCCTCCATCGGCCGGGTCGGCGTCAAGACCATGGCCTGGTTCATCACCGCCTCGATCGTCTCGCTGACCATCGGCCTGGTGATGGTGCACCTGATCCAGCCCGGCGTCGGCATGGGCCTGGTCGACAGCGCGGGCCACGCGGCCGGCGCGGTCGACGCCAGCAAGCTGACGCTGAAGGAGTTCGTCACCCACCTGGTGCCGAAATCGATCGTCGAGGCGATGGCCAACAACGAGATCCTGCAGATCGTGGTGTTCTCGGTGTTCGTCGGCACCGCCGTCGCCGCCCTGGACGACAAGGCCCCGGCCGTCACCGCCCTGGTCGACCAGATCGCCAACATCATGCTGAAGGTCACCGGCTACGTCATGAAGACGGCCCCGCTGGCCATCTTCGCCGCCCTGGCCGCCACCATCTCGACCCAGGGCCTGGGCGTGCTGGTCGACTACGCCAAGTTCGTGCTGGGCTTCTACGCCTCGCTCGGCGTGCTGTGGGGCCTGCTGAGCCTCGCGGTCATCCTGATCGTCGGCAAGCGCGCGCTGAAGCTGCTGGGCGCGATCCGCCAGCCGGCGCTGCTGGCCTTCGCCACCGCCTCGTCGGAAGCGGCCTATCCGCGGACCCTGGAAGAGCTGCAGAAGTTCGGGCTCTCGCGCCGGATCTCCAGCTTCGTGCTGCCGCTGGGCTACTCGTTCAACCTCGACGGCTCGATGATGTACTGCACCTTTGCGGTGATGTTCATCGCCCAGGCCTACGGCATCGAACTGACGATCGGCCAGCAGATCACCATGCTGCTGCTGCTGATGGTCACCTCCAAGGGCATGGCCC
>NZ_PNLB01000019.1 GCF_013822795.1 Phenylobacterium sp. | reverse complement strand
TTGGTCTGTTCGCCGCTATCCCGGCCGTTATCTTCTACAACTACTTCCAGACCCGCATCTCCGCTTTCGGCGCGCGTACGGAAGGCTTCGTTGCTGAACTGATGAACGCCATTTCCCGGCAGCTCGACAAAGGGGCGTAACCCACATGGGAGCCAAACTCTCAGGTTCTGGGGGTGGCAAGTACGCGGTCGAGGCGAACAGCGAAATCAACGTGACGCCCTTTGTGGACGTTATGTTGGTGCTCCTGATCATCTTCATGGTCGCGGCGCCTATGGCCGCCGTGACTGTGAAAGTTAATCTTCCGCCCGCGGTCGCCAAACCTTCGACGAACCCTCCGAAACCCGTCTACATCAGCATCCAGGCTGGCGGCACCATCTACATCGGTGACACCAACGTGGAGCTGGCGGATATCGGAGACACTCTGCGCAGCACGATCGGGCAACGTAATCCGGAGAAGGAACGCATCTTCATCCGCGCCGACAAGGACGTCCTCTACGGGGACTTCATGGGCGTGATGAACATGCTTCAGGACAACGGTTTCTACAGCGTGGCCCTGATCGGCGAAGATAAGAACTAGAAGGGGGTGACGAATGGCTGAAACCACCGACACTACCCACGAACATCGCAGTGTCTTCGACGCGCCGAAGAAGAAGCGTAACCCGGCAGTGACCGCGGCCATCGTTGGCTCGATCATCGTCCACGCTGTCCTCGGCTACTATCTGTACAAGAACAAGTTCGAGCCGAAGTATCGGGAGTATACCGACGACGTCACGGACGTGGCCCTTATCAAGCCCGCTCCGCCGCCGCCGCCGCCGCCCCCGCCGCCGCCGCCGAACACTCCGCCGCCGCCTCCGCCGAAGCTGCAACCGCGGCCTCCGGTGAACGTGCCGGCTGATATTCCGCAGATCCCCCCTCTGCCGGTTCCGCCGGTTGAGAAGCGGATCGAGACCCCGGAACCGCCGAAGGCCGCCCCGCCGGCCCCGCCGCGTCCGTCGGTCATCACGAACCCGGATTGGGCCCGTCGTCCCTCGGCTGAGGACATGGCGCGCTACTTCCCGGACCGTGCGATGCGGATGAACGTTGAAGGCCGTGCGACGATCAGTTGCTCGGTTACGGCTAAGGGGACGCTCGAGTCCTGTGACGTGCAGTCTGAAGAGCCTGCCGACATGGGCTTCGGTGAAGCGGCCCTCCGGATGAGCAAGCTCTTCCGGATGCGTCCGAAGACCCAAGACGGCGCGCCCGTCGAAGGCGGCAACGTGCGGATCCCGATCCGCTTTACGCTGCCGAAGGGCTAAGGCCCCTCGGATCGCCAACGATCAGGCCCCGGAGCTTCGGCTCCGGGGCTTTTTCTTTGCCTGGACACGGACTTGCGAAAAACTTTGGGGAGAACGCTTGGCCGCAGTTCCGGCCCCTTGATCGCGGAGCGCGGTGCGACTAGAACGGCCGCTCCGCGATGCGCCGCCTTAGCTCAGTTGGTTAGAGCGCTAGATTGTGGCTCTAGAGGTCCTCGGTTCGAATCCGAGAGGTGGTACCATCGCCGGATATGAAAAAGCCCGGGGCGCGAGCCTCGGGCTTCTTCGTTTCAGACGACCGCCTGTCCGCTAGAGGCTGAGGTTCAATAGGGCGGGGTCGCCGCCCTGGGCGGTGATGTTGACGCTGATCGCCCGTTCGATCGCATAGCGCGACAGCGAGTTGGGTCCGCCGGCCTTGGGGCCCGTCCCCGACAGGCCCTCGCCGCCGAACGGCTGCACCCCGACCACCGCCCCGATGATCGAGCGATTGACGTAGACGTTGCCGGCCGGGACCAGGCCGCGCACCTCGCGGGCGAAGGCGTCGATGCGCGAGTGGACGCCGAGGGTCAGGCCATAGCCCTGGCCCGCCAGTTCGCCGGCGACCTTGGCCAGCTCCGAGGGCTCATAGCGGACGACGTGCAGGATCGGCCCGAACACCTCGCGCTCCAGGAATTTGGCCGAGGGGATCTGGGCCAGCACCGGACCGAAGAAGGTTCCGCGCTCAGGGGCGTCCAGGCGGTGCAGGACCTTGGCCTCGCGCTCCAGCCGCTGCAGGTGCGCGGTCAGCGCCGCGCGGGCTTCCTCGTCGATCACCGGGCCGACGTCGACGGCCGGATCGGCCGGGTCGCCGATGACCAGGGCGTCCATCGCGCCCTTGATGGTCTCGATGATCAGGTCGGCGGTGTCGTTGGGCAGGAACAGGATGCGCAGGGCCGAACAGCGCTGGCCGGCGGAGCCGAAGGCCGACAGCACCACGTCGTCGACGACCTGTTCCTTCAGCGCCGTGGTGTCGACGAACATGCCGTTGAGGCCGCCAGTCTCAGCGATGAATGGAATGATCGGGCCGGGGCGGGCGGCCAGGGTCTGGTTGATGCGCCGGGCAGTGTCGGTCCCGCCGGTGAAGGCCACGCCGTCGCAGTGCGGGTGGGCGGTGAGGGCCGCGCCGACGCTCTCGCCGCGGCCGGGCAGCAGGGTGAGCAGGGCGGGCGGCAGGCCGGCCCCGTGAAACAGCTCGACGGCCTGCGCGGCGATCAGCGGGGTCTGCTCGGCCGGCTTGGCCAGGACGGCGTTGCCGGCGGCCAGGGCGGCGGCGACCTGGCCGGTGAAGATCGCCAGCGGGAAGTTCCAAGGGCTGATGCAGACGAAGACCCCGCGGCCGTGCAGTTCCAGGCTGTTGGTCTCGCCGACCGGGCCCTTCAGCGTCTCGGGTCCGGCGAACTTGGTCTGGGCCAGGTGGGCGTAGTAGCGGCAGAAGTCGACCGCCTCACGGACCTCGGCGACGCCGTCGGCCAGGGTCTTGCCGGCCTCGCGGGCGCAGATGGCGATCAGGCGTTCGGCGTTCGCCTCCAGGGCGTCGGCCATGGCCCGCAGCACCTCGGCGCGGCGGAACCCGCCAAGGGCGTCCCAGGCCGGTTGGGCGGCCCGCGCCGTGGCGAAGGCGGCGTCGATTTCGGCGACCGAGGCCTCGCGGACCTGGCCGACGGCGACGCCGGCGTCGGCAGGGCTGAACACCGTCTGCGCGGTTCCGCCGGCCGGGCCGGCGTTGAGCGGGGGCAGGGTGCGGGCGGCGTGATGCAGGCGCGCGGCCTCATCGGGGATCGAGAGGTCGAAGCCGGCGGAGTTGCTGCGCTCGGCGCCATAGATGTCGGCCGGGCGCGGGATCTTCGGGTGCGGGCCGACGCCGGCCTTCTCGACCGCGACGATCGGGTCGACGACCACATCTTCGGCCAGCACGCCTTCGTCGAGCAGGGCGTGGACGAACGAGGTGTTGGCGCCGTTCTCCAGCAGCCGGCGGACCAGGTAGGGCAACAGGTCCTCATGGCCGCCCACGGGCGCGTAGGTGCGGACCACGGCGCCGTCGTGCAGGGTGTCGGCGGCGCGATAAAGCGCCTCGCCCATGCCGTGCAGCCGCTGGAACTCGATCTTCACGCCGGCCGCCTGGGCCATGGCGTGGACCGCCGCCAGGGTGTGAGCGTTGTGGGTGGCGAACTGCGCGAAGACGTGCGGGCTGGCGTCGATCAGGGCGCGGGCGCAGACCAGGTAGGAGAGGTCGGTGGCGGCCTTGGTCGTGTAGACCGGATAGTCGGGGCGGCCGTTCACCTGGGCGCGCTTGATCTCGGAGTCCCAATAGGCGCCCTTGACCAGCCGGACCATCAGCCGCCGGCCGCTGGCGCGGGCGATCTCGGCGACGCGGGCGACGGCGAGGACGCCACGCTTCTGGTAGGCCTGGACCGCCAGGCCAAGGCCGCGCCAGTCGCCCAGTTCGCGCTCGCCGGCCAGCCGCTCGAGCAGCTTCAGCGAGATCACCAGGCGGTCGGCCTCCTCGGCGTCGATGGTGAAGTTGAGGTCGTGGCGCGCGGCGATCAGCGCCAGGCGCTTGAGCCGCGGATAGAGTTCGCTCCAGACCCGGTCCTCGTGGGTGGCCTCATAGCGCGGCGACAGCGCGGAGAGCTTGACCGAGACGCCGTGGCCGGCTTCGGGCCCCGCGCCTTTCCCGTGCTTGCCCACGGCCTCCAGCGCGTCGGCATAGGCTTGTTCGTAGCGTGCGGCGTCGGCGGCGGTGCGGGCGCCTTCGCCCAGCATGTCGAAGGAGCAGACCTGACCTTCCTTGGCCGCGCGCTTGAGGGCGGTCTCGATGGTGCGGCCGAGCACGAATTGCTCGCCCATGATGCCGATGGCCTGGGCCACGGCGCGGCGGACGACCGGTTCGCCGATCCGCTCGACCAGGCGGCGGAGGAAGCCGGGCGGGTCGCGGCGGGCCTCCTCGTCGACCTCGACGATCTTGCCGGTCAGCATCAGCCCCCAGGTCGAGGCGTTGACGAACAGGCTGTCGGATTGGCCGAGATGGCTGGCCCAGTCGGCGCCGCCGATCTTCTCGGCGATCAACCGGTCGCGGGTCTCGGCGTCGGGCGTGCGCAGCAGCGCCTCGGCCAGGCACATCAGGGCCAGGCCCTCGCGGGTGCCGAGGCTGAACTCCTGCAGGAAGCTCTCGACGACGCCCTGGCGATTGGCGGACTTGCGGGCGGTGCGGACCAGATGTTCGGCCTGGGCGCGGACGGCGATCTGCTGGTCGGCGCTTAAGGGCCGGGAGGCGAGCAGGGCGGTCACGGCCTGCGTCTCATCGCGGTACTTGGCGTCGGGATCGTCCAGGGCGGTCCAGGAGGTCATCAGGTGCGGCCTTCGTAGTGTTGGTTCCTGTCGTCCGGCGTATCGTTTATGATGCCGAATGTCCGACGGACATCTGGCGAGTTGGCCGAACAAGTTTCTCAAGAGGGTACGAAGTGGCGGAGATCGTGCAGCTTGACGATACCGACCGGCGGCTGTTGCGGGTGCTGCAGCGTGACGGGCGGATCAGCAACCTGGACCTGGCCCAGCAATGCCATCTGTCGCCGTCGGCCTGTTCGGACCGAGTGCGGCGGCTGCGCGAACGCGGGGTGATCACCGGCTTTGCGGCGATCCTCGATCCGAAGGCCATCGACCGCGCGCTCCTGATCTTCGTGGAGGTTCAGCTCGACCGTACAACGGGCGACACCTTCAGCGAGTTCGCCCAGGCCGCGCAGCGCACGCCGGAAATCCTCGAATGCCACATGGTGGCGGGCGGCTTCGACTATCTGATCAAGGCGCGGGTCAGCGACATGGAGGCCTATCGACGCTTCCTCGGAGAGGTGCTGGTCGCCATGCCCGGGGTCCGCGAGACGCGGACCTATGCGGTGCTGGAAGAGGTGAAGTCGGTGACTGAGCTGCCGGTGTAGCGCGCACTTCCAGATCCTCCCCTCTTGGGGGAGGTGGATCGGCGCGTGGCGCCGAGACGGAGGGGGACTGCTCTCAAACGGCCCCGAGTCAAAGGTCCCCCTCAGTCGGCCATGGGGCCGACAGCTCCCCTCGTGGGGGAGCATCTTGAAGCGTTCAATATCCGGCCTTGCGGTTGACCAGGCCCTCGAGCGGCTGGCCGGCGCGGAAGCGGGCGATGTTGGCGGCGATGACGGCGCTGGCGCTGACGGGATCGGTGATCGCCGCGACGTGCGGTGTGACGGTGATCTGGGGGTGGGACCAGAACGGGTGGTTGCGGACGAGGGGTTCGGCCTCGAAGACGTCGAGCACCGCATGCGACAGCTGGCCGGCGTCCAGCGCGGCGATCAGGTCGTCTTCCACCAGATGGGCGCCGCGGGCCAGATTGATGATCGCCGCACCGCGCTTCATCCGCTCGAAGGCCGGGGCGCTGAGGATGCCGCGGGTGCGGTCGGTCAGCGGCAGCAGGTTGACCACGATGTCGATGGTGGCCAGCAGGGTGTCGAGGTCGCCGAGCCGGCGGCTCCAGCCGTAGGTCTGAAAGCCGATGGATTCCAGCAGGTTGGCGGCGGCGCCGGCCAGTTCTCCAAAGCCGAGGAAGCCGACCCGGCGCTCGGCGGCCGGCGGCTGAGGCAGCTGGCGCCAGAGGCCGCGGCGCTGCTGGGCGGCGTAGGCCGGGACCTGACGGTGCAGGTAGAGGACGTGGGCGGCCGTGGCTTGAGCCATCTGGGCGGCGAGTCCGGGATCGACCAGGCGCGCGATCGGCACGCGCGGCAGGTCCGGATCGTCCAGCAGGCTGTCGACCCCGGCCCAGGCCGACTGCACGAAGGCCAGGTTCGGCAGGCTGGCCAGCACGCCGCGCGGCGGATTGGCGACGATAGCGATCTCGGCCTGCGGGTTTGCGCCAGAGGTGATCGTCTCATCCGGCAGGGCGGCGTGCAGGGCCTCCAGCCAGCGGGTTTCGGCGTCGGGGGCGAGGCGATTCAGGAAGGTTATGGCCATGGGCTTCCAGTAACCTCCCGAAGGGGCCTTGCGCGAGCCCGGTTTTGGGGGCGAGGCTCACGCGTATGAAACTCACCGCGCAAGATTCATCCATGCTTGGCCGTCTGGCCGGCGAAGAAGACGACATTCTGGGCCGCGCCGTGGAATGGTGCGCCTTATCGTCAGGCAGTCGCAACCTGCCGGGACTGGAGGCCCAGCGCGCCGTTCTGGAAGCCGTGATGGCCCAGTTGCCGGGCGAGGTCGAGAACGTGCCGCTGGCCGACAGCCATGAGGTCGCCGCCGACGGGAGCCTGACCGCGCAGAGCCATCCCGACGCGCTGATGCTGACCGTGCGCCCGCAGGCGCCGGTGCAGGTGGTGCTGACCGGGCACTACGACACCGTCTATCCGGCCGGGACGCCGTTCACTGCGGTGACCAAGCGGGCGGACGGGGCGCTGAACGGGCCGGGCCTGGCCGACATGAAGGGCGGGATCAGCGTCATGCTGGCGGCGCTGCGCGCGTTCGAAGCTCACCCGAGTTCGCATGATCTGGGGTACCGGGTACTGCTTTCGCCGGACGAGGAGATCGGTTCTCTGGCCTCGGGACCGGTGCTGGCGCGGCTGGCGGCGGGCGGGCATGTCGGCCTGACCTATGAGCCGGCGATGGCCGGCGGCGCGCTGGCGGCCCAGCGCAAGGGCTCGGGCAACTTCCATGTGGTGGTGCGGGGACGGGCGGCCCACGCCGGCCGCGACTTCGACAAGGGCCGCAACGCCATCGCCGCGGCGGCGGACCTCGCGGTGCGGCTGGCCGCCGCCAACGGCCAGCGCGAGGGGGTGACCTTGAACGTGGCGCGCATCGATGGCGGCGGGCCGCTGAACATGGTGCCGGACGTCGCCGTGGTGCGATTCAACATCCGCCTGCCGGATGCGGCGGCGGGCGAGTGGGCGCTGGACTATGTGAAGGGCCAAGTCTCTGCGACGACCGCCGAGGGGATCGAGGCGGAGCTGCATGGCGGCTTCACCCGCCCGGCCAAGCCGTTCACGCCGGCCCAGCAGCAGCTGTTCGGGGCGGTGAAGGACGCGGGCGCGCTGATCGGCCAACAGATCACCTGGGCCCCCTCCGGCGGGGTGTGCGAGGGCAACAACCTGTTCGCCGCCGGCTTGCCGAACGTCGACACCCTGGGGGTGAGAGGCGGCGACATCCATTCGCATGACGAATACGCCTGGCCCGAGAGCTTCGTGGAACGCGCCCAGCTGTCGGCGCTGATCCTGGCCAAGCTGGCCACCGGCGAGATCCCGGCGGCGCAGATCAAGGCGGCGATGGGTTAGGGCGTTCAGCGTCTCGCCGGCTGCTTTCGTCGCTCCGTCGATCATTCGTGGCGTCCGTCGACAGGTGCGGGCGGCGGGCGGGCGTCTGCCGCAACCTCCAACGGAGCAATCCAAGGAGGAACTCGTGAAGCATCTAGTCTTGGCGGCCTGCGCCGTCCTCGTCGCCGCCTCCGCGGCGCAGGCCGCTGCGCCGCAGCCGATCAATCTGGGCGATCCGAAGCTGAAGCGGCCGGGGCAGCTGAAGTTCGATCCGGGGCTGGAGGCGCAGAAGGACGCCTTCCGGAAATTCGGCGAGGTGTCGTGCAACGACTGCGAGGGCGGGAAGAGCTTCGACACCGCCGCCAACAAGTTCCTCAATCTGCGGGACATGTGGGCGTTCGACAGCGCCCTGGGCGGGCTGGAAGTCGGCCAGTCGCTGAACTGGCGCGGCCGCGGTTCGGTCGGGAAGATCACCGCGGTCAGCGCCGATGCTGTCGGGCCGTTCGCCTGCAAGCAACTGCGCTGGGAGCTGACGCGCGGCAAGGAGACCCGGGCGCGGGACGGGCTGGTGTGCCGGGGCAAGTCGAACCCCGACGCCGACAACGAGCGCTGGATCGAGGTGTTCTGAGGCGCGGAACCGGGCGAGCCTCGCCGTCGCGAGGCGCCCGCAGGTTTCCGCGCGGGGGCGCGGCCTGCGCCTGGCGAACGCAGATCCCCGCGACGGCGAGCGCGATTGCGCGCAATCGTTTGACAGGTAGTTCCGGCTCGGATTCTGTCGCCACGGGGTGATGTGGGGGCGAAGATGGGGGCGGGATCCCAGAACGCCGCCAGGACAGCAGGGCGACAGAACCTGCTCCTGGCGGCATTGGGGATATCCTACGTGGTCGTGTTCGCGTTTTGCGACGCACTGACGCGCGATGCGCAAGGCATGCCCGCGCTTTGGCCGGTGAACGCGATCGGGGCGGCGGGCCTGCTCCATCTCACGCCGATCCGGCGCTTGTGGTTACTCGCGGTGTGCGTGGCGACCCAGGTGGTCGGGCATGCGCTGGCCGGGGACCCGTGGGGCCTGGTGGCGATCTATACCTTGCTCGACACGACGGAGAGCGTGCTGCTGGCGCTGATCGCCGCGCGGGCCACCCGGGGCCGCGCGCGCATTCGCGGCGTCCGTGAGGCGTTGCTGCTGATCGCGACGGCGGCGCCGGTGAGCGCGATGATGGCGTCGATCGGCGCGGTGCTGACCACCTTCGCGTTGGGGCGCGACTTTGGCACGGTCTTCGTCGGCTGGCTGTTCTGCAACGTGCTGGGGATGGCGATCGCCCTGCCGGCCACCTTGGTGCTGCTGGATGACTACAAGTGGGCCCGCAGTCGCCAGGCCGGCCCCTGGGTCAAGGCCGTCGTCTATGGGCTGGTCGCGGCCGCCACGCTGGCGGCCTTCGCCCGGGTGGCGGGCTGGATGGCGTTCCTGGTGTTTCCGGCCGCAATGCTGGCGGCGTTCCGGCTCGGGCCGAAGGGCGCGGCGTGGAGCGTGGTCATCGTCGCGGCGCTGGCGATGCCGCTGTTCGCTCTCGGGGAGAGCACGACCGGCGGCGCTTCCGGGTGGACGGCGATCGACCAGATCCGCCTGGGGCAGGTGTTCATCACGCTGATGTTCCTGACGACCCTGACCTCGGCGCTGTCCATCTACCGGGAAGACCGGCTCAAGGAGCTGATGGCGCGGCGTAACCGTCACCTCGCCGCGGCTCGCGAGCGCGCCCAGGCGGCGAACAAGGCCAAGAGCGAATTCCTGGCGACGATGAGCCACGAACTGCGGACGCCGCTGAACAGCGTCCTGGGGTTCGCCAACGTGATCGGCGAGACCGAACAGCTGTCGGCTGAGGGGCGGCGCAGGGTAGCCCTGATCGCCGCCTCAGGCCGCTCGCTGGTAACGCTGGTCGACGACCTGCTGGCGTTCGCCAGGCTCGAGGCCGGGCGGTTCGAGCTGGCGCCGCAACCGGTGAACCCGCTGACGCTGGTTCGGGAGACCGCGGGAATCGTCGCCGCCGACGCCGAGCGGAAAGGGCTTGAGCTGACCCTCGCCCTGGCGGGAGACGAGCGCGCCAAATTCCTTCTCGATCCCAACCGCTTGCGCCAAGTGGTGCTGAACCTGCTGAACAACGCGGTGAAGTTCACCAGCAAGGGCGCGGTGCAGGTCACGGCCGAGATCACCGAAGCGGCGGGCGGCCACGCTTTCCGGCTGGACGTCCGCGACAGCGGGATCGGGATGAGCGCAGCCGAGATGGAGCGGATCTTCGAACGGTTCTCTCAGGCCGACGGTTCGATCGGCCGCCGGTTCGGCGGGACCGGGCTCGGCCTGGCGATTTCGCGGTCGTTGCTGGACCTGATGGGCGGCGAGATCGGGGTCGAAAGCGCGCCGGGCGAAGGGGCGCGGTTCTGGGTGACCCTGCCATTGGGGCCGCTGCAGGCCGCGTCGCCGGAGCTGGCTGCGCCGGACGCCACCCGATCGGCGGGCGCCCGCGTGCTGGTGGTCGACGATCACCCGATGAACCGCGAGCTCTGCAAGCTGCTGCTGGAGCTGGAGGGCCACCAGGTGGCCATGGCCGAAGACGGCGAAGAAGCCGTCCAGATGGCGACTGAGCACGATTTCGACGTCATCCTGATGGACGTGCGCATGCCGAAGATGGACGGCCTGGCGGCGACGCGGGCGATCCGCGCGCTGGGCGGACCGCGGGCGCAGACCCCGATCATCGCGGTGACGGCCGAGGCGCTGCCCGAGCAGGTGAGCCGCTGCCGCGAGGCGGGCATGGTCGATCACGTCGCCAAGCCCATCGCGCAAAGTCAGCTGTCCGAGGCGGTGCACCGCTGGCTGCCGCACTGAGGCGCGACGAGCCGCGCCCAAGCGGGAAGTCTGAAGCTTGGGCGTACTCGCGGGCGTGTGACTTGAGGCGTTGTCGGCCGCGGGCGCATAACTCGCGGCCTGCCTCGAGGCCTAGACATGCAGCAGCATCATCTGATCGCGGCTCTAGCTGGGATCGTCGTCCTGACGGCGCCGCACGCCGTACCTGCCGCCGAACCGCTGGAATGCCCGGTTCTGGCCAAGCTCGGTCCAGCCGCCAGCGGGAAACTGGCGGCCGACCTGGTCCCGGACCCGCGAGCGCTGAATGACGTCGACGGACTGACGCGCGCCGTGGGCCTGTTTCGCGAGCACGGCTTTTCCAACGCCGATACGGTGAACTACCTGACCGCGATCTTCTGCCCGGTGATCCGCGACGACCGCAGTCTGAGCGCGGCGGCCAAGTCGGAGAAGGTCGCCAGCTTCAGCTCGGCGACCTCGGACATCGTCTATCGGCAGGGTCGCTAGGCGGCGCCGAACACCGCGCGCTGTCGACGCAGCGTAGCGCCGGCCAGGCCGAAGCCGGCGATCATCATGGCCCAGGTCGCCGGCTCGGGAACCGCCGAGCTCGGGACTAGGTAGTCGAGGCGCAGCACGAAGTCGGTGTTCCCGTCCGGCTTGAACGCGCCCGGCGGGTAGCCGAACGACATGCGGTCGGCGCTGGTGACGCCCGTCGTGGTGATCTTCACGCCGTAGTTGGCGAAGTTGAAGAGGGTGACGCCGGCGACCGACAGGTCGGGAACCGTGGCGTTGCCGAGCATCAGGAAGGCGCCGCCGGCTCCGTTGTCGACGGTCAGCATGGCGCTGATGGCCGCGCCCTGGGTCATGAAGTTGGTGCCGGCATAGGGGTTGGCGAACAGGTAGTAGGAGCCCGGCGCCAGGCTGATCGACTTGTTGGCTGTGTTGTTCAGGAACGGATTGTCCAACGCGCCGAACGCGGTGACGCCGATCGGCGAGCAGCCCGAGCCGGGACGGGTGTCGGCGCAGTTGCCGTTCGAGTCCTGGTGGAAGAGGTTGATCGACAGCAGCGGCGTGGCCGCGGCGGCGGGCTG
The DNA here is from genome assembly GCF_013822795.1 of Phenylobacterium sp. Lineage (GTDB taxonomy): Bacteria > Pseudomonadota > Alphaproteobacteria > Caulobacterales > Caulobacteraceae > Phenylobacterium. The sequence goes on along the minus strand of NZ_PNLB01000019.1, from coordinate 94,507 downwards.
GGCCGCCAGGACGAACGCGGCGGCGGCCGCGGCGAGGTTCAGTTTGCGCATGGTCGCCCCCTTGCGAATGAGTTGTGGAAGCGCTGCTAGAGGTTGCGGCCGCCGCTAACTATGCAATTTCGGCATGAACGGGTCCGTCGCGCCGCAAGGTCTGGGACGGACGCTCGCCGAAGCGCAGGCGGTAGGCATGGGCGAAGCGGCCCAGCTCCCAGAAGCCGTAGTGCATGGCGACGTCGGTGACCTGGGTTTCGGCGGGATCGGCGGCCAGCAGCCGCAGGCGCACGAGATCGAGCCGGCGCGCGCGCGCGTACTGCATGGGGCCTTGGCCGAGGAATTCCTGGCAGGCCAGGCTGAGGGTGCGCTCGGCGACGCCCAGGGCGGCGCAGATGGCCGAGAGCGACAGCATTTCCTCCGGCCGTTCGCGAAGCAGATCTTCGAACCGGGTGACGATCTGGCGGTGGCGGCGCAGGGCGGCGCGGTCGGGCAGGGCCAGGCCTTCCGTCAGGCAGGCGAGCAGAGCCTCGATGAGCGTGCCCGCGAGGGCGGCGGACGGCTCGGGGCGGGCGGTGATCCAGGGCGTGTCGCGGACGACCCGGACGACGTCGTTCATGAGCCCGAGCAGGCGGTCCAGGGCGTGCGGCGGCGGCTGGAACATCCGGTCCGCGTCGAGCGGCACGCCGGGATCGAGCCCGGTCGCATGGGGACCGCCTGCGGCCAGGGCGCCCAGCGGTACGGTGATCAGGCCGAACGCCCAGGGCATGTCGCCCAACGAAGCCGAATGGGTCGGGGCGTTGGGCTGGAAGTGGAAGATCTGTCCGTGACCCAGGCTGCGGCCCGACACCTGGCGTACGGCCGTGGCATCGGTCGGAAAGACGAAGGTGTGCATGTCCCTGGTGACGTGCGACTGGGCGATGCCCTGTCCGAACCGTCCAACGGCGACGTTGAGGTCTCCGAGCGCGCCGCGGGCAAGCATGCTGCGCTGGGCGGGGTCGACCGCCGGACGCGGACCCTCGCGCACGTCCTCGCCCAGCAGCGCCAGCGCCATCGAGGCCGTGTCGGCGAACTCGCCGTAATAGGTCGGGAACGGCGAGGGCCGCCGGTCAGGCGTCATGGGGAGCCCCGGGGAGGGAGGTGCTGCCCACGGTCAGTACGACCAGGCCGGGGGCTTGGCAATTTGGCTCGTCTGCTGGTTGCGGGGCGGGCTTGAGCCGGGACGTGGGGGCGCCTAAGTCTCGGGCTCGCCGCGGCGGAGTTCGCGGGGGTCGGCAGGGAGCGTGCGGTGAACCGGTTCTATCAGCTCCTGGCCAATAACCTGGTCGCGAACATCACCAATTTCACGGTGTGGTTCGCGCTGACCTTCTGGATCTATCTGGAGACCAAATCGGTCTTCGCCACCGGGATGGTGGCGGGGATCTATCTGGTGCTGACGGCGGCCACCGGCATCTGGTTCGGCAGCCTGGTCGATCATCACCGCAAGCGGCTGGTGATGCTGGGCTCCAGCGCGGCTTCGTTCGCGCTCTACGCCCTGGCGTTCGCGGCTTACGGTCTGGCCCCGGAGGGCAGCCTGGCCGATCCCTACGGCGCGCCGGTGTGGATCCTGGTGTCGCTGGTCATGCTGGGCGTCATCGCCGGCAACATCCGCAGCATCGCGCTGCCGACGCTGGTGACGCTGATGATCCCGGAGGAGCGGCGCGACAAGGCCAACGGCCTAGTCGGCATGGTGTCGGGCGTCGGCTTCCTGACCACGTCGGTGATCAGCGGCTTTCTCGTCGCCTGGGGCGGCATGGTCTCGACGCTGGTGTTTGCGCTGGTGTTCACGGCGGCGGCGTTCCTGCACCTGCTGTTCGTGCGGCTGGATGAGGACGCGGCGGCGCCGGCCACGCCGCACGAGCATCGCAAGGTGGATCTCGCCGGCACCATCCGGGTGATCGGGGCGGTGCCGGGCCTGTTCGCGCTGATCTTCTTCGCCACCTTCAACAACTTCCTCGGCGGGATCTTCATGGCGCTGATGGACGCCTATGGCCTGTCGCTGGTGAAGGTGCAGACCTGGGGGCTGCTGTGGGGCCTGCTGTCGACCGCGTTCATCCTCAGCGGCCTGCTGATCGCGCGGACCGGACTGGGACGCAGCCCGCTGCGCACGCTGCTGCTGGTCAACCTGATCAGCTGGGCGGTGTGCTGCGTGTTCACCTTGCAGCCCTCGATCACTTTGCTGATCGCCGGCTGTTTCGTCTGGATGTTCCTGGGGCCTTACGCCGAGGCCGCAGAGCAGACGACCTTGCAGAAGGTGGTGCCGTTCGAGCGGCAGGGGCGGGTGTTCGGCTTCGCCCAGTCGGTGGAGCAGGCGGCCTCGCCGCTGACGGCGTTCCTGATCGGGCCGCTGACCCAGTTCATCTTCATCCCGCTGATGACCACCGGGGCCGGCGCCGACGCGATCGGCGACTGGTTCGGGCGCGGCGAGGATCGGGGGATCGCGCTGGTCTTCACGCTGGCCGGGGTGGCGGGCGTGATCGTGACGCTGATCGCGTTCAACTCCAGCTACTACCGTCAGCTGGCGCGGGCCTACGCCAACGGCGAGGCGGCACCGGAGCTCGGCGCGGCGTAGATCCCGTCACCCGGTCATCCCGGCGAAGGCCGGGACCCAGATTCAGCCGCCGAGCCATGAGCTTGAGTTCGAAGGCACAGCTCTACGACCTGGGTCCCGGCCTTCGCCGGGATGACCGGAGTTGAGTAGTATTGAGCCCGATGCGCCGCGCGGGGCGGCGCATCGGAACCGGACGTCAGTTGCGGTAGCTGGGGTCGATGCGGTCCAGCTTGCGCAGCAGGGCTGGCCAGGCCAGGCCCTCGGCCAGTCGCTTCATACCGGCCGGCGCGGTCTGGTGCTCGACCTTCTCCTCGACGCCCTGCGGCGGGTTGTAGAGGCCGTCGCGGCCGGCGCTGAGCATCAGCACCTGGGCCTCGCAGGCGCGCTCCAGGTAGTACATGCGCAGGAAGGCGTGGGCGACGCTCTCGCCGACGGTCAGGGTGCCGTGGTTGCGCAGGATCATGGCGTTCTTGGTCCCGAGGTCGGCGACCAGGCGCTCGCGCTCGTCCAGATCCGTCGCGATGCCCTCGAAGTCATGATAGGCGACGTCGTGACGGGCGATCATCGCCGTCTGGGTGTGCGGCAGCAGGCCCTCGGCCATGGCCGAGACCGCCTGGCCGTGCGGGGTGTGCAGGTGCAGGACGGCGTGGGCGTCGTCGCGGCCCATGTGGATCGCCGAGTGGATCACGAAGCCGGCCTTGTTCACCGGCTGGCGCGCTTCCATCACCCGATTGCCGTCGACGTCGATCTTGACCAGCGACGAGGCGGTGATCTCGTCGAACATGTGGGTGTAGGGGTTGATCAGGAAGTGGTGTTCCGGCCCTGGCACCCGCGCCGACAGGTGGGTGAAGATCAGGTCGTCCCAGCCATAATAGGCCACCAGGCGGTAGGCGGCGGCGAGGTCGACGCGCAGCGCCCATTCTTCCTCGGACACCTGGTCGCGGATCGACGGGCCTTCGGCGTGCGTCTCGGTCATGGTCATCATGGCCAGTCTCCTCCTTCTGTTGGCGTCAGTCGTCGCACGGGCGCGAGGCGCAGATTGTCGCCGAATTGACAATTGGCGGCGGGCGGCGATGTTTTCGCCATGACCGACCTGCCGCCCGATCCCTGGTTCTCGACGCTGCCGGCGACGCGCCGCGAGGCGCTGCTGGCGCGGGCGCGGGCCAGCACGGCGGCGGCCGGGGCGCGGGTCTATGGCCTGGGCGATCCGCCGGACGGGCTGTGGGCGGTGGCCGGGGGCGAGGTGCGGCTGGTGTCGTATCCGGCTGTCGGCATGGAGTCGGTGGCGATGATCCTGGGCCCCGGCGCCTGGTTCGGGGAGCTGTCGGTGATCGACGGCGGGCCGCGGCCGCACGACGCGGTGGTGGTCAAGCCGGCGCGGCTGCTGCACGTGGGGCTGGCGGCGGTCGAACAGGTCGCCCAGGCGCACCCGCTGCTCTATCGCGATCTCGGCGTGCTGATCTGCTCGCGCCAGCGCTCGGCGCTGAACTTCATGGCCCACAGCATCGCCCAGCCGATCGGCGTGCGGCTGGCGCGCACCCTGGCCGGCGCGGCGCGCAGCTCGGGCGGCGCGGAGCTGCACGTGCGCCAGGAGGACCTGGCGGCGATGATCGGGGTCTCGCGCCAGACCATCAACAAGGAGCTGAAGGCGCTGGAGCGGGCCGGGATGGTGCAGCTGGCCTATGGGCGGATCGTGGTGCGCGACGCCCAGCGGTTGCGCACCGTGGGCGAGGCCTGAGCGTTCATGCCGGAATTGCATAGTCGCGCTTGCGGCGGGTCCTTAGCTGAACGCCCGCCGCCGGTCTTGACTCGCGGGCGGCATTGGCAGGGCATGTCGCGTCGCAGGAGCCGCGAGCAGCCTCGGGCTCAACGAAAGGAACGGGCGATGTCACTTCGTATCAACGGCGAGGCGCCGAATTTCACGGCCGAGACCACCGAAGGGAAGATCAACTTCCATGACTGGATCGGCGACAGCTGGGCGATCCTGTTCTCGCACCCCAAGGACTTCACGCCGGTCTGCACGACCGAGCTGGGCTACATGGCCAAGCTGAAGCCCGAGTTCGACAAGCGCAACACCAAGGTCATCGGCCTGTCGGTCGACCCGGTCGACAACCACGCCCGCTGGGCGCAGGACATCGCCGAAACTCAAGGCACGGCGCCGAACTATCCGATGATCGGCGACACCGACCTGGCGGTCTCCAAGCTCTACAACATGCTGCCCGAGGAGACGGCCGGCGGATCCGACGGGCGTACGGCCGCCGACAACGCCACGGTGCGCACGGTATTCATCATCGGCCCCGACAAGAAGATCAAACTGATGCTGGCCTATCCGATGACCACGGGCCGGAACTTCGACGAGATCCTGCGGGTGCTGGACTCGATGCAGCTGACGGCCAAGCACCGGGTGGCGACGCCGGTGAACTGGAAGCAGGGCGAGAAGGTGATCATCGCCGGCTCGGTGTCGGACGACGAGGCCAAGACCATCTATCCGAACGGCTGGGACGCCCCGCGCCCGTATCTGCGGATCGTCCCGCAGCCGCAGTAGCAGGCGCCTTCTCCTTTTGCCGGCGGTGGTGATAGCGTCCGCCGGCCGCCGGTGAGCCGGAATCGAAAAGGGGAGAACGCCAGATGTTTTCGCACGTGATGGTCGGCACCAACGACCTGACCCGCGCCAAGGGTTTCTATGACTCGCTGTTGGGCGCGCTGGGCGTGTCGCCCGGCTTCGTCGACGGCCACCGGGTGTTCTACATGACCCCGACCGGGGTGTTCGCCGTGTCGCTGCCGATCGACGGCGAAGAGGCCACCATCGGCAACGGCAGCACCGTCGGCTTCAAGTGCGCCAGCTCCGAACAGGCCGACGCCTGGCACGCCGCGGGCGTGGCCGCCGGCGGGACCAGCATCGAGGAGCCGCCGGGGCCGCGCGTCGGTTCGACGGGCAAGCTGTACCTGGCCTATCTGCGCGATCCGGACGGCAACAAGCTCTGCGCCATGCACCGGATGTAGGCTAGGCCTCGGCCGGCGCCGGGCCAAAGCGATTTGAGCCCGGCGTTCCGGCCGAACCCAGCATCCAGACCAGCCCGGCCAGGCTGAGCAGATAGACCATGTTGTTGAGCATCAGGCCGGCGAACAGCGGCATGATAGGCGCGTCGGTCATGAAGCTGTCGATCAACGCTCGGAACCCGAATATGCCGAACGCCAGGAAGGGCAGGGGGATGAGACCCCATAGGCCCGAGCGGTCGGTGTCGTGCAGCCGCCGGGCGACGGCCGCGGCCAGCAAGGCGACAGCGCCAGCGGCCACGAGGCCGGTCGTGGTCAGCAGATAACCGAAGTCCGGGGTCAGTTCGGGGTGAGAGCCTTCGATCTGGATCGAGACTTGACCCGGCCCGCGATGGACGGTGGTCAGTTCGGGATGTTCGGCCGCGAAGCTGTTGATGGCCTCGAACGTCTTGCTCATTTCGATGACGAACGGCGCGCACATGACGACGAAGGCCAGGGCGAGGATCAGCGAGGCGTAGGGCCAGAAGCGGGCCGAGGCGTCGCGGCCCTCGAATTGCGCCAGGCGGGTGAGGCCTGCAGCGATCGGATTGCTCATGTCTTCCCCCATCTCATCGTAATGGTTGCTACCTAAGATCGTGGTTGGCAATCGATTGGTGTGGGCCTGCGCGGTCAGGGACACTGGTCCGCGCGACGAGGCGGGCCTATAGCAGCGGCCTCTCGGAGGGGCCGGATTGTTTGCTGAGTTGGGGCCGCAGGCCGTGGCGCTGTTGTGCGTGGCGGCGCTGGCGGCGGGGTTCGTCGATGCGATCGCCGGCGGCGGCGGGCTGATCACCGTGCCGGCGCTGCTGGCCGCCGGGGTCGATCCGGTCTCGGCCATCGCCACCAACAAGGTGCAGGGCAGCGTCGGGACCGCTTCGGCGACCTGGACGTTCTGGCGCGCCGGCCGCATCGACCTCCAGGCCATCAAGATCGCGCTGGTCATGGTTCTGGCCGGCGCGGTGGCGGGCGCGCTGGCGGTGATGGTGGTCGACACCCGCTGGCTGATGCTGCTGCTGCCGGTGATGCTGGTGGCCATCGCGCTCTACTTCCTGCTGGGACCGAAGATCGGCGAGCAGGACCAGCACGCGCGTTTGAGCGCCTTGGGCTATGGCCTGGTCGCGGGCGGCATCGGTTTCTACGACGGCTTCTTCGGTCCCGGAGCTGGATCGTTCTACACGCTCAGCCTGGTGACCCTGCTCGGCATGGGGCTGGTGCGGGCGACGGCGCATACGAAGGTGCTGAACCTGACCAGCAACCTGGTTTCGGTGGTGGTGCTGGGCCTGGGCGGTCACGTGCTGTGGGCGCTCGGCGGGGCGATGGCGGTCGGCCAGTTCATCGGCGGGCGGCTGGGCTCGCGCGCGGCGATGCGCTGGGGACCGCGGCTGATCCGGCCGCTGCTGGTGGTGATCTCGCTGGCCATGACCGCCAAGCTGCTGGCCGACCCGGCCAATCCGCTGCGCACGATGATCGCCGGGCTGCTGGGCTAGGCTGCTCGTCGCTGTTGCGCGCCGGCTCACGAAGTGGCGGGGTATGCGCCATGGACGAGCATGACCTTTCGGCGGCGGCGCTGGCGCGGGCGCATGCGGGCGGGGCGCAGGGACGGGCCTGGCTCTCGGCGCTGCCAGGATTGGCCGCGGACCTGGCGCGCGAGTGGGAGCTGACGCTGGGGGGCTCGCTCGGCGGCGGCAGCGAGGCGTCGGTGCGTGAGGCGCGGATGGCGGACGGACGGGCGGCGGTTCTGAAGCTGGTCCCGCCCGGGCGCGATCCGACCGAGCAGGAACTGGCGGTGCTGCTGGCGGCGGGCGGCCGCGGCTATGCGCAGGTTTACGCGCACGACGAGCGGCGCGGGGCGCTGTTGCTGGAGCGGCTGGGGCCGCAGCTTGCTCAGATGGGCTGGAGCGTTGACCGCCAGATCGCGGCGCTGTGCGAGACGCTGATGGCGGCCTGGATGGCGCCTCCCGCGGGCGCGGGTTTTCAGACCGGAGCCGAGAAGGCGCGGGCGCTGTCGGCGTTCATCGCGCAGACCTGGGAGGAGATGGGGCGGCCCTGCGCGGAGCGAACCATCGAGACGGCGATCAGCTATGCGCGCCTGCGCGAGGCGGCGTTCGATCCGGCGCGGGCGGTGCTGGCGCATGGCGACGCCCACGCCTGGAACGCGCTGCAGGCGCCGGGCGGCGAGGGTTTCAAGTTCGTCGATCCGGACGGCCTGTTCATCGAGCCGGCCTACGACCTGGGGATCGCCATGCGCGAGTGGGCGCAGGACCTGTTGGCCGGCGACCCGGTTGGGTTGGGGGCGCGACGCTGCGCGCGACTGGCGGCGCTGACCGGGGTGGAGCCCGAGCCGATCTGGCAATGGGGCTTCATGGAGCGGACGTCGACCGGCCTGATGGCGCTGAAGCTCGGCATGGCCGAGGGGCGCGAGATGCTGGCGGTGGCCGACGCCTGGGGCGCGGGCGGGTTGGCCGACTAGGCTGGCGTCGGGGCCGGGGTGTCGATGGCCGGCGTCGAGCGCTCGCCCAGCACGACGGCCAGGCTGCCGGCGATGATCAGCAGGCCGCCGGCAGCGAGGGCGGAGGTCACCTGATCGCCGAACAGGGCCACGCCGATGCCGGCGCCCATCAGCGGTTCGATGTTGATGAACACCCCGGCGCTGGCCGCGCCGACCCGGGCCGAGCCGAACTGCCAGGCGGCGGTGGCGAGCAGGGTCGAGAGCACGCCCTGGCCGACGATGCCGGCCGAGGCCGGGCCGCTGAGGTCGAGCTTGGGCGGGCCGTGCATGATGAGCGCGATCGGCAGGATGGTCAGGGCGGCGATCACCACGGTGACGGCCGGGATCGCCATAGGACTGGCGGTCTTGGGCGCACGGCGCAGGACCAGCAGCCAGGCCAGGAAGATCAGCAGGGCGATCAGCGACAGGGCGACGCCGAACGGCGAGGAGCCGGCGTCCGGCTTGCCGGCGATCAGCGCCGCGCCGAGCGTGGCGGCCGCGACCCCGGCCCAGGAGGCGCGGCTGACCTTTTCGCCCAGCAGTCGGGCCGAGACCGCGATCAGGGCCGGCATGGCCCCGACCAGCAGCGCCGCCAGGGTGACGCTGACATGGGCCAGGCCCTCGAACTGGACCATGAAGGCGACGCCATAGAGCGCGCCGGCCGCGAGCACCGGCGGCGAACGGAACAGCGCCCGGGTCTGGGCGTCGCGAAATGCGAACGGGGCGGCGGCCAGGGCCGCGACTGCGAAGCGCAGCAGCACCATATGGGCGGCGTCGGTCTCGCGCAGGGCGAGCTTGCCGAGAGGGAAACCCAACCCCCAGAAAGCGCCCGCGGCGAAAAGAGCAATAAAGGCGAGGCGCTTCATGCGGCGCTTCGTGCCCTATTCGCGGGGCGAAGGCGAGAGGTCTTGCCCAGGGCGCGACAACCGGGTCCGAGACCCGCTAGGCTACCGTGGGAATTCCTCGGGAGGCCGGCATGAACCATCGGATCTACGCCATGAGCGTGGCCAGCGTTTACCCGCACTATGTCGCCAAGGCGCAGAGGAAGGGGCGCACGCAGGCCGAGGTCGACGAGATCATCGCTTGGCTGACCGGGTATGACGCCGGCTCGCTGGAGGAGCCGATGAAGGCCAGTTTCGAGAACTTCTTCGCCCAGGCTCCGGCGATGAACCCTGCGCGCGCGCTGATCACCGGGGTGATCTGCGGCGTGCGGGTGGAGAATATCGAGGAGCCGACCATGCGCGAGATCCGCTATCTGGATAAGCTCATCGACGAGCTCGCCAAGGGCAAGGCGATGGAGAAGATCCTGCGCAAGTAGGACGATCCGGGGGGAAGCATGGACGAGACCGAAGAACTGATCGAGCTTTGCGTGCGCGCGCTCGTCGCCCAGATGATCGCGGCGCCGGGGATCGAACTGCACGTGACGCGCAACTGCGTCCAGGGGCTGACCGACGAGCCGCTGGCCGATTTCAACAGATTGATCCTGGGCGCCGATCCCGACGCCGGGGGCTTTTTGGTTCGCGCGGTGGCGCGCGCCAGGGAACGGGCCAGGCCGCTGGTCGCGACGATGAGCCCTCGGGCGGCGCAGGCGTTGGCGCCGGTGGCGGCGCGGCTGGGCTTTGCGGAGGTCGGGTCGTCGCCGCTCATGGTGTTTGGCCCGGACGTTCGCGTCCAACCAAGTCGCCCGGTTCAGGTCGTCCGTGCGCTTGACCCGCAGGTGGTCGCTGTCGCCGGCGATCTGATCGCCGCCGCGTTCGACGAGCCGCGCGACATCATCGCCAGGTACATCGATGTGGGCATGACCGCCACCTCGGGCGTCGAGACCTATGTCGGGTATGGCGAAGATGGGGCCGTGGGCACGGTCTCGGTGACGCCGACGGGCGACACGGGGGCGATTTCGCTGATGGCCACGCCGCCGCAGCACCAGCGCAAGGGCCTGGGCCGGGCCCTGCTGAGCCAGGTCATCGACGACTATCGGCGGCGTGGAATGAGGCGCTTCCATCTCGGGGCCACCGAGGCGGGACTGCCGCTCTATGAGAGCCTAGGGTTCGAGACGGTCGCCGAGCTGCCAGTCTGGCTGCTGGCGGCTGAGCAATAGCTGATCGAACGGGGGCGTCGGCGATGCAGATTCCAAAGTATGCGGCCATGGAGATCGAGCGGAGGTTCCTGGTCTTCGACCCTCCCGACCTTTCGGCCGCGCGGATGCGAGTGATCGAGGACATCTATCTGTCAGGCACGCGAATGCGCCTGCGGGCGATCACGCATGCGGACGGCCGCAGTCCCGAGTTCAAGCTGTGCAAGAAGTACCCGTCCGAGCAGGCGTGGGGCGGGCCGATCACCAACCTCTATCTCACGGCGCAGGAACACGCCGTGCTGGCGGCTCTTCCGGGCGCTGTGGTGCGCAAGCGCCGCTACAGCGTGCCGTGGGCGGCCTGGACCTTCAGCGTCGACGTGTTCGACGGCGCGTTGTCGGGACTGATCCTGAGCGAAGTGGAAGCCGAGACCCTCGACGACGCCGAAAGGATCGGCCTCCCGGACTGGGTCGCGCGCGAAGTCACCGCGGACCCGTTTTTCAGGGGTGGAGCGCTTGCGTCGACCACGGCGGAGGATTTGCGGCGGCGGCTTGAGGCTGACTAGCGGGCGCTATTTTGCCGCGACAAAGCCTTCCGGGAGCTCTGGGAGCACGACGCTGGGATCATACCAGCTGGCGCCGTCCGAGCGCCAAATGTGCCACTGGCGCTTGGCCTGGATCGGAGTGTCGAGGCCGCCCAGCCGGAGCATGATGTTCGGCGCGCCCGTGCGTTCGGCCACAAGCTGGGACCCGCACTCCGAGCAGAAGTGCCGCAGCTTGCCGGGCGAGGACTCGAAGGACTTGCGGACTTCCTCGCCGCTGATCCATCGGAACCGCTCGCGCGGAACCGCAGCCAGGCTGGAGAAGGCCGCGCCATGGGCCTTGCGGCAGGTCTCGCAATGGCAGTGGATGACGCCGTCGATTTCAGCGTCGGCCTCGTAGGCCAGCCGGCCGCATAGGCATGATCCAGTCAGCACAGGTCGCCTCCGAACAAGTCTCTGATCACAGTGGAGCGGGGGGCGGCGACGGGTCAATCGGGCTCAGCGGCCATTCCGAGGAGGGCAGTAGAAGCCGCGGGCGGTGAACTCGAGCGTTTTCTGGGCGCCTTCCAACTCCGCCGGCAGGCCAAAATCGCGATATGAGAGAAAGCCCCCAATCTCCTGTCCAGGGGCCACGTACGTCGCACAGCCTTGAGGGCAGTAGCCGGTGTTGAACGCTTGGAGGGGAAACCTGCGCCCCTCGACGATCAGGAAGGCGGCATCTCCGTCTTGGTCGATCTTGCCGCCTTTATTGGGCCAATGCTCCGGCAGTAGGCATAGGCCCCGTGGCGTGGTGTTGCGGTAGCGAATTTCGATCCGCTTCTGCGCGGGCTCATCGTGGAAGGTGTAGCCGAGCGGAACAAGTTGGCTCGTGGTTGCGCAGCCCAGGGGCGCGAGGCCAAGCGCGACGAGGGCGTACTTGCGCCAGTGCTGAACAACATCCATGCGATGGTCGACGCCTAGAGCGCGGTCAGCCAGGCGGCGTCGCGCGGGGAGGGACGGCGGTGCAGCCGGCGTTCCAGCAGGGCCTGGGCCTTGTCCGTCGCGCCGGCCCGCATCAGCGCCACCAGCAAGGTGTCCTCGATCACTTCGCGCTGTGCGCCGCTGCCGCCGATGCGCACGACGGCGTCGGCCATGGGTTCGAGCGTGCGGACGCAAGCGTCGTAGTCGGCCTGAGCGAAGGCGCGGGCGGCGCGGCCGATGGCCGGGACCACTTCGGCCAGGGCGACGCCGCCTTGACCGGCCTCCAGGCTGGCGATGCGGCGATCCAGCGCCTTGCCGCCGTCGGTCGCCGCCTCGATGAGCGCGAGGTGCGTGTCGACGAAGGCGTGGCCAGGGCGGGGATAGGCCTCGCGCGCGTAGCGGGCGATCTGGTCCCAGCCGGCCTGCGGCGCGCCGTGGCCGTAGAGGTCGAGCCGCCAGAGGAATGAGGCCGCGTCGCTGACGATGTTGATCGGCAGGCCCTGGGAGACGCCGGGGCGGACTTGGCTCTCATAGATGCCGAGCGCGGTGGGGGCGTCGCCGCGCTCCAGGGCGACCAGGGCCGCGTGCCAGGCGAGGTGGCCGTGCAGGACGCCGGCGCGGTCGTAGGTGGGCAGCCACTCGGTGATCAGGGCCTCGGCGTCCCCGCCGGCGCCGCCCTCGAACATGGCGTGGGCCAGGGCGTGGACGGTGTTGGCGTTGGCGCGGTGCAGGTCGAAGGCGCGTTCGATCATGGCGCGGCCGCGGGCGACCTCGCCGTTCTCGGCCAACGCCCAGCCGTGGCTGGTCTGAAACCACCAATCGTCTGCGGCGAAGTGACCGGCGTGGCGCGCGCAGAGGTCGACGCGGGCCTGGTCGTGATCGGTCATCCCTGAGAAGGCGAAGAGGCCGAAGGCGCCGAGCGGCATGGCGAGCACAAGGACATCGCGCGGCCAGCGGTCGGCGTGGGCCAGGGCTGCGTCCAAGGCTTCCGCCGAGCGACCGGAGAAGGCGAGGTGCAGGACCTCGATGTGGCTCTGCTCGCGCTCGGACCCGTTTCGCGCGGCGAGACTGCGGGCCGCGGCGACCCGCTCGTGCGCCTGGCGCGGCTGGGCGCTCAGCGCGTGGACGCGGGCGCGGGCGGCGTGGGCGAGCGCGAAGTCCGGATCGGCGGCGATCGCCAGGTCGAGCTCGACGTCGGCGCCGGGCCAGGCGGCCAGGATCAACCGCACGCCGTTGCGATAGCGCTCCGCCGCTTCGGCGGAATGGGTTGAGAGCGGCAGGTCGTGGGTGTCGAAGGGCATGGGCGGGAGACTACAGGCTTGGCGCGTAGGGGTCAGCGCTTACCCGCGCTGACCGGGGCGCCGGTGAAGGGCTTGGCGTCCTTCATCAGGATGTGGGAGGCGATCTTGTCGACGCCGAGGCCTTCCTGCAGCAGGCGGTCGGCCAGTTCGCCCCAGGCGCGAACGTCGGGACAGACGACCTTGATCAGGTAGTCGAAGGGGCCCGAGACCTGGGCTGCCTCGACCACCTCGGGAATCTCGGAGAGCACGGCTTCGAAGTGCAGCAGGTCGGCGGGGCGGTGGCTCTTGAGCGTCACCTCGCCATAGATCGTGACGGTCGGGCGGATGCGTTCGATGTCGAGGCGGGCGTGGTAGCCGAGGATCAGCTTCTCGGCCTCCAGGCGGCGCACGCGGGCCAGGCAGGCGCTGGGCGAGAGGGCGACCTTGTCGGCCAGGGCCTGGTTGGTGATGCGGCCGTCGGCCTGCAGATTCGCCAGGATCTTGAGGTCGATCCGGTCGAGCGAAGGATATCCGTCCAAGGCCTGTTCCCGCCGCAGTATCTGCGGAGCAAGACCTGGTCTTCCGCCGCCCATTTCGAGGAATCCCTAGCACAATAAGCGTCTAAGGCTTCGATCATTTCTGCGGAGGATGCCATGATTAGCACCGGCGTCGTTATCCGCCCGGCCGCCCTCACCGACCTTGAGTCCCTGCATGCCCTGGCGCTGAGCGCCGGGCTGGGCATGACCAATTTGCCGCCTTGTCGCGAACGCCTGCTGGGCTTGCTCAACGCCAGCGCCGATGCGCTGGCTGGAAACCGCAAGGCCGGCAGCCAGATCCTGCTGGTCATGGAAGCTGGCGGGGAAGCGGGCGGCGAGGTGGTGGGCACGGGCTGTATTTTCCCGAGCGTAGGCGGCGACTGGCCGTTCTACTCCTATCGCATCGGACGTCTGCGGCAGACCTCGCAGGCGCTGGGCAAGGTGGTGGAGAACACCATCCTGACCCCGGTGAACGACTATGACGGGTCGGCTGAGGTCGGCGGGTTGTTCGTGCGGCCAGGGCTGCGCGGACTGGCCGGCGGCCGGCTGATGGCGCGCTCGCGCTACCTGTTCATGGCTGAGCATCGCGACTGGTTCGGCGACCGGGTGGTGTCCGAGCTGCGAGGCTATCAAGACGCGGACGGCCGCTCGCCGTTCTGGGAAGCGGTGGGCCGCAAGTTCTACGGCCTGGAGTTCAAGGAGGCCGACCGGATCAGCGTCGGCGCCGGCAAGCAGGTCATCGCCGACCTGGGGCCGAAGTATCCGCTGTACCTGAACCTGCTGCCGACCGACGCGGCGCTGTCGGTCGGGCAGTTCCACCCGGACGGGGCGCGAGCCCATGCGCTGCTGACCGAGGAAGGGTTCAGGTTCGAAGGTTGCATCGACATCTTCGACGCCGGTCCGACCATGGTCGCCGACATCGACAGCCTCAAGGCGGTCCGCGACAGCCGGGTCGGGACGATCCGCGAGATCGCGCCGTGCGACGACGGGGTCGAGGTGCTGGCCTGCGCCGGTGCGGTCGAGGGCTTCCGGGCCTCGCGCGGGCGGATTGCGGCGTCGGGCGAGGGGCTGCGGATCAGTCCCGAGCTGGCGGCCGTTCTGAAGGTGCAAGCAGGAGACGTCATCCGTCATGTCGAGTTCTGAGATCGTCTCCACCGACCCCTGCACCGGCGAGGTGGTGTGGCGCGGCGCGGCGGCGCAGCCCGGCGAGCTGGACGCTCTGCTGGTTCGGGCTCGGCGCGGGTTTGAGGCCTGGTCGAGCCGCCCGCTGGAAGAGCGACATGCGGTGGCCCGCAGGTTCGCCGAACTGGCCAAGGTGCGGCGCGAGGAGATCGCCCGACTGTTGAGCCGGGAGACCGGCAAGCCGTTCTGGGAGACCCTGACCGAGGCCGACACCGTCGCCGGCAAGGTCGAGGTCTCGATCAAGGCGCAGGCCGAGCGGGCTGGCGAGCGGAGCAGCGACATCGCCGGCGGGACCGCGCGGCTGGCGCACCGGCCGCATGGCGTGCTGGCGGTGATCGGGCCGTTCAATTTTCCGATGCACCTGCCCAACGGCCATATCGCCCCGGCGCTGATCGCCGGCAACGCGGTGGTGTTCAAGCCGAGTGAGAAGACGCCCGCCAGCGGCCTGCTGCTGGCCCATCTGTGGCGTGAGGCCGGCGTGCCTGACGAGGTGCTGCAGGTGGTGATCGGGGCTGCCGAGACCGCCAAGGCGCTGGTCGCCCATGACGGGATCGACGGAGTGCTGTTCACCGGCGGCGTCGCGGCCGGGCGGGCGATCCATATGGCGCTGGCCGACCAGCCGCAGAAGATCGTCGCCCTGGAACTGGGCGGCAATAATCCGCTGGTGGTCTGGGACGTGGCCGATGCGCAGAGCGCCGCGCATCTGATCGTGCAGTCGGCCTATGTGTCGGCGGGGCAGCGCTGCTCATGCGCGCGGCGGCTGATCGTGCCGCAGGGTGCGGCGGGCGAGCGGGTGGTCGAGGCGCTGAGCGCCCTGATCGACCGCATCGTGGTCGGCGCGCCGTTCGACGAGCCGCAACCGTTCATGGGGCCGGTGATCGACATGGCCAGCGCCGAGCACCTGCTGGCCGCGCAGGCGCGGCTGGGCGGGAAGGTGGTGCGCGAGCTGCGGCGCATCGAGGACGGCAAGCCGTTCCTGACGCCAGGCCTGGTCGACGTGACCGGGGTGGCGGCGCCTGACGTCGAGAACTTCGGGCCGCTGCTGCAGGTGATCCGGGCGGCCGATTGGGATGGCGCGATCGCGGCGGCCAACGCCACGCGGTTCGGTCTGGCGGCCGGACTGCTCAGCGACGACGAGGCGCGCTATCGCGACTTCTGGAGCCGGGCGCGGGCTGGGATCGTCAACTGGAACCGGCCGACCACCGGGGCGGCGGCCACCGCGCCGTTCGGCGGGCCAGGCCTATCGGGAAATCATCGCCCCAGCGCCTATTACGCCGCCGACTACTGCGCCTATCCGGTCGCGAGCATGGAGGCGGGTAAGGTGGACTTCCGCATCGGCACGGGGTTGGCCGCGTGATCGAGGTCAACTTCGACGGACTGCCCGGGCCGACGCACAACTATGCGGGCCTCTCGGTCGGCAACGTCGCCAGCCAAAGGAACTTCGGCGAGGTCTCGTATCCGCGCGCTGCGGCCCTGCAGGGGCTGGCCAAGATGCGGACGATGATGGAGCTCGGCCTGACCCAGGGCTTCCTGCCGCCGCCGCTGCGGCCGGCGGCGCAGGCGCTGCGCGGCTTTGGGTTCGCGGGTTCGGACGACGAGGTGCTGGCCGCAGCGGCCGAGCAGGATCTGGCGCTGTTCCGGGCCGCATGCTCGGCCTCCAGCATGTGGCGGGCCAATGCGGCGACCGTGCTGGCCGCCCCCGACACGGCCGACGGGCGCGTGCACCTGGTGACCGCCAACCTGGCCGGGATGCTGCACCGGAGTTTCGAGGGCGACGAGACCTTCGCGCTACTGAAGCGGGTGTTCGCCAGCGAGGACCGCTTTGCGGTGCACGGCCCGCTGCCCAGCGCGCGGCACTTCGGCGACGAGGGTGCGGCCAACCACATGCGGCTGGCGGCCAGCCACGGCGCGCCGGGCCTCAACGTCTTTGTGCACGGCGAGCCGAACCGCGGCGGGGCGTATCCCGAGCGCCAGAGCCAGCGCGCCAGCCAGGCGGTCGCGCGGCTGGGCGGGCTGGCGGGTGAGCGAACCTTCTACGCCCTACAGAACGAGGGCGCGGTGCAGGCGGGTGCCTTCCACAACGACGTGGTGGCGGTCGCCAACGCCAACGTGCTGCTGGCCCATCCGCAGGCCTTCGCCGATCCGGCGCGGCTGTATCGCGAATTGCGCGAGCGGCTGCCGAACCTGCACGTGGTCGAGACCTTCGGGGTTAGTCTGGCGGACGCGGTGTCGTCGTACCTCTTCAATTCGCAGCTGGTCAGCCTGCCGGAGGGCGGCATGGCGCTGATCCTGCCATCGGACGCCAAGGACAACGCTGCGGCCTGGAAGGCGGTCGAGGCGGTGCTGGCGGGGGACAATCCCATCACGCGGGCGGTGGTGGTCGACGTGCGCGAGAGCATGCGCAACGGCGGCGGACCGGCGTGCCTGCGGCTGCGGGTTCCGGTCGACGGGCCCGGGCTGGCCGGCATCGACCCGCGCTTCATCCTGGACGAGGCGCGCTGGACCAGCCTGGCCAAGGCGGTCGTCGCCCACTGGCCCGAGAAGATCGTCCCCGAGGACCTGGTGAAGCCCGAGCTGTGGGCCCAGGCGCGACAGGCGCACGCCGCGCTGGAGGCGGCGATCGCTTGAGATCCTCCCCTGTTGGGGGGACATCAGGTCGTAGGTGGAGCCCCGGACGGACGCGGGGGAGCGCCCGTCCGGGAACGCCGGCGGGAGAGGCTACCCCACCAACGTCAGACTGGTTGCGGCGGCGAGCAGGGCGATGACGCCAGTGGCGGCGACCAGCGTCCAGGCCAACTTGTGCTCGATACGCAGCAAGTCGCGCGGGGCGACCTGGGCGCTGATGGCGGCGACGCCGCCGAGCAGCAGCAGTTGCGAGGCGAGCGCCAGCGCAGGCAGCAGGGCGGTTGGGATCAATCCGAAACTGCGCGCGGCCATCAGGGCGGCGAAGGCCCAGACGAACAGCGGCGGGACCGGGAAACGGCGGGAACGCGCCTGCATGCCCATAGACAGGCCGACGGCCACGATCACTGGTCCCAGCCACAGGATGCGCGAGAGCTTGGAGAGGGCGGCCGAGGCCTCGGCGCCCGGCGAGACCGACTGGCCGGCGGCGACCACCTGGGCGACGTCGTGGATCGAGAGGCCGAGGAAGACGCCGGTCTGGCGCTCGCTGAACCCGAAGTGGCGGGCGATCAGCGGGTAGGCGACCATGGCGATGGTCGAGAGCAGGTTCACGCCGACGACGACGAGGGCGGTGGTGCGACGGCTGGCGTCGCTGTCGGGCAGGGCGCTGGAGGCGGCCATGGCGGCCGAAGCGCCGCAGATCGAGACGGCGCTGGCGGCGATCAGCGCCTCGACCAGCGGCAGGCCGGCGAGCAGGCCGATGCCGGTCCCGGCCCCGAGGCTGGCCATCACCACGCCGCCGCTGGCCAGCGCGACGGGCAGGCCGAGGGCGGCGAGCTCGGCGAAGGCGATCTGGGCGCCCAGCAGGGCGACGCCGGTCTTCAGGCCGGGCTTAGCCCACCAGCAGAGCGCGGGCCCGAGGGCGGTCGACCAGCCAGCGAGCCCGAGGCCCATGCCGGCCACGGCGGCGATGACCGGAGCCGGGAAGCCGCTGGCGCGGCCCAGCATCAGGGCGCAGAGCGCGATCAGTCCCAGCGCGAGGCCGCCGACCAGCGGGTGGCGCGCATGTCCCGCGGCGAGCGGGAGATGGGTCACGCCCGCAGCGCCTTGTGGGCGGGAGCCTCTTGGCGACCGCGGGCGGCCATCTGGGCGTGCAGCCGCTGGACGCAGAGGCTGGCGGTCTTTTCGAACAGGAACGGGAAGACCGCATGCACCAGGCAGGCGACGCCGGCAGTGATCATGGTCATGCCGAAGCCCGAGGCCTGGGCCAGGTGCTGGCCGTAGCTCTCGCCGACAGAACTCGGATGCCGGTTGAACGCGTCCAACATGAAACTCTCCTGCGCCAAGGCCCAAGGTTGGCTCCAGGCGGCGAGAAAGGCGTTGTCGAAATTGTCGCCATTCGTTCAAAGTGGAGAAAATTGTTCTTTCGAGGGGGTGAAAGTCGTGGGTGGTGTTCTCCTGGACCCGACGGATCGGCGAATCCTGCGTGAGCTGCAGGCGGACGCTACGATCCCGGTGGCTGAGCTGGCCGAGCGCGTGGGGCTGTCGCAGACGCCCTGCTGGAAGCGGGTCAAGCGGTTGACCGACGAGGGGGTGATCGACCGCAAGGTGGCGCTGCTGAACCGCGAGAAGCTGGACCTGGGGCTGGTGGTGTTCGTCTCGCTGAAGACCAACCGCCACGATGAGGCCTGGCTGGCCCAGTTCGCCAAGGGCGCTTCGGCCCTGCCCGAGGTGGTGGAGATCTACCGGCTGGCGGGGGAGACGGACTACCTGCTGAAGGTCGTGGTCTCGGACATCGCCGCCTATGACCGGTTCTACAAGCGCCTGATCGCCGCGGCGCCGCTGAACGACGTGAGCTCGGCCTTCGCGATGGAGCAGATCAAGTTCACGACGGCGCTGCCGCTGTAGGGGACGCTCTTCTGCCGACGCTGCGATGGCGCATGGCGTGTAGCCCCTCACCCTAACCCTCTCCCCCGCGGGGGAGAGGGAATGCGTCGGCCTCCCTTCTCCTCTCCCCGCTTGAGGGGAGAGGTAGGGTGAGGGGAGACGGCGCGAAGCGGCGTTCTGCTGACTTTGCGGGAGAGGAGTTCCGGGGCTGGCGAGGATCGGTTAGGCAGGACGTATGAACCTCTACGAGCTGCTTGCTTCGCGTTTCCCTGCTGATCGGTCCAAGCCGGCGTTCCTGCTGCCGGATGGGCGCGCGATTTCGTACGGGGCGCTGGAGGACGACGTGGCGCGGACGGCGGCGCTGCTGGTCGAGTATGAGGTCGAGCCCGGCGACCGGGTGGCGCTGCAGTCGGAGAAGAGCGTCGAGGCGGTGGTCGTCTACCTGGCGACCTTGAAGGTGGGGGCGGTCTTCTTGCCGTTGAACACCGCCTATACCGAGGCCGAGATCGACTACTTCATGGACGACGCTCAGCCGGTGCTGTTCGTCGAGGACGCGGTCGAGCTGGTCGCCGATGCGCGCAGCCGCGAGCCGCTGCTCGAAACGCTGGCGCGGAGCGAGGATGACCTCGCCTCGATCATCTACACCTCGGGCACGACTGGGCGCTCGAAGGGCGCGATGCTGAGCCACGGGAACCTGGCGGCTAATGCCCAGGCGCTGCACGCGGCCTGGGGATTCTCGGAAAGCGACGTGCTGCTGCATGCGCTGCCGATCTTCCATGTGCATGGCCTGTTCGTGGCGCTGCACTGCGCGTTCCTGTCGGGCGCGCCGATGGTGTGGCTGGCCAAGTACGACGACGCTCAGGTGCTGGCCGGGCTGCCGAAGTCGACCGTGATGATGGGGGTGCCGACCTTCTACACCCGGCTGCTGGCCAATCCGGGCTTCACGCGAGAGGCGGCGGCGCACATGCGGGTGTTTATCAGCGGCTCGGCGCCGCTGCTGGAATCGACCTTCGTCGAGTTCGAGGCGCGGACCGGCCAGCGGATCCTGGAGCGCTATGGGATGAGCGAGGCGGTGATCATCACCTCCAACCCGTTGGAAGGCGAGCGGATCGCCGGCAGCGTCGGCTATCCGTTGCCCGGCGTGGAGCTGCGCATCGGCGGCGGCGAGGCGACCGGGACCATCGAGATCAAGGGGCCCAGCGTATTCGGCGGTTACTGGCAGATGCCGGAGAAGACCGCCCAGGAGTTCACGGACGACGGCTTCTTCATCACCGGCGACGTGGGGCGCCAGGACGCGGACGGGCGGGTGTGGATCAGCGGCCGGGCCAAGGACCTGATTATTTCCGGCGGCTTCAACGTCTATCCCAAGGAGATCGAGCTGATCCTCGACGAGATGGACGGGGTCACCGAGAGCGCGGTGATCGGCCTGCCGCATCCTGACTTCGGCGAGGCGGTGGCGGCGGTGGTGATCGGCAGCGGCGACGAGGGCGCGATGATCGCCGCGCTGCGCGAGCAACTGGCCGCGTTCAAGACGCCCAAGAAGGTGTTCTTCGTCGACGAACTGCCGCGCAATGCGATGGGCAAGGTGCAGAAGAACCTGTTGCGTGAACGCTATGCAGGCACGTTCGGCGCATAGCCGAACTCCAGGTTCTTTCGGATAGCGGCGTTCGCTGTTTCGAGGTTAGGTTGCGCCCCTCAACTCAGCGAGGGCGCAATGGGCCAGGTTCCGAAGGAAGAAACTTTCGAAGGGGCCGGCGGCCTCAAGATCTTCATGCGCTCGTGGCGGCCGGCCGGCGCGCCCAAGGCGATCGTGGTCATCAGCCACGGGTTCAACTCGCACAGCGGCCAGTACGTGTGGGTCGCCGAGCAGCTGGCGGCCAGGGGCTTCGCCGTCTACGCGCATGACTATCGCGGTCGCGGCCTTTCGGAAGGCGAGCGGTTCCACGTTGAGCACGTGAACGAGTACGTCGGCGACCTGGTGCAGGTGGTCGGCATCGCCAAGGCGCGTGATCCGGGCCTGCCGGTCTATGTGCTGGGCCACAGCGCCGGCGGCGTGATCGCCAGCACCTACGCCCTGGACCATCAGGCCGACATCGCCGGGCTGGTCTGCGAGAGTTTCGCCTTCCGGGTGCCGGCCCCGGACATCGCCCTGCAGGTGATCAAGGGCGTCAGCCACGTGGCGCCTGACATTCCGATCCTGAAGCTGAAGAACGTCGACTTCTCGCGCGATCCGGCGGTGGTCAAGGCGATGAACGAGGATCCGCTGATCCACGACGAGACCCAGCCGAGCATCACGGTGGCGGCGCTGCAGCGGGCCGACGAGCGGCTGACCAAGGAGATCCCGACCATCACCCTGCCGGTGCTGATCCTGCATGGCACCGAGGACAAGGCGACCCTGCCGAAGGGCAGTCAGTTCTTCTACGACCACGCCGGGTCGAAGGACAAAACGCTGAAGCTGTACGAGGGCCACTATCACGACCTGCTGGCCGACGTCGGCAAGGAGGGCGTGCTGGGCGACATCGTCAGTTGGATCGAGGCGCGGATTTGAGCGTCTAGTTCCTCCCCCCGTGGGGGAGGTGGCGCGCGTAGCGCGACGGAGGGGGACTGCTCTGCTTGGGCGGGAGTCAAAGTCCTCCTCAGTCAGCTTTGCTGACAGCTCCCCCAGAGGGGGAGCACCTTTGAGCTTCACCCCTGATATCGGCTCGGCGCGACGCCGAGCAGGCGCTTGAACATGGTGGCGAAGGCGGCGGGGCTTTCGTAGCCGAGGTCGAGGGCGATCGCGGTGACCTGTTCGCCGGCCGCCAGACGGGGCAGGGCGATCAGCACGCAGGCCTGTTGGCGCCACTCGGCGAAGCTCATCCCCGTCTCGCGTCGGAACGCGCGAGTGAAGGCGCGCCGGCCCATGCCGAGGTCGTCTGCCCAGCGGTCGATGGTGTCGTGCGGGCTGGGCGCCTCGAGGAAGGCGCGGCACTTGGCGGCCAGCGCCGGGCTCTGCGGGAACGGCGCGGCCAGCGGGATCACCGGCGCACGGGAGAGCTCGACCAGCAGCAGGTCGATGACTAGGCCGTCGCGGCCCGCCCGGTCGTACTCGCGCGGTAGTTCGCTGGCCGCCAGCAGCAGGCTGCGGAGCAGGGGCGAAACCTCGATGACCCGGCTGGCGTCGCCAAAGCCCGGGCAGCCGCCGGGTTCGATCAGGATGCCGCGGGTGCTGACCGAGCCGACCATCTTCACCGCATGCTCGACGCCGGGCGGGGTCCAGACCGCGCGTTCGGGCGGCGCCACCCAGGCCCCGTTGGGCGTTGAGACGACGACCACGCCCCGGGCCGCATAGAGCAGCTGGCCGCGGCGGTGGCGGTGCCAGTTCAATTCGTGATGCGGCGGGTAGTCGTTGGCGATGGCCACGACCGGGCGAGGTGTGTCCTCGACGTCGTCCGGATTGATCCAGTCGATCATGTGTCCCACTCGCGAAACTGAAAGACCCATACAGGAATGCGGGCGCGCGGCGAAGCGCCTATCCGGGCGCCTCGAAGTATGGAGCAGCTCAGATGGGCGGACGGACGATCACGGCGAACAAGCAGGTTCAGGCGACGAGCGAGACGGCATTTGGAGTGATCCTGGCGATCAGCTTCTGCCACCTGCTCAACGACATGATGCAGGCGCTGCTCCCGGCCATCTATCCGAACCTCAAGGCCGAGCTGGGGCTCACCTTCGGACAGATCGGGATCGTAACCTTGGCCTATCAGGTGACCGCCTCGATCCTGCAGCCGATGATCGGGCTCTATGCCGACAAGCGGCCGACGCCGATGGCGCTGCCGTTCGGGACGCTGTTCTCGCTGGCCGGGTTGGCGGTGCTGTCGGTGGCGCACACCTACGGCCTGGTGGTGATCGGGGCCTGCCTGCTGGGCATGGGCTCGTCGGTCTTCCACCCGGAGAGCAGCCGCGTGGCGCGGATGGCGGCGGGCGGGCGGCATGGCCTGGCGCAGTCGCTGTTCCAGGTCGGCGGCAACGCCGGCTCGGCGCTGGGACCGCTGGCGGCGGCGGTCGTCGTCGTGCGCTGGGGGCAGTCGAGCCTGATGTTCTTCGCGCTGCTGGCGCTGCTGGCCGGCGGCATCCTGTGGAACGTGGCTGGCTGGTATCGCACCCAAGGCCTGGCGCGGATGCGCGCGGCGGCTAAGGGCCCGCAGCCGATCGCGCCGCCGAGCCGCCAAGTGGTCACCGGGATCTCGATCCTGCTGGCCCTGATCTTCTCGAAGTACGTCTACCTGGCCAGCCTGACTAACTACCTGACCTTCTACATGATGGAGAAGTTCGGCTCCTCGGTGCAGGGCGCGCAGATGCACCTGTTCCTGTTCCTGGGCGCGGTGGCGGCCGGGACGGTGGCCGGCGGCCCGCTGGGCGACCGGTTCGGGCGCAAGTACGTGATCTGGTTCTCGATCCTGGGCGTGCTGCCGTTCAGCCTGCTGCTGCCCTTTGCAGGCGCGTTCTGGACCGGGCCGCTGGTGGTGATCATCGGCCTGATCCTGGCCTCGGCGTTCCCGGCGATCGTGGTGTTCGCCCAGGAGTTGGCGCCCGGCAAGGTCGGGATGATGTCGGGGCTGCTGTTCGGGTTCTCGTTCGGGATGGGCGGGCTGGGCGCGGCTATCCTCGGCGTGCTGGCCGACAAGACCGGCATTGAGACGGTCTACCGGCTGTGCGCCTTCCTGCCGGCCATTGGCCTATTGGCGGCGTTCCTGCCGAAGATCGAAAAGCACCCGCCGCTGCCGCCGACCCCGCCGGGGCTGGAGCCGGAAGCGCTCTGATGAGGACGCCTCCGCCCGAGAGGGCGGAGGCGAGCCCGGGTCAGGCGTTGACCATGGTCATGGCCCGTTCGTCGTAGCGCATGCCGGCGACCTTGGCGGCCAGCGCGTCGAGGCTGGCGGTCTCGGCCGCGGTCAGGCCGACGTCGGCAGCGCCGAGGTTGGACTTCAGGTTGGCCAGCCGCGTGGTGCCGGGAATGGCGACCACGTTCGGGTAGGCGGCCAGCACCCAGGCCAGGGCGACCTGCGAGGCGGCTGCGCCGCGGGCCTTGCCGATCTTCTCGATCTCCTCGACCAGGGCCAGGTTGGCCTCGAAGGCCTCGCCTTGGAAGCGCGGCGACTGGACCGAGCGGTAGTCGCCGCCCTGCGGACGATGATCGCGGGTGAACGCGCCGGTCAGCATGCCGCGGCCGAGCGGGGAATAGGCGACGAGCGTGACGCCGGTTTCCTGGCAGAGCGGCAGCACGTCCTGTTCGATGTCGCGGCTGAAGATCGAGTACTCCGACTGGACGGCGGCGATCGGGTGCACCGCCTGGGCGCGGCGCAGGGTCTCGGCGCTGACCTCGGAGAGGCCGATGGCTCCGATTTTCCCTTCCTTGACCAGCTTGGCCATGGCCTCGACCGTCTCCTCGATCGGCCGGCTCTGGTCCTTGCGGTGCAGGTAGTAGAGGTCGACGTGGTCGGTCTTCAGGAAGCCAAGGGATTGTTCGATGGCGCGGCGCATATTCGCCTCAGAGCCGTCGACGCCGGTGATCGTGCGGGTGGCGAGATCGACCGTCGGGCCGAACTTGGTGGCGATGAACGCCTTGTCGCGGCGGTCGTGGAAGGCCGCGCCCAGCAGGGTCTCATTGGCGCCGAAGCCGTAGAGCTCGGCCGTGTCGAAGTGGTCGACGCCGAGGTCCAGCGCCTCGTGCAGCAGCTTGACGGCGTCGGCTTCATTCATCGGCTCGCCATAGGCGATCGACATGCCCATGCAGCCCAGGCCGATAGCATTCACGTCACGGCCGGTGCGGCCGATTTGGCGACGGATCATGGGGAACTCCGCAGGAAGGAATGTGGGGAATGTGAGCGCTCACTCACAAGCCGACATTTAGGCGCTGGCGCCAAAAGCGTCAAGCGATGGCAGGCGTTCCAGGGAGCGGCGAATTTTGGGCTGGCGGGGTCGCGTAGCTTATGGATTACCGGAGCCATGCGTTTTTCTCCGGCCGATCCGTCTGAATTGCCCGTCATCGCCGCGTTGGTGAACTCCGCCTATCGGGGCGAGAGCTCGCGCCAGGGCTGGACCACCGAGGCCGACTACCTGGGCGGCCAGCGCACCGACGCGCAGACCCTGGCCAGGGACCTCGCGGCCGACCCGCAGGCGGT
This sequence comes from Phenylobacterium sp., assembly GCF_013822795.1. Lineage (GTDB taxonomy): Bacteria > Pseudomonadota > Alphaproteobacteria > Caulobacterales > Caulobacteraceae > Phenylobacterium. Next base: position 69,161 of record NZ_PNLB01000019.1, on the reverse strand, counting down.
GGTGATGACCTTGCGCGACGAGCCCGACGGGCCGCTGCTGGGCTGCGTCTGGCTGGAACCGACCGAGGGCGGGGCCTGGTACCTGGGCATGCTGACGGTGCGGCCCGATCTGCAGGACCGCCAGCTGGGCCGGACCATGCTGGCGGCGGCCGAAGCCCACGTCCGCGAGCTGGGCGCGCTGCGCGTGCGGATGACGGTGATCCAGATCCGCGACACCCTGATCGCCTGGTACGAGCGGCGCGGCTATGCCCGCACCGGTGAGACGCGGCCGTTCCCCTACGCCGACGCTCGCTTTGGCCGGCCGGCGCGCGACGACCTTGAGTTCATCGTGCTGGAAAAGGCGCTTTAGTTCGCGCGGCGATCATCGACGCTTCATTGGTCTGCCAAGGCGCAACCGCGGGTTTCACCTCATGGTCGCCGTCGGACCCCGCCGCCACGATCACCGCCCAGGATCGCCGCCACGAGGGGAAGTCGCGATGGGCAATTCCAAGAGGACGAGGGCGCGGTGGATCGCCGCCGCCGCGGGCGGCGCTGCGCTGGCGTTCGTGGCTGGTCATGCCGAGGCCTCGGAGGGCGGCGCGAGTGTCTATCTGCTGGGGTCGGGCGGACCGGGGGCGGCGATCGTGCCGCCGATCGAGGGCGTGTTCCTGCTCGATACGCAATACTACTATAGCGGCGAAGCCAGCGCCGAGCGTGAGTTCGTGATCGGCGGCAACGTCGTTGCGGGGCTGGAGGCCACGGTCAATGCGAACTTCGCCACCGTTCTGTGGGTGCCGACGACGGACCTAGCCGGCGGAACCCTGGCGGTGGGATTGGCGCTGCCGATCGGCGGCCCGGATGTCGAGGTCTCGGGGACCCTGACCGGGCCGGGCGGACGACAGATCGAGCGCAGCAAAAGCGACTCCGCCTTCGTGATGGGCGATCCGCTGGTGACGGCGATCTGGGGCTGGAAGAGCGGCAAGACCCACATCGCGGCCAGCACCCTGATCAACATTCCGGTCGGCCAGTATCGCAAGGATAAGTTGGCCAACCTGGCGTTCCATCGGTGGGCGGGCGACGTGTCGCTGGCCGCGACCTATCTGGACGAGGAGGCCGGTTGGGACGTCTCGGGCAAGGCCGGCTTCACCTTCAACGGTGAGAACGACTACACCAGCTATGAGACCGGCACCGAGTTCCACGCCGAGGCGGCGGTGGAGAAAAAGTTCAACAAGACCTGGTCGGCTGGCGTGCAGGGCTACTACTTCGAGCAGGTCAGCGGGGACTCCGGGGCAGGTGCTCGGCTTGGATCCTTCAAGGGGCGGGTCGCCGCCCTCGGCGTCACCGGGGCCTACAACTTCATGCTGTTCGGCAAGGCGCCGGCGACCTTGCGGCTTCACGCGATGAAGGAGTTCGAGGCCAGGAACCGCCTGGAGGGGGAGGCGATCTTCCTCGACTTCAGCATGCCGCTTTGGGTGAACATGCCGCCCGGTGCAGGCTCTTAGGCCCGAATGGAGTCCAGCACCGCCTCGGCCGCGGCGTCGAGCTCGGCGTCGGTCCAGGTGCGGCCGTTGAGCTCGGACTTCAGCATGTAGCCGACCGGAGCAAAGAACAGGCTGGCCAGGAGATCGCTGGGCAGGTCCTTGAAGAGGCCCCGCTCGATCCCGTCCCGGCGCAGGCGGCCGACCGCGGTGGAGATCTGCTCGTGGGCGGCGCCGCCCTCGCGCTTGGAGAGCGCGGATTCAGCGAAGCGCTGGCCGAACATGAAGGCCTTGGTATCGGCGCGATAGGCCTCGTAGAGCCGTCGCCACACGCGCTTGAGGCGGGCGTCGGGGGCTTCGTCGCTGTCCTCGCCGTCGATGATGGCCTCGAAGATGCGCCGCTTGATGCCGCGATAGACTTCGATGAGCAGGTCGTCCTTGGACGGGAAATGCCGGTAGAGCGTGCCTTCGGCGACGCCGGCGCGCGCGGCGATGGCCGCGGTGGTGGCGGATTCCAGGCCGTCCTGCGCGCCGATTTCCAGGGCCGCGCGCACCAGCTTGTCCTTGGTCGAGGTGGGCGTCGTGAGCATGGGCTCACAAATTGTCGGGCGAGACCTTCTGTCAAGTCTGCGCAAGCGTCGCAGCTTCGGGTTAGAACATCGTCCAACGAACAAGGGAGCGGGACATGGATCTGGGTTTGAAGGGCAAGAAGGCGGTCGTCACCGGTGGATCGCGCGGCATCGGGCGGGCGATCGCCGATTTGCTGGCCGACGAGGGCGCCGACGTCGCGATCTGCGCGCGGAACGCCGAACAGGTCGCCGACGCGGTCAAGGCGCTGAAGGCGAAGGGCGTCAACGCCTGGGGCCAGGCGGTCGACATTGCCGACGGCCCAGCGATCCGCGCCTTTGTCGCGCAAGCCGGCGAGACGCTGGGCGGCATCGATGTGATGGTCTCCAACGCCAGTGCGCTGGTCCAGGGCGCGGGCGAGGACGACTGGCGCGCGATGTTCGAGATCGACATCCTGGGCGCGGTGCGCACCTTCGAGGCGGCGCGGCCGTTCCTGGAAAAGGCCGGCGAGACGCACGGCGATGCGGCGTTCCTGATCACCTCGTCGGTGTCGGCGGCCGAGGCCTCGAACGCTTCGTCCTATGGGGCGATGAAGGCGGCGCTGATCCACTACGCCAAAGGCCTGGCGCGCGAGAATGCGGCCAAGCACATCCGCGCCAACGTCGTTTCGCCGGGCACCGTGTTCTTCGAGGGCGGCGTCTGGGGCAACGTGAAGGCCGGGATGCCGGGCTTCTTCGACCAGATGATCAAGCGCAACCCGACCGGCCGGATGGCCACGCCCGAGGAAGTGGCGGCGGCGACGGTGTTCCTGGCCAGTCCGCGCTCGGCGTTCACGACCGGGATCAACATGCTGGTCGACGGCGCGATCTCGACGCGCGTCAACTACTAGGGCTAAGCCTTTGGAATACGATTACTTTCAGCTGACGCTGGGGCGCGAACGCACGGCCCAGCGGGTGGTGGCCGACCACCTCTACGGCTCGGCCGGCGTGCGGGCGGTGTTCGCGCCGCTGCTGGGGTTCGCCTCGGATCAAGCGCTGGTTTTGGCGGCGGCCGGGACGCGGGTGTCGTTCACGCCAGGGATCGTGGCCAGCGACCGGGTCCGCTTGACGCCGACCTTGCGGCCGGAGGGCGAGGCGCCGCCGGAGGCGGGCGGGATCTACGTCCACAACTGGTTCACGATCGACGGCGGCGCGGTCGAGGAGTTCGTGCGGCTGTCGGGCGAGGCCTGGCCTGACTTCGAGGCGCGGTTCGAGACCAAGATCTTCGGTCTATTCCTGGCCGAGGAGGACGAGGCCGACCGCGAGGCCGGGGCGCGCCGGCTGCTGCTGATGACCCGCTATCGGGATCTCGGCGAATGGCAGGTGTCGCGTGATCCGACCACCGACGCGATGGCGGTGTTCCTGCGGCGCCGAGAGCTGACGCGGGTGTCGCTGGCGCGGGCTTGCGTACTGATGCCGAGGGAAGGGGCGAAATGATCGAGCAAACTCTAGAGGTCGCGCTGAGCGAGGGGACGAGCACGACCTTCATCGTCCATCCCGAGCGCGACGGACCGCATCCGCTGGTCCTGTTCCTTATGGACGCACCGGGCATCCGCGAGGAGCTGCGCGATATGGCCCGGCGGCTGGCGAGCGCCGGCTACTACGTCATGCTGCCTAACCTCTACTATCGCGCCGGCGTGTTGGAGCTGGTTCCGGCGGGCGGGGCGATGGACGACGCTCTGCGCGAGCGGATGATGGGGCTGATGAACGAGCTCACCATCCCGATGGTGATGGACGACGTCGAGGCGCTGGTCGCGTTCGCGTCCGGCCAGGGCGGCGCCGACGCCAGCCGCATCGGCACGGTTGGCTACTGCATGAGCGGCCAGTTCGCGATCAACGCGGCGGTGCGCGTGCCGCAGGTGAAGGCGGCGGCCTCGATCCACGGCACCTATCTGGTCACCGAGGCCGACGACAGCCCGCACCTGGCGGCGCGCAAGAGCGAGGCCGAGCTTTACTTCGCCTGCGCCGAGACCGACCGCTGGGCGCCGCTCGAGACGGTGCGGGCGCTGAGTGAAGCGCTGGCGGCGGACGGGGCGCGGGCCGAAGTGGAGATCTATCCCGGCGCCGAACACGGCTTCACCTTCCCGCAGCGCGCGCTCTACCAGAAGCAGGGGGCCGAGCGGCACTGGGAACGGCTGAACGCGCTCTATCGGCGCAACCTGGGCTAGACCCTTTCCGGCTCAAGCGAATTCGCTTGAGCCGGGATAAAAGGGTCTATCTTCAAATGTTTAGAGCGTGACGGTCGCTTCAACCGGCTTCCACTTGAAGCTGTCACGCTCTAGGGCGTCTGGCGCTCCACCGGCGCGACCCAGCCATCCTCGAGGCTCTTGAGCGGGTGCGACCCGGTGACCTGACCCATGAACGGCGGCCAGATGTTGTAGCCGAGCAGGTCCTGCAGGCGCGGCGACATCGCCTGCACGCGTTCGCGCGGGACGCCGAGGTAGAAGTTCTCCTGCGTGCGGCCCCAGGGCTCGCAGTATTGGTTGGTGAAGGCCAGCCGCGGTGCGTTTGAACGGTTGGCCCCGCCGCGGTGCAGGAGCGTTCCCTGGAAGACCATGGCGCCGCCCGCCGGCATGACCACGGGCCTCAGCATCGACAGCGCCTTCTCCGGCGAGAGGGCGGCGATGTCGGCGTCGCTCCAGCGGTGGCTGCCGGGGATGATGTCGGTCGCGCCGTTGGTGTCGGTGAAGGCGTCGATGGCGCCGATCAGCGAAAGGCTGATGGCCGGGCGCGGCCGCGGCTGGCGGTAGAAGCCGTCGTCGAAGTGGAGCTGCTGCGCTGCTTCGCCCGGATAGATGCAGATCGCCTGGCTGGCGGTCAGCAGGTAGCCGGGCTGGAGAAAGCGGTCGAGCAGGGCCAGGAGGCGAGGCTCGGCGGTCAGGTGCTCGAACACCTGGCCGCGGGCGACCAGGGTGTAGACGCGCTCGGTTGAAAAACCCTCGAAGGCGTTGCGACCATGGTGCGAGCCGAGGTGAGGGCCGAGCGCGGTGCGCGCGGCGGCCAAGGCGCCGGCGTCGGCGAAGTCCTCGATGACCGTGTAGCCGTCGTCGGTCAGCCGCTGGACGTGGGCTTCGATGTCGAACGGCTCGGACATGGCCGCCTCCCTCTTTGGAGGCGAGTGTCTACCCGAATGACGGAAGGGCAAGTCCAGGGCGTTCGTTGTCCCAGATCATCGAGACGATGCGCCAGCGGCCGTCGGCCTCGCAGAACAGCTGGATGGAGTTGATCCCGCGCCGCTCGGGCGGAGCCTCGCCTGGCTCTGTACGCGCCTCGTAGGCGCTCCAGACCTGGGCCATGTTGCCGAACACGTCGATGCGGCGGGCGATCTCGACCTCGTAGAAGTCGTGGGCCGCGAAGAACGGTTCGACGTCCGCCTGATAGGCGGCCGGGTCCATGATCTTGATGTGCGGGCGGTTGTCCTCGGCGACCCAGGTGCGCATCTGGCGGGCGTCGGGATGGAAGATCTCGGCCTGCAGCACCCAGTCGCGGGGACCCTGGGGGCCGGAGATCATGGCGTACATGGCGTCGACGACGGCGCCGATGTCGGTCGGGTCGAAAGGCAGGGTCTTCATACGAAGAGAGCCTAGGCGCGGGGCCTAGGCTCTCCAAACGTCAAGCGACGAAAGCGGTCAGGCGCGCTTCGGAATGATCACCTTCATCGACTCGTAGCCCTTCACGAAGCTGGAGTAGGTGCGGACCGGTTCGGCCACGACCTTGATCTCCGGGAAGCGCTTGAGGATTTCTTCCCAGATGATTTGCAGCTGCAGTTCGGCCAGGCGGTTGCCCACGCAGCGGTGGATGCCGAAGCCGAAGGACATGTGGTTCCGCGGGCGGGCGCGATCGATGATGTAGTCGTTCGGCCGCTCGATGACTTCCTCGTCGCGGTTGCCCGAGACGTACCACATGACGACCTTGTCGCCCTTCTTGATGGTCTTGCCGCCCAGCTCGTAGTCCTGGGTCGCGATGCGGCGCATGTGCGCCAGCGGCGTCTGCCAGCGGATGGTCTCGGAAACCATCGACGGGATCAGGTCCGGATTGTCGCGCAGCTTCTGGTACTGGTCGGGGTTCTGGTTCAGCGCCAGGACCGAGCCGGTGATGGTGTTGCGGGTGGTGTCGTTGCCGCCGACGGTCAGCAGCACGATGTTGCCGAAGTACTCGCGCGGCGACATGTCCCGGGTTTCGGGGCCGTGGGCCAGCATCGAGATCAGGTCGCCGCCGGGAGGCGCGTTGACGCGCTGGTTCCACAGCTCGGTGAAGTAGGCGTGGTACTCGACGAAGATCGCCATCTTCTGTTCGATGGTGTCGATCAGGCCCTTGCCTGGAATAGCGGTGACCACGTCCGACCAGTAGGTCAGCTTGCGGCGGTCTTCCTGCGGCATGTCGAAGAGGGTGGCCAGGGTCATGGCCGTCAGTTCCATCGAGACCTTGTCGACCCAGTCGAACTCCTCGCCGATCGGCAGGCCGTCGAGGATCTTGGCGGCGCGTTCACGGATCAGCGGGCCGAGGATCGCCAGGTTCGCCGGAGCGACGGCCGGGCTGACGGTCTTGCGTTGAACGTCGTGCTTGGGCGGGTCCATGGCGATGAACATGGGCAGGGGCCCCTCATCGCCGTCCTGGGTGGCGATGGTGATGCCGCCTTCCGACGAGAACACCTGGTGGTTCGTGTCGACCGCCATGATGTCGTTGTACTTGGTGATCGACCAGTACGGGCCGTATTCGCTCTCGGCGGTGTAGTGGACCGGGTCTTCCTTGCGCAGGCGCTCAAGCACCGGCCAGTGGGCGTCGGTCCGGAAGAGGGTCGGGTCGCCGGGATTCAACTGATCAAGCGGAGTCGAATAGGCCCGGGCGCGGGCGTCATTGGACAGATCGATATTGCCGTCGCTCATCAGTTCCTCCTCAAGTCCGATTGCGTCCGAGGTCTCAAGCCAAAGATGACGCAGGCGTCAAGTTTTAGCGCGAGTTTCCACAGCCGTCTCATCCGATCTGCGTTCGAATGCAGATTTTCTGTCGTTTTAATCTCCATAAAAGTGATAGGAATTTAGCCGACCTACTCGTTTGGAGTTTAGATTCATGAGCCAGCGGCCCACAGTTGCGGTGATCGGAGCCGGGTTTTCGGGGCTGCTCACGGCCTTGCACCTGGCCGCCGATCCTGACGGTCCGACGGTTCGGCTGATCGAGCGCGCCAAGGCGTTCGGGCGAGGCGCGGCCTACTCGACGGGCAATCCCGATCACCTGCTGAACGTGCGGGTGGCGAACATGAGCGCCTACCCGGACGATCCAGAGCATTTCACCCGCTGGCTGGCCCGGCACGAGGGGTGGAGCTCGCACGGCGGATTCGTGACGCGCGGGGTCTACGGCGACTATCTGCAGGATCTGCTGCGCGAGGCGCTGGAGACGACGACGCCGGGGCGGCTGCTGCTTGAGCAGGACGAGGCGGTCGACGTTCAGCGCTCTGGCGAGGGGTGGCGGGTGCGCCTGGCCCTGGGACGCGAGATCGAGGCTTCGGCCGTCGTGCTGGCGCTGGGGGTGCTGCGGCCGGCGGCTCCGGCCGCAGCGGGCGAGGCGCTGCTGGCCTCGCCGCGTTACATCGGCGATCCGTGGGACCCGAAGGCCAAGCTGGATCCGGAATGGGACGACGTCCTGCTGCTTGGCGCCGGCCTGACGATGATCGACGCGGCGGTCAGCCTGTGGCGGCCGGGCCGGCGGTTCTGGGCTATTTCGCGTCGCGGCCTGATCCCGCGCCAACATGCGCCGACGAGCGAGCAGGGGGCCGAGATCGCGCCGACCGGCACGCCGCGCCAGCTGTTGGCGGCGATCCGCGAGGCGTCAGGCGACGGTCGCTGGCGCGAGGCGATCGATTCCCTGCGTCCGCAGGTCCAGGCGATCTGGCTGGGCTGGAGCCAGGCCGAGCGCCAGGCGTTCCTGCGTCACCTGCGCCCGTGGTGGGACGTGCATCGCCACCGGCTGGCGCCGAGCGTCGCCCGGCGGATCGGCTTGCTGATGCGCGGCCGCGAACTGGTGGTGCGAGCCGGCGAGGTGACGTCGCTGAACCTGACCCGCGACAATGTCGAGGTGGCCTGGCGCCCGCGCGGCGGCCAGGTCATGCGGCGGCTGAGCGTATCGGCGGTGGTGAACTGCGCCGGGTTGCTGGGCGACCTGGAGCAAGCCAGCGAGCCGCTGCTGCAGAAGTTGATGGCGCGCGGGCTGATCCGTCCCGACCCTTGCCGCCTCGGGGCTGAGGTTGATGTCGGTTCGCGCCTGATCGGAGCCAGCGGCCGCGCCGAACCTGGGCTGTTCGCGGTGGGGCCGCTGACCCGCGGGGCGTTCTGGGAAATCACCTCGGTGCCCGACATCCGCAGCCAGGCCGCCGGCGCGGCGCAAGCGATCTTGAGCGGCGTGCGGCGGGCGCGGGCGGCGTAACAAGCGTCACAGATGACGTAAGTTTAATGCGCCGGCCGCTACGCCCGCGCTCGGCCAGTGTATTAGAGGCTTCAAAGCTGGCGGCGTCGGTACGGCGTCGGCCATGGGAGCGCTCGATGAACACCTGGAAAACCTTGCTGCTGGGCGCGTGCGCGCCGTTGATGCTCGCGCCCTGTGCGACGGCCGCTCCCGCCCCAGCGCCGCCGCCGGTCGCCGAGGCGACCAAGGCCAAGCCGAAGTACGGCACGTTCGGCTTCGACGTGGCCGGCATGGATACCGCCGTCGCGCCGGGCGACGACTTCTACGCCTACGCCAATGGCGGCTGGATGAAGGTGACCGAGATCCCGTCTGACCGCGGGAGCTACGCCACCTTCGGCATGCTGAGCGACCTAGCGGCGGAGCGGACCCGCGCGATCTTGGAGGATGCGGCCAAGACCCCGGGGGCGGACGGCTCCAACGCCCGGAAGATCGGCGACTACTACGCCAGCTTCATGGACGAGGCGGCGATCGAAGCGGCCGGCGCCGCGCCGTTGAAGCCTGAACTGGCGGCGATCGCAGCGATCAAAACGCGGGCCGACCTGTCGCGCGAGCTAGGCGCGACCCTGCGGGCCGACGTCGACGCCCTGAACATGACCGACTACGTGACCGACCGGCTGTTCGGCCTGTGGGTCGCCGAGGACATGAACGACACGTCCAAGTACCGGCCCTATCTGATGCAGGGCGGGCTGGGGCTGCCGGACCGCGCCTATTACCTCGACGACAGCGCGCGCTCGCAGGACTTACGAGCCAAGTACCAGGCGCATATCGCCGCCATGCTGACCTTGGGCGGCTACGCGAATGCAGACGCCCGGGCGGCGAAGATCGTGGCGTTGGAAACCGCCATCGCGCAGGCGCATCTGACTGTCGACGAGACCGGCGATGTGGCCAAGGCCAACAACGTCTGGACCCGCGCCGACCTGCAGAAGAACGCGCCGGGCATCGACTGGAGCGCCTGGCTGCAGGGCGCTGGAATGAGCGAGCAGCCGACCTTCGGCGCCTGGCAACCCAGCGCCATCGCCGGCATCGCCAAGCTGGTCGGCGGTCAGCCGATCGAGACCTGGAAGGACTATCTGGCGTTCCACGCCATCGAGCGCGGCGCGCCCTACCTCTCCAAGGCGTTCGCCGACGAACACTTCGCCTTCAACGGCACGGCCCTGGCCGGGACCCCGCAGCAGCGCGACCGCTGGAAGCGTGGGGTGGACAACACCAATGCGGCCCTGGGCGATGCGGTGGGCCAGATCTATGTCCAGCGCCACTTCAGCCCGCAGGCCAAGGCGCAGATGCAGGAGATGGTGGCGAACATCCTGGCCGCCTTCAACGCCCGTATCGAGCGGCTGGACTGGATGAGCGCTGAAACCAAGGCCAAGGCCAAGGAGAAGCTGGCCGTGTTCCGCGTCGGCGTCGGCTATCCCGACAAGTGGCGCGACTATTCGGGTCTACAGATCGTCCGCGGCGACGCTTACGGCAATTGGCAGCGGGCCGACCTGTTCGACTATCGCCGCAACGTGGCCAAGCTGAAGGGGCCGGTCGATCACGACGAGTGGTGGATGACGCCGCAGACGGTCAACGCCTTGAACCTGCCGATGCAGAACATGATCGTGTTCCCGGCCGCGATCCTGGAGCCGACCTTCTTCGATCCGAACGCGGACGCGGCGGTGAACTACGGCGCCATCGGCGGGGTGATCGGCCACGAGATCGTGCACGGCTTCGATGACACCGGGGCGCTGTTCGACGTGAAGGGCGATCTGAAGAACTGGTGGACCCCAGCCGACATGGCCCAGTTCAAGGCCCGCGGCCAGGCGCTGGCGGCGCAGTACAGCGCCTATGAGCCGCTGCCCGGTCTGCACCTGAACGGCAATCAGGTCCTGGGCGAGAACATCGCCGACCTGGCCGGGCTCGCCAGCGCCTATGACGCCTATCATCTGTCGCTGAAGGGACAGGCCGCGCCGGTGATCGACGGGTTCACGGCCGACCAGCGGTTCTACTTCGGCTGGGCGCAGAACTACCGCAGCAAGTTCCGCGAGGCCTCGCTGCGCCGCAACGTGCTGTCGGGCGTGCATTCTCCTGGCGAGTATCGCGCCCAGACGGTTCGCAACCTCGATCCGTGGTATCCGGCGTTCGAGGTGAAGCCGGGGCAGGGCCTGTACCTGGCGCCCGAGCAGCGGGTGAAGATCTGGTAGCGCAGGTCGCCACGATCGAGGATCCGGACGACGCGCGCATCGCGGCCTATCGTGATGTGCGCGAGCGCGACCTCGTGGGCCGTCAGGGCCTGTTCGTCGCGGAGGGCGAGGTCGTCGTGCGGGTGTTGGCGCGCTCGCCGCTGGTCCGCCCGCAATCGCTGCTGCTGGCGCAAAAGCGCGTGGCGGCGATGGCCGACGTGATCGCGGCGCTGCCGGGCGACGTGCCGATCTACGCCGCCAGCCAAGCGGTGATGGACGCGGTGGTCGGGTTTCCGATCCACAGAGGCATCCTGGCGCTGGGCCGGCGCGCCGCCGAGCCGGACGTCGACACCCTGCTGGCCGGATTGCCGGGCGAGGCGCTGGTGCTGGTGCTGAGCGGCATCGCCAACCACGACAATATGGGCGGGCTGTTCCGCAACGCCGCGGCGTTCGGAGCTGACGCTGTGATCCTGGACCCGACCTGCTGCGATCCGCTGTATCGCAAGGCCATTCGCGTCTCGGTCGGGGCCGCGCTGCTTAAGCCGTTTGCCTGGCTCGGCGAGGGCGAGGATCTGCTCGATGTACTTGAGCGCCGCGGCTTCCAGCCGTTGGCCCTGAGCCCGGCCGGCGAGACGACCCTGGCGCAGACGCAGCGCGCGCCGCGCACTGCGGTGGTGCTGGGCTCCGAGGGACCGGGCCTGTCGAAGGCCCTGTTGGAGCGTGCGAAAACCGTCCGCATTCCGATGGCGGACGGTTTCGACTCGCTGAACGTGGCGGTGACCGCCGGGGTGGTTCTGCATCACCTCGCCTTTGCGGCGAGGCCCGCACCCGATTAACGGGCGCGGCGGACGCTGACCTGCTCTTCCGACTCTTCGATCAGAGAGCGGGTCAGGTTCAGGATCGCCGTGCGCATTGACGGCTGCTGGACGCTGGCGAAGGCTTCAAGCAGCTGCACCGCGCCGGGCACGGCGAGCTTTTCGAACAGGCTCTCATCGCTCATCGGAGTCGGGGTCTCGCCAACCAGCTCGCCGACGGTGGTGTCGAGCTTCTGGGCGATGCGGACGAGCATCGAGGCCGAGACGCGGTTGGCGCCGCGCTCATACTTCTGCACCTGCTGGAAGCTCACCCCCAGGTGGTCGGCCAGCGTCGATTGGGAAATGCCGAGCCACTTGCGACGCACACGAATGCGGTGTCCCACCGCAACGTCGATCGGGTCCGGTCCTTGATCCTCGGAGTTCTCGTTCACTGAAAAACGTCCCTAATCACGTACCAAAGCGCGTGGCTGATTATCTGCCAAAGGCGTATCGCGCGCCACCACACCTATATCGTGAAACGGACGCTGCACTGCAACAGAAAGTTAATCTTCGCCTGTGGCGAGCGCGCCAGCGGCGTCAGCTCGCGTGAAGCTTCAAGCGTCGGCCTTGCGGCCCTGCAGGATCGCCTCGATCTGGTCGAGGACGGCGAGGGCGACATCCTCGCCCTGCTGGTCGCAGATCTCGCCGGCGCGTCGAATGATGTGGCTGAGCGCCTGGCGGTCGCGAGGGCCTAGCAGCGTCGCCATCTGCAGAAGCTGGAGCGTATCGGGATCCATCCGCAGGTCGCTTTCGAGGAAGCGCCTGAAGCTGGCGGCCTCAGCGTCGCTTGCGGTGATCTTGATCTCGCTCATGGCGCATTGGCCGCGGTGAACCCCGCGGCCTCCTCTTGCAACAGGTCATCGGCCTGGATGAGCCGACATAGGGGGAACAGTGAAGCCAGCGGCGTGGTCAGCGCCCGGCGCAGATCGGCGTCGTCGCGCTCGCCGGTGGCGACGGCGTCGGTCAGCACCTCGATGGGCAGCCGCAGGTCGGCTGCGGCGAAGGCGGTCGCGAGCACCGCATCGGCCATCGAAAATCCGATCAGGGCCAGCGGCCCGCCCAGGCTCTGGGCGCGACGGGCGAAGGCCGGGTGCGAAAAGGCCGAGGGGCCTGGGCGCAGGTAGACCGGCTCGGAGGCCAGCGGCTCCAGCCCCGCGATTGGACGGGCGCCCTCGGGCGTCGCCTCGCGGCGATGAACATGCAGCACTGGCCAGGCGCGGGCGCGCGCCTGTTCCAGCACCCGGCGGCAGGCCGCAGTCACGCGCGCGGCGGCGGCCGGTGACCCGGACACGCGGGCGCGCTGCAGGTCGAGGCAGACCAGGGCCGCAGGTGGCGGAGAGCTCATCGGTCGTGCGCGCCGAGATTGGTGGCGGGCCGGGCGGCGGAGCGGTCGAGAACGCCCGCCTCGTCCCAGGCGCCTTCGGGGCGCAGCAGCACCATGGGATCGCTCTCTAGCGTCAGGGCGTCGGGCGGCGGCGCGCCCTCGACGACCATCTCGACATAGTCGTGGTCGGAGAACGCGAAGCCCTCGCGGCCCGGGCGGACGCGGGCGTTGAAGTACTGTTCCCAGAAGGGGATCAGGCGGACCTGGCCGTAGCCGAGAATCTGGCGGTAGTTCTTCTTTTCGGCCAGGCGTTTGGCGGCGAGGATCAGCATCAGGGTCGCGCGCCCGCCGCGGTGCTCGCGTCGCACGGCGACCCGTTCGACCTTGGCGAAGTCGGCGAACCACCGCACGCGCAGCGTCCCGACCGGTTCGCCGTTTCGACGCAGGATCAGATGCGTGGTCCCGGCGAAGTCGTTGCCGTCGTACTCTTCGTCATACGGGCAGGCCTGCTCGCCGATATAGACCAGCGTGCGGACCGCCATGGCCTGCATGATTTCGGGCAGGGTGCGGCAGATGACGACCTCGAGCTCGGCCTCGTCGACGTCGGCGGCGGCGCGCGCGTCCATCGGCATGCGGACGTTGGCGTTCATCAGGCGGCCCTCCCGATGCGGGCCCAGGCGTCGGCGACGACCAGGCCGCCTGGGCCGGGGACCGGCCGGGCGCCGATGCGTTTGAGGAGCGTGCGCTCGCCGCCCGGAGTCGCTGCGCGGCCATACAACGGGATGGTCGGGAAGAGGTCGCGGTGCAGCTTCACCGCCCCGGCCATAACCGTCGCACGACCGCGCAGCGTGGTCCCCGCCATCCCCCAGCCGTAGATGGCGACGACCGGCTCCCCCGGACGGGCAGCCTGATCCTGAGGTGGATTGACGCCGTCGAACACGCCGGCGGCGAGGCCTGGCAGGGCGGCGGCGGTCAGCGGGATGATCGCCATGACCCCGGCGAGGCGCCCATTGACGCTGCGGAATGTAAACGAGGACGCCTGGGTGAGATCCTGCAGCTGCGCAAGGGTCTCCACCGTGGCGATGTTCGGACTGACGGTCCGGGCGGCGAGGGCGCGGCCCTCGACGATCTCGTCATGGGTCGCGAGACTCATGCCCAGTTCGCCCAGTCCTCGATGACAGCGTTCGGCGAAATCGCGAATGATCATCATCACATCGCCTTCTTGTGCGAAGATGTGATTTGGTAGAGCGTCAATGTTCGGGTGTGCAGCCTCGAAGTTCGTATGGGGGCCCCACGGCCTTTTGGGTGCCGGATGGACAATGGCGACGGCGGTCACGCCGATTGGGACGACATCAAAACCTTCGTAGCGGCTGCTCAGACGGGTAGTTTCGGCGCCGCGGCCCGCCGCTTGAAGACCACTCAACCCACGGTCACACGCCGCATCGAGGACCTGGAGCTTCGCCTCGGGGCCAAGCTGTTCGACCGGGGCCTGCGCGGGGTTTCACTGACCAGGGCCGGCGAGATGGTCTACGACCGGGCGTTGACCATGCAGCGCGCATCGCTGGATATCGAGCGCCTGAGCTTGGATCACGAGACCCCCGACGCCGGCGAGGTGACGGTGGCCATGCCCGAGGGGATCGGGGGCTACGTGACAGGTCTGGAGGTCGCCGATTTCGTCCGCGAGAATCCCGGCATCAAGCTTGGCCTGGACTGCGGATTTTATCCCGAGAACCCCGTCGACAGTCAGGTGGACCTCTCGATCCAGCTGATGGACGCGAGCGGGGTCCCGGAATTGACCGCCTCGCCGCTGGCGACGCTGCATTACGCGCTGTTCGCATCGCGCGAGTATCTCGAAACGTATGGGGCCCCCACGCGGATCGAGGCGGCGGTCGGCCACCGGTTCATCTATCATTCGGCCCAGGTGAGCAAACGCGGCCGCTGGGGCGCGAAAACCTCGGCGTTCATGGAGCTGGCCGAGCCGGCGATGGTGGTCAATTCCTCGACGGTGATGCTGCACGCCATCCAGCGAGGCGCGGGGATCGGAGCCATCCCGACCGCGATCGTGGCGGTGGCCCCGGACCTGGTGATGCTGGACATTCCGCCCTTGGCCAGCTCGACCGTCTGGCTCTGCCATCACCGCGAAACGGCCAAGACCGGACGGGTCGCCCGCGTCGCTGAGTGGCTGGGTTCGATCTTCGACGCCCGCGAACGCCCATGGTTCCGGCCCGAGTTCATCCACCCGCGCGAGTTCCGCGACTGGGCCTGGCCGGCGGCGACGGCGCGCGGTTGAGCGCCGAGCCGCTACAACTGCTTCAATTGAGCCTTAACTTTAGTCGCTCACGCTCATCCCGCTGATATCAAAAACGAAACGGGGGGATCAGCATGGCGGACGGCACGGCCGAGTCGCGTCCGTTTGGCCTGGAGATCTCCCAGGCGGTGTGCGACCGCGCCACGCGGCTCGCCAAGACCATGTTTTGTGCGCTCGAGGCGCAGATCATCTTCCTGAAGGACGGCGAAGTCTGGCGCAGCCGTGATCCGGACTCCAAGATCGTGCGCCAGCGCGACAAGGCCGCCGAGATGGTGCAGGCCAGCGGCGAGCTGCTGTGGGTCGAGGACGCGCACCGCGACCCGCGTTTCTCCGACAGTCCGGCCGTGGTCGGCCCGCCCTATCTGAGATCCTATGTCGGGGTTCCGATCCGCCTGGCCGACGGCTCGACGCCGGGGGTGCTGGCGGTGTTCGGCGATGCGCCGCGCGCGTTCGATCTTGGACTGGCTGGGCGGCTCGGCGACTTGGCCGAGTTCGTCGCTGACGAGTGGGCGCGCGCGCAGGCGAGCCGGGCTCGCGAGCAGAGCCGCCTTGAGCGCGACGCCATGCAGTCGACTCTGGCGGCCATCGTCGAAGCCATGCCGGTCGCCTTGGTGCTGACCGATCGCGAGATGCGGGTGATCGGAGCCAGTCCCCGCTGGATCCGCACGCTCGAACTGGGCCAGCAGATCATCTTCGGCCGTACGATCCAGGACCTGGCGCCGCACATGTACGGGCGCTGGCAGGACGCCTACGACCGCGTGCTCTGCGGCGAAACCATCAAGGCCGACCGCATCCAGGTGGTCGAGCCGGGCGGAGCGACCCGCTGGTATCGGGCCGAGCTGGCGCCTTGGCACGCGGTCGACGGCGGCGTCGGCGGGCTGATCATCGCCAGCTACGACATCACCGACATGGTCGAGGCGCTGGAGGCGACCGAGCGCTCCGAGCAGCGGCTGATGCTGGCGATGGAGATCGCCGACATCCACGTCTTTGAGATGGACTACCAGCGCCGGGAGCTGATCAAGACCGGCGCTGAGGACACCTTCTTCACCGAACCGAAGACCTACGAAGAGCTGCACCGCGACATCTTCAGCACCATCGATCCGCGCGATCGGGCGCTGGTCGAGGACGCCTGGCGCGAACATCTTCGCACGGGCGAACCCTATAGCCCCGAGTATCGCCTGGTCCGGCGCGACGACCGCGAGGTCTGGGCGATGGGGTCGACGCGGCTGATCTCCGATGAGCGCGGCCGGCCGCTGCGGGTGATCGGCGCGCTGCAGAACATCAGCGAGCGCAAGTCGGCCGAACGCGCCCTGGTCCAGGCCAAGGAGGACGCCGAGGCCGCCAACCGCGCCAAGTCGACCTTCCTGGCGACGATGAGTCATGAAATCCGCACGCCGCTGAACGGGGTGCTGGGCATGGCCCAGGCGATGGCGGCCGAGAACGGGCTGTCGGAGATCCAGCGCGAGCGGTTGGAGGTGATCCGTCAGTCGGGCGAGACGCTGCTGGCGATCCTCAACGACGTGCTCGACCTGTCGAAGATCGAGGCTGGCAAGCTGGAGTTGGAGGAGGCCGATTTCGACGTCGCGGCGCTGGCCCGCGGCGCGCATGCGGCGTTCACCGCCATCGCCAACAAGAAGGGGCTGTCCTTCGCGCTCGGCATCGAGCCTGCGGCGCTGGGCGTTTATCGCGGGGACTCAACCCGTGTGCGCCAGATCCTCTACAATCTTGTCTCCAACGCCTTGAAGTTCACCGAGCAGGGCGAGGTGAGGGTGAGCGTCGATCGCGATGCGTCCGGTCTGCGCCTCAGCGTGTCGGACACCGGGATCGGCATCCCGGCGCATCGCCTGGCGGCGCTGTTTCAGAAGTTCGAGCAGGCTGACGCCTCGACGACCAGGCGCTATGGCGGGACGGGTCTGGGCCTGGCCATCTGCCGCGAGTTGGCCGGGTTGATGGGCGGAGCGATCGAGGCGAGCAGCGAGCTCGGGACCGGGACGACGTTCGTGGCGACACTGCCGCTGACCTGGGTCGGGGCGAGCGCGGCGCTGCCGACGCCGCCCAGCGTCGAGGCGCAGCAGATCGAAGCCTGCGCCTGTTCGACCCTGCGCGTGCTGGCGGCCGAGGACAACACCGTCAACCAGTTGGTTCTGAAGACCTTGCTGCACCAGATCGGCGTCGATCCGCACATTGTCGAGAATGGCGTGGAGGCGGTGCGGGCCTGGGAAAGCGGCGAGTGGGACGTGATCCTGATGGACGTGCAGATGCCGATCATGGACGGGCCGAGCGCCTGCGCTCTGATCCGCGGCCGCGAAGCCTTGGAAGGGCGAGAGCGCACCCCGATCATCGCCTTGACCGCCAACGCCATGGCCCACCAGGTGGCTGAGTACATGGCCGCCGGCATGGACGGCTTCGTCCCCAAGCCGATCGAGGTGGGCCGGCTATTCGAGGCCTTGCAGCGTGTGCTCGACGACGCCGCAGCGGTGAAGGCGGCCTGACCGCCTTGGCGGGAATCGCGCATTTACCACGACTTTGAGTAGCGTTGTTCGCGTGTCCGGGGCATTCGAGGGGGCTGTAGTCCCACTTGAGTGAGTCGCCCATGGCTGCGCCCAGTCTCGATATCGCCTTCGACAAGACGGCCCTGAAAATCGGCGAGACGGCGTCGGTTACCTTCACGTTTTCCGTGGCCCCCGTGGGGTTCACGCTCGCGGATGTGACAGTCGCGGGCGGAACAATGTCGGAGTTCACCGCAACCGTCGATCCGCTGGTCTACGAGGCGCTATTCACCCCAGGGGTAGGGATGAATGGCGTGGTTGCGGGAGTGTCGGTCGGGGGCGGCTCGTACACTGACACCTTGGGCAATCCTGGCCTGGGCGCCTCAAGTCCGGCGATCGCCATCGATACGCGGGCGCCGACCGCTTCGATCACGTCGTCGACTTCCTCGTTGAGGTCGGGCGAGACGGCGACGATCACCTTGACGTTTTCGGAGGCGGTGACGGGGCTCACGCTTGGCGACCTGTCCAGCACAGGCGGCACGCTATCCTCGCTGACCGGCGCCGCAGATCCGCTGGTGTACACGGTCGACTTCACGCCCAACGCCGGATTGAACGGCTTTCTAGGATCGGTGTCGCTTACGGCGGGCTCCTACGCAGATGTCGCCGGGAACAATGGGGCTGGGGCGTCGAGCGCGCCGATGAGTCTGAACACGATGGGCCCCTCGGTGGTCGTCACCACTTCGCAGGCGGTGCTCAAGGCGGGTGAGACCGCCGATATCACCTTCACCTTTTCCCATCCGCCCTCCGGTTTCACGGCCAACGACATCGTCGTTACAGGCGGGGTTCTTTCCGGCCTGAGCAATCTCGGCAACGGCGTCTACGGGGCGTTGTTTACGCCGACGTCCAACGTGGACGCTGGAAGCGCAGCCATTTCGGTGACCTCGGGGTCCTATACGGACGGCTTCGGCAATGTCGGTGGCGGGGCTTCCGTCTTGCCGATCTCGTTCGACACGCGCGCGCCAACCGTCTCGATCAGCCTGGCCGATCCGGCCCTGGGGATCGGCCAGTCCAGCGACGTCATCTTCACGTTCTCAGAAGCCGTGAGCGGATTCAGCCTCGGCGCGCTGACTGTCGACAACGGCACGCTGTCGGCGCTGACCACCAGCGACAACATCGTCTACACGGCGACCCTGACGCCCGCGGTGGGCGTCAACAATACAAGCAACATCATTCGCGCCGACCTGACCGGGGTCTCTGACCAGGCCGGCAATGCAGGGGCAGGGACGACTGATTCTCCGAACTATGTCGTGGACGCCACGAGGCCGGTCGCGACGATCGTCATGGAAGATGCGGCCTTGAAGGCCGGCGAGACCTCTGAGGTGACGATCACATTTTCGGAGGCGGTGGTCGACTTCACCAACGCCGACCTGACGATCCCGAACGGGATGATGTCGGCGTTGAGCAGCAGCGACGGCGGCGTCACCTGGATCGCTCTCCTCACGCCTAATGTGGGCCTCCGCGACGCAAGCAACCAGATCATCCTGCACAACGACGGCGTCGCCGACCTGGCCGGAAACGCCGGGACCGGAACGACGAGTTCGGCCAACTTCACGATCGATACGGTGCAGCCCACAGCGAGCATCGCCCTCGGGGGCACGGCGCTGAAGGTCGGTGAGAGCACCGGCATCACCTTCACCTTCTCAGAAGCCGTGATCGGCTTCACTGCGGCGGACCTGGAAGTCGCCAACGGCGCAGTTTCGAACCTGAGCTCCGCCGACGGCGGGGTGACCTGGACTGCGACGCTGACGCCGACGGCCGGCGTGCAGGACGGTAGCAACCTGATCTCCCTGGACATGGCCGGCGTGAGGGCGGTCGCAAGCGGCAACGCCGGATCGGGGACGGTCGAGTCCGACAACTATGCTGTCGACACCGAACGCCCGACCGCGACGATAACGCTCGCCAATCCGGTGATGCAGGCCGGCCAGACCAGCAAGGTCACGATCGCCTTCTCCGAGGCGGTGACCGGGCTCACGACTGGGGATTTCACACCCGATAGCGGTGTGCTGTCGGGCCTGAGCTCTTCGGACGGCGGAAGGACATGGACGGCTACGTTCACCCCGGCGATCGGGGTGAGCGATGCGACCAACGACATCACCCTCGATCTCAGCGGGGTGTCTGACATTGCGGGAAACGCCGGCGAAGGCGATGCGATCTCCCCCAATTATCAGGTCGGCTACGTTCCGCCGCCGCAGCCGCCGAGCGAAGACGACGTGCTGATCCTGCCCCCGGGGGGGCGGAGAGGTCGCGGCCGGCCCCGGCAATGACAGCGTCGGCGGCGGGACGGGCGCCGACGTGATCCAAGGCAACACCGGCGACGACACCCTGATCGGCGGCGGCGGCGACGACATCGTCCGCGGCGGCCAAGACAACGACTTCGTCCACGGCAACGCGGGCGCTGACCAGCTATTCGGCGACCTGGGCGATGACAGCGTGTTCGGCGGCCAGGGCGACGACTTCGCCCACGGCGGGGCCGGCAGCGACTACGTGCTCGGCGACCTTGGCCGCGACACCGTGCTGGGCGGGCAGGGCGCGGACACCGTGCTTGGCGGGGCCGGGGACGACTATCTGTCGGGCGACCTCGGCGATGACGTGCTGATGGGCGGCGCCGGCGCCGACCTGTTCAACTTCAACGGCGGCGGCGGCCGCGACGTGGTGATGGACTTCTCGCAGGCCGAGGGCGACCGGATCCGCATCGCGCCGACGGATGCGGCCGACTATGCCGCCCTGGCGGCCAAGTTTGTCGCCGACCCGGCCGGCACGCTGATCCAGCTCGGCGGCCAGACGATCCTGCTGGCCGGCGTCACGCCCGGCTCGCTGAGCGCCGCCGACTTCCTGTTCGGCTGACCTATTCGGCAGGCTCGGCGGTGCGGGCGCTCTGATAGGCGGCGGCGTCGAAGCGGCCGACCGCCTCGGCGTAGGCCTGGGCCGAGCCCGGCCAGTTATTGAGGATCTTGCCCTCTGGGGTCTTGTACCAACTGGTGCAGGTCCCGGCCCACGGGGTGTGGGCGAGTTCGGCCTGGATCTTGTCGTTGTAAGCGGCTTGGACCTGCGGGCTGACCGACAGCGGCCGCCCCTCAGTCAGGGCCTGCAGCACGTAACCGACCTGGGCCTCGATCATGTAGATGATCGAGTTGTGACCTAGGTTCGTATTTGGCCCGTAGAGCATGAAAAGATTGGGGAAACCGGAAACGGTGATCCCGAGGTAGGCTTCCGGTCCGGACGTCCAGGCCTGGGCCAGGGTGACGCCGTCCTGGCCGCTGATGGCGGTCTCGCCGGCGAAGGACTTGGTCTCAAAGCCGGTGGCGTAGATCACGACGTCCGCCTCGTGCAGGCGGCCGTTCGCGTCAACGACGCCCTGCGGCGTCATCTCGGCGATGGCGTCGACGACCAGCTCGACGTTCGGGCGGGTGAGGGCGGGGTAGAAGTCGTTGGAGATCAGCACCCGCTTGCAGCCGACCTCGTAGTCCGGGGTGAGCTTGGCGCGCAGGTCGAGATCAGTGACCTGGGCGTGCAGGTGGGCGAGCGGGATCGGCACCTCCTCGACCGGCGCGGTCCCGTTGCGCTTGGCGATCAGCCGGTCCTCGGCCATGTGGAAGATCTCGGCACGGACCTTGTCCATCAGCTCGGGGCGGGCGCGGAACTGCGCCTTCTCTTCGGCGGTGTAGGGGCGGTTCATCCGCGGCACGATCCAGTTCGGCGAGCGCTGGAAGAGCGTCAGTTGGCCGGCGACCTTGGCCACTTCGGGCACGAACTGGATGGCGCTGGCGCCGTTGCCGATCACCGCCACGCGCTTGCCGGCCAGGTCGACCGAGCTGTCCCATTGCGCGGAGTGGAAGGCCTGCCCCGCGAAGCTCTCGCGGCCCTCGATCGGGGGCAGCTTGGGACGATTGAGCTGGCCCCAGGCGGTGACGAACGCCTCGGCGGTGACGGTCGAGCCGTCGGCCAGCCTGATGCGCCAATGGCCGGCGGCTTCGTCCCACGCTGCGCCGGTGACTTCAGCCTCGAAGCGGATGTGGCCGGCGAGGTCGTGCTGGTCCACGACCCCCTCGATGTAGGCCAGAATGTCGGGCTGGGCGGAATAGACCTCCGGCCAGTCGGGGTTCGGCGCGAAGGAATAGGAATAGAGGTGGCTCGGGATGTCGCAGCCGGCGCCCGGATAGATGTTCTCGCGCCAGGTGCCGCCGACCCGGTCGGCCTTTTCGAGGATGACGAATGACGTTTCGCCCTGCGCCTTGAGCCGCAGACCCATGCAGAGTCCGGCGAATCCAGCGCCAAGAACGGCGACCTTCACGTCAGCGGCCATGTCGAACTCCCCGGCAAATTCTTGTATGCGGGACGCTAGCGGCGGGGGGCTGGGTTATCAACGCTCACTTTGTCGCCGGTTGTGGAACGCCGCGCTCGACAAGCCGTGGCTGGCTTGAGAACATCGTTCATATAGGGAGGACGCCATGCCACGCCGCGCCAGCGCGCACACGATCTCGCACGCCCCAATGGGAGCGGCGCGATGACCTGGACCGAGCAGGGCGCTCGGCGGCGCCCCTATCACGTCGGCAACCTGCGCATCCTGCTGCTGGACGAGGCGCGCGCGCTGCTTGAGACGGGCGGCCGCTCGGAATTGAACCTGCGGGCGTTGGCCGGGCGCGCCGGGATCGCGGCCGGATCTGTCTATCACCACTACGCCTCGAAGGCCGCGCTGCTGGCCGGGCTGGCGGCGATGGGGTTCCGCGAGATGGAGGCCAGCCTGCGCGAAGCAGCGGCTCATGCCGAGACGACGCCGATCCGCACCACGGCGCTGGCCTACTTCGATTTCGCCCGCGCCCAGCCGGCGCTCTACGAGCTGATGTTCGACGCCACGCTGATGGGCGAGGCCGACGTCGCCGAGGCCCGCGACAGCGCCTTCGCCGTGCTGCAGGAGGTGATCGCCGGCGCGCCCAGCCAGCAGGGCGTTGATCCGACGGTGATCCACAAGGTCGCCTTGGCGGTCTGGGCCTGCGGCCATGGCGCGGCCTCGCTCACCCAGGCCGACGAGAGCGGGGATTCGCCGCTGATGGAGGACGTGATCCAGGGCCTGGAGGCCCTGTTCCGTCCGCGGTAAGCGCCTCTCTGGATCTGGAAGGTCAGCTTCCAGGTGACCATCGCGGGGCGTAGCCAAAGCGCCACAGTTGGTGACGACCTTACGCCCGCCGGTTGCAAAGCCGCGCGGGCGCTTCTACACCTACCCGCGTTCCGCGAACGTGTTCGCGGCGGATCGGATTTGAACGCAATGGCCGGCAAGGCTTCGAACATGCCGAATTACCAAGGGCTCGCTTACCCGCGCCCGACGTATTTCGCATGCCCAGACCTTGCCCCCCAGACCTGTCATCCGAGCCCCGCCCATGTCGACCACGCCCGCCATCACCGTCCGGAACCTCTGCAAGCGCTATAGCTACGCCAAGCGCGGCCGCGGGCTGGCCGGCGCGTTTTCGTCTCAACAGGTGACCATCGAGGCCGTGGCCGGGGTGTCGTTCGACATCGCGCCGGGCGAGCGCGTGGCGATCATCGGGCCTAACGGTGCAGGCAAGTCGACGACGCTGAAGATGCTGTCGGGGATCCTGGAGCCGACGGCGGGCGAAGCGCAGGTGCTGGGGCTGGTCCCCTGGCGCCAGCGCAAGGCGCTGGCCTATCGGATCGGGGTGGTGTTCGGGCAGCGCTCGCAGCTGTGGGGCGAACTGCCGGCGCGCGACTCCTTTGCGCTGCTGGCGAAGATCTACGACCAGGACGTGGTGACGGCACGGCGGCGGCTCGGCGAGCTTTCCGAGCGCTTCGCCCTGGCCGAGCTGATGGACCAGCCGGTCAACCGCATGTCGCTGGGCCAGCGGATGCGCTGCGAGATCACCGCCAGCCTGCTGCATGGGCCGCAGTTGCTGTTCCTGGACGAGCCGACCATCGGCCTGGACGTGACCGCCAAGGCCGCGATCCGCGATTTCGTGCGCGAGCACGCCCGCGACCACGGGCTGACCGTGGCGCTGACCTCGCACGACACCCGCGATATCGAGCTGGTCTGCGAGCGGGTGATCGTGGTCGGCGAAGGCCGCATCGTCGTCGATCAGCCGACCGACCAGCTGCGTCGCCGGTTCCTCGGCCGCAAGGTCGTGACGCTGCAGTCGGCGAGCGCGGAGGTGTGCCTGGACCTGCTGGGCGTCAGCCGCCGATCTGTCGAGGCTCACACCACGGTGCTGGAGGTCGACACCCGCGTCACCCGCGTCGAGCAGGTCATCGCCGCGGCGCTGGCCCAGGGCGGCATCGAGGACGTGACCATCGAGGATCCTCCGATGGAGGAGGTGATCCATGACATCTACTCTGGCGGCCGCTGAGGCGCGGCGCGGCGCAAGCGCGGCCTGGGCGGCGCTGAAAGTCGGGGCCGGCGAGACCCTGGCGGCCTGGCCTGTGCTGGCCGGGCGCTGCGTGTTCTTCGTGATCCTGCTGCTGGTGCTGTCGGCGCTGTGGGACAAGGTGGCGGCCGAGCAGCTGCCCGGGACGCTGGCCTACGCGCTGCCGGCCGGCGGGCTGGCGCTCTACATCGGGGCGACGGAGTGGGTGACGCTGTCGTTGCCCGCCACGCACTTGCGCCTCGAGGACGACATCCGTTCGGGCGGGCTGGAGCCGCATCTGCTGCGGCCCAAGTCGTATCTTCTGCAGGTGCTGAGCCAGAACCTGGGCGCGGCCTGCGTGCGGTTGACCGCCCTGGGGATCACGGCGCTGGCGTTGTTGGCGGCCTCGGGCCGGGCCTGGCCGCCCGCCGAGGCGTTTCCGCGGCTGCTGATGCTGGGCGTGCTGGGCGTGGTGGTCGGGGTGCTGCTCTACGCCCTGGCAGGCCTGATGGCGTTCTGGGCGCGGCGGGTGCTGCCGTTCCAGCTGGTGATCCAGAAGCTGATGTTCCTGCTGGGCGGGCTCTACGCGCCGGTGACGCTCTACCCGCCGCTGATGGAGCACGTGGCCAAGGCCTCGCCGTTCGCGGCGCACCTCTACTGGCCGGCCGCGATGACCATGGAGCCGGATTTGTTCCTGATCGGGCTGGGGTGGCAGGTGCTGTGGATCGTGGTGCTGAGCGCGGCGTGTCTGGGGCTGTGGCGGGCGGGCCTGGCCAAGGTGCTGCGGCGGGGAGGGGTGTAATGCGGTTCATCGCGCTTTACGCCGCCGAGGCCGCCGCCTCGGTACGGATGTCGTTCGCCGACAAGGCCAACTTCGCGCTGCAGGTCGGCGGCATGATCGTCAACGACCTGGTGTTCCTGATCTTGTGGGCGCTGTTCTTCGCCGGCTTCCGCAGCGTCGGCGGCTGGGGCATGGCTGACGTCGCGCTGCTGCTGGGGCTGACGATGTGCATTGTCGGTCTGGCCGGGGCGTTGGCGGGCGGCTATCGCGACATGGCCGGATCGATCGCCCGCGGAGACCTGGAAGGGCTGCTGATCCAGCCCGCCGGGTTGATCTCGCGCCTGCTGGCCCGCGAGAGCATCGCCACCGCCTGGGGCGATCTGGTCTGCGGCGTTGCAGTGCTGGCGCTGTTCGCGCAGGTGGAGTGGGCGCACCTTCCGTTGTTGGTCCTGGCCGTCGCCGCGGGCGGCATCGTCTATGTCTCCGCCGCGATCTCGTTCGCCAGCCTGGCGTTCTGGGCGGCCGGGGCGCGCAGCTTCGCCCGCGATCTGACCGACTTCACACTGCTGTTCTCCAGCTATCCGGGATCGATCCACCAGGGGCTGGTGAAGGTCGCGGCCTATACGGTCCTGCCGGCTGCGTTCGTGGTGCTGGCGCCGGTGAAGATGCTGCGCGAGCCGAGCTTGGGTGCGGTGGCGGTCGTGGTCGCCTCGGCGTTGGGCTATGGCGCCCTGGCTGCGGGCCTGTTCCACCTGGGCCTGCGGCGCTATCGGCGCGGCGCCTCGCCCGGGACTTGATTTTGGACGCGAAGCCCGTTCGTTAGGCCCATGAGCAAAGGCCCCAAGATTACTGTGGCCGGGGCCGGCGCGCTGGGCCTGACCACCGCCCTGGCCCTGGCGGATGCGGGGGCGCGGGTCACCGTGTTCGATCCGGCCCAGCCGGCGGACAACGCCTCGGGCGTGGCCGCCGGCATGCTGGCGCCGGCCTTCGAGGCTGTGCTGGACGCCAGCGCCACGCCGCATTTTTCGCTGCTGATGGCCGCCCGTAACCTATGGCCGGCGCTGGAGGCGCGGATCGGCCTCACCGTCGACCGCGCCGGCGCGGTGGCGGTGGGCGACGACGACTTTCTCGCCCGGATCGACGGTTCGCTGCGCGGCCTTGGCCTGCATCCGACCGAGCTGGAGCGCGGGGCGCTGGCGGGGCTGGCCCCCGACCTGGCCGACGGCTGGCGGCGCGGGCTGCTGGTGCGCGAGGATTGGCGCATCGAGGCTGGCGCGGCGCTGGCGGCGCTGCGCCGCGCGGCCGGCGAGGCCGGGGTCGAGTTTCGCCAGCAGGCGGCCAATGGGTTCGAGGGCGGCGAGCGGTTGGTGATCGCCACCGGAGCCGGGCGCGACCTGGCTGTGGTGGCGCCTGAGCTGTCGCACATCTCGCCGATCAAGGGGCACATTCTGCGCACCCGCGAGCGGGCCTATCGCGGCGTGGTCGTGCGCGGGCAGGGGGCCTATGTCACCAGCGCGCCGGGCGGGCTGACGATCGGGGCGACGATGGAGGCGGGTCTGGGTGATCGGGCCGTCGAGCCGGCGAAGGTCGAACCGCTGAAGGCGGCCGGGGCGCGCCTGTTCCCGCACTTGGTCGGCGCGAGCTTCGAGGCCGAGACCGGCGTGCGCGGGGCGACTCCCGACGGCCTGCCGATGGTCGGGCGCGGGCGGCACCAGGACGTGCTGCTGGCGGTCGGGGCGCGGCGCAACGGGTGGCTGCTGGCCCCGCTGGTCGCCCGGCTGATCGTGGCTTGCGTGACGGAAGGGGAAGCTGGTCCCTTTGCAGAGGCCATGAGTCCGGCGAGGTTCGACGCCCCGGCGAAGTAGGGAGAAAACGATGAGCGGCTTCTGGTTGAACGAAGAACAGGAAGCCATCGTCGAGAGTGTGACCCGGCTCTGCGCCCAGTTCGACGCCGACTACTGGCGTCAGACCGACGAGAGCGGTGATTTTCCTGAGGAATTCGTGGCCGCCATGGCGGCCGGCGGCTGGCTGGGCACGGCGATGCCGGCCGAGCTGGGCGGGGCGGGCCTGGGGCTGACCGAGGCGGCGCTGGTCATGCAGGCGGTGACCCAGTCGGGCGCGGGGTTTTCCGGGGCCAGCGCCATGCACCTAAACATCTTCGGACCCATGCCTATCGTCAGGTATGGCAGCCAGGAGCTCAGGAACCGGGCGATACCGCGGCTGATGTCCGGCGAGGACAAGATCTGCATCGGCATCACCGAGCCGGACTCCGGGCTCGACACCACCAGCTTGACCACGCGCGCGGTGCGCACCAACGACGGCTATGTGATCACAGGCCGCAAGGTGTGGACCACCATGGCCCAGCGCGCCAACAAGATGCTGATCATCGCGCGGACCACGCCGAAGGATCAGGTCAAGAAGCCGACCGAGGGGCTAAGCCTGTTCTACACCGACTTCGACCGCTCGAAGATCAGCGCCACGGTGATCCCGAAGATGGGCCGCAAGGCGGTGGAGTCGAACAGCGTCTTCATCGACAACCTGGAGGTCCCGGCCGGGGACCTGATCGGCGAGGAGGGGCGCGGGTTCTACTATCTGCTCGACGGTCTGAACCCTGAACGGGTGCTGTTCGCGGCCGAAGCGGTGGGCCTGGGCCGCGCGGCGCTGGCGCGGGCGGCGACTTACGCCAAGGAGCGGGTCGTGTTCGGCCGGCCGATCGGCCAGAACCAGGGCGTCGCCCATCCGCTGGCCAAGTCCTGGGCCGAGCTCGAGGCGGCGAACCTGATGGCGTTCAAGGCCGCGGCGCTGTTCGACGCCGGGCGCGAGTGCGGGGCGGAGGCCAATGCGGCCAAGTACCTGGGCGGCGAGGCTGGCTTTCATGCCTGCGAGGCGGCGGTGCTGGCCCACGGCGGCATGGGCTACGCCAAGGAATTCCACGTCGAGCGCTACTTCCGCGAGGCGATGATCGCCCGCATCGCGCCGATCAGCCGCGAGATGGTGATGAACTACATCGCCGAGCGCGTGCTCGGCCTGCCCAAGAGCTATTGAGCAGGCCGAGGGCCGGGTTTCAGCCGCCGAGGTTGAAGCGGATCGGGATCTGGACCGTGCCGCCTTCCACCGGCTGGCCGTCGCGGGTCATCGGGCTCATCCGGAAGTAGGGGGCGAGCTTGAGCGCCGCGCGGCCGAAGCCTTCGTCGGCCGGTGACTCCCGGGCGACTGAACAGCCGCTGAGCGAGCCGGCGGCGCTGACCTGGCAGGAGATCGTCGCCGTGCCGCCGATCCCGCGCCGCTGGGCGGAGTCCGGATAGAAGCGGGCGAATTCGGTGGCGCCAGGGCGCTTGAGCCAGTTCGGGGCCACGATCACGGCCGGCGGCGCAGGCGTCGGCGGGGCCGGTGGAGCGATGGTCGTCGGCGGTTCCGTCGGGGGGGGCGACGGCGTCGGCGCCATGGGGATCGGCGGGGGCGGTGTGAACGGCAGGTCGAGGTCGACCGGCGGGCGTGGCGAGGCGGCGCGCTCGGTGTGCGTCACGGGTTTGGGCGGCGGGGGCGGCGGCGTCCAGGTCTGGACGTTGATGATAGGGCCTTCTGGCAGGGCCTCCGGCTCGGGCGGGGTCCAGGTCTTGACGGCGAGATAGGCGGCGAGGCCGCCATGGACGATCACGGACAGGGCGATGGCCGCGGTCACGGCCGGAGATCGGCCGGAACGAGGCTTCGACGGGCCGAGCACGACCGGCATGAACTGACGGATGACCATTGGCGACCTCCCTTTGTTTTCGTCGCTGAAACAAAGGGTCGCGCCGCGATCATGTCCGAAGCTTGGCCGTGGAGAAGCGCAACTTTGGCGGGGTGGTGACCAAGTGGCGCCACCCCGCCTGGGGCGTTCTCAGCCAAACTTCAGGGGGTCCGCGCCAATGCGGCCGTCGGGGCTGTCGAGGGTGGCGAAGGCGGCCATGTCCTCGGCGTTGAGCGCGAAGTCGAAGACGTCGAAGTTCTGGCGCAGGCGGCCCAGATTGGCCGACTTCGGGATCACCAGGAAGCCACTGTCGAGGTGCCAGCGGATGATCGCCTGGGCCGGGGTCTTGCCGTGCTTGGCGGCGATCTTGCCGATCACCGGATCGTCCAGGACCTTGCCTTGGCCAAGCGGGCTCCAGCATTCGGTGATGACGCCCAGCTCCTGGTGCGCCGCCCGCAGGGCGGTCTGCTGGAAGCGCGGATGCAGCTCGACCTGGTTGACGGCCGGGGCGACCCCAGTCTCGTCGACGATCCGGCGGAGATGTTGGGCGGCGAAGTTGGAGACGCCGATCGACTTGGTGCGGCCTTCCTCCTTCAGGCGGATCAGGGCCTTCCAGCTTTCGACGTAGAGGTCCTGGGTCGGACAGGGCCAGTGGATCAGGTAGAGATCGACGCTGTCGCGTCCCAGGCGCGCGAGCGACTTGTCGAACGCCTTGAGGGCGCGATCATAGCCCTGGCTCTCATTCCAGAGCTTGGTGGTCAGCACGACCTCGCCGCCGGCCGCGGCGCGCCTGAGGCCTTCGCCGACGCCCTTTTCGTTCTGGTAGATGGCGGCGGTGTCGACGTGGCGGTAGCCGGCGTCGACGGCGGCCTCGACAATGGTGGCCGCTTCGTCGTCAGGCACCTGCCAGACACCGAGGCCGAGCTGGGGGACCACCGCCCCGTCGTTGAAGGTGAGCAGCGGCTGGGTCATCGGTGGTCCTCGCAGAAGGGTGGGAAGCGCAAGATCGGTAGCAGCTGCGCGCGGCGCAGGCGACCCAGACCAAAGAACATGGTTAGCGACGCGTTAACCATGTCCGGGCACATCTGGCCCATGGCGATCGAAGGAATCAGGGGAGTTGTGGAGGCCGCGATTCAGCGGGCCTCGAACGCCACTGGCGTCGATTTCACCTTCCTCATGAAGACCGCCGCGCGCGAGAGCGGCTACAACCCGCGGGCCAAGGCCCCGACGTCGTCCGCCGCGGGCCTATTCCAGTTCGTCGAACAGACCTGGCTGGCGACACTCAAGCAGCACGGCGCCAAGTACGGTTACGCCCGCTATTCGGAACTGATCACCAAGGGGGCGGACGGCCGCTACCGGGTGGCCGGCGCCGAGGCGCGCAAGGCGGTGATGGACCTGCGGATGGACCCGCATGCGGCCTCGCTGATGGCCGGGGAGCTGACCTCCGATCATGCCTCGTACCTAAAGGGCCGGGTTGGCCGCACGCCGACCGCCGGCGAGCTCTACGCCGCGCACTTCCTGGGACCGCAGGGCTCGGCGCGGCTGATCGAGGCGGTGCGCAGCCAGCCGGGCGCGAGCGCGGCGGCGATGTTCCCGGATGCGGCCAGCGCCAACCGCTCGATCTTCTATCGCGACGGCCGCCCGGCGACGGTGTCCGAGGTCTATGCGAACCTGACCAAGGGCGCGCATGGCCCGGCCTCGACCGCCCCGCGTCAGGCCCCGGCCGACACCAATTTCGTGCAGTACGCCTCGGCTCGGCAGCAACAGCTGCAGGCCAGCCAGGACGCCATGGTCGACCTGATCCTGCGCGGAACC
The DNA here is from genome assembly GCF_013822795.1 of Phenylobacterium sp. GTDB lineage: Bacteria > Pseudomonadota > Alphaproteobacteria > Caulobacterales > Caulobacteraceae > Phenylobacterium. The sequence goes on along the minus strand of NZ_PNLB01000019.1, from coordinate 38,770 downwards.
AAGTCCGACGACGACGCCAGCGCCGGCCAGCGGATGACCGGGTCGCTGTTCACCAGCGAGATGCTGCGGGTGCTCTCCGAGGCTCGCGACAAGGCAAGCTAACGGGTCAGTTAAGCGGCGGCGCCGGCGTTGAGCATGGCGTCGATCTGCGTCGGGCTGTAGCCGATCTCGGCGAGCACTTCGCGGGTGTGCTGGCCAAGGCCGGGCGCCGGCGGCCGGCGATCGGCGTCGGCGCCGGGGAAGCGGGCCGGCGCAGCAGGCGAGCGGTAGGCGCCGCCCTGGCCATCCTCGATCTCGACGAAGGCCCCGGCGGCGGCGGCCTGCGGATCGGCAGCCACCTCGGCGGGCGTCTGCACCGGCGCCCAGACCAGGTCGGCCTCGTCCAGACGCCGGGCGATTTCCTCGAAATCGAGCTGGCTGAAGGCGGCGTCGAACTGCTCGACCAGGGCGGCGCTGTTCTGGCGGCGCACGCGGCCGGAGGCGAAGCGCTCGTCGGCCGGCAGGTCGGGCCGCTCGAAGGTCTTGCAGAGCAGTTGCCAGTCATTGCTGGCGCCGCGCGGGTTGAGCACGAACCAGTGGCCGTCGCGGCTGCGGTAGAAATTGGCCAGCGGATCGAAGGGGGCGCTCCGCGGACGGTTGGAGGCTAGCTTGCCGAAGGCCAGCTGGACCGCGAGGTCGGAGCTGACCGCGTAGATGCCGGTCGCCAGCAGCGAGGTCTGGACCACACGGCCAAGGCCGGTTCGCTCGCGCTCGTAGACGGCCGCCAGGATGGCCGAGACGGTGGCCAGCGAGGTCATGTGGTCGCCGACCCCGGTGCGCAGGATGAACGGGTCCGTGCCCTTGGGTGCGTGCATGTGGGCCACGCCCGCCCGCGACCAGAAGGCGGTGACGTCGAAGCCGGGTTTGGCCGCGTCGGGACCCTCGAGGCCGTAGCCGGTGACCATGGCGTAGATCAGCCGAGGATTGGCGGCCCGCAAGGTCGCCTCGTCCAGCCCAGCGCGCTTGAGGGCGGCGGGGCGGACATTGGTCAGGAAGATGTCGGCCTGGGCGGCGAGACGGGCGAGGGCGTCGCGCCCCTCGGGCTTGGAGATGTCGAGCACGACGGCGCGCTTGCCGCGGTTGTCGAGGCCGAAGGTCGGATTGCCTGACAGGTCGCTCTTGGCGTCGCCGAAGACGTGACGCATCGGGTCGCCCTCGGGGCGCTCGACCTTGATCACTTCGGCGCCCCAGTCGGCCAACACGCCAGCGGCGCCGGGCGCGGCGATGTAGGAGGCGAACTCGACGACCTTCAGACCCTGCAGCAGCACGCGCGCCTCCCTTGTTGTTGGAGGCATCTTGGCGGCGGCGGGGCGCAGCCTCAAGGCTGTCCGGACGTCAGCCTTAGGCGAAGGCCCGCGCCGGCTGGGCTTGGCGGTCGACGGCGACCGCGTCGGCCACCGCGCGGGCCACTGCGGCGACGCTGACCGGCTTGCGCAGCACGACGTCGGCGCCGGCCTCGGCGCACTCCTCGGCCTCGTCGGCGTCACCGCCGATGACCGCGACGATCGGCACCTGGGCGTTGTCGCTGTCGAGCTCGCGGATGGCGGCGATGGCGGCCGGGCCGTCGAGGTTGGGCATGCGGCCGTCGATCATCAGCAGGTCGAACTCGCAGACCCGCGCCAGGTCGAGGGCGCGGCGTCCGTCGATGGCATGGACCACCTGGTGGCCGAGCTGCTCGATCACCGCGCGCAGCATGGCCGCGTTTAGGGCGTCGTCCTCGGCGATCAACACGCGCATGCTCTGGCGGGCCTCGGGCAGGGTGGCGACCAGTTCGATCGGGGCGTCCAACTCGCGCTCAGGCTGGGCGCTGGCGTCGAACGGCAGTTCCAGTCGGAAGCAGGAACCGACGCCGACGGCGCTATGGGCCGAGAGTTCGCCGCCCATCAGGCGGGCCAACTGGCGCGAGAGCGATAGACCAAGGCCGGCGCCCGAGGTGCCGGCGCTGGTGCGGGCGATGCGATTGAAGGGCTCGAACGCCTGCTCCAGCTCTTCCTTGGCGAGGCCGGGGCCGGTGTCGGCGATCTCGATCGACAGCCGCCCCGGCGCGGCCAGTTCGACGCGGGCCTCGACGCGGCCGCGGATGGTGAACTTCAGGGCGTTGCCGAGCAGGTTGGCGAGGATCTGGCGGGCGCGGTGGACGTCGGCCACGGTCGCGCCAGCTTCCATCACCGCCAGTTCGGAGGAGACGTGCAGCGACAGCTCCAGCCCGCGGGAGGCGGCGTTGGGGCGGTTGAGGATCACCAGGTCGCGGATCAGCGCGACGGCGTCGAAGGCGTGCGTGTCGACTTCCAGTCGGCCAGCCTCGGCAGTCTCGGAGTCGAGCGTGGTGTTGAGCACCGAGATCAGGTCGTTGGCGGCGTCGAGCGCGGCCGTCAGCTGTTCGCGGGACGGGGCGCTGCGGCCGTTCTGGCCGACGGCCGAAGCGAGCACGTGGGCCACGCCGGTCAGGCCGTTGCGGATCTCGTGGCTGAGGGTGGCGACGAGGTCCGACTTCGACTGGGCGAGCTGACGGGCCTGGTCCATGCGCAGGTCGCGGTCGGCGATCAGCACCTCCCGCTCGGCGGCCAGCGCGAACTGACGGCGCAGGATGCGGTTGAGGATCAGGGACAGCGCCAGGGCCAGCGCCATGCCGCCCCAGGCGAGGTTGGCCAGGGTTCGGTCGGCCGGGTCGCGCAGCAGGTAATAGAGCGGCCCGGCGGCGGTGGCCGAGCCGACGATCAGCAGGCTGGGCAGCCAGGGCGCGGTGAAGAATATGACGATTACGGCGGCGGCCACGGAGATCAGCATCAGCTCGTCGCGGACCGGACCCGCGCCGTCGCCGAAGGCGGCCAGCTGGGCGACCGCGACAGCCCAGATCAGGCCGCAGATGATGTGGATCTGGCCGCGCTTGCGCACATTGGTGAAGGCTTGCGGCTCTTTCAGCCAGTTCACCGCCGCGTAGAACACGCCCCAGGCGATGGCGAAGATCGCGAAGGTGCCGGTCATCCAAACCGCGTTGCTGGCGTAGGACCCGGCCCAGACCAGCAGCGGCAGGCTGACTGCGAATACGGCCAGCGCATAGGGCAGCAGGGAAGTCTGGGTTTCGAGGGCCTGTTGGGTGACCGACGCCCCGCCTCGGGCCTTGGGTTTATCGGTCTCGACCAGCATGAATCGGGTTCCCTCGGCGGCAGGCGGAAACCATACAGCCGCAGGGTTCGCGATCAGTTACGTGGCAAGGTAAATCCACAGTTTGGCGGGCAACCGTTCGTTAAGCTTAACCTTAGATTATCCTTTTGGCGGGGGCTGAAGCTCCCATCGGGGGCAGGGTTATGGCGACGACGCGGGCGGCGCTGACGGACGAAGACATCCGCACGCTGGTCAAGGGCGCGACGCCGGACGAACGCGCCTTCGCGGCCCGAAAGATCTGCCGCCGCCTCGACGCCGCGGTGCTTAGCGACGAGGATCGCAGGCATGCGCAGGAGATCCTGCGCGTGATGGCCTACGACGCCGCCGAAATGGTGCGCGAAGCGCTGTCGGTCACCCTGAAGAGCTCGCCGCTGGTGCCCCATGACGTGGCGGTGCGGCTGGCGCAGGACGTCGAGCGGATCTGCATGCCGATCCTGGGCGCTTCGCCGGCGTTCACCGACGCCGACCTGGTGGAAATCGTGCGGATCGGCGGACCCCTGCGGCAGGTGGCGGTGGCCAAGCGGCCGCAGGTGTCGAAGGCTGTAACCCGGGCCATCGTCGAGCACGGCGAAGAAGACGCGGTCGAGGCGGCCTGCGCCAACGACAACGCCGAGTTCGCCGAGGAGGCCCTGGACGCCGCGGTGGCGCGGTTCGAGCGTTCGGAGCGGGTGCTGGCGGCGATGGCCTATCGCAACGCGCTGCCGCTGGCGGTCACGGAAAAGCTTGTGAGCTTGGTCGGGGATCGGGTGCGCGACCACCTGTTGAACCGCCACGAGATCTCGGCCGAACTGTCGCTGGAGATCGCCATGGGCGCCCAGGAGCGGGCGACGGTCGATCTGGTCGACCAGGCCGCACGCACCAGCGATGTGAAGGCGTTCGTCAGCCACTTGCGCGAGAACGATCGACTGACCGCCTCGCTGCTGCTGCGGGCGCTGGCGCAGGGGCACATGACCTTTCTGGAGTGGGGTCTGGCCGAGCTGGCGAGCGTCCCACACCACCGGACCTGGCTGATGATCCACGACGCCGGGCCGCTTGGGCTGAAGGCGATCTATGACCGCGCCGGGATGCCCGCGCGGCTCTATGGGGCCTTCCGCGCCGGGGTCGACACCTATCACTCGATGGAGTTCGACGGCGGCGCGCGCGATCGCGAACGCTTCCAGGAGCGGATGCTGCAGCGGTTCCTGACTCAGGCGGAAATCGCCAACCGCGACGACGCCGATTACCTGCTCGACAAGATGGATCGGCTTTCGGCCGACGCCCGGACGGCCTATCAGGCCAGGGCGCAGGATCGGTCGGTCAGCGCCTGACCTAGCGTCATACTTGCGCGGCGGGGAGGAGGCTCCCAAGCTGACGCCATGACATCGCCAGACATCAAGCCAGCCGCGACGATTCTGCTGCTGCGCGACGCGCCGACCTTTGAAGTGCTGATGGTCAAGCGCCACCACCAGATCGACTTCGCTTCCGGCGCGCTGGTCTTTCCGGGCGGCAAGAGCCACGCCGGCGACCATGATCAGGCTTGGAGCGAGCGGGCGCTGGGCTGGGCCGACTTCGACGACGAGCAGCGCGGCCTGCGGATCGCCGCGATCCGCGAGGTGTTCGAGGAGGCCGGCATCCTGCTCGGTCGACGGGCCGACGGCGCCCCGATCGGCGGGGAGGCGGCCCCGCTGGAGGTGCGGCTCAAGGTCGATCGCGGCGAACTGGCCTTTCTTGATGTCGTACGTGAGCTGGGCGTTGTCATCGACTTGAACGCATTGACGATTTTCGCCCGGTGGATCACGCCGCCGTTGACCCCGAAGCGGTTCGACACCTGGTTCTATGTGGTGGACGCGCCGGACGACCAGGTGGCGGCCCACGATGGGCGCGAAACGGTCGATGCGGAGTGGATCGCGCCAAGCGAGGTGCTGCGGCTGGCGCAGGCCGGCGAGCGCAAGGTGATCTTCCCCACGCGCATGAACGTGCAATTGCTGGCCGAGGCGGTCAGCGCGGACGACTGCGTGGCGCGAGCGAAGGGGCGGACCCTGGTGACGGTCGAGCCGCAGATCCAGGATCGCCCGGGCGGCAAGGTTCTGGTGCTGCCGCCGGACGCTGGTTACGGCGTGGTCGAGGAGCCGCTGGCGAACGTCATGTAGTCGGCTCAGGCCGCCGCGGCGACCTTGCGTTCCAGCTCTTCGATCAGGATGCGGCCGACCGGATGGTCGTCGGTCTTGATGCTGTCGCGAACCGCAGCCTTGATGGCGTCGATGTGCGCATCGACCAGCGGCAGCGGCACGCTCAGGCGCTTGTCCTTGTCGTCGATCAGGCGGCAGAGCGAGGCGCCGATGCGGGTGATCAGCGGAAACTCGTAGGTCGTGCCTAGGCCCTTGAGGTCATGGGCGCGCAGGTAGAGCGTTTCCATGGTCTCGGCGGTGACGCCCTCGTCGCGGACGCGCTGACGCGCGGCGTCAAGCTTGACGACCTCTTCCGAGAGCCACTGGGCGAAGTTGCCGGACAGGCTTTTCAAGGCCGCTTCGGCCTTGGCGATGGCGCTGGGATCGATCGCGCCGAACCGACCGCCGACCTTCAGACGAAGGCTGGGGGGCTGGATGACCGGGTTCTGCTGGCTCACTACGCGCCTCCTAGGACAACGTGCCGGATCCTAGAGAACAGGCGTTAACAACGGATGAGCCGGGAACCGTCGGTAATCACACGGAAAACTGTTCGGCGAGGACGCGTTCCTCAAGGCTGCGGCCGGCGTCGAACAGCATGTGCAGGGCGACGTCGCGGTTCTCGGCGATCTGGACAGCGACGACGTCGCGGACCTCGAAATTGTCGGCGACGGCGCTGACCGGGCGCTTGTCGGCCTCGAGGATCTCGAAGGTGACCTGGGCGGTGTGCGGCAGCAGCGCCCCACGCCAGCGCCGCGGTCGGAAGGCGCTGATCGGCGTCAGGGCGAGGATCTTGGCGTCGAGCGGGATGATCGGGCCGTGGGCGGAGAGGTTGTAGGCGGTGGAGCCGGCGGGGGTGGCCACCAGCGCGCCGTCGCAGGAGAGCTCGCCGAGCCGCACCTTGCCGTCGATCGAGATGCGCAGCTTGGCGGTCTGGCGGGTTTGGCGCAGCAGGGACACCTCGTTGATGGCGAGCGCCTCGTGGCGGCGCCCGGCGGCGTCGATGGCGACCATCGACAGCGGGTGGATGACGGCGCGCTCGGCGGCGTTGATCCGCTCCAGCAGCGCGTCCTCGCTGTACTCGTTCATCAGAAAGCCGACGGACCCGCGGTTCATGCCGTAGATCGGCCGACCGTTCTTGAGGTTCTCGTGCAGGGTTTCGAGCATGAAGCCGTCGCCGCCCAAGGCGACGATCACCTGGGCGTCGTCGTCGCTCGCCTCGCCATAGCGGGAGACCAGGACGTTGCGGGCGTCCTGCGCTTCGGGGCGGTCGCTGGCCGCGAAGGCGAGGCGGGTCACGAATGGCTCAGGCTTGAACATGGCCCGGCAAAAGTCCGTGAAACGGGCGATCCGTCAACCAGGGTTCAGCGCGCGGCGGAAGGCGGCCCCGGCGATGTGGGCGTCGAAGGGCCCGAAGGCTACGCCCGCGCGACGCGCGCCTTCCTGGCCGCCGCCGGGCAGGCCGCCGTTCAGGTCGCGGACCATGTCTAGGATGGTCGGAAAGACGCTGCGGTCGATGCCGACGGATGCGCAGGCCAGGGCGAGCAGTTCGGGGCGGTCGGAATTTACCGCCCGGCGGACGTGGGTCTGATCGAAGCGGCCGAGCGTCGCCAGGCTGGTGAGGAACAGGGTGAGCCGTCCTTCCTTGAGCGCGCGCAGCAGGTAGCCGGGCCGCAGCTGGCCGGCGGCGTCGAGCTTGGCGACCAGCCGCCGCTCCATCTCCTCGCGCTCGCCGTCGCGGGCGGCCGGGGCGGCGTCGACGCCGCCGCCGTGGGCCTCGCGCACGGAGGCGGCGAGGGCGGCGTCGAGTTCACTCGCATCGAGGCGAAAGCGGTCAATGAGCGAATGACGCAGGGCCTGGCCGACCCAGACATAGAGCTGGCGCGCGAGGTCGTCGGTGAGGTCGGGGCGGCGGGCCAGCGGCGAGCGCATGGCGGCGATCCGCTGGGCGGAGGCGACCAGGACCGTGAGTTCGTGTTCGCCCAGCGCCGCGCTGGCGTTTCCGGCCAGGGCGGTCAGCACCGCCGGCTCCCGCTGCTGGAGGATGGCGGCGACCACGGGCGGGCCGATATTGGGGCGACGGGCGACTTCGATCTGATGCTCGATGGTGGCCTCGACCAGCAGCCGGACCAGATCATGATCCTTGAGCACCGGGCTGCCGGCGATGATCGGACGGGCGATCTCGATGTCGTCGAGCGCCAGCACATTGACCAGCGCCGAGGGCGCCCAATCCGCCTGGGCCAGCTTTTCCGAAAGCCGCCGGCGGATGTCGCGCTCGGCCTCGACGACCAGGGACATGAAAATCGAATTGAGCAGGGCCTGGATCGGTGCGGAGGTCATCAGGCCCGCGGCGCTCTCGCCGGCGTCGCAGATGTCGACGATGGCGAGCAAAAGGCGCTCACGATCAGCCGGCGCACGGCTGCGAGCCAGGTTCAGCAGGTCATCGGTCTTGGCGGCCGTACTCACTCTGGCGTCCCCGGCGATCACTTCTAATCTGCTCGGAGCGGATGAAAACATGGTTACAACCGCTTGACCATGCGGGCGGCGAGTCGCTCGCTAGACGAGAAACGACAGTGGGCGGAAGATGGCGGAACCTCTGATCCTGGCGCTGGACCAGGGCACCACCTCGACCCGAGCGATCCTCTTCGACCTTAAGGGCGCGCCGATCGCCGAGGCCGGGCGACCGCTAGAGCAGTTCTATCCGCACGACGGCTGGGTCGAGCACGACGCCGAGGAGATCTTCGCCGCCTCGGTCGCAGTGCTGCGCGAGACGCTGGCCAAGTCGGGACGTCCGATCGAGGATGTCGCCGCCATCGGCGTCACCAACCAGCGCGAGACGGTCGTGATCTGGGACAAGGCGACGGGCAAGCCGATCCACCGCGCGATCGTCTGGCAGGATCGGCGCACGGCGCCCACCTGCGAGCGGCTGCGGGCGGCCGGGCGCGAGCCGCAGGTCACCGAGATCACCGGACTGCTGCTGGACCCGTACTTCTCGGGGACCAAGATCGCCTGGATCTTGAACGAGGTCGACGGGGCACGGGGGCGGGCCGAGGCCGGGGAACTGCTGGCTGGGACGATGGACAGCTGGGTGATCTGGAAGCTGACCGGCGGCAAGGTGCACGCCACCGACGCGACCAACGCCTCGCGCACCATGCTGTTCGACTTGAAGGCCCAGGCGTGGTCGGACGAGATGCTCGAGATGCTGGACGTGCCGCGGGCGCTGATGCCGACGGTGCTGGACTGTGCTGGCGACTACGGGGCGACCTCGCCGGAGCTGCTGGGGCGCGCCATCCCGATCCGCGGCGTGGCGGGCGACCAACAGGCGGCGCTGATGGGGCAGGGCTGCATCCGGGCCGGCGAGATGAAGGCCACCTACGGCACCGGCTGCTTCATGCTGGTCAACACCGGCGAGCACCTGGCGCCCTCGCGCTCGCGGCTGCTGACGACCGTGGCGGCGCGGCTGGGCGGGCGGGCGACCTACGCGTTGGAAGGTTCGATCTTCATCGCCGGCGCGGCCTTGCAATGGGTCAATGGCCTCGGGGTTCCCGGCGGCGGCGCTGGGGTTGAGACGCTGGCCCAGACGGCGCGCGACGACCATGGCGTCGTGCTGGTCCCGGCGTTCACCGGGCTCGGCGCACCCTGGTGGGACGCCGGCGCCCGCGGCGGCCTGTTCGGCATGACCCGCGACACCGGCCTGGCCGAGATCGCGCATGCCGCGTTCGACGCCTGCGCGTTGCAGACCCGCGATCTGATCGAGGCGATGCGGGCCGACGCGCCCGGCGCGTTCGGGCGGGGCGTGGAGCTGCGCATCGACGGGGGCATGTCGCGCAGCGCCTGGTTCAGCCAACGGTTGGCCGATCTGACCGGCGTCATGGTCGGGCGGGCGAGCTACATGGAGACGACCGCCCTGGGCGCGGCGCTGTTCGCGGGTCTGGGGGCAGGGGTCTACGCCAGCGTCGAAGAAGCGGTCGCCGCGCGCCCGTCGACCGAGCGAATGGAGCCGGCCATGAACGTGCATGAGCGCGAGGCGGCCTATGCCCGCTGGCTGGACGCGGTGGCGCGGGTGAAGACCACCGCCTGAGGCTTCAGGTCTTGAAGACCGCGCGACGCCAACGGATGGCTGCGCCGGCGATCCCAAAGCCGGCGATCATCAACGCCCAACTGGCTGGTTCGGGGATCAGCGCGAACTGACCGCGAATCTCGCCGCCTGGCGCGAAGCTGGTGTGGACGTTGAAGTAGGCTTGGCCGCCGTTCAGTGCGGTGAGCAGGGCGGTGCGGGCGCCCTGCGCCGTGCCGCCGTTGGCGGTGACGAACGCTGGGTTGTAGGTCCCGAGCGCGCCCAGGTCGAAGCCCTGATTGTAGGTGCCGCTGGTGACGCCAGTGGGGAAACCCGGGAAGCTGGGTATCTGGGTGGCGACCCCGACGTTCGCCGGGGCGGGAGCGCAGCAGTGGACGTGAGCGGCCGCGACGTCGCCGATCAGGTTGCTGAATGTCGTCGAGACCGTCAGCAGGTCGCCGTCGATGGTCAGGAAAGCCACGCCGCCGCCGGGCGAAGCGACCGGCGGGTTCTCGTTGGCCCCTAGCAGCGTCGCTTTGTAGACAGTGGCGGCCTGAACCGAGCCGGCGGGCGCCAGCCCAGCCAAGGCCAGGCTTGCCGCAACCGCGGCGAGCTTGAACGTCGGGTAAGACACAGCGACCTCCGCATCCGAGCTTTGCGACGTCGAAATTTCACTTAGGCCCGCCATCCCCAGCCTTAGGAACATGCGGGCGACAAGTTTGGTTCGTGATGCGCGGGCAGATCTTGTTGTTAACAAAGTCTTCCGCCCAACCGGTCCAGCTGTCAACGCCGTTTGTCGTGCAAATTCAACGCCGCAGCCCGCGCTTGACGCTTGAGGCCGTCGGCGCGACTCTGGTGATCAACGATCAGACAAAGACATGCAAAGGGAGGCCGCCATGGCCGATGGTTCGATCGCGAGCGTAAGCTCGCTAAAGGGCAAGGTCAGCGCCGAGGAATGGCAGGCGCGGGTGGACCTTGCGGCGCTCTACCGCCTGGTGGCGCTCTACGGGTGGGACGATGCGATCTACACGCACATCTCGGCGCGGCTGCCGGGCCCTGATCACCAATTTCTGATCAATCCCTATGGGATGTACTTCGGCGAGATGACCGCCTCGGCGCTGGTCAAGATCGACCTCGACGGCAACATCCTCCAGGAGACGCCGTACTTCATCAATCCGGCGGGCTTCACGATCCACTCCGCGATCCACGCGGCCCGCGAGGACGCGCATTTCGTCATGCACCTGCACACTGACCAGGGCGTGGCGGTCGCGGCGCAGAAGGATGGGCTGCTGCCGCTCTCGCAACATGCGCTGATCGTCCGGACGATGCTGGCCTATCACGACTACGAAGGGATTGCGCTGAACCTCGACGAGCGCGAACGCCTGGTCGCCGACATCGGTGAGAAGAAGATGATGCTGCTGCGCAACCACGGCACGCTCGCCGTGGGCGAGACCGCGGCCGAGTGCTGGATCAACATGTTCTACCTGGAGCGCGCCTGTAAGCAGCAGGTGATGGCGCTGTCGGCCGGGCGCGAGAACGTGCTGCTTGCCCCGCAGGCCGCGCAGGACGAGGTCAAGGCGCAGATGTCGCGTGGGCTGGGCGGCGGGCTGGCCTGGCCGGGCGCGCTGCGCCTGCTCGATCGGTCGCTGCCGGGCTACGACGTCTAGAGGTCTTCCTCAAGGACTGTGCAAGGCGGGCGTCCGGTCTCGGGCGCCCGTTTTCTTTGCAGCAATGACGCCAATACGGAATTGTAGGCTTCATTGAGTGTTTTGGTCGGGCATACCGACCTTGTATTTCAGGGCCGACACGCAAAGCCATCGTTCTGTCACTGGACGGCGCCTATGTCGTCGCCATAAGACGCGCTTCGATTCAGCGTCATCGATCATCATATTCCGAGCCGCCCCGGAGATTCCGTAAGTTGTTGCGACGCCACTTTTTCCTCGTCGGCGCGATTGTGATCCTCGGCCTCATGGTGGTCGCAGGCGGCTGGAAACTCACCCTCGGCAAGAAGGAGGGGCCAGGAGGCCCCGGCGGCGGCGCGATGGCCGCCCAGAAGGGCGGCGGCGGAGGCGGCGGTCGTGGCGGTGGCATGGGCGGCCCGGCGCCGGTCAATGTTGTCGGCGCGCAGAACAAGACCTTCGTCGACGCCATTGACGTGATCGGCGTAGCGAAGGGGCGCCAATCGGTGACCCTGACCGCGGCGGCGACGCAGCTGGTCGACAAGGTGCGCTTCAGCGACGGCCAGTCGGTGCCGAAGGGCGCGGTGCTGGTCGAACTGAAGGCGACCGAGCAGAGCGCCGGCATCGCTCAGGCTCAGGCGCGGTTGATGCAGGCCGAGCGCGACTACGATCGCTGGAAGCAGCTGGCGGCTCAGGGCTATGCAGCCAAGACCGCGCTCGACCAGCGCGAGGCGACCTATCTGGCGGCCAAGGCCGACGTCGACGCCGCGCGGGCCCGCGAAGGTGACCGCATGATCCGCGCGCCGTTCGCCGGCGTCGTCGGGCTGTCGGACATCGCGCCGGGCGCGCTGGTCAATCCGGGCGCGGCGATCGTGACCTTGGACGACATTTCCAGCGTGCGCGTCGATTTCGAGGTGCCCGACCGGTACCTGGCTTCGATCCGCGAAGGCCAGCCGATCTCCGCCCGCATCGACGCCTATCCGGGCCAGGTGATCCAGGGGCGGATCCAAAAGCTCGACACCCGCATCGACGAGCGGACCCGGGCGATCACCGCCCGCGCCGAATTCCCCAACCCCGACCGCAAGCTCAAGCCCGGCATGATGCTGCGCGTGGCGATCGCCCAGGGCCAACGGCAGGTCGTGGCCGCGCCCGAGTCGGCGGTGTCGGTGCAGGGCGACTCCGCCTTCGTCTTCGTGGTCAGCGGCCAGGGCGATCAGGCCCGCACCGAGCAGCGGCCGGTGCTGACCGGCGTGCGCCAGGACGGCTTCGTGGAAATCCGCGACGGGCTGCGCGCCGGCGAACAGATCGTCGCCGACGGTCTCAACAAGATCCAGCCGGGCCAGCCGGTCCGCATCCTGGCGTCCCAGAAGGGCGCCGAGCCTGGGGCGCGCGCGGCGCGGCCTGACGCATGATGCTGTCGGACATCTCGGTCCGCCGGCCCGTCTTCGCGGCGGTCGCGGCGATCATTCTCTGCGTCGTCGGCGTGGCGGCCTTCGCCTCGCTGACCGTGCGCGAACTGCCCAGCGTCGACCCGCCGGTGGTTTCGATCTCCACGACCTATCGCGGCGCCTCGGCCGAGGTGGTCGAGGAGCGGATTACCGAGGTCATCGAGCGACAGATCTCCGGCATCCAGGGGATCGACCGGGTCAACTCGTCCTCGCGCGACGGCCGCTCGAACATCAACATCTCGTTCCGGCTCGACCGGAACCTGGACGACGCGGCCAACGACGTGCGCGACGCGGTCAGCCGGGTGGCGGCGAATCTGCCGCTGCAGGCCGACCCGCCGCAGATCGCCAAGGCGACCGCCGACGGCTCGCCGATCATGTTCATCTCGTTCGCTTCGACGACGCTGAACCGGCTGCAACTGTCCGACTACGCCCAGCGCTATCTGGTCGAGCGCTTCTCGACCGTCCCGGGCGTGGCCCAGGTGTTCGTGGGCGGCAGCCAACTCTATTCGATGCGGATCTGGCTCGATCCCAACGCCATGGCGGCCCGCGGCGTGACCGTCGACGACGTCGAGAATGCGCTGAACAGCCAGAACCTGGAACTGCCGGCCGGCTCGCTCGAAGCGCCGGACAAGGACTTTACGATCCGCGTCGGCCGCGGCTACGCGACGCCCGACCAGTTCGCCCAGTTGCCGGTGGTGGCGTCCGGCGCGCGCGCGGCGGTCGCGACAGGCAACTCGACGCAGGACTACGTCACGCGCCTGGGCGACATCGCCCGGGTCGAGGAAGGTCCCGACGAGCGCCGTCGCAGCTTCCGCTCCAACGGCCGCGACCAAGTCGGCATCGGCATCACCCGCCAGTCCCAGGCCAACGACCTGGAGATCTCACAGGGCGTGCGCGACCTGCTGCCGGAACTGAACAAGTCGCTGCCCAAGGGCACGGTGCTGGAGGTGGCGGTCGACTACACCGTCTTCACCAAGCACGCCCTGGAAGAAGTTTGGATCACCATGGCGATCTCCATGTCCCTGGTGGCCCTGGTGAACTTCGTGTTCCTCGGCACCTGGCGCGCGGCGCTGATCCCGTCGGTGGTGGCGCCGATCTGCATCCTGTCGACCTTCATCGTCCTGGCCCCGCTAGGCTTCTCGCTGAACCTGCTCACGCTGCTGGCCCTGGTGCTGGCCATCGGCCTGGTCGTCGACGACGCCATCGTGGTGGTCGAGAACATCCAGCGCCGAATTGACGACGGCGAGCCGGCGATCGTCGCTGCTCAGCGCGGGGCGCGGCAGGTGTTCTTCGCCGTCGTGGCGACGACCATCGTGCTGATCTCGGTGTTCGCGCCGCTGATGTTCCTGCCGGGCTATATCGGGCGCCTGTTCGTCGAGCTGGCGGTGGCGATCGCCGCGGCGGTGGCGTTCTCGGCGCTGCTGGCCCTCAGCCTGTCGCCGATGCTGGCCTCCAAGCTGCTGCGCCCGGCCCACGGCGAGGGCTTCCTGGCCCGCCGCGTGGATGCGGCGATGGCCAAGCTGAAGTCGTCCTATCACGCCTCGCTGGAATCGCTGCTGGGCGACCGCCGCGCGACCTTCGCCACCATCGGTCTGGTGATCGTGCTGGCGGCCGGGGCCGGCGGGCTGTTCGCAGTGCTGCCGCGTGAGCTTGTTCCGGAAGAGGACCGGGGCCGGGTCGACCTGAACATCGTCGCGCCGGAAGGCGCCGGCTACGACTACACGATGAAGGCCGCGACCCAGGTCGAGGCGAAACTGCAGGAACTGCTCAAGGATGGCGAGATCACCCGCTACATCCTCGGCGTCCCGCGGTTCGGCGGCACGCAGTTCAACAGCGGCTTCGGCAACGCCAACGTCACCGAAGGCAGCGGCGTGACGTCGAACGAGCTGGCCGCGCGTCTCAACCGCGAGCTCTCGTCGATCACCTCGGTGCGGGCCATCGCCTCGGTGCGGCCGGCCTTCCAGCGCGGCGGCGGCGGGGGCGGCGGCGGAAGCGGCGTCGACGTGATCGTGGCCGGCGACGACTACAATCAGATCGCCGCTTGGATCAAACCGCTGCTGGCCGCGGCGGAGGCCAATCCAGGCCTGTCGCGGGCGCGTCTCGACTACGAGCCGACCAGCCCGCGCGTGCTGGTCAACATCGACCGTGAGAAGGCCGCGTCGCTGGGGGTCTCGGCCCAGGCGGTCGGCCGTGCGCTGGAAAGCAACTTCGGCACCCGGCGGGTGACCACCTACATCAAGAACGGCCAGGAATACGACGTCCTGCTGCAGACCGACCGCGAGCAGCGCCAGACCGAGCAGGACATCGGCAACCTCTATGTGCGGGCGAGCTCTGGCCAGCTGATCCCGTTGTCGACCGTGGTCACCACCGAAGTGCGCGGCGACACGCCCGATCGCTCGCGGGTCGATCGCCTGCGTTCGGTGACGCTCTCGGCGCAGCTGAACCCGGGCTATCCGGTCGGCGAGGCGGTGAAGTTCTTCGAGGCCGAGATCGCCAAGATGCCGCCTGGTCCGCAGATCAAGTGGGGCGGGATGGCCCGCGACTACCTGGAAGCGGGCAGTGCGGTGGGCCTGGCCTTCGGCATGGCGCTGCTGCTGGTCTTCCTGGTGCTGGCGGCTCAGTTCGAGAGCTGGATCCACCCGGGTGTGATCATGCTGACCGTGCCGGTCGCAGCGTTGGGCGGGCTGTTCGGCCTGTTGATCGCCGGTTCGACCATCAACACCTACAGTCAGATCGGCTTGATCATCCTGATCGGCATCGCGGCCAAGAACGGCATCCTGATCGTCGAGTTCGCCAACCAGCTGCGCGACGAGGGGCTGTCGATCCGCGAGGCGGTGATCGAAAGCGCCTCGCTGCGGCTGCGCCCGATCATCATGACCTCGATCGCCGCGGCGGCGGGTGCGATCCCGCTGATCATGTGGGGCGGCGCCGGCGGCGAGAGCCGCAAGACCATCGGGGTCGTGATCTTCTTCGGGGCGATCTTCTCGACCCTGCTGACCCTGTTCATCGTGCCGGTGTTCTACAACCTGCTGGCCCGGTTCACGAAGTCGCCGCAGACCACCGCGCGGCGCATCGAGGCCTTCGAGGAGGCCGAGCAGGCGCGGGCGGCCAACGCCGCCGAATAGCCCGGCCGCGGTCGTCTCCCTTCCAAAAACGAAAAAGCCTCCCCCAGCGGGGGAGGCGAGTTGTCGGGGTGGCGCCGGCTGCGACAAGGGGGTGTCACAGGCGCCGGCGCAGGATCTCGGCTGACAGATGCAAGCGCAGCCTCGACCGCCTCATGCTGCGGCCGATCGGTATTCTCGTCAAGGTTGCCTTTTGGGAATGCTAGCGCCTCACGGCGCTTTGTAGCCGGTCTCGACCTTGAGGTAGGCGATCAGGTCGATGCGGTCCTTCTCAGCCTTAAGGCCGGCGAAGGTCATCTTGGTTCCCGGCAGGAACGAGCGCGGCTCGGCCAGCCACTTGTCCAGGTGCTCGGCGTCCCAGACGAAGCCGGCGTTCTTCACCGCGTCGGAATACTTGTAGTTCTCGAGCGCGCCGGCTTTGCGGCCGAAGACGCCGTGCAGGTTCGGGCCGGTGAGGTTGGAGCCCCCCTCGACGATCGTGTGGCACGAGCGGCACATGGCGAACTTGGCCTTGCCGTTGTCGATGTCGGCGGTGTTGTAGGGCGCAGGGAGGCTGGCCAGCACAGCCTGTTTCTCGGCCGCGGTGGCCTCATGTTCGGCCGCGGGGGCGGGGCTGGAGCTCGCGGACTTCTCACCGCCGCCCTGGCCGCAGCCGGCGAGCAGGGCGCAGGACCCCAGGATGGACAACATCAGCGCGTTGCGCATGTTCAAAACCCCTCAGCCAAACGTGACCGCAAGCTAGTCATGCGCCGCCGCGTTGCAAGGCGCGTCGACGGCGCTCCTTCTGGATTGTCTCATCGAGGGACTGCAGGAAGCGCGAGCGGTCGTTGCGATCGAACGGGCGCGGTCCGCCCAGCATCTCGCCGGTCGAGCGCAGCTGTTCCATCAGCGCGCGCTGGGCGATGGCCGCTCCGATCGAGTTTTCGGTGAAGGGCCGGCCGTTCGCGCCCAGGGCGTAGCCACCGGCCTGCAGCACCCGTTCGGCGAGCGGGATGTCGTTGGTGATCGCCACGTCGCCTGGCGAAATGTGTTCGGCGATCCAGTCGTCGGCGACGTCCGGCCCGGCGTCGACGATCATCCGCGCGATCAGCGGCGACTGCGGAATCTGCATGAAGGCGTTGGAGACGACCCAGGTCTTGAGGCCGTAGCGCTGGGCGACCTTGTAGGTCTCGTCCTTCACCGGGCAGGCGTCGGCGTCGATGAAAATCTCGATTGGTTTTGAGTCCACGCTGGCCGCCTGCAGATAAAGGAACGCCGCCGGCTCCGGAGAGCCGACGGCGACCTTCATAGCGCCTGTTGTGGATCAGGCGAAAGCGAGGGCCTGCTTGCGGCGCGAGGCGCGCACCGCAGCGCCGACGCCGCCGAAGCCCATGATCATCATGGCCCAGGTGGCGGGCTCGGGAACCGCAGAGATCGACACGTTGTCGAGCGCCGGGCCGTAAGGCGTGTGGGTCTGGGAGTTGAAGACCAGGGTCGAGGTCGGGTCGAACGCCTTGAAGGTGTAGCTGTGCTGCGTCCAGCCCATGTTCGTCTTGGTGTTGCCGCCGCCGACGTTGAAGGTGAAGTTGTTCACCCAGTCGCCGCTGACCGAGGTGGCGACGAACTTGTCGCCCTGGCCGCCGTCGGGGTTGCCGGCCAGCCAGAAGGTGACCTTGTAGGTCTTGCCGACGATCGTATCGATGGTCTGTTGGATGCTGCCGCCGTTGAGCGCCGACAGGTCGACGCTGCGGTCGCCGTGAGCGGCGGTCCAGTAGGAGCCGATGTAGTCGACGCCGTGGCCCTTGACGGTCCAGCCGGTGATGGCGGTGCTGCCATTGCCCAGGGTGATGAAGCTGCCCGGATTGGCGCCTTCTTCAAAGCTGCCATTGACCAGGGTCGCGGCGTTTGCGCCGCCAGCGACCAGAGCCACGGCGAGCGCCGCCGCAGTGCCCACCAGCCAATTTTTTTTCGTGCTCACGTGTGGAGTCTCCAAATGGGATTTGGTCCGGGTGGACCGATCAGCTTTCGCAATAGGCGTGCCAGCGGCGGGGGCTTGGCAGCGGGGGCGGGGCGTGGCATCGGTCGGCGGCGCGCTGGAGCCGCGCCGGCTTAGCTCAGTTGGTAGAGCAGCGGTTTTGTAAACCGAAGGTCACGGGTTCGAATCCTGTAGCCGGCACCATCGCGTCGAGACGACGCAACTTGACCCGGGACCGCGGCGAACCTAGCTAGGGGCCGCGAGGAACGACCTCCCCCAAAATCATGGGCATCAAAGTCCGGGACGGCCCGGCTCTTCGAAAGGAGGGCCGCCATGGCCTGGATTCTTCTCTTTATCGCCGGACTGCTCGAGGTGGTTTGGGCGTTTTCCATGAAGCAGTCGCACGGGTTCACCCGCCTCGTGCCCAGCGTCATCACCATCGGGACCATGATCGCCAGCTTCGGCCTGCTGTCGTTCGCGATGCGTACGCTGCCGCTGGGCACCGCCTATACGGTCTGGACCGGAATCGGTGCGGTCGGGGCGTTCCTGGTCGGCATCGCTGTACTGGGCGAGCAGATAAGCACGGTGCGCATCCTGGCGGCGATGATGATCGTCGGCGGCCTTGTGCTGATGAAGTTGTCGAGCTCGCACTAAGGAACTTCGCCGTGGGGCTCGCCGATCCGGCCGTCCCACGGCTCGTTGGTAAAAATTACCTACAATTACGCTCAATGGTTGAGCGAAGTGACCCGTGGGTAGCCCTCATCGTGGTCAGGTTGAAAGATTATTTCTTTTCGTTGACGCGGGTTCTCTCTGGCCTGAAGCTTCACCGGCTCTCGCGGGAGAGACCGGGCCCAGCCCGGCGCTGAAGGCGCAACCGCCCCGGAAACGCTCAAGCAACAGGGACCGCGACGGCTGCTGAACGCTGGAAAGCAGGGCGTCTGGGCCCTCGCCGACGGAGCAAGGGGTTCGTCCCCGAAATCTCTCAGGCGCCAAGGACAGCGGGGGTGCTTTTGACCGGCGGCTTCGTCGGCCTCAACACCTGTCCGGACGTCCGTAATGCCGTGATCCTGTAGCCGTGGCGAACCAGCGACTGCTGGTCTTCAATTTCCAAAAACAATGTTCTCTGTAATGCGCAAGTATTTCTCTCGCGCAGATGGCTTTCTGCTGGCCGTCGGTCAATGAGAGAACGTCTAAACCGGCCCATTAGAAATGATCAATTGTTGAACTGGGGCGTCTAAATTACCGGCTGCGGCCAATCGATGGCTGCCGAGTTCCGAATATCGCCTTGGAAGAGCGATCCGGCCGGCGCCATTTCCTTCTCGTCTCTATAGGGGGTACGACGATGAATTACCGCTACACCGACCGTTCGAGCGGCTTGTCTCTGAGCTGGAAGGCGGCGTTGCTCGCCGCGAGCGTCCTGGGCACGGCCTCGCCGGCCCTGGCGCAAGACAAGACCGACGTCGTCGAAGAACTCGTCGTCACCGGCCAGCGCGGCGCCCCGCGAACGGTGATCGACAGCCCGACGCCCATCGACGTGCTTTCGGCGGCGGAAATGGACCGCAGCGGCAAGGCCGGCGCCTTCCAGGCGCTGCAGACCCTCGTCCCCTCGTTCAACCTGCCGGCGCGGGCCGGCGGCGGCACCTCGACCGTCATCGCCACCGGCGGCCTACGCGGTCTCAACCCCGACCAGACGCTGGTGCTGGTCAACGGCAAGCGCCGTCACAAGACCTCGCTGATCAACTCGGTCTCGTCGCTCTACAATGGCTCGGTCCCGGCCGACCTCGACATGATCCCGACTTCGGCCATCTCGCGCATCGAAGTGCTGCGTGACGGCGCGGCGGCGCAGTACGGCTCGGACGCCATCGCCGGCGTCATCAACATCATGCTGCGCGACACGCCCGGCGGCTTCGTGACGGCCTCGTACGGCCAGAACTTCGACCGCGACGACGGCGAGCTCTTCCAGACGACGGGGACCTACGGCTTCGAGATCGGCGATCAGGGCCATCTCAACGTCTCGGCGACCTACAAGGACCAGAAGCTCTCGAACCGGGCGCTGAAGGTCGATCCCTCGGTGCGCATCTATCCGCCGCTGGCCGGCGGCGCGCCGGACCCGCGCGAGGCGACGGTCGACCGGCTGGTGACCCGCAACTACGGGGTCCTGCCGCAGATGGGCCTGAACCTAGCCTACAACTTCGGCTACGACACGGGCGGCGCGGAGATCTATTCGTTCGGCACGGTTGGTCGCCGCACCTCGGACCTGCCGTTCACGTTCCGGGCGCCCAACAGCGTCAACGCACTGCCGCAGCTCTATCCAGAAGGCTTCCGGCCGAACTTGGTCATCGACGAAGAGGACTTCGAGCTGGCGGTCGGCGCGCGCGGCGAGATCGGCGGCTGGTCCTGGGACCTCTCGACGGTCTACGGCCAGAACCGCGCCGAAGAGAATGTCTCGGAGACCCTGAACGCGAGCCTTGGCCCGACGAGCCCGACGCATTTCTACGTCGGTGCGCTGGAGTCCGGCGAATGGGTCAACTCGCTGGACGTGACGCGGGCCTTCACGGTCGGCGGCGGCGAGCTCCAGGTCTCCTGGGGGCTGCAGCACCGCTACGAAACCTATGACGTCGAAGCTGGCGAGCCGCTCAGCTATGCGGCGGGCAACTACGTGATCCCGGCCGGCCAGCCGTTCGCGGGCCAGCGTCCGGCGACCGGCGCCCAGGCCGCGCCGGGCTTCCAGCCCTCGGACGCCAGCTCGAGCTCGCGCAGCAACGTCGCGGCCTATACCGAGCTCGGCTACACTCCGAACGAGAAGCTCTTCGTCGGCGCGGCGCTGCGCTACGAGAACTACGACGACGAGTCCGGCGACACGCTGGTCGGCAAGGCCAACGGCCGCTACGAGTTCAACGACTGGCTGGCGGTCCGCGCAGCGGCCAGCACCGGCTTCCGTGCTCCAGGCCTGGCTCAGCAGAACTACGCCGCGAGCTCCAGCCAGTTCCGACTGGTCGGCGGGGTGCTCGAACTGCTGCAGATCAAGACCCTGCGGGTGGCTTCGCCCGAAGCGATCGCCCTTGGCGCCGAGCCGCTCGAACCGGAGACCTCGACCAACTACTCGTTCGGCGTCACCTTGCAGCCGCTGCCGGCCCTGAACGTGACCATCGACGCCTATCAGATCGACGTGGACGGTCGGATCGCCATCACCAGCACCCTGACCGGGACCGCTGTGAGCAACATCCTGATCGCCAACGGCCTGCCGGGCGCGCTCAGCGCCCAGTACTACACCAACGCCATCGACACCCGGACCCAGGGCGTCGACATCGTCGGCACCTATCGCACCGACCTAGGCGACTGGGGCCAGCTGCGCTGGAACTTCGGCTACAACTACAACAAGACCGAGATCACCGGCGTCATCCCCAACCCGCCCGAACTGGCGGCGCTGGGGCCGAACTTCGTGCTGTTCGATCGCCTGAGCCGCGGCAACCTCACCGAGGCTTTGCCCAAGGACAAGATCACCCTGGGCGCCAACTGGCAGTGGGAGCGGCTGAACGTGAACCTGCGCGGAACCCGCTACGGCGAGTTCACCGTCCTGCAGAACGCGCCGGCGAATGACCGTAGCTACGGCGCCAAGTGGGTCACCGACCTGGAAGTGACCGTCAAGGCCACCGATCAAATCTCGGTGTCGGTGGGGGCGAACAACCTGTTCAACGTCTACCCGGACGCGAACGGCATCTACAACGCCACCATCGGTTCGGGGCAGTACAGCGGGCTCTCGCCGTTCGGCTTCACGGGCGGCTCGTACTACGCCCGACTGCAGTGGGACTTCTAAGGGGGGAGCCGGCGTGATCGGTGCAATGAAATTTGGAGCCGGGCTGGCGGCGGCGGCGATGGTGGGGCTCTGGGCCCTGCCGTCGGCGGCCGCGCCGCAGACCAAGGGCGGCGAAATCCTGTGGGACAGCTACGGCGTGCCGCACGTCTACGCCAAAGACGAAGCCGGTGCCTTCTACGGCTTCGGCTACGCGCAGGCCCAGAACCACGGGAACATCGTGATCCGCCTCTATGGCGAGGCGAGGGGACGGGCGGCCGAGTATTGGGGCGAGAAGGAAGTCGAGGCCGACAAATGGATGCTGGCCAACGACGTGCCTGAGCGGGCCGCCCAGTGGTACCGCCAGCAGACGCCGCAGTTCCGCAAGAACCTCGACGCCTTTGCGCAAGGGATCAACGACTACGCCAAGGCCCACCCGGAGAAGATCGATCCGAAAATGGCGGTGGTTCTGCCGGTCTCCGGCGTGGACGTGATGGCCCACGCCCACCGGCTGATGAACTTCATCTATATCGCCCCTCAGGCCGCGACGATGGGGGCCGATCCGGCCAACAACAACGGCTCCAACGCCTGGGCGGTGGCGCCGTCGAAGTCGGCGAGCGGCAACACCCTGCTGCTGGCCAACCCGCACCTGCCGTGGCCGACCAGCTACTTCACCTATTTCGAGGCCGACCTGAACGGGCCGGGCTTCAAGATGTACGGCGCGACCCAGGTCGGGCTGCCGGTGCTGCGTTTTGCGTTCAACGACCGGATGGGTTTCACCAACACGGTCAACACCTTGGTCGGCTCGACCAACTACGAGCTGACGTTGAAGGACGGCGGCTACGTGTTCGACGGCAAGGTCGTGCCGTTCAAGACCAAAGAAAAGACCTTCAAGGTCAAGCAGGCCGATGGGACGCTGCGCACTGAGACGCTGACGATCCGTTCGTCGGTCCACGGGCCGGTGTTCGAGCGCAAGGACGGCAAGACCGTGGCCCTGCGGGTCGCCGGTCTCGACCGGCCCGGCGGCCTTGCCCAGTACTGGGACATGGGCAAGTCCAAGAACTTCGCCGAGTTCGAGACGATCTTGAAGCGCCTGCAGGTGCCGAAGTTCAACATCGTCTACGGCGACAAGGAAGGCCACATCCAGTTCCTGGACAACGGCATCCTGCCCAAGCACGACAAGGGCGACCTGAAGTTCTGGAGCGGCTTTGTGCCCGGCGACACCTCCGCCACGCTGTGGAACGAGGTGCACAGCTATGACGACCTGCCCAAGGTCAACGATCCGGCCACCGGCTTCGTGCAGAACGCCAACGATCCGCCGTGGGTGGCGACCTATCCGCAGACCATCAAGCACGCCGACTTCCCGCCCTATGTCGCGCCCAACGGGCCGATGTCGCTGCGGGCGCAGTGGTCGGTGAAGCTGCTGGAACAGCCGGGCAAGCTGACCTTCGATGACTTCGTCTCGCGCAAGCTGTCGACGCATACGCTGATGGCCGACCGGACGCTGCCCGACCTGCTGGCGGCCGCGGCGAGCGATCCCGACCCCGAGGTCCAGGCGGCGGTGGCGCTGCTCAAGGCCTGGGATCGCAAGACCGACGCCGACAGCCGCGCGGCCCTGCTGTTCGAGACCTGGGCGGCCAAGTTCGCGCCGAACAACTTCACCAGCCAAGCCAACTACAAGGTGAAGTGGTCGCCGGACGCGCCGATCGACACCCCGAACGGCATCGCCGATCCGGCGGCGGCGGTGGGGATGCTGAAGGCCGCGATCGCCGAGACCAAGCAGAAGTACGGCGCCATCGATCGTCCGTTCGGCGAGGTCTCGCGCTTCCACATCGACGACGTGAACCTGCCCGGCAACGGCGGGTTCGGGAACACCGGGCTCTTCCACACCATCACCTGGGGCCCGCTGAAGAACGGCGAGCGTATTCCCAATCATGGGGAAACCTGGATCTCGCTGGTCGAGTTCTCCAGCCCGATCAAGGCGGTGGGCTTGATGGCCTATGGCAACGCCAGCCAGCCAGGGTCGAAACATCGGGCCGACCAGCTCAAGCACCTGTCGGACAAGACCTTCCGCACGCTCTGGACGACGCGGCAAGAGGTCGAAGCCAACCTCGAAGACCGCACCGCATTCTGACCGCAAAGCATTTCAGGAGAGACGCCATGAAGACGTTCGTCATGATCGCGGCCCTTGCCGCCGCCGCCGCTTCCCCCGCCTGGGCCGCCAGCCCGCACGACGGCTCGTGGGTGTCGGTCGAGGAGAAGTCGAGCTGGAGCGACGGCAACTTCCCCAAGGGCTTCAAGCTGACCATCAATGTGAAGTTCACCGACGCCGAGCTGGAGTACCACTCGGTCAACACGACCAACCCCGACAAGCCGTTCAAGACCGATTACGTCACCTCGCTCGACGGCAAGCCGCACCCCTTCAGCGAGCAGGTCCGGTTCAACCAGATCGCCGTGCGCAAGCTGAACGCCAACGAGTTCGAGATCCTGAAGATGAAGGACGGCGACGTCATCGTCGGCGAGTTCTGGACCTTCTCGCCGAACGGCAAGGAACTGGTGCGTCGTGGCGTCGGCAAGTCGCCGGAGGGCCGCTCGAAGGCCTATGAAGAATACTTCGTCCGGAAGTAGTCTCCGGACCTGACCGGCCGGCGCCGCAAGAGCGCCGGCCGATTGTTTTGATTCCCCAGGGGGAGGGGCTTTATGGCCGACAGCGCAGCCGCCGACCGCCGGCATCGACTGAAGTCGATCATCGGCGGATCCACGGGCAACCTGGTCGAGTGGTACGACTGGTACGTCTATTCCGCCTTCACCCTCTATTTTGCTCCGATCTTCTTCCCGGCCGGCGACCGCACGGCGCAGCTGCTGAATGCGGCGGCGGTGTTCGCGGTCGGCTTCCTGATGCGGCCCATCGGGGCCTGGATCATGGGCGTCTATTCCGACCGCAAGGGTCGCAAGGCGGGCCTGACGCTGTCGGTGTCGCTGATGTGCGCCGGCTCGCTGCTGATCGCGCTGACCCCCGGCTACGATCAGATCGGCTGGATCGCGCCGGCGCTGTTGGTGCTTGCCCGCCTCATGCAGGGGCTGAGCGTCGGCGGCGAGTACGGGGCCAGCGCGACCTATCTGAGCGAGATGGCCGGCAAGCAGCGCCGCGGCTTCTTCTCGTCCTTCCAGTACGTGACGCTGATCTCGGGCCAACTGCTGGCCCTGCTGGTGCTGCTGCTGCTGCAGGCGATCCTACCGGAGCCGGACCTCGAGGCCTGGGGCTGGCGGATCCCGTTCGTGATCGGCGGAGCGCTGGCGGTCGTGGTGTTCTACCTGCGCCGCGGCTTGGCGGAGACGGAGTCGTTCAAGAACGCCCAGGCGAGCGATGCGCCCAAGTCGAGCGGGTTCGCCCTGTTCAAGCACTATCCGCGGCAGGCGTTCACGGTCATCGCGCTGACGGCGGGCGGCACGCTCGCCTTCTACGCCTACTCGACCTACATGCAGAAATTCCTGGTCAACACCTCGGGCTTCAGCCGCGAGACGGCGACCGCGATCAGCGCCGCGGCGCTGTTCGTCTACATGCTGATCCAGCCGGCGGCCGGGGCGCTGTCGGACAAGATCGGGCGCAAGCCGCTGATGATCGCGTTCGGCGTGCTGGGCGTGGCCTTCACCTATCTGATCTTCACGACCCTCTCGAAGACCAGCGACCCGGTGGTGGCCTTCGCCATCGTGCTGGGCGCGCTGATCATCGTCACCGGCTACACCTCGATCAACGCGGTGGTGAAGGCCGAGTTGTTCCCCGCCCATATCCGGGCGCTGGGCGTGGCGCTGCCCTACGCGCTGGCCAACACCATCTTCGGCGGCACCGCCGAATACGTCGCGCTGTGGTTCAAGGCCCAGGGCATGGAGAGCGGCTTCTACTGGTACGTCACCGGCATGATTGGCGTCTCGCTCATCACATACCTGCGGATGCGCGACACTCAGAAGCACAGCGAGATCGCCGAGGACTGACGGAACAGCGGGCGCGAGCGCGGGTTGAAGCTGGAAGTAAATCCAGGAGAGACCCATGGCCGCCCCCGACGCCATCGCTCTGCTCAAGGCCGACCACCGTGCGGTCGAGGCCCTGTTCGAAGATTTCAAGAAGGCCCGCGGCGCCGTGCGCAAGGCCGCGATTGTCCACCAGATCTGCGTCGACCTGACGGTCCACACGATGATCGAGGAGGAGATCTTCTATCCCGCCTGTCGCGGCAAGATCGAGGACAGCACGCTGGACGAGGCCTATGTCGAGCACGACGGGGCCAAGCTGATGATCGCCGAGCTGTCGGACGCCGCGCCGAACGAGGCGTTCTACGACGCCAAGGTCAAGGTGCTGTCGGAGGAGATCCGTCACCACGTCCATGAGGAGGAGATGCGCTCGGAGGGCATGTTCGCCCAGGCGCGGCAGGCCGGCCTGGACATGGACGCGCTGGGCGACCGTATGCTGGCGCGCAAGACCCAGTTGAAAACCCAGTTCGAAACGACCGGACTGCCGATCCAGCAGACCCATTCCATGCGCGGCGCCGTCATCGAGCACGTCGGCATGCGCCACTAAGGCGATCGCCCGGTCTCCTAAGGTTGGAATAGGCGCGCGCCTATGGTCACCTGCGGCAAAGCAGGGAGCGCGCCATGAACTTTGAAGAGTACCGCAAGCACGACGCCGTGGGTCTGGCCGGACTGGTGTCGAGTGGCGAGGTGAGCCCCTCGGAGCTGCTAGAGACGGCAGTGGCGCGGATGGCGGCGGTCAATCCGAAGATCAACGCCGTCACGATGGACCTGACCGAATGGGGCCGCCAGGACGTCAAGCGCGACCTGTGGGGCGGTCCGATGGCAGGGGTGCCGTTCCTGCTGAAGGATCTGGGCGCGCAATTGGCCGGCTCGCCGACCACGGCGGGGTCGGCGGTGTTCCGCGATGCGACGGCGGCCGCCGACAGCGCCATCACCACCGCCTACAAGGACGCCGGACTGGTGCTGTTCGGCAAGACCAACACGCCTGAGTTCGGCCTGATGCCGGTGACCGAGCCGGCGCTGCTGGGCGTCTGCCGCAATCCCTGGGACACGAGCCGCACGCCAGGCGGATCGTCGGGCGGGGCGGCCGCAGCGGTGGCGGCGGGCATCGTACCGGCGGCGCATGCCAGCGACGGCGGCGGGTCGATCCGTACGCCGGCCTCGGCCTGCGGCCTGTTCGGCATGAAGCCCTCGCGCGGACGGGTCTCGTTCGCGCCGATGGGCGAGGGATGGGGCGGGGCCTCGATCCAGCACGCGGTGACGCGCTCGGTGCGCGACAGCGCCGCCCTGCTGGATGCGGTGTGCCAGCCGCAGCCTGGCGATCCCTACTTCCTGGCGCCGCCCGAGCGACCGTTCGCCGAGGAGGTGAGGCGCGACCCCGGCAAGCTGGCCATCGGCTTCACCACCGCGGCGCTGGCGTCTGACGGGCTCGATCCCGAGTGCGCCGCCGCGGTGCTCGACGCCGCCAAGCTGTGCGAGGGCCTCGGTCACATGGTCGAGGAAGTGCATGTGCCGGGCGACCTAGCCGCCATGCAGCAGGGGGCCGGAGACGTGATCGCCGCCAGCATCGCCGCGACCCTGGACGCCGAGGGCGAGCGTCGCGGACGGCCCGTCGCCGATGGCGACGTCGAAATGCTGACCTGGCTGATGTACCAACGCGGCAAGCAGATCTCCGGCGCGGCCTATGTCCGCGGGCTGGCGGCGATCCACGCCTATGGGCGGGCGATGGCGGGGCTGTTTCAGCAGTACGACGTGCTGCTGCTCTCGACGCTGGGCAGTCCGGCGATTCCGGTCGGGCATCTGACCGAGAACCCGCACGAGTACACCAAGCGGCTGTTCAAGTTCATGCCCAACACCCAGGCGTTCAACAACACTGGCCAGCCGGCGATGACCGTGCCGCTCGCCTGGAGCCAGGGTGGTCTGCCGATAGGCATCCAGTTCGTCGGGCGAATGGGCGAGGAGGCGTTGTTGTTCCGACTGGCCGGCCAGCTGGAACAGACTCGGCCCTGGTTCGACCGCGTGGCGCCGCTCTAGAGGACCGCGCGTGGGGCGAACGCTCGTCTCGATCCTCCTGGGCGCGATCGCGCTGACGACCTTGGTGGTTGTCGCCCTGTGGATCTGGAGCGAGGTGCGGATCACCCGTCGCTACCCGCTTGCGCCTGAGGTCGCCCAGGCCGCTCCCGCGCATGCGGTGGTCGAGGGGCGGCGGCTCAGCAAGCTCTACGGCTGCACCAGCTGCCATGGGGCCGATCTGCAGGGGAAGGTCTACAATCCGAACCCGCGGCTGGTGCGCAACCATGCGCCGAACCTGACCCTGGCGGCGGCGCGCTACAGTGATGAGCAACTGGCCCAGGCCATTCGCCAGGGCGTTCGGCCCAACGACGGGCGAGCGCTGTGGGGGATGCCGGCGCAGACTCTTATGCACCTGACGTCGGAGGAATTGGCGGCGGTGCTGGCCTTCGTACGCTCGCACCAGCCGGCCGGCGCGCCGACGCCGCCGGAGAGCGCGGGCTGGAGAGCCCGCTGGGCGGTGATGACCGGGGCGTTGGACGAGCCACGGCGGGTGGCGCGCGCGCGGGTGACGCCGGCGATTGACCTGGGCCCTGAGCTGGCGGCGGGGCGGCACATCGCCCGCACGGTCTGCTCGGAGTGTCATGGGGCAGACCTGGGCGGCGACGACGTCGAGGGCGGTCCGGACCTGCGGGTGGTCGGCGCCTATGACGCAGAGGCGTTCGACACGCTGATGCGGACCGGGGTTCCGCCGGGGGGGCGGCATCTGGGGATCATGACCCTGGTGGCCCGGTCGGACTCCAAGGTCTTCACGCCGGCCGAGGTCGCAGCGCTCTATGCCTATCTCTCGGCCCGCGCGGAGCGGCTCAACACGGCGGATTAGTCGTCAGTCTTGCGGCGCAGCTGGAAGAGATAGACGGCGATAACGCCGGTGGCGACCAGTCCGATCAGCAGGGTCGAGACGGCGTTGATCTCTGGGCTGACCCCCAGGCGCACCTGGCTGTAGATCCGCATCGGCAGGGTGGTCGCCCCAGGCCCCGAGGTGAAGCTGGCGATCACCAGGTCATCGAGGGAGAGCGTGAAAGCCAGCATCCAGGCCGCCGCCACGGCCGGGGCGATGTTGGGCAGGGTGACCAGGAAGAATGACTTGATCGGCGGGCAGCCCAGATCCTGGGCCGCCTCTTCGAGCTGCTGGTCGAAGGCTGCGAGCCGCGCCTGGATGACCACGCAGGCGTAGCACATGGTGATGGTCGCGTGGCTCACGGTCACGGTCCAGAAGCCGCGCGGCATGCCGAGCGAGACGAACAGCAGCAGCAGCGACAGGCCGAGGATCACCTCGGGCATGACCAGCGGCGCGAACACCATGCCCGAGAAGACCGTGCGGCCGCGGAAATGTCTCGCCCGGACGAGGGCGATGGCCGCCAGCGTGCCGAGGATGGTGGCGATGGTCGCCGAAATCAGCCCGACCCGGAAGGTCACCCAGATCGCGTCCAGCAGTTGCTCGTTGCGGAACAGCGACGCGTACCAGCGGGTCGAGAACCCGCCCCACACCGTCACCAGCCGGCTGGCGTTGAACGAGTAGATCACGAGCAGGACGATCGGCAGGTAGAGGAACCCGAACCCGACGACGAGAGCGGCGATGTTGAAGCCCGTCAGCCCGCGCTTCATCGCCCGAGCTCCGTCAGCTTGGCCTGCTGGCGCTGGTAGAGCACGATCGGGATCACCAGGGTGAACAGCAGCACGATCGCCACCGCCGAGGCGGCGGGCCAATCGCGGTTTGCGAAGAATTCGGTCCAGATGGTCTTGCCGAGCATCAGCGTCGAGGATCCCCCAAGCAGGTCGGGGATCACGAACTCGCCGACCATCGGGATGAAGCAGAGCAGAGAGCCGGCGGCCACGCCGGGCAGGGAGAGCGGGAAGGTCACGCGCCAGAACGCTTCGAGCGGGGTGCAACCGAGGTCGGCGGCCGCTTCCAGCAGGTCGTGCTGCTGGCGCTCGAGCACCGCATAGAGCGGCAGCACCATGAACGGCAGGTAGGCGTAGACTAGGCCGATGTAGATGGCGGTGTCGGTGTTGAGCAACGAGACCGGTCCAAGGCCGACGGCGCGCAGGGCGACGTTCAGCAGGCCCTCCGGCTTGAGGATGCCGATCAGCGCGTAGACCCGGATCAGGAAGCTGGTCCAGAACGGCAGGATCACCGCCATCAGCAGCGCCCTACGCACCGAGGGCGTGCAGCGCGCCATTGCATAGGCCAGGGGATAGCCGAGCAGCAGCAGGATGAAGGTGGCGACGCCTGCGAACTTCAGGCTGGAGAGGTAGGCGACGACATAGAGCCGGTCGGTCGGCAGCCGGGCGTAGGTTTCAAAGTCGAGGCCGGCCAGGAAGGCCTTCAGCCCAGCGATGCCCTGCGACCAATCCAGGCGCGGCGCGTAGGGCGGCATGGCCAGGGCCGTCTCCGACAGCGACAGCTTGGCCACCAACAGGAACGGGAACAGGAAGAACAGGCCGAGCCAGAGGAACGGCGCCAGCGCCGTCAGGCTCGTCCGGTCGCGGCGGGCCTTCACTGGGTCAGCACCACGCCCGCATCGCGGGCGAAGGTCAGCCAGACCTGGTCGTCCCAGTCGACGGGGCGGTCGACGAAGCGCGTGGCGTTGGCGCGGGCCGCGCGGATCGTACGGCCGCTTTCCAATTCGACCAGATAGGTCGTCCAGTCGCCGAGATAGCCGATATCGGCCACCTTGCCGGCCATGCGGTTGGGACCGGGCGGCGGCTCGTCCAGATGGACCAGAATCTTTTCCGGCCGCACGGCGAGCCAGGCGGTCGAACCGAGCGGGATGCGGTCGTCCTCGACGATGTCGAAACCTTGGGGGGACTCGGCGCTGGCCAGGCGCACGGAGAGTCCATCGGCATGCTCGGCCACGCCCTCGAAGATGTTCACGTCGCCGATGAAGTCAGCCACGTAGCGCGAGTTGGGCGCCTCGTAGACGTCGGCGGGACGGCCCATCTGCACGATCTGGCCCGAGCGCATCACCGCGATGCGGTCGGCGGTGACCATGGCCTCTTCCTGGTCGTGGGTGACGATCAGGAAGGTCATGCCCAACTGCTGCTGCAGGGCCATCAGCTCCCATTGGGTCTCCTCGCGCAGCTTCTTGTCGAGCGCGGCCAGCGGCTCGTCGAGCAGCAACATTTTCGGGCGCGGGGCGATCGCGCGGGCAAGGGCGACGCGCTGGCGCTGACCGCCGGACAGCTGGTGCGGCTTGCGCTTGGCCAGGCCGTCGAGACGCACCAGCGAGAGCATCTCGCTCACGCGGGCGGCGATCTCGTCCTTGGGCATGCCCTGCTGCTTCAGCCCGAAGGCGATGTTCCGTTCCACGCTCAGGTGGGGGAACAGCGCGTAGGACTGGAACATCATGTTGACCGGCCGCTCGTGCGGGCGTTTGCCGGCCAGATCCTCGCCCGCCAACAGCACGCGGCCCTCGTCCGGTGTCTCGAAGCCGGCCAGCAGACGCATGAGCGTAGTCTTGCCGCAGCCGGATGGGCCGAGCAGGGCGAAGAACTCGCCGGGGTAGATGTCGAGCGAGACGCCGTTGACGGCGGTCTCGCCGTCGAACCGCTTCACGACGTTTTCGAAGCGCACCAGGGGCTTGGCCGTGGGATCGGCCCAGGGCGCGAAGGTCGAACGGACCGCGCCGATGTTCAGGCGCGGGCGGCTGCGTTCGGTCATCTACCGCTTCCTACTGGCCGGTCTGCACGCGGGTCCACATGCGCGTGACTTCGCGCAGCAGGGCCTGGTCCTTGGTGGTGGTCACGAACAGACGCTTGAAGAGGTCAGGCGTCGGATAGACGTTCGGATCGCCTCGCACCGAGGCGTCGACCATCGGCGTCGCCGGCAGATTGGCGTTGGCGTACTGGGTGTAGTTCGACGCCTTGGCGATGACCTCCGGCCGCAGCATGTAGTCGAGGAATTTGTAGGCCGCGGTCGGGTTGGGCGCGTCAGCGGGGATGGCGAACACGTCGAACCAGACCTGGCTGCCTTCCTTGGGAATGACATAGGCCAGTTCGACGCCGTTCTTGGCTTCTTCAGCCCGGGTCTTGGCCTGGAGGATGTCGCCCGAGTAGCCGACCGCCACGCAGATGTCGCCGTTGGCCAGGGCCTCGACGTATTCCGAGGAGTGGAACTTGCGGATGAACGGGCGCGCCTTGACCATCATGTCGGTGGCGGCCTGATAGTCGGCGACGTTCTTGGAATTGGGATCCTTGCCCAGATAGTTCAGGGCGACGGCGTACATGTCCTCGGACGCGTCGAGATAGTAGACGCCGCAATCCTTGAGCTTGGCGAGGTTGGCCGGATCGAACACCACCGACCAGCTGTCGATGTTCACGCCCGGCAGGCGCTTGGCCACTTCCTTGACGTTGTAGCCGATGCCGATGGTGCCCCACATGTAGGGGACAGTGTACTTCTGGCCCGGATCGAAGGGCTCCATGTGGCTCATGATATCGGGCCACAGGTTCTTGTTGTTCGGCAGCTTGGACTTGTCGAGCGGAGCGATCGCGCCCGCGATGATGTAGCGGGGGATGTTGTGGTTTGACGGCGCGACGATGTCGTAGCCGGTGTTGCCCTGCAGGACCTTGGTCTCCAGGATCTCGTTGGAATCGAAGGTGTCGTACTGGACCTTGATCCCGGTTTCCTTGGTGAAATCGGCGAGGATCTGCGGATCGATATAGTCCGACCAGTTATAGATCTTGAGGGTTTGCTCCTTGGCCGCGCCGCCGCCCTGGCCGCAGGCGGCCAGCGTCACGCTCATAGCCAGGACAGCAGCCGTGCCCAGCGCCTTCGTCCACATGCCCACTCTCCAACTTGCCCGAAGGGCAGCTTATAGGGCCAAGCCGACAGATTTTAAGTGCTAATGCGCAAGGAGCGCTTCCGATGCCTACCTCGATGGCGATGATCGCCCCGATCCTGCTGCTCGTCGCCTCCAACATCTTCATGACCTTCGCCTGGTACGGGCATCTGAAGGTCGAGCACCGGCCCATCTGGCTGCTGGTGCTGGTCAGTTGGGGAATCGCCTTTTTCGAATACTGCCTGGCGGTGCCGGCCAATCGCATCGGCCGCGAGGTCTATTCACCGGCCGAACTCAAGACGATGCAGGAGGTGATCACCCTGGCCGTGTTCGCGGTGTTTTCGATCACCTATCTGGGCGAGCGGTTCACGTTGAACCATATGATCGGCTTCGCGCTGATCGCCGCGGGCGCCGTCTTCATCTTCAAGGGGCCGCTCTAGCGCTTTCACGAACCGACCCTGCGCCCTATAAGCCGCGCTCCCTCCTCATTACGAGAGAAGCCATGTCCCGCATCCTCATCACCTCGGCCTTGCCCTACATCAACGGGATCAAGCACTTGGGGACGCTTGCGGGGTCCATGCTGCCGGCCGACGTCTATGCGCGGTTCCAGCGCGCCCGCGGCCGCGAGACCCTCTACATCTGCGCGACCGACGAGCACGGTACGCCCACCGAGTTGGCCGCGGCCGAGGCCGGTCTTGATCCGGCGACCTTCTGCGCCCAGCAACACGACGTGCAGCACGACCTGGGCCGCAAGTTCGGCCTGTCGTGGGACCACTTCGGCCGTTCGTCCTCGCCGCAGAATCACAAGCTCACTCAGCGGTTCGCCCAGCAGCTGTGGGAGGCGGGCTTCATCGAGGAGCGCGTCACGCAACAGGTCTATTCGAACGCCGACAAGCGCTTCCTGCCGGATCGCTACGTGATCGGCACCTGCCCGCACTGCGGCTACACCGCCGCTCGTGGCGACCAGTGCGAGAACTGCACGCGAGTGCTGGATCCCGCCGACCTGATCAAGCCGCGCTCGGCGGTGTCGGGCTCGGAAGACATCGAGATCCGCGACTCCAAGCACCTGTTCCTGCGCCAGAGCCTGTTCTCCGACAAGCTGCGGGCCTGGATCGACGGCAAGAAGGGCGAGTGGCCGCTGCTGGTCACCTCGATCGCCCTGAAGTGGCTGGACGAAGGGCTGCAGGACCGCGGCATCACCCGCGACCTGGAGTGGGGCGTGCCGGTCAACGCCTTCGAGTGGGGCGCGAACCCGGAAGGCCAGACGCCTGACGTCGAGGGCTTGGCCGGCAAGGTGTTCTACGTCTGGTTCGACGCGCCGATCGAGTATATCGCCGCGACCTGGGAGTGGGCCGACGCCCGCGCGGCCGAGGCCGGCAAGGGCCCCGCCCAAGACGCCGAGTGGGAGCGCTGGTGGCGCGGGTCCGAGGCGGCGGACGTGACCTATGTGGAATTCATGGGCAAGGACAACGTGCCGTTCCACACGGTCGGGTTCCCCTGCACGCTGATCGGGATCAACGAGACGCTCGGGGCGGACGGTTCCTGGAAGGTCGTGAACAACGCCCCCTGGAAGCTGGTCGACCAGCTCAAGGGCTTCAATTGGCTGGACTATTACGGCGGCAAGTTCTCGACCTCGCAGAAGCGCGGCGTGTTCATGGACCACGCGCTGGAACTGCTGCCGGCCGACTACTGGCGCTGGTGGGTGACGGCGAACACGCCGGAGACCTCGGACTCGACCTTCACCTGGGAACAGTTCCAGGCGCAGGTGAACGCCGACCTGGCCGACGTGCTGGGCAATTTCGTCAATCGAATCCTGAAGTTCACCGAGGCGCGCTTCGAGGGCGTGGCTCCGGCCGGCGGCGAGCCGGGCGACCTGGAGACCAAGCTCTACGCCGACGTGAACGCCAAGCTCGCCGAGCTGACCGAGTTCATGGAGGCGCGGGAATTCCGCAAGTCGACCACCGCTCTTCGGCAGCTTTGGGTGCTGGGCAACCAGTATCTTACCGAAGCGGCCCCGTGGACGGCGATCAAGACCGACGTCGAGCGCGCCGCGGTGGTGGTGCGCACCGGCCTGAACCTGGTCGCCTTGTTCGCCAAGGTGTCCGAGCCGTTCATCCCGTTCGCCTGTGAGAAGATCGCGCTGGCGGTGGGCGAGGTCTATCCGGCGGCCTGGCCGAGCGCGCAGGGCGGGGCGATCCTCGACATCCTGCCCGCTGGCCGGCCGGTCGCCGCGCCGGAGGTTTTGTTCAAGAAGGTCGAGAACGAGCAGGTCGCCGAGTGGCTGGAGCGCTTCGGCGGTCCGGACGCCGCGGCCTAAGGCGGCTCAGACAGCTGCGCGGCCCAAGCGGTCGCGCAGCAGTTCGGCCCCGCTCACCAGGCTGATCCCGGCCAGGACCAGCAGAGCGCCGGCGACGAAAGCCGGCTCCAGCGGCTCGTGCAGCACCACGACGCTGAAGACGACGCCGAACAGCGGCGTCAGGAACGACAGGATCGACAGCCGCGAAGCCAGGTACTTCCGCAACAGCCAGAACCAGATCACGTAGCTGATCAGCGTGATGACGATGGTCTGGAAGCCAAGGTTCAGGGCTACCGCCGGGGTCAGGTTGACCCCGGTCTCGCCGCGCAGGGCGGCGATCCCGAGCAGGATCACCCCGGCGAAGGCGACCTGATAGAACAGGGTCTTCACCGCCGGAGCCTCGGACAGGCGCGAGCCGCGGATCGCGACCGTGGTGAGGCCCCAGGCAAGGCCCGCCAGCAGGCCCATCGCATCGCCGATCAGCATGTCGCTGCTGACCTGCTCGCCCGCGCCGAGGAACGAGACGGCGATGCCGCCGAAGGCGACGGCGACGCCGATCCACTGCAGCAGCTTCAGGCGCTCCTCGCGAAACCGTAGATGCAGGCCGAGCGCCGAGAAGATCGGGGCGCTGTAGAGGAAGACGACCATGTGCGAGGCGCTGGTCAGCACCAGCCCCTGGGCGATGAACAGGAACTCCAGTCCGAACAGCAGCCCGACCAGCAGGCCGGCGGGCAGGGTGCCGTCGGCGAAGGCGCGGGGGCCCTCGTTGCGGAATGTGACGGCGCCAAGCACGACGGCGGCCATGCCTGAGCGCAGCGCCATCTGCATCACCGGTGTGATGTCGGCGGCGATCAGCTTCACGGCGATCTGCTGAAAGCCCCAGCACAGGCACAGAGCGACCATGACGCTGAAGGCGAACAGGTCGAGGGGCTTGCGCGGGGCCATCAGACGCTGGCTTGGCCGCTCAGCACCGGCACGCAGCCGCCGCCGATGGTGGCGCGGACGCCGTCGGCGCCGCGCCGCGCGGTCGCCCGCAGCCGTGAAGGCCGGCCCATCTCGACGCCCTGCACGATGTCCCAGGCGCCTTCGGGGGCGTCGCAGAGTGAGAGCAGCAGCGCGGCGAGAGTGGCGTTGGCGCTGCCGGTGGCGGGATCTTCGACCGTGCCGGAGTTGGGGGCGAACATGCGCGCGCGCAGGCTTCCGGGGGCCTCCTCGGCGTAGAGGTGCAGCGACAGGCGATCGCCGAACTCCGGCAGATCCAGCGCCGCCTGGCGGAAGGCCGAGAGGTCGGGGGCGGCGCGCGCCAGCGCCTCCGGAGTCACCTGGGCGATGACGAAGGTGACGCCGACGGTGGCTTCGACCGGGCGGTGGGCGTCGACGACGATGTCGGCGGGCGTCAGGCCGGCGCAGGCGGCGATCCGCTCGACCGGCAGTTCGACGCCGAGCGACAAGGCTTGCGGCGCAGCGATGACGCCGCCGCCGTCCTCGATGCTGACCTCGACGATGCCAGCGGGGACCTCCAGGCGCAGGGTCTGGCCTTTGCCCATCTGCGACAGCACCCAGCCGGTGCCGACCGACGGGTGCCCGGCGAACGGCATTTCGGCCGTGCGGTTGAAGATGCGCACGCGGGCGGTGTTGGCCGGGTCCTGCGGCGGCAGGATGAAGGTCGTCTCCGAGAGGTTCATCTCGGCGGCGAGCAGCTGCATCTGCGCGTCGGTGAGGCCGCGGGCGTCGGTGAATACGGCCAACGGATTGCCGCCGAAGCGGGTGTCGGTGAACACGTCGAGGGTGACGAACGGATAGCTGGCCATGTTGCGCGTCCAGGCGGGAAGGGGCCTCTGACTTGACATAAGTTAGTCGATTGGCAAAGTGCCGAAATGGAAATCGCAGACCTGCTCCGCGCCCTGGCCAATGAGCGCCGGCTGCAAATCCTCGACTGGCTGAAGGACCCGACGGCGCATTTTCCGCCGCAGGTGCATGGCGACCTGGTCGAGGATGGGGTGTGCGGGGTGTTCATCGCCGACAAGCTAGGCGTCAGCGCTCCAACGCTCAGCGAGCACATGCGCCTGCTGGTGCAGGCCAGGTTGGTGGCGCCCAAGCGGATCAAGCAGTGGACGTTCTATCGTCGCGACGAGGCGGTGATCGCTGAGGCCACGCGGCGGATCGCCGAGACAGTCTAGCCGGAATCAAAAACGCCGCCGAACCCTGGGCTCGGCGGCGCTGTGTCGATCTTCGAAGCGGCTAGTGCGCAGGGGCCGGCGCCTCTGGCTTGATGTCCAGGAAGTCGGGCATCACAGCGTTGTAGGAGGGGCGGTAGCCAAGGTCGCTGATGATGTCCTGGTGTCCCTGCCACATCATGTGCAGGGCGACGTAAAGCACGATGGCCAGGCCGATGTAGCCGATCCAGCGGTACTTATGCAGCAGGCGGGCGATGTAGCTGGCGGCCACGCCCATCAGCGCGATGGAGAGCAGCAGCCCGAACACCAGGATGGCCGGATGTTCGCGCGCGGCGCCGGCGACGGCCAGCACGTTGTCCAGCGACATCGACAGGTCGGCGATCAGGATCTGGGTGAAGGCGGCGCGGAAGGTCTTCGGCTGGCGCGCGACGGCGTCGGGCGACGGTTCGGTGGAGGGATCGGCATCCATCACTGCGCCGGCGATGGCCTCGTCATGGGCGGCCTGTTCGCGCAGCTCGCGCCACATCTTCCAGCAGACCCAGAGCAGCAGCAGGCCGCCGGCGAACAGCAGGCCGACGATGCCGAGCAATTGCGCGGTGATCAGGGCAAAGCCGATCCGCATGGTCACGGCGGCGGCCAGGCCCCATAGAATCGCCTTGCGCCGCTGTTCGGGCGGCAGCCCGGCCGCCGCCAGCCCGACGGCCACGGCGTTGTCCCCGGCCAGAACCAGGTCGATCATCAGCACGGAGAAGAGCGCGCCGAGGGCGCCTGGGGCGAGGAGTGTTTCGATCATCGAGCCTTGAATGCGTCAGCCGCCGCGCGTCCGCAACCGGTTAGCTGCATGGCTGGCGACTTTCGCCTTGGATCGCTGTTTCTAGGATCGGGTTCGGCTGGCTTCATAGAGCGCGACGGCAGCGGCGGCAGACACGTTCAGACTCTCAAAGCCGCCCGGCATGGCGATTTTCGCCAGTTCGTCGCAGTGCTCAGAGACCAGCCGGCGCAGACCTTCGCCCTCAGAACCTAGCACCAGCACTGTCGGACCGCCGTCGAGGGCCTGGTCCAGAAAGGTGTCGGTGTGACCATCGAGACCGATCGCCCGCCAGCCGAGGTCGGCGAGAGTCTCCAAGGCGCGCGACAGGTTGACGACGTGGGCGGTGGGGATCTTGTCGACGGCGCCCACAGCCGCCTTGGCGAGCGCGCCCGTGAGCTTAGGCGCGTGGCGGTCCTGGAGAATGACCCCGGCGGCGCCGAATGCGGCGGCCGAACGAAGGATGGCGCCGACGTTCTGTGGGTCGGTGACTTGATCCAGCATCAGCAGCACTGCGCCGCGCTTGGCCTCGAAGTCCTCGAGCGCCACGGACTCGAGCAGCGGGATGCGCAGAGCGATCCCCTGGTGCACGGCCCCCTGCGGTAGAATCTGGCCGATGGCGGCCGACTCGACGACCTCGAGCGTCTTGGGCCGGCCGAATCGAGATTCGAGCTCCTTGGCCCGATCCGGAGTGGCCAGGAGTCGCTGCGGCGCACTCCTTTTGCGATTGGAAAGGGCAGCTGCAACCGCGTGCCAGCCCCACAGCCACTCGTCAGAACCGTTGTCTGGCTTGCGGTTGAAGGCTCTTTGGCCCGATTTTCTCGGACCTTTCGAGTGCGCGTTGCGTTCGCGAGGGGAGGACACTATAAGACGCGCTCCAAATCGGGGGCCGGACGGGTTCTTCGCTCAGGCGGGGGGCAGTGTCCAGGCTTCCGATCTGGCTCCGAGCGCGTTGGGGGAATGTCCCGAGCGGCAAAGGGGGCGGACTGTAAATCCGCTGGCGTACGCCTTCGCAGGTTCGAGTCCTGCTTCCCCCACCACGCACTCGGAGCGTGACTTTAAGGAGACTGGCGCGACCCCGCGCATCCTTCAGCGGCGGGTATAGCACAATGGTAGTGCAGCAGCCTTCCAAGCTGAGGATGCGGGTTCGATTCCCGCTACCCGCTCCAACCTTCTGAATTTCAATCGCCGGCAGGATCCCGATGGCCAAG
>NZ_PNLB01000018.1 GCF_013822795.1 Phenylobacterium sp. | reverse complement strand
GAACTCGTTGATGATGTCCTGCAGGTCCTGCGGCACCGACGAGGAGCCGTGCATCACCAGGTGGGTGTTGGGCAGGCGGCGGTGGATCTCTTCGATCACGTTCATCGCCAGGACGTCGCCGTCCGGCTTGCGGGTGAACTTATAGGCGCCGTGGCTGGTGCCCATGGCGATGGCCAGGGCGTCGACCTGGGTGGCCTTCACGAACTCGACCGCCTGGTCGGGATCGGTCAGCAGCTGGTCATGGCCGAGCTTGCCCTCGAAACCGTGGCCGTCTTCCTTCTCGCCCATGCCGGTTTCGAGCGAACCCAGCACGCCCAGCTCGCCCTCGACCGAGGCACCGACCCAGTGGGCCATGTCGACCACGTTCTTGGTGACGGCGACGTTGTAGTCGTAGTCGGCCGGGGTCTTGCCGTCGGCCTTCAGCGAACCGTCCATCATCACCGAGGTGAAGCCGTACTGGATCGCGGTGGCGCAGGTGGCTTCGTTGTTGCCGTGGTCCTGGTGCATGCAGATCGGGATGTGCGGATAGAGCTCCGCCATCGCGTCGATCAGGTGCTTCAGCACGATGTCGTTGGCGTAGGAGCGGGCCCCGCGCGAGGCCTGCATGATCACCGGCGAGTCGGTGGCCTCGGCGGCCTCCATGATCGCCAGCGCCTGTTCCATGTTGTTGATATTGAACGCCGGGACCCCGTAGCCGTGCTCGGCCGCGTGATCCAGGAGCTGTCTCAAAGTAACCCGGGCCATGCCCTGCCCTCCGTAGTTCTAAAGTTTAAGCGTTCAGGGCCGCCACTCCGGGCAGCTCCTTGCCTTCCATCCATTCAAGAAACGCGCCGCCCGCCGTGGAGACGAACGTGAAGTCGTCGGCGCGGCCCGCTGCGTTAAGAGCCGCGACTGTATCACCGCCGCCGGCTACGGCCACCAGCTTGCCGGCCTTGGCCAAATCGGCCGCATGCTTGGCCGCCGCCATGGTGGCGACGTCAAAGGGCGGGACCTCGAACACGCCCAGCGGGCCGTTCCAGATCAGGGTGCTCGAGACGTCCATGGCCGCGATCAGCTTGGCCAGGGTCTTGGGGCCGGCGTCCAGGATGCGGTCGCCCGCCTCGATGGCCGACAGTTCTCGCACGTTCGAGGCGACGCCCGGCTTCACCTCCTGCGCGGTCACCACGTCGATCGGCAGCAGCAGTTCGCAGCCGGCCTTCTGCGCATTCGCCATGATCTCGCGGGCGGTGTCGGCCAGGTCGTGCTCGCAGAGCGAGGCGCCGACGTCGACGCCTTGCGCGGCCAGGAAGGTGTTGGCCATGCCGCCGCCGATCGACAGCCGGTCGAGCTTGGTCACCAGGTTGTTCAGGAGATCGAGCTTGGTCGAGACCTTCGAGCCGCCGACGATGCCCAGCACCGGGCGCTTGGGCGCGCCGAGCGCGGCTTCCAGCGCGTCCAGCTCGCGGCGCATCTGCTCGCCCGCATAGGCCGGCAGCAGGCGCGCCAGCCCTTCGGTCGAGGCGTGCGCGCGGTGCGCAGCCGAGAAGGCGTCGTTGACATAGAGGTCGCCATTGGCGGCCAGCGCCCCCGCGAACTCCGGATCGTTCTTTTCTTCGCCGGCGTGGAAGCGGACGTTCTCCAGCAGCAGCACGTCGCCGTTCTTCAGGCCGTCGATCGCGGCCTTGGCGGCCTCGCCGACGCAGTCGGCCGCAAACGCCACCGGGGCGTCCAGCAGGTCGGCCAGCGGCTGGGCCAGCGGCTTCAGGCTCATTTCGGGAACGACCTTGCCCTTGGGCCGGTCAAAATGGGCCAGCAGGATGACCTTGGCGCCGCCGGCGCGCAGCTTGGCGATGGTCGGCAGGATGGCCCGCAGGCGGGTGTCGTCGGTGACCTTGCCCTCGGCCATGGGGACGTTGATGTCCACGCGGACCAGGGTGCGCTTGCCGGCCAGATCAGCGTCGTCGAGGGTCTTGAAGGCCATCAAATATCTCCGCGCGCCCCGGCGCGGGCCGAGGTTCGAACAGGGTCAGGAAAGCGGAACGGGCGCCACCCGGTTGGATGGCGCCCGTCGCAGCGGTCTTAGATCAGCTTCGCGAGCGCGATGGCGGTGTCGCTCATGCGGGTCGAGAAGCCCCACTCGTTGTCGTACCACGACAGCACGCGGCCGAGGGTGCCGTCGATCACC
Source organism: Phenylobacterium sp. (assembly GCF_013822795.1). GTDB lineage: Bacteria > Pseudomonadota > Alphaproteobacteria > Caulobacterales > Caulobacteraceae > Phenylobacterium. Next base: position 109,060 of record NZ_PNLB01000018.1, on the reverse strand, counting down.
TGGGTCTGGGCCAGGGCGGCGGTCGACGAGGCGGCTTCGTGGTTGAAGTCGATCGACACCAGCGGCTCGTTGGTCACGGCCAGAACGCCCTTCAGCGGGCCGTTGGCCGCGGCGGTCAGCGCCTCGTTGATCTCTTCCTTGGTGATCTTGCGGCCGGCGACCCAGGTCAGGTCCACGACCGAGACGTTCGGGGTCGGGACACGGATCGACGAACCGTCCAGCTTGCCCTGCAGTTCCGGGATCACCAGGCCCAGGGCCTTGGCGGCGCCGGTCGAGGTCGGGATCATGGACATCGCCGCGGCGCGGGCGCGGTAGAGGTCCTTGTGCATGGTGTCCAGCGTCGGCTGGTCGCCGGTGTAGGAGTGGATGGTGGTCATGTAGCCGCGCTCGATGCCGGCCAGCTCGTGCAGGACCTTGGCGACCGGCGCCAGGCAGTTGGTGGTGCACGAGGCGTTGGAGATGACCAGGTCGTCCTTGGTCAGGGTCGCGTGGTTGACGCCGTAGACGATGGTCTTGTCGGCGTTATCGCACGGGGCCGAGACGATCACGCGCTTGGCGCCGGCTTCCAGGTGGGCCGAGGCCTTTTCCTTGGTGGTGAACAGGCCGGTGCACTCGAGCGCGATGTCGACGCCCAGGTCCTTGTGCGGCAGGTCCTTCGGATCGCGGATCGCGGTGACCTTGATCGGGCCGAAGCCGACGTCGATGGTGTCGCCGTTAACGACGACGTTGCCGGGGAAACGGCCGTGGACGCTGTCGTAGCGCAGCAGGTGGGCGTTGGTCTCGACCGGGCCCAGGTCGTTGATCGCGACGACCTCGATGTCCTTGCGGCCATGCTCGACGATCGAACGCAGGACCAGCCTGCCGATACGGCCGAACCCATTGATGGCGACGCGAACGGTCATCGAAAACTCCTGAGCCAATTGATTTGGGGCGGTTTCTTGAGGTCGGGGGGGCGGGAGTCAAGCCCGCGGCGGTCAAGTCACGCTACAATGCGTTGCCGTTATCGTTGTCAAACACCTGCGAGGGAACGCGAGCGCCGGTCGCACGCTATGGCGAAGCCAATCAGCAGAGGGAACATCGGAGTGGCGAATCTTCAGTATCTGGCCGCCGCGGCGGTCATGGCGGGCCTTAGTCTGGCGGCGTGCAGCAAGCCGGCTGAACAGGCCCAGGCGCCTGCCAAGGCGGCCGCCCCGGCCGCGCCGGTGATCACCTATGCCTGCGAGGACGGTCGCACCGTGCGCGCCAGCTATCCCGACACCGACACCGCCGTCGTCGAGGTCGACGGCAAGAGCCGCACCTTGAAGATCGCCATCTCGGCCAGCGGCGCGCGCTACACCGGCGACGGGATCCAGTGGTGGACCAAGGGCATGACCCAGGCCCAGCTCAGCCCGCTGGCGGCCGGCGAGGACATCGCCAGCGCGGCGGGCGTGAACTGCAAGGCGCCCGAGCCGGCCGCCGCCCCGGTCGCCCCGCCGCCGCCCGGCAGCCCCGGCGGCCTGCCCGACGACAAGACCCCGATCTCCGAGGGGCCGTTCACCCCTGACAGCGCCCAGGGCGCGGCGAACGTCGTGCAGACCTACTACGCCCTGATCGGCGAGAAGAAGTACGCTGACGCCTGGAACCTCTGGAGCGACGGCGGCAAGGCCAGCGGCATGAGCCAGCAGGCCTTCACGGCCAGCTTCGACAAGTATGCGAGCTACAACGCGCAGATCGGCGCGCCCGGCGACATCGAGGGCGGGGCCGGCTCGCTGTTCGTGTCGGTCCCGGTGGTGATCTACGGCCAGCTGAAGACCGGCGCGCCGGTCAATTTGAAGGGCGACGTGAACCTGCGGCGGGTCAACAACGTCCCCGGCTCCACCGACGCGCAGCGCAAGTGGCACATCGCCGAGACGGCCCTGAAGCCGTCGCCGGGCGGCTAACTCAATACCGGCCTTCGCCTGGATGACCGGGTGGGGGCGTTGAGCTTGGCGACAGGTGGCGGGCGCGACCGCAAGGCCGCGCCCGCCGGTCAGTCCCTAGTGCTTGTGGTCAGGACCCTGCTGGAAGGACTTCGGCGCGTCCTTCTTGTCCTTGCAGCACTCGCACTTGGCGCAGCAGTCCATCGCCTGCTCAGCGGCGTTGGCCAGCCCGCCGCCCAGCACGGCGAGCAGGGCGCCGAGCGCCAGGGTCTTCATGGTCTTTTGCATAGCTGATCCTTCGGCCCCCGCGGGGGCCTGTCTGATGAATTGAATGGAAGTCCGGAAAGGGGCTCAGCCGCGCGGCGGTCGAGGCTCCGGCTTCGGGTTCAATCCGGTCAGGGCGCGTACCGGCTCGGGGGCGAGCGCCACGAAGGCGACGGCCCGGCTGGAAAGGCGCGGCGGATCCAGGGGGATGGCGTGGCAGACCACGCAGACGGCGGTGTGGCAGGGCTGGTCCTTGGCCGGGGCCCCGCAGTCGTGCATCGCGCCGTCAGTCATGGCGCTCATCGCCGGCTCGGCGGCGATGTCCACGTCGGCCAGGGCCATCGGCGCGTTCAGCGTCACGGCGACCAGCGTCAGCAGCGCGATCAGGCAGCGGATCATGGTGGGCAGTGAACCATGTCCGCGGAGGGCCGTCAGCCTTTGACCGGCTTGACGAGCGCAGCGGCCTCGCGCGCCCGCTCGCGGGCCTGGTCGACGTCGGCGCCGCGGGCCAGGGCCACGCCCATGCGGCGGCGCTCGAAGCTCTCGGGCTTGCCGAACAGGCGCAGGTCCGCGCCGGGCACGCGCAGCGCCTCGGCGACGCCCTCGAAGGCGATGCCCTGGGCGTCCATGCCGCCATAGATCACTGCGCTGGCGCCCGGCTCGCGCTGGGCGACGTCGGTCGGCAGGCCGAGGATGGCGCGGGCGTGCAGCGCGAACTCGCTGAGGTATTGCGTCGCCAGGGTGACCAGGCCGGTGTCATGCGGCCGCGGGCTGACCTCCGAGAACCACACCTCGTCGCCGCGCACGAACAGCTCGACCCCGAAGATGCCCAGGCCGCCCAGCTCGCCGGTGACCTTGGCGGCGATGTCCTTGGCGCGGTCCAGCGCCGCCGGCGTCATCGCCTGCGGCTGCCAGCTCTCGACATAGTCGCCCTTGACCTGACGGTGGCCGATCGGCGCGCAGAAGCTAGTCTCGATCTCGCCGCTGGCGCCCTTGGAGCGCACGGTCAGCAGGGTGATCTCGAAATCGAACTCGATCTTGCCCTCGACGATGACGCGGGGCTGTTCGACCCGGCCGCCCTCCAGGGCGTAGCGCCAGGCCGCGGCGATGCCCTCGGGGCCTTCGACATAGGACTGGCCCTTGCCGGACGACGACATCACCGGCTTCACGAAGCAGGGGAAGCCGGCGACCTTCGCCGCGCCGTCCGCCAGTTCCGCCTCCGATGAGGCGAAGGCGTAGGGCGAGGTGGCCAGGCCCAGGGTCTCGGCCGCCAGCCGGCGAATGCCCTCGCGGTTCATGGTCAGCTGGGCGGCGCGGGCGGTCGGGATGACGGTGGCCACGCCCTCGGCCTCGAGCTTGACCAGCTCGTCGGTGGCGATGGCCTCGATCTCTGGGACGATCAGGTGCGGGCACTCGGCCAGCACCAGGGCGCGCAGGGCGACCGGATCGGTCATGGCGATCACGTGGCTGCGGTGGGCCACCTGATGGGCCGGGGCGCCGGCGTAGCGGTCGACGGCGATGACCTCGCAGCCGAGCCGCTGCAGCTCGATGGCGACCTCTTTGCCGAGCTCGCCCGAGCCCAGCAGCATGACCCTGACGGCCGACGGCGAGAGCGGGGTTCCGAGACGCATGCGGGTCATCCTGGCAGGTATGTGGAGGTCGGCCGCGAAAACCTGCCGATAGGCTTCCGCGGCTGACGATAGACGATCCTAGCCCGGCTTAGCCGAGCTTGGCCTTCGCGGCGGCGGCGACGGCCTCGGCGGTGATGCCGAATTCCTTGTACAGCCGGTCGGCGGGGGCGCTGGCGCCCCAGCTGTGCATGCCGACGAAGGCGCCGTTTTCACCGATGAACCGCTCCCAGCCGAAGCTCGCCGCGGCCTCGACGGCGACGCGTACCGGCGCCTTGCCAATGGTCGCCTGCCGATAGGCTGCCGGTTGGGCTTCGAACAGTTCCCAGCAGGGCGTGGAGACGACGCGGGTCGGCACGCCGTCGGCTTCCAGCAGATCCCGCGCCGCCACAGCGACCGAGACCTCGGTGCCCGAGGCGAAGATCGTCACCTGGGCTTCGCCGCTGGCGGCCTTCAGCTCGTAGGCGCCCTTGGCCGAGAGGTTTTCCGGGGCGCTGTCGCGCACCGCCGGGACCTTCTGGCGCGACAGGGCCATGAACGCCGGGGTCTTCTTGCTTTCCAGCGCGATGCGCCAGCACTCGGCGGTCTCCACCGCGTCGGCCGGGCGGAAGACGTTGAGGTTGGGCATGGCGCGCATGCTGGCCAGGTGCTCGACCGGCTGGTGGGTCGGGCCGTCCTCGCCGACGCCGATGGAGTCGTGGGTCATCACGTGGACCACCCGCACGCCCATCAGCGCGCCCAGGCGGATCGCCGGGCGGCTGTAGTCCGAGAACACCATGAACGCCCCGCCGTAGGGGATGACGCCGCCGTGCAGGGCCATGCCGTTCATCGCCGCGGCCATGCCGAACTCGCGCACGCCGTAGTTCACGTAGCGGCCCGCATAGTCGGGGGTGTCGAAGATCGCGGTGTTCTTGACGAAGGTGTTGTTCGAGCCGGTCAGGTCGGCCGAGCCGCCGACCATTTCCGGGATCGCCGGGAACAGCGCGTCCAGCGCCGAACCCGAATGCTGGCGGGTGGCGGCGGCGGGCTTGGCGCTCGCGGCCTCGGCGATGTGGGCGTCCAGGCGGGCGAAGGCGTCAGCCGGCAGCTCGCCCTTCATGGCGCGTGTGAACTCGGCGGCGTGCGCCGAGCTCGCCAGGCGCGCTTGCCAGGCCTTGCGGTCCTTGGCGCCGCGGCGGCCGGCCGAACGCCACGGCTTCACGACCTCGTCCGGGATCGCGAACGGCTCGGCCGACCAGCCCATCTTGGCGCGGGTGGCGGCGATCTCAGTGGCGCCCAGGGCCGCGCCGTGGGTCTTGTGGTGGCCTTCCATGGTCGCCGCGCCCTTGCCGATCTTGGTCTTGCAGGCGATCAGCGACGGACGGTCCTGCTTGGTCGCCCAGGCCAGCGCGCGACGGATCTGGCCGACGTCATGGCCGTCGATCGCCTTCACCGCCCAGCCGGCGGCCTTGAAGCGGGCGATCTGGTCGCCGCTCTCGGCCAGCGACACCGCGCCGTCGATGGTCACGTCGTTGTCGTCCCACAGCAGGGTCAGCTTGTTCAGCTTCAGGCGGCCGGCCAGGCTGATCGCCTCGTGGCTGACGCCCTCCATCAGGCAGCCGTCGCCGCAGATCACCCAGGTGCGGTGGTCGACCAGGTCGGCCCCGAAGCGGGCGGCCAGATGACGCTCGGCCATCGCCATGCCGACCGAGGTGGCCAGGCCCTGGCCCAGCGGACCGGTGGTGGTCTCGACGCCGGGGGTGTGGCCGTACTCGGGGTGGCCGGCGGTGTTGGAGCCCCACTGGCGGAAGTTCTTGATCTGCTCCAGCGTCATCGCCTTGAAGCCGGTCAGGTGCAGCAACGAGTAGAGCAGCATCGAGCCGTGGCCGGCCGACAGCACGAAGCGGTCGCGGTCGGCCCAGTCCGGGGCGCTGGCGTCGAACTTGAGGAACTTGCTCCAGAGCACCGTGGCGACGTCGGCCATGCCCATCGGCATGCCGGGGTGGCCCGAGGCCGCCTGCTCGACGGCGTCCATCGAAAGCACGCGGATGGCGTCGGCCATGGATTGCAGCGGTGCGGGCATTATTTGTTCCGGTGAGTCTGGCGGGGAGTGTGCGGGAATTTGCGCGCGCCCCTCGCACGCGAGGCTTGCAGGGTCAAGGAAAGGTCACGCCACAGTCCGGCTTTCGGCGCAAGGCCGACGCAGTCTATAGATTAACGAACACAGTTTCGGAGCGCGGGAATATGCGGGAGCCGGCGGGCGAAAGCCCTCTCGAGCAGGCCGTAAAACGGCTGGACCGGGCGATCTCTCAGCTCGAGCAACGCCTTGCGGGCGGGGCCGGGCAGGGCGGCGGGGGGCTGTTCGACCAGGACGGCGCCCGGCTGGCGGCCGAGCTTGGTAAGGCCAAGGTTCGCGAGCGCGAGTTGGAGGAAGCCGGCGCTGAGGCCTCTGCGGCCCTGGGTCGCGCCATCGCCGAGATCAAGGCGGCGCTGGCCGGCGAGCCCGTCCAAGAGACCGAGGAGGCGTAACGTCCCATGGCTCAGGTCAATATCACCGTGAACGGCCGGCCCTACGCGGTCGGCTGCGAGGACGGCCAGGAACACCACCTGCTGGAGCTGGCCCGACTGTTCGACCGCCAGGTCCGACAGGTGTCCGAGGACATGGGCCAGCTGGGCGAGACGCGGCTGTTCCTGATGGGCGCCCTGCTGCTGGCCGACGAACTTTCCGACCTGCGCGGCCGGTTCTCGGTTGTGCAGTCCGAGCTGGCGCGGTTCCAGTCCGACCAGGCCCGCGCCGAGACCCGCGCCGTCGGCGCCCTGGAAAACGCCGCCAAGCGCATCGAAAAGCTGGCGCAGGGGTAGGGGAAATCAGTTCCTCCCCTTTTGGGGGAGGTGGCGCGCGCAGCGCGACGGAGGGGGCCTGCAGAGTCCGAAGTCCCCCTCACCCGGCCATTTGGCCGGGAGCTCCCCCAAAGGGGGAGCAATTGGAATGCCTTCGCTGCCGCTTGTACCGGCGCCCCCGCGGCCCTACCTTGGTCACCGGCGGGTCATGCTGTGGCTCTCGTCGAAGGCAATCTATCCCAGAGACCTTAATTTCTTCGAAGGGATCTGTCCCTGTTCGGTCCCGTGGGGCCGAGCACTACGGAGCCCACCTGGTTAGCCAGGTCCGAGGGGATAAAACCGACCTTCACGGCTCTCGCGGCGCCGCCACCCTTCGCGCTAAGCTCGCGCGGTGAACCTTCCACCTGACAAGACGAAACTTCGCACGGTGCTGCGCAGGCGCAGGCGCGCCTTGGCCGCCGGATGGCCCGAGGCGGCGCGCGAGGCGGCCGCGGCCCTGCCGATCGAGCGGCTGCCGGCCTTCGAGTGGTTCGCCAGCTACCATGCGGTGGGATCGGAGCTCGACCCAGCCCCGCTGGCGGCGCGGCTGACCTTGGCGGGCCGGCGGCTGGCGCTGCCGGTGACCCTTGGGCCTGATGCGCCGCTGGAGTTCCGCGCCTGGCGCAAGTTCGATGTTCCGGAGGTCGACGCGTTCGGCGTGCCCTCGCCGCCGGCCGACGCCCCGGTGGTGCGGCCGCAGCTGGTGATCTGCCCGCTGCTGGCCTTCGACAAGGCCGGCGGGCGGCTGGGGCAGGGCGGGGGGCACTATGACCGCACGCTGGCGGCGCTGCGGGCGACCGGGCCGGTGTTCGTGCTCGGCCTGGCCTATGCCGGCCAGGAGGTCGAGCGCCTGGCCATGGAGCCGCATGACCAAAGGCTGGACGCCATTCTCACGGAAAACGGGTATACGGAGGTCCGAAAGGACTAATTCCGCATGCGCTTTGCTTTCTTCGGGGACGTCGTCGGCCGAGCCGGCCGCGAGGGCCTCGCCGATCACCTTCCCCACCTGCGCCGCGCGCTCGGCCTGGAGTTCGTGATCATCAACGCCGAGAACGCGGCGGCCGGCTTCGGGATCACCGAGAGCACGGCGCGTGAGTTGTTCGACGCCGGCGCCGACTGCCTGACCCTGGGTAACCACTCCTGGGACCAGAAGGAGGCGCTGACCTACATCGTGCGCGAGCCGCGGCTGATCCGGCCGCTGAACTATCCGGTGCTGGCCGACGCGCCGGGCCGCGGCGCCAACCTGTTCGAGACGCGGGAAGGCAAGCGGATCGTGGTGATCAACCTGCTGGGCCGGGTGCACATGGATTCGCTGGACGACCCATTCGCCGCCGTCGACCGCGAGCTGGACAAGGCCCCCCTGGGCATGGTCGCCGACGCCGTGGTGGTCGACATGCATGCCGAGGCGACCAGTGAGAAGATGGCCATGGGCCACTTCTGCGACGGCCGCGCCAGCCTGGTGGTGGGCACCCACACCCACGTGCCGACCGCCGACTGCCAGGTGCTGCCGGGCGGCACCGCCTACCAGACCGACGCCGGCGCCTGCGCCGACTACGACAGCGTCATCGGCAACCAGAAGGAAGAGCCGCTGCGGCGGTTCACCACCCGCATTTCCGGCGGCCGCTACAAGCCCGCCGAGGGGCCGGCGACGGTCTGCGGCGTGTTCGTCGAGACCGACGATTCCACCGGCCTGGCGCGGCGGGTCGAGCCGATCCGCATGGGCGGCCGGCTGAGCCAGTCGATCCCGCGGGTGGACCTGGCGAGCGCCTAGCGCGCCAGGCGCGGGCGCAGGGCGTCCAGGGTCAGCTTGCCGTCCTGGTCGGTGTCGAGCAGCTCGAAACGGCGCCGCGCGGCCTTGGCCCATTCCTCGCTGCTGACTCGCTGGTTGAGGTCGGCGTCGGCGCCGCGCACCGGCTGGGCCTCGTTGATCAGCGAGAAGCGGGCCGCGCCGACGCGGGGCTCGCGCTTGTCGGTCCGGCGCACGATCGGGCGCTTGCCGGGCGGGCCGCCGGGGCCGAGGTCCATGCGGGTGATCTCGGGCGCGATCTTGGTCTCGTAGGCGCTGTTCTCCGGGCCGTCGACCTGGCCGTCGCCATTGGCGTCGAGCACCTTGAAGAAGCGCATTGCGTCGTTGCGGAACTCGGTCAGGGTCAGCGCCCCGTCCTTGTCGGCGTCCGCGCCGGCGAACCAGTCGGCCAGGCCGTCTTCCCCGCGGAACGGCTCGCCCGAAGGGCTGAGGAACAGGCGCACGTGCTCGCTGGGGCCGGGCGGACGCTCGCCGGAGGGACGCTCGCCAGGCGGCGGTCGCCCGCCCGGCGGCGGGCCCGGCTGGGCGAGGGCGGGCGTGGCGGCGAGCAGCGCCGCGGCGACGAAAGCGATACGAAGCATGTGGAACCCTTGCGCGCCCGTCCCGGCGCCGGGCGGTCTAGCTGGACCGGCGGTGCGGCCAAAGCGGGGCGCGCTTGTAACCGAACTGAAACTCAGCCGGCCTTGCGGTTGCGCTCGGCGACGCTGATCCCGCCCGAACCCCAGTTCTCGGCCGGCACCTCGTCGATCACGACGAAGGTCGTGGCCGGGTTCTTGTTCAACACCTTGACCAGCAGATCGGTCGTTCCGGCGATCAGCTCGGCTTTCTGTTCTTCAGTGGCGCCGGGGGTGATGCGGATGTTGACGTAGGGCATGCTGGCTCCTGCGGGTTACGGGCCCCGACTTAAGGCTCGGCGCATGCGATTGCCAAGCGGCGCGCCCGGCCCCATCGTCGGTTGCAGCAAAGCTACGGAGCCTCCCCGATGACCCGCTTTATCGCCCGCGTGATCTTCGCCGCGCTGGGCCTTGCGCTCGCCGCCTATCTGCTGAACGGCGTGGGCTACGACAGCTTCGTCGACCTGCTGCTGGCCGCGGTGCTGCTGGGGGTGCTGAACGCGGTGGTGCGCCCGATCCTGTTCATCCTGACCCTGCCGCTGACCATCGTCACCCTGGGGCTGTTCCTGCTGGTGCTGAACGCGGCGATGATCGGGCTGGTGGCCTGGATGCTGCCCGGCTTCTGGGTGCACGGCTTCTGGTCGGGCGTCGCCGCGGCGATCATCACCGGCCTGGCCAGCTGGGCCGGCGGCGTGGTGATCGGCGACGCCAAGCGGTAGGGCGACAAAGAAAAAGGGCGGAGCCTCGCGGCCCCGCCCTTTCCTAGTTTCGACTGAGCGTCGGACTTAGAAGTCCATGCCGCCCATGCCGCCCATGTCCGGCATGCCGCCGGCCGGAGCGTTCTTCTTCGGAGCCTCGACGATCGCCGCTTCCGTGGTGATCAGCAGGCCCGACACCGAGGCGGCGTCCTGCAGAGCAGTGCGGACGACCTTGGCCGGGTCGATGACGCCGTCGGCGACCAGGTCGACGTACTGCTCGGTCTGAGCGTTGAAGCCGAAGGTCGGCGAGGTGCTTTCGAGGATCTTGCCCACGACGATCGAGCCTTCGACCCCGGCGTTTTCCGAGATCTGACGGATCGGCGCCTGCAGGGCGCGACGCACGATGGCGACGCCGGCGTCCTGATCGGCGTTGTCGCCCTTCAGGCCGTCGAGGACCTTGGAGGCCTTCAGCAGAGCCACGCCGCCGCCGGGCACGATGCCTTCTTCCACCGCAGCGCGGGTGGCGTTCAGGGCGTCGTCGACGCGGTCCTTCTTTTCCTTCACTTCGACTTCAGTCGCACCGCCGACGCGGATGACCGCAACGCCGCCGGCCAGCTTGGCCAGACGCTCTTGCAGCTTTTCCTTGTCGTAGTCCGAGGTGGTCTCTTCGATCTGACGCTTGATCTGGCTGATGCGGCCTTCGATCGCGTCCTTGGCGCCGACGCCGTCCACGATGGTGGTGTCGTCCTTGGTGATCGAGACCTTCTTGGCGCGGCCGAGCATGTCGAGGGTGACGTTCTCGAGCTTGATGCCCAGGTCTTCGCTGATCAGCTCGCCGCCGGTCAGGATGGCGATGTCTTCCAGCATGGCCTTGCGGCGATCGCCGAAGCCCGGAGCCTTGACGGCCGCGACCTTCAGGCCGCCGCGCAGCTTGTTGACCACCAGGGTGGCCAGGGCTTCGCCTTCGACGTCTTCAGCGATGATCAGCAGCGGACGGCCCGACTGCACGACGGCTTCCAGCACCGGCAGCAGCGGCTGCAGCGAGGAGACCTTCTTTTCGAAGAGCAGGATCAGGGGCTCTTCGAGCTCGACTTCCATCTTGTCGGCGTTGGTGATGAAGTACGGCGACAGGTAGCCGCGGTCGAACTGCATCCCCTCGACGACGTCGAGTTCGGTTTCCAGGCTCTTGGCTTCTTCGACGGTGATGACGCCTTCGTTGCCGACCTTGGCCATGGCCTTGGCGATCATTTCACCGACTTCCAGGTCGCCGTTGGCCGAGATGGTGCCGACTTGAGCGATTTCCGAGTTGGTGGTGACCTTCTTGGAGGTCGACTTGATCTCTTCGATGACCTTGGCGACCGCCTTGTCGACGCCGCGCTTCAGGTCCATCGGGTTCATGCCGGCCGCGACCGACTTCAGGCCTTCCACGACGATGGCTTGCGCCAGCACGGTGGCGGTGGTGGTGCCGTCGCCGGCCTTGTCGTTGGTCTTCGAAGCGACTTCGCGGATCAGCTGGGCGCCGAGGTTCTCGAAGCGGTCAGCCAGTTCGATTTCCTTGGCGACCGAGACGCCGTCCTTGGTCGAGCGCGGAGCGCCGAAGGACTTTTCGATCACGACGTTGCGGCCCTTGGGGCCGAGGGTCACCTTCACCGCGTTGGCGAGGGTGTTGACGCCGCGCAGCATGCGGTCACGAGCGTCGGAGGAGAAATAGACGTCTTTGGCGGCCATTTTTCTCGTCTTTCAGAAAGAGTGGATGGGGGAGGAAAGGCGAAAGGGGGTGGTTACTCGACCACGCCCAGAACGTCGCTTTCCTTCATGATCAGCAGGTCCTTGCCGTCGATCTTGACCTCGGTGCCCGACCACTTGCCGAACAGGATGCGGTCGCCGGCCTTCACGTCGAGCGGCTGGATCTTGCCGCTGTCGTCACGGGCGCCGGGGCCGACGGCGACGACTTCGCCTTCTTGCGGCTTTTCCTTGGCGGTGTCGGGGATGATGATCCCGCCCTTGGTCTTTTCTTCTTCCTCGACGCGCTTCACGAGGACGCGGTCTCCCAGAGGACGAAACGCCATATGTATGTCTCCGTTCGGGACGGTTGAAATGCTTGCCGTCGGCACTGCGGAGGCGGCCGTTAGCAGCCGCAGCCCCTGAGTGCTAACGCAGGGCGGAGGTAGGCAAGGGGCAGGGGGGAGTCAAGCGCGGCGCACGGCGGTTTTTGATTCCGCTTGGTTACCAGCACATGCGGCAGATAGGGTCCGGCTCGAGGGAACACCAGGAGAAGTACACCACTATGCGCCGCATTTTCGCGCTCGCCGGCCTCTGCGCCTTGGCCGCCGCCACCACCGTTCAGGCCGAGACCTGGACCCCCTACGCCAAGACCGCCAACGGCCTCGAATGGTCCTACGACGCCGACTATTCCTATCGCGACACCCTGACCGGCCGCGTCGTGGTCATGCAGGCGGTCGGCAAGCCGGGCGCTGAGCCGCGCATGGGTCCGTCCGGCCCGGGCAAGGCCGACGGCGTCGGCTTCGTCACCGCGGTCGACTGCGGAGGCAAGTCGATGATCAGCCTTGGCGGCTACTCGCCGAAGAAGCCGCTGGAACTGTCGGCGACCTGGCGCACCGCCACCCCGGGCGCGGCCAAGAGCGCCGAGGACAAGGCGCTGGTCGAGGCGGTCTGCAAGAACACCTCGGGCCTGGCGGCGAAGTAACCGGCGAAACCGGCGGGGCTGCTGACAGGTTTGCGTCAGTCCCGCCCTTAAGGCTGGCGGTCGATATCCGGAGAACAAACCCATGCTCGACCATCTCGGACTGACCGTCAGCGACTTCAAGCGGGCCAAGGCCTTCTACGACGCCGCGCTCGCGCCGCTGGGCGTGGCCGTGGTGATGGAGGTGACGCCCGAGCAGACCGGCGGCTCCAATCATCTCGGCTACGGTTCGGACGGCAAGCCCTACTTCTGGATCGGCGATGCGGGCGCGACCACCGGCTCGCTGCACGTCGCCTTCGTGGCCCAGGACCGGGCCGCGGTCGATGCGTTCTACGCCGCCGCCCTGGCCGCGGGCGGTCGCGACAACGGCCCGCCGGGCCTGCGCGAACACTATCACCCGACCTACTACGGGGCCTTCGTGCTCGATCCGGACGGCCACAACATCGAAGCCGTCTGCCACCACGGCTGAGCGGCCGCGCGAAAAATGTCGGGAATGCGGCTGGCGATACCGACCGGTCGCTCCCATTTCATGGTCATGAACCTGATCCTCAAGCTCGCGCCCGCGCTGCTGATCCTGGGGCTGGCCGCAGCGCTGGTGCTGCTGAGCCTGCCTGCGCCGCTCTACGCCTGAGTTCAGGGCGCGCGGCGCCGGCTTTCTCCGATCTTCGGCCTTGATGTCATCCCTTGCGCTGCAAGGGTTCGCGGTCACGCGCGTCTGCGGGTCCAATGCTGGACGGCGTAAAATTAAAACGCTTGTTTGATTTTGCGGAAATATGGGCCAAAACTACCGCTCAACAAGATCGCAGCAGGAGAGACCCAGATGACCGAGGCCGCCGCCAAGCAGGCTAGCTTTTCGCTGAACGTGCAGGACGAACTGAACGACCTGCGCATGTCGGACAAGGCGCTGCCGCTCTACAATCAGGTGAAGCAATTCATCAAGGACGTGGTCCAGCCCATGTCCGAGGAATTCCACCGTCTGGGCGAAGGCAAGACCGACATCTGGAGCTACGCGCCGGGCCAGCTGGAAGTGCTGGAAGCGGCCAAGGACAAGGCCAAGGCCGCCGGCCTCTGGAACTTCTTCCTGCCGGACGCCCACACCGGTGAAGGCCTGTCGAACCTCGACTACGCCTACATCGCCGTCGAGCTCGGCAAGAACCCGATGGCGTCGGAAACGATGAACTGCGCCGCCCCGGACACCGGCAACATGGAAGTGCTGGAGCGCGTCGGCACCCCGGAACAGAAGAAGCAGTGGCTGGAGCCGCTGCTGGAAGGCAAGATCCGTTCGGCCTTCGCGATGACCGAGGTCAACGCCGCTTCGTCCGACGCCAAGAACATCAACACCCGCGCCACCCTGGTCGGCGACGAGTACGTGATCAACGGCGAGAAGCACTACATCTCGGGCGCCGGCGACCCGCGCTGCAAGATCATGATCACCATGGTCCAGACCAGCCCGGACGGACCGCCCCACCTGCGTCAGTCGCAGATCCTGGTGCCGACCGACGCGCCCGGCGTGAAGATCCTCGGCCCGATGAACGTGTTCGGCGATCCGGACGCCCCGCACGGCCACATGCACATCGTGTTCGACAACGTCCGCGTGCCGGCCTCGAACATGCTGCTCGGTGAAGGCCGCGGCTTCGAGATCAGCCAGCTGCGCCTTGGCCCGGGCCGTATCCACCACTGCATGCGCGCCATCGGCCAGGCCGAGAAGGCCCTCGACCTGCTGGTCACCCGCGGCCTGACCCGCGAGGCGTTCGGCAAGCCGATCATCCAGCTGGGCGGCAACATCGAGATCGTCAGCCGCGCCCGCATCGAGATCGAAGCCATGCGCCTGATGGTGCTCAAGGCCGCCAAGGCCATGGACATCCTGCCGCGCGACGAAGCCCGGATCTGGATCCACATGGTCAAGGCCATGGTGCCGGAGCGGGTCTGCACGATCATCGACCAGGCGATCCAGATGCACGGCGCCCTGGGCGTCTCGCAGAAGACCCCGCTGGCCCGGATGTACACCTCGACCCGCACCCTGCGCCTGGCCGACGGCCCGGACGAAGTGCACCACATGGTCGTGGGCCGCAACGAGGTCCGCCAGTACCGCGAGATGCCGCACGATCCGTCGACCGCCGCGGTGTTCCGCAACTAGGCGTCGGCTGACCAAGCTGCACAGGATCAGGCCCCGGCGAGTCCGGGGCCTTTTTCTTTGCCCGGTCGCCATCGACCGGCGCGGTCATGCCGTCCTAGGCTCGGGACATGAGCATGCGCATCAGGCGGCTGACCGCCGACGAGACCCTTCGCGCCGCCCCGGCCCTCGGCGCGGTCCTCAAGGACTGCGTGGACGGCGGGGCTTCGGTCTCGTTCATGGCCGACCTGACGCTGGACGAGGCGACCGCCTTCTGGGAACGGGCCGCCGCGGCCCAGGCCGGCGACGGGCGCGCGGTGCTGGTCGCCGAGGACGACGCGGGCGCGTTCGGCGTTGTCCAGGTGATTGCAGCCGGTACGCCCAACCAGCCGCACCGCGGCGACGTCGCCAAGATGCTGGTGCACCGGCGCGGGCGGCGGCGCGGCGCAGCGCAGGCGCTGCTGGCGGCGGCCGAGCAGGCAGGCCGCGACCTTGGCCTGACCCTGCTGGTGCTCGACACGGTCACCGGCGGCGACGCCGAGCGGCTCTATGCTCGGCTCGGCTGGAGCAAGGTCGGGGTGATCCCGAACTACGCCCTGATGCCCGACGGGACGCCCTGCGCGACCACCTACTTCTACAAGGCCCTCTGACAGCCACGCCTGTTGGGTGTAAGCAGGAGTTCGCCCACAGCGAACCTCCGTCCGGCGCGATCGCCGGGAGCCGCAGCGGGCGACCTCTTTCCCGCGCGCGTGTCGCGCAGCTGACTGGCGGAGTCGGGGGCCTGTGTCCCCCTTCCGAGCCGCTCGCAACCTGGAGGACTATCCATGGGGCTGATCTCGGCTCTCTTCATAATCGCCATGGCGTTCGTCACCGCCACCTTGTCGGGCGTGTTCGGCATGGCCGGCGGGCTGATGCTGATGGGCGGGCTGGCCTTCGTGCTGCCGGTCTCGGCCGCGTTCGTCACGCACGGGGCGCTGCAGTTGGTGGCCAACGGCTGGCGCGCGGTGCTGCACCGCCAGCACGTGCGCTGGGACATCGTCGGCTGGTACGCCATCGCCTCGGCTGCGGCCGGGGGGCTGGTGGCGCTGATCTCGCTCGTGCCGTCCAAGCCGGTGCTCTACCTGCTGATGGGCCTGGTGCCGCTGCTGCTGTGGCTGCCCCAGGGCTGGATCAACCTGGACGCCGCCAAGCCGCGCCAGGCCTTCATCTCGGGCCTGATGGTCACCGGGCTCAACCTGACCGCCGGGGTCGCGGGGCCGCTGCTGGACATCTTCTTCGTCCGGACCAGCCTGGCGCGGCACGCGATCGTCGCCACCAAGGCCGCGACCCAGGTGTTCTCGCACATCGCCAAGATCCTGGTGTACGGCGCCCCGCTGCTGCTCAGCCGTCCGCAGGACCTGCCGCCCTGGTGGGTGTTCGCCATCGCCGTGCCGCTGTCGATGGCCGGCACGGTGGTCGGCGGCTGGATCCTCGACCGCATCACCGATGTGGACTTCAAGCGCTGGACGAAGTGGATCGTGACCGGGATCGGCGCGGTCTATCTGATCCAGGCCGCTCAACTGTTCCTGAGAGGCGGCGCATGAAGATCGAACCCAAGGTGCTGGAAAGCGCGTTCGTCCGGCTGGAGCCGATCGGCGAGCAGCATCGCGCCGGATTGGAAGCGGCCTGCAACGCCGACCAGGACGTCTGGATGCGGCTCTATCCTTACTCGTGGGCCGGCGAGCACTTCGCCCCGACCTGGGCCAAGCTGCTGGACGACAACGCCAAGGGCGGAACCCAAGGCTATGCGGTGACGGTCGGCGGCGAGGTGGTCGGCCTGACCACCTTCTACGCCATCGACCCGGCCAATGCGGTGCTGGAGGTCGGCGGCACCTACTACCGGCCCGATGTGCGCGGCGGTGCGGTCAACCCGGCGGCCAAGCGGCTGATGATGGGGCACGCCTTCGACAGCGGCGCGCGGCGGGTGGTCTACCGGGTCGATGCGTCGAACGCGCGCTCGCGGGCCGCGGTGCTGAAGCTCGGCGCGGTGCAGGAGGGGATCCTTCGCCAGGACCGTGTGACCTGGACGGGCCGCATCCGCGACACGGTGATCTTCTCGATCCTGGCGCAGGAGTGGCCGGCCGTTCGCCAAAGGCTCGACGAACGGCTGGCTGGTTTGGCGGTCGGCGCCTAGGCGCTGGCGGCGGTCTTCTCGGGCGCGCTGGGGAAGAACACTTCCGAAGCGTGCTCGGCGACTTCCTGGGCGGTGTAGGGCCGCCCCGGCGTGAAGCCGTCGGTCTGCAGCATCTTGATCTCGCGCACGCCGCGGGACGAGACGCCCAGCACCTTGCCGGTGTGATCGGCCGCCAGGTCCGAGGCCATGTAGAGCACGCCCGGCGCGATGTTCTCGGGCAGAGCCATGGCGTCCGGTTCCTTGTCGCGGAAGCCCGGCAGGTCCGAGGTCATGCGGGTGAAGGCGCCGGGGGCCAGGCCCATGACCCGGATGCCGTACTTGCGGCCCTCGATCGAGAGCACGCGCATGAAGCCGTAGATGCCGGCCTTGGCCGCGCCGTAGTTCGACTGACCGAAGTTGCCGTACAGGCCCGAGGTCGACGAGGTCATGATGATGACGCCGGGCTTGCCGTTGTCCTTCATCCACTTCCACACCGGCATGGTGCAGCAGTAGGTGCCCTTGAGGTGCACCTTCACCACCAGGTCCCAGTCTTGCTCGGTGGTGTTGGCGAAGGTCTTGTCGCGCAGGATGCCGGCGTTGCAGACCAGGATGTCGACCTGGCCGAAATTATCCAGGGCGGTCTTCAGGATGTTCTCGCCGCCTTCGAGGGTTGAGACGTCGTCGGTGTTGGCCGCAGCACGGCCGCCGGCGGCGATGATGTCGTCGACGACCTTCTGCGCCGCGCCCTTGTCCGAACCGGAGCCGTCGCGCGGCCCGCCCAGATCGTTGACCACGACGGCGGCGCCTTCCTTGGCGAACAGCTTGGCGTAGGCCTCGCCCAGGCCGTTGCCTGCGCCGGTAATGATGGCGACCTTGCCGCTCAGCAGACCCATATCGTTGCTCCCTAATTTTCTAAGTTATCCGGCCATCTTCGGGGCGGGGTTTTGCGCTGGCAAGCCTTGACCGCTACAGGGGCTCGGCTCCAATTGGCGTGCAATATGCCAATAGGGAGCGACCTCGATGATCCGCATGCTCGCCATGACCGCGGCGCTGACCGCCGCCGGCGCCGCTTTCGCCCACGAGCCGGCCCCGCGGATCGCCCCGTCGCTGGCCGCCCACACCGCCGAGTTCGCGCCGCCCAAGGTCTATGAGCCGGCGCCGGGGATCTTCTCGGCGGTCGGCTACGGCATCGCCAATTCGATCATGGTGGTCGGCAAGACCGGCGTCGTGATCATCGACACCACCGACAGCCTGGATGAAGCCAAGAAGGTCTGGACCCAGTTCGAGCCGCACGCCGGCGGCAAGCCCATCGTCGGGGTGATCTACACCCACAACCACAACGACCACATCAACGGCGCCCGCGGCTTCCCGGTGGCGGACGGCGCCAAGATCATCGGCCACGATACCCTGCTGCGCGAGGCGGCCAAGTGGAACGGCGTCGCCGCTCCCGCCATCGCCGCGCGGGCCGCGCGCATGTACGGGGTGTTCCTGCCCAAGGGCACGCCCGACGGCTTCGTCAGCGTCGGGATCGGGCCCTATCTGTCGGCCTTCAGCGGCGGCGGCGCCGGCGGCTTCATCCCACCCAATACGGTGTTTTCCGACCGGCTGGAGATCAGCCTGGGCGGCGAGCGGTTCGTGCTGGAGCATGCGCCGGGCGAGACCGAGGATCAGATCCTGGTCTGGATGCCGGAGCGCAAGGTGCTGTTCCCCGGCGACAACATCTACAAGGCCTTCCCCAACCTCTACACGATCCGCGGCACCAGCTATCGCGACCCCGTGCAGTGGGCGAACTCCGTCGATCGGATGCGCGAGCTGAAGCCCGACGTGCTGGTCCCCTCGCACACCCGTCCGATCGTCGGAGCGGAGGCCATCGCCACCGAACTGACCAACTATCGCGACGCTATCCGCTTTACCCACGACCAGACGGTCCGATGGATGAACCAGGGTCTGACGCCGGACGAGATCGTCGAGAAGGTGAAGCTGCCCGCGCACCTCGCCGCCGATCCGTACCTCTTCGAGCACTACGGCACGGTCGAGTGGTCGGTGCGCTCGATCTTCGCCGGCTATATGGGCTGGTTTGGCGGCGACCCGGCCAGCCTGTCGTTCGACGCGCCGGACGTCCGCGCTGGCGAGATCGTCGCCCTGGCCGGCGGCGCGCCCCAGGCGCTGGCCGCCGCGCAGAAGGCCTTCGACGAGGGCCGCTGGAAGTGGACGGCCGAGCTGACCGGCTATGTCGGCCGCGCCGATGTGGGCCTGAAGCCGCAAGCCGACGCCCTGCAGGCCAAGGCGTTCCGCCAGCTCGGCTACGACAGCGTCTCGCCAAATGGCCGCAACTATTACCTGGAACGCGCCGCCGAGCTCGAGAAGAAGGCGCCCGGCTGGACCCAGATTATCAGCGCCCGCCAGAGCGGTTCGCAGGCCGCCGGGCTGCCGGCCGCCGCGGTGGTGGCGACCTTCCCGGTGCGGCTCAACGCCGAGAAGGCGGCGAACGCCCAGGCGGCCATGGGGCTGAAGCTGACCGGCGACGGCGACTGGACGATCCGCGTGCGCCGCGGCGTCGCCGAGACCCCGACCGGTGTCGCCGCCGACGTCCCGCTGGTGGTCGCCGCGACCAAGGCCGACTGGGTCGGGGCCCTGGCTTCGCCTGGCGCGATGCAGGCGGCGCTGACCTCGGGCAAGGTCAAGATCGAGAAGGGCGACCCGGCGGCCCTGGCGAACTTCCTCGACCTGTTCCGGGGGTGAGAAGCTAGCGCTCCCGCGTGTAGCGCCACTCCTGGCTCTGAACCTTGCCGTCCGCCGTGCCTTCGATGCGCGCGCAGAGGTCCTCGCCGCAGCGGCGGTAGCTGACCCGCTGCGGGAAGTCGTGGGCGAGGTTCTCGAACGTCGCCTCGCCGGCCGGGCCGGGCTTCAACACGAACGACGTCGGCGGCTGGCCGTCGAGCCGAGCGGTGAAGGTCGCGCCGGCCGGCTCGGCGCGGATGGTCATGAACTCGGTGAACGGCTTGCGGCCGGGACGGTTGGTCTGGGAAACCCCGGACATGACGCCGTCCTGCGGCGCCAGCCAGATCTCGCGCACCGTCCGGTTTTCGTCCTGCTGCACCCAGGAACCGGCCAGCCAGCCCAGGGCCTGGACCTCGTCGGCCGGGGCGGCCTGGGCGGCGCCGGCGATCAGCAGCGCCGCGGCGACGACCTGCGCGCGCATACTCAGCCCTTCTTCTTGCGCCGCGCGCGGAAGAAGCCGCGCAGCAGCTCGGCGCTCTCCTCGGCCAGCACGCCGCCGGTGACCTGCGGTCGCCAGTGGCAGGTCGGCTGCTCGAAGAAACGCGGGCCGTGGACCACGGCGCCGCCCTTCGGGTCCTCGGCGCCGAACACGACCCGGCCGATCCGGGCGTGGCTTATCGCCCCAGCGCACATGGCGCAGGGCTCCAGGGTGACGACCAGGGTCAAGTCCGTCAGGCGGTAATTGCCCAGCTTCGCGGCGGCCTCCCGCAACGCCACGATCTCGGCGTGAGCGGTCGGGTCGTGCGCGCCGATCGGTCCGTTGGACCCGATCGCGATGACCTCTTCGGTGGTTGGATCGACAATGACGGCGCCAACTGGCGTCTCTCCACGTGACGCGGCGTCTTGCGCCGCCGCGAGCGCGATGCGCATGGTGCGATGATCATGATCCACGACCCCCAACGAAACGATGAGACGGCCTCCGGTCAAGGAGAGCGCGTCGCAAAGGCACTGGCGCGAGCAGGCGTAGCCTCCCGGCGAGATGTCGAAAAACTCATTGAAGAGGGCCGCGTGGCCCTGAACGGCAAGGTGCTGACCACCCCGGCGGTGAACGTGCTGCCTGACGACATCCTCACCGTCGACGGTGAGGTGATCGACGCCGCCGAGCCCACGCGTCTGTTCCGCTACCACAAGCCGATCGACCTTCTGACCACCCACAAGGACCCCCAGGGCCGCGCGACGGTGTTCGACGCCCTGCCGCCGGGCCTGCCGCGGCTGATCTCCATCGGCCGCCTGGACATCAACTCCGAAGGCCTGCTGCTGCTGACCAATGACGGCGAGTTGGCTCGGGCGCTGGAGCAGCCGTCCAGCGGCGTTGTGCGGGTCTACCGGGTGCGCGCCCGCGGGCGCGTGACCCAGGCCGATCTCGACAAGCTGCAGGACGGTGTGACCGTCGAGGGCGTCCGCTACGGCCCGCTGGAAGCCAAGATCGACAAGGCCAAGGACGGCCCGAGCGGCGCCAACGTCTGGATCACCGTCACGATCGCCGAAGGCAAGAACCGCGAAGTCCGCAAGGTGCTGAAGTCGGTGGGCCTGGAGGTCGGGCGACTGATCCGCATGTCCTACGGCACGTTCGCGCTCGGCTCGCTGCCGATCGGCCAGATCGAGGAAGTCGGCCCGCGGGTGATCCGCGAGCAGCTGGTCGAGTACATCTCGCCTGAGAACCTGCCGACCGGCGACCGCCCGTCGTTCAAGTCCCCGAAGGCCCCGCCTGGCGCGCATGCGGTGCACGACGGCACCGGCCGCCGCGGCGCCGGCGCCCGTCCAGCGGCCGAGCCCAAGCCGAAGACCGCCTACAAGGAAGGCTGGGCCCGGCCCAAGGTCGAGATCAAGGCGGGCGCGGTTAAACGCCGCCGCGCGCCGCGCCCCGAAGATGACGCCGCGCCCGCCGTGCCGCTGGCGCCGCGCCGCCGCTCGGCCCGCATTCCCGGCGACACGCCGGGCGGCATCCGCAGCTACGCTCCCGGCGATCCGTTGGCCCCGCCACGTCCGCTCCGGCCGACTGGCCCCAAGCGCAAGCCGGCTGGGCGCGATGACGCGCCGCGTCGCGGCGCGACCCTGATCGAGCGCGGCCCGCGCGCCAACGACGGCAAGCCGGCCAAACCGCGCGGCTTCGGCCCGCGTCCGGAGGGCCGTTCGGACGATCGTCCCCGCGGCGACTGGGCGGGCCCGGCCCGTGGTCCGCGCCGCGACGGTGATGCGCCGCGCGGCGAAGGTCGTCCTGATCGCGGCCCTCGTCCTGACCGTGGCCCGCGTGGCCCGCGGCCGGACGGCGATGCGCCGCGTAGCGACGAGCGCGGCGAGCGCTTCGACGGCCCGCGTGGTCCGCGCCCGTCGGGTCCGCGTCCTGGCGGCAAGCCTGGCTTCGGCGGCCCGCGCTCCGGACCTCGACCCGGCGGCCCGCGCAGCGACGCGCCGCGCGGTGAAGGACGTCCCGAACGCGCCGACGGCCCCCGGGGCCCGCGCCCTGGCGGCAAGCCGGGTTTCGGCGGTCCGCGATCTGGACCTCGCTCCGATGGTCCGCGCGGCGACGGCCCGCGTTCGGATCGCCCGCGGTCGGGTCCCGGCGGCAAGCCGGGCGGCCCGCGTCCCGGTCCCAAAGGACCGCGCCCCGGCGGCCCCCGCGGTCCTAAGCGGGACGGCTGATGCGCATCGTCTCTGGGGAGTTCCGCGGCAAGGCCATCGCCACGCCGGAGGGCGAGCGCACGCGCCCGACGTCCGACCGTGCCCGCCAGGCGGTGTTCAACATCCTTGAACACGCTGCCTGGTCGCCGGGCGTGCGCGACCTGCGGATCATCGACCTGTTCGCCGGTTCGGGCGCGCTGGGCTTCGAGGCGCTGTCGCGCGGCGCAGCCTTCTGCCTGTTCGTCGAGACCGACGAACAGGCTCGCGGCGCCATCCGCCAGAATGTCGACGCCATGGGGTTGTTCGGGCGCACGCGGGTGCATCGCCGCGACGCCACCGACCTGGGGACGCGTCCCGGGGCCGACGGCCCGGCTTTCGATCTCGCGTTCCTTGATCCGCCCTATGGCAAGGGCCTGGGTGAGATGGCGCTGGCCAAGCTGGCGGCCGGCGGCTGGCTGACCCCCGGCGCGGTAGTGATGTTCGAGCGCGGCAGCGACGAGCCCGACTTCGAGGTCGAGGGCTTCGAGAAGCTGGACGCACGCGACTACGGCGCCGCGCGCGTCCATTTCCTGAAGTTCGCCGGGACCTAGAAGGCCCGGGCGGTGGTGCGGTTGTCGAGCTGGCTGCGCAAGCTCTTCAGTCCCTCCTTGGTGATGCGATAGGGCTGGCTGTCGCGGCTGGCGATCAGCCGCTTCTGCTTCAGGCTCTTGAAGACCGCGACGTTGCAGTCGCTGAGCACCCAGCCGTCGCGGGTGACGCAGTCGGCTGCGACGATGTCGCCGCGATGGTCGCGTTCGAGGATAATCTGGCCGCCTTGGGCCAGGGCGTGCAGCGTGCGTTGCTGCGCTTTTGAAACGTTCAATGGATTGTCCAGCGTTCAGGCATGAGGAAACGCGCCCGGGCCAGATCTCGTGAAAAACGAGGGCGCGGACGTTGGGGCCTGACTGCCGATTTTCAGACGAGGACGCCGGCTCGGCGGTTAGGCCCGGACCTCGAACGCAAGCTCAGACATGAAATCCTCTTCCTTGAGCCGTACGCGCCAATCATGGCCGAGCCGAACGCCGCCGTCCAGGGGCGGGGGCCGATCGCCTCCCATATGTGACGGGCAGATGACGATTGTGTGACATTATGTATTTGATTTAACAAAGAAAAGTATCTGAGATTCACGGCTCATTAGCCCCGGGGCGACTAAAGCGCTGCTCGACCCGCGAGAGCTCCCTTCGATGACCGCCATCCTGCTCGACCTGATCCAGTCGATCGCGCCGATCGCGCCCGAGACCCTGGGCCAGGACGTCTATGACCGGTTTCAGGCCGAGCCGGACACCATGGCCATCGCGGTCGTGGACGAGGAGGGCCGTCCCGTCGGCCTGGTCGAGCGCAACGCCTTCTTCGTGGCCATGGCCGCCCACTATGGCCGCGCGCTCTATGGCCTGCGGTCGATCTCGCTGCTGATGAACGCCGCGCCGCTGATCGCCGACGGCGACACGCCGGTGGCCGAGTTCTGCGGCGACGTGCTGGCCGACCGCTCCAGCGAGGTGATGAAGGGCTTCGTGGTGGTCAGCGGCGGCCGCTACGCCGGGGTCGGCTCGACGCTGGCCCTCTTGCAGGCCACCAGCGCCGCCAACCGCGCCCACGCCGAGGAGATGACCCGGCTGGCCGACACCCTCAACCGGGCCAAGCTGGAGGCGCAGAGCGCGCTCACCGCCAAGTCGCAGTTCCTGGCAGTGATGAGCCACGAGATCCGCACGCCGCTGAACGGGGTGCTGGCCATCGCCGACATCCTGCAGCGCCGCCTCGGCGACCAAGCGCTGAAGCCCTACGTGACCACCATCCAGGACTCCGGCCAGACCCTGCTGCGGCTGTTGACCGACGCCCTCGACTTCAGCCGCGCCGACGCCGGCCAGCTGGAGCTCGCCGAGGACAGCGTCCACCTGCCGGGCCTGCTGGACGACCTGTCGGCGCTGTGGACCGCGCGGGCCGAGCTCAAGGGCTTGAGCCTTTCCTTCCGCTACGAGGGCGCGCTCGACCAGTGGGCGCTCGGTGACGCTGTGCGCATCAAGCAGGTGTTCAACAACCTGATCGGCAATGCGCTGAAGTTCACCCGCCAGGGCGGCGTGCAGGTGACGCTGCGGGCGCGCCGCAGCGACGTGCATGTGCTGGTCGAGGGCGAGGTGCGCGACAGCGGCGTCGGCATTCCAGCCGACCGGCTCGGCGCGATCTTCCAGCCGTTCAGCCAGACCGAGGCCGGGGTGCGCGAGGGCGGCGCGGGCCTGGGCCTCTCGATCTGCCGCCAGTTGGTCGAGCAGATGGGCGGGACCATCGGCGTCGCGAGCGGCGAGGCCGGCACGGCGTTCGGCTTCGAGTTTCCACTGTTCGATCTGCCGGCCCCCAGCGAGGCCGAAATCGCCGCCGAACCCGACCTCAGCCAGGGGCCCGGCGGCCTGCACGTGCTGATCGCCGACGACAACGCCACCAATCGGCTGGTGGCCGAAACCTTGTGCGACATGTTCGGCTGCACCAGCGAAAGCGTCGAGGACGGCGAGCAGGCGGCCAGCGCGGCGGCGACCGGGCGCTTCGACCTGGTGCTGATGGACATCAAGATGCCCAACCTCGACGGCGTCGGCGCCACGCGGCGCATCCGCGGCCTGGCCGGCGCGGCCGCGCAGGTGCCGATCCTGGCCATCACCGCCAACGCCGATCCCTGGGACGCGGCCAGCTACCTGGCCCAGGGCATGGACGGGGTGGTCGAAAAGCCGATCAAGGCCGAGCGGCTGCTCAGCGCCATCAATGGCCTGTTCATCGAGGACGCCGCGTCAGTCGCCGCTTGACCCTCACGCTGCGGGATAGCTGCCTGTCCGCGCCGTAACGGCAGAGGACATGATGAGCGTCTACACCGTCAGTGAACTGGCCGCTCTCTCGCGCGTGTCGGTGCGCACCTTGCACCACTACGACGAGATCGGGCTGCTGAAGCCGGCTTTGGTCGGAGAGAACGGCTATCGCTACTACGGCGAGGCCGAACTTCTGCGGCTGCAGCAGATCCTGTTTCACCGCGAACTGGGGCTGCGGCTGGAGGACATCCGCCGCGCCCTCGACGCCCCGGACTTCGACCTGAAGGCCGCCCTGCGCGCGCACCGTGCGCATCTGGCGGCGCAGGCGAAGCGCTACCGGGCCCTGGTGCGGACGCTCGACCAGACCCTCGCCGCCCTCGAAGGAGAGACGGAGATGGACGGATCCCAGATGTATCGCGGCTTCTCGCCCGAGAAACAGGCGCAGTACGAGACCTGGCTCGAAGACCGGTTCGGCGCGGCGGCTAGGCCGGAGATCGAGGCTTCAAAGGCGCGGATGGCGGCGATGAGCCCTGCCGACTACGACGACTTTCTCGCCGAGCTCGAAGCGGTGGAGGCGGCGCTGGCCAAGGCGATGGCCGACGGCCTGCCGGCTGACGGCGAGGCCGTGTCGCCGCTGGTCGCGCGGCACCATGCCTGGGTGGCGGGCGCCTGGAAGCGCACGCCCGACGGCCCGGCCTACCGCACGCTGGCGGACATGTATGCTGACCATCCCGACTTCCGGGCCAGGTACGAAGGCCGGGCGTCGGGGTTCGCCGACTACCTGGTCGCGGCCATGCGGGCCTTCGCCGAATCTCGCTTGAGCTGAGGTTGCCTGCGCCGTCGGCATGGGCGAGGGTCCAGCCGACGGCGAGGCGGAGGCGCGGATGGCGAGCTACAAGGCTCGGCTGACCAAGGACCTGGACGAGTGGATCGCGGCGGGCCTTGTCCCGGCGGCGCATCGCGGCGCGATCCTGGACAGGGTGTCGGATGGCCGGCGGATCGACGCCTCGGCCGCGCTGGCGGTGATCGGCGGGCTGTTGCTCGGCGCTGCCGCCATCGCCTTCGTGGCCGCCAACTGGGGCGCGATCCCGCGGCTGCCGCGGTTCGGGCTGATCGTCGGGCTGTTCCTGGCGATGGCCGGCGGCGGGGCCTGGGCCGCGCGGTCCGGACGTCCGTTGCTGAGCAACACCCTGCTGGCGGTGGCGGCCCTGGTCTACGCCGCGGCCATCGGCCTGACCGGGCAGATCTTCGACATCGCCGGCGATCCGCAGCGCGCCTTGCGCAGCGCCGGTCTGGCCGCGGCCCTGCTGACGATCGCCGGGCGCTCCAGCGCCGCCGGCGTGGTCGCGCTGGCGCTGTTCGGCTTCGGCGAATTCGCCGGCCGCTTCGACGGCGGCGAGAGCCGCTGGCTGATCTTCGCCGCGCCGGTCGGCATGGGCCTGGCCTGGCTGTGGAACTCCAAGCCGCTGGCCCACGCCTCGGCCCTGGCGCTGATCGTCGGGCTGGTGGCGGCGATCGCGCAGTTCGAGCGCTGGGGCGCGACGAGCCTGCTGGCGAGCGCCGCCGTGCTGGCGCTGCTGGCGGGGGGCGCGCGGCAACTGGGCGAGCGGCGCACGGCGCTGATCTTTCTCCTGTGGTTCGTTTGGGGCGCGCTGGTGTTCTACGGCGTCGCCGGCTTCGACGAATTCAAGGGCGGCGCGTTGATCGCCCATCGCGCGGCCTGGCTGATCCTTTCGGGCGGCGTCATCGCGCTGGGCATGCACGACCGCCAGGGCATGGTCACGGCGGCCGGAGTGGTCTCGATGATCGCCGCGGTCTGCACCATTCTGTTCGATCTGGGGCTCGGCTTGATGACCGCGGCCGGTCTGTTCGCGGTCTGCGCCCTGATCGCGCTGATCGCCGGCGGCCTGACCCGGCGGAGGATCAAGGCATGATCGCCAACCTGCCTCTGCGCATCGCCGCCGCCGCCGCCGTCCTGGTTCTGCTGCTGGTCGGGGTGGTGCTGCGCGAGAACGGCGCGCGCGCCGCCGGCCGCGAGGTGCTGCTGCCGATGGAGGCCGTCGACCCGCGCGACCTGCTGACCGGCCACTATGTCGCCCTGCGCCTTTCCCAGCAGCTGGCGCTTGGCCAGCCGTGCCCGCGCGAGCGCTCGACGTTCGAGGAGGGCGGCTGGATCGGCCTGAAGCCGCAGGCCGGCCACTATCGCTTCATCGGCGTCGGGGCGACCCGCCAGGCCGCTCTGGCTGGCGGCGCGGAGCTGGCGGTGCGCGGCGGGGTCTATTGCTCGCGGACGGCGTTCGGGAACGCCGAGGCCGACGTGGTCACGCTGGACATCGGCGTCGACCGCTTCCACGCCGACCAGGACGAGGCGCAGGCCATCGAGAAGGCGATGCGCGAGCGTCGGCAGGGCGAGGCCCCGGCCTTCGCCGTGGTGTCGGTGGGGGATGACGGCCGTGCGCGGTTGAAGGGCGTGATCGTCGGCGGCAAGCGCACCGATCTGGCTTGGTGGTGAGGCGCTAGCGCCGCCCGAACAGCCGCTCGATGTCGGCCAGCTTCAGTTCCACATAGGTCGGGCGGCCGTGGTTGCATTGGCCCGAGTGGGGCGTGGCTTCCATCTGGCGCAGCAGGGCGTTCATCTCCGGCGCGGTCAGCCGCCGGCCGGCGCGGACCGAGCCGTGGCAGGCCATGGTGCCGCAGACCTCGGCCAGTCTTTCCTTGAGAGCGAGCGCCTGGCCGTTCTCCGACAGGTCGTCGGCGATGTCGCGGATCAAGCCCGAGACGTCGGTCTCGCCGAGCAGGGCCGGGGTTTCGCGAACCAGCACGGCGCCAGGACCGAAGGACTCGACCACCAGGCCGAGGGCCTCCAGTTCGTCGGCGCGGGCGACGACGCGCTCGGCTTCCGCGGGATCCAGCTCGACCACCTCAGGCAGCAGCAGCACCTGGCGCGACACGCCGCCGCCGTCCATCTGCACCTTCATCTGCTCATAGACGAGACGCTCGTGGGCGGCGTGCTGGTCGACGATCACCACCCCGTCGCGGGTCTGGGCGACGATGTAGGTCTCGTGCACCTGGGCGCGGGCGGCGCCGAGCGGGAAGTCGACCGGATCGAACACCACCGACGGCGTGGGCGCCTCGTTCAGGCCGGGCGCATAGGCCTGCGGCGCAGGCGACCATTCCGGGGCTGGTTCGGCGCGGGCCGAGACGTCGGTCAGGCCGGGGATAGCCGCAGCGATGGCCGGGGCCCAGCCGCCCGCCTGCCAGGCCGAGAAGCCCTGGGCCGAGGGTTGCGGCGGCGGATAGCTGGGCTGCGGCGACCAGCCGGGGCGCAGGTTTGAAAGCGTGTCGCTGGCGACGGTGGTCGCGGCGCGGTGACCGGCGCCGGCGAGGGCGTGGCGCAGCCCGCCGACGATCAGGCCGCGGACCAGGGCCGGATCGCGGAAGCGCACCTCGGCCTTGGCCGGATGGACGTTGACGTCGACCAGCGACGGATCGAGGTCGAGATAGAGCGCCACCAGCGGATGACGGTCGCGGGCCAGGAAGTCGGCATAGGCGCCGCGCAGCGCGCCCTGCAGCAGCCGGTCGCGGACAGGGCGGCCGTTCACGAACAGGTACTGGTGGGCGCTGTTGCCGCGGTTGAAGGTCGGCAGGCCCGCAAAGCCGGTCAGCCGCACGCCCTCGCGCTCGTGGTCGATCTCCAGGGCGTTGTCCGAGAACTCGCGGCCCATGATCGAGGACAGCCGCGCCAGCCGCCCGTCCGGGCCCTTGCTCTCGGCCGGCAGCCGCAGGGTGCGGCGCCCGTCGAGGTCGAGCGCGAACGAGACCGCCTCGTGCGCCATGGCCTGGCGCTTGATCTCGTCGGCGATGGCCAGCGCTTCCGAGCGCTCGGACTTCATGAACTTCAGGCGCGCCGGGGTGGCGTAGAAGAGGTCGCGCACCTCGACCCGCGCCCCGTGCGGGCCGGGGAAGCCCGAGGGCGCCACCGCCCCGACCTGGCCGCCCTCGACCAGGATGGCGTGGGCGTCGGCCAGCCCCTTGGCGCGCGAGGAGATCGACAGCCGCGCGACGGAGCCGATCGAGGGCAGGGCCTCGCCGCGGAAGCCCAGGGTGTGGATGTGCAGCAGGTCGTAGTCGCCGGCGTCGTCAGGGGCGAGCTTGGAGGTCGCGTGCCGCTCGATGGCCAGGGCCAGCTCATCGGCCGAGAGGCCGCAGCCGTCGTCGGCGACCAGGATGCGGGTCAGCCCGCCGCCGTCGGCCTGCACCTCGATGGAACGCGAACCGGCGTCCAGTGCGTTCTCCACCAGTTCCTTGATGGCGCTCGCAGGGCGCTCGACCACCTCGCCGGCGGCGATGCGGTTCACGGTTTCAGGCGGAAGGCGGCGGATGGGCATGGTCACGCTTCGGTTAGCTCGTCACTATATGGCGATTCCGGGGGGCAAGTCTGGAAGGTGGTCCATGAAACCGACCCTCGGCGTGGCGCTGGCCGCCGTTATTCTCGCATCTCCCGTCTCGGCCCAGGTGCCGCTGGTCCCGGTTGCGCCGTTGCCGGCCGGGGTGGTCGATCCGAACGAGACCTTGGTCGAGGAACTGGTGGTCACCGCGCGGCTGCCCGGACCGGCCTGGTGGCGGGTCTCGAATGGAGCATCCACCGTCTACGTGCTCGGCGCCCCGACCGTGGCGCCCAAGCGCCAGCAATGGGACCGTCTGCAGTTCGATCGCCATCTGGAAGGCGCCAATGCGGTGATCCTGCCGTTCACAGGGCTGAAGGTGAAGCTGGCCGGCGCGCCGGGTGCGGCGATCAGCTACCTGCGGCTGAAGTCGGGCAAGCCGTTCGAGGACAGCCTCGATCCAGGCGAGCGGGCGCGGTTTGCGGCGGTCCGCACCAAGCTCGGCCAACCGGCCGATCACTACAAGACCAAGCATCCGCTGGCCGCGGCCCTGATGCTGACCGACGACTATCGCGAGAAGGAAAACCTCACCACCGCCGACCCGACCAAGCTGATCAAGCTGCTGGCCCAGCGGGACGGCGTGAAGGTCGTGCAGCGTTCCTATGACCTCGGCCCGCTGCTTGGTGCGGTGATCCGCACCTCGCCGGCGGCCGGCGAGGCGTGCCTGGACGAGGTGATGGGCGAGATCGAGGCCGGGCCCGGCCGCACCCTTGCGGCCTCACGCGCCTGGGCCGACGGCGACGTGGCCGGCGCGCTGGGCGCCGAGCGCAGCTACGAGCGGTGCATCGCCGTCACGCCGGGCGCGCAGGCGTTCGACGCCCGGGTGAAGAAGGATCTGGCCAAGGATATCGAGACGGCGCTGAAGACGCCCGGCCACGCCATCGCGGTTGCTCCGCTGCGCACCTTGCTGGCGCAAGGCGGCGTCCTCGATCAGCTTCGCGCCAAGGGCTACGACGTCAAGACGCCGGGCGATACGGAGGCGGCGGACTAACCCGATGCTCCCCTTCGGGGCAGCTGTCAGCCGAATGGCTGACTGAGGGGGACTTTAACTCGATTGAAGAGCGGTCCCCCTCCGTCTCGGCGCTTTGCGCCGAGCCACCTCCCCCAGAGGGGGAGGATCTAAAAGCTCTTACAGGCCCGGCAGCTTGATGCGGGTCTGCTTCTCGCGGGAGATCACGACGGGGGCGCCGCCGGTCAGGCCCTTGACCTTGGCTTCTTCCGCGGCCGGGTCGACCGGGGCCGGGACGTTGTCGCCGGCCGCAGCCACGACCGCCGCGCTGTTCGCCGGCTCGCCCGGCTTCCAGAACATCACCTTGTCGGCGAACGACTTGTCCTTGTGGGCCAGGGCCCCGGTTTCGTCGTCGACGACGTAGCGGATCAGCGGGTCGGCCTTGTCGGCGCCGGCCTTGGCGACCAGCAGCTTTTCGCCGTCCGAGCGGGCCTGGGCTTCGCGCGAGCCGAGCAGGGCGTTGCGCGCAGCGCTTTCCGGCTGCAGTTCCTGCGGACGCGGTTCGCCGGGCGCCGGCGGGCGCAGGGCGTATTCGGGCGGAACCACCAGCGGGGCCTTCGACACCACGCGGAACTCGTCAGGGGTGACCTTGGTCATGCCCAGGGCGTTGCGGGTGGAATTGCAGCCCGCGAGGCCAAGGCCGGTCGCCGCGACGAGGGCGGACGCGACGAGCACACGGTTCAGACGCATCAACTTTGAGTCTCCGAAAGCCGCCCCCCGGCGGTGAAGGGTGGGTAAATAGCGCATACGGGCATACCCGCCAACGCGATTAAGCAGCCGATTCCTTACGCAGGGAATCGAGCAACAAGAAGACGACGCCGATGGTGATGGCGCTGTCGGCGACATTGAACACCCAGGGGAAGAACCCGAGGCGCTGAAAATCCAGAAAGTCGACCACCGCGCCGAAGCGGATGCGGTCGATGGCGTTGCCGATCGCGCCGCCGATGACCAGGCCCAGGCCTACGGCCAGCAAGGGGCGGTGCGCCTTGCGGACCCAGATCGCCAGCGCGATGGCGACCCCGATCGAGAAGATCGTCAGCAGCCAGCGCACCAGGTCGGCGTCGGCGCGGAACAGCCCGAAGCTGACCCCACGGTTCCAGACCATGGTCAGCGAGAACGGTCCGGCGATCGGCGTCGAGAACCGCGCGGGCAGGTCGTAGACGTAGAGGATCCAGTACTTCGACAGCTGGTCGGCCACGATCACGAAGGCGGCCAGCCCGTAGGCCGCCAGGCCGAGTTTGGAGATGGACTTCAAGAGTGCTCCCATTTTCCGGTCGCCCCGCCGGAGCGACCGGAACTGTGGTTTATCCTGCGGCCAGGCTCAAGCCCGCGCAGCGTCCCAGGCGGCGACCGCGTCGGCGTCACGCAGGGAAAGGTCCGGATAGCGCGGGTCGGAGCCGACTTCCGGCAGGATCCGCCACGAGCGGGCGCACTTGGCCCCCTGCGCCTTCAGCGGCTCGACGGCGACGCCGGGAACCTCGGTCAGGCGGAAGGCGCCGGCCGGGCCCTCGCCAGCGACCAGGGTCGCCTGACTGGTGCGGAACACCTCGGCGGCGTCCAGACCCTCGAAAGCGGCCAGCAGGCCGGCGTCGGCGACGTGAACCACCGGGGCGGCCTCGAGCGCCGCGCCCATGCGCTTCTCGCGACGCTCGACCTCCAGCGCGCCGGTGACCACCGAGGTCACCTGCTGCACCTTGGCCCAGCGCGCCGCCTCGGCGTCGTTGCGCCATTCGGCCGGCGTCTCCGGGATTTGCCGCAGGCAGTTGGAGTGGGTGTCCGGGTAGCGGGTGGTCCAGGCCTCTTCGGTGGTGAAGGGCATCAGCGGGGCCAGCCAGGCGGTCAGCCGCTCGAACACCGCGTCCATCACCGTGCGCGCGGCGCGGCGGCGCACGGCGTCGGGCCGGTCGCAGTAGAGGCTGTCGCGGCGGATGTCGAAGAACAGCGAGGAGAGCTCGTTCTGGCAGAACTCGATGATCGGCCGGATCACGTCCTGGAAGACGTAGCCCTCGTAGCCGGCGCGCACCTGGGCGTCCAACTCCCACAGGCGGTGCAGGATGAAGCGCTCCAGCGGCGGCATCTGCTCCAGCTCGACCGCCTCGTCCGGCGAGTAGTCGGCCAGGGCGCCCAGCATGTAGCGGACCGTGTTGCGCAGCTTGCGATAGGCGTCGGCGGTGGTCTGCAGCACCGTCTTGCCGATGCGGCTGTCGTCCGAATAGTCGATCATCGCCGCCCACAGGCGGATGATCTCGGCCCCGGACTCGCGGATCACCGCCTGCGGGTCGACCACGTTGCCCTTGGACTTCGACATCTTCTCGCCGTTCTCATCCATGGTGAAACCGTGGGTGAGGATAGCGTCGTACGGCGCGCGGCCGCGGGTGCCCGAGCTTTCCAGCAGCGAGGACTGGAACCAGCCGCGGTGCTGGTCGGAGCCCTCGAGATAGAGGTCCGCCGGCCACTTGGTGTGCTCGCGGTTCTCCAGCGTGAAGGCGTGAGTCGAGCCGGAGTCGAACCAGACGTCGAGGATGTCGTCGATCTTCTCGTAGCGGTCCGGATCGTGGCTGCCGAGGAAGTCGGTGACCGGGCGGTTGAACCAGGCGTCGGCGCCCTCGGCCGCGATCGCCGCGATGATGCGGGCGTCGACCTCGGGATCGTGCAGCGGCTGGTTCGTCTCCTTGTCGACGAACATGGCCAGCGGCGCGCCCCAGGCGCGCTGGCGGCTGATCAGCCAGTCGGGACGGGTTTCGACCATCGCGCGGATGCGGTTCTTGCCGCCGGCCGGATAGAAGGCCGTGGCCTCGATGGCCTCCAGCGCGGTCTCGCGCAGGGTGCGGCCGCCGAGCTGCGGGGTGTCCACCGGCTCGTCCATGCGGATGAACCACTGCGGGGTGTTGCGGAAGATCACCGGGGCCTTGGAGCGCCACGAGTGCGGATACGAGTGCTCCATCCGCCCACGGGCCAGCAGGCCGCCGGCCTCGATCAGCTTGTCCATCACCGCGCCGTTGGCCGGGCCGAACTTGCCGGCCTTCTTGCCCTCGGTTTCCAGCACCTTCAGGCCCGCGAACAGCGGTACATGCGGATAGTAGGCGCCGTCCGGATCGACGGTGTCGGGGATGTCGCGATGGCCGTGGGCCAGCCACACCAGGTAGTCGTCGGCGCCGTGGCCCGGCGCGGTGTGCACGAAGCCGGTGCCGGCGTCGTCGGTGACGTGGTCCCCGTCGAGCAGCGGCACCTGGAACGCGTAGTGGGCGTCTAGCGCGTGCAGCGGGTGTTCGCAGACCATGCCCTGGCAGTCGACCGCCTCGATCCGGCGCCAGCTGGCGATCTTGGCGGCCTTGAACACGTCTTCGGCCAGCTTCTCGGCCACGATCAGCTTGTCGCCGGCCTTGGCCCAGGGCTCGAACTCCAGGCCCTCTTCCATGGCCTCGACCTGGTAGACGGCGTAGTCGACCGAGTCCGAATAGCTGATCGCCCGGTTGGCCGGGATGGTCCACGGCGTGGTGGTCCAGATCACCACGCTGGCCCCGCGGGCCGCGTCGCTGCCTTCGACCACGGGGAACTTCACCCAGATCGTCGGCGAGACGTGGTCATGGTACTCGACCTCGGCGTCGGCCAGGGCGGTGCGCTCGACCGGGCTCCACATCACCGGCTTGGAGCCGCGATAGAGCTGGCCGCTGGCCACGAACTTGTGGAACTCGGCCACGATCGCGGCCTCGCTCGAATAGTCCATGGTCGCGTAGCGGTTTTCCCAGTCGCCGATCACGCCCAGACGCTTGAAGCCGTCGCGCTGCACGTCGATCCAGTGGGCGGCGTACTCGCGGCAGCGGGCGCGGAACTCGGCCTTGGAGACCTCGTCCTTGCGGCGGCCCTTTTCCTTCAGTTCCTTCTCGATCTGCCACTCGATGGGCAGGCCGTGGCAGTCCCAGCCCGGCACGTAGTCGACGTCGTAGCCGAGCAGGAAGCGCGAGCGGACCACGAAGTCCTTCAGGGTCTTCTGCAGGGCGTGGCCGATGTGGATGGCGCCGTTGGCGTAGGGCGGACCGTCGTGCAGCACGAACAGCGGCGCGCCGGCGCGCTGCCGCTCGGCGCGGATGGTGTTGTAGAGGTCGGCCTTCGCCCAGCGGGCGAGGATTTCCGGCTCCTTCTGCGGCAGGCCCGCGCGCATCGGGAACGGGGTTTCCGGGAGGAAGACGGTTTCGCGATAGTCGCGCGAAGGCATTTCGGCGTCGTCGGCCATGGGACTTTCCAGCTTGGCTCGGAGCTTGAGGACTTTAAGCGGGTGGAACCCGGCGCGCGCTGGAGCGATCGTCCGGCGGCGTCACGCCGGGCGAATAATTCGCGAGGTTTTCCGAACCGAAGTCATGTCCCGGGGCTGTAGCAGAGGGCGCCGATGGGCGCGAGCCCCTTTGCCGGTCGCGGCGGCGGCGTCTCCGGAATTTGACATCGCCTCTCCGGCCGGTCAGGATCGGATCAGGATGTGTATTTGCATGAACATGCCGCGCCGAGCGCACCATGCGGGACGCCTAGTCGAAGGAGACTAGCCCCGAGCTCATAGCGGCTGCACGCCGCGAGTTCGGGGATGCTTTCATCCAAAATCCTGATCACTGGTCTTCGAGCCGCGGCCTGACGCCACGGGGAGCATCGTGACATGCCAAAACCTCCGCTGCCGCCCGCAGATACTGCGGGTGTTCTTTCCCGTGCGCCCAATACTGAGCCGCCCGAGCCGAAGGTGATCGCCTTTCCGCGGCGGCCTGGGACTGCGGCGCGCCCTGATCCCGACGACGACCCGCCGCCCAGCGCGGCCTGACGAACCCAAGAGAGGAGCCATCCCATGGCCGCCAAAATGAAGGCCCGCCCCAAGGTGCGGGTCACCGAAGCCGACTTCGAAAAGCTCGCCGCCATCGGCTCGGCGTCGCGCTCGCCAATGCCGGGCGCCAGCATCCTGCTGGAAGAGCTCGAGCGTTTCTCGATCGTGCCGAACACCGACCGCCGCTCGAAGTTCGTGCGGCTGGGCTCGAAGGTCACCTATCGCGACCTGATCCTGAAGCGAGACCGCACCGTGCGGGTCGGCCTGCCGGGCGAGGCGGACGTGGACGAGAACCGCATCTCGGTGCTGGCGCCGGTCGGTGCGGCGCTGATCGGCCTGTCGGTCGGCGACGTCTTCCGCTGGGAGGCCCCCGACGCGCGCCTGCGCGAGATCGAGGTGCTGTCGATCGAGGACTAGAAGTCCGGCAGCAGCAGGGCGCGGGCCTGGGCGGCGTCGGCGTGGATCTGTTCGACCATGGCCTCCATGCTGTCGAACTTCTCTTCCGGACGCAGATAGGCGACCAGGTCGGTCTCGATGACCTGGTCGTAGAGGTCCTCGTCGAAGTCGAACAGCCAGACTTCCAGCCGCGGGGCGATCTCGCCCGGCACGGTCGGATTGACGCCGATGTTGGCGACGCCGGCGATTTCGCGCCCGTCCGGCAGCCGCGTGCGGGTGGCGTAGACGCCGAGCCTGGGGATCACATAGTCGGTCAGCGCGACATTGGCGGTCGGAAACCCGATCGTGCGGCCCAGCTTTCGGCCGTGCTCGACCACGCCCTCGATGGCGAACGGCCGGCCCAGGATCGCTGCGGCGTCCTGCGGTCGGCCCTCGCGCAGCGCCGTGCGCACGCCCGTGGACGAGAACTTCGCCGCGCCGTCGCCCAGCGCCTCGGCCACCGAGACCGAGAAGCCCAGTTCGCGGCCATAGGCGGCCATCAGCTCAGGGCTGCCGGTGCGGCCCTTGCCGAACGAAACGTCGAAGCCGACCGCCACGTGGCGCACGCCCAGGCCTTCGGCCAGCACCTGGGTCGCGAATTCGCGGTCGGTCAGGTTGGCCATCTCGTGGTCGAACGGCAGCACATAGAAGACGTCGACGCCCAGCGCCGCTAGCGCGCGGGCCTGCTGATCGGTGTCCATGATCCGGAAGGCCGGGGCGTTCGGCTGGAAGATCTGGCGGGGATGCGGCTCGAAGCTGATCACCCCCAGCGGCGCCTTCAGCGCCTGGGCGGCCTTGGCGGCCTGCGCGATCACGCGCTGGTGGCCGCGGTGTACGCCGTCGAAGTTGCCGTACGCGACAGCCGCGCCCTTGTCGGCGGCCTCGAGCCCTTTCCAGCCGTGGACGATCCGCATGACCTCAGGCGTCCTTCGGCCGGCGCGGCGCCACGACCACGGCCTCGCCATCGACCACCGTCTTGCCGTCCACCTGGCAGAGCGTGGTCAGGGTGACGTATCCCCGCCGCTCGTCCAGGGCCTGGACGGTCACCCGGGTGACGACCGGATCGCCGATCTTCACCGGCCGGCGGAAGCGCAGCGACTGGGTCAGGTAGATCGCGCCAGGGCCCGGAAGCTTGGTGCCCAGCACCGCCGAGATATAGGCCGCCGACAGCATGCCGTGGGCGATCCGCCCCTGGAACGGGGTGGTGAGGGCGTAGGCCTCGTCCAGGTGGACCGGGTTGGTGTCGCCCGACACGGCCGCGAACGCCTCGACATCGGCGGCGCCGACGATCTTGGTCGTCTCGGCGCTCTGACCGACGCTCAAGTCCTCGAAATAAAGCCCC
Organism: Phenylobacterium sp.; assembly: GCF_013822795.1. Taxonomy (GTDB): domain Bacteria; phylum Pseudomonadota; class Alphaproteobacteria; order Caulobacterales; family Caulobacteraceae; genus Phenylobacterium. The sequence goes on along the minus strand of NZ_PNLB01000018.1, from coordinate 72,057 downwards.
TGCACGCGCGCGCTCCCTCTCCGGCCTCTAGTTAGCGGCTTTTGCTCACCACGCCAGGTCGGCGATGGCGTAGGTCGCGCGGGCGCCATCCTTCGCCAGTAGCGTCTCGACCGCCTGGGCGTCGACGCCGTCCGGTCCGATGGTCTCGGCGCCGTGGATGCCGCTGGCGACGAACAGCACGTCCAGGCCCTGGTCGTTGGCGCCCTTGGCGTCGGTGGCGACGGCGTCGCCGATGCACAGCACCCGCGCGCGGTCCAGCGGGCGGCCCAGCAGCATCTGCGCCTCGGTCAGGCATAGGTCGTAGATCGGCGCATGCGGCTTGCCGGCCATGATCACCTCGCCGCCCATCTGCTCGTAGCGTTGGGCCAGCGCTCCGCCGCAATAGATCAGGCGGTCGCCCTTCTGGACGACGATGTCGGGATTGGCGCAGATCATCGGCAGCTTGCGGGCCAGGGCGATCTTGAAGCGCTCCTCGTAGTCGTCCGGACCCTCGACGTCGTCGTCGTAGGGGCCGGTGCACGAGATGAAGGCGGCGTCCTCTGGGCCGGCGAAGGCCAGGTCGAGGCCTTCGTACAGGGTCGAGTCCTTCTCCGGGCCGATGGCCCAGGCCGGCCCCGGCGCGCGGCCGCTGAGCAGGATGCGGGTCGCATCGCCTGAGGAAATGAAGGCCGACCACGCCTCGCGCGGCACGCCCAGCTGGTCGAGCTGGGAATGGACGGCGCTGGAGGGGCGCGGCGCATTGGAGATCAGGATCACCGGGCCGCGCTCGGCCCGCCAGCGGGCGAGCGCGGCGCAGGCCTCGCGGAAGCTCTCGCGTCCGTTGTGGATTACGCCCCAGACATCGGAGAGCAGAACATCATAGCGGTCGGCGACGGCCGACAGGCCGGAGATCGGAACAGGCGCGGTCATGGCTTGCGGCGGTAACGGTCGCAGGCCCGCCGGTCAATGCGGCGCGTCAGATCCGGGTGGCGGCGACGTGCCGACGGGCGAGCACGCCAACCCCGCCGCGCGTGCGCAGCGGAGGCTCGCTGTGCGGGACCGGATCGGCGATCGGATCGTCGGCCTCGGCCAGGACCGCGTCGCGGATGGCGCGCGGCTCGCCGAACAGGTGCCCTTGGCCGTAGGCGATGTCGAGCTCGAGGATGTCGACGATCTGGCGCTCACTCTCGACCTTCTCAGCGACGATTTCCACACCGTAGCGACGGGTCAGGGAGGCGAAGTCCTGGGCCGCCAGATCGGGCAGCGAACGGAGGATCAGGCCCTCGTCGGTTTCGGCCAGTTCGTCCAGCAGGAACGGCGCGGCGATCTTGAGGAACTTCACGTCCGAGCGGGCCAGGTCCTGGAAGTCGATGTCGAGGTTGGTGACCTTGTCCAGCGAGAAGCGGAAGCCGAGGTCGGCCAGTTTGCCCATGTTGCGCGCCTCGACCGAGCCGCGGGCGTCGAACGCGGCCTGGCCCAGTTCGAAGATCAGCGCGCCCGACAGGTCGCGGTTGACGGCCAGCAGGTCCAGGAACTGCGGGAAGAAGCTCTCGTCCGCCAGGCTGGCGATCGAGATGTTGCAGAAGATGCCGACCTTGCGGTCCTGCTTGGCCAGGCGGCGCACGATCTGCACGCAACGGAACAGCAGCAGGTTGTCGATCGAGGTGACCAGCCCCTCGGGCTCTGCGACCGTCAGGTATTCGGCCGGCATCATCACCCGGCCGGTGGCGTCGCGCAGGCGCGAATAGCTTTCGTAGAAGACCGTCCGGCGCTGCGGCAAGCCGACGACCGGCTGCAGGTAGAGGTCGACGCGGTTCTCGGCCAGGGCCTCGCGCACGGTGTCGAGCAGGGCGGCCGACTGGTGGCGGCGCAGGTTCGGTTCTTGGCGCGGGTGATGGGCGCTGGCGCTGGCGCTGGCGCTGACGCGTTCTTCCAGGCGCTGACCCATGCGCTGGACCAGGTCCTCCAGCATGTGGACCTCGTCCTCGAGCGCCTCGGAGCGGCCAGCGTCATCGCTGACCGCGTCGGCGACCTCGGTCATGCGGGCGTCGACCTGCTCCATCTGCGAGAGCATGACGCGCTGCGCCTCGCGCACGGCGTCGAGTTCCTTGCGCAGCGCACGCATCTTCAGGGATTGGGCCACCAGGCCGTGGACGGCGAAGCAGAGGCCGAGGCCCCCGACCAGGGCTGCGACGCCTGACGCCCAGCCGCCCCCGTTCCGCCACAGCAGCAGGGCGACGATCAGCGCTAGACAGAGGTAGGTGGCCGAGAGCGCCACCGAGGTGAACTGTCGCATGAGCCCGCAGAATCCGAATCACTTGGATTATCGGATGCGTCGCGTCGACAAGTCGAATGGATTAACGAACGCTTCACAGTTCTGAAGCGTTCGCCGGTCTCTTACCGGGTCGGCACGGGCTTCTCGCCACGATAGTCATAGAAGCCGCGGCCGGCCTTGCGGCCCAGCCAACCGGCTTCGACGTACTTCACCAGCAGCGGGCAGGGGCGATACTTGGAATCGGCCAGGCCTTCGTAGAGCACGTTCATAATCGACAGCACGGTGTCGAGGCCGATGAAGTCGCCCAGTTCCAGCGGGCCCATCGGATGATTGGCGCCCAGCTTCAGCGCGGTGTCGATGGCGTCGACGGTGCCGACCCCTTCGTAGAGGGTGTAGATCGCCTCGTTGATCATCGGCACCAGGATCCGGTTGACGATGAAGGCCGGGAAGTCCTCGGCGTTGGCGGTGGTCTTGCCCAGCGACTTGGCGAAGTTGACGGCGTTTTCGTAGGTGGCCGCATCGGTCGCGATCCCGCGGATGATCTCCACGAGGTTCATCAGCGGCACCGGGTTCATGAAGTGCAGGCCGATGAAGCGCTCCGGCCGATCCGAGGCCGCGCCCAGGCGGGTGATCGAGATCGACGAGGTGTTCGACGCCAGGATGGTGTCCGGGCCGAGGTGCGGGGTCAGGGCCTTGAAGATGGTCTTCTTGACCTCTTCGTTCTCGGTGGCGGCCTCGATGGCCAGGTCGGTCTGGCCGATGGTCTGCAGTTCGGGGGCCGGCTTGATGCGGGCCATCGCCTCGTCCATGGCGTCCTGGGCGATCGCGCCCTTCACGACCTGGCGGCTCAGGTTCTTCTCGATCAGCGAGCGGCCGGCGATGATCCGGTCTTCGCTGACGTCGTGCAGCAGGACGTCGTATCCCGCCAGGGCGCAGACATGAGCGATGCCCGCTCCCATCTGACCTGCGCCGATAATGCCGACCGACTTAATCTGAACCATGCCGAAATAAGCCTCGAATGACCTGGGCGCACTCCCCTGCGCGCCCGTTTGCGACGGGTTTCTAACATGCGGAACGGCGCCCAAGCCAAGGCTTTTGCTGCGACGCAGCGTAGCCCTTTGGCAGATCAAGGATTCACGTCTGGCCCCGAGCCGCTTCGGCCGTCAGCCAGTCGCGCAATGCGTGTGTCCGGTCGAGTTTCGGGGTGTCCCCGCGCCCGTCGATCTGGTCGGCCCTCGAGGCGGGCGGGCATGAAAAAGGGGCGGTCCCTCGCGGGGCCGCCCCTTGATCGTTAGGTTCCTGGAACCTCGTCCGGTTTACTTGCCGGCCGCGGTCAGGGCGTCCATCAGTTCCGGCACCGCGGTCTTGTAGTCCGCGACCAGGCCGAAGTCGGCGACCTGGAAGATCGGCGCGTCGCCGTCCTTGTTGATTGCGACGATGACCTTGGAGTCCTTCATGCCGGCCAGGTGCTGGATCGCGCCCGAGATGCCGACGGCGATGTACAGTTCCGGGGCGACGACCTTGCCGGTCTGGCCGACCTGGTAGTCGTTCGGAGCATAGCCAGCGTCCACCGCGGCGCGCGATGCGCCGACCGCCGCGCCGAGCTTGTCGGCGAGCGGCTCGATGACCTTCTGGAACTCTTCGGCCGAACCCATGGCGCGACCGCCGGAGACGACGATCTTGGCGCCGGCCAGTTCCGGACGGGCCGACTTCACCAGCTGTTGGTCGACGAACTTCACCTTGGCCGAGACGGCGCCGGCGGGAACGGTTTCGACCGAGGCCGAGCCGCCTTCACCGGCCGCCTTGAAGGCGGTGGCGCGGACGGTGATGACCTTCTTGCCGTCCGACGACTGGACGGTTTCCAGCGCGTTGCCGGCGTAGATCGGGCGAACGAAGGTGTCGTTGCTGACCACTTCGACGATTTCCGAGATCTGCGCGACGTCCAGCTTCGCGGCGATGCGCGGGCTGAAGTTCTTGCCCTGCGAGGTGGCCGGGGTCAGCACCGCGTCGTAGCCGCCCATCAGCGGAACGACGGTGGCTTCGACGGCTTCGGCCAGGCCTTGGCCCAGCTCGTCGCTTTCGGCCAGCAGCACCTTGCGCACGCCGGCGACCTTAGCGGCGGCGTCAGCCGCGGCCTTGGCGTCCTTGCCGGCGACCAGCACGTCGACGTCGCCCGACAGGGCCAGCGCGGCGGTGATGGTCTTGTTGGTGGAGTCCTTCAGCGACGCGTTGTCGTGATCGGCGATGACGAGAACAGCCATTAGAGCACCCCCGCGGTCTTCAGGTTGGCGACCAGGTCGCCGGCGGTTTCAACCTTGATGCCGGCCGAGCGCTTGGCGGGCTCGGCGACCTTCAGGACCTTCAGGTGCGGCTTCAGGTCGACGCCCAGCGAGGCGGCTTCCTTGACGTCCAGCGGCTTCTTCTTCGCCTTCATGATGTTCGGCAGCGAAGCGTAGCGCGGCTCGTTCAGGCGCAGGTCCGCGGTGATGATGGCGGGCAGGCCGACCTCGATGGTCTGCAGGCCGCCGTCGACTTCGCGGGTCACCTTGGCGGTGTCGGCCGAGAGCTCGATCGCCGAGGCGAAGGTCGCCTGCGGCCAGTCGAGAATGGCGGCGAGCATCTGGCCGGTGGCGTTGTTGTCGCCGTCGATGGCCTGCTTGCCCATGATCACCACGTTCGGGTTCTCTTCGGCGATCGCCGCCTTGAGCACCTTGGCCACTTCCAGCGGCTCCAGGTCCTGGTCGGTCTGGATCAGCACGGCGCGGTCAGCGCCCATGGCCAGAGCCTGACGGAGGGTTTCCTGAGCTTGAGCCGGGCCGATGGAGACGACCACCACTTCGCTCGCGGTGCCCTTTTCCTTCAGGCGCACGGCCTCCTCGACTGCGATCTCGCAGAAGGGATTGATGGACATCTTCACATTGGCGAGGTCGACGCCCGATTGGTCGGACTTCACCCTGGCCTTGACGTTTGAATCGATCACCCGTTTGACCGGGACCAACACCTTCATGGGTCGCTAGCGCCTCAAATTGTTTTTGCGAAAAATTCGGTCGGATGCGGCATAACGGTTCCGCCGAGCATTGCAAGTCGGCGAGGGATCACAGTTCGCCGCAATTTCGGCGAACGAAGCCGCTAGCAGGCTCCCGAACCGAAGACTAGAAGCACGCCATGAACCGTACCATCGACCGGCTGAAGCTGATCTTTCTCGGCCTTTTCGTCGTCCTGAGCGCCGGGACCTTCGTCTATCACATCGGCTGGGTGTGGCCTGGCCAGAAGTGCGAGGAAGCCGGCGACTGGTGGGATTGGCGAAGCCGCACCTGCGCCAGCCCGATCCTGATCTCCGACATCACCGGCCGGGTGATCAAGGATGACAAGACCCGCGCCGCAGCCAAGGCCGACGCCGCCAAGGTCCGCGCTGAAAAGGCGCCGGAAGCGGTCGCCCCCAAGGTCGAGTCCAAACCCTAACGGGTCGCGCCGGAGCTCCAGAACACCTCGGCCGCGCCCCGGTCGTTGGCGTGCCTGGCGGCCACGAACAGGAAGTCCGACAGGCGGTTCAGGTACTTCATCGCCTCGGGCCCGACGGTCTCGCCCGCCTCGACCAGTGCGACGGCGATACGCTCGGCGCGCCGTGCGACCGTGCGCGCCAGGTGCAGATGCGCCGCGGCCGCGGTTCCGCCCGGCAGGATGAATGAGGCCAGCGGCGGCAGCTGCGCGTTCATCGTATCGATCTCGTGCTCCAGCCGGTCGATCTGCGACTGAACCATGCGCAGGGCGTGGGTCTCGCCGTCCTGCGGCGGTGTGGCCAGATCGGCGCCCAGGTCAAAGAGCTCGTTCTGCACCCGCGCCAGCATGGCGTCGAACTCGCCCTCGGTGTGCAGCCGCGCCAAGCCCAGACAGGCGTTGGCCTCGTCGACCGCGCCGTACGCCTCGACCCGCAGCGAGGACTTGGAGACCGGCTGGCCGGTCGCCAGCCGGGTGGTCCCGGCGTCGCCGGTGCGGGTGTAGATCTTGTTGAGCGTGACCAAGTCAGCCGCCGAACTTGGCGCGCCACCAGACCGCCAGCACCAGGATGGCGATGGCGAACGCCTGCAGCGCCACACGCAGCCGCATCAGCTTGTTCGAGTAGGAGCGGCCGAAATCGCCGCCGCGGAACAACGCATACAGCCCGATGAACAGGGTGAGGGTCACCGCCGCCAGGCTGATGGGGATCAGGTAGGTGAAGATGTTCATGCCGTGATCTTAGCCGAGATCGCGGCCGTCGGCCTATCGGTTCGCTGCCGCAGGTAGACGAAATCCGCTGGCGATCAGCCCGATGTGGCGGTCCATCACCTTGCTCATCGCCTCGGCGTCGGCGTCTTCCCAGGCGGCCAGCCGGTAGGTCCAGGCGTAGGAGGCCATCAGGGCGTCGACGACGACTTCCAGGTCGGCGGTCGGGTCAACATCGCCGCGAGTGATGCCGTCGGTGAGGCAGTCGCGGATCACCAACCGCAGGCGCTGATTGCGGCCGTAAGGGCGGCTGGAGGGGCTGAGCGTCCAGTTGTAGGCCGCAGCGATGTGGGCCAGGAACAGCCGCGTGCGCCGCGTCTCGAAGGCGTAGTGGATGGCGAAGATCGATTGCAGTCGATCCGGCGTCGATCCGCGCAGATGCGGCACCAGCCGGTCCAGCTCGGCGTAGAGCGCGTCCAGCCGATCGGCCATGACCTGGCTGAGGATGTCGCTCTTGGACGAAAAGGTCGTGAAAACGCTGCCGACCGACACCGACGCCAAACTGGCGATCTCGCGGACCGTGGTGGCGTCGAAGCCCTTGTTTTCAAACAGATCTCGGGCGGCGTCGAGCACGCGCTGACGCGTCGCCTCCTTTTGGGACTTACGTACGCTCAAATGTTCCCCCCAGCCTGCATGGCCGTGCAGGCGCCCCGGGCAAGTGCTTAGGGCGAATCCCGCTTCAGGAATGCGTGATGTGAGAAGATGCGACAACTCGCCGCGGAGCTAAAGCCTGGAAATACCCCAGGCATAGCAAGGGCGAGACCTGATCCTGCTGGAGCAGATCTCGCCCTGTTCAGTCTAGGCCGTCGTCAGCCGCGACGAGCGCCGGCCAGGATCACGCGGATCTGGTCTTTCGACTTGGCCTGCAGCGCCTCGAGGCTCCAGCCGCCGAAGATCGCTTCCTGGTAATTGGCCAGGTAGCAATCGAACAGCATCTGGCTGCGCAGCTTCACTTCGGCTTCCTGCGACAGCTCCCCGCGCTCGACGCCTTGCGTCAGCTGCTCGGTGAACAGTTCCTGCAGTTCCAGCACCGGCGGCAGGTTGCGCAGTTCCAGGCCCTGCTCAGGGATCCAGGAGATCCCGAAGGCGGCGCGGGCCAGCGGCAGGCGGGTCTTGTAGAAGGCGTAACCGGCGACGAACAGCTTCAGCAGCGTGTCGTCGACGCCGCGGCCGCGCGAGGCGCCGTCGCGCATCGCTTCGACCAGGGCCTCCATGTCGGCGACCATGATCTCGCGGAACAGGTCCGACTTGTCGGTGAAGTTGGCGAACACCGCGCCGGTCGACATGCCAGCCTCGGCGGCGATGTCGCGGATGGTCGCGCCTTCATAGCCGGCTTCCGAGAACAGGCGGCGGGCGGCGGCCAGCACCTTGGCGCGGGTCTGCTGCTTGGCGAGCGCGCGGCGGGTCGGAACGCGGACCTGGGTCTCGCCGGCGACTTCGATGTTGCTGGAAACGTGTTTCATCGGGCGATCCTCGCCGTAGCCAGCGCCATCGGCTGTTCGAACTCTACGCAATACTCTTTCACTACCTTGGTGATCCGCTCTGCGCCTTGCAGCGCGAGGCGCAGTCCCGTCTGGGCCGCGTCGCGCAGCTCGGCGACGAGCTGGCTCGGGTTTTCTACGGCTAGGTCGCCGCCCGGGGGGGAGCGGACGGCGGTGACGCAGGTCGTCATGACCACTGATTCCTCTTAGCCCTTCAGCTCGGCGGGTCCAAGTGATGGGTTTGGTTGAACTCGTTCAACGAACTTGTTTCGCAATATGCGTGCGCAGGCAGCATGTAACGTGGCAGGCAGGGCTTTGCCGTGTGGCGCAGCGTCGCAGACCGGCGTTTTGCTGTGAAATCCGAAGGGGCTGTGTCGGGCGCCCGCCAGTCCAAAAAACCGGGACTCGCTGAGCGCGCTCGTAAAACGTCGTGTGGCGAGCGAGTTTCTCGCTCCGCGTATGGCCGGTGTGCGGCAGGGTGCACACCCAAGACGTACGGCGGGGCCCAATCCTCACCCCCTACCGGCGATATTTCGGAAGGCGACGACCCGCCGTTTTCAGGTCGAATTGGACTTCTGTCCAAGGCGAGCGGCAGTAACAGCCGCGGGTTCGGCAGGGTGAGACTGACGATCAGGGAGCGCGCGAGCGGTCTTCAAGAAATCGTGTAGTCGAGCCGCCCGCGAGTATTGGCATGTCGTCCGCCAAAATATCAGCGCTATCAGTTCGCGCCGTCCAGCAGCCGCCGCGCGATGACCTGGGCCTGGATCTCGCCGGCGCCCTCGAAAATGTTGAGGATCCGGGCGTCGGCCAGGACGCGGCTGACCGGTTGCTCGGTGGCGAAGCCGGTCCCGCCGTGAATCTGGACGGCGTTGTCGGCGCAGGCCCAGGCGATCCGTGCGGCGACCAGCTTGGCCATGCCAGCCTCCAGGTCGCAGCGGCGGCCCTCGTCCTTGGCCCGTGCGGCGAACCAGGTCAGCCGCCGCGCGCCGACCAACTCGGCCGCCATCATCGCCAGCTTGTTGGCCACCCGCGGGAAGTCGGAGATCGGCCGCCCGAACTGCTTGCGCGCGATCGCATAGTCGACGGCCAGATCGAGCGCCGACTGCGCCACCCCGATGGCGCGGGCGGCGGTCTGGATGCGGGCGCTCTCGAAGGTCGCCATCAGCTGCACGAAGCCCTGGCCCTCCTGACCGCCCAGCAGCCGGTCGTGCGGCACCGAAAAGCCGTCGAAGGCGATTTCGTACTCCTTCATGCCGCGATAGCCGATCACCCCGATCTCGCCGCCGCTCATGCCTGGGGCGGGGAAGGGATCGCTGACCGTGCCGCGCGGCTTGGCGGCCAGGAACATCGACAGGCCGCGGTGGTCCTTCGACGCCGGATCGGTGCGGACCAGCAGCGTCATCAGGTCGGCGCGCGCCGCATGGGTGATCCAAGTCTTGGCGCCGGTGACTTCCCAGGCCTCGCCCGACCGCACCGCGCGCGTGCGCAGCGAGCCGAGGTCGGAGCCGGCCTCCGGCTCGGTGAAGACCGCCGTGGGAATGATCTCGCCGCTGGTGATGGCCGGCAGCAGCTCTTGCTTCTGGCTGTCGGTGCCGTGCGCCAGGATCAGTTCGGCGGCGATCTCCGAGCGGGTGCCGAGCGAGCCGGTTCCGATCCAGCCGCGCGACAGCGCTTCGGACACCACGCACATGGCGACCTTGCCCAGGCCCGAGCCGCCGAACTCCTCCGGCGCGGTGAGGCCAAACACGCCCAGCGCCGCCAGCTCGTCGATCAGCGGTAGCGGAATCAGTTCGTCGCGCAGATGCCAGCCATGGGCGAACGGGACGATCTTCTCCTCGGCGAAGGCGTGGAACTGGTCGCGGACATGTTCCAGGGTCTCGTCCAGGCCGCTGGCCTCCAGCGACGGGCGGCCGTGGGCGGCCTCCAGCAGCTCGACGATGCGGTTCTTCACCGGCTGCGTCGCGCCCGGCGCCAGGCTGGCGATCACCGGCGCCAGCCGCCCCGCGTCCAGGCCGAGGTCGGCGGGGCGGAAGGTTTCGCCCTGGTTCATCGGCAAGCCGCCGGCCAGCTGGCTCAGATACTCGAACGCCAGCAACTGGGCGGGCAGGCCCTCAGCCTCGCCGAGCCGTCCTTCGCCCTCAAGGGCGGCGGCCCAGGCGGCCGTCTGGCGCAGGGTCTCGGCGTAGGCGGCGGCCCAGGCCAGGCCGTGGGCGACGTGCTGTTCGCGGTCCAAAGCGTCGCGATCCAGCCGCCCGTCGCGGGCCACACGGGCCGCCACCGCCCGGCGGGCCTCGGCGACATAGGTTTCGGCGGCGTCGGCGGCGTCGGCCAGCAGGCCGGTAAGGTTCGCAAGCATCATGGCGGCCCGACTATAGGGCAAGCTTGCCGCACGTCATCGGTGACGCTACGCCAAGTGAAAAGCGGAGGAAGCGCCATGATCGTCGTCCATCACCTCAACGACTCGCGCTCGCAGCGCATCCTGTGGCTGCTGGAGGAGCTGGGGCTCCCCTACGAGATCAAGGCCTACCAGCGCGACGCGGCCACCCGGCTGGCGCCGCCGGAGCTGACCGCCGTGCATCCGCTGGGCAAGTCGCCGGTGGTGACCGAGGAGGGCGCCACGATCGCGGAATCCGGCGCCATCATCGACTACGTGCTGCGCCACCACGCGGCGGGCCGCCTGGCCCCGCCGGTCGGCACGCCAGACCACGAGGCCCATCAGCAGTGGCTGCACTACGCTGAGGGCTCGGCCATGCTGCCGCTGATGCTCAACATGTACGTCGCCCGTCTGGGCGAGGCCGGCGCGCCGCTGCATCCGCGCATCCAAGGCGAGATGGCCAACCATCTCAGCTATGTCGACCGCGCGCTCGAGGGCCGCGACTACCTGATGGGCAAGGACCTGACCGCCGCCGACATCCAGATGAGCTTCGTCGGCGAGGTGGCCGGCGCTTTCGGCCAGTTCGCGACCTATCCGAACATCGCCGCCTGGGTGCGGCGCTTCCAGGATCGTCCGGCCTACCGCAAGGCGCTGGGCAAGGGCGGCCCCTACAACCTTGGTCCCAAGGACTAACGCGCCCAGGGATCGTCCAGCACGCCGTCGATGAAGTCGAAGACGGCGGCCTTGGTCAGGGCGTGCGGGATGGCGGAGAAGTGGTCGCAGCCGGGGATCACCACTCCGCGCCCGTCGCCGAACGCTTGGGCCAGCAGCTCGGGGGCGCCGTTGGTCTCGCGCTGACCCGCCACGACCAGCACCGGCATCGGCAGGGTCGCAAAGCCTTCGGTGTCCAGCGGCGGGTTCTCGGCCTGGACGAAGGCGGCCAGGGCGCGGCGGTCCTCGCCCTGCTCGTCGGCGAACTGGCGGAAGCTCTTGAGGAACGGCTCGGTGATGGTCTCCGGATCGTCGGCCAGCATGGCCTGGGCCATCACGTCGCCGCGCGCCGAGGGCCGCTCCGTCAGCATCTTGTCGCCGACCCCGCCGAGGATCAGGTTCGAGAACCGGTGCGGCGCGGCCACGGCCGCCGCCGCGGCGACCCGCGCGCCCATCGAGTAGCCGAACAGGTCGACCCGATTGACGCCGAGGTGGTCCATCAGCTCGACCACGTCGCGGGCCAGGTTTTCGCGTAAATAAGCGGTCGGCTCATAGGCCTTGCCGCTCTGACCATGGCCGCGCTGATCGAGCGCGATCACCCGGAAGCGGCGACGCTCCAACGCCGCATACCAGCCGGTCCGCTTCCAGCCTTCGTTGCGGTTCGAGGTGAAGCCGTGAACCAGCAGGATCGCCCGCTCGTAGTCGGCGGGAGCCTGGTCGTCATAGGCGAGGGTGAAGCCGTCGCTGGTCGTGAAATCCATGTTCGCAAAGGGCTCGAATTGAATGCGTCGTCAAAATAACGGCGCTCAACAGAACCCCCGGCGGACCGGAAGGCAAGTCCTCGTCAGCTGCGCCAGCGCAGGGTCGCGGCCTCGACGGGATTCTCGAACGGGCGGCCGGCCTTGCGGCTGGCGGTCCATTCGCGCTTCAGCTGCTGGTACCACTTGGCTTGGCGGTCGGCGTCGTCGATCCACAGCAGCGAGGGATCGTAGCGCAGTCCCTCGTTCTGCAGGTTCACCATGTCGCCGTCCTGGCGCAGGAACGCGCGCGCCCCGGCGGCGATGAACGGCTTGAGCACCAGGAAGGCGGGGTGGTCGGACCAGACGATCTGGGTGATCCGGGTCTTGGTTTCGTGGATCGGCGTCAGGCAGGTCAGCGACAGCACCTGGCGCTGGCCGACGGTCACGTGCTCCCAGCGCAGGCCGGGGATGCGGAAGGTGATCTCGGTCAGCGGCTCGCCGCCGAGGATCGCATAGGCGCGGCTGTTCTTGCTGGGCTCGTGACGGACCATGGCGAAGCCCTGCTCGCGCGGCTCGAACTTCTTGGCCTTCTCGTGCTGGCTCTTGGCCGAACGCCACCACCATTGCTGGTGCACATAGGGGCCGTGGGCCGGGTCCATCAGCCCGACGACCGCGTGGTCGATGTGCGCATCGAAATCCATGCGGTCGACCAGCTTGGGCCCGCCGCCGACCACGCCGGGAAACACGGGCGGCGGCTCGCTCGGCTCGCCGGTGAAGCGCGGATCGGAGCTGATCCAGACGAACACCAGGCCCTGGCTCTCGGCGGCCGGATAGTTGCGCACCCGGATGCGGCTGACGTCCATCGCCTGGTCGTCGACCAGCGACGGGATCGCCGCGCAGGCGCCGTCGGTCTTGAACCGCCAGCCGTGATAGGGGCACTCGACGCTCTCAGCGCCGTCAGCCTCGCGGGTCAGCTTGCCGGCCGACAGCGGCGCGGCGCGGTGCGGACAGATGTCCTTGAGCGCATAGACCTTCCCGGCGCGGTCGCGACCCAGCAGGATCGGCTCGCCGAGGATCTCAAAGCGTTGCAGCTTTCCGGCCTTCAGGTCGCCCGAGAGGGCGGCGAAGTACCAGATGTCGTGCAGGAAGCCGCGACCGAACTTGGTGTCGGCGGTGGGTGTGGTTTTGGCGTCGCCGTCGGGCATGAGCCCCTTCTAGCGCGTCATGCGAGCCGCAGGAACCTGGCCGAGTGGGCGCCCATGTGGAGAGCTGCGCCGTCCAGGCTCGCCTCCCCCGGACCGGGGAGCAATATCTCTGCGCCGGCCAGGCGTTCGTCGCCGAACACGGCCGGCGCCGCGCCCATGTTGAACACGCAGGCGATCTGCTGGTCCCCCGCGCGGCGGATGAAGACCAGGAGCGGCTCGGGCGCGCTGACCATTTCCAAGTCGCCGGTCACCAGGGCCGGCGTGTCGCGGCGCAGGGCCAGCAGGGCGCGGGAGAAGGCGAGGGTCGAATCGCTCACCGCCTCCTGGCTCGCCGCCGACAGCCCGGCGTGCTCGACGGCCAGCGGCAGCCAGGGCTTGCCGGAAGAGAACCCCATGTGGAGCCCCTCGGTCCACGGCATCGGCGTGCGTGAGCCGTCGCGGCCCTTGGCGATCGGCCAGTAGAGGTCGCCGACCGGATCGCGGATCTCCTCACGGGTCAGGCTCTGGGCCTCGGGCAGGCCGAGCTCCTCGCCCTGATAGAGCAGCACCGTGCCCTTCAGCGTCAGCAGCAGGGCCAGCATCAGCCGGGCGACGGCCTCGCCGCCGCCGAAGCGCGTGGCGGTGCGCGGAATGTCGTGGTTGCAGAACGAGATGCACGGCCAGTGGCCGGGGAACCGGTCCAGCGTGTCGTAGTGGTCGCGGAAGATGTCCGGCGACAGCCGCCGAGCGTGCAGCAGCACGAAGGTGTAGGCCGAATGCAGCCCCTCGTCGGGCGTGCAGTAGGCTCCGCAGCGCTCCTCCTCCTCTGAGAACTCTCCGAACACGAAGCGCTCGTCGAAGGCGTCGACCCGCCGGCGGATCTCGTCCAGCAGCGGCACGTTCTCCGGCAGGTTGGAGTCGTGCAGGTGGCGCTGCATCTCGCTGGCGTGCGCCCAGTGATGGCGGGTGCGCTGCTCGGCCGGCACCGCCGGATTGTCGGTCAGGGTGTCGTCGTGCAGGAAGGTCCCGGCGACGTCGAGCCGGAAGCCGTCGATCCCTTTTTCCAGCCAGAACTCCAGCACCCGCAGGGCGGCGGCCTTGGCCTCGGGATGACGCCAGTTCAGCTTCGGCTGCTGGCGCAGGAACTTGTGGTGATAGTGCTGGCGCCTCGCCGGCTGGTAGGCCCAGGCCGGGCCGCCGAACACCGACAGCCAGTTGTTGGGCGCCGTGCCGTCGCGGGCCGGATCGGCCCAGACGTACCAATCGGCCTTGGGGCCCTCAGCGCCGCCGTCGCGGCTCTCGGCGAACCACGGATGCTCGTCGGAGGTGTGCGACAGCACCTCGTCCAGCAGGACCTTCAGGCCGCGCCGGTGAGCGGCGTCGATCAGCGCCTGCAGGTCGTCCATGGTCCCGTAGTCGGGCTGGACGCCTTCATAATCAGAAATGTCGTAGCCCCAGTCGCGGTTGGGCGAGGGGTGGACGGGCGAGAGCCAGATGGCGTCGACGCCGAGGCTCTCGATGTAGTCCAGTTTGGCGAGGACCCCGGCCAGGTCGCCGTGGCCGTCGCCGTCGGAGTCGAAGAAGCTCCGCACATAGATGTGGTAGACGACCGCGCCCTTCCACCAGGGCGCGGCCGACAACACCTTACGCCTCGCTGGCGCTGTGGATGATCTTCGAGACCAGGCCGTACTCGACGGCGGCTTCGGCGCTCATCCAGAAGTTCCGCTGGGTGTCCTTGACGATCTTTTCGTAGGGATGCCCGGTTTCCTTGGCGATCATGCGGTTGACGCGCTCGCGCATCTTCACGATCTCCTCGGCCTCGATCTGGATGTCGCTGGCCTGACCGCGCACGCCGCCCATCGGCTGGTGCAGCAGGAAGCGGGTGTTGGGCAGGCAGAGGCGGTTTTCCTTGGTCGCGCCCAGGAAGATGTGCGCGCCGGCCGAGGCCACCCAGCCGGTGCCGATCACCTTCACCTGCGGACCGCAGTAGCGGATCATGTCGTGGATGGTGTCGCCGCTCTCGACGTGGCCGCCGGGCGAGTTGATCACCACCTTGATCGGCTTGTCGCTTTCGGCCGACAGGGCCAGCAGCTGGGCGGTGACCCGCTCGGCCAGGCGCATGTCGATCTCGCCGAACACCAGCACGGTGCGCGACTTGTAGAGCGCGTTCTGCACAGGCCCGGCCGTCATCGGCATGTCGGGCTTGCGGGCGCCGTCTTCGCTGTCGTCGTCTTCGTCCAGGCGCCAGTTACGCATATGGGGTCTCCAATTCGGTTAGTCCGGAACGTGCGATGCGCAGCGGCGCTTCGCAAGAGCCGGAAGGCCGCGCAAGAGCGGATATTGCGCGGGCAAGGTGTCTCTAGGCGGTTTGTCTGACGAAGTCGTTGCTTCAGCGGACCTTGAGCGCCAGCAGCAGGAGCAGCGCCGAAACCCCCAGGTGCAGCAGCATGAAGCGCACCAGCACCTGACTGTTCGACCAGCCGAGTTCCTTGCGGACGTGGTCGTGCAGCGGGAAGCGCACCTTCGACAGCACCTTCAGGCCGAAGAACCGCATCAGCGCCACCTTCACCAGGCCGGTCGCGCCATTCAGCAGCAGCACCGAGCCGATCAACAGCAGGAACAGCGGGTTGTTGGTCGCCACCACCAGCATGCCGATCAACAGCCCGATCGGCCGCGAGCCGGCGTCGCCCATCAGCACCTGGCTGGGCGGGGCGTTGTACCAGAGGTAGCCGGCGATGCAGCCGACCATCAGGAAGGCCATGATCGCCCAGTTGGCGCCGTCGCGGTTGAGCGGGATGTGCAGGTGGCCGGCCACCGCCTCGTTGCCGATCACCGTGTAGAGCAGGCCGCCCAGCAGCAGGATCGCCGTGCCGCTCAGGCTGCCGGAGACGCCGTCGACCCCGTCTGAGCAGTTGGTGGCGTTGATCGACAGCCAGATGACGCCGGCCGCCATCGGGATCGAGATCCACGGCGCCAGGGTCAGTACGCCCTTCCAGCCGGGCAGCCAGATCTGCACGGGCTGGAATCCATAGATCACCGCAGCCGCGCCGAAGGCGATGGCGGCGTCCATGATCGCCAGCTGGTACTCGGAAAAGCCGCCGCGGCGGTCGTCCAGATAGCCGACGATCAGCGCCGCCAGCATGAACGGCACGGTCAGCAGCGGCTTGGCCGTCAACGGTACGAACACCATGCAGGCCAGGCTGAAGATGGTGATGAAGATCAGGCCGGCGCTGACCGGCTTGCCGACGCTCAGCTCGGCGTTGACCGCGAACGCCCGGCCGCGGTCGGTGGGCAGCAGGCCCCACAGCTTCGGCAGCAACAGCCAGGTGCCCAGGGCGCACACTGCGAAGCCCGCCCCGGAGAGGAAGAAGAACGAGTTGAACAGCCGCAGCGGACCCCAGGCCTCGCCAAAGGTCGAATAGATCCAGTTGAGCATTCAGGTCGCGGTCCGCGCGGTTGGACGATCGCCCGGATGTGTCGCAATCCGGGCGGCTTGTCGATGCGGCGTAGGCGCGTGACCTAACCGGCGGTGCTGGTGGCGATCAGGCGGGCATAGAACTGCACCGCACGGTCCAGGTTCTCCAGGCTCATGTGCTCGTTGGTGCCGTGGATCATCTTGATGGTCTCCAGCGAGAAGACCATCGGCTGGAAGCGGTAGACGTCGTCGGCCACCCCGACCAGGTAGCGGCTGTCGGTGCCAGCGGTCACCAGGCTGGGCGCGACCGGCGACTTGGCGGTGTCCCCGGCCAGGGCGGCGACCATCTTCCAGGCCTCCGACGTGGTCGACGAGACCGGCGAGGGCTCATTCGGCTTGCGGCTCCAGGCGAAGGTCACCGGCAGCGCGCCGACCGCGGCCTTGGCCCGTGCGAGCACGCCCTCGGAACTGTCGCCGGGCGCGATGCGGTAGTTGATCCACGCCGTGGCGTCCTGCGGGAGCACGTTCTCCTTGGGGCTGCCTTTCAGCATGGTCGGGGCGATGGTGGTGTGCAGCAGCGCTGCGCCCGACGGGGTGGCCGCCGCCTGCTTGATGATCAGCGGCTCGAACAGCCAGCGGTTGGCCATCGCCATGCGGATCATGAACGAGCCCTGTGGCGCCAGGGTCTCCATCATCATGCCGCCTGGACCGTCCAGCTTCATCGGCGCCTGGTCCTCGGCGATCTTGGTCACCGCCCGGGCCAGGGTCAGCACGCCACCGGAATCGGCCGGCGGGGCTGAGGAGTGGCCGCCATCGGCCTCGGCCGTGACCATCAGGGTCGCATAGCCCTTCTCGGCGATGCCGATCAGCGCCACCTGGCCGCCGGTCAGCGGGTTGTCCGAAATGATCGCCATGCCCTCGTCGAGCACGAACTGGGCCTTGATCCCGCGCGACTTGAAGAGGTCGGCGACGGCCTGGGCGCCGGTGCCGCCGGCTTCCTCGTCGTGGCCCGAGACAAGGATCAGCGTGCGCTTGGGCTTGTAGCCCTGCTGGGCCAGGGCCTCGACGCCCTCGAACAGCGTGACCAGCGAGCCCTTGTCGTCGATCGCGCCGCGGCCCCAGACCGAACCCTCGGCGATCACGCCGCCGAACGGCGGGTGCTTCCAGTCGTCCTCGGTGCCCGGCGTCACCGGCACGACGTCCTGGTGCGCCATCAGCACCACCGGCGCCAGGGCGGGGTCCGACCCGGCCCAGGTGTAGACCAGCGTATGGCCGGCGACGACTTCACGCTTCATCGCCGCGTGCGCGGCCGGATAGGTGGTCTGCAGCCAGGCGTGCAGCTTGTCCCACTCGCCGAGCTGATTGTCGGCCTTGTCCTGGTGGCTGATGGTCTGGAACTGGATCGACTGCGACAGGTGCTCGGCCGCCTTGGCGGTGTCGATCGCCACCGTCGGCGCCAGTTTCACCTTGGAGAGGTCCGCGCCGGCGTTGGGCTTGTAGGTCAGCGTCCTGATCACGACTATGGCCGCGAGCAGTATGATCAGCCCGACCAGGCCCAAGGCGATTTTACCGATGAGTTTCATGCGTCCCCTCTCCTCTGAAACACGACCATAGGTCGGCGACCCTAGGGAAGAGAAGCCGGCTGCTAGCCGCGGGCGGCGCGGGCGAAGAACACTGCAGTCATGACGACCGAGAGGGCGATGGTGGCCGCGCGCACCACCCTGGGATCCAACCGTCGGCCGACGAGCGCACCCAGATATCCGCCGGCCAGGGCCCCGGCCGCGACGATCAGCGCCTCGCGCCAGCGCACCGCCCCGGCGATCGCAAAGCACAGGACAGCGACCGTGTTGGCGGCGCTGACCATCAGGGTGCGCGCCGGATTGAGCTGCTTGAGGTCGACCCCGGCCAGCAGGCTCCAGGCGGCCATCATCATCAGCCCGACCGCGCCGCCGAAGTAGCCGCCGTAGACGCCCAGCGCGAACTGCAGCGCCAGGATCGGGATCGGGCCCGCTTGGGCATGGCGCTGCAGCCAGGGCGCGATCCGCGGCCCGAAGGCCAGCGCCAGGGTCGCGGTCAGCAGCAGCCAGGGCAGGATGACGTCGAAGGTCGAGGACGGGGTCCACAGCAGCAGCAGGCTGCCGGCCAGGCCCCCCGCCAGGGTGACGACCAGCATTGGGCGGATCGGCACGCCGCAGACCTGCGTCAGGCCCTGGCGGTAGACCCAGGCGCTGGCCAGGCCGCCGGGATAGAGCGCCACGGTGCTGGAGGCGTTCGCCGCCACCGAAGGCACGCCCGCCGCGATCAGCGCCGGCAGGGTGACGAACGAGCCGCCCCCGGCCAGAGCGTTCATCGCCCCCGCCAGTAGCCCCGCGCCCAGCAACAGGATCCCGCTTCCCATGGCGGCAAGCTGCGCCGGACGGGGCGGCCGCACAATGCGCGGTCGCCGGGGTCAGCCTTCGCCGGCCGCGAAGGCTAGAGCGACTTGAGCCAGGGCAGCAGCCGGTCGTTGACCTCCTGCGGACGCTCCTGCTGGGTCCAGTGGCCGCAGCCGGGCAGCACGTCGGCGCCGCGGAGGTCGGGCATCTCCGCGCCCATGATCGCCATCAGGTCGCCCTTGCCCAGCATCGACAGCACCAGGTCGCGCTCGCCGCCGACGAACAGTGACGGCTGCTCGATCTTGCGGCCCTCAAACTGACGCAGGTACTCGAAGTCGCGCTGGTGGTTGCGATAGCGGTTGATCGGGCCGCGGAAGCCGGAGCGCTCGAATTCGGCCACGTAGTAGTCGAGGTCGGCGTCGGTCAGCCAGGCGGGGAAGGGGGCGGGGTCGACCAGACCCTCCAGCAGGCTCTGGCCGTGGGTCTTGTTGCTGGGCCAGGTCCCATCCGGAGCATCGCCGCTGATCGCGTAGTAGAACTTGCGAAGGCCGTCGCGGACATTGGCCTCCAGCTCGGCTTCGGCCGGTCCGACGTTCTGGAACCAGGCCTGGTAGAAGAACTTGCCGCGGCTGGTGAAGACGCTCTCGATCATGTCGCTGAATGGCCGCTTGGGCACGCCGGTATAGGGCACCGACAGGCCGGCCACCGCGCGCACCCGGTCCGGGCGGATGAGGGCGGTGTTCCAGACGATCGGCGCGCCCCAGTCATGTCCGACCAGCACGGCGGGCGCGTCGGGGCTCAACGCCTCGATCACCCCGGCCACGTCGGCGACCATGTGCTCCATGTCGTAGTCTTCGACAGCCGGCGGCCGCGAGGAGCCGCCGTAGCCGCGCACGTCGATGGCGCAGGCGGTGAACCCGGCCTCGGCCACGGGGCTCATCTGATGGCGCCAGCTGTACCAGCTCTCCGGAAAGCCGTGGACCATCAGGACCAGCGGCCCTTCTCCTTCGACGGCGGCGCGGAGCGTGACCTCCGGCAAGGCGATCTCACGAAATTCCGGCATGCTGGCTTCTCCCCGAACCGCTTGACCCAACGGCGCCCGGCGCCGCAAATGGCCACGACAAAATCAAACACGTGTTTGGAGGGAACGCCATGGGCGAACTGTTCGACCTGACCGGCAAGGTCGCTGTCATCACCGGATCCTCGCGCGGGATCGGCAAGGCGATCGCCGAGCGGATGGCCGAGCACGGCGCCAAGGTGACCATCTCCTCGCGCAAGGCCGGCCCCTGCGAGGAAGTCGCCGCCGAGATCAACGCCAAGCACCCGGGCGCGGCGATCGCCGTGCCGGCCAACATCTCGTCGAAGGAAGACCTTCAGCGCTTGGTCGACGAGACCCGCAAGGCGTTCGGCAAGATCGACATCCTGGTCTGCAACGCGGCCTCGAACCCCTACTACGGCCCGATGAGCGGCATCGCCGACGACCAGTTCCGCAAGATTCTCGAGAACAACGTCATCGCCAACAACTGGCTGATCAACATGGTCGCGCCGGAGATGCGCGAGCGTAAGGACGGCTCGGTCATCATCATCTCGTCGATCGGCGGCCTGCGCGGCACGGCGGTGATCGGCGCCTATGCGATTTCCAAGGCCGCCGACATGCAGCTGGCGCGCAACCTCGCCCAGGAGCTGTCGCCGGACAACATCCGGGTCAACTGCATCGCGCCGGGCCTGGTGAAGACCGACTTCGCCAAGGCGCTGTGGGACACTCCGGAAGGCGAAAAGCGCGCCTCGTCGGGCACGCCGCTGCGCCGGCTGGGCGAGCCGGACGACATCGCCGGCGGGGCGGTGTTCCTGGCCTCCAAGGCCGGCTCGTGGATGACTGGTCAGACCGTGGTCATCGACGGCGGCTCGACCTCCTGATCGGAGCCGAAGGGGCGCGAAGCGGCGAGCGCTTCCGCCCCCAGCTCCGCGGTATTACCTCAGGCTTGGCGCGAGAGGTCCCGCGCCTTGGCCAGCCGACGCACCCCCTCGTCCAGAGTCTGGTCGTTCTTGGCCAGGCAAAGCCGCAGGATGGTGGTCACGTGGTCCTCCTCGTAGAGGGCCGAGACCGGAATGCTGGCGACGCCGGCGTCCTTGACCGCGCGCAGGGCGAAGGTGCGGTCGGGCTCTGCGATCCCTGAAGCCGCCAGATCGATGTTGAGGAAGTAGGTGCCCTGGGCCGGCAGGGTGACGAACCCCTCGCTGGCCAGCCCCGCGGCCAGCCGATCGCGTGAGCGCTGCAGGTCTCGGGGCATCGTCGCGAACCAGTCGCCGCTGTTTTCCAGCCCCCAGGCGACCGCCGCCTGCAGGTTCGGCGCGGTGGTGAAGGTCAGGAACTGGTGCGTGCGCGACAGGGCGCGGGTCAGCTCAGGCGCAGCGCACAGGAAGCCGACCTTCCAGCCGGTGAGGCCGAACATCTTGCCGGCCGAGCCGATCTTCACCGTCCGCTCGCGCATGCCGGGGAAGGCGATCAGCGGCAGGTGCCGGGCGCCGTCGAACACCACCTGCTCCCAGACCTCGTCGCAGATCGCGATCACGTCGTGGGCGACGCAGAAGTCGGCCAGCAGGGCGAGGTCCTCGCGCGGCAGCACCGCGCCGGCCGGATTGATCGGGTTGTTCAGCACCACGAACCGCGTCTTGGGGCTGAACGCCGCCTCCAGCATGGCGCGGTCGAAGCGCCAGTGCGGCGGGCTGAGCTTGACCAGCCGCGGCACGCCGCCGGCCCGGCGGATCAGCGGCAGGTAGGCGTCGTACAGCGGCTGGAAGACCACCACCTCGTCGCCCGGTTGAATGAGCCCGAGGAAGGCGGCGGCCAACGCCTCAGTGGCGCCGGAAGTGATAGTGATTTCGCTGGCCCAGTCGAAGTCCAGGCCCTGGGTGCGGGCGTAGTGGGCGGCGACGGCGGCGCGCAGTTCGGGCAACCCGGCCATCGGCGGATATTGGTTGTAGCCGTTCAGCACCGCGTCGGCGGCGCGCTCGCGGATCGCTTGCGGGCCGGGATCGTCCGGAAAGCCCTGGCCGAGATTGATCGCCCCCAGCTCGCGGGCCAGGCCCGACATCTCCTCGAAGATGGTCGTGGGAAGGTTTGCAAAGATCGGGTTGGCCATGCGGTTTGCCTAGCACAGCTGGGCGCCGGACGCCTCGCCCGTCGATCTCACCTCGATGATGCGACCAGCCGGGCGGATACGCGTTGTGAGGTCTGGATGGCTCGGCCGCTCTAGCTTGCGGGCGCCGTCCCGCGGTGAAGGAGGGGCAGGAGGCATGGGCGGATCCCAACCGCCGACCGGCTGGAGGCGGGCGCTCGCCTACGGCGGCGTTTCGCTCCTGCTTGGCCTGACCCAGGGCCTGGGCTTCAACCTGGTCAACAACAACCTGCCTTGGATCCAGGGTTCGCTCGGGGCCTATCCGAACGAGGCGGCGTGGCTGTCGACCGCCTACACCGCGACCAACGCCACCATCGGCCTGCTGGCGATCAAGTTCCGCTTCCAGTACGGCCTGCGCCTGTTCGGCGATATCGGGCTTGGCCTGTTTATCGTCGTCGCCATCGCCCACCTGTTCACGGACGACCTGCGCTCGGCCATCGCGGTGCGGGCGGCCTCTGGCGTTGCGGCCACGGCGCTGTCGACCATGGCGCTGCTCTACATGATCGCCGCGGTGCCCGAGCACCGTCGGCCGATGGGGATCGCGCTCGGGGTCGGCTGGAGCCAGTTGGCCGCGCCGCTGTCGCGGCTGGCGTCCTCGGACCTGCTGCAGATCGGCCAGTGGCATGGCCTCTATTTGCTGGAGATCGCGCTCAGCCTGCTGTGCCTGGTGGCCGTCAATCTGGTGCGTGTGCCGCCGATGCCGCGGGTGAAGATGTTCCAGGCGCGCGATTTCCTGACCTTTGCGCTCTTCGCCCCGGGGGTGGCGCTGCTCTGCGCCGTGCTGGCCCAGGGCCGCTATGTCTGGTGGTTCGACGCGCCATGGCTGGGCTGGGCGCTGGTCGCGGCCATCGTGCTGCTCGCCGCCTCGGTGCTGGTCGAACTGCACAGGGACAAGCCGCTGCTGCACATCCGATGGCTGTCCAGCGCCGACATGCTGCGGTTGGTGGTGATCATCCTGCTGTTCCGCATCGTGCTGTCCGAGCAGGGCGTCGGAGCCTTCGGCTTTCTGCAGGCGATGGGGATGAACAACGATCAGCTGCGCGGCCTGTCCTGGGTGATGTTCTGGGCGACGCTGGCGGGCGTGGTGATCGTCGCTGTGACCATCAATCCGGCGCGGGTCTCGACCCCGGCCCTGATCGCGCTGCTGCTGATCGCGGCGGGGGCCTACTGGGACAGCCACGTCACCAGCCTCACCCGGCCCGAGCAGATGTACTTCAGTCAGGGCCTTATCGCCTTCGCCAGCGCCCTGTTCCTGCCTGCCGCCATGCTGGCCGGCTTCGGCCGCGCACTGCGCCAGGGGCAGGAGTTCATCATCAGCTTCGCCGTCATCTTCGGGGCCGGGCAGAGCCTCGGCGCGCTGGCCGGCTCGGCCTTCCTGGGCACGCTGATGACGGTGCGCGAGAAGGCCCACTCGGCCCAGATCGTCGAGCGGCTGCTGCTGACCGATCCGCAGGTGGCCGCGCGCGTGCGCCAGTACGCCGGCGCCTATGGCGGGACGATCACCGATCCGGCGCTGCGCCAGGGCGAGGGCCTCGCCCTGTTGAGCCAGTTGGCGACGCGCGAGGCCACGGTGCTGGCCTATGCCGACGTCTTCCGGGTGATCGCCGTGCTGTCGTTGCTGGTCTTCGCCTATCTCCTGGCCCTGCGCCTGCGCGAGGATGCGCGGGCGCGGCGGGCCGCCGCCATGACCCCAGCCGAGGCCGTCTGACGTGAGCGACACCGCGCCCGCCCCGCCCCCCGCCAAACGTCCCTGGTCGCGCGCCGCCATTCCCATCGTGCTGGCCGCGATCGGCGGGGTGCTGCTGGTGCTGTTCGCCTGGCGGCTGCCGCCGTTCGACACCGGCGTGCAGAGCACCGACAACGCCTATGTCCGCGGCTATGTCACGATCATCAGCCCCAAGCTGGACGGCTACGTCGCCGAGGTCCTGGTCAAGGACTTCATGCCCGTGAAGGCCGGGCAGACGCTGGTGGTGATCGACGATCGGAACTACCGCGAGAAGGTCGCGCAGGCCAACGCGGCGCTGGCCGTCCAGAAGGCCAACCTCGCCAACTGGGATCAGCAGCGCCGTCGCGGCCAGGCCAACATCAGCCTGGTCGGGGCCGAGGAGGAGAGCGCGCGCGCCGCGCTGGCCAAGGCGCAAGCCGATTTCCGCCGCGCCGAGCCGCTGGTCCAGAAGGGCTGGCTGGCGCCCACCGAGCTGGACCGCCTGCGCCTGGCCGTTCAGCAGGCTCAGGCCGCCGTCGGCCAGGCCCAGGCGCAGGGTCGGGTGGCGCAGGAGGACCTAGCCTCAGTCGGCGTCAACCGCGCCGCGCTGGAGGCCGCCGTCGCCCAGGCGCAGGCCGCGCTCGAACTGGCGCAGATCGATTTGGCCAACACCCGCATCACAGCCCCGATCGCCGGGCAGGTCGGCGAGGTCGGGGTCAAGGTCGGCCAGTATGTGGCCCCTGGCACCCAACTGATGGGGCTGGTGCCGCAGGCGGTCTGGATCACCGCCAACTTCAAGGAGACGCAGATGAAGGACGTGGCGGTGGGCGAGCCGGTTCGCGTCCGTATCGACGCCCTGCCGGGAACGAACCTGCAGGGCAGGGTCGAGCGCATCGGCCCGGCGGCGGGATCGGAGTTCGCGGTGATCAAGCCTGACAACGCCACCGGCAATTTCACCAAGGTGGTTCAGCGCATTCCGGTGCGCATCACTCTCGATGACGGGCAGGAGGCGACCGGCCGGTTGCGGCCCGGCATGTCGGCGGTGGTCAGCATCGACACGCGCCGCCGCTAGCGGCGGCTAGACGGCGCTCAGCGCCTCGCCGAGGGTGCGGCGGCTGAGCGGCTTGCCCAGGAAGCCGATCGGCTTGATGGCCGCCATCGAGCGGCGGAATTCCTCGGTGATTGAGCCGGAAACGAACAGAGAGCGCACGCCGAGCTTGTCGTAGAGCTTGCGGGCCAGCACGCCGCCGTCGGCGCCGCGGGCCAGGCGGATATCGACCAGGGCGATGTCCGGACGGCCGCCCTCGGCCAACGTCCAGGCCTCGTTGGCGTCGGCGGCCTCGGCCACGACTTCGTGGCCCATGTCCTCAAGCAGGCCGACGATGTCGAGCGCGATCAACGCGTCGTCCTCAACCACCATGATACGCACTGCGCGGCTCAACTCCTGGGGAAGACGACGGCGAACGACGCGCCGGCCTTCGGTTGTTCTATCTCGAAGCGCCCGCCGAGCTGTCTCGCCAAGGCTTCGATCGCCCGCATCCCGAGGCTTTTACGTTTCGCCGGCGAAAAGTCCTTAGGCAGACCTTCGCCGTCGTCGGCCACGCTCAAACGGTAGAGCTCGCCGTCTGTTCCGAAGGCGACCCTTATTGTGGAGGGCCTATCGGTCGGGCAGCCGTATTTCAAGGCGTTGGTGATCAACTCATTGAGGATCAGCGCCAGCGGGACGGCCTGCTTCACGTCCAGCACCGCGTGCTCGATGGCGGTCTCCAAGGCGACGTTGTCGCGGCCCAGCGAGTTGACGAGGTCCTGCGCCAGGGCCTCGGTGTAACGGCCGGCGTCGAATGCGCCGATGGCGTCGTCGGCCTTGTACAACTGCTCGTGAACGCGGCCGACGGCGATGATCCGGTCGAGCGTCCGGTTCAGCGCCTCGCGGGCGTCATCATGCTCCACGGCCCGCGATTGCAGCCGTACGACGCTGGCGATCTGCTGCAGTGAATTCTTGACCCGGTGATTGACCTCGTCGAGCAGCAGGGTGCGGTCGTCGAGCAGGCGGCGCAGCCGTTGGGCCACGTCGGACTCGGCCTCGCGGTCCAGGCTGATGTCGCGCAGCGCCTTGAAGAACAGCAGGGCCAGCAGGGCCGCGAAGATGATCAGGGCGGCGACGATCACCGACCGCACGACCGTGACCTGCCGTTCGCGCTGGTGCTGGAGCCGGCGCTCTTCCTGTTCAAGCTGGCCGGCGATGGCGCGTACGCCTTGCATCGCTGCAACGCCCTGGCCGCGCTGGATGATTTGGATGGCGGCTCCGGGTGATCCGGTCTGGCGGGCGGCGACCGTCTGGTCGATCACGTCCATCCGCGTGGACATCAGCGCCTGAAGGCGCGTCAGCCGTTCCTGTTGTTCGGGATTGTCGCGCGTCAGCCGCTCAAGAGCGCTGATATGGATCGCCGCCGTCGTGCGGGCGCCTTCGATCTGCCGGGTGAACTGAGAGTCGCCGGTGAGGATGAAGGCCCGCTGAGCAGACTCGGCCTCGGTCAGCGACAGCCGAAGCCCTTCGATCTCGATCCGCACCTCATGGGCGTGGGTCAACCAGCCGGCGGCGCGGTCGTACCAGACGAAGGCGCCGCCAAGGGCCGCAAAGGCCAGGAACAGCGCGGTGACGGTGCCGGCGAGCAGGCGGAACGCGCGTTCGCGCGCCGCCTGCCTGCTTATGCTGGGTACCGCCCCCGCTTGCGCCACTACTCCTCCTTGACGCGCCGCTTGCGGAAGGAGGGGTTCAGCACCTGCTTGCGCAGACGGATCGACTTCGGCGTGACTTCGACCAGTTCGTCTTCCTCGATGTAGGCGATGGCCTGCTCGAGGGTCATGCGGCGCGGCGGGGTCAGGCGCACGGCCTCGTCCTTGCCGGAGGCGCGGACGTTGGTCAGCTGCTTGGCCTTCATCGGGTTGACGTCCAGGTCGTCGGCGCGGCTGTTCTCGCCGATGATCATGCCCTGGTAGGTCTTCTCGCCGGCGCCGACGAACATGGTGCCCCGCTCTTCCAGGTTCCACAGCGCATAGGCTGCGGTTTCCCCGTCGGAGTTCGAGACCAGCACGCCCTTACGGCCGGCGTCGATCGCGCCCTTGTAGGGCTCGTAGTGGCTGAACACGCGGTTCAGCACGCCCGAGCCGCGGGTGTCGGTCAGGAACTCGCCCTGATAACCGATCAGCGAGCGCGAGGGAGACATCAGGCTGATGCGGGTCTTGCCCGCGCCCGACGGGCCCATGTCCTTCAGCTCGGCCTTACGGGCCGACAGCTTCTCGATGACGATGCCGGTGAACTCGTCGTCGACGTCGATCATAACGTCTTCGATCGGCTCCATGCGCTGTCCGTTTTCATCGGTCTGGAACACCACGCGCGGACGGCTGATCGAAACTTCGAAGCCCTCGCGGCGCATGCCTTCGATCAGCACGCCCAGCTGCAGTTCGCCGCGGCCGGCGACTTCGAAGGCGTCCTTCTCGGAGGTCTCGGTGACGCGGATGGCGACGTTGGACTCGGCTTCCTTCAGCAGGCGCGCGGCGATGACGCGGCTCTGCACCTTGTCGCCTTCGCGGCCAGCCAGAGGACTGTCGTTGACCGAGACGGTCATCGAGATGGTCGGCGGGTCGATCGGCTGGGCCGGAAGGGCGTCGACGACTTCCATGGCGCAAAGTGTGTCGGCCACTGTGGCCTTCGAAAGGCCAGCGATCGCCACGATGTCGCCCGCTTCGGCGCCGGCGTCGATCGGCTGACGCTTCAGGCCGCGGAACGCCAGCACCTTGGTGATGCGGCCGCGCTCGATTTCCTTGCCGTCACGCGACAGCGCCTTGATGGCCAGGCCCGGGACAGCCTTGCCCGCTTCGATGCGGCCGGTCAGCAGGCGGCCCAGGAACGGGTCGCTTTCGATCAGCACCGACAGCATCTGGAAGGGCTCGTCCTTGCGGGCCTCGGCCTTCGGCGGCGGCACGTGGTCGACGATCAGGTCGAACAGCGGGCCGAGGTTGTCGTTCGGCTGGGCCAGGTCCAGCGTCGCCCAGCCGTTCTTGCCCGACGCGTAGATGTGCGGGAAGTCCAGTTGCTCGTCGCTCGCGCCCATGGCCGCGAACAGGTCGAAGGCGTCGTTCAGCACGCGATCCGGATCGGCGTGGGCGCGGTCGACCTTATTGAGGCAGAGGATGGGGCGCAGGCCCATCTTCAGCGCCTTGCCCAGCACGAACTTGGTCTGGGGCATGACGCCTTCTTCGGCGTCCACGAGGAGGACGCAGCCGTCCACCATGCCGAGGATCCGCTCGACTTCGCCGCCGAAGTCGGCGTGGCCGGGGGTGTCGATGATGTTGATGCGGGTCTCGCCCGCTTTTCCGTTCCAGAGGACGCTGGTGCACTTGGCGAGGATGGTGATCCCCCGCTCGCGCTCCTGGTCGTTCGAGTCCATGGCGCGCTCAACCGTCGCCTCATTGGCTCGGAAAATGCCCGACTGGGCTAGGAGCTGGTCGACCAGGGTGGTCTTGCCGTGGTCGACGTGGGCGATGATGGCGATGTTGCGGAGCGACATTGATTTGGCTTTATGGGCGCCTATTTGGGGAAGCGCGCGCTTTTAGGTGACGAATGGCTTTTGCGCCAGCGCCTTCTCGCCGCGGCGCCGAACATTGATATCGTGTCGTTGTGCGGTGCAGCAAACCTTAGCTGTCTGGGGCGTCTTCAAATCTCACTGATTTGTAACGAATTTTTTCGACGCTTTTAGAAATTGTGATGGGTCCGGCACAAAATCGCTTGTTGTTTTGTGCGTCGCACCGTATATGTTCGAACTGTGAGGCGGCGCTGCCGCTTCTGCCCTTCCTGGGCGTTTCCTCCCTAATGAACTGCCGGGCCTTCGGGTCCGGCTTTTTTTTGGCCTGAGCCCTGGGGCTGCGAAACTATCGCCTCGGTCCGACTCCGTATAGGAACGGAGCATGAACCTGGACTCCCTCCTGCTCGCCGTCCTCGCCGCCTTGCTGGCGGCCATTCCCGCGTTGGCCTGGGCGCTTATGGAGCGCGGCCGCGCCAACCGGGCCGAGGCTAGGGCGTCCGAGCTGCAGGACGCGGCGGTCCGCCTGCGGCTGCTGGAAGAGCAGGAGGCCAAGAACACCGCCTTTCTGCAGGCCCAGGCCGCCGCAGCCATCGCCGAGCAGGTGATGAAGCGCGCCGACGAGACCTTCCATAATAGAGAGCAGCTCGCCCAGGCGCGGCTCGAGGCGCAGCTGAAGCCGGTGGCTGAGACCCTGGCCAAGTTCCAGGAGCAGGTGGTCGCGGTCGAGAAGACCCGCGCCGAAGAGACCGGCGGCCTGAAGGAGCAGATCAGCCAATTGCTGCAGGCCTCGACCGCCACCCAGGCCGAGGCGCGCAAACTGTCTGCGGCGCTGCGTCGCGGGGCCGGGGTGCAGGGCCGCTGGGGCGAGCAGACCCTGCGCAACGTGTTGGAAGCCGCCGGCCTGCACAATCGCTACGACTTCGACGAACAGACCTCGACCGACAGCGAGGAAGGCCGCCGCCGTCCTGACGTCACCGTGCGGCTGCCGGGCGGGGCGGTGTTCGTGATCGACGCCAAGTGCTCGTTGAACGCCTTCCTTGAGGCGCAGGACGCGCCCGACGAGGCCAGCCGCGAGGCGGCCTATCTGCGCCACGCCCAGAGCGTGCGTGCACACATGCAGGGCCTGTCGGCCAAGGCCTACTGGGACCAGTTCAATCAGGGCTCGCCCGACTTCGTCGCCATGTTCATCCCCGGCGACAGTTTCCTGGCCGCCGCGCTGGAGCGCGCGCCCGAGCTGATGACCGAGGCCATGGACCGCCGGGTCTTGGTGGTGACGCCGACCACGCTGTTCGCGCTCTGCAAGGCGGTGGTCTACGGCTGGCGGGTCGAGGAGCAGGCGGCCAACGCCCAGGAGATCTCCAAGCTGGGCCGCGAGCTCTACAAGCGGATCTCGGTGATGGGCGCGCACGCCGGCTCGGTCGGCAAGGCGCTGGAGGCGGCGGTCAGCCGCTACAACCAGTTCGTCGGTTCGCTGGAGACCCAGGTGCTGACCCAGGCCCGCCGCTTCGAAGACCTGAAGGTCGACCACGAGGGCAAGGAACTGCCGGAACTGGCGCCGGTGGAGACCGGAATCCGCCCGTTGGCCAAGCTCGCCGCCGATCCCGACCTCGCCGACACCGGACGCGTCGCCGCCTTGACGGCGAAGGGACGCTGACCTACCTGCGTTTTTATGGCTATCCGCGAAATTCTCGTCGTTCCGAATCCGGTCCTCAAGCTCGTCTCCCAGCCCGTCGCCAAGGTCGACGATGAGTTGCGCGCGTTGATGGATGACATGCTGGAGACGATGTACGACGCCCCGGGCATCGGCCTGGCCGCGATCCAGATCGGCGTGCCCAAGCGCGTGATCGTCATGGACATCTCCGGCCCCGACGACGAGAAGGCGCCGCGCTACTTCGTGAATCCGGAAATCGTCTGGAGCTCCGAGGACACCGCGCCCTACGAAGAGGGCTGCCTTTCGATCCCGGACATCTACGACGAGGTCGAGCGCCCGGCGCGCGTGAAGCTGAAGTACCTGAACTATCAGGGCGAGGAAGTGATCGAGGACGCCGACGGCCTGTTCGCGGTCTGCATCCAGCACGAGATGGACCACCTGGAAGGCGTGCTGTTCATCGACCACCTGTCGCGTCTGAAGCGCGACCGCGCTGTCGCCAAGGTCAAGAAGCAGGCCCGCGCGGCCTGACTTCACCATTGAGGTTCACACCGATGGACCTCGACCGAGTTCTCGCCCTCTTTGACGCCGATGTGCGCGTCAGCCCGGTGGCTGCCCCTGGCACGCAGGTGCGGCGCGCAGGCCCGCTCGTTCTGCTGACGGGCGGCTTCAACTACGTCTCGTGGTGGGATCTGTCCGCCGACACGGCGCCGGCCGCCGTGCGGGACTGTGCGACGCGCTTCCGAACTCGCAGCGAGGAACTGCTGTGGCGGGTCTACGATCACGACCAACCGTCCAACCTATCGGCCTGCCTGGCTGACGAGGGTTTTGAGCCGGATCTCTCCGGCACGTTGATGTTCTTCGACCTGGAGCAGGAGTGCCTCCCAGCGCCCGTGGACGGCGTCGAGGTCCGGCGCGTGCGCAGCATCGACGATCTCGACGACTTCGTTCGGGCGAACGGCGAGGCTTTCGGCCAGGAAGAGCCCTGGCAGAGAGACGCCTTCAGGGACCGCCTCGACGATCCCGACCTCGCCCTCTTCGTCGCCTATGTGCAGGGGCGGCCCGTGGCGTCGGCTCGGCTGGAGATGGCCGAGGGTCGGGCCTTCGGTCTGCTGTTCGGCGGGGGCGTGGCCCCGGCCCATCGTGGCCAGGGTCTCTACCGCGCCCTGGTGGCCGTGCGGGCGGCGGAGGCCAAGGCGCGAGGCTTGCGCTATCTGAGCATCGAGGCCCGCGACACCAGCCGGCCGATCCTGGAGCGTTTGGGCTTTGCGCCAGCGGTTCGGGAGACCACTTGGGTCCTTCGCGCCTAAGCCCCGCGACGCTTGCGTGAGTGATAGGTAAGCGCCAGCGCGATGCAGTGGGCGACCACGTCTTCATTCAGCGGCGTCGCGGCGTCGAAGATCAGCGCCCGCTTGCCGTCATAGGTGAGCGCGTCTCCATAGAGGTCGCGGAAGCTGGCCAGCAGGTCGGTCTGGCAATGCACGTAGAGGGCGTACTGCGAGCCGCCCCGGCCGTCGATGCGGATGGTGCCGCCGGTCTTGGTCAGATAGCTGGGCTGGCCCCAGCGCAGCGCCTCTTCGATCGCCTCGACTCCGGGCGTCACCGCGGCGGTGTCGAGGATCAGGCGGCGCAGGCGCTTCAACGCCGACCGCGTCGGCTCTGGATGGCGATTCAGCCGCGCCTCGATGTCGCTGGGCTGCTGCATCGCGCGCGCCAAACGGTCGCGCCTGCCCGAGCCGGGGCCCAGACAGGCGCGAGGCCGTTAGTGCTTTTCCGGCGCCGTGGCGTCGTGGACCGCGGCCTTGGCGTCCTTAGCCACGCCAGTGGCGGCGGCCTTGGCGTCGGCGGCCGCGTCCTTAGCGGCGACGCTGGCGTCCGCCGCGGCGGCCTTGGTGTCGGCGGCGACGGTTCCGGCCGCGGCCTGAGCCTCGGCGGCGGCCTTGTCGGCGGCGGCCTTGGCGTCAGCCGCAGCCTGGTCGGTCGCGGCCTTGGCGTCGGCGGCGGCCTGATCGGCCGTGGCCTTGGCCTGGTCCTGGGTGGCCTGCGAGCAAGCCGAAAGCGCGAGGCCCGAAGCGACCAGGGCGACGATCATGATATTGCGCATAGATTGGTTCTCCCTTCCCGAGTGCATCTCACAACGGCGGAGCTTGCATGAGGTTCCTAAATTCCGCCACCGGCGTTACACGCCCCTGATGCGCATCGCTTTTCTCGGAACGCCTGACTTCGCCGTCGCCGCCCTCGCCGCCCTGGTCGAGGCCGGGCACGAGGTCGTCTGCGTCTATTCCCAGCCTCCTGCGCCGCGCGGCCGCGGCCAGACGCTGAAGCCCTCGCCGGTTCACGCCTACGCGCAGGACCGCGGCATTCCGGTCCGCACGCCGGTTTCGATGCGCGACCCCGCGGAGATCGAGGCCTTCGCCGCTCTCCAGATCGACGCCGGCGTGGTGGTGGCGTTCGGCCAGATCCTGCCCGCCGCCGTGCTCGACGCCCCGCGGCTCGGCTGTTTCAACCTGCACGCTTCGCTGCTGCCGCGCTGGCGCGGCGCCGCCCCGATCCAGCGGGCGATCATGGCTGGCGACCAGGTCACCGGCGTCGAGGTCATGCAGATGACCGAGGGGCTGGATGAAGGTCCGGTGCTGGCCTCCGAGACCGTGCGCATCGATGCGCTGGAGACCGCCTCGACGCTGCATGACCGCCTGGCCGTGGTCGGCGCCGAGCTGCTGGCGCGAACCATGGCCGCCGTCGAGCGCGGCGAGGCCAAGGCGGTCCCGCAGGCGGCCGAGGGCGAGACCTACGCCAAGAAGATCCGTCCCAAGGAGGCGCGCCTGCGCTGGGACAAACCGGCCGCCGAGGTCGATCGCAAGATCCGCGGTCTCTCGCCGTTCCCGGGCGCCTGGTTCGAACTGCCGACCGACAAGGGGCCGGTGCGGGTCAAGGCGCTGCTCTCGCGCCTCGAGGACGGGCAGGGCGCGCCGGGCCAGGTCCTGGACGACGCCCTGCTGGTCGCCTGCGGCGAGGGCGCGGTGCGGCTGTTGCGCGTCCAGCGCGAGGGCAAGGGTCCGCAGGACGCCGAGACCTTCCTGCGCGGCGCGCCGGTGGCGGCCGGGACCGAGCTCACCTGATGCCGCGCTACAAACTGACCATCGAGTACGACGGCCGCCCCTACAAGGGCTTCCAGGCCCAGGACGAGCTGCCGTCGGTCCAGGGGTCGATCGAGCGCGCGGTGAAGTCGTTCAGCGGCGAGACCCTGCGCCTGCAGGCGGCCGGCCGAACTGACACCGGCGTCCATGCGACCGGCCAGGTGATCCACATTGACCTCGCCAAGGAGTGGCGGCCCGAGGTCGTGCGCGATGCGATGAACGCCTATCTCGTGCCCGAGCCGATCGCCGTGCTCGACGTGGAGGTCGCCGTCGGCGATTGGCACGCGCGGTTTTCGGCGACCGAGCGGCGCTACATCTACCGCATTCTCAACCGCAAGAGCCCGCCCGCCCTCGACCAAGGCCGGGTCTGGCACGTGAAGAAGCCGCTGGACGCCGCCGCCATGGACGCCGCCGCCCGCCAGCTGATCGGCCACTACGACTTCACCACTTTCCGCCACATGCAGTGCCAGGCGAAGTCGCCGATGAAGACGCTGGACGTGGCCCGCGCCTGGCGCGAGGGCGAGTATGTGCTGCTGGAGTTCGCCTCGCGCTCGTTCCTGCACCGCCAGGTCCGCTCGATGACCGGCACCTTGGCCGAAGTCGGCGTCGGCCGCTGGGCGCACGACGACGTCCGCGCCGCGCTGGAGGCGCGCGACCGTAAGGCCTGCGGTCCGGTGGCTCCGGCCGATGGGCTCTACCTGACCGGCGTGCAGTACTAGCGGCTTCGCCGGCCCCTCACCCCATCCCTCTCCCGAGGGAGAGGGAGTCCATGTTGCAAAGCCTCTCTAGGTGCGTCCCTCTCCCGCCTGCGGGAGAGGGGAGGGTGAGGGCGAGCGAAGCGAGGGCGGCCTAAGCCGAGAACGCCGCGAAGTACCGCTCGATCAGCCGCTCATAGACCTTCTGCAGGTCGTGGATCTCCTGCACCGGCGCGCGCTCGTCGACCGCGTGCATGGTCTTGCCCACCAGGCCCAGCTCGACCACCGGACAGAGGGCGCGGATGAAGCGGGCGTCGGAGGTGCCGCCCGTGGTCGACAGGTCGGGCGCCGCGCCGGCCACGTCCTGAACCGCCGCCGCGACAACGTCGGTGAACGCGCCGGGCTCGGTCAGGAACGCCTCGCCGCTGATCACCGGCTCCACGGTGATGGTCCCGGCAAAGCCCTCGCGCGACTTGGCGGCCTCGGCCTCGATCCAGGCCGCGAGCTCAGCGCCCTTGTGGGCCGGATTGAAGCGGATGTTCAGCCGCGCCTTGGCCTGGGCCGGAATGACGTTGGTGGCGGCGTTCCCGACGTCGATCGTGGTCACTTCCAGGTTGGAAGGCTGGAAGCCGGTATAGCCCTCGTCCAGCACGTGGTTCTGCAGCCGACCCAGCAGGTCGATCAGCACCGGGATCGGATTGGCCGCGCGATGCGGATAGGCCACGTGCCCCTGGCGGCCGTCGACGGTGATCCAGGTGTTGATGGAGCCGCGGCGGCCGATCTTGATCATGTCGCCGAAGGTCTCGGCGCTGGACGGCTCGCCGACCACGCAATGGTCGATGACCTCGCCCTCTGCGGCCAGCGCTTCGACGACCATCTTGGTGCCGTGGGTCGCCACGCCTTCCTCGTCGCCGGTGATCAGGAACGAGAGCGAGCCGGTCACCTGGCCGGCGGCGATGGCCTTGGCGGCGGCGGCGGCGAAGGCGGCGACCGCGCTCTTCATGTCCACGGCCCCGCGGCCGATCAGCATGCCGTCGACGATCTCGGCGGCGAAGGCCTGGCGGCTCCAGGCCGCGGCGTCGCCCACCGGCACCACGTCGGTGTGGCCGGCGAAGCAGAGGTTCGGGCTGGCGGTTCCGTAGCGGGCGTAGAGGTTCTCGATCTCGCCGAACTTCATGCGCCGGCAGGAAAAGCCCAGGCCCTCCAGCGTGCGCTGGACGATGTCCATGGCGCCCTCGTCGGCGGGTGTCACCGACGGGCGGCGGATGAGTTCCTGGGTCAGGGCGACGGGATCGAGCTGCGGCATGGTTCGCTGGTAGCGGCGAGCGTCGCGCGGGGCAATGGTGTTGAGTCGCGCGGGCGTCAAGTCGCCGCGCTCAGAATGGGTAGCTTAATGAAAGCTTACCCACCCGATATGGGAAGTAACTGTATCGACCTGGGACGCCCCTTCAAGAATTATGCCTTATCCGCTCACGGAGACGGCGAACGATGTTCAACTTTTTCAAGCAAAAAGCGTCGTTGGCGTCTGCAGAGAATGTTGGAGACATCATCGATATTCTTGAGCGCGGAGGAAGCGTTCGAGGGACGCAACTACCGCCCCATATATTCACGCCCAAGGCGGAGCATCAGGTCTCGGCCAGCGATCACATCTATTTTGCGGTTCGATCGGTCGCCGCCGACAGTCGCCAGCATGTGTTGCAGTACGCCTTCGTCGATGATCGGGGCAACGTGGTGCTCAGCGCCTTCGTTCGGTCGAGCGGCGCCACGGCGCTCTACGGCGGCGTTTGCAGCGAGGACCTTTCCGTCGATCCGATGGAGGAGGCGGCCTTCACTGGCCTGGCCATGAAGCTTTGCCGGGGGGCGACCTTGGTGGCGTTTCATCGGGTTCTGCAGGGCGGCCTGCTGCCCCAGGGCTCGCTGGCCGCGGCGAGCGGCGCCGAGTGCGCTTGGCGGCGGTTCCAGGCGGTGGCTCGGCGCAAGGGCATCGGCCTGTCGCGCCGCGAGCCGCTGGCGCTGAACGATTGCCTCGAGAAGTTGGGCATGGAGCCGCTCGAGAGCGAGGACGCGGCGCTTCGCGCCCTCGCGATCCGCAGGCTGTGGCGCCGGCTGGACGATCTCGAATAGGGGGGCGCGGTCAGCGCTCCGTCCGCACCGCGTCCCAGAACAGCGGCTTGAGGTCCGTGAAGAACTGGTCGACGTCGTAGCCTTCGCCGAGGGTGAATAGGCCGTCCGGTTCGCGCACCAGCAGACCGCGCTCGACCAGGGCCAGCAGCTTGCGCCGCGTCGTTTCGCGCGGGATCTGGGTGATGTCGGCCAGACTAAGGGCGTTGAGGCCGCGCCGTCGGCGGAAGGTCGGCGGCGGGCGCGGCCCGCGCGGCAGCGACTCCGACATCTCGGCCAGCAGGAAGACCAGGTAGAGCAGGTACTGGTCGAGATCGCCGTCGAAGCGCGAGCGGATCTTGATCAGGGTCGCTGAGAGGTGGCCGCCCCAGCGGTAGAAGAACCGCATGGCGTCCTGCTCCAGATAGCCGGATGCGGGCTCGGTCCAGTTGGCGGTTTCGTGGTCGGAGCGCTCAGTCGGCAGATCGTCTGAGAAGGCTTCGACGGCGGCGATGGATAGCGCTTGGCTCATGGTTCGGGCGCTCCATTAAGGTTAATTTCAGTCGACCCCAGTCATCTCCGGCAAAATTCAATATCCTGTAATAACAACGGGCTCCGAACTCGCCGCGTGTCGCGTTAAGGATATTGATGATCTCTGCTTTCTGATGCTCGCGTCACTGGAGAAGCTAGCTTTGGCGAAGTATCGCGAGAAGCGAATGCTATAGTTAATTGCGCATTAGGCCCAATCTCGGGGCCTTTTCCTGTGGATGAGGGCGCTGGCCTGACCCAAAATGAAACGCCCCGGCCCGCATAGGCGCGGCCGGGGCGTGTGAAGAGCGGCCCTGCACGTGCGTGCGGGGCGAATCACCAAGAGAATCAGTCGCGAAGCAGCTCGTTGATCGAGGTCTTGGAGCGGGTGCGTTCATCGACGGTCTTGACGATGACCGCGCAGTTGATCGAGGGCAGGTTCTCGCCGAACGGGCTCGGCATCGAGCCGGGCATGATCACCGAGTAGGGCGGGACCTCGCCCATGAACACTTCGCCGGTCTTGCGATCGACGATGCGGGTGGTCGAGGTGATGAAGGTGCCCATCGACAGCACGCTGCCTTCCCGCACGATCACGCCTTCGGCCACTTCCGAGCGCGCGCCGATGAAGCAGTTGTCTTCGATGATCGTCGGATTGGCCTGCAGCGGCTCCAGCACGCCGCCGATGCCGGCGCCGCCCGACAGGTGGACGTTCTTGCCGATTTGAGCGCAGGAGCCGACGGTGGCCCAGGTGTCGACCATCGTGCCTTCGTCGACATAGGCGCCGATGTTCACGAACGACGGCGTCATGATCACGCCCTTGGCGATGTAGGCGCCGCGGCGCACGACGCAGCCGGGCACAGCGCGGAAGCCGGCGGCCTCGAACTTGGCGGCGTCCCAGCCCGAGAACTTCAGGGGGATCTTGTCCCAGTACGGATGCGGCGCGCCCTCGTCGATCAGCTGGTTGGCGTTCAGGCGGAAGGACAGCAGGATCGCCTGCTTGGCCCACTGGTGGGTGGTCCACACGCCGTCCTCACCGCGCGAGGCGACGCGCAGCGTGCCGTTGTCGAGGCGGGTCAGGGTTTCTTCCACCGCTTCGCGGACCTGGCCCTTGGTGCTGGTGTTGACGCCGTCGCGGGCTTCCCAGGCGGCTTCGATCACGGACTTCAGGTCGTCGGACATCAGGCGGTTTCCTTCAGACGCGCCGAACTCAGGAACGGCGTCAACTTCTCGGTGCGGTGGTGGACAAAGGAGGCGGTCGAGGCGAGCGCGCGCGAGCCGACCAGCACGGTGGTCATGCCCAGGTCCGCGGCCGGATGCAGGTTGCGCTCGGAGTCCTCGAAGAAGGCGGTGGTGGCCGGCGTCAGGCCGTGGGCGTCGATCATCCGCTGGAAGCCCAGCGGGTCGGGCTTGGGCGCAAAGCCGAACGAGTGGATGTGGAACACGTCGTCGAACAGGCCGCGCAGGTTCAGGTGCGCCAGCACCCGCTCAGCGTGCTTATCGTCGGCGTTGGTGAAGATCAGCCGCCTGCCCGGCAGCCGGGCGATGGCGGCGACCAGGTCGGGATCCTTGGCCAGCAGGTCCAGCGACAGGTCGTGGAACAGGGCGTGGAAGTCGGCGGGATCGACGCCGTGGTGCAGCATCAACCCCTTCAGCGTCAGGCCGTGTTCGGCCAGATAGTGCTTCTGCAGGCTGTAGGCGGCGTCATGTTCCAACCCCGTGACCTTGGCCACGAAGTCGGTCATGCGGCTCTCGACGCCCTGCATGAACCCGGACTCCTCAGGGTAGAGGGTGTTGTCCAGGTCGAATAGCCAGGTGTCGATATGCGTCAGGTCCGCTGTCATGCGCGGATAAGCGTGCCCGAGCCGTGTTCCGTGAAGAGCTCGGTCAGCATGGCGTGCGGACGGCGGCCGTCCAGGATGACCACGGCCTCGACGCCGGACTCGACCGCGGCGATCGCGGTTTCCAGCTTGGGGATCATGCCGCCGGTGGCGACGCCCGAGGCGATCGCCTCGCGCGCTTCGGCCAGCGTCATCTGGCGGATCAACTCGCCGTTCTTGTCCAGCACGCCGCGCACGTCGGTCAGCAGCAGCATGCGTTTGGCGTTCAGCGCCCCGGCCAGGGCGCCGGCCACGGTGTCGGCGTTGATGTTGTAGGTCTCGCCCTGCTTGGACACGCCGATCGGCGCGACCACGGGGATGTAGTCTTCCTCGGCGTAGATCAGCGCCTCGATCAGCTTCGGGTCGATGCGGGTCGGCTCGCCGACAAAGCCCAGGTCGACGACCTGTTCGATCTGGCTGTCGGGGTCCTTCTTGGTGCGGACCGCCTTCTCGACGGTGATCAGCCGGGCGTCCTTGCCCGACAGGCCCACGCCGCGCACGTCGGCCTCAGCGCCCGCCAGGGTGATCCAGTTCGCGATCTCTTTGTTGATGGCGCCCGACAGCACCATCTCGGCGACTTCCATGGTCGCCTCGTCGGTCACCCGCAGGCCGTCGATGAAGGTCGACTTGACCCCGGCCTTGTCGAGCATGCGCGAGATCTGCGGGCCGCCGCCGTGGACCACGACAGGGTGCACGCCCAGCATCTTCAGCAGCACTGCGTCGGCCGCGAACAGCTTGGCGACGCTCTCCTCGCCCATGGCGTGGCCGCCGTATTTGATCGTCACGACCTCGCGGTCGTAGATCTGGATGTAGGGCAGGGCCTCGGCGAGGGTCTTGGCGGTGGCCCAGCCCTGTTCTTCGGCGTCGTCGGTCAAGGTCGGAACCCTCCAGGAGCCGCCTGAGGCTCCACCACACAAAGCCAGGCGCGATGGCTCGCGCGCTGTTGGGGGCTCCGATAGCGGACCTCAGGCCCCCTGTCACCGCCTGTGGCGACGCGGGGCGCGTGCAGGCCTCAGATCGACCGGGCGACAACTTCCTTCATGATCTCCGAGGTGCCGCCATAGATCCGCTGGACGCGGGCGTCGCGCCACAGGCGGGCGATCGGATACTCGTTCATGTAGCCGGCGCCGCCGTGCAGCTGCAGGGCGATGTCGCAGGCTTCCCACTGCAGCTCGGTGTGGAACAGCTTGGCCGCCGAGGCCTCCGCGGCGTCGAGCTTGCCGGCCACGTGGCGGGCGATCGCCCAGTCCAGATGGGCCCAGCCGGCCTGCAGCTTGGCCTTCAGGGCGGCCAGCGTGAAGCGGGTGTGCTGGAAGTCGAAGATCGACTGCCCGAAGGCCTTACGCTCCTTGGTGAACTTCACCGCCTCGTCAAAGGCGCGCTGGGCGCCGGCCTGTCCGGCGACGGCGATCTGCAGTCGCTCCTGGGCCAGCTGGTTCATGAGGTAAGCGAAGCCGCGGCCTTCTTCGCCCAGGCAGTTGGTGATCGGCACGCGCACGTCGTTGAAGAACAGCTCGGAGGTGTCGGCCGAGTTCTGGCCGACCTTGTCGAGGTTGCGGCCGCGCTCGAAGCCCGCGGTTCCACGCTCGACCAGGATCAGCGAGATGCCCTTCGAGCCCAGACTCGGATCGGTCTTGGCGACCACGATCACCACGTCGGCGTTCTGGCCGTTGGTGATGTAGGTCTTGCTGCCGTTGAGAACGTAGTGGTTGCCGTCGCGGATGGCGGTGGTCTTCACGCCCTGCAGGTCCGACCCGGTGCCCGGCTCGGTCATGGCGATGGCGGTGATGATCTCGCCCGAGACCATGCCTGGCAGCAGCCGCTGCTTCAGCTCTTCGGAGCCGTAGTTGATGATGTAGTCGACGGTGATGTCCGACTGCAGGGTCACCCCGGCCGACGAGCCGGCATAGGACAGCTCCTCGCCGATCACCGCGTTGTAGCGGTAGTCGAGGCCGAGCCCGCCGTACTCGGCCGGGACCTGCGGGCAGAGCAGGCCTGCTGCGCCATAGGCCTTCCAGAACTCGCGATCGACGATGCCTTCCTCTTCCCAGCGGTCGAGGTGCGGATAGAGCTCTTTGTCGAAGAACTTGCGCACCTGGTCGCGGAACAGGTCGAGGTCGGCGTCATAGGCCGTGCGGCCGGCGGTGGAGAGCATGGTGGCGGTCCTGGGAGTTTCCTTCCCGCCGTTGTTCCATGGACGCTGAGGCCCGCAAAGACTGACCCCGCGTCAGCGCGGCGATGGGTCTTCCGGGCCTAGAGCGTGATCTCGCAGGCCGACATGATCTCGGCCCGCAGTTCGGGAATGCCGCCGCCCTTTTCCGACGACGTGGCCAGCACGCGCGGGTACGCCGCCGGGCGCTTGATGATCGCCGCCTCGGTGCGCAGGCGCACGGCCTCGACCTCGGCGGCTTTAAGCTTGTCGGCCTTGGTCAGGATGATCTGGTAGGAGACCGCCGCCTTGTCGAAGGCGGCCATCGGCTCTTCGTCCACCGCCTTCAGGCCGTGACGGGCGTCGATCAGCAGGTAGGCGCGCTTGAGATTGGCGCGGCCGCGCAGGAAGTCGCGGCCCAGGTTCTGGAATTTCTTGACCTCGACCTTCGAGGCCTTGGCCCAGCCGTAGCCGGGCAGGTCGACCAGCCGCAGCCGCGCGTCCAGCACGAAGAAGTTCAGCTCGCGGGTGCGGCCCGGCTCGTTGGAGGCGCGGGCCAGGCCCTTGTGGCCGACCAATGCGTTGATCAGCGAGGACTTGCCGACGTTGGAGCGTCCCGCAAACGCGACCTCGGGCAGGTCGCCGGGCGGCAGGCCGTCAACGGAGACCGCCCCCATCAGGAAGCTGGCCTGCCGCGCGAACAGAACCCGCGCGGCCTCCAGTTCGTCCTCGGTGAAGAGCGGGTCCTGGCTCACCCGACTTCCCTGGGCTTGCCGGTGACCTTGGCGATGATCTGGTCGATCGGGTTGTCGACCTTGAAGCGGCGCATGATCACGTACTGCTGCAGGATCGTCAGCACGTTGGACCAGGTCCAGTAGATCAGCAGGCCGACCGCGAACGGGGCCATGATGAACGTGAACATGATCGGCATGAACTGGAAGATCTTCTGCTGGACCGGATCAGGCTGCGGCGGGTTCATCGCCGTCGAGAGGTACATGGTCACGCCGTAGAGCAGCGCCATCGGGCCCAGGTGCAGCAGGTCCGAGTTCAGGACCGCGCCGATCACCGGCACATTGGCCGGATTGTAGGGGATCAGGCCGAAAAGGTTCCAGATGGTCAGCGGGTCCTTGGCCGAGAGGTCCTGGATCCAGCCGAAGAACGGGGCGTGGCGCATTTCGATGGTGACGGTCAGCACCTTGTAGAGGCCGTAGAAGACCGGGATCTGCACCAGCATCGGCAGACAGCCGGTCAGCGGATTGATCTTCTCGCGCTGGTACAGGGCCATCAGCTCCTGCTGCTGCTTGGCCGGGTCTTCCTTGAATTTGGCGCGCAGCGCTTCGACCTGAGGCTGCACCTTCTTCATCTTGGTCAGCGACTCGTAGCTCTTGTTGGCCAGCGGGAAGAAGATCAGCTTCACGGCCACGGTCAGCAGCAGGATGGCGATCCCGAAGTTGCCGACCTTCTGGAAGATGAAGTCCAGGAACATGAACATCGGCCGGGTGATGAACCAGAAGTTCCCCCAGTCCACGGCCATGTCCAGGTGCGGCACGCCGAGCTTGGTCTCGTATTCCTTCAGCAGCGGCACGGTCTTGGCGCCGGCGAACAGGCGGGTGACCTCGGTGACCTGCTTGCCGGCCGGGATGATATGCGGGCGGCCGACGTAGTTGGCTTCATAGATGTCGGCGGCGAGCGACTTGGTCACCCGGTACTGGCTCTGGATGTGTTCCTTCTGATCGGGGATCAGCGCGGTCAGCCAGTACTTGTCGGTGATGCCGGTCCAGCCGCCGACGGACGAGACGTTCAGTCCGCCTTCCTTCAGCCACTTGGCGTACTTCAGCTGGCGCAGCTCGCCGCCCAGCCAGCCGATCGCGCCTTCGTGGACGATCTGGTTGCGGCCAAGGTCGGCCGGGACGCCCTGGCGCTGGACCGAGGCGTAGGGCGCCAAGGTCACCGAGCCGGCGCCGGTGTTGGCCACGGTGTCGGTCACCGTGAACATGAACTTGTCGTCGACCTCGATCTTGCGCGTGAAGGTCAGCCCTTCGCCGTTCGAGGTGCGCAGCACCAGCGGCTTGCCG
Organism: Phenylobacterium sp.; assembly: GCF_013822795.1. Lineage (GTDB taxonomy): Bacteria > Pseudomonadota > Alphaproteobacteria > Caulobacterales > Caulobacteraceae > Phenylobacterium. Next base: position 29,581 of record NZ_PNLB01000018.1, on the reverse strand, counting down.
GGGGCGAGGGTCGAGCCTTCGACCACCTGCCAGACGGTCTCGGCGTTCGGCAGGCCGGGCAGGTTGGCTCCGGTCCAGCCGAACTCGGCGAAGAAGGCGTGCTTGGCGCCCTCGGGGCGCAGCAGCTCGACCGGCGGCGAGTTCTTGGCCACGGCCACGCGGTAGTTATTCAGGAACAGGTCGTCGATCCGCGCGCCGCGCAGCGAGACCGAGCCGGTCAGGGCCGGGGTGGCGATCGGCGCCCGCGCGCTGGCCGCGGCCGCGTCCTGCCGCGAGACGACGACCGGGCCAGGCTTGGCGCCGGGCGCGCTCGGGGCGGCGACGCCCGAGGCGGCCTGCACCTCGGCGGCCGCCGCCTTCTGGCGTGCGGCTTCGGCGCTGCGCTTCTTGGCGGCCGGATCCAGCACGAAGAACTGGTAGGCGATCAGGATCAGAACCGCGCTGACCACGAAGATGATCGTGTTGCGGTTGTTGTTCTCTTGCATGGGGACGCGCGCTCAGGCGGAGGAAGATGGGGCGCGCTGCGAGGCGCGGGACGGGCTGTCGCTTTCGGCCGCGAGGCTTATCAGCGCGGTTTTCACATCGTCAAGCAAACGCGGCCACGCCCGGGTGGGCGCGCCGTTGCGAGCGATCAAAACATAGTCAAAGCCGGGCTTGCCGAGTTGCGGCAAAATCGCCTGTGCGGCGGCGCGCATGCGCCGCTTGGCGCGGTTGCGCACGACGGCGCCGCCGATCTTGCGGGTGGCTGTGAAGCCGACCCGAATGACAGGGGAATCGTCGGCCCGGTCACGGGCCTGCATCACCACCGCGCCTTTGGCGTACGAAGACGCCCGCGCGGCGGCGAGAAAGTCCGAGCGCTTCTGGATGCGTTCGATGACTTTAGGGGCGTCGGTCATGCCGACACCTTAGGCTCTAAGACGCGGATGCGTCTTAGGCGGTCAGGCGCTTGCGGCCCTTGGCGCGACGGCGAGCCACGATCTTGGCGCCGTTCTTCGTCGCCATGCGCGCGCGGAAACCGTGACGGCGTGCACGCACCAGTCGGGACGGTTGGAAAGTCCGCTTCACGAGATCAACTCCGGTATAAAATTGAGCGGCGGTTCCTAAGGGAGGCGAGGAGAGGAGTCAACCTTCTCCTGTATTTTCAGGCCGCCAAGGTCAGGATTACCGGTCCGCGCCGGGTTGCGACCAGCGTATGTTCGTACTGGACGGTCGGTTCGTGGCCCGGCGGGGTCAGCGTCCAGCCGTCGTCGCCCTCCTCGACCCAGTCGGCGCCGAGCGACAGGAACGGTTCGATGGTGAACACCAGACCCTCGTGGATCCGGCGCCGGTCGTTCGGCTCCCACCAGGTCGGGATCTCGGCCGGCTCGTCGTGCAGCGAGCGCCCGACGCCGTGGCTGGCCAGGTTGGTGACCAGCGAATAGCCGTTCTTGTCGGCGAAGGTCTGGATGGCCTTGCCGACCTCGTTGAGCTTGGCCCCTGGGCGCACGGCGCGGATCCCCGACCACATGGCGCGGCGGCCGTCGCGGCACAGCCGATCGATGTGCGGCTTGACCGGCGGCACCGCGAAGCTGGCCCCGGTGTCGCCGAAGAAGCCGTTGAGCTCCGCCGAGACGTCGATGTTGACCAAGGTCCCGGCCTCGATGCGGCGGTCGTCGGGAATGCCGTGGGCGCAGTCGGGGGCGACCGAGATGCAGGTCGCGCCCGGGAAGTTGTAGGTCAGCTCTGGGGCCGAGCGCGCGCCCTCCAGCTCCAGCATCTGGCGGCCGATCTGGTCGAGCTCTCGGGTGGTGATCCCCGGCTCCAACGCCTTGCCCATGGCCTCAAGGGTCCGCGCCACTAGCCGGCCGGCGGCCTTCAGGCCCTCGAGTTCGTGTTCGTGTTCGACGGTCATGACCCGACTATATAGGTCAGAGGTCCGGCCTGACGATGGTCTTGCCCACTACTTTGCGGTCGGCCAGCGAGTCGAAGGCCGCGCGCCAGTCGCTGAGCGGATACTCCTGGTCGACCCGCGGCTTCATCTTGGCGGCCAGGTCCCAGATCGCAGCCTGGTTCTCGCGGCCCTTCTCGGGGAACTGGCGGCCGTACTCGCCGGCCCGCACGCCCATCACCGAGAAGCCCTTGATCAGGGCCATATTCACCGGCAGCACCGGCAGCCGGCCCGAGGCGAAGCCGACCACCAGCAGGCGGCCGTCGAAGGCGATGCAGCGGGTGCTCTCGTCGAACACGTCGCCGCCGACCGGATCGTAGATCACGTTCGCCCCGCGCCCGCCGGTGATCTCCTTGACCTTCTCGCGGAAGCCGCCGCTGACGTTCACCACCGCGTCCGGCTGGTACTCGCGTTGTACGATGGCCAGCTTGTCGTCCGACGCCGAGGCGGCGATGACCTTGCAGCCCAGGTGCTTGGCGAGATCCACCGCCGCCAGGCCGACGCCGCCGGCCGCGCCATGCACCAGCACCCATTCGCCGGGCTGCACCGCCGCGCGGCGCACCAGCGAGACATAGGCGGTCAGATAGGCGGTGGCGTAGCCGGCGGCCTGGCTGAACGACAGGCCCTCGGGCTTGCGCCGCAGGCCCGCGGCCGGCGTGACCGCGTATTCCGAGAAGCCGCCGATACGCGCCCCGCCGACCACGGCCTCGCCGATCTGGAACTGGTCGACGCCTTCGCCCAGGGCGCTGACCTCGCCGGCGATCTCCATGCCGGGAATGAACGGCAGGGGCGGCTTGTGCTGGTACTCGCCGCGGGTCTGCAGCAGGTCGGGGAAGTTCACCGCCGCCGCCCGCACCTTGATCTGCACTTCGCCCGGACCGGGGGCCGGGGTGTCGATTTCCTTCAGGACGCAGCCGCCGTACTCGGGCTTCAGTTCCTCAACCAGCAGCGCGCGCAATACGTCCCTCCAGACCCTCGCGGACCAGGCCCGCAATCTCCCGACACGCCACGTCGGCGCACGGCACTACGCCGGTGAAGGCGGTGAAGCCGTGGGCCATGGCGTCATAGCAGCGATAGAGCACCGGCACGCCCGCGGCGCGCAGGCGCCGGGCGTAGGCCTCGCCCTGGTCGACCAGCGGGTCGAAGCCGGCGGTGACCACGACCGCCGGCGCCAGTCCGGCCAGATGCTCCTGACGGATCGGCGACAGCCGCGGATCGGCCGGGTCGGCGTCGGGGCCCATATAGTGGCCCATGAACCAGTCCATCATCGCCCGCGACAGCGGAAAGGCCTCGGCATAGGTGGTCATCGAGGCGCTCTGGCTGGCGACGTCGACGCACGGATAGATCAGCAGCTGCAGCGCAGGTTGCGGCTCGCCGGTTCGGGCCAGCTCCTGGCAGACCACGGCGGCGAAGTTGCCGCCCATGGAATCGCCGCCAATCATCGCCTGGCCGGCCGGCGCGCCGAACCGGGCGGCGTTGTCGCGGACATGGCGATAGGCGGCCAGCACGTCCTCCAGGCCGGCCGGGAAGCGGTGCTCGGGCGCCAGGCGGTATTCGACCGACACGACCGGCGCGCGGGCCACCTTGGCCAGGATGCCGCAGAAGGCGTGGCTGGTCTCCAGGTCGCCGATCACTCCGCCGCCGAAGTGCGCGAAGACGATGGCCGGCGCGGCCGGATCCTGCTGCTCGGGCCGGTAGAGGCGCGCGGGTATCTCGCGCTCGGCCGACGGGATGGTCAGCGGTTCGGCGCGGACGCCCGGCTCCGGGCGTCCGCCATAGACCTTGCCGCCCTCGGCGGTGGTGCGGCGGGCCTCCTCGGGCGACAGGGCGCTCATGGCGGGCACGCGCGCGGCCTGGGCGGCCATGAACTGGAAACGCGGGTCCAGCGTGCGGCCGCCGCGATAGACGGCCGCGCCCCCGGACATCAGGCGCAGGATCGGAGATGGCAGCGACAGCAGGGTTCGAGCAAAGGCGCGCTGGACGTTCGCCACCCTGATCAGCCCTCCGCCTGCTGCAGGCCCTTCAGTCCGCCCTGGATCATCGCCACCGCGAAAGCGGTCGCGCCCTTGGTGTCGATCGGACGGCGGGCCAGCATCTTCTCGCCGACGTCGCGGGCGACTGCGATGCAGGCGGCGGCCAGGTAGTCGGGGTCGGTGACCGGCGCGCCGCCGTTGGCCATCTCCTCGACGATGGCCTCGCGGACCTCGTTGAAGACGGCCGCCATCTCCGGCGTTTCGCCGTGGACGTGGGGCTGGGTTTCGCCGGGCGGGCGCTGGCTGAGCCAGCTCTTGTGCGCGTCGGCCAGGAACAGGAAATAGGCCTCGATGGCGGCGTTCAGGAACTCTTCCCAGCCAGCCGACTGCGCCCGGTGCGCCTTCAGCAGCGGCGCGAACTGCCGTGCGCCCTCGCTGGCCAGGGCCAGGTAAACTTCGTCCTTGGATTTGAAGTAGTTGTAGAAGGTGCCCGCAGCCAGTCCGGTGCCGCGGATGATGTCGCGCACCGTCGCGGTTTCGTAGCCGAGCTCGCCGAACACTTTGCGGGCGGCGTCGAGGATGGCCTGCCGGTTTGCGACCTTGGTCAGCTCGCGCTTGCCGGTGGGAAGATAGGCGACTTCGGACATCTCAGGCCTGACTCGGAAAGGTGACGCCCGTCATATTACGTCCAGGGCGGGCCGGAAGCCAAGCTGGAGAAACACTCCGGACTCGGACTAACCGACCATCTGCGCCGGGAAACCATGCTCAGACCGTCCGGGCCGCGCGGTCCTTGGCGTTGGTCGCCTGGATCGCCTCCCGCGCGGCCGTCCATTCGGTCTCGCCCCAGCCGGTCAGCCGCGAGAAGTTGCCGCCGGAGGCCTGCCACGCCGCCCCGTCGATGGCGATGGTCTGACCGTTCACATAGGCCGACAGCGGGTGCAGCAGATAGACGGCCAGGTTGGCCAGCTCGCGCATGTCGCCGACCCGGCCCATCGGATTGCCGCTCATGTCGGAATAGGCCCCGCCTGTCTCTTCACCTTGGCTGGGGTTGAGGCGGGCGCTCATGCCCTCAGTCGGGAAGGGGCCGGGGGCGATGTTGTTGAAGCGGATGCCGTGCTGGCCCCATTCGACCGCCAGCGACTGGCTCATGGTGGCGATGCCAGCCTTGGACATCGCCGAGGGCACCGTGAACGGCCCGCCGTTCCAGATCCAGGTGGTCAGGATCGAGATCACCGAGGCGCGGCGGCCTTCGGCGATCCAGCGCTTGCCACACTCCAGGGTGACGAAGAACGAGCCGCGGAACACGATGTTGGCGATGGCGTCGAAGCCGCGCGGCGACAGGTCCTGGGTGCGGCTGATGAAGTTGCCGGCGGCGTTGTTGACCAGGCCGCTCAGCGCCCCGCCGTCGGCCCAGATGACGTCCAGCATCTCGTTGATCGCTTCGGGCACGCGGATGTCGCAGGCCAGGCCGACGCACTTGCCGCCGTGCGCGGCCATCAGCTCCTGCGCGGTCGCCTCGACCACCCCGCCGCGGCGGCCGCAGATGTAGACTTCGGCGCCCAGCATCAGCAGCGCCTCAGCCATCACCTTGCCCAGGCCGGTGCCGCCGCCGGTGATCAGGATCCGCTCGCCGGTCATCAGACCCGGCTTGAACATCAGGTCGTCCGCGGTGAACTGGGCCATGGCGTTTCCTCCCGTGATGGGGGAACTGCGCCCGGCCTGACGCCGCGTCGGTCAAGCGCGTGATCGGCCGCGCGGTCAGGCCTCCAGCACGTCGGTCGCGCGGTGATCGTCGGGCACGCCGTCGAGGAAAATGACGTCGCCCTGCGAGGAGCCGGTCCGCAGGGGCAGGATCTGTTGGTAGGCGGGCGAGGCGTACCAAGCGCGCGCGCTCTGGCGATCGGCGAACTCGATCATGATCAGGTCGCCCGACCAGTCGCCTTCCAGCACCTCGGCCTGGCCGCCGTGGATGCGGAACTTGCCGCCGAAGGGGGCGAGCGTGGAGTCGATCTCGTGAAGGTACTGGGCGATGGGTTCGCCAGGCACGACGTTGCGCAAGTGGGCGATGGCGTATGCGGACATGGGAGCCTCTGGTCAGGGTGTTTAGTTCTGCGACCGTGCTCCGCCCCAAGCCCCAGATCGATTACCTGCCGGGTAACGCGCTGGCGCAAAGAAAAAGGGGCCGCCTCGCGGCGACCCCTCGGTTCCTGGACGTCTTCTTATCCTTAGAATTCTTCCCAGCTGTCCTCGTCGGCGTGCGCGGCCGTGGCCAGGGCCGTGGCCCCGCGGGTGGCCGGGCGCGACGCAGGCTGATGGGCGCGCGGGGCGCTGACCGTGCGGGTGGCGGTCTGCACGCCGCCGCCGGTGACGCGGAAGCGGGCGACCAGACGGGCCAGTTCCTGCGCCTCGTCGGCCAGCACCCGGCTGGCGGCGGTGGACTGCTCGACCATGGCGGCGTTCTGCTGGGTGACCTGATCCATCTGGTTGACGGCGGTGTTCACCTGGCCGAGGCCGAGGGCTTCTTCCTTGGCGCTCGCGGCGATCTCGCCGACGACGTTGGAGATCTCACCGACCTGGCGGACGATGCGCTCCAGCGCCTTACCGGTTTCGCCGACCAGGCTCACGCCCGAGGCGACCTGCTGGCTGGAGGCGCTGATCAGGGTCTTGATCTCCTTGGCCGCCTCGGCCGAGCGCTGGGCCAGGGCCCGCACTTCGGAGGCGACGACCGCGAAGCCACGGCCAGCTTCCCCGGCGCGGGCGGCTTCGACGCCGGCGTTCAAGGCCAGGAGGTTGGTCTGGAAGGCGATCTCGTCGATGACGCCGATGATCTGGCTGATCTGCTTGGCCGAGCTTTCGATCTGGCCCATGGCCTCGATGGCGCGGCCGACGACCAGGCCGCCTTCTTCGGCGTCGGTCTTGGCGGCGGCGACGGCTTCGCGGCCGTGGCTGGCGCCTTCCGAGGTCTTGTTGACGGTGGCGGTGATCTCGTCCAGCGCCGCGGCGGTCTCTTCCAGGGTCGCGGCCTGATGCTCTGTGCGGCGCGACAGGTCGTCGGCCGAGGTGCTGATTTCGCCCGCGCCCGACTGGATCGAGGCGGTGGCGCCGGCGATGGCGCTCATGGCTTCTTCCAGCTTGGCCGAGGCGGCGTTGAAGTCGTCGCGCAGCTTGCGGTAGTCGCCCGGGAATTCGGCGTTCAGGCGATAGGTCAGGTCGCCGGCGGCCAGGCTGTCGAGCCCGCGGGCCAGCGAGTTGACCACCATGGCCTGCTCCTCGGCGATGGCTGCGGCGGCGTCGGCGTTCTGGCGGCGGGTGATTTCGGCGGCGGCCTCGGTCTGCTCGTGCTCGACGCGCAGTTTCTCGAGGTGCAGCTGGTTGTCGCGGAAGACGGTCAGCGACGAAACGATTGCCCCGAGCTCGTCCTTGCGGCCCAGCTTGTCGAGGTCGATGGAAGTGTCGCCGCGGGCCAGGGCCTCGGTGGCGCCGGCGATCTGCTTGACGTCGCGGCGCAGCATCATGGTCAGGGCCCAGGCCAGGGCGCCGGCGATCAGCAGAGTGGCGACGGCGGCGACCATCTGGATCATCTGCGCGGCCTCTGAGCGGTTCTCGCTGGCCTTGGCGTTGGCGTCAGTCATCGCGTTGTTGGCCGCGACGATCTTGTTCAGCATGCCGGTCATGTTCGTGTATTCCTGCTCGAACGGAGCAGCAAAACCGGCAGCGGTGCTGAAGTCGGTGGTGATCATCGCCGCGATAACGTCCAGCGCGTCGCGGGTGCCCTTGAGGGCCTTGATCAGGTCCTGGAAGGATTTCTTCTGCGAGGCGGGGGCCTTGGCCTCCATCGCCTGGACTTCCTTGGTGATCGCGTCGACCTCGGCCAGCAGCTCCTGGCTCGCGCCCTCAATCTTGTCGGTGTCGATCGAGGCGGCCTGGTGGGTCAGCAGGAAGTAGAGCTGACCATGGACCGCAGTAATGCGCTCCGAAACCTTCTGCAGGCGCAGGCTGTTGGGCAGGTCGGTATGCACGACCTGCTTCAGGTCGGCCGCTTGACCGCGTTGGATGATGACGGCGCCGCCGGCCGTCAGGGCCAGCATTACCAGTGCGAAAGCAGGCGCAAAGCCGATCTTCGCGATCAGCGGCAGGTCGACGAGCCGAAAGCGCTTCACCTAAGTTTCCCCCGACTAGGTAGTATCCTTAGCTTCACAATGACGGGAGGTTGCTAACCAAACGTCACTGGAATTCCGCATTTCCCCGACTTCACGTGCGCAATAGATATAAAGACACGACAATTGTGATTGTCGAATTTACTTGAGATTAACCAAATCTAATTCTCGGCCATCAGATTCTTTTAACCTGAATGCCCCATACAGGGCCTGCGTCCGTTATCTAGAAAGGAGTGGGGCCATGAAGAATCTCATCAAAATCGGCGGCGGTGTCGCCCTCTGCCTGGCGTTTGCCGGCGCGTCGGCTGCGGCTGACTTCCAAGAAAGCATGTCGAAGTGCCTGACCAAGCACGCCAACACCCGCGACGCGGCTGTGGTGATGCTCGAGTGCAATGCGACGGCTGGCAAGCTGTCGGGCTGCAAGGTCCTGGAAGACAGCAAGGCTGGTAAGGGCTTCGACAAGGCCGCCCTGTGCGTGGCCGATGCTCTGCCCATGGGTTCGAAGACCGGCACCGTGAAGGTTCCGATGCGCTTCCCCGGCGGCGCGTAAGCAGCCGCACCAAGAATTCGCATTCTTGCAGATCACGCCCTCGGCTTAGGCCGGGGGCGTTTTGCGTTATGGGGCTAGACCCGCTTCAGCAGTTCTTGCGCCGCGGCTGGAGCGCGGACCTTTCCTTCGTGAATGAAGAACACGAAGGTTTCGTGCGGGCCTTCCGCCGGGCCGGTGCGGTCGATCGGCTTGAGGTCGCCGGGCACGCGCCCCTTCGAGTATTCGCCGAAGCGTTCGGCCCAGACGTCCAGATCTTCGGCGACATAGCCGGTTTCGATCTCGTCCGAGCCCATCAGCAGCCGCGAATAGACGAAGTCTGCGGTGATGTCGGAGATCAGCGGGTAGTTCTCGTTCTCCGAGACGCAGATCGCCACGTTGCGATCGCGGCACATCTTCACGAACTTCGGATCGACGAAGCTGGCATGGCGGACCTCCACGCAATGCCGCAGCTTCAGGCCGTTCTGGGTCGTGGGCAGCAGGTCGAGGAACCCGCCGAAGTCGGCCTCGTCGAACTTCTTGGTCGGCATGAACTGCCAGAGGATCGGACCGAGCCGGTCGCCCAGTTCGACGATCCCCTGGTTCAGGAATTTGCCCACCGACTCGCCGGCCTCGGCCAGCACCCGGCGGTTGGTGCAGAACCGCGAGGCCTTCACCGTGAAGACAAAGCCGTCCGGGGTGGCGGCCGCCCACTTGGCGAAGGTCTCGGGCTTTTGGCTCGAATAGTAGGTGGAGTTGATCTCCAGCGCGGTGAGATGGCGACTGGCGTAGGCCAGTTCGTCGGCGTGCTTGAGGCCTTGCGGATAGAAGACCCCGCGCCACGGTTCGAAGGTCCAGCCCCCGATGCCGGCCCGGATCTGACCTGCCTGCGCCATCTCGTTCCTCGCCTTTGCTATTTCCGCTCGGACGCGGTGGCGTCCCGGGTCAGCTTGAACTCCGAGCCCGCCTTCCACTCCGGCCAGGTGGCGGAGTCGGCCAGCTGACGACCCAGCTCGAACATCAGTTGGCCGTCCTGGGCGATGCCTTCAAGGTTCCAGCTGTCGTCGAAGTGGTCGGCCGCCTGGTGATAGCGGTCGGCGGTGTAGGCCTTCGACCAGGCCGCGCCGGCTTCCTTGCCGCCGGTCACCAGGTCGTAGCCCGAGCCGAACGAGATCGCCGGCACGCCGCGCTTGGCGAACGGGAAGTGGTCGGAGCGGAAGAACAGGCCTGCTTCCGGCTTGGAGTCCGGGGTGTAGTAGCGGCCGTGGCTCTTGCCGACCGCGACCAGCGCGTCCTGCAGCGTCGAGGCGGCGTCGCCCGAGGTGGTGAAATCCTTGGCCGGTCCGGCCGGCGACAGGGCGTCCATGTTGATGTTCGCGACCGTCTTGCCGAGCGGGTAGAGCGGGTTGGCGGCGTAGTATTCTGAACCCAGCAGGCCCTTTTCCTCGGCGGTCACCGCCAGGAACACCACCGAGCGGTCCGGCTGCGGGCCCTTGGCGAAGGCACGGCCGATCTCGATCATGGTGGCGATGCCGTCAGCGTTGTCGACCGCGCCGTTGTAGATCGTATCGCCCTTGGCGTCCGGCAGGCCGACGCCGAGGTGATCCCAGTGGCCGGAATAGATGATGGTCTCGTCGGGGCGCTTGGCGCCGGGGATCAGCCCGACCACGTTCTTCGAGACGATCTTCTGCACGTCGACGCCATAGTCGGTCGAGAAGGTCGCGCCCTTCAGCTCGACCGGTTTGAAGTCGCGGCTCTGGGCCTGCTTCTTGGCGGCTTCGAAATCGAGGCCCGCGGCCTTGAACAGCTCGACGGTGCGGTCGCGCTGGATCCAGCCTTCCAGCAGGGCGTGCGCCTCGCTCGGCTTTTCGCGGATGATGTCGAACAACGGCGCGGTGTTGGAGTTCTTCACCGTCGCCCAGCCGTACGAGGCCGGCGCCGTCTCGTGGACCACCAGGAAGCCGACGGCCCCGCGGCGGGCGGCCTCTTCGTACTTGTAGGTCCAGCGGCCGTAATAGGTCATCGCCTTGCCGCCGAAGTCGCCTTTTCCCGTCTCGAAGTCGGGGTCGTTGACCAGCACCAGGGCGATCTTGCCCTTCAGGTCGACGCCCTTGAAGTCGTCCCAGTTGCGCTCGGGCGCGGTGACGCCGTAGCCGACGAAGACGATTGGCGCGTCCTTGATGGAGACGTGGGTTTCGCCGGTCTGGGCCGCGCGCAGGGCGACATCGTCGCCCTGGGTCCAGGCCTGGGTCTTGCCGCCGGCGGTGACGCCGACGCTGACCGGGCCCTTGATCTCGAAGCGGGCCAGCGGCACGTCCTGGGTCCAGGCGCGCTGGCCCTCCACCAGATCTCCACCCGGCTTCAATCCGGCGTCCTTGAACTGCTCGATGATGTAGGCGACCGTTTTCTTCTCGCCTTCGGTGGCCGGACCGCGACCTTCGAACTCATCGGACGCCAGCACCTTCACGTGCTCGGCGATCTTGGCGGGATTGATGTCGCCGGCGAGGGCAGGGGCGGCGAAAACGGCCCAAATCGCGGCGCCAGCGAGCAGAAACTGTTTCATAGTTCACTCAAATGGGGGGTGGAATTGCGCGGAACCCTAGGCCGCGGCGTGGTCTCGCGCCAGTGCCATGCGACCGGTTTGCGACACCTGCGTTTCGCTTTGCCGATTGTCGCTTCTCTGCAATCGACCTGAAGCATGAGCGCAGCTAAGAACGGAACGCCGGTATCGAGGTCCGCGCTGCGCGTGCTTGTCGCGCTCGGCGCGGTGGGCGGTGTCGCAAACCGATAGTGATGAAAAGAGCGATGCGCCTAGTAAATCCTGCGGTCGGATCGGTGACCGGCCTAGCCTTGTTGCTGTCGGCCTGCGCCTCCACCCGCGACGTCGATACGCGCCTTCCGGCCGCCTACGAGGCCCCGTCCTCGCCGGCGATCGCCGCCGCGCCGTCGCTCGAGACCTGGTGGACGGGGTTCGAGGACCCGCAGCTCACCGCCCTGATCACCGAGGCGCTGGCCAACAGCCCGGACGCCCGCAGCGCGGCCGCTAAGCTGCGCGAGGCGCGCGCCACCCGCTCCGGCGCGCTGACCAGCTTCCTGCCGCAGGGCAATCCCCGCGGTTCGATCACCGAGACCGACAGCAAGGTGATCGACGGGACCGCTATCAATATTCCCGGCTTCTCGAGCACCGGCACAAGCCGCACCGAGACCGCCAACTTCGATGTCAGCTGGGAGATCGACCTCTTCGGCCGCATCTTCGCCGCCAGCCGCGCCGCCAACGCCGAGATGGCGGCCGCGCGGCTCGACTACGAGGCGGCCCGCGCCAGCCTCGCGGCGGCGGTCGCCGACAGCTACTTCGCCGCCCGCGGCATCGCCATCCAGCTCGACGACATCCGCGCCACCGAGCGGATCCAGGCCGATCTCTACCGTATCGTCGACATCCGCGCGCAGCGCGGCATCTCCTCGACCGCCGACGCCGACCGCGTGGCCGGCGACCTCGCCCAGGCGCGGTCGCAGGTCGCCGGCCTGGAAGCCGAGCTGCAGGCCGCGCGCCGCAATCTGCTGATCCTCACCGGTCGCGGGATCGAGCCGATCGCCGCCCTGCCGATCGACGCCGAGGTCGGCGTGGCGCCGGCGGTTCCGGACGTGATCCCCGGCGAGCTGCTCGCCCGTCGCCCCGATGTGCGCCGCGCCGAGGCGATGCTCGCCTCGGCCCTTGGACGTCTCGACTACGCCAAGCTCGCCTTCTTCCCGACCTTCAAGCTGGCGCCCGGCATCGGCCTGCAGAAGAACGACCAGCCCGGGTATGCGGTGACGACGCAGAGCTGGAGCATCGGCGCCAACGTTGTCGTCCCGGTGCTCGACATCCCCCGTCTGCTTTCGGAGATGAAGGCCCAGGACGCCCGCTCCGAGCAGGCCGCCATCGCCTACGAAAAGGCCGTACAGACCGCGTTTGGCGAGGCTGAGAACGCTCTGGTCCTGCTGGAGTCTGATCGCCGCCGCGTGGATCTGCTGACGGACGGCGAGGTCCGCGCTCGCCGGGCCTACGAGGCGTCCCGCAAGGGCTACGTCGCCGGCTTCACCGATCTGCAGACCACGCTCGACAACGAGCGGGCCTGGCGCACCGTGCGCACCCTGAAGACCGCCGCCCAGGTGCAGGCCCTGCGCCGTGCGGTTCAGACCTACAAGGCGCTCGGCGGCGGTTGGCCGCTTGAGACCGCCCCGACCAACAAAGAGGCTCGCTGAAGTGACGAGAACCAAGACCATCCTGGCCCTCGCCGCCGGCCTGGCTTCCGCCCTGACGCTCGCCGGCTGCGGCTCCAAGGAGACGCCGAAGAAGGACCCGGCCGCCCAGGCGCGCGCGGTGACGGTGGTGCGGCTGGAGCCGCGCGCCATTTCCGGCGCGCTCAGCGCCTCGGGCACGCTGCGTCCGCGCGAAGAGGCCGCCGTGGCGGCCGAGGTCAGCGGATTCCGTGTGCTGCGCGTCAATGCCGACGTCGGCGACACCGTCCGCGCCGGCGAGGTGCTGGTGCAGCTCGACCCCGCCCTGCTCCAGGCTCAGATCGCCCAGGCCGAGGCGCAGTCCGCCCAGGCCGAGGATCAGGCGAGGCGCGTCGCCGACCTGGACGGCCAGGGCGTGCTCGCCCAGGAACAGATCGCCCAACGTCGCTTCCAGGCCCAGGCCGCCCGCGCGAACCTGCGCGACCTGCAGACCCGCCTGGCCAAGCTCGCCGTCGTCGCGCCGGTGTCCGGCGTGATCCTCGAACGGACGGTCCGCCCTGGCGATCTGTCGTCCGGCGGCGGCTCGCCGTGGTTCCGCATCGCTCGCGACGGCCAGATGGAGCTGGGCGCCGACATGTCCGAAGACGACCTGGCGCGCATTCGCGTGGGCCAGGCCGCGACCGTCACCCTGCCGGGCGGCGGCCAGGCGCAGGGCACGGTGCGCATCGTCAGCCCGCAGATCGACGCCCAGACCAAACTCGGCCAGGTTCGCGTGCTGCTGCCGGCGCGCGCCGACATCCGCGCCGGCGGTTTCGCCCGCGCCGTGTTCGCCGACGCCAGCGCATCGACGCTCGCCCTGCCTGAGACCGCGATCCGCTACGACGCCAACGGTGCGGGGGTCATGGTGGTCGGGGACGACAACCGCGTGAAGCACGTGGCCGTCCAGACCGGCCAGCGCGGCTCGGGCCTCGTCCAGATCGTCAAAGGCCCGCCCTCGGGCTCCCGCGTGGTTCAGAACGCGGCCTCGTTCCTGCTCGACGGTGACCTGGTGAAGCCGGTCGAGGCCGGCGCGGCCGCAACCCAGCCCGCCGCGCCGCAACCCGCCGCGAGGGCCAAATGAGCGAGCAACAAGGCGGAAGCTCCGGCTTCCCGATCTCGGCCTGGGCGATCCGCAACCCGGTCCCGGTCGCGCTGCTGTTCATCGGTCTGCTGATCGCCGGCATGATCGCCTACTCGGGGCTGGCGGTTAAACAGTTCCCGAACATCCAGTTCCCGGTGGTCGCCATCACGGTGACCCAGAGCGGCGCCGCGCCCGGGGAAATGGAGACCCAGATCACCCGGCCGGTCGAAGACGCCATGTCGGGCATCACCGGGGTCAAGAACATCCAGTCGGTGGTGACCCAAGGGGTCTCGACCACCTCCATCCAGTTCGAAATGGGCGAGGATCTTCAGAAGAAGACCGACGAAGTCCGCGCCAAGGTCGATCAGACCCGCCAGATCCTGCCGCGCGATATCGACGAGCCGACCGTCACTCGGGTCGAGATCGACGACGCGTTCCCGATCATCACCTACGCGGTCGAAGCGCCGTCGATGTCGGACGAGCAGCTCTCCTGGTACGTGGACGACAAGATCGCCCGCGATCTGCAGACCGTGAGCGGCGTCGCCCAGATCACCCGGGTCGGCGGCGTGGCGCGCGAGATCAACGTCGTCGTCGATCCCGACAGGCTGGCCGCGCGCGGCCTGACCGCGGCCGAGGTCAACAACGCCCTGATGGCCTTCCAACAGGACGCGCCCGGCGGCCGCGTCCAGGTCGGCGGCCGCGAACAGACCGTTCGCGTGCTCGGCTCGGCCGAGACGATCGACCAGTTGCGGGCCATGACCATCGCCACCGGCGGCGGCGGTTTCGTCCGCCTCACCGACGTCGCCGACATCGGCGAAGGCTCGGCCGAGGCGCGCGGCTTCGCGCGCCTGAACAACCGCCCCGTGGTCGGCTTCCAGGTCAGCAAGACCAAGGAATCGTCAGACGTCGACGTCGAGGACGGGGTGAACGCCAAGCTGGCTGAAATCGCCAAGGCCGATCCCACCGTCAAGTTCACCAAGATCTACGCTTCGGTGGACGAGACCCGCGCCAACTTCCGCGCCACCCAGCACGTGCTGCTCGAAGGCATGGTGCTGGCGGCCCTGGTGGTGCTGCTGTTCCTGCGCGATTGGCGGGCGACGGCCATCACCGTGCTGGCCATGCCGATCTCGCTGATCCCGACCTTCTTCGTGATGAAGTTGGCCGGGTTCTCTCTGAACCTCGTGACGCTGCTGGCCCTGACCCTGGTCATCGGCATCCTCGTCGACGACGCGATCGTCGAGATCGAGAATATCGAAAAGCGCGTGGCCCGCGGGGTGCGGCCGTTCAAGGCCGCACTGGAAGGCGCCGACGCCATCGGCCTGGCGGTGGTGGCGACCACCTTCGCCATCGTCGTGGTGTTCACGCCGGTCAGCTTCATGCCCGGCATCCCGGGCCAGTTCTTCAAGGAGTTCGGCCTCACCGTCTCGGTGGCGGTGCTGTTCTCGCTGCTCGTCGCGCGTCTGGTGACGCCGCTGATGGCGGCCTACTTCCTCAAGCCGATGGTGCATGAGCGGCCGCAGAAGCCGTTCGAGGGCTTCTATCCCAGCGCGCTGAAGTGGGCGCTGGAGCATCGCATCATCGCCTCCATCGCCGGCCTGCTGCTGTTCGTCTGTTCGGCGGCGATGATCGCCTTCCTGCCCAAGGGCTTCCAGCCGCCCGGTGATCCCGACTACGTCTACATCAACGTCCAGGGCCCGCCCGGCGCGACCATCGGCGACATGGAGCGCGCAGTCCAGCAGGCCTCGCTCGTCATGGCGGCTCAGCCGGAAGTCCGGGGCGTCTTCACCCAGGTCGGCTCGACCGTGGCGAACTTCGGACCTGGCGGCGGCGGCGGCGGCAGCGACCTGCGCAACGGCACCATCACCGTGCTCCTCAACTCCGACCGCAAAGTCACCGGCAACCAGCTCAAGGACCGTGTCCGCGCCCAGATCACTGCGGTTCCGGATGTGCGGCTCAACTTCCTGGACGGCCAGGGCTCGGCCGGCTTCGAACAGATCCTGACCAGCTCCGATCCCAAGGCGCTGGAACAGGCCAGCCTCGAGCTCGAGCGGCAGATGCGGACCTTGACCAAGGTCACCGATCCGCGCCCGAAGAACCCGCCGATCGGACCCGAGCTGGTGATCCGTCCCAAGGCCGACGAGGCCGCGCGCCTCGGCGTCTCGGTGCAGGCGATCGCCCAGGCGGCTCGCGTCGCCACCGTCGGCGACATCGACGCCAACATTCCGAAGATGAACGAGGGCGAGCGGCGGATCCCCATCCGCATCCGCCTGCCGGAAACGGCCCGCGCCGACATCGAGCAGGTCCGTCAGCTTCGCTTGCCGACCGCCACCGGCGGCTCCACGACGCTCGGCGCCGTGGCCGACGTGCAGTTCCAGGCCGGTCCGGCCCGGATCGACCGCCTGAACCGCCAGCGCCAGATGACCGTCCAGGCCGAGTTGGCCGACGGGGTGGAGCTCGGCGATGCGACCAGCGAAGTCCACAAGCTGCCGATCATGAAGAAGCTGCCGGCCGGGGTCGCCCCCAGCGCGATCGGCGATGCCGAGGCCATGGCCGAGATGTTCGGCGGCTTCGTGGTCGCCTTCGCCACCGCGGTCTTCCTGATGTTCGCCGTGCTGGTGTTGCTGTTCAAAAGCTTCTTCAAGCCGATCGTCATCCTGGCCGCGTTGCCGCTCGCCGTCGGCGGGGCCTTCATCGGCCTCTTCATCTTCAACCTGTCGCTGTCGATCCCCTCGCTCATCGGCTTCCTGATGCTGATGGGCCTGGCGGCCAAGAACTCGATCCTGCTGGTCGAGTACGCGATCGAGCGCGAGCGCGAGGGCATGCCCCAGCGCAACGCCCTGATCGAGGCCTGCCGCGAGCGGGCCCGGCCGATCGTCATGACCACCGTGGCCATGGCCGCCGGCATGCTGCCGACCGCTCTGGCCCTGGAGAAGGGCGCCGAGTTCCGCCAGCCGATGGCCGTGGCGGTGATCGGCGGCCTCATCACCTCGACCCTGCTGTCGCTGGTGCTGGTGCCGGTGGTCTACGAGTTCGTCGACGACTTCGAGAACTGGCTGCGCCCCAAGCTCGGCAAACTGATCACCCCGCGTGAGGCGCCTGGGGAGGCCGTTCCCGACGACCGGCTCTAGGCGGCGCCGTTGCAGCGCTGAACGGGGCCGTTATGCTCTGCAGCTGATGGTTGCGGGGTTCGGGGCATGACGACGTTTTCGTTCGGCGGCGCGGTCGGGTCGGGTTTCGCCGTGATCGCCCGCAACCCGCTCGCGTTCTTGGCCTGGTGCGTCGTCTACTTGGTGGTGGCGCTCGGCCCGTTGGCCCTGATGGTGGCGGCCATCTGGCCGCAGCTCGACGCCCTGGCCACCCTGGCCGAGGCCGAGGTGGCGCCCGACTCGACGGCCGCCACCCAGGAGATGACGGCCCTGATGGGCCAGGTCAACGCGCTGTCGATGCTCCAGTGGCTGACCGGCCTGGCCTCCAGCGCTTTGCTCATCGGGGCGGTGTTCCGCGCGGTGCTCGAACCGCAGAACAGCCGGTTCTTCTTCCTGCGGGTCGGCCGCCAGGAGCTCTGGCTCGCGCTCTGCCTCCTGGTCATCGGCGTTGTGGCGGTCCTGCTGGCTTTGTTCAGCACGATCCCCGTCATGATTGTCTCGTTCGCGCTGTACCTCGCCGGCCCCGGCCAAACCCTTTCGCCCGGCGTCGGGCTCGGCGTCGGCGCCATCGTGCTGATCGTGCTCGGCGCGATGCTGTGGCTGTTCGTGCGCTTCTCGCTCGGCCTGCCGATGTCGTTCGCCGACAGCTACTTCCGGCTGTTTGAATCCTGGCATCTGACCCACGGCCACGCCGCCAAGATGGCGCTGGTCGGTATCGCGGTCAGCTTGGTCGCCACCCTCGTCCAGCTTGTAGTCTTCGTCGGATTCATCGTCGCCGTGGTCGCGATCCTCAAGCCGACCGCCGAGTCGGATTTCACGACGCTGACTTTCGCCCAGGTGTCCCCGGTCCTTGGCCTGGCGGGCCTGCTGATGGCCCTGGTCAGCGTGTTCGGCACGGTGCTCTACAGCGCCCCGCTGGCCGAGATCTACCGCCAGCTCACGCCCAAGACGGACGATCTCGGCGCCGCTGAAATCTGACCAGGGCGACCAAGCCGATCAGGCGTCCTTGCCGTTGACGTGTCGGACCGGCACGGCCGCCAAGTCGAAATCGTCGAACAGGCGGGCGTTCACGCCGATGCGGTTCACGCTGAAGTCGATCTCGCCGTCCTTCCAGACGGGACCCTCGTTGTAGGTCGCGCAGCCGCAGACGCCGCAGTAGTGCAGCTTCATCATGTAGTCGCCCCACTGAAAGGTGGAGACCCGCTCCGGCGCGGTGGTCAGCCTAAACTCGGCCTCGTCGTAATAGGCCCAGAGCGCGCCCCGCTTAGAGCAAGACGAGCAGTTGCAGTCGGCGACGTCGGCCGGTGGTCGCGCGACCTCGAACTGCGTGGCTTTGCAAAGACAGCTGCCCTTCACCATCACCTCAGACCTCCTTGCGCAGCACGCGTGCGAACAGGTCCGGATCGACGTTGCCGCCCGACACCACCAGCCCGGTCGTGTCCTCGCCGAACGACTTCACCTTGCCGGCCAGCAGCGCGGCCAGGCCCACCGATCCGCCGGGCTCCACCACCAGCTTCAGCACCGAGAACGCATAGCGCATCGCCTCGGCGACCTCGGCGTCGGTGACCAGCGCGACGTCGGCCACGGTCTTCTGCAGCACCGGGAAGGTCAGCAGCCCCGGCGCCGGGCTCTCCAGCGCGTCGCACAGCGAACGCGTGGTCGGCTGGGTCACGATCCGCTCGCCCTTCTGCAGCGAGCGCAATGTGTCGTCGAAGCCGGCCGGTTCGACGCCGACGATGGCGGTGGTCGGCGACAGCGCCTTGACCGCCGTCGAAACGCCCGCCAGCAGCCCGCCGCCGCCGATCGGTGAGACGACCGTGTCCAGCGCCACGCCGCGCGCCTTGGCCTGGGCGACCAGCTCCAGCCCGACCGTACCCTGACCGGCGATCACGTCGGGGTCGTCGAAGGCCGGAACCGTCACCGCGCCGCGCTCGGCGGCGATGGCCGCGGCGATCGCTTCGCGGCTCTCGGTCAGGCGGTCATAGAGCTTGATCTCCGCGCCATAGCCGCGGGTCGCCTCGACTTTCACGCTTGGCGCATCGGCCGGCATCACGATGATCGCCGGCATGCCCAGCAGCCGCGCTGCCAGCGCCACGCCCTGGGCGTGGTTGCCGGACGAGAACGCCACTACGCCTCGTTTCGCCTCGTCGGCCGACAGCTGCGACAGACGGTTGTAGGCGCCGCGGAACTTGAAGGCCCCGACCCGCTGCAGTGTCTCGGGCTTGATCAATACCCGCCGGCCCAGCCGCTCGTTCAGGGCAGGGCTCTCGATCAGCGGGGTCTCGACGGCGTGCCCCGCCAGCCGCCCGGCGGCGGCCTCGATGTCGGCCAGGGTTACGCTCATTTCGCAAACACCATGCTGTCGTCGGCGAAGGCCTTGAACTCCAGGGCGTTGCCGGACGGGTCGAGGAAGAACATCGTCGCCTGCTCGCCCGGCTGGCCCTCGAAGCGGATCTGTGGCTCGATCACGAACTTGATCCCGGCGTCTTCCAGCTTGCCGGCCAGCGCATGCCACTCGGGCACGGTCAGGATCGCCCCGAAGTGGCGGACGGGCACGTCCTCGCCGTCGACGCTGCTGGTATTCTTATGGCCGCATTCGTCGGGCGACAGGTGCGCCACGATCTGGTGGCCGTAGAAGTCGAAATCGATCCAGTCTGGGCTCGACCGCCCTTCCGGGCAGCCCAGCAAGCCGCCGTAGAAGCTGCGCGCCTCGGCCAGGTCGCGGACGGGAAAGGCGAGGTGAAAACGCGGTCGGGTCATGGCCTATTCATAGCCTGAGCCGACCCGGCAAGGCGACCGGCCAGGCGCCGGATTCAGGCGCAGGGCTTGACGCGAGGGCCGCCCGCTGGTTTACCCCCGCCGAACGGAGAGCCGCCGCCCGCAGGGCCGCCGCATCTGGTTCCTACAATCGATCAAGTCCAACCGCCGAGTCCTGTCGAAGGGCGTGTTTGGACCCGCTCGGGCAGGCCGGGAGATCGTATCCGAATGGCCAATGTGACCGTGATCGGCGCTCAGTGGGGCGACGAAGGCAAGGGCAAGCTCGTCGACTGGCTGTCGAACCGCGCCGGCGTCGTCGTGCGCTTCCAG
This sequence comes from Phenylobacterium sp., assembly GCF_013822795.1. Classification (GTDB taxonomy): domain Bacteria; phylum Pseudomonadota; class Alphaproteobacteria; order Caulobacterales; family Caulobacteraceae; genus Phenylobacterium. The sequence continues at coordinate 9,427 of NZ_PNLB01000018.1, read as the reverse complement.
GGCGGCCACAACGCCGGCCACACGCTGGTGGTGGGCGACCAGGTCTACAAGCTCAGCCTGCTGCCCTCGGGCGTGGTCCAGGGCAAGCTGTCGGTGATCGGCAACGGCGTCGTCGTCGACCCCTGGCACCTGCTGGAGGAGATCGCCAAGCTGGGCGGGCAGGGCGTGGCGATCGGCCCCGAGCTGCTGGTCCTGGCCGACAACGCCTGCCTGATCCTGCCGCTGCACCGCGACCTCGACCAGGCGCGCGAGGCCGCCGCCGTCAACAAGATCGGCACCACCGGCCGCGGCATCGGCCCGGCCTACGAGGACAAGGTCGGCCGCCGCGCCATCCGCGTCGACGACCTGCGCGACCGCGACGCGCTGGAAGCCAAGATCGACCGTCTGCTGGCCCACCACACCCCGCTGCGGGCCGGCCTTGGGCTGCCGGAGTACGACGGCGCCCAGCTGCTGGCGGCGCTGGAAGAGATCGCTCCGAAGATCCTGCCCTTCGCCCAGCCGGCCTGGAAGCTGCTCGACGCCGAGGTGAAGTCCGGCAAGCGCGTCCTGTTCGAAGGCGCGCAAGGCGCCCTGCTCGACGTCGACCACGGCACCTATCCCTATGTGACCTCATCCAACACCGTCGCCGGCCAGGCTGCGGCCGGTTCGGGCCTGGGGCCGAAGGGCCCAGGCTACGTGCTGGGGATCGTCAAGGCCTACACCACCCGGGTCGGCGAGGGCCCGTTCCCGACCGAGCTCAGCGACGAGATCGGCCAGCACCTGGGGACGGTCGGCAAGGAATTCGGCGTCGTCACCGGCCGCCCGCGCCGCTGCGGCTGGTTCGACGCGGTGCTGGTGCGCCAGTCGGTGGCGCTCAACGGCATCGACGGCATCGCACTGACCAAGCTCGACGTCCTCGACGGCCTGCCGAAGCTGAAGATCTGCGTCGGCTACAAGCTGAACGGCGAGGTGCTCGACTACCTGCCCGCCGGCCTTAAGTCGCAGTCGGCGCTGGAGCCGGTCTACGAGGAGATGGACGGCTGGAGCGAAAGCACCGCCGGGGCCACCTCGTGGAAGGACCTGCCGGCCAATGCGGTGAAGTATGTGCGCCGCGTGGAAGAGCTGATCGGAGCCCCGGCGGCGATGGTCTCGACCAGCCCGCAGCGCGACGACACCATCATGGTCCGCGATCCGTTCCAGGACTGATCGGCCCAAGACGGTTCAGAGACGGGCGGCGTAAGGCGTTCTTAAGGACGCTGGTTCACTCTCCTGGTGCGATCCAGGAGTCCGAGCGCCGCCCGTGTTCACCGAGAACCTGAAACAGATTCAACGGATGACGCCGCTGATGCAGCGGGTGTTGATCGTGGACCCGGCGCCGGCCAGCGCACGGTTGCTCGCCGACCTGATGCGCAACATCGCCAATGTACAACTCTGGCATGCGCCGACCACCCGCAAGGGTTTGGAGGCCGCCCGCCAGGTCAATCCGCAGCTGATCTTCGTGGAGCTGGCCGGGACCGAGGTCGACGGGGTTCAGTTCTCCCGCCAGCTCCGGCGTTCCGACGCGGTCTGCCGGATGGCCCCGATCATCATGGTCACGGCGACGGCGACGGCGGCTGCGATCCTGTCGGCGCGCGACGCCGGCGTGCACGAGTTCCTGCGCAAGCCCTACACGACCAAGGACCTGCTTCGCCGCCTCGAGGCGGTGACCCTGCATCCGCGCGACTGGGTCGAGGCGGTGGAGTACGTCGGCCCCGATCGCCGCCGCTTCAACTCCGGCGACTACAGCGGCCCGCTGAAGCGCCGTTCGGACGCCACCGCGACGCCGGAAGCGCAGCGCATCACCCAGGCGCTCAAGATCGTGCGTTCGGCCATCCCCGCGATCGCCAGCGACCCCAGCCAGGCGATGCGCGCGCTGCTGGCCCAGATGGTGGAGCTGCAACGCGCCGCCGCGGTGACCAAGAACGCCCCGCTGGCCGCCGCCACCGTCGAGTTCCAGCGCGAACTGGCCGTCGCCGCCCAGGCCGGCGCGCTGATCCCCGAAGACCTCGCCCGCAAGGCCGTCAACCTGCTGGCCTTCTTGCCCAAGGACGAGCCGGGTAAGGAGCGCGCGGCTTAAGGCGCGCAGGTTGTGAGCAGGCGTCTCGAAAACTTGGCCTACGCGGCCGCATTCACCCTTGTCTTGCCCGTAGCCCTGGCGGCTTGGGCCTGGGCGACGCCGCTTGGCCGTGAACTCCCGCTTCCGCCCCAGGCGCTGGGCGTGGCGCTGCTGCTTGCCGGCGCCGCATTGTGGGCGAGCGCCGTCGCCGTGTTCATGGCCCGGACCGGCAAGCTGCCGCTAAACGCCGACGCACCGCAGCACGCCGTGGTGACGGGCCCCTATCAGCTTCTGGATGACCCGATCTACGTGGGCTTCGTCCTCGCCGTGCTCGGCGCGGCCGTCTGCGCGGGCAGCGCTCCGGGCGTCTGGATCGTGACACCGGTCACCGCGGCCGCGACGGCGGCCCTGGTGATGGGCTACGAGAGCCGATCACGTCCCCAGCGGCCGCGCCGAGCGCGACTGTCCTGGCCCGACCCGTCACGGCCGCGTCTTCGCGTCGCCGCCACCGGCGTGGTGGCGACGGTTCCGCTGGCGGTCCTCGCCGCCTTCGGGTGTGCGGCGTCGTGGCTGCATGGCTTGGCCGTCCGGTCGGCCACCCGTATCGCCAACAGCTGGACCGCGGTCCGCCTCGGCCCACTGCGGATCATCAACTACGCGATCTACGCCGCGCTCGCGGCCGCCGGCGGCACGCTCGTCTTCGAGCTCGCCGCGCCCGGCCCCAGCGCGGCGATGGCGGCCTTGATCGTGGCGGCCACGGTTCTGGGCGGCGGCGTGTGGGGCAAGCTGCTAGAATCGACCGGCCGCCTGGCGCGCCCATTCGGCTACTTCGGGGCGTTCCTGGGCGGTGTGTTCGGCGTGTTCGCCGCGAGTCGCATCTGGGGCGTTCCGGTTCTCATGCTCGGCGCCTGCGTCGCCCTGGCGGCGACCTGGACCCAGGCGGTCGGGCGGCTTCGCTGTCTCGTCCAGGGCTGTTGCCACGGCCGCCTTGTCCCCTGCGGAAACGGCATCTGTTACCGTCGCGCCGAGAGTCGCGCGGTGGCGCTGGCCGGCTTGCGCGATCAGCCGCTCTATCCGACGCCAGTGTTCTCGATCTACGCCAACCTGTTCGCGGCCGTGCTGCTCGTCCGGCTCTATCTCGCCCAACAGGACGCCTCGGCCCTGCTCGCAGCCTATCTGGCGATCGCCGGCCTCAGCCGCTTCGCCGAGGAAGGCTTCCGAGGCGAAGCGACCGTGCGCCGCTGGCGGGGGCTGTCGATGTACCAGTGGCTCGCGCTGGGCCAACTGGCTGCCGCCGCCGTCGTCGGCCTCATGGCCTCGCCGCCCCTGCCGGCGCTCGCTCCGCTGGCGCCCATGGAGTGGTTGGTGGTGCTTCTTGCGGCGCTCGGCGCCGGCTTTGCGATGGGCGCGGACTTCCCCGACCTGGACGCGCCGCTCGCGCGGCTGACCCCGGCGTCGGCCGAGGACCGCTAGGGCTCGAAGACCACCACCTCGGCGATCGCTACGGCCGATCGCTTCGGCTTGCCCGTCAGGGAAACATCGCAGCGGCGGCTGGCTTTGTCCTGTCGAATTGCGCCCGCGCCGAACGCTAGCCGCGACACCGCCCGGATCAGCGGCGCCCTGTCGGCGCGCACGTCGCCATGGCTGACGACGTGCAGGACGTCCCCCAGGCGAAGTTCGCCCGCCGGCGTCGTCAGCCGCTCGCCGTCGAACGTCACGCTGTCGGAAAACGCCTGCCCGCCCATCACCGCGAACCGAACCGGGCGCGGCCCGTCTCCGACGATCCAGGTCACGAACAGATCGTCCGTCGCGACCCGACCCCACGACAGTTTGTTGAGGCCCAGCGCCCATGGCCCGACCTTCAGCTGAAGCTCTTCCGAGTACGTCTCCCAGGGGCCGTCCTGGTCTGTGGCGAAGTCCCCGCCCAGGCCGGTGAGCCGCCAGACGAATGCATCCGTCTCGAAGACCCGCGGGGCGGGGGGCGACCGGCTGATCCACTCCGCCCGGGCCGCGCCGCTCCCGAACCGCGCGGGACCTGCCGCGCTTCCGGCGACGATCCGCCACCACGGCTTCGACAGGCCGTTGCCATTCAACTCCTCGTAGGCGACGGCCAGGCCCATCACTGAGAGATGGGCCCGATAGGCGATCCGCCATCGCCCGTCGGGCGACACGGCGTCGAAATACTGCTTTCGCAGGCGCGGTCGTAGCATTCGAGGCTTAGACGTGATTTGCGCCCGCCCCGCCTAGTCCCAAAAGTTGCGGGCGGCCCCGAGGACCGCCCGCGGTTGCTTAAAACTCGGCCGTCAGGGTCAGTTGCACCGAGCGCGGCGGGCCGGGGCGGAAGGTGGCCAGCCCGGTCGTCGTGGGCGTGATCGTGCCCAGATAGTCCTCGTCGAAGATGTTATCGACATTGAGCCGGAACTTCAGGTGGCTCAGCGGCCCCGTGCCCAGTTCGCCGATGTCCAGATAGGCGTTCCACACCGTGTAGCCGTCGACCGACTCGGTGTTGATGAAGTTGGTGTAGCGCGACGAGATGTGCCGGGCCGAGAGATTGAACAGCGCCCAGTCTGTCGGCTCGAAGGTCACCCCGCCCTGGAACACCCACTCGGGGAAGTCGGGGACGATCTTGCCGGCGATCGCCACGGTGGTCGGGGCCCCGCTCACGACCGTCGTGTAATTGTCCTGAAATTCCGCGTGGTTATAGGACAGGTTAGTGTTGAAGTAGATCCGCCCGCCCAGCAGTTCCGGCTTCCACTGGCCGGAGAACTCAGCCCCGTAGGCGTCCACCTCGCCGACGTTCTGGAAGAAGGTCTCGGTCGTCGTCGAGCCGGGCACCACCGAGGCGAACGACTGCAGTCGGTTGGCGAAGCTGGTCTGATAGGCGACCAGCGAGGCGTTGAAGGTCGGCCGGTTGGTCCGGATCCCCAGCTCCCAGTTCTTGGCGGTCTCCGGATCGGGCGCCGGCACGGTCGGGCTGGCGGCCGAGAACACGTCGTCGGCCCCGCGCGGCAGGGCCATGTTCTCGGAGTAGGACGCGAAGACCTGCTCGCGGTCGGTCAGGTTGTAGACCGCCCCCACCTGCGGCAGGAAACTGTCCTCCCACTTGGCGGTCAGCGTCGGTTGGCGCCGGGCGATGTAGTCGCCGGGGTTACGGTAGCCGGTGATCTCGTAGTCGACCCACAGCCCCTTGAAGCCGACGTCCAGCTTCAGCCGGTCGTCCAGCAGGCTGATGACGTCCTTCAGGAAGAACTGCGTGCTCTGCCGCGTGGAGACGTAGTTGCGCTGCAGGTGCACCGGCTCGTTCAGTAGCGGCGCGCCGTCGGGATTGCCGCCCTCGTGGTTATAGCGGGCCTGGGTGCGGTGATAGTCGTCGTCCTCGTACCACAGGCCGGTCTGCAGGCTGTGGTTGGCCACACGCCACTCGCCATTGACGCTGACGCCCTTGCGCTCGCCGTTGATGGTCGAGAGCCCGTACTGCAGGCCACGCGGCGCGGTCAGCCCGCTCAGGATCAGCCGCTGGGCGTTGTAGCTGGTCAACGAGGTCGCATAGGCCTCGGGCGAAACGCCGTAACCCTGCTTGTCCTCGTAGTAGGCGGTGGCCGACAGGTTGACGTTCTCGCCCAGCGGCGTCTTGGCGGTCAGCGCCCAGAGGTAGTCGGTCCGCGAGTTGATCGCCTGCTTGTAGTACTGGTTGTAGGCGGTGTTCGAGTAGGTGATCCCGGGCGAGGTGACCGGCAGCACCGGCACGTAATGCAGGTAAGGGAAGAAGCGCCCGCGCCGTCCGAACTGGTCCGGCGGCCCTTCGTACTGCGCCTTGGTGATGGCCGGGGAGTCGTAGTCGAAATAGTCGTTGTAGACGCCCTGGAAAGTGATCTCCGCCCCGCCGTCGAACTGGTAGCGGATCTTGCCCTCGATGTGCTCGCGGTTGATGTCGCCTTCGCCGCGCCACAGGTTCGACTGGATGTCCGAGCGGGCGATGTAGGCCGACCAACCGTCATGTTCTCCGGTGTCGACGCGCAGGAAGTTGCGGAACAGCGAGTCTGAACCGAAAGTCAGGCTGGCCGAGCCGCCGAACGTCTCGGCCGGCGCTGTGGTGTAGTAGCTGACGATGGTGCCCAGCGAGGCGTAGCTCGGTAGGCTGACGTCGCCGGCCCCGGACGAGGCCTGCACCCGCGCCAGGTTCTCGTTGTCGACATAGCGATAGATCGGCGAGCCGCCGAACTGGTCGGAGCGGCCCATCGGGACGTCGTCCAGCAGGAAGCCGATCTGGGTGAACGAGAAGGCCCGCACGCTGACCGAGTTGCCGAACTCGTACATGCCCAGCGGGTCGTTGGACTGGACGTTGAAGCCGGGCAGGCTCTCCAGCATCTTCAGCCCGGTGATCCCGGCCGGCGCCGACAGCAAAGCGTCGCGGGTGATCGAGACGGTGGCCGTCGGCTCGTCGGTGCCGATCGCCACGGCGGCTTCCGAGACCCGCCGGCCGGTGACCACGACCTCGTCGATCTGCTGAGCCATCGCGCCCGACGCGGGCGCTGCAAGGGCGCTAGCCAGCAAAAGGCCGCGCAGAGTTGTACCAAGTTTTACGGTGTTCATTCCTATCCCCATAGAAGCGACGCGGAATGCTGCGGCGCTGCGGGGATAGTCACGGTCAAGATTGTTGGGGGTTAGTCAGTATCTCTTGGAAATGCGCCAGAATTGCTCAATCCATGTCGCGCAATTATTCACCCCCACTTTTTGACGCTTTCAGCATATTTGGGGGCTGCCGCTTCTGGCGGCAGATTTTCTGCACGCCTGCCGATCCCGGTTGCAGCGGAGGTTGGGCGCCGCGGCTACTTGAGTTCCAGGACGGCGGACTCCGCCAGGGCCGCGACCTTGGCGACGTCGCAGACGACGATGGTCGCGTAGCCGAGGGAGATGAAACCCTCCGCCTGCAGCTGGCGGAGAACCGGATTCAGGCTCTGTCGGGACACGCCGAGCATTTCGGCCAGCGCCTCCTGGGAGAGCCGCAGATCGATGCGCACGCCGGCGCTGGTCTTCACCCCATGCCCCTCGGCAAGGTTCGCCAGGCGCTTGGCGAGCCGGACCTTGAGCGGCAGGCGCGAGGTGCTGACGATGTAGGTCAGGGCCTGCCGATACTGCGAGCAGATCCGGCGGGTGAAGCAGGCAAAGTGCTCCCTGTCGGCCGTCAGCTTGTCGAACCCCGGGCGCGAGACCTGCAGCAGCATCGCTCGGCCCACCGCCAGGGCGTCGGACGAGCGCGGCTCATGGTCCAGCATCCCGGTGTCGCCGAACCAGCCGCCCGGGCGCACGATCTCGAGAACCGAGGCGCCGCCGTCCTCGCTGGCGTGTCTGACGTGGACCTCGCCGGCCAGCAGCGCGAACAGGCCGTTCGGCGGGTCGCCCTGGGCGAAGATCAGCTTGTCCCGCAGCCGCAGGACGGCGCCTTCCGCGATCAGTCCGTCGGCGAGCGCGGGCGGCAAGCTGCGAAACCAGGGGTTCAGCTGCAGAACTTCGCGGGGCGCCAGAACGGGGGGCATGCTCCGTGGTGCGGATTGCCAGGACCAACTGTCAAGGGCCTGACAGTTGGCGGCCGCCGCCGGCGGGTATCGTCAGCTGATGTCCCGCTCCCCGCAAGACCTCCCCACCGGCGCCGCCTCACGGCTGGCCTATCTGGACCAGCTGAAGCTGCTGCTGGTCGCGCTCGTCGTCGTGCACCATGCCGGGCAGCCCTATGGCCCGCCTGAGGACTGGCCGTTGCGGAGCGCCGCCGCAGGCCTACCGCTCGGCGCGTTCTTCGAGATCAACGGCGCCTTCTTCATGGGGCTGTTCTTCCTGATTTCGGGTCTCTTCCTGCCCCTCGCGGTCGATCGCCTCGGGGCGTTCAAGGCGGTCTGCGCGCGGGTCTTCCGGCTAGGGACGCCGCTGGTGTTCCTGTCTGTGCTGGTCTTCGGACCCATCAGCTACGCCACGGGGCCGCGGCGCGACGCCTTCGTCACCTACATGCTGCGGGACTATGTCGGGGCCGGCGCCTTCCAAGTCGGACATCTCTGGTTCCTCTCCTGGCTGCTCGTGATGGTCGCGGCCTACGGAGCCTGCCGCATGGTCTGGCGCCGTCCCGCTGCGGCGACTCCAAAGCCTCCCGGCCACCTGGCGCTGCTGGCCGCGGCGGCGGCGCTGGCTGCAACCAGCGCCATCGTCCGCATCTGGTATCCGGTCGGGCTTTGGGCGGATCTGGCGCCGCTGGTCCGGGTGGAGGCCGGCCGGCTGCCGCAGTACCTTCTGCTGTTCGCGGGAGGGCTGGCCGCTGGCCGGTCCGGCTGGCTGCAGACCTTCCCGACCGGGCGCGGCCTGGTCTGGCTGGTCCTGGGGCTCGCCGCCGCCTGTCTGCGCCTCGTCCAGCCTTGGCTTGTGCCGATGCCCTCCTGGGCCTGGCTGGCGGAGGAGGCGGTCATCGGGATCGGCCTCAGCGTTGGCTTGCTGGTTCTGTCCAGGGCGCTCCTGGACCAGCCTTCGACGATGCTCTCGGAATTGGCTCGCGACGCCTTCGGCGTCTATCTGATCCACGTCTTCCTGGTCGTCGGACTGCAGTTCGCGCTCGAGGCGACATCCGTCGGCGGCTGGGCCAGGTTCGGCGCTGTCAGCGTCCTTGGTCTCGTGCTCAGCTTTGCGATCGTGCGCGGGCTGCGGCGCGTGCCCCTCGTGAGCGAATTTCTCTGAGCGGCGGCTCAGTCGCGGGAGGCGAAAAGCAAAAAGCGCCGCAACCCTGGGGATTGCGACGCTTCTCGTTCAGTCGAAGATCTTCGCCCTTAGGCTTCGATCAGGTTCTTGTCGCGGGCTGCGGCGGTCACCGACTTCTGCAGCTTCTCGAAGGCCCGGACCTCGATCTGGCGGACGCGTTCACGGCTGACGCCGTACTCCGCGGCCAGCTCTTCGAGCGTGGTCGGGTTATCCTTCAGCCGCCGCTCGGTCAGGATGTGACGTTCGCGGTCCGACAGTTCGGTCATCGCCGCTTCCATCAGGGTCATGCGCTGCGTGCGCTCCTGATTTTCGGCGACATAGGTTTCCTGGCTGACCGAGGTCTCGTCCTCCAGCCAGTCCTGCCATTCGCTCTCGCCGTCGGCGCGCAGCGGCGCGTTCAGCGAGGCGTCCGGACCGGACAGCCGGCGGTTCATCGAGATCACTTCCTCGTTCAGAACGCCCAGCTTGGTGGCGATCTGGCTGACCTGGTCGGGATGAAGATCCCCGTCCTGGAAGGCGCTGATCTGGCTCTTGGCCTTGCGCAGGTTGAAGAACAGCTTCTTCTGCGCGGCGGTGGTGCCCATCTTCACCAGGCTCCAGGACCGCAGGATGTAC